>JAIXWX010000025.1 GCA_027491075.1 Flavobacteriales bacterium
ATCACTTTAACGCTTTCCGAGACGATTCAATCACAATTTCAGAACGGAGATTTTGTATTGCATTTGTTTTCGATGGATGGTAGAAAAGTTTTGGAACAACGCGTTGCCTCTTCACAAATTATCCATGGTACTCCCTATCTACTTGATGTGTCTGCCCTTCCCTCCGGGCCATATTTACTGCACCTCACACAGAATAATTTATGGATCGATTCCCAAACGGTGGTGAGGGAGTGAGATTCAATACTTACTCTCCAGCTCGGCTCGGATGGCGTCGAGCGCCGTTTTAATGGCGCGGGTATTCGTGGATGCCTCTAATTTAAAAATCTCTCGGCTCAAATCAATCGCGGCACTTTCGGGTTTAACTTTAAGAAACGCTTCTTTAATTAGCTCTAGCACTTCATCCTTTGCATTGCGCACCTTTTCCCAAGTGTCGTCGGAAACATACAATTGAAGTGATATGTTGTGCTCAAATTCTTCTCTCACGCTGCGCATCAATTCCAACTGTAACATTGCTGCAGATGAACCAGTGATGTTTTGACGCATCACCAAACTCGTAGGACTTATGCGCTCCAACATAATTATGACACGCTCATAAGCAGTGATCCGAAGGGTACTCAACGCTTTATTATTATCTGACTTCAGTTGAAATGCCCAATTGCGTTCTTTATACTGCATCCATTGATTGAACATCCGTTGCACCAATACAATAAGTACAATAAACAAGGAAAGGAATAAAGCTATAATGATGTAAGTCATAAATGTAATTTTATCTTAAGTCTTGAAGCATTAATTGTGTTAGGTAAACCACACTTCCCGATGCTGTCATGATTTGTTTCTCGCTATAAATGGCCGTTCCAATATTACGCCCTCCGGGCTGGAGTTCTATATTTTCTCCGGAAATAGTAGCCAGTTGCTTTACTCCCGTTTCTTTTGCTAAAGTTAAGTTTTCCTTCACGATATAGCGGCCTACAAATTCATCCATTAAATAGCTTTTATTGGGGTCTCGGAGTGCTTTTAATTTTTCTTCTCCTAAACCCAAAAGCAATTCGTTCTTTATTCCCAATATAAGCCATGGTCCATTTTTGAGTGTTTCCGCCCATTTCGAACGCCTCACCATTCCTGCCCAGATTCCCATTTCGGGATCAGAGACGAGGTAAGCGAAAGCACTGTTTCTGTCATACGCGCCTTCTCGATTGGCGCGAATCTGCACGCTGCGCTGCTCGGGTGTAAGCGTCGTATCTTTTCGTTGCTCTGTTGGGGAATTTTTAGGGCCCCTTGTATCACTGCAGGAAAGGAGTGTAACAAATAGAAGGATAAAAAGAAAAATATCTAATTTTCTCATGCGGCGAAGGTACAATTTCCATTGAATAATCATCATATTTGCTTCTGTATGAAATGCATGAATGCCTTATTCTTGATTCTATCTGTTATGATAGGATTGGATTCTTTTTCTCAAGAAAGAATAAGATCAAGAGATCTGCCGCAAGTAATTGAAAACGATATCGCATTGAAAAACGCGTGGGCAGGAGGATTGAATTCACCTCAATTCAATCAACTGGACATCAATTATGACGGACTACTTGATTTATTTGTGTTTGATCGGCATGGAGATAGAAAAATGCTTTTCGAAAACATGGGCAATGGTTCATATCATTTTACACGTGCATTCAATAATCAATTGCCCGCAGGATTGGATAACTGGGTGGTGACTCGGGATTTTAATTGCGATGGTAGAATGGATATTGCCACAAATTCTCAAAGTGGTTTTGTTCTCTTTTTTAATATCGGAAATGCCCAAAATGGGATGAATTGGGAGCAGTTGCAGACGCCCAATTTCAACAATTTGGTTATGGCGGAATATGACTTTAGTAACGATCCATTTACAGCTCCGATTTATTCTCTTTCAATCGATATACCCAGTTTTACTGACCATGACGATGATGGGGATATAGATCTTTTCACCTTTACAGAACTCAGCAATACGGTCTATTATTATAAAAATATGGCAGTTGAAAATGGAAATTGTACTGTGCCTGCCTTCGAATGCGTGAATAGATGTTATGGTTATTTCAGCGAGAGCGTTGAGTCGTTCGATATGTTTTTTGGAGATGAGGCAGAGTGTCAGTTCAATGTAATTGATCCTAGATCATTTCGTCCGGAAGATTTGGAGAGCAGCAATCGTCTCCACGCAGGTGGTACAATGCTACAAATTGATTTGGACAACAACGGAATAGATGATTTAATTCTCTCGGATGTTACAGAATCAAACATGGGAGCATTATTAATGACCAATTCTACAGAGAATAGAGATAGTGTTGCTACCGTACAATTCGATTTTCCTTTGAATAACGGAAGCAGTGAGCCTGTAAATATGAGCGTCTTTCCCGCGGGATATTATTTGGATTTAGATGGCGATGGAACCAAGGAACTACTCGTGAGTCCCAACACTTCATCTGAATCAGAAGATCGATTTTCTGTGTGGCATTACTCGAACGATGGTCAAAATGATTTGCCTCTGTTTGAACTTACCTCTACACGTTTTTTACAAGAGGAAATGATTGATGTAGGTACCAATGCAAGTCCATGTTTTGAAGATCTGAACTATGATGGATTGGTTGATTTAGTAGTTGCCAATCGGCGCCATAGTACTCCCGATAATTCGTTCTCTTCAAAATTGCGCTATTACAGAAACATCGGTTCAAATGAAGTTCCGGTTTTTGAATTAATAGATGACAACTATCTCAATATCCCTTCCTTTCAGTGGAGGTCAATTTATCCTGCATTTGCAGACTTGGATGCGGATGGAGATCGCGAATTGTTGCTAGGAGATCTAGATGGAGTGATTCATGTTTTCTACAATTCTAACAACGGCATTGGAGAGTCACAGTTTTCAGCTCCACCGGTTTTGCTAACGAACAACACCAATCAGAATATCGATGTGGGACAAAGTTCAACTCCACAGGTATTGGATTACGATGAGGATGGCTTATTGGATTTGATGATTGGAGAAAAAAATGGGAACATTAATTTTTATCGAAATATTGGAACAACTCAAAACGCAATTTTCGAATTGATGGAAGATACTGTCGGAGATGTTTTAGCCACAAGTTTCTTGGGAGTGGATGGTTTTTCTGTTCCCCTTTTCTTTAAGAATGATCAAGCTCAATGGGAGTTGTTGGTGGGTTCTGAAACGGGACAGTTGGGTTATTACGATGCACCTTATTCATTAATATTTGAATCATATAATTTTCTTGCAGAAGATTATTTTGGTGATGTAGAGGGTACTCGGACTGCTGTCGCTATGCGCGATATTACCAACGACGGAATTACAGAAATAGCGGTTGGATTGGTCGGAGGAGGTATTGCAATGCACTTATCTGAAGATTTGACCGTAAGGGTGAACGAGCTGAGCATGGAAAAGGCCTGGAGCCTTTTTCCCAATCCTGTTCAAAGAGGCAGAAACTACTGTATTTCTCGAGATGTTTCCTTCCCAACCACCCTCGAGATCTTCGATGTGGCTGGTAAAAGAATTATGCAAACAAGTATTTCGGGAGAAAAAGCATTCATTCCAGCGCCCATGGATTCCGGTACTTATTTTATCCGGATACAAGGGCAAACAGGGGTAATGCTTGTTTACTAAGGCTTATCTGGTATGGGCATCCAATGAGTCACATCTTTGAAGAAGTGATTACTATTTCCTTCGCCTTGCCAAAAATGCGAACCATGCTTTAATTGTTTTTCGCTACCTTCTGGATAAAAGTCTTGAAGAAAGCGTAACACAATGATTTCACGTAATTCAAACTCTCCTGATTTTCCTGGGAGAAAGACTTTGTTATTTGGAACAAAGGCTAGAACTCTTTGCCCATCAGTGGGTAAACTATTTTGAATGGAGTACCAGTTCATAGCTGAGAGATCACTCTAATTTGTGCAGTATGATGTTTTCCGTGCCAATGAAAATAAGAAAGTACTTCGGATAAGGGGACAAGTCTGTCATATTCTGGATGATAATAGCATCTCGAAAAATCTTCTATACTCATCGAATAAAATACCTTGGAGATTCGGTCGTGGACGCCTTCAATCATTCGAAGAGAACCTTCTAAGTATTCCGAAGTCGCGTCTGGCATTTCCGCCCACGTATTTTCATCGTAAGGCTTCACAGTAGGATTGTTTTCTGCTAGAGCAAGTTTTACGCGAACAAAAATATTGCAATGGGCATCTGCTAAGTGATGCACGATTTGCAATGCAGACCAACCTCCTGTTCGATAGGAGAGATGGAGTTGTTTTTTAGACAAGGATGTAACAACTTTTCGGAGGTCTGTTGGTACCTGAGCGATGTCATTGATCATAATCTTTAAAACACCTTCGGTGATTTGCTCCGTTTTTTTGAATTTACCAATGGGGTAAGTTGCCGCGTCGAGCATATTATTTTCCTTTAAAATTGGGCTTTCTTTTTTCCATAAATGAGGCAACGCCTTCCTTGTAGTCGGCGCTTCGTCCTGCTTTTATTTGTAAAGATTCTTCAAGCTGAAGTTGTTGTTCGAAGGAATTAGTCATGGCTAGATGGAGGGCTTTTTTAGTCAAGCTTATGCCATAAGTAGGCATTTGTGCAAGAGTAGAAGCCAACGCAAATACTTCTTGAGAAAAAGTTTCGTCACTAAAAACTTTATAAATCATTCCCATTTTTTCGGCATCTGGTGCGCTTACTTTTTCACCAAGCATCATGAGTGCAGAAGCTTTCTGAAAACCGATTAGTCTCGGTAAGACATATGTACCTCCGCTATCGGGTATCAATCCGATTTTAGAAAATGCTTGAATGAAGGATGCGCTTTCTGCGGCCACCACAATGTCGCAACACAAGGCGATATTGGCACCTGCACCCGCTGCCACTCCATTGACCGCAGCTATTACGGGCTTCGGTATTTCCCGGATACGTGTCACAATTGGATTGTAATGTTCAGCTAGGATGCTTTGAAATCCAGGATTTTCAGGTCCTGATACTTCTGCTAAGTCTTGACCCGCACAGAAGGCTTTTCCATCCCCAACGATAACGATACAACGCACTTCTTCGTCGTTTTTACAATCGTCTAATGCACTTTGCATGGCGAGCGCCATTTCACGGTTGAAGCTATTAAAAACCTTAGACCTGTTTAAAGTGATCGTAGCAATGCTCGATTCCTTTTTCAGAAGAATGGTGTCACTCATGAGTTATTTTTTTAAATAAAAATCTTTTCTTCCAGCCAATAAACGTATCAGTATAGTCATTACTAGAAAACCTAAGGATGATTTTATTGCGGCTCCGGGAAGTACATTTCGTAAGTCATTCATGTATTGATCGGGACGAAAACTTTTTAGCCATAAAGCACCCATTACAAGGATTATGGCATGCCCAAGAAGCCAATTTCCAAAATGGCCAAAAGGATTTTTCGAGAATTCAAAATCAGTGAGAAAACCGCATATCAATGAAGCAGCAATGAATCCGAAAAAGAAACCTCCTGATTGACCGATCACATTTTCGTAGCCTCCCACATACCCGCTGAAGATGGGTAATCCAGCCATGCCAAACAATGTATAAAGGAGTGCATTCAATCCTCCAACTTGCCATCCGAAGGCAATAGCAAAGAAAAGAAGAAATAATGTTTGCAGTGTTATGGGAAGAATTCCTTCCGTTTTAATCACTAGCGGCCCTAGGCTGCAAGTGAACACCAAACTGATCAGTAGTTTTATCACTAGATCATATTGTGGAGAAAAGCGGAGGTAATTGTTGAGCATATTAACGTTCGATAATGAAGTTATAAGGTGTTGCTGGCACGGCAAGGGTATTATTGTCTCTATCAGTGTCTGCCAATCCTTCGAATGGATCAATAACAATTGAGTCAATTTTATCCGCGCTGAATGGTATTTCCATTTCATAGAATGGATCTACCCATCTCCAATCTTCTTTCACCTCCCATGCCTTGCCATTATAATCCTCTTTCGCTTTTGAGCCGCGCATCAGTTCCAAAGGAATACTATACATGTATCGGTCACCATTTTTAAGGACTATTTCTACATCGAGAGGCATAGGCATTAAACCGACTTTTTCTAGTACCACGGTACTTTTGTTTTCTTGGCCGTATAGTGCCTTAATTTTATAGTCGATCGTTTTGGTTGAAAGCACAAAATACTCATAATACCAATCGAGTACTAATCCACTTTGTTTTTCCATCACCGCAATGAAATTTTTATCCGTTGGATGCTTGAATTTCCATTGATCATAATAGGCGAGCATTCCTTTGTCAAAATTTTCTTTTCCCATGATATATCTCAATTGAGCAAGAAAAACTTCTCCCTTGGAATAGGATGCAGTGCCATAAGCATAATTGGTAATATAATGATCAGCATGGGTGCTCAGGGCTTCTTCTTTTCCTTCTTTCACAATGCTTAAATAACCACTATACGCATCACTGTGATCACCAGGAATTCGACCAGCAAACAATCGATTAAAGGCCTCTGAGGAAGCAAAGCTCGTAAAGCCTTCATCCATCCAAGGATACAGAGATTCATTTGTCGCAAGAATTCCTTGATACCAGCTGTGTGCAGCCTCATGGAGTATTACTCCCACCAGGCTTGGCTGCTTTCTATTACCAGTGATCAGTGTCGCCATGGGATATTCCATTCCACCATCACCGCCTTGTATAATGGTGTACTGCGAATAGGGATATTTTCCGAAGTTTTCGGAAAGAAATTGAAATCCTTTTTTTACCAAATCAACGCTTTCATTCCACACTTTCCCATAGATGGGATCGTTTTGAAAAAAGAAGTGCAAGAGAGGACCGTTTTCAATTTGTGCGGTTGTGTGCACGTAATCTGGATCTGCTGCCCAAGCGAAATCATGAACTTTCTCCGCCTTAAACTTCCAGGTTAAAGTATTTCCAGAAGGACGTTTTACTTTGGCTTCATCGATGTATCCATAACCAATTTCTTGTGGGTTTTGAAGCACTCCTGTTCCTCCAATGATGTACTTCTTATCCATGGTGATGTTCACTTCAAAATTACCCCAAACACCATAGAACTCACGACCAATATACGGATTGGGATGCCAGCCATCTTGATCATATTCGCAAAGCTTTGGATACCATTGTGTCATACTGTAATCGATTCCTTCAGTACTATTTCTGCCTGAGCGACGCACTTGTGCTGGAACCTGTCCTTCAAATTCTAAGTCAATAATCACTTTTTGACCCTTACCAATAGGCTTGTCAAGGGATACTTCTAAGATGGTTTCATTTTCCAAGAAACGTTGTTCTTTTCCATTAACCTTAAGTTTTTTAACATGTTGATGACCGTACTCCTCAGGCTTTAATTTGGATATGCGATCTCCTACACGAGGATCTGGATCGGCGATGAGTCTGGAGCGCACATCCATGCTACTCAGCGGCTGGAAGGCATTAAAGTACAAATGAAAAAACAGTTGGTTTAAATCGTCAGGTGAATTGTTAGTATAGGTAATACTGCTCGTTCCTGAAAATTGATGGGTTTTATCATTGAGTTGGATATGGATTTTATAATCAGCACTTTGCTGCCAGTATTGAGCAATGCCAGAAAATTCAATCCCTACAAAAAGAAAAATAAGAGTGAAATACTTTATCATAATTACCATATATGTCCTTCGGCATCGAGCCAAAGATTTTTGATTTTTAATGCTTGTTCAAGGATGTCCCGTACGCAACCTTTTCCTCCATTTCGATCGGAAATATAATCACATATTTCTTTGATCTCTGAAGCGGCATCGGCAGGACATGTTTTCAATCCAACGTACTGTAAAACGGGAAGGTCGGGAATGTCATCTCCCATATAACATACCGTTGATATATCAATTTCGTTTTGTTTTAAATAGGCTTGAAGAATTGGCAACTTTTCGGAAGAGCCAAGAAAGATGTCTTTTACTCCCAGTGATTCAAAACGCTTTCTTACTATTTCGTTTTTTCCTCCAGAAAGTATAACTATTCTCAAGCCTTTTTTGACGGCCAATTGCACTGCATATCCATCTCTAACATTAGCGGTGCGCATTTGCTCCCCGTCAGCGGTGAGATACACTATATTGTCGGTAAATACTCCGTCGATATCAAAGACAAAGGTGCTTATTTCTTTTAATTTAGATTTATAGTTGAGTGTCATAGTATTTTTTGATAATTGAATCAGTCATTACTCTGTAAATATTCTTTACTTCATCAAGTCCAGCTAAAGATTCTAAATGCTTTTCAATCGTATTTTGATCATTGCGAAAGGCTGGACCCGTTTGAATTTGCGACGGAAGCATCGTTTGAAGCTTCTCATACTGCGACTCAATGATTGGCCTCAAAACATCGAAAGGAATATCTTCTTTTTGGAGCAACCCATGTGCGACGGTTAGCAGATGATTGGTGAAATTATTGGCAAATACCGCAGCTATGTGCAAAGTGGTGCGTTGTGCGCTATTCGCCTCGTAGATTACCCCGCCAATTATTTCCACCAATAACTTCATTTTTTTAGAAAGCACAGAATCACTGCTCTCAATGAAGAATGGAGCGCCTTTGAGAGAGCCCGGCTGATTTTTCTTCAGGCTTTGTAGTGTCCATAAGACTCCGCGCTGAGCGCGCTGAAGCATAAGTATATCTACGGCTCCTGCTGTATGAATTACTGGAAGATGGGAAGGTATTCTTGAATCAATATCGGATATAGCATTGTCACTTATGGCGAGCAGAACGAAGTCGGTATCCAAAGGCAATTTTTCCAACTCATCAATAACCGGAATTCCATGGGCCAGAGAGAATTCTTGACGGTGCAAAATATTTCTGGAGTATACAGCATTCCAACGGATCGAAGTGTTTTTTGTGGCCTGCACGAAGTGCCATGCAACATTTCCCGTACCTACCAACGCTATGTTCATTCCATTCATCGAATGCGAAAGTAGAAAAGTAGGACGAACGGGCACACATTTTCACATTTATATCATAGGTTTGCAGTCTATGTCTACTTCTTTAGAAATAATTACACCCCAGAGATGGAAGAATTACGAACTGTTGGATTGCGGGGATTTTGAGAAGCTGGAGCGCTTTGGCGATTACGTAACAATTCGCCCTGAACCACAAGCAGTGTGGCACAAGCGCTGGTCGGATGCCGAATGGAAAAGATTAGCACATATTCGGTTCGTTCCAAAAAATAGTCACAGTGGCGAATGGCAGAAATTAAAAAAAATGCCCGACCAATGGCATTTGAGATATGCGTTACCAGATCAAAAGGAGATCGCTTTTCGATTGGGCTTGACGTCTTTCAAACATGTAGGGGTGTTTCCTGAACAAGCAGCGAATTGGGACTTTATCAATGAAACGATTGCTTCCATGAAAACGCCCAACCCCAAAGTCCTAAATCTTTTTGCATACACGGGGGGAGCTTCCCTTGCAGCGGCGGCTTCTGGCGCTGACGTCACTCACGTGGATAGTATAAAACAGGTAGTGACCTGGGCCAATGAAAATATGCAACTTTCAGAACTTTCAGACATACGATGGATGGTGGAAGATGCAATGAAGTTTGTGCAAAGAGAGGAGAGAAGAGGAAACAAGTATAACGGAATCATCCTTGATCCACCGGCTTTCGGACACGGTCCCAAAGGGGAAAAATGGAAGTTGGAGGACAATATCGCGGAAATGATGGAAGGGGTCATAAAAATTCTTGACCCGAAAGAGCATTTCCTCATTCTTAATGCCTACAGTTTAGGCTTGTCAGCGTTAGTTATCGAGAACTTCCTCGGAGAAACTGCCGGTAAGAACTTGAAGATAGGAGAACTATATCTACAAGCAAAGAGCGGAGTAAAACTTCCCTTGGGTGTATTTGGACGTTATAGCTTAAGGAAATGATAGAGGAAGCGCACCACAGGCTCACCTCTTTGAAACCTATTTTAATGGAAAAATGGGGAGTGAAAAAATTGGGATATTTCTATGAGTACAGGGATGTCCATCATACAGTCAACTGTGAATTAAACGTTTTGGTAGAATTGGAAAAACCTTTGGGATGGGAGTTCTTTACATTGAAAGAGTTTATTCAAGAAAAACTGGAAATCCCAATTGATATATGCACCCCAAGAGCGTTGAAAGTGGCTTTGAAAGAGGAAATATTGTCAAAGGTTAGGTATGTATGAATAAAGTAAGGAGACGTTTTGATTTCTTTATCGATGACATGGCCAAGGCCATTGAGAAAATTCTTATCTATACCGAAGGTAAATCGTATAAAGATTTCGTAACCGATAGCATGATGAGGGATGCGGTCATCAGAAACTTTGAAATTGTAGGAGAGTCAGTAAAACATGTTCCATATAAGTTTCAAAGAAAGTACAAGCAAATTCCTTGGCAGCACATGTTTTCTATGCGGAATTTTATTGTTCATGAGTATTTTGACATCGATGATGAAATTCTCTGGGAAATTATCCGGGTCGATCTAAGAAAAAATCATGCAGACCTAGTAGAAATTCTTCGCAACGCTTCATTTGATTATATCTTCAAAAGAAAATGAGATTTATTATTTATTTCATAGCATGCATTGCACTTGCTTTGAGTTCATGTAAAAATGAAAATAACCCTTCTCAATCGGAAAAAGTGAGAAATATGATTGCTGCATCCAAACTGGCTCAAGATGCCCATTCCTATAGTCGTCCCAACGAGATACGCGTGAAGCATTTGACATGGAACGCTCGTGTTGATTTCGATAAGAAGATCATCGAGGCTACTGCGATATACGAACTACAACACCTGGCTCCAGCAGATGAGGTGGTGCTTGATGTTAAGGCACTGAATATAACAAGTGTTCAAGTTGATGATATAGAAGTAAAATATGCTGTGTCTGAGGAAAAACCTTTTATTGGCGCGAGCTTAACGATACCCGTAAAAAGAGACTCGAAACAAATCGCCATTTCGTACAATACGACAGAAGGCGCAGAAGCATTGTTATGGATGGAAGGTGAGCAACCATTTTTGTTCACTCAATCACAAGCAGTCCTAGCGAGAACATGGATTCCTTGCCAAGACAGTCCAGGGGTGAGGATCACTTATGATGCAACCGTTAAAGTGTCTCCGGGCTTGATGGCCCTAATGAGCGCGACGAATCCAACAGAAAAGACGGTGGATGGAGTGTATCATTTCAAAATGGATCAACCGATTTCAACCTATCTCATGGCGCTTGCAGTTGGCGATGTCTCTTTTCGCTCCTTGGGTAACCGAACAGGAGTTTATGCCACCAAAGACTTGATTGATGTTTCAGCAAAGGAGTTTGAAGACATGCAAGCTATGCTAGAAGCTGCAGAAAAATTATATGGTCCATATGCTTGGGGACGTTACGATGTATTGGTACTTCCGGCTGCGTTTCCCTTCGGTGGTATGGAAAATCCGAGATTGACATTTGCTACACCGACCATTCTCGCAGGGGATAAGTCGCTGGTATCTCTTATCGCACATGAGCTTGCTCACAGTTGGAGTGGAAATCTGGTTACAAATTCTACCTGGGACGACTTTTGGCTCAATGAAGGATTTACGGTGTATTTTGAAGAAAGAATAATGGAGGAAGTGTATGGCAGGGAATATTCTGAAATGCTCGCATTATTGAACAAACAAGACCTAGAGCGCTCAGTTGAGGAAATCTCAGCAATCAATGCGGACGATACAAAGTTGAAATTGACCTTAGTAAATCGAAATCCTGATGATGGAATGACCGATATAGCTTATAACAAGGGGTATTTTTTTCTTCGACTTTGTGAGGAACAAGTGGGGCGCGAGAAGTGGGATGATTTTTTGAAGAAGTATTTCAGTGAACATGCTTTTCAGGTTATGGATACGGAAAGATTCCTGGATTATTTGAGAAAGAATTTAGCTTCAGAAAGAATTGAAGAAAAAGTGAATATCGAGGAATGGGTCTATAAACCAGGAATTCCTTCTAACATTCCTATCGTAAATAGCAATAGAATGGAATTGGCGAAATCGAGTGCTACAAAGTTTGCACAGAATGGCGATACAAAAGCCATTCGTTGGTCGGAGTGGTCATACCAAGAAAAAGTAGCATTCTTAACAAACATGCCTGCTCCAAATTTGATGCAGATAAAGCAACTGGATAAGTCGTTTTCAATCTCTAGTACAAAAAACAATGAAGTACTTTTTGCATGGTTGGATTTGGCTATCATAACGGAATACAAAGAGGCATATCCACAACTTGAAGAGTTTTTAATTCGCGTGGGTAGAAGGAAGTTTGTCGCCCCTCTGTATGAGCGACTCATCAGCACGAACCAAAAAGATATAGCAAAAGAGATATACCAAAAGGCTCGACCGAATTATCATTCGGTTACGATCAATACTATTGATGAAATGATAAAATAAGTTTCAAGTGAATCCTGGAACTTATTTCATCAAATACAAATGTCCTTCCAACTCATTGCGCTCACCAGTCGCTATTGAAGTGATTTTGGCTCTCCAAAAATAAATGCCATTTTGAGAGTAGTAGTCACCATCATTTGTTTCGCCGAGCCAAAAGCCTTCCGGGTCGAGGGTTTCGAAGACCACTTCTCCCCAGCGATTGAATACCTGTAACTTGAAATTGGCCGGATCAATATCTACTCCATAAACTTTCCACACATCGTTGATGCCGTCATTGTTGGGGGTAAAGCTGGTTGGGATATAATAGGTCAGGATGTCGTTAATCACTACGTCCTGCGTGTATATATCTGTGCAGCCATTGGTGTCTGTAATGGTCAATCGAATAGGATAAACTCCACCTTGTCCTCCAGGGAATTCAAATACAGGATTTTGCTCTAAGCTCTCACCGAGCATGTCGGTATAATTAAACTCCCAAACATGCGAAACTATTTGTCCATTGCTGATATCATTAAATGTAATCTCCGTGTTCTCAATATTTGTAGGTTGAGGAGTGGCATACCATTGCGCTTCTGGGGAGTCATACAAGGAGATATAACCTTCCTCTGTGAGCTCATATTGACAACCTATAGCCGAGGTGAGCTTTAAAGAAACATCATAAAATCCTGGCGCAGCATAATTATGATCGAAATTATTCTGGTTGAAAAAAGTCGTATTGTCTCCAAGTGTCCATTCAGAGTTTACGAATGTTCCAAGAGGAGTATCGTTATTAAATGTAAATGTGTGAGGGAAACATGCCCGAGTGGTATCTACGGAGAATGATACGGTAATCGGTTGCTCTACCAAAACATTAAAACAATCTTCTACTGTAACACCACACTGGTCTATCACTTCAAGACAGGCTACGCCTGATATTCCGGGCACATAATCAGCATTGGCCGCTGAACTTACTAAGGTTCCATTGTATCTCCAGCGATAGGTAAAGGGCTCGACACCGTTATCAATAGAAAGCAAATCTAGATTTATTGCTCCTCCTGCGCACAAAGATGTGTCATTTGGAACAGTAATGATTTGCGTGGTGCTTTCGGAAAGGGTGAGTACCGAACTCAATAAGCATCCTGGGTTTCCAACAGAGTAGGTATATGCTCCTGGAGCATCAACCCCTGGAGTGAATGTTCCACTAAAGGGCGCACCAAGTGGATCGGTCCATGTACCTCCTCCTGCTGGATTTCCATCAAGCTCGTCGATGGTCTCGAATGCTGGTCCATTAATGCAGTAAAATAGGTCAGTATCTATTCCTGGACTTGCGCTGGGATCTATATTCACTACTACATCGTCTGACACTCCGCAATCAGGTTGTCCTACGGGATATGCCGTTAAAGTAAATACAGTACTCTGAGTTACTTCTGCTAAAGGTGTCGGACTGGATGGGTTATCCAAGAATTCCGCAGGTGTCCATTCCCAAGTGTAGAGCGGTCCACCATTGCCACAAGTTACTTCGTACTGCCATTCGGTGAAGGAGCCCCCATCACAAGATACTGAGCCATCTGAGGTAAAGGTGATGGTCAAACATCCATCAGGATTGGTTGCTGTCCAAGATAGACCGTCTAACATTCCTGTTGCTGTGCCAAGAAAAGGAGCGCCGGTATCACTGCCATCGAAGACGGTGATGTTATCGAAGAAGTTTTCTACTTGGCCTGAAAGGAAGGTAAAAGTCATAACAGTACCATCGCCGGGATCATCAGGACAAAAGGTCCATGTGAGATTGTCATTGTCAGTATAGCAATAGGTAAATACTCCTCCATCTTGAGCACAAGCTGGGGTAGGAAGACCTTCAAAACCTCCCAGTAATTCTACTGGATCACAAACAAAAAGCTGATCGGGACCCGCAGTAATTGGCAGTGTTTCCTCCCAAGTCACCGTAATGGTTGTATCAAACTGACAACCGAAGCTGTTGATAACATTGTATTGGTAATCATATGATCCAGCGGCTGGAGGAACCAAATACAAGGTGTCTAAGTTAATGTCCGATGAGGTAATAAATGGGCCAGTCCAGTATGAACTGTCAGCTCCAATACCAATAGAGGGTTGAAATGTGGTAACGTCTGGAAATAGTGCAGGGTTCAAATCCACACCCCACCAGAAGATATACCCGTTATCTGCGGCTAAGTTGTCGGTTACGGTGAAGGTCCAACTTCCGTTTAAAGGACAGCCAACAAGATCGCAAAGATTGCCTTGCGCCTCATAAGAGCCCGCAGGAAGGGATGGCGGTCCACCAAACCCAGCATTATCTCCCCATGTTCCATTCGTGGCGTCAGGGTCCCAAGTATAGGTATATCCAATTCCAGGGTCAGTGCCAGGATCATTATCAATGGCCTCCCCTAAAAAAGTTCCACCTCCACCGTTGACTCCCCATTCTACTAAGTCAACCTCTGTTCCGTCAGGACAGGTAATGCTTAGCCCTAGGTCACCCATGAAACTATGTTCCATGTTAACAGTAATGCCTAAAAGGTCATCGCAAGTTTCTAATACAGCTCCTGGTTCAAAAATATCAAAGGTCAAAGAGGTTGTGTACGAGAATCCAGCACCATCAGCTAGGTACGTTTCTCCAGCGACAACTTGTGGAGGAAGTGCGGTCCACAAGGTGGATATTGCATTGCCAACAAGTTCTACGGGCTCTGGAAAACAAGTAGTGAAATCTTCCATTCCAGGAAATAAAGGAATAGTAGATACAAGCACTTGCAAAGGCTGCACGTTGGTGCTAAAACAACCGTTGTCATCTTGAACGGTCATTGTTACTATGTATTCTCCAGGTTCCGCAAATGCGTGACTAACAGTCTGATCCAAGGTCTCCAAAACGGTACCGTCGTCAAAATTCCAAATGTAGTTGGCTATATTAAAACCCTGGGCAGCAGAAGATCCTATAGAATTAAAAGTAATGGTCTCATTTAAGCAAACGCTTACGCTCTGTCCACCATTAGAGGGACTCGGACTAACAATGGCTGACGCTCCCGATGGTGCTTCACATGGAATCGTACAAGAAACGGACGCTTCCCAACCTGGAGAGCCTGCATTTGCAGGACCAAGCGTATTGAAAAAAATAGTCAAACAGCCACTGGTATTGTCGCTATTTCCTGTCACTTGAAAACCTTGCAGAGAGTTCCCACCATAAGTACCTAAGGATGGGGCATCGGTATCCGGTCCATTGAAAATTTCGATGTAATCGCTCTGATTGTTGCCAGGAGAGTTCTGTAGTGCAAATGCACTAAACTCCAATAATATCACTTGACCAGGTTGATCTGGACAAATGGTGATGGTATAATCGGTATTAGTATAGGCTCCTCCAACACCATCATCGGTGAATGTGCCTCCACAGGCTTCGAAAGTACCATTGGTCATAGCGATATTCTGTGCTATGATACTGGTAGAATAAAGAAAAAAACTTAGTAGTAGTAAAGGTATTCTCATCGTTTCAAATGACTAGTCTTACACTAGACTAGAAGAATCAAAGATAAGTTGCTTTATCGTATCACCGTTATATGACCTTGATATTCATAACGAACATCGTTCTCAATGTCTTGTATTTTAATGAAGTAAAGATACACTGCATCCTGGCTGAAGTAGCTTCCATTATTGGTCTCACCCAACCAAGGTTCTGTTGGATCGGTTGACTTAAAAACCGGTTGGCCCCATCTGTTATAGATGGTAACTTCGTAGTTTCGAGAGGTAAAACCGCCTCCTTTTATGAGCCAAACATCGTTAACCCCATCACCATCAGGAGTGAATGAATTTGGAATAAACAAATCTATATCATCTTTCACACTCACAATCCGCTGAGTTGTATCTGTGCACCCCAATTCGTTGTAAGCAATCTGAGTAATAACATAAACCCCTCTCGTATCTGCAGGAAATGAAAAGATAGTATCAAAAGCACTGGAACTTCCCCATTGATCGAACAGGTAAGAGACATTCGATGCATTCACCGCTGTATTGATTACATTGAAAGAGGTTTCAGGTAAATATGCTATTTCTTCGGTGGTAAAGAATGAAGCGATGGGCCTAGCTACTACGGTAATTTCATTATTGAGGGTATCGCTGGTCACACATCCAAATAAATCAGTCATCACGAGGTAAGGTAAATAATCACCGGCCTGAGTAAACTGGAAAGTAGCTGTACCCAATACATTGACACTATCCGTTTCCGAAAAATGCCACCACATGGATTGAAGATTTTGATAGGCTGTATAATCGCTTTCCAGACTAATTGTATGTGGACTGCATCCCTGAGGGGAACCTCCTATTAGATCAAATGTGGCTGGCACGGAAGGATAAGGAGTAATGGTGGTGCAATCCTGTGCTGTCAAGTTACACCCGTCCATCACTTCAACACAGGCTTCTACACCCGAATTTACAACGTAATCAAACTCAGGAGTGGAGAAGGTGGTGCCATCACTAAGTGTCCAAGTGAATGCATAATCTGGTGCGCCTCCAATAATTTCTGGAGCTGAAACAGAAACGGTATTACCTACACAAGCGCTGTAATCGTTGAGAATCTCGACTTCCAATGAGAGATTAACAGTTACTTCCATTTGGTCACTAGATGCACACTCTGGAAATCCTTCGGGATACCCAGTGAGAGTGAAAACGGTTGTTTCACTTATAGTCTCAAGCGTAGGAGTTGGAGAAGCTGTAGAGCTTAACCCCGCTGCCGGACTCCAAGACCAAACAAAATTATTTGGGTCAGCACAGCCAACTTCGTATTGAATACCTTCTGGGAAGGTTCCACTTTCACATGAGAAAATTCCGTCAGAGTCAAGCTCCAATGTAATACATCCTCCAGGGTTGGTAGCAACAGCAGTAATCCCCGCGAGTTCGCCAGAAATATCTTGAAGCAGTATGGGGGAGGAGGTCGATGCACCGTCATAGATGGTTATGAAATCGTATGATGTTTCTACTTCGCCAGACAAGAATGTAATACTCATCGAAGTGTTTTCATCTCCAGGTGTATCTGGGCAATAGGTGACTACATAGAGCTCGTTATCCCCATAGCAATAATCATAAATTCCAGAATCATTGCTGCAGGAAGGAGTGGGAATGTTGAGGTAACCTCCTTGTATCTCAACTGGCTCACAAGCGTAAATGATGTCTGGACCTGCAGTAATTTCAACAGGAGGTTCAATCACGATGACAATCGAGGTGTCGTTTTGACAACCGAAATTATTGGTCACGTTATAAACGTATTCGTACGTTCCAGGCTCTGTAAGTAATAGTTCTATTTGATCATGCCCAGCGTCCAAGAACTCAATATTGGGACCTGTCCAATACGATGAATCAGCTCCTCCACCAAACGTGGGCGTGAAGGTGGTAACACCAGGATACAGGCTAGGATCAAAGTTAATCCCCCATTCAAAAATATACCCATTATCGAAGGCAGCATCATCTGTGACTGTAATGGTCCAAGTGCCGTTCAAAGGACAGCCCACCAAATCACACATATCTTCAAAAGAGGAGTAAGTACCAGGAGGAAGGGACTCGCTTCCTGTGCCTTCTTCATCCATAGTTCCCAAAGTAGCAGTAGGGGCCCAAGAATAATCGTATCCTATGCCAGGTGTCGTGCTTTCATCATCTACCGGTTCGCCTAGCCAAATCGGTCCGCCTAAATTGTTAGGATCTAAAAGAGTGACGATGGTATTGTTAGGACATGTAATGGTAATGCCAAGGTCCCCCAAGAAACTATGCTCCATATTGATGAAGATTTCTCCCAACTCATCACAAGACTGAAGAACAGCGCCATCATCAAAAAAGTCAAAAGACAAAGGACTGTCGTAGCTAAAGCCAGCTCCATCGGCAAGCTCAGAAACTCCCGCCACTACTGATTCCGGAAGCGAACTCCACGTTGGATAAGTAACATTAGCAGCATTTAATGTTACAGTTTGTCCAAAACAGTATTCTGTTCCAATGTCTGCGATGCTACCAAATTGCGCTTGTGTGCTCACTAGCACTTGGATGGGTATGATATTCAAACTTGCGCAACCGTTATTGTCAAAAACAGTAAGGTTTACCAAGTATTCTCCTGGCTCATTAAATGCATGTTCTACTATCGGATCTGTCTCAGACACAAGTGTTCCATCATCGAAATTCCAACTATATTGGGCAATGCTAAATCCTTGCTCTGCGAAGGATGTGCTTCCATCAAATGCAACGGTTTCTCCAACGCAAACAGAAATGCTTCCTCCTTGATTCACTGCCGCAGGAGCTGTGGTTTGAAAAGAAGATGTAGGATTAGCGCATGGTGTGGCGCATGCAATGGAGGCCTGAAATCCCGGAAACCCTGTATTCGCAAGTCCATTGTCTGAAAACACCAAAGTCAAACAACCTGTAGTGTTAAACACAGTTCCAGTTACAGATATTCCTTGTAAGTCGTTTCCTGTATAACTTCCTAGACTTGGTGCAAGTGTCGTTGGACCATCAAATATCGTTAAGTAGTCTGAAGAGTTAGGGTTGGGTGAGGTTTGCAATGCAAAAGCAGTAAAAGAAAGTTGAACTACATCGCCAGGTGTATTGGTACAAATGGTCAGTTCAAAGTTCTCATCTGGATAGGCATCGCCTCCACCAGCGTCATACAAAGTACCCCCGCATAACAAAAGAGCGTCGTTCGACATGCAGTAGTTGCCAGGAACATCGCATCCTGTCTGGCCTTTAACGAGGATTACGCTAATGAGCAGATTGAATAAAATGATTATCTGTTTCATGATTCTGAAGAGCCCGCAAGTTACTATGCTTGAATGGGAATCGATGAGAAAAAAATCAACAATTCCTTGGATCTTAATCTCAACGTATCAATGTTACGTGGCCTTGAAAAACCTGATAATCGGCCATTTTATCGACTTTTAATTGAACTTGCCAGCTGTAAACTCCATCTTGAGAATAATATTCTCCTCCGTTTTTTTCTCCCAACCATCCCTCTCGCGGATCGGTGCTGGTGAACACCAAGCCACCCCATCGATCATATATCTGCATTTGAAATGTACTTTCTTCGAATCCTTCAAAATATACCTGGAACATATCATTCAATCCGTCATTGTCGGGCGTGAAGGCATTCGGAGCAAAAAATACATAATCGTTTTCGAGACTAATGGTCCTGCACACGGTGTCGGTGCATCCAAACTCACTATAAGTTATCAAGCAAGCATTGTAATTGGCCGCCTCTTCTGCCGAGTATATGAAGCTTGGAGAAATTTCTTCACTGGAATCTCCTGTGCCAAATGTCCAGAAATAGTTACTCCCTCCAACGGAAGCGTTGTCAAAGTAAACCTCATTGTTCAGCGTGGAGGGATTGTTCGGTGAGATTGCAAATGCTGCTATTGGGTTGGGATAAATGGTAAGAAAGTCTTGGAGGCTAACGGTATCTGCACAACCAAAAGTGGTATACCCCACAACGTTTAAATCGTATATGCCCGCTTCCGTTAACACAGCACTTAATTGAGGTGTAGAACTGTACCAGATATCGTTCAACTGCCAGTTAAAGCTAGTGATGTTGTCTGTGAGCATTTCGGCGGAAAGATTCAATACTGCAGGTGGACAAGTATTAATAGAATTGGTAATAACTTCAAACTCGGGCAAGGGATTAACAGTGATACTTATCTGATCTTGTGAAATACAACCAAAATCATTTTGACCTGTAAGAGTGAATAGCTGATCAAAATCAACGCTGATGGCTTGCACTATGGCACTTGGATCTGTGAAAAATAGACTGGGTGCCCATTCATAAGAAGAACCACCGCTAGCGAACAGCTCGACACTTTCGCCTAAACAAATGAATTGATCTTCTCCTGCGTTTATGGTTGGTGTCGGGAAAATGGTAATCGCAACTTGATCTTCTGCAAAGCAAATTCCATTGTTCGCAGTCAATGTGTACTCGAGATTCAACACATCTTCATCGCTATTATTTGTAGCAATCAAATTGGTTGTAGCTCCAAAAGGATTATCCAAGTTTTCCGATGGAAACCACTGGTATTCCAAGCCTAATTGAGCATCAGCTCCGAGTGTCAAACTCCCAAATCCGTTGCATACTTCTTGATTCTCTCCCGCATTTACTTGAATAGAAGGATGAATAATAACAACGTGTTGAGATGCGTCGGCAGCACAAGCTCCGTTAGATGGCACTTCGTATTCAAATGAGAACTCACCTGGAATAGTAAAAAATAGATTAGCATCTATTTCCGTACCATTGCTTCTCCACAATCCATTCGCATCGTCTGTCTCTAGCAAACTGGATAGGTCAAAGGTCCCAATATCAAAACACAAATCAACAGAATTGTCAGGTCCAGCCTCATATGGTTCAAACACATTTAATGTAAGTTCAAGTTGCTGAACGGGACAAGCGCTAATGACATTGGATGCAAATACGTATTCATATGTCCCCGCCTCTCCAATCGAAACAGTTCCAGATATTGCAGCACCTGAAGAGTTGAACCATGATCCTAGCGCTTCTTTTTCTGGCAGAATAAACTGATCTAAGGAAAATGGAGAATCATCTGAGCAAACATCGAAATTGTAATCAACTCCAGTGAAGGGGAGAGTGTCGACTACAAGGGTGATATTTGCGCTTCTGTTTTCGCAAACATTTCCAGATAAGCTGGTTATGGTAAATACGGATTCTCCTGGCTCAAGATCTATTAGTGAAGAAACTGCGTTTCCTGAAGAATTTGTATAAAGAAAAGGATTTGTTATCGTGTTATACTCATCCAAATCTATGGGGGTGTCTGTTATACAAAAGTTCAAAGATTGGTCTGCTGGTGTTTGAGGAGGAGCGACTACTCCAATGGTGAGTTCTGCAATATCGGTGGCGCAAACGGGAGAACTTACGCGGTACTGTATAGTAGTTAATTGTGTCCCAGAAATACTAAACTCCGCTGGTATGGGGTTGTTGAATTCATCATAAAAAATACCTCCAGGCTCACCACCTACAAGCAGTTCTGTTAGATCTATCGGAATCTCTGATTGACAAAACTCATAGGTCGCGTTGGCTCCTGCCTCTGGAGTTTCCACTTCCAAAATAGTCAGAGGTACTTGAGCGGGGCTACATCCTACATTGGGATAATAATAAAAAAAAGTACTTGCATCATCGATTGCTGGATCGTAGAGGTTGTCTACAATTTGTCCTGCCTCATTTCTCCATATTCCTCCTGGCAATGGAGAACCCTCCAGTGAATCGGTCATGTTTATTTCTAAACCATTGCTGCACAGCGTAATGGTAGAGCTTTCTCCTGAAGGATTTTCTACAACGAATTGTATATTCAGAGTGGCCTCTTGATCAGAACAAGGTGCTGGTGCGGTCACTACGTATCTGTAGTTTCCAGGGGGATGGATTGCGGGATTGAAAGTTCCAGCAAATGGCGTATTGGATGGACTAAACCAAAAACCGCCGTTCATGGGATTGCCTTCCAGTTGATCAAAAAGAGAAAATGGAGCAGCATTTTGACAAACAATGATGCTGGTATTAATGCCGGCATTGGGGGTGGTATTCTCTTGAATGACCATCGTATTGAATGCAGCAGGACAACCGGGCACGCTATTGATTGAATATACGAATAAACCACTATTCATGGTCGAGGGATCATAAATTCCTGAAATGGGTTGACCACTGCTATTTAACCATAGACCTCCAGGGTCTGGACTTCCTTCTAAATAATCGAACATTTCAAACGCGGCATAGCTATCGCATATGATATAGGTAGTCTGAATTCCAGCGTTCGCATTTTGGATTTCATTTACTGCTACTCCAGTCACGTTCTCACAACCATTAATCAGTATAGTGTAAGTATAGATTCCAGTGTTGTCAATGTTTGGGTTATACATCCCATTGAAAGTGGTTCCATTCGGCTTGCGCCAAGTGCCACCAGGTAGTATGGATCCTACTTGTAAATTTAAATTTTGTGCAGCAGTTCCAGAACAAATACTAAGACTGCCTAAGATTCCTGCACTGCCATCGAGTGATGTAACCTGAACAATTTCGTTGAAGCTTCCATTTGGTGTGGTTGCTTGCAATTGATACACTGATGGGCACAGACCTGCAAATACCGCTATGCCAGAAACTTCATTGGTAGAGGATAGAAGAACACCTGAAGAAGATAATAAATTGAAAACTCCTGGGTTTCCTGGGTCGGGTTCATATTGAATCGAACCATTACATGAGCATGATGTGGAAGATGGAAGAATAGAGAACTGTGTTTTTGCACAAATGCCAAAGAGCATGAATATAAATAATAGACACTGTGCTAAATGCGACCCCATTTGGTTAGGTTAGTTCTAGGAGGCAAATGTACAACAACAAGTTATCAACACGTGTTGAAAACTCAAAAATTAATCAAAAGAAAATCCCGGCGAACCGGGATCTTCTCGTTTGGTTTTTATTTGGTTTTGGTTAAGGAAGGATCGTTACAGTGCCACTGAAGTATTTCTCTTCGTTGGTGGTTTCGTTATAAATGAGAACTATCCAAGGGAAAGTACCTTGCTCAGCAATGGCACCGCCGGGAAGTTTTCCATCCCAACCCTTGTTTTTCTGAGTTGTTTCGAAAATTGCCTGATTCCCATTGTATACGGTCATTTTGAAATTGACTTTTCCACCTTTGAGAGCAGCGGGAAGAAACGTTTCTTTACGTGGATTGAATTTCTCGGGAGCCATCAAATTGTACTCCTCGTTGATGTGAATGTATTTTATGCTTTCATCCTTACAACCCCATTCGTTGGAAACTTCTAAAACAACTGCTTTTTTACCTTTCTCTGTATAGGATTTGATTGGGCTAATAGCATTTGAAGAGCTTCCGTCGTTGAATTTCCAGCTGTAAGTGGTAGCATTTTCGCTGGTATTAACGATTTTAACGGTTGGTTCATCCATAGCAGAATTGACGAACTCATATTCAAAGTCTGCATTCGGCGATGGATGAATAGTGATTAAGTCATTCATCACTGTAGTGTTAATCTGTCCATCTTTCTTGCTGGTAATGGAAAGAGAAACATCATAAACCCCTGGCTTCATGTATTTATGCTTTGGGTTTGGTTTGTTGGAGAAATTACCATCACCAAAGTTCCATAGGTAGCTTCCTTCTTTCGGGCCATTAGAAGCGGAGAACTCAATTTCCCCCCCAGCACAACTCTTGGTGATATTTGGCACAACACTGAGAGCAGTAGAAGATAAACCAGTGTTAGGGAGATTAATCATTCCATTGGAGTCGGCCTCCTCTGTAGCTTTATTTTGGGTTGAAGAGATGTCTAAAGCAGCAGATGAAGCATCTCCTTTCTCGTTGTTTTGATTGAGCTCGGTGTTTTTTGAAAATGTAAAATCAATTCCAACTTTGTCTGAGGAAATAATTAAAGATTCTGAAGATTCTTCACTAGGTGTGATAATTCCCTTAGCTACTAACTGAGATTCAAAACGGGGAGCATGCTGACCAATCGTTGCTCGCACTGGAGTAAAGGTGAACTTATAGATAGACCATGCACCAACGGAAGTAAAAAAACAAGCTGCAACAAGAGCAACAACCCATGTATGGGATGCTACTTTCTTGTCAAGTCTATCAGCGAGCTCATTCCAACTATTGCCATCGTATGGCAACTCGTACTGCTCTAGCGATTGTCTTACCTTTTCTTCAAACGGCGTAAGTTTCTTACTCATCGGTTTTACCGTAATTCTTTAAAAGTATCTTTTTCATATTGCGCTTTGCCTTGGCGAAATTGCTTTTGGAAGTTCCAACACTTATTCCCAATGCATCAGCAATATCTTGATGCGTATAATTTTCAAATACATAAAGGTTGAACACGGTACGATACGCAGGCGACAACTGTTGCATCGCCTCGATGATTTGATTTGGCTTAAAGTCGTAGTACGCCTCTTCCACAGTCTCCTCTTCCTCTACGTCATCACTCCAATCATTCTCATTCATCGTTCCATTGAGAAGAATTAAATCATTTTTCTGTTTACGAAACCTATCTATTGACAAGTTCACCATGATTCTTCTTACCCAACCTTCAAATGACCCAGCTCCTGAGTACCTTTCCATGTTTTGGAAGACTTTGATAAAGCCTTCTTGGAGGACATCCATCGCTTGGTCTGTATCCTTGGTATATCGAAGACAAACGGCCTTCATTTTTCCATAAAGGGCCTTATATACAGCTTGTTGCGATTTCCTGTCTCCTCGAAGACAGCCCTCGATCAGCTGTTGCATGTGCTTATCTTCACCCACAGAATACGTGTTTAAGACGCCCCTCTTTGGAAGGGTTGCCAATTACAAATGTAATTGTTCCTGCTTTTTTTCAAAATATATTATAAGTCTGGCACGCAGACTTTTTCGGTTTGTACCTTTGTACCATGTCAAAAAGAGTAGTGGTCGGACTTTCTGGTGGCGTCGATTCCAGCGTCACTGCTCATCTTTTATTGAAACAGGGTTATGATGTGGTGGGTATTTTTATGAGAAATTGGCACGATGAGTCAGTCACTATCAACAATGAATGCCCCTGGATCGACGACAGCAACGACGCGATGTTGGTCGCCGAGCATTTAGGAATCCCCTTTCACGTTTTGGATCTCAGCAAGGAATACAAGCTGCGAATTGTAGACTACATGTTTCGTGAGTATAACTCAGGAAGAACGCCTAATCCAGATGTCCTCTGCAATCGCGAAATTAAGTTCGACATCTTTTTGAAAGCTGCTTTAAATCTTAAAGCGGACTTTGTAGCCACAGGTCATTATTGCCGAAAAGACGAAATAACGGACAGCCAAGGAAAACCAATTTTTCGCTTGCTGGCAGGAATGGACCCCAACAAGGATCAAAGTTATTTTTTGTGTCAACTCACTCAAGATCAGTTGTCAAAAGCACTTTTCCCTATCGGTCACCTACAAAAATCAGAGGTAAGAGAAATTGCACGTCAAATAGGTCTACCAACCGCAGAAAAAAAAGATAGCCAGGGTTTATGCTTTATTGGAAAAGTAAAATTACCCGTTTTTTTGCAGCAACAACTTGAACCGAAAAAAGGAGCTGTGATCGAAGTTCCTGATAACAGGGATTGGTATCCGATGTCAGACAAGGCATTTGGAGAAAATGAAGCCCCGGAGGATTTTTCATTTTCTCACTCTTTTGGTATGAACCAAGGTAAGGTGGTGGGTACACACAACGGGGCGCATTTTTATACCATAGGCCAAAGAAAGGGCCTGGGGGTTGGCGGTAAAGCAGAACCCTTGTTTATTGTGCATGTGGATACGCAAACCAATACGCTTTATACTGGGCAAGGAGAAAATCATGCAGCGCTGAATAGACGTGGCTTGAAAGTATCAAAAGAGGAAATTCATTGGATTAGACCAGACCGTATACTCAAAACTGGAGAACGGGCGCGTTACCAAGCAAGAATTCGTTATCGTCAAGAACTTATTGATTGTTCGTTAATTCAGTCGACTTCAGAGCTCCATGTAGTTTTCGATAAGCCCATGAGAGGCATCGCAAGAGGACAATTTGTAGCATGGTATGACGGTGATGAATTGATTGGCAGTGGAGTTATCAACTAAATGCAACCATTTTACCCTAGGTGGTTGTCTTCCAAATAATTTACCTATCTTCGGTAAGCCAAATTAGAACCCTATGAAACCAATCTACGCTATCTGGGCATTTATTGCTTTGTTGTTTAGTTCTCCTTTCCTTCATGCACAATTTGAACAAGGCTCTGTATGCTCCTTTCCAATTGAGCTCTCTGCTCCTCCTGCAAATCAGGCGGAGATCATTACTGGAACATTCGAGGACAACTGGTATACTCTTACAGTCGAAGAGGACGCACAAATCATATTGTATATGTGCGGAATCAATACCTGTGATACTAGAATTTGGATTTATTCAGCATGTCCCACAAACTTAGAATCAAATCAGAATATCGTTGCACAGAATGACGATGCGTGCGGTATGCAATCTCAGTTGATTACCAATTTAATTGCAGGCAATACGTATTTAATTAGGATAGGTGACTTCGCCACAAGCTGCCCAGGTTCAGTAGTGTTTTCATGGAGCCTTTCTCCTGTTAACGGGGGCTGCACGAATCCTGCATCTATAAACTATGATCCTTCCGCAACGTTTGACGATGGGTCATGTATTATCCAAGGATGCACAGACAATACTGCAATGAACTATGATCCATATGCAAACCAAGACAATGGGTCATGCGAATATTGTAATGGTGAAGGAAGCTCGTTGGCTACTTTATATTTATGTACTTTCAGCAACGCAGCAAACGTAAGTCTAACCATAACGAATGAAAGTGGAGATGTCGTAGCAGTGGCAAATGGTGCCAATGCGCCTCCTATTCAGTATTTACAAATATGTCTTCAGGAGGGGGTGTGCTATACAGCTACAATGACCAATCTTGCAGGGCCCTTTGGTTGGTATGGAGGTTATTTTTGGGTAAATGGCAATGGTCAACAGTTCATTAACGCTCAGCCTGCTTCGAACGCACAATCTCAAACTGTTCAATTTAGCATCGACGGAACATGTGGACCCGTGGTGGGCTGTATGGATCCTCAAGCAGACAATTACAATCCATTAGCAACCCAATCTCAATACGGCTCTTGTATTTATTCAGGGTGCATGGATCCTTATGCTTTGAATTATGACCCTACAGCAAACGCTAGTGATGACTCTTGCGAGTATTGTTCTGACTCGAACGGGATTTCAGCTCAACTTTATGTATGCACGTTTTCAAACGGCAATCAGGTTGAACTACAAATTTTGGATGACTCTGGTAACGAGGTGATTTATATAGAGAACCTCCCTACCGGTGCCATTGAATATTATAATTTGTGCCTTCAACCAGGTGTTTGTTACACGGTGAACATGATTAACAATACAGGACCGTTTGGATGGTATAACGGATATTACTGGGTGAACATCAACGGGTACGAATTCAGCACAGGGGCACTATCGGCTGGCCAGCAGCAGGCATCCACCATTTTTAGTCTGGACGGAACTTGCGGAGCAGTTTTGATACCTGGCTGCACTGATCCAGCGGCAATCAATTTTAATCCTCAAGCGAATGTGTACGATGGCTCATGCGTGTATCCTTACACGGGTTGTATGGATCCAATTGCGATTAATTATGATCCCTATGCAACGATCGAAGGAGAATGTTTTTACCCAGAAGAATGCTTGCTAAACTGGATTCAGTTTGACCTCTACGGTTCTGTGTTTCCCTACGAAATGTACTATGAAATCGTCGCTGAAAATGGCGAATATGTAGGATCTGGATTTGCTGGAAATCAAGGGTTTTGTTTGCCAGATGGGTGCTACACATTGATTCTCGGGGACAACTTCGGTGATGGATGGGACAACGGTGTATTAGACGTAATTGTAAATGGAGCGTTCTTCAATCAATTCACTTTAGAAAATAGTTCATGGGGAACTGCAATTTTATCGATAAACAGTGAAGGTTGTTCCCTTGAAATTGAGGGCTGTATGGATGGTAATGCAATGAACTACAATCCTTACGCTACAACAGATGATGGATCTTGTGTTTATTACGAAGATTGCGTAGATAACCTTGTTTCTGTCTCTATCACGACACAAATTTGGGGAAGCGAAGTGAGCTGGTCAGTTGTAAATTCTGCTGGTGCAACTGTAATGACTGGTAATGGCTATGACAGTTGGGAGGATCAAACGGTCTACGGATGTTTGCCTACCGATTGCTACGAACTTCAAATGATGGATAGCTGGGGAGATGGCTGGAATGGAGCGTATGTGGTGATAAGTGGGTATAATACTTATGCTGATGCGACTTTGCAGTTTGGTGCATATGGCACTGTGATGTTTGGATCAGGAATGAGTTGTTTCGACGTAACCGGATGCACAGATTCTCAGGCAATAAACTTCAATCCGGAAGCGAATGTGGAAGACGGATCTTGTGTGTACAACCAAAATGGTCAATTCAACGGCTTTACTACCACTGTAAGCACGTTTGACGCGTTATTGTTCCCAAATCCGACAAATGGAATAGTGCAACTACAACTTTCAGACGTGATGGTAAATGAGAAAGTAGAATGGAAAGTATTTTCTTCTGACGGTCGATTGATTGAAACCAAAGAGCTAATGGCCGATGATACATTTAAGAGAATAGAGCTGAATTACGATTGGCTCGAATCTGGAATTTACTTCTTACATGTTACCAATAATGGAAACAACAAAACGATTTCCTTTATCAAGGAATAACCAAATACTACTAATTCAAAATAAAAGAGCGGCTATAGCCGCTCTTTTATTTTATACTCATTTCTTGAAGAGGAATTCCGGGCGATCAATTCTCCTAGAAAACCAGCTAGAAAAAGCTGTGTGCCAATAATCATAGCTGTCAGTGCGATGTAGAAGATACTCTGCTCTGCAATGTTCTTCTCGTATTCGTTGTTGAGTAATGCGATCAACTTATTGCCACCGATAATGGCAAACGCGATGAATCCAATGAAAAACATGATCAATCCGATAGATCCAAAAAAATGCATTGGCTTCTTACCAAATCGAGATATGAAAGTAATGGTCAATAGGTCTAAAAATCCATTAATGAATCGCTCCAAACCAAACTTGGATACGCCGTACTTTCTCGCTCTGTGCTCCACCGATTTCTCCCCGATTTTTTTAAACCCTTCTTTCTTGGCCATCACTGGGATATAGCGATGCATCTCACCGTAAATTTCCAAAGACTTGACGACATCGTAACGGTAAGCTTTTAGACCACAGTTAAAATCATGTAAGCTTATTCCGCTCATCATCCTTGTAGCCCAGTTGAAAAGTTTAGTAGGAATGGTCTTTGAAATAGGATCATAGCGTTTTTGTTTCCATCCACTAATCAAATCGTATTTATCTTCTAGAATCATCCGTCTCATCTCTGGAATTTCATCCGGTGAGTCTTGAAGATCTGCATCCATAGTGACCACAACATGAGCATCTGACATTTCAAACCCAACATGAAGTGCTGCACTTTTTCCGTAGTTTCTTTGGAATCGCACGCCTCTTACATGAGGATCTTTTTTCTGAATATCTCCTATTACCGACCATGAGCTATCCGTACTCCCATCGTCAATAAATATGACTTCATATGTAAATTGATTTTTATTCATCACCTGGACAATCCAATGGTGCAGCTCTCCCAAAGATTCCTCTTCGTTGAATAGTGGGATGATGACGGATAGATCTTTCATAAAATTTTCTCTGAAGCAAAGCAAACCTCTTTTTTTTTTGAATCAAAGGGAAATAGAAGGAAAATGATAAAAAAATCCATACATGTTTTTTTTTAAAGCAAAGCAGAACTACTTTCGCCCCACAAAGGCAAGTCTTATACGACCAGCTCCCGCCCAATCCTCCAGGGTCGGAAGGCAGCAAAGGCAGGTGGTTGTAGCGGTGCGATATAAGGGGCTTGCCTTTCTTTTTTTGCTCAAAAAATGACCAGTATAGTAGATATTGAGAAATATAAACGCAGAGCCTTTCGCAAAAAGAAAGACTTGGTGAAGTTTCTTAAAAAGCTGGTAAAGAAATCTCCTAAAGGACTCACTAAACTGAGCGCCCAAGCGGAAAAAGAAGCATGGAGTCAAATCAATTGTCAGAAATGTGGAAATTGCTGCATGACAATGACTCCAACTTGGAAAAAATCGGAAGTCACAAAGCTTGCGAGTCATCTTGGAATGACTTACAAAGAGTTCTACGATAAATGGCTGTACACCGAGGAGTCTACTGGGGACATTATGAATAGATCTACTCCTTGTCAATTCTTTGATAAGAGAAAGGGCCTCTGTAAAGTATATCATCTTCGCCCACACGATTGTGCCACCTTTCCGCACCTTTATCGAAAAGACTTTAAGGACCAAGTCGAGGTGTATGAAGCAAATCTTCATAGATGCCCAGCAACACTGGTAGCAATCGAAGCATTAGAAAAAATTGTGACGGAAAAAGGCATTCTTTAACTTTTTTCTTCATTTCACTGTAAAGAACTAGGGTTCCTTGTTACAACTTTGCCGTTGTATTCTTGTTACCTTTGTATAATCATTATTGTTACTACTGTGGATTTAGAAAGAGTCGTTCTGTCAGCCAGCCAAAAAGCACTTCGCATCAATCTCAACCCTGAGATCTACGGAACCTATGCGGAAATAGGTGCTGGACAAGAGGTGGTTCGCCATTTTTTCAGAGCGGGCGGGGCCAGTGGAACTATTGCAAAGGCAATGAGTGCTTATGACAAGGACTTTTCAGATGCAATCTATGGGAAGGAGGAAAAGGGAAGATATGTTTGCAAGCCTCGTTTGATAAATATGCTCAACCATGAGTATAAACTTATCGAACAACGTCTCAATAGAAAGGACCACCCAACCAAAAAATTCTTTGCTTTCGCAGACACTTTTGCAACGATAAATTACACTAAAACCATTCAAGGGCATGGGTGGATGGGGTTGAAATTCCAAACAGATCAAAGTAAAGAACCCAACATTGTTATTATTCATGCGCGACTGCACGAACCAGATGCTTTACTCCAACAAGCTACTGTAGGAGTATTGGGAGTGAATCTGATCTATGGCTCCTATTTTTTCTACAATAAGCCCAAAGAACTTCTCCTAAGTCTTTATGACAACCTTGGTCGAGATCAAGTTGAAATTGATATGATCCAAATGTCTGGGCCTGACTTTGAAAAAGTAGACAACCGTTTACTCTCTCTCCAATTGGTAAAGAATGGAATGACCGACGCGGTGATCTTTTCGCCAGATGGAAGAAACTTACAAGCAGCGGACGTACTCTATAAAAAGAATATCCTCGCAATTCGTGGTAGCTTCCGCCCTGTGACCAAGGTCAACATGGACATGATCGTAAAAGGCATGAAGCTTTTCGAAAAAGAGTACCGCGTGGATCCAAATAACATTCAGGTTCTCTTTGAGATTACTTTGAATAATCTGAAAGCTGAAGGCGATATTGATGAACAAGACTTTTTGGATCGAGCCGATATCCTATGTTCGCTAGGACAAACTGTGCTTGTATCTAACTATTCCAAATATTATAAGTTGGTGGAGTATTTCAGCAAATACACCACAAAACGCATGGGTATTATCATGGGCACCAATATGCTCATGGAATTATTTAACGAAAAATACTACCGCGACATAAACGGCGGTATTTTAGAAGCGTTCGGAATTTTGTTTAGTAGGGACTTGAAAATCTATTTGTATCCGTGGAAGGATATGCAGCATAATAGAATGGTGAATAGTCAGAACGCACCTATTCATCCTCGTTTAAAGCCTTTGTTTGATTATTTAGTGTACAATAAGCGACTCGTTGATATCATCGACTATAGTCCAGATGTCATTGATATCTATTCGAAAGACGTTTTGGATATGATTAAGCATGGACATAGCGGATGGGAAGACTTGGTGCCTACTTATGTTGACACTATTATCAAGGATAATCAGCTTTTTGATTATGACCCTGAAAAGAAGCCAGATCCCAATTATATACCACCTACGAGAAGATCCTCTGAACAGCAGCGAGTGAATCCTTTCTAAAGAGCATCTAAAGGAAATGCTTCAGCGAGTCGGATGCCTTTGTCGGTGAACTGAACACTGCAGCATTCATTTATACTATCATGTTCTAATACCAGTACGTAATTATTTTCTGCAGCCTCATAAAGAAATTTACCTTTTTCTTCTAGGGTAATCAGCGGTCGGGTGTCATAACCCATCACATAAGGAAGTGGAATATGACCAACACTTGGAAGCAGATCTGCCATAAAACATACTTTTCTTCCTTTATAGTCGATCATAGGAATCATCATACTATCGGTATGCCCATCTACGAAAGTGAGCCCAAAATTGAGCTCTGAAGTAGTCTGTTGATCAGATTTTCTTTCAACGAAGCGAAGTTGTCCGCTTTCCTTTATAGGCATTATATTTTCTGAAAGAAAGCTTGCTTTTTCTCGTTGATTAGGCTCTGTTGCCCATTTCCAGTGACGGGCATTGCTCCAAAACTGAGCGTTCTTGAAAGCAGGACGGTATGATTGAGATGAGGAATCAAACTCTATAGCACCGCCGCAATGGTCAAAGTGTAGGTGGGTTAAAAAAACATCGGTGATATCATTTCGATGAAAACCTTTGGCCTGGAGGGAATGATCCAATGTGTCGTTGCCGTGTAAGTAATAATGAGAAAAAAACTTTTCACTCTGTTTATTTCCGATTCCGGTATCCACAAGAATGAGTCGATTGCCGTCTTCAATGAGAAGGCAGCGCATGGCCCACGTGCACATATTATTTTCATCCGCTGGGTTGGATTTAGACCAAATAGACTTGGGAACCACACCAAACATCGCTCCTCCATCCAGTTTGAAAAAACCAGTATTGACAATATGTAATTTCATATAAAATCGTCTCTTGAGGCGAAGTTAACATATTCATCTGCGTGCTTATTCGTATTTTCGCGACTTTCTTAAAAGTTTTGTAATCATGGAGCTAAATGCACTCACGGCTATTTCACCGGTAGATGGGAGATATCGATCACAATCTGAAATCCTCTCTGGATATTTCAGCGAAATGGCTTTAATACGTTATAGAGTGTGGGTGGAGGTGGAGTATTTTATTGCGCTATGCGAGTTGCCTTTGCCTCAATTAGAAGCGATCGAAGAGAAAACGCTTGAAAACCTTCGAAAGATTTATATTGATTTCTCAGAGAAAGATGCCATTAAAATAAAGGACTTGGAGAAAACAACGAACCATGATGTAAAAGCCGTTGAGTATTTCTTGAAGCAAGCTTTTGATGAACTTGGACTTTCTCCGTATAAAGAATTCATTCATTTTGGTCTGACCTCTCAAGACATAAACAATACTGCAATTCCCGCATCTTATAGAGATGCAGTGGAGGAGGTGTATATTCCAGCAGTGGATAGAGTCATCGAGCGATTAATCGAAATGTCAAGTGAATGGAGAGATGTGTCTATGTTGGCTCGGACGCATGGTCAACCCGCCTCTCCTACCAAATTGGGAAAGGAGGTCTACGTGTTTGTAGAGCGATTGGATGAGCAATTGACCCGATTAGAAGAGACTCCGTATTCAGCTAAGTTTGGTGGGGCAACAGGAAACTTTAACGCCCATCATGTAGCCTATCCAAACATCGATTGGGTGGATTTCGCCAATGAGTTTTTAGCAGGAAAATTGGCCCTTAGAAGATCAAAGTTTACAACTCAAATTGAACACTACGATAACCTCGCAGCTTCATTTGATGCTCTTAAAAGAACGAACACAATTCTAATAGATTTGTGTAGAGATATGTGGACGTATGTGTCCATGGATTATTTCAAGCAGAAAACCAAAGAAGGCGAGGTTGGATCCTCGGCGATGCCGCACAAGGTAAACCCAATCGACTTCGAAAACGCTGAGGGCAACTTAGGTGTAGCAAATGCACTTCTGGAACATTTTGCTTCAAAGCTTCCCGTATCTCGATTACAAAGAGACCTCACAGATTCTACAGTCTTGAGAAATATTGGTGTTCCTCTAGCGCATACATTGATTGCCCTTAAAAGCATTGAGAAGGGACTATCAAAGTTGTTATTGAACCAAGATGCATTGCACAAAGATTTGGAAAGTAACTGGGCTGTCGTAGCAGAAGCTATCCAGACAGTGTTGAGAAGAGAAATGTATCCAGAACCTTACGAAGCATTAAAAAATCTGACTCGAGGCAAAGCTCAAGTGAATCGAGAAGATATTGAAGTATTCATTGATTCATTGAATGTTTCCAATGAAGTAAAAGTGGAGCTGAAAAATATCACTCCGTCTAATTACACAGGTATGAATTTACTGGACTCAGAATTGGCAGGTCAAATCAATGAATAAATTCCGCGAAATATTTGCGCTTGTAAAGGTCTATCCGTCTAGCTTATTGAGCAATCTGGTGTTCAACATTCTGAATGCGGTTTTTTCACTTTTTACTTTCGCGGCAATTGTTCCTTTTCTTCAAATACTGTTCAAGATACAAACGCCTGCCTTACCAGATGCGAATGCCTCAAGTTCTGCTAAGCTTTGGTATCAGGCAACGCAATGGTTGGATCAATATATTGCCAACTACGGTCAAATCAGCGCATTGGTGTGGATGTGCTGCGGGATCGTCGTTTTAGCCTTGTTAAAGAATATTGTAGGCTATCTTTCCGTAATGAGCATCGCATTGTTGCGAACAGCGGTGAGTCGTGACTTAAGAGAAAAGCTTTATGCAAAGATTCTGAGACTTCCAATGTCCTACTATTCCAATGAAAGGAAAGGGGATATTGTTTCAAGAATGACTAATGACTTAAATGAAATTGAATTCTCTGTAATCGGAGCAGTAGAATCGGTTTTTAAGTCTCCGGTGTTGATCTTAAGTTACCTCTTTACTTTGTTTTTTCTTAGTTGGAAATTGACTCTTTTTGCGTTGATATTTCTTCCCATCAGCGGATTTTTAATTTCTGTCATTGCGAAAAGTCTGAAGAATGCAGCCAAGAGAGGAAAGAGCAGCCACAGTGACTTAGTTTCTATTATTGATGAGACGCTCACGGGTATTCGAATTGTAAAAGTGTTCAACGCTGAAAAACAATTTCGACAGAAGTTTGATCGAAACAACGATTTCTACTTTCGCTTGATGCATCGCCTGTATAGAAGAGAATATTTGAGTTCGCCAATGAGCGAGTTCATCGCTCTCTCAGTGATTAGTATTTTGCTTTTTGTCGGCGGAAGCATTGTGATCAAAGGTGAACTAGGAGGCGGGTTGCTAATTTTCTATTTGCTTGTTTTTTCTCAAATTATTCCACCTGCACGCGCACTATCTGATGCAGTGTTCAAAATCAATAAGGGTTATGCTTCTTTAGAGAGAATAAAGGAAATTCTTCAAGCGGAAGAAACGATTTCAGATAGGCCTGATCCAATTCAACTAAATGAGTTTAAGCATTCCATTGAGTTCAAAGATGTGCGCTTTGCTTATGAAGGCAAAGAAGTAATTAAGGGAATCAACTTAAAAATAGAAAAGGGGCAAACTATTGCATTGGTGGGGCCATCAGGCGGTGGTAAAAGCACTGCGGCGTCTTTGCTCGCACGTTTTTATGACCCCACACAGGGCCAAGTCCTTATTGATGGCATTTCTCTAAAAGATTATGAGCTGGAGTCTGTAAGAAAGCACATGGGATTTGTATCGCAAGACAGCATCCTATTTAATGATTCAGTGAAAAATAATATCGCTCTTGGCTCCATAGGGATTCAAATGGACGCGATTATAAGGGCTTCTCAAATCGCGAATGCTGACGAGTTCATTCAAAAACTTGAAGGTAAATATGAGTTTGTGGTGGGCGAAGGAGGAAACAAATTGAGTGGAGGACAGAAACAGAGGCTTTCTATCGCGAGAGCAATCTTCAAAAATCCACCCATTCTGATTTTAGATGAAGCCACTTCAGCTTTAGATACCCAGAGCGAAAAGTTGGTGCAAGACGCAATCAATAAGTTAATGGAGAACAGAACAAGTCTTGTCATTGCTCATCGATTGTCCACAATTCAAAAGGCGGATAGAATCGTCGTAATTCAAAATGGAGAAATTGCGGAGCAAGGAACACACGATGAGCTAATTGCGGCGGGCGGGGTTTACAAAGCGTTGGTTGAAATGCAAAATTTTAACTAGACATTATCGAATGATAGTGACCGTTCCGTAAGTTACAGGGTTGTCAAATATCGGATTCCCATATTTATCCAAGGCTTGCAAGGAATAATTATAAACACCGTCGGGAACGTAATAGCCATCAATACCTCCATCCCAACCCTCATCTGGATTGGTAGAACGGAAAAGAACCTCGCCAAAACGATTGAAAATAATTAACTCATAAGACAATATATCGTTTGCGATTATGCTGAAAAAATCATTCACTCCGTCATTGTCGGGCGTAAAACTATTCGGGATAAAAATAGTGGAGCATTCTACGTTCACACGCACGGGAACTATCGTTATACAATCATTCAAAACAGCAGTGATAGTAAATGTAGCATTACGAGCAGGATTAGCAATAGCCATATTGGGCGATACCACTTCAATGTAATTGTCGAGGGACCAAGCAATGAAACCATCAGAAAAGGCTTCCACGACGGCGCCTTGAACACAGTCACTTTGCACCACCGCAGGTACGTCTATAAACGGCAGCGGTGAGACTACAACTTCGATGGAGTCGGTTGTTTCACAGTTATTTTCATCTCGAACAGTTACGAAATACTCTCCACTTTCTTCAACGTAGATTAAGTTAAGCGTTTCACCAGTACTCCATAATGTGCTTTCGTATATGGCAGGAACTTGAAGCACGATCGCTTCACCAACGCAAACGGTGTCTTCCGAGGCGGTAATGTCAACTACAGGAGCATCTAGAAAATTTATTTCTGTCATAAATGGCGAGGAGGTACATCCATTGGATCCCACTGCTACCACGGAATACGTGCCTTCTAAAGTTACGTTCAATGTGGATTGTATCTGCCCAGGGATCGTAGCGCCATTGAATTGCCAGATGTAGGTATTTCCACCTGTTGCATCTATAGATACTTCAGGAATACAGCTTACAATAGAGCTGCCTTGAAGTATTTGAGAAGAAGGGACTACTAAAATATCTACTGGAATGGAATTGGTGATGGTTTCACAATTATTTGGACTTAACAAAACTGCCTCGTAGTTACCTTCAACATTGGCGACAATGGTATTCGACACTGATTCTATGGGAGTCCCATTGAGCAACCATTGCAGTGAAGTATGGTTGCCGTTGGCTTGAAGATTCACAAGGCCTCCCTCACAAAAAGTAGTGCTGCCAAGTGCATTAATGGAGCCCACAGGCGCCAATTCAATTGAAATAGTAGTTGCGTTGCTAGTCGATAAACAACCAAGAATATTTGCTTCTAAGGTGTAATTTCCTGCATCACTGGCGACGAATGTAGGATCGCTACCCACAACCGTTCCATTGAGCAACCATTGATATCCATCATATACTTCAGAAGCGGAAAGCGCAATGCTGGTGCCTTCGCAAATGATCTGATTTCCGACTGGCAAAATTTGAGGAACAAAGGCATCAACTGCCTCAACAAATACCTCTGAACTTATTCCAGAACACCCTCCATTGTTAGTTACCTCTACACTATAGTTTCCTGTATTCTGAACCACCAAGTCTAGACCATTTGCACCAGATATTGGAACCCCCTCCAATAGCCATTGATATGAGGTGAAAACTTCTGTGCTCAAAGTTTCGGTTTCCCCATCACAAACAACAAAGTCAATTGCCGATATGGTTGGTAAGGGAGTCGATGTAACTACCACCTCCATAGGAACGGATATAGCGCCACAACCGCTTCCTATTTCCAAAGTATACGAGCCACTTGAAATTACAAGCAGATTGAAATCGTTTGCAAAAGGAATTGGGGAGCCGTCTACAAACCACTGATACGGACCAGCTGCCCCGGTAAGAAGATTTACAAATTGACCTTCACAAAACGTAGTCAGGCCCGCAGCATTTACTATGGGCGGGGCGGAGGGACTCACGCTAATGAAATCTGGGAATGTTTCTGTTATTGCTCCGCAAGTGCCGCTAATGGTGAGACTCACGTCGAACGTGCCCGGAGTGGTATAACAAATGCCTGTTGGATTTTCAAGTGAGGAACTGGCGATAGTGGCTCCTTCAAAAGTCCAGGAGTATATATTTCCTTGAGCGGTCGAAAGGTTTGAAAATGAAACACAATCGCCTGCGCAGACGGTAGCGTCTGAAACATCAAAATCAACAAATCCAACTAAGCCATTTGTTGCGCCAGCAGTTATTTCAGTAGTGCATCGCATTTCCCAATCCGAACTGCCATCGCATGCTCTCGCGTAAGAACAGCCGTTATCTCCTGCGTCAATTGCGATCAATTCGAATATTCCGCTTCCAGCATTGAATGAAGTGTTGATTGGATTGCACCCCGCAGCTGGGGAATTCACACTTACAGGCAGCTGTCCGGCACCCCACAGGATGGCATCTTGCACAATAGCGTTGTTGTTTAGAAGAACCAATTGCTCAGTGTCATTGGTAAAAATACCTACCTCACTATTGTTGGTGGTGCAACTGCAATTGGCCCAGTCGAGATTTATAGGAACTCCTGAATTTATGCTGCCAATTACGAAATGGCTATTCGCAGGAATAGTCGTTCCAGCAGGAAACCGCAGGGAAAAGTCGCCATCAAATAAAACAAAACATGAGATATCAACAGGAGTATTACAGGTATTGTAAAGCTCTACCCATTCTTCCGTCTCTGGTGCGCAAGATCCGTCGCATGTTCCAGCAGCATCAATTACAATTTCATTAATGATAACACACTGGGCTAGCAACGAGAATTGCAATCCACAAAATAATAAAAGTAGTACTAAAAATCTCCTAACCATTTCCTATACAAGGACGCAAAGGTACGCCCAAAGGTTGAGCCATTGTACAAGGAAGTGTTAAGCTATTCACATTATAGATCTCGTCACTCTCCTTTTCTATAAGGAATAAAAAAATGAGCCCAGATGGATCTCGAAAGCCTAAATAAATAGGGGAAAAGAACTAGACTCACCAAAATTCCCGATAATAAAAAAGTGACAGGGTGAGTAAAAAAAGAAAAGGTGATCCACCCAAAAGCATCAAAAGCATTCAAAGCCAATAGCACGGATACCCATGTAGCAACTGTCAATGCCCAACTAACATAAGCTGCTCCAAAATAAAATCCGGGCTCGGGTTGAAGATCCACACCGCATCGATTGCAAAACTTATGGTTCTTGCCTAGTTTTTTTAGACTAAACGTATTGGGATTTTCATACATGGACGCTTCTCTACAATGGGGGCACTGCAGCGTGAACATGGAGCCGATTAGAGATTTTTCTTGCTTTGGCATTGGCCAAAATTAACTCATGTTTTGGACGGAGGGAGTAACAAAAGTCACCTTACTGACAAATCACTGTATCGTATACAGCGCCATAACCGATGAATGCACCAAGGCCGCCAGTTACATTTGTTTCTAAATTATACGGAACAGAGAAAGGGCTCCCTTGACTGGAAATTTGGTTTTCATAACTGTCTATAAATCGAAATGCCTGCCTATCAATAACACAACCCTTTACCGCAATGGTGTCCCCTTTTTTGTAGAAGCCCCTTTCTTCATTCAAGTCATCAAACTTGGAAGGGTTAGGTCCTGTACCTCGATAATACCCAAACTCGAAAGAAAGCCCGTTGAAGAATGTATCATCGAATACGCTTCCCAGCGGCGCGATATATACAGGATCCTTTTGCTGCCCAGCTAGGCCATCTGGTGCCCAAGAAGGGTAGGAGTTAATTCTCTTCGCAAACCAACGATAGGCGTTGCCAGTAGTGTCTGGGTCACTTAATATTCCGTAAACGAATCCTAAGCTGTCATCATTCTCTTCATTGGGTATGGCAAACCAGAGACTATCTAATTCAACGATAGTATTTATTTTGGTTGACGCTGTGAGCAAGTGCTCGTTTTTTTCCACTTTCAAAGTATACGTCTTGCCTTCTTGACCCCAAAGGTTTTGATTTAAAGTGGTATAAGCACAAATATTGAATGTGGAAAGCTGATCTGGTGTAAATCCTACCAAACCAGCGATGGCTTCCAGCTCTTGTGGGCTTAACTCTGAGGAACAAATTTCGAATAATGAATCAGTAGTTGTGCCGTCGGTAAGAGTAACCTTTGCACCTCGAACAAAAAATGATTCTAAACTTGATATGTCGGTAGGTTCAAAATAGCCTTGAGAATAGGTCAGCAGAACCAGAGGAGGCTGGCCTTGCTCGATAGTTCCTTCAATCACAATGCGCGGCTCGACTTCGGGAAGATCAACAGTGATTTCTTTTTCACAAGAATAAAAAGAAAATACGATGAAAGTGATAAACAGTATGTTGAGGCTTTTCATTGGCATAGCGCAAACTTACATTACATCTTCCAAACCCTTATTTCTAAATGTTGTTTAATAAAAATTTATCGAAATGTTAGAATCAAAATGGCTTAACACTTGTTAAGACCAGTTGAGCAATCTTATTAATTTCGCTCGTTACTTTTGACTTCACAAGTAAAATGAAATGCCATGTTGAAAAAGAGTTTATTGTTCGTTTTGTCAGCTGTTTTAGGAGGTGCAATTTCTCTAGCAGCCTTCAGTTACTTTAATCAAAAATCTACAGCAGGAGCATATTCTTTTAGCGCTCCTGAGTTTCCAGCCATGACTGCAGGTTATGCCGCTTTACCGGATGGAAATCTTGACTTTACCACTGCCGCTGAGCGCACGGTCAATTCAGTAGTTCACGTTAAAACCCAAACCAAAGTTCAAACCGTTTACAACCCATGGTTTGATTTTTTTGGATACCAACTGGAACCTCAGGTCCAAATGGGCTCTGGTTCGGGCGTCATAATTTCGCAAGATGGATATATCATTACAAACAACCACGTTGTGGAGGGCGCGGAGAAACTAATTGTCACTTTAAATAACAATAAGAACTACGAGGCTGTAATTGTTGGAAGAGATCCAAGTTCCGATATCGCCGTGATTAAAATAGAAGAGAGCAATCTTCCTGCAATTCCTTGGGGAAATTCTGAAGAGGTTAAAATAGGTCAATGGGTCTTAGCAGTGGGCAATCCATTTGAGTTGACTAGCACTGTTACCGCAGGAATTGTAAGTGCAAAAGCACGAAACATTAATCTGTTATCGGAGCGCAGAACCAATGAGGAAATTTTTCCGGTAGAATCATTTATTCAGACGGATGCTGCCGTAAATCCTGGCAATAGTGGTGGGGCTTTGGTAAATGTTCGCGGTGAACTCGTTGGAATCAATACAGCGATAGCTTCCCGTACTGGTGCATATTCTGGTTATTCTTTTGCCGTTCCAACAACCATAGCTAAAAAAGTTTCGGAAGATTTAATCAAATACGGAAATGTTCAGCGCGCCTTTATCGGGGTGCGCATTCAAGATGTTACAGAAGAGCAAGCCAAAGCGGCTGGATTGAAAGAGGTAGCGGGCATTTATGTGAGTGCTTTGACTGAGGGTGGCGCTGCCGCTGATGGAGGTATTCGTGAAGGTGACATTATTCTAAAGGTGGGCGAGATGAGTGTTAAAAATGTACCTCAGCTTCAAGAGCAAGTGAGTAAGTATCGTCCTGGTGATAAAATTGGTGTCACCGTTTGGAGAGATGGTAAGTTGCAGAATGTCACTGTCACTTTGCGCAACCGCGACGGAAAAGCAGAGCTAGAAGACTTTACAGCGAAGAAAGAAGTGTCTGTAAGCTCTCTGGGCGCTGAGTTTTCTCTGCCCACGCAAAGTGAGAAAGAATCACTTAAAATCAATGGAGGGGTTAAAGTAGAGAGCATTGTGCCTGGAAAACTTAAGTCTGTAGGAGTTCAGAAAGGATTTATTATTACTAAAGTGGACGGCACACCCGTATCGGGACCAGATCAATTGGAGTCTTTACTTCAACAGAAATCTGGAAATGTGCTGCTAGAAGGAATTTATCCCAACGGCACGAAGGCATATTATGGATTCTCAGTAAAATAATTTCTTGTTCCATAAAAAAACACCCGATGATGCAAATCATCGGGTGTTTTTATTTTTAGTGTACTTTTGTTCCGCCAAAATTGGTCAATGAATCCCGATTAAGGTATTAACAATCAAAATTTTAAATTAAATGTCAAATTCAACTCTTGCAAACGACACTTACAGCAATGAACTGCAGGTGTATGTGAATCAGGAAAAAGCGGCCGTGTCTCTAGCCAACAGTGTCGGAAAATTGCTCTTCGACAAGTCGATTGAGCTAGTTCTATTTAGAAATCACTTGGTTGATACCAGTGTAACCGAGATCCTCCGACTTCATAAGTACGCCGCGGAAGTGGTTGGAAAGCCGATCAGTGTTTTCGATACAGCAGATTTAGCAAAAGAGCTCTACAACATGAGCCTTGCACCTGCTAAAATTGATATTGGTAAACTCGCAAGCGAATGGCTCACCGCTCGTGACCATTACAAAACCCATCGCGAGTTTTTGAACGATAAGTTGAGCAACTTTATGCTCGAAGAGGGCAATAGCATTGAGCCCAGAGATGTTGTTTTATATGGATTTGGACGTATTGGAAGATTAGCAGCCCGTGAATTGATTCGTCAAGCAGGTAAAGGTCAGCAACTGCGCCTGCGTGCTATTGTGACCCGAGAAAACGACGAATTGTCTTTGAAAAAGCGCGCTGCATTGTTTGAAAATGACTCCGTTCATGGACGTTTCAAAGGCACAGTGGATGTGGATTACGAAGGCAAAGCACTTTTAATCAACGGTCAAAGAGTGTACATGATTGCTACCAATGATCCATCAACTGTGGATTATACAGCTTATGGTATTGATAATGCCTTAATGATAGATAATACAGGTGTATTAAAGGATAGAGCGGGTTTGAGCAAACACCTTCAAGCCAAAGGAGTAGCAAAGGTCATTTTGACGGCGCCAGGAAAAGAGGTTCCTAACATCGTTTATGGAATCAATCATCGCGATTTGGATATTGAGAATGAAACAATTTTTTCAGCAGCGAGCTGCACCACCAACGCAATCAGCCCTATTCTTTATGCGATACACAACGAGCTAGTGATTGATAAGGGACACATAGAAACGGTGCATGCGTATACGAATGATCAGAATCTATTGGATAACATGCATAAGAAGAGTAGAAGAGGAAGAAGTGCTGCTGTCAATATGGTGATCACAGAAACGGGCGCTGCTAAGGCTGTTACCAAGGTTATTCCAGATTTAGCGAATAAACTCACTGCAAATGCGGTCCGCGTCCCTACACCCAATGGATCCTTGGCAATCATTAATGTATATGTCAGCAAGCAAACCACTTTAGAAGAAGTGAATGCGATCATCAGAAAAAGAGCCTTGGACGGTGACTTGGTAAATCAGATTTACTACAGCATCAGCGAGGAGTTAGTTTCTAGTGATATCATAGGTAATGAATGCTGTTCTGTGTATGATTCGCAGGCAACAATTGTTAACAGCGAAGGAAAAGGGTTGGTACTCTACGTTTGGTATGACAATGAATATGGATATACCAAACAGGTAATACGATTGGCTAAGTACGTAGCCAAAGTGCGCAGAAATATTTATTATTGATTTTTACCCGTTAACTTTTTTAAACCATCTCTCATCCTTTTTGAGAGGTGGTTTTCTTTTTCTAGACTACCTTCGTTTCAAAATTAATTACCATGATAGCAGACTTACTAGGGGGCAATGTAATCATCTTTGCCATTGTCATTTTTCTTTTGGTGCGTTCTTTTCGTACCGTTCAACAAGGAACGATCGCTGTCGTTACTATATTCGGAAAGTACCGCCGCGTGTTACAACCAGGATTGAATTTAGTTATTCCGTACATTGAGGTTATCTTCAAAAGAATTTCTACGCAGAACCGTTCGGTAGAATTGGAGTTCCAGGCGGTTACACAAGATCAAGCAAATGTATATTTCAAGAGTATGCTTTTGTATTCTGTATTGAATTCTGATGAAGAAACGATAAAGAGAGTGGCCTTTAAATTTATTGATGAGCGCAGTTTGATGCAAGCGCTTATACGTACTATCGAGGGTTCTATTCGTGCTTTTGTTGCGACAAAAAGACAAGCTGAGGTCTTGTCACTGCGCGGTGAAATTGTTGCACACGTGAAAGAGCAAATTGATCAGGCGTTAGAGGAGTGGGGTTATCACTTGCAAGATTTGCAAATCAACGATATCACTTTTGATGAGGCAATTATGCGATCCATGAGCCAAGTGGTAGCTTCACATAACTTGAAAGCTGCTGCTGAAAACGAAGGTCAAGCTTTACTTATCACGAAGACCAAAGCAGCAGAAGCGGAAGGTAATGCCATTAAAATTGCCGCGGAGGCGGAAAGAGAAGCAGCGCAACTTCGAGGACAAGGTGTGGCTTTGTTTAGAGAAGAAGTTGCACGCGGAATGAAAGATGCTGCGCGCGAAATGCAACAAGCGAATCTCGATACAAGCATGATTATGTTTTCAATGTGGACTGAGGCTGTAAAGAATTTCGCTGAGTACGGAAAAGGAAATGTGATTTTCCTTGATGGTAGCTCAGAGGGAATGCAAAAAACTATGCAACAGCTAATGGGAATGAGTAATATGATGAGTAATCAGAACCCGAATAAGTGAATATAGTAAATGAAAAAGTCTCCCTATAAGGGAGACTTTTTCTTAAAGAAAGTGAGAATAAATAAAGTGAATAAAATCAGGCTTATTGCCTTCATCAAAAGGGACCCAGAGACCTCTGAAAGAAACCCATTTTTCTGATATTGAATCGCATTCTGTTTCTTAAACTCATGAATATAGGATGAACTATTTTTAAACGGAGTTCCAGTTAAGGCACTATACTCATCAACTTCAATTTTTCTGCGATTAGACAATTCATCAATGTACAGCTGGCCAGCCTCGCAGTTCAAATCCCCTTGAGCAGGATTGGTCAAAACATACCGCGCTTGAAAATTCTCATTGTTGGGAGTGACTTGAAAAACTAAATCAGAGGGAAACTTACTCTTTTCATAGCGTACGTGTAATCTGGTAAAAAAAGTCTGTTGATTTCCCCACCAAACACCAGCATCAACAAGCTCTTGATTCATTGGGGGAGGACCTACACACGGATCACATTTCATGGACCAGTTAGGTGTTACATCCCATGCATACTCTAAGAACACAGCATTTCGGTTTTCCGCTTTCCAAGTTTTTTCAAAAAGCTTTTTATAGAAAGGATTGAATTCACTTTTTACGGGTAGTGGAATTTTTCTATCGGTGGGAATTTTCACGGTTCGGTAGTTGGTGCATTCTACCCGACCAGTTCTCGTGAGTGCATATACTATCATATCCTGAGCACCTTGACTATTGGCCATACCTAATCGGATGGGTAACATGAATTTTGGAGAATCAAATTTTATTTGTAGAGGATTTAAGTATTGAAATCCTTGCTTCTTAAACTCGGCTATATCCACCTTCACCACAAAGAACTTCATATTGCTTTTTATGTAAGGATTTAAAACTTCGTCTGCAGTAGTAGGTATTTTGTAACCGTTCTGTATCAACCAATCTCGAAGGCCAGTGCTTTCCGTTGCACTGAGAATAAGAATGTCATAGTGACCAATCTTGTATTGAGCTTCAATTTTCACCGCTTTACTGTAGGATTCTATATTTCCAGTGCGACTGCTGCTTTTGATGGTAGCATTATCTGCCATGCTCATCATAGATTCCTCGACGTAGCGATAGCAAGGATTGTGGTCATAATACTCAACCAATCGCGGGGCGCTGTATGCATCTAAATATTCAAAAATCTTCCGGTCCACGATCTTTATATCTTCTTTTTTAAGAACAACAGGCACGGGCACTACCATTGCAAAGTCTGAGACATCGCCGTTGAAATCATTACTCATGGTGATCACGTTAGTATCCCCATCACGTACCATGATGACTTCACTTTTATTGTTGAATATGGAAGCGTCGGCTTTGGCTACATAGAATCCGCAAAAACCGTAAGAGGTTTGATAAAGAAAAAGGGTCGCAGTAAGTATTGCGACGATCTTAGCAAATAAGGTTCTCATAAGCATACTTGATTTTAAGGTGAATTTTTTTGATTGAAGCCATTGAAAGTGCTTGTTTCCAGTGAAATAATTGATTACGGGAACTAGCGGTGTGGAGAAGAATAGCACCCATTGCATTGCGGTAGGAATAAACTTGAAATTGATCAAGTAGAAAGACAATGATGCGACGAGTATTGCCCAGATTATTCTAATGCTCTTTCTAGTTGGAGTGGTCATTGGATCGGTGATCATGAATAAGCCAAAAAGCCACAAACTACCTGAGGAAATACGGTGAAGCCAAACTTCGTATTCCCAACCTAAATAAATTACCGTTCTAAAAAAATCCAAAACAATAAAAGTGAGAAGAAACGCAATAGCGGTATCGTTACGGTTAATGCGTGAAAGAATATTTAGGCCCGCAGCACTTATAATCAAAACCAAAATAGCCTCAGTTCCCCATTGACCGGGAGATACCCAGCTTCCTTTTGAAAGAATAATTGAGATAATGATTCCGAAGTTTGCTGGATTCCATAAATGATATCCATAGGGTCTAAATGCAAATTTTTGTCCTATGGATACTCCTGCGGCAGCGAATAGAATCCATGGGGAATTTGCTTTGAGTAAAAGACATATACCCAGTGAGGTGATGAGCGCACTTTTCATACTATCCGCAGGAATAGCTGCAAATCGAATAAAAAGTGCTTGGGTTAAAGTGGCTCCGACAAATGCGGCAATGAAATACCAGTAGGTCTGATCCCATTGAAGAAAGAACAACCCGTATGTTAAGAAAAATAGTTGAGAAATAATTTGATAATGTCGGGCATCAGACTGGAGCCATTTTAATGGAGCGATAGAGATCATAAAGCGAATTTTTTCTCCCGTACCTTTCAAAATCGAAATCGTTCAAACTATTTAAAAAAAAAGAGTTTTGAATTTTTTGGATTATTAATGCGATTCGCTTTCTAATTTTGAAGAAAACAATACCAATGAAAAGATTCGGTCTATTCCTCCTTATAATTTTGGGTTCCTCCATGTCTTCTTTCTCTCAATACAGCGCCTTCAAGGAAATAGACAGTCTAGAATTCAGCACAAAGTGGGTAAGAGAAAAATGGTATAAGAAAAATAGTCCCCTAGTGCTTGCTATAAAAGTGACAAATAAGAGCAGTCAGGATTGTACTTATACTCTGGGAATAGAGTTTTTTCAGCAAGGAGTGCTTATAGAGTCTTCTCCTGAGTTGAGCTACGAAATTCGCAGAAAATCGACACGAAGAGGCAAATTGAATGGAATCATATTTAAACCTGAAAAGCTGTCCTCCCAAGACATTCGCTCTGGAAACTTCACGTTAGAACTTTCTGGACTTGATGTTGCGCCGAAGGCTAAAACTACTGATTCATGAATTCATTTACCACTTTATCCAGTTGAGAGGTCATCTCGTTAAAGGATAGTTTTTTGTATTCCGTTGGAACAAGAAAGGCTTGATCAGGAATCGCTTGAAACTTTACATCCTTAGCTCTAAGTCGCATACGTTTACCATATTGTTCTACTTCATATCCAAGAAGAAAACCATCCAATTGGTTGAACTGGTTCCACCAGTTTGGATTTTTGAATTTCAGTTCCTTTGTATAATAAAGGTCAATAGGAGGGAAGCTATCATTTGTGAAATAAGCAACGCTTTTGTTACATAAGTATCCCGCAATGGTGAGCGTGTCGGTACTTTCTTCAATCCTTATGCCTGGGTTGCGTTCCAACCAAAGTTTGATTTCATCTCCAACGAGAGTCATTTGATATTTATCACCAAAAGATTTAAGCATTTGAGTGTACGATTTCTGATCGTTATCAATAATCAACTCGGAGCTTACAATTCCCCAAGTAGATTTTAAGGAAGCTTTCATTTTGTCATCCTTGAAATCAAAAAGCATTTCCTTTGGATATAGCTCTAGAATTATTGTGTTTTCCTCATATGGGAAACTCACCTCATAGGTGATAGTTCCTTCTTTTTTAGAAGAGAAGAAATCTTTCCCGTCACATGAAAGCAAGGAGAGAGAAAGTAAAAAGCAATAACCAATTATAAAGTGTTTCAAAGTCTGAAAGGCATTAGTGCGCGTATATTCGCTCGCCTAGAGCGATTTAACGATGCAAAGTACAAATACAATATTGATGGTTAGGCCACTTTTTTTTCGATTGAATGAGCAAACGGTCGTGAATAACTATTACCAATCCAATAGAACCTATGATTTGTCATCCATTGAGCAGCTTGCTCTTAGAGAATTTGATAGCTCTGTAGAGGAACTCAAATCTCATGGTATTTGTGTACTGGTGGCACAAGATCGACCTGATGTCAGAACTCCTGACAGCGTTTTTCCTAACAACTGGTTTTCAACTGATCGTTGGGGGAACTTGATTTTTTACCCAATGTTTGCGCCGAATAGGCGGTTAGAGCGAAGACCTGATTTGAAATTATTGCTTTCCAATTGGGGATTCCAAGTAAAGAGCTTTTTGGATTTGTCAGCTCATGAAGAAAAAGGACAGTTTTTGGAGGGAACGGGGAGCTTGGTTCTGGATCGAAGGCTGAAGAAGGCGTATGCATGTATTTCTGAGAGAACCTCTAAAGAATTAATCTTGGAATGGTGTCGATTATTTGACTACAAGCCTGTGATTTTTGAAGGATTCCAAAGTATATCTGATAAAAGGCTGCCAGTTTACCATACCAACGTACTAATGTCAATTGGTACTAATTGGGCATTAATATGTGCAAGCGCAATTGACGATGAAACCACTAGGGAGGGTGTATTAAAGAATTTGAAAGAAGGACGAGAAGTGAGAATCATCTCAGAACCAGAAATGAATAGGTTTGGGGCAAATATTCTGGAGGTGGAAAATGACAGGGGAGAAAGACATATCGTTCTTAGCCAAACAGCCTTTGAACACATAGATGACGGTACTAAAAGCTTCCTTCAACTCTATGGAAAATTGGTGATTTTGAATATCTCTACCATAGAAGAGTATGGGGGGGGCAGTGCTCGTTGCATGTTGGCCGAGGTTTTCTTGCCAAAGTCATAGAATATTCCAGGAAAAAAGGTATTTTCGCACGCACCGAAACCAACCCAATCCGTGAAGCAGAAAATTAACATAGCCATAGATGGTTACTCGTCTTGTGGAAAAAGCACTGTTGCAAAAGCCATTGCCAAAGAACTTAACTACGTCTACGTAGACACGGGAGCAATGTATAGGGCCATGACACTCTACGCATTACAGCACGGTTATATCGCAGTCAATGGCACCTTGGACGGCGAGGCGCTCGAGAAGGCCTTGGATCTAGTGCTTATTAATTTTAAATACAATTTCGATACTGGAGTTATTGAAACATTTTTGAATGGTCAAAATGTAGAAAAAGAAATTCGATCGCTGCAAGTATCAAAGCATGTCTCAAAAATATCTGACGTGAAGGCAGTGCGTTTGAAGCTAGTGAAACTTCAAAAAAGGATGGCCGAAACCAAAGGTGTGGTGATGGACGGACGAGATATCGGAACGGTAGTGATCCCGGATGCAGAGTTAAAGTTTTTCATGACTGCCGATAGTAAGGTGAGAGCAAAGCGCCGTTATGATGAGTTGAAGTTTATGGGAGTTGAAACCACGATGGAAGAGGTACTTCTAAATGTCAACAGCAGGGACGAGTATGATACAAAAAGAGCAAATGATCCATTGCGCCAGGCATCAGATGCCATTGTAATTGATAATTCAAATCTTACTATTGAAGAACAATTTCAGTTTGTAATGGGGCATGTGTTGAAGAAAACGGGCGCGCCAGAAAGCATTTCTTAAATTCACAGTCACTTGTTCTTAATACACCATAACCTTGGTGTGATGATTGCTGTATAATACTTTGATTTGTATATGCTGCAAATCATGAAGCCTGTGATAAAAAATGCTTTTTTCTTTTTAAGTCTTTTGCTCTTAACTAGCAAGACCAATGCCCAGGTTCCTGTTTTTTTACAAAAAGCCTCTCCTTGGGCGGATTCTCTATTCGAACAATTAACCCTGGATCAAAAGATCGGTCAGTTGTTCATGGTGGCAGCATGGAGTGATCCAAGCCATAAAAGCTATGATCATACAGGTATGATCCAACTTATCAAAAATTATAATATTGGTGGGATCATCTTCTTTCAAGGAAGTCCTGCTCGTCAAGCCATATTGACCAATCACTATCAAAGTATTGCGCAAGTTCCACTGCTCATTAGCATGGACGCTGAATGGGGACTCGGAATGCGGCTAGATAGCACCATCGCTTATCCACGTCAGATGACGCTGGGTGCCGCGGATAGTGATGAATTAAGTTATGAGTTCGGAGTAGAAATGAGCCGCCAATTGAAACGTGTAGGAGTGCACGTTTCATTCTCTCCAGTAGTGGATATCAATAATAATCCCAAGAACCCTGTCATTTCTAACCGAGCATTTGGAGAAGATCGTGATCTCGTCACGCGAAGAGGGCTGATGTATATGAAGGGCCTTCAAGACAATGGTGTTATGGCTGTTGCGAAGCACTTTCCTGGTCACGGAGATACGGATACAGACAGCCATAAAGATCTTCCTGTTATACCTTATTCTCGCGAACGATTAGATAGTCTGGAGTTTTATCCTTACAAGGAATTAATGGCAAAAGGACTCGGAGGAGTCATGATTGCCCACCTATATGTCCCAGCATTGGATTCTACTCCTAATCTTCCTTCTACTTTAAGCTCAAAAATTATAAATGGAGTACTACGATCGGAAATGGGATTTGATGGTCTGGTATATACGGACGCCCTGAATATGCAAGGTGTGGCTAAATACTGGAAGCCAGGAGATATGGATGTTCAGGCTATCCTCGCAGGAAACGATGTCCTTCTCTTTTCTGCAAATATCCCATTAGCCATTCAAAAAATTAAAGAGGCTATTCAGTCTGGTCTGCTTACAATGGATGTTATCAATGATCGTTGCTTGCGCATATTAAGAGCCAAAGAGTGGGCAGGTTTGAATCAGGAATCTCCCATTCGTATATCAGGTATTTTTGAGGATCTCAATTCGCCTTATGCTAAAAATCTTCAACGCAGAATGGTCGAACAAAGCCTCACGGTGGTGAGAAATGAAAATGATATTCTGCCATTGAATCCAAGAGTGTTTAAGAATATTGCAGTCGTCGAAGTTGGTGCTACTTCACCAACGGAGTTTTCAAAAACGATTACCCGTTATATGCCTTGTGATGTATTTGCAATGGAGAAGAATCCCGACTACAACAATGCCATGTTATGGTATGATAAACTCTCAAAGTATGATTTGGTAATTGCCTGCCTTGTTGGTACCACCAACAAAGCCTCGAAGAACTTCGGTGTTACAAATGAAAGTGCTCGTATTCTCAATGGAATAGGGGAGCACACTAAAGTGATCCTAACGATTCCTGCCAACCCATACGCATTAGAGACACTCCGAGATTTAAAGAACGTAGAAGGAATAGTAGTTGCTTATCAAGATGATGCCAATACGAGGAAGGCTTGTGGAGAGCTTATTGCGGGCGCAATTGGTGGTAATGGTAAATTACCGGTTTCTGCTACAGGAATGTTCTTATGTCATGATGGATGCAGTGTGAATGGCGGCGGTAAACTTCGTTGGGCCAACGATCAGCAAAATGCAAATTTCGTTGAGGTGAAGTCGGCCTCTAAAATAAAGGGAGCTCCTGCTGGAGATTATGAAGAAGATATGATGAACGATGAGACAGGCAAGTATACCATGACGATTCATCAACAAGCATTTAACAAAGTAGATAGTATAGCGCTCTCAGGAATTTTATATGAAGCCTACCCTGGTTGTAGAGTTATGGCAATCAAGGACGGATGGGTAGTATATGACAAGTCTTTTGGAACGCTTAACTGGAATGATCCTTCCGAAGTTACGGAGAATACAGTTTACGATCTAGCATCCATCACTAAAGTGGCAAGTGGCACCTTAGCAGCAATGAAGCTGGTAGATCTTGGAAATCTGGATGTAAATAAAACACTAGGGGATTACTTGGATATTCCATCTAATAACCCATATTCTTCCGTTGGAATCAAAGAAATGCTGTCCCATACCGCAGGTTTTGCTGCGTGGATACCATTTTATACTTCTACTTTGGAAAGTGGAAAGTTGAATCCCGAAATCTACTCTACCGTTCCAAAGAAAGGATTTACTACTCCTGTGGCAGAAGGAATCTTTATTAAGGACGATTATAAGCAAGAAATATTCAACAGAATTCTTCAATCACCAATCAGTGCGGACAAGTCATACAAATACAGTGATCTTGCTTTTTACTTCACGCAACATTTGGTCGAGAAAATTTCAGGAAAGTCTTTGGATGAATTTGTTTACGAGAGTTTTTATTTACCTATGGGGCTTTCAACAATAGGATATAATCCACTTGAACGAATGCGGGCTTCGGTAGTAGCACCAACAGAAGATGATAAGACTTTTAGAGGCCAGCACATCCGTGGATACGTTCACGATCAAGGAGCTGCAATGCAAGGTGGTGTGGCTGGACATGCTGGCTTGTTTAGCAATGCTCAGGATTTAGCTGCAGTCATGCAAATGCTCATGGATGGAGGGGAATATGCTGGCAGAGTTTATATAACTAAGGAAACCATCAAGTTGTTTAACACAAGGCATTTTACAGGAAATAGAAGAGGTCTTGGCTTCGATAAGCCAGCGTTTAATAAAAAAGCAGGTTCCGCTTGCCCAGAAGTTTCCGAAGAGAGTTTCGGACATACTGGCTTTACAGGAACGATGTGCTGGGCTGATCCGGTAACTGGTATTGTTTACGTTTTCTTAAGCAATCGGGTTAATCCGGATGCAGAGAATAAGAAACTCCAAAACCTCGACATCCGCACCAAGATACAGTCTGAAATCTATAGGGCACTTGGTTATTGATAAACTAGAAATAAGAGACTATTCTTTTTTCCTAGCGCTGAACTTACGACCTTAGCGCTCTGTTTATTTATATATGGCTCAAAATCTCAAAATCGGTATTGTTGGATATCCTACTTATGGGGGAAGTGGTGTGGTAGCAACCGAGCTCGGTAAAGCACTGGCCGATAAAGGGCATGAAATTCACTTCATCACTTATAGCCAGCCAGTGAGATTGGGTGCCATGAGAAAGAACGTACGATATCACGAAGTTAACGTAAGTGATTATCCGCTGTTTTTATATCCCCCGTATGAACTGGTGCTAGCAAGCAAGATGGTGGACGTCGTGAAGTACGAGAAATTAGATCTTCTGCACGTGCATTATGCCATTCCCCATGCTTCCGCGGCAATTACAGCCAAACAAGTGTTAGCGGAAGAGGGAATAAATCTACCTGTGATTACAACTCTTCATGGCACGGATATTACCCTCTTGGGAAAAGATGCAAGCTTCGAGCCTGTGATTTCATTTGCTATAAATAAAAGCGATGCTGTAACTGCAGTGAGTCAAAGCTTAAGATTAGACACTTACAAACTGTTTGGAATTAACAGAGAAATTGAGGTAATACCGAATTTTGTTAATCTTGAGAATCTAGATCGCAGCAATAGCGAAGAGCTAAAAAAGGAGTATGCGCCGAATGGTGAAAAAATACTGGTACATATAAGTAATTTCAGACCGGTGAAGCGTGTCTTGGATGTGGTAGAAATATTCTCTCGCATTTATTTAGATGTGCCCTCGAAGTTGATTTTTGTGGGCGATGGACCAGAGCGGAGCAAAGCGGAACAGCTTTGTAGAGAAAAGAATTTGTGTGAGGAGGTAATTTTTTTAGGGAGTGTAAAAAATCCTACTGATGCGCTGAAGGTTGCAGATTTGTTTGTGCTTCCTTCAGAAAGTGAAAGCTTTGGACTGGCGGCCTTAGAAGCTATGGCATGCGGTGTTCCTGTAATAAGCACCAACACTGGGGGATTACCCGAGGTAAATCGCCATGGAGTCACAGGAATGATGAGCAACGTCGGCGATGTTGAAGACATGGCCAAGAATGTCAAGTACCTTCTCTCTGATCCAGCTCGGCTTGCGAAGTTTAGAGTTAAGGCTGTAGAAAGAGCCGCGGAGTTTAGTATTGATAAGATTCTTCCGCAATATGAAGCATTGTATAATTCTGTCTTAGAAACTGTATGAATCAAAGTGCTCCGAAATTTATCGGAAAGAGAATTAGTGTAGTTCGCTCGAAAGAGGATATAGTCATCACTATCACCCAGCAAATAGAACGTTGGCAAGAAGCACTTCTGGTGGGTTGGCTTTTAGCCTGGACTTTTTGTGGAGCTGTATTTATAAAGTACGCCATTCAAACCACAGTCTTTTCTGATAGAGTCTTCTTTATAATTTGCACTTCCCTCTGGGCTTACTTTTTCGTGAAGATTATAAAAGTTTATTTGTGGAGAAGGGGAGGAAGAGAAATTATTCGCATAAGTAAGGGTAAGCTTTCTATCATGAATGCATACTGGAAAAGGGCATTGCCTGAAGAGTTCTTTATTAGGAATATTTTCAAGCTTGGAATTATTAAAAGAGATCCATCTAATTTCCTCGCTTTTTTGGACGACAGCTTTTGGATTATCGGGGGTGAAAGAGTTGGATTTAGTTATTCAGGTTCAAAAATCCGACTAGGGAAGCAACTTGAACTCAAAGATGCTGAGCTCCTTGTTCGCGTTATTGAAAGCGCAATTCGTGAATTTGGAAAAGAATGATTTCATTACCCTGCGTAATTATCTAACAGGAATTGGAGCGCCATTTCATAAGACCAAAGTCCAAATCCACTCACTACGCCCAGCGATGCAGCACTAGTTATTCCTACATGTCGGAATTCCTCTCTTGAGTGAATATTAGTCATGTGCACCTCTATGACCGGCGAAGAAATTGCCTTGATGGCATCGTGTAGCGCTACACTGGTATGTGTATATCCTCCTGGATTGAAAATTATACCTTCAAATGAAAATCCAACTTCATGAAGTTTATTGATGAGCTCTCCCTCAATGTTCGATTGATAGTACTCGAGGGTAACCTCGTCTTCGAAATTCTTTTTTAATGCTAAGAAAAAAGATTCAAAGTCTTTCGATCCGTAAACTTCTGTTTCCCGTTTTCCTAGCAAATTAAGATTGGGGCCATTGAGAATAAGAACACGCTTCTTCATCATTCCGCTGTTTCCAATGTCTCTTGAATCCAGGTTTGTTTTGTAATGGGTCTACCGTTTTTGAAATAGTAAATTCCGGTTTTTGAAACTGATTTCATATACACGTTGACTTTCCCATTGGTTTTTACGGTACGCTCGGTTATCATTTGACTATTGAGCTTATAAGATTTTTCCGTGACCCCTTCTGGCACATTCTCAGAACCAGGTGTAGGACGTTCAGTATTGTTCTGTCCTGTATTTACATTAAAGAGCTCTTTTCTTTTATCGTATCTCTCTTCTGCAGCCTTATTCTCTTTTTTGATCTGCATCATTTCCGCCTGCGCTTTTTTCTCTGTAATGTCCATCATGGCGGAGGAGGTGTTATTATTTTCTACGCTGCTCATTTGTTCAGCGTTTTCTTTCTGTTCAGCAATTTTATTTTCGGAGGTCTCTAGACGCACGTTGGCTGCTGTTTGTGTGTCTGCCATTTTATTGGTCTGATCTTGTTTTTGCTCTTCCGCCAAACGCTTATTTTCTTCACGTACTTTTTCTCCTTCGAAAGCCATGTCTGTTTGATTTTGCTTTTGCTTATCGATTTTCATGGAATTGTCAGTGCGTAAAGTTCCTCCTTTGGTTTCGTAGCCTTTGTTATTATTGTCGATTTCGGCTTTCTTATTCTTCTGTTCTGTAATACGCTTTTGACGATTTCTGTCGTTTTGCGTAATTCCCTCTTGAGATTTTTTCTTGTCTTGCATTTGATCTTCTGAGGATTCAATTCTTCCTTCAGCACGTTGCGCATAGTCAAGATCATTCTTAGTATCTTGATCCTTCAGTGCATTAGTTTCAGCAGTGCTTCGAGCGGTGAATGAATTGCCTCTATTATTCATAGCAATCATTTGGTCTTTGGTAGAAGCAATGCCCATTTCAGTTTCTCGAATTTTATCTCCAGATCTCCTGTTTCGTTCTTCGAGAAAGTTTTGATTTTGTTGAGCCTTGTTTCTAACTGCAGCATATTTGATACTATCTTCTAGTTGACGTGCTTCACGGTAATAGCGCTCTACATCGTCCTCATTATCACGATTGGCGTTGTTATTAAAATTGGAAGGCTTGTTTGCCTTGGCCATTTCTTCCTCTTTCTTGCGTCTTTCTTCCTCCTCTTCTGCTAAGCGCTTCTGACGCTGCTCCTCTGCTAAACGTTCTTCTTCTTCTCTCTGCTTTCTTAACTCTTCTTCTCTGCTCTTGCGCTCTTCTTCTTTTAAACGATTGGCTTCTGCTAAGTTGTCGGCTTCACTTTTGGCTTTTTCTTGTGCTAAAATGTCTTCAATAGACGCAATTCTTGCACGCGGATATTGAGCTTCTTTCAAAGCAAGTGCCTCGAGATATTTCGCTTTAGATGCATCCCAAGATTTCGAGGAATAAAGTTTGTCGGCTTGCTGCACGAGGTCGTTGAATTGCTTTTCCAATTCTTCTCTTTGCTTATTAGCGAGAGCGTCGGCATCCGCTTTCTGGCGATCTCGTTCCATTTGAGCAAGAAGATCCTCTATTTCTTTTATCTTATTTTTAGGTGTGGCTTCTTCTGGCTTGAGAGCAGAGGCCTCTCGGAAGTTGGTAATAGCGCTCTCAAACTTGCTTTCGCTTTTATTCTTATCGCCCAGTGCCATCAGGTCATTGTATCGCTGCTCTATTTGCTGCTTTTTAGCGGCATCAGCTAACATTTGATCAAGGGCTTGTTGAGCTTTGGCTATCTGATCTTTAGGGTAAGAAATAGAAGGAATTACTTGATTAGCTTGCTTGTATTTTTCAATACTCAGCGCGTAATCTTTATTTCCAAAGTCTTTGTCTGCTGCCGCTATAAATGCATCGTACTCAGCTTGCTTTTCAGCATTAGCCATAAGCTGATCTATCTCATAAAGCTTTTCTTTAGGAAGCTTTTCTTGAGGCTTCATGTTTTTCGCCTCGGTAAACTTCTTCTTGGCATCGTCCCATTTCTTGGCAGAAATAGCTGCGTCCCCATCCTTCAATAGCTGCGCATATTTGGCTTCTCCAGCAGCAGCGGCGAGCTCAGCATCGTATAATACTTTTGCGTCATCATATTTTTTCTTGGCACCAGCATCTTGTGGGAATAGCTTCAAGGCTTCGGTAAATTTATCCATACCATCCTTGTATTTTTTTTCTATTACCTTTTGATCTCCTTCACGAACAAGCTTTTCAAAATCAGCTCTAATTTTATCTTGGCCATTTTTCAACGCGTCAAGACGCTTTTTTTCAGCCGCTATTTTTTCTTTCATTCGCTCGGTATAGCCTTCATCGAATGCCAGCGAATTTTCTTGACTACTAAATGCAAGCTTTACTACAGGCTCTTTCATGATGTCGGTATTGAAACCTTCGATCATTTTAAAGAGAACCCCTGGCAAATCCAATTGAAAACCCCCAGCTCGATCTTCTTCTGGAATATTTCTAGAATCGACTCGAACGGACTTTGAAACATATTCTGCCCTGGTAAATTTGATGTCATAAGTATAACCAAGTGGTAGACGAAATTCATACTTACCACTGGTTCCACATTCGTAAGTGTCGAATTGCACCCCATTTTGAAAAACGATCACTTGGCAGTTCTCAAGTTTTTTCAATGTCTCCTCGTCTTTGACAGCACCTTTGATGATTAATTCATCTTGCGCTGTACTAAGCAGTGAGAGCATAAGTAGCAAAACGGTCGTTATGTGCTTGATAGCTAGACTCATTCTTTATTAATTCCTTGCACGGTAAATATACGCTGATTTATCCAATCAACTATGAGTGTACGCAAAAATTGTGGTTAAGTTCGCGCCATGAGTAAAGAATTCAGTTACTGGGAGTATGCTTCTTACCTCAAAGGCATAGATGTACTGATAATCGGCGGAGGTATCGTGGGCATGAGTGCTGCATTGCATCTTAAAAGAAAAAGTCCAAAAGCACGGGTGGTAGTGGTGGAAAGGGATCCTTTTTCTGCTGGAGCAAGCACAAAGAATGCAGGATTCGCCTGTTTTGGCAGTCCAACAGAACTTCTCGATGATTTGGAAACTATGTCGGAAGGAGAAGTGCTGGGGTTGGTGGAGAGAAGGTTTCGTGGATTGAGTTATTTGAGACAACTCTTAGGGGAGAACGAAATAGATTATCAAGCATCTGGTGGGGTAGAGCTGTTTGCCCCCAACGACAATGATTCATGGTCGAACACGGTAGAGAAGTTAGACTACCTGAATCGGATTTTGTTTGAAATTACGAAATCTGAAACGTACAAGGTTCTTTCAGAAATACCAGCTTGGAAAGGTAAAATTAGATTTACTAAAGGCATTGTTAATGTCCTTGAGGGCGCTATAGATACGGGCAAGATGCACCGACGTTTTTCTGATCTGCTTCGAAGCGAAAGCGTCGAATTTTTCCATGGCATGAATGTAAAATCTATCGAAGAAGTCTCCGATGGAGTGGAAGTGAATTGGGGAAATGGCTACTCAAAGGTTTCTCAGGTGTTCGTCTGTACCAATGCGTTTGCAAAACAACTTGTGCCGAGTTTAGATGTACGACCTGCGCGAAATCAAGTCATTGTTACGGCTCCTGTAGAAGGAATTCCTGATCAAGGGACGTTTCATTACGATAAAGGCTACGTTTATTTCAGACCTATACATGGAAGGATTCTGTTGGGAGGGTTTAGACATATGGACAGGTTGACGGAGTCGACAGATGAATTCGGATTGACTGATACGATTCAGCACATGTTGGAAGCTTTTCTATACGAGTACTTGGCTCCAGAGACCACTCCAATTGAGTACCGATGGTCTGGTATTTTAGGGCTCGGTCCGGATAAAACGACTATTGTAAAAAGCGTTTCTCCCCGAATTCATGTAGGGGTAAGAATGGGAGGTATGGGAGTAGCTATTGGAAGTGAAATTGGAAGGGAATTATCCAAGTTGTGGATCTGCTAATCGTTCGGCAATCTTAATGGCAATTTTTTCCCCATCAATTGCAGCGCTAACAATTCCTCCCGCATAACCTGCTCCTTCACCGCAAGGGTAAAACTTCTTGAGGCTGATGTGTTCTAGTGTCAAAGGATCCCTTGGAATACGGACTGGAGAGGATGTTCTGGATTCAGTGGCCACAATAATAGCTTCCGGGTGAAGGTAACCGCGCATTTTCTTTCCAAAAGATTTTAATCCTCTTCGAAGTGCATTCGTTATAAAGAAGGGAAGTATGTCTTGCAAATTCACTGATTTTAGTCCTGGTTGATAGGAGCATTCAGGCAAGGAGGTGCTCTTTTTATTCTCAATAAAATCAATGATGCGCTGAGCTGGAGCAGTCTGATTCATTCCTCCTGCTTGCCAGCATTTGTGTTCTACACTTTTTTGAAATTCCAGTCCTGCGAGTGGACCATATTGATGAAACTCAGGAATGTCTTCCCAATTAACCGTTACCACCATGCCTGAATTGGCCCAAGGATTATTCCGTTTGCTAGGGGACCAACCATTGGTAACAACTTCTTCACTGTCCGTAGCGCATGGTGCAATAATTCCCCCAGGACACATACAAAATGAATAGACTCCTTTGCCCTCTACTTGTTCTACTAAGCTATAGGATGCGGGAGGTAAATATTCTCCACGATCTTCGCAATGATATTGAATTTGATCAATTACACTTTGCGGGTGTTCTGCCCTTACCCCAAGTGCGAATGGCTTGAATTCTATGGTAATGTGTTTTTTATCTAATAAGTAAAATATATCTCTTGCGCTGTGCCCGGTAGCTAAGACAACAGCTTTGGAGAAAATGGTTTCTTCATTATTTACAACCACACCTGTACAAACACCATTTTCGGATGCTATATCCGTCAATTTTGTTGAGAAACGAACCTCTCCGCCCGATGCAATGATCTGTTCACGCATGGATGAAATTATTCCAGGGAGTTTATTGGTCCCTATGTGCGGATGGGCTTCTGTAAGGATGTTTTCGTTGGCTCCAAAGTTAACCATTGTATTCAAAATGGATTGGACATCTCCTCTCTTCGTGCTTCTTGTATAAAGCTTTCCATCGCTATATGTACCAGCTCCACCTTCTCCAAAGCAATAGTTGGATTCGGGATTTACAAGGTGTTTTTTGTTGATGTTTGCAAGATCCCTTCTGCGGGCTCTGACGTCTAGTCCTCTTTCTATCACAATTGGACAAAGTTGGAGTTCAATCAGTTTTAAAGCACAGAATAAACCCGCGGGGCCTGCGCCTACGACAATTACTTTTGGTTTAGTAGATACGTCGAGATAATTGGGAGCAATAAAAGATGGAGGAATTTCTTCTCCCTTTTTATAAATCTCGACTCGAAGGTTGATTTTTATATCTCTTTGTCGAGCATCAATGGACTTTTTGCGAACTTTTAAAATCGAATCATCCTTTTCCCAAAGATTTTTTTTCTTTAGAAAAACTTGGATAGTTTCTTCGCTAAATGCTTCGGAGGGTGAAGCTACTATTTGAATAATTTTGCTCATAGATGGGTCGGTCTATTCAACCGAAAACAAAGCAAAAATAACCTATTTACAATTTTTCCTTACCTTTAAGGTTTAAATGCTCGAGTAAAAATTATTGTTATGAAAAAATCCCTCTACTTTTTCTTTGGGTTCTTCGCGTTAACTCAAACTCTTTTATCCCAAGATTACAATGAACCGAACCCGAGTCCTGCCCCAAAAAGCACCTCTAAGATAACCCAATTTCTTTGGCAGCAAGGCACATTCCCGGCTATTACAAGAACTATCCAGCCAGAGGAGCTCGAGCGTTTTTATGACTTATCAAATGAAGAAGGCTATCTTCGGACTAACGCACCTCGAAGCAGCTTAATTAACGTGGCGAGGAGTAGCGGCTTTTCTGTAGGCATTGGGCTGAGAGGAAACGAAAAATTTCAATACGGAATCAAGCCAGAGTGGCGATTATCTGCATTTTTTTCGTCTACTAGTTTAGCGAGCTACGGTGCTAACAACGAAGAGTATACCCCATTTGATACCTTAACTTCTTCTCAAACGGCCGATGTTATTTATGTTGATTCAGTAGTGACTCGTAATTGGGAATTGATGATTAATCAAGCGACAGTTGGTCTAAGGGCCGATTATATTGGCACGCTACAAGCTGGTTCACTTTGGCAGTTCTATGCAGGGGTGGGCTTATCTACAGGCTTTATTGTGAGTACGAATTCAAACTTTTTTTATAGTGAGTTTTCTTATGCTGCCGCCAGAGACAATGATTTGATTAGTTATGATTTCGGCAGATCCAATGCAGACGACGATCGCTCCTACGAAAAAGGAAGAAGAAACAGTTCAGGATTTATTGGAACAGTAAATTTCCCTATGGGTGTAAACTTTCAGTTGGGTAAGAAAAGAGAATTTTGGAAGCGCATGGGCTTGAATTTTGAATTCAATCCTTTTGTAAGCGCTGGTAGTATATCAGAATTGGGAACCACATTTAATAGCGGAACAACTTTTCTTGGCGGAATTAGAGTGAAGATTTAGCATTGAAGCCCTTACCTTCGCGTCGAAATTTTTTTGAAAATGACGACATTAAGTAAGCCCGTGATAAAGTTTAAGCGCTCAGGATTATCTGATGCGGAATTAATGACGCTTTATAGGGCAATGCTGAAACCCAGATTGATCGAGGAGAAAATGCTCAGTCAATTGCGTTTGGGTAAAATTAGTAAATGGTTTTCTTCATTCGGACAGGAAGCTATTTCCGTAGGAGTAGCTCTAGCGATGGCGGAAGATGAGTTTATCCTTCCCATGCACCGCAACCTTGGAATATTTACTGGTAGAAATCTTCCATTAACTCAACTTTTTGCTCAATTCCAAGGAAAGGAGGAAGGTTTTACCAAGGGACGGGATCGCAGCTTTCATTTTGGTACCAAAAAGCACCATCTTGTGGGTATGATCTCACATCTAGGGCCACAGTTGGGTATAGCAGACGGTATTGCACTTGCAAATAAACTTTCAAAAGAAAAGAAGGCAACAATTGTATTCAGTGGGGATGGTGGCGCAAGCGAGGGGGATTTTCACGAAGCTTTAAACGTTGCTACCGTCTGGGATTTACCCGTAATTATTGGGATCGAGAATAATGCTTGGGGGTTGTCAACACCCAGCAGAGAGCAATTTAAGTGTAAGCAGTTTATCGATAAAGCCATAGGATATGGAATGCCCGCCGAGGACGCCATCCAATTAGATGGAAACAATATTATTGAGGTGTATTCTACTGTCAGAAGAGTGGCGGAGAGCATTCGAGAAAATCCTCGTCCGATACTCCTTGAATTCATGACTTTCAGAATGAGAGGACATGAGGAAGCAAGCGGAACAAAGTATTATCCTGAAGGTCTCATCGAATCCTGGGAGGCGAAAGATCCAGTGGATAATTTCGAATCATGGCTTTTAGAAATCGGCTTGATTAAAGACACCGACGTTTTATCAATTCGCGAGGAGATTAAGCTGGAAATCAATACAGCCTTAAAGGCTGCTTATGATATACCCAACATTATCCCAAACACCGATAGTGAAATCAACGATGTTTTTGCTCCTTTTGCCAACCAGTTAATAGAACCAAGTGGATCAAAGACAGTCAAGCGCTTCATTGATGCTATTAGTGAGGGTTTGCGCCAAAGCATGGAAAAGCATCCCAACTTGGTGCTGATGGGGCAAGATATTGCTAAGTACGGTGGAGTTTTTAAAGTTACTGAAGGTTTTGTAGAGCAATTTGGGGTGGAAAGAGTGCGGAATACTCCGCTTTGTGAGTCGGCAATAGTTGGAGCCGGATTAGGCCTCAGCATGAAAGGTTACAAAGCAATGATAGAAATGCAGTTTGCTGATTTCGTTACATGTGGATTCAACCAAATTGTAAATAACCTTGCGAAGCTTCACTATCGTTGGGCGGAAAAAGCAGATGTTGTGGTGCGTATGCCAACGGGAGCCTCTGTCGCAGCAGGACCGTTTCATAGTCAAAGCAATGAAGCATGGTTTTTTCACACTCCGGGACTAAAAATAGCGTATCCCGCATTTCCTGCAGATGCAAAAGGCTTGTTGTGCCAAGCATTTGAAGATCCAAACCCTGTAATGTTCTTTGAACACAAAGCTCTTTATAGAAGTATAGAGGGGGAAGTACCTGATGGCTATTATACCCTTCCTTTTGGAGTGGCAAATACGGTCAGAACAGGACATAGAGCAACAATTGTAACCTATGGGCTCGGCGTACATTGGGCAATGAGTCTAGCGGACGAGCATCCCGAATGGTCTGTTGAGGTAATTGACTTAAGAACCCTTGCACCACTTGACATGCAAACGGTTTACGAAAGTGTTCGCAAAACCGGAAGGGTGTTAGTGCTTCATGAAGACAATCTTACTGGCGGAATTGGCGGTGAATTGAGTGCTCGAATTACCGAGGAGTGTTTTTCTCATCTCGACGCTCCTGTTTCGAGATGTGCAAGCCTGGACACTCCTATTCCATTTAATGCTGAACTTGAGAAGAACTATCTGGCAAATAGCCTTTTAAAGAATAAAATGGAGGCATTATTGCAGTTTTAATGGAAGTTAAATTTCAATTATCAAGATTTTCAGGGGCTTCAATTATTGAAGCCCTTCTTTTTTTAGGTTGAATTTATTAAATTCGCACCGCTACGGCAACTTTCGGGTCAAAGAATCCGACTTATAACCAAAGCCAAAATCATCTATGAAGCAATTTCTAAGGATTAGCCCGTTGGTGGCCTTTTTGTTATTGTTAGGTTTTTCCTCAAAGGCTCAATTGGCAAACCCAGCCTATGAAATCGAATACACTGTGCACAATGGCAGTTATGGCGGAGTGGATCTAACCGGATATGTTACTTATGAAGTATATATTCGATTTACCACAGAAGATAGCTACTTGTTGAGCGTGTTTGGAGAAGAGGACCCAAATACAGATTGTGTGTTCGACACCGATACAGTGACCAACTTCAACTTTCCTTGTGGATTGTTTCAATACAATACAGAAACACAATTTGGTTTTCAGAATAATTGTTTAGATGGATTGGGCTTGCCTGGATTTGAATCTGAGCCTTTTGATTCTTACATGACAATTGGTTATGAGTGCAGTGCAGAGGTAAGTTGCGACGTGCCATTCAATGCAGGATTTTGTCCTGAATGGGTGGATGCCTTTGAAGGTCCCTTGAACGCAGATTTATTTGATGGCGGAAGTTTTTTTTGGGATGGTTTCGCAATGTTCGTTACTCCTGCCTATGACCCATCTTGCTCCGTTTCTAGAGCAGGATCAGATTTCCGGGTCAAAATTGCACAGTTCACTTCATGCGGTGGCTGGAATGGTTGCGTAAGCGTGCAATTCAAGACACCAGCGCAAGTTGGAACCAATCAATCGACTTTAGTGACGGACATCTGCATGGACGTACCACATCCTTGTTTAGACTTTCCTTTGGACACTCAGCCAGTTGTTACTAATCCTGCATGCTTCGGGGACCAGTCTATTGTGGACATTGACGACGGAGGTTTTGGTACGGTAAACTACACGCTGTACAGCGGCACAACCATCGGTAGTGGAACGATTGTAGAGACTTCTCTGAATGACGACAACGGTTGGGGCATTACTGGTTTAGCTGAAGGATCTTATTACTATATAATGGAGGAGTCTACTGGTTGTAGAGATACGTCTGTAGTGTTTGCTATAGATGAACCCGATCCGTTAATCTTTGGAGCGTCATTATTACAAGGAGTGGAGTGCTTTGGTGAAACGACGGGGCAAATAGAAGTGACATGCTCTGGTGGAACAGGAACTGTGCAAGTACTGTTCAATAATACTGGAGGTAATACCTGTGGAGATATTATCGATAATCTTCCTTGTGGCACTTATTTAATTCAAGCTGAAGATGAGAACGGATGCGGTGCTGTAGAAAATATTGATATTGCCTGTCCTGTAGAGTTTATTTATGAATTTGAAGCTTCGAACGTAACATGCTTTGGAGCTGATGATGCTGTCATTTCAGGTAATGCAGTTGGAGGCACTGGTGAGATAACAATAAATCTGTCCCTAGGTGGTACTGTGGTAGCTACACAATCTGGTGTTGCACTAGTACTTTTCTCATTTGAAAACTTGGATAGTGGCGAATATGAGCTGGAATTCACAGATGAAAACGGTTGCGGCGGAATTGAGTTGATTTCTATTACAGAGCCAGTGGAAGTAAACGTTACTGCTAATCCAGTTGATGCATCTTGTTTCTCACTGTGTGATGGTTCTGTAACGTTCGATATTACCGGCGGAACAGGGCCCTTTGTTGAAGCAGTTTTTGCTTCCAATGGAAACCCAGTTCCTAACGTAAATGGTCTCTGTGCTGGCAACTTTACATATACAGTGATAGATGCAAATGACTGCGAATTTGAAGGTAGTTTTTCTATAGCCCAGCCAACAGATATTACTTTTTCAACGAACGCTGTAGCGACCTCTTGTGCAGCTCAGTGCGATGGACAAATTGAGATAACTAATGTACAGGGTAGTTTTGGGGGGTATGCCTACAGTATAACGCCGAGTGCAGGAGTTTGTCTTGCCCCTTGTTCTGGCTCCAGCGCGACGTTTGCAGACCTCTGCGCAGGTGTTTATTCCGTTATAATCGAAGACCAAAATGGGTGCTCTAAAACCACTCCAAATCTCTCCATCACATCTCCAGCGCCTGTGGTAATTACACTCACCCCAGAAGATGTATCTTGTTTCGGACTAGGAAATGGAAGCGTTATCATCAGTGGGAATGGAGGAACGGGTCAATTGAGCTTTGTTACTACTGGAGCTCCACTTCCAACAATCGTTCAGAACTTAACGCCAGGGACTTACACCTATACAATAACGGATTCGAATGGTTGCCAAGCCTCAGATGATGTGATTATTGGAGAGCCATCTCTTCTTGTTTCAACATTAACCTCAACTTCAGATGTTACTTGTGGTGGTGATTGTGATGGACAAGTCTTGTATGGAGTAATCGGAGGAACAACTCCTTATAATTACATCCTGCTTCCCGGGGGATCCCTTACTTCGTCTACCGGTGTTATAGGTAATTTGTGCGCGAGTAATTATGATCTTGTACTTGTTGATGGCAATGGCTGCACCGATACATTGAACTTCCAAATTGAACAGCCGACCCCTTTAGATATAGTATTTAATGTGGATGCACCCACTTGCACTGGAATGACCGACGGAAGTGCTGTGATTACAGTTTCGGGCGGAACAGGAGATTTATTAGCAGTTTTTGGTGCATCTGTTTCTGCTTCTATTGTGAACAATGGAAATGATACGTATAGCATTCCTAATCTTGGCGAGTTAACCATTGAGGTGGAGTTATTGGATCAGTCAGGTTGCATAATTGAAGAGGAGTTTGAAGTTGTTCCAGACATTATCACTGACATGATTTTAACCACATTCTCCTCACCAGAAACTTGCTGGAACGAGCAGGATGGAACGGCGACAGTGGGAGTCCAAAATGGAAATTTACCTATTTCGTATTTGTGGGATGATCCATTGGAACAAACAACCCCAACAGCCATTGGTCTTACTTCCAACTTAGATTATTCAGTTCGTGTTACCGATGACATTGGATGTACATTAACGACAAGTGTTTTTGTTGAGCCTACCATCGGATGCTTTGTCATAACAAATGCCCTTACTCCCAATGGAGATGGAGTAAATGATACATGGATTTTGGGGGGGCTAGAATTTTTCCCAAATGCTACGGTACAAGTATTTAATAGATGGGGACAATTGATGTTTGAGTCCATTGGCTACGCAGCGCCTTGGGATGGAACTTTCCAAGGTCAACTGCTTCCAGTTGCAGACTATTACTTCGTGATAGAGTACGCCAATGATAAGGAACCTATCACAGGAACAGTAACTATCAAATACTAAAAAGAAGCAGACATGAAAAGCACTAAGATATTTTTCTTCCTTTCCTTGATGCTTCTGGGCTCATTGGCGCAGTCGCAGCAGCTGTCTAGACGTTCTCAATTTCCGGTAAATACATTCATGGTAAATCCTGCAGTAGCAGGAACACAGCGTTATTCGCCCATTTTCGCGAGTTATAGGCAGCAGTGGGCGGGTTTCAAAGGAGCTCCAACAACTATTATGGCCAGTGGTCACACAGCTTTGAGAAATCATCTGGGAGTTGGTGCAATCTTCTATAATGATGACACGGGCGGGGCCATTTCAAGAGCGGGAGCTGAAATCGCAGGGGCATATAACGTTGACCTGAACAATTATGACGCAATCAGCTTTGGTTTAAGTTTAAACGCTTCTCAATACAGCTTTGATAACTCCTCTTTGGTAGTATTGGATCAAACTGATCTTGCATTGAATGGAATGCAAACGGAATCCACGTTTAATGTAGATGCAACTTTTGGATTCTTGATTTACGGTCAACAGTATTATGCTGGCCTCTCTGTTCCTCAGTTGATACAAACTCGTTTAGGCATTGAAGAGAACTCTAGTGATGAGGAAAACAGAAATATGCGTCATTTTCAGTTGATGGGATCATATCGCTATTATGTTAATCGTACTTGGGATGTTCAGCCTAGCGCTTTGATTCGGTTCACCATGGTTACTCCGCCTCAGATTGACCTGAATGTGAGGGTAAATTATGACGGCACCGCATGGGCTGGTATCACCTATCGTACAAGGGACGCGATAGCCTTTATGATTGGTGGCATATGGAAGGACTTCGCTTTGGGATACAGCTATGACATTACTACTACTTCAGCTAGAACATTGAGTCCACATACACATGAAATTACTGTTGGATATTATATAGAAAGAAAAAAAGGCAAGTTCAGAAGTAATAGTCTCGGTCCAAAACGACTGGATAGAAGTAAGGTAGTCAATTAATTTTGGAATTATGAAGTACTTGTTATCTGCATACCTCATTCTCGTTTCAATTATAAGTTGGGGGCAAGTTCAGCGTGTTGAAGTGGAGGCAATAGATAATGGTGCTGCAGTTCCTGGCAAAACCATTCGAGTTTATTTGGTTTTGGCCAACGATAGCGATCAAGTGTATACCGTCTATGGTGAGGGTATTCACCTAATGGAAATTAAATCTACGAAACCGTTTTATCAGTCTTTATTAGGAGGCGCGACATCTAGATTTGTAAATAAGAAACTGGCAAAAGAGAATTCAGAGGTGCGATATGATTCTTGGCTTACTATTGGAGCCGAGGATAATTACAATAACAACACTGATCTTCTACTTGATCTCAATTCTTTTGAGAAAGAGGGTGCATCTATTTACACCAAAGATGGAGCTTGGTATGCCCTTCCTGGAAATAAACAGTGCTATCCAGACTCCAAGAAAAGAGTGCTTATCATGCAACTGACTTCCGAAGGAACAATGTCAGGCAAATTCAGTGTAATGGGCAAAGATGTGAAAGGTCAAATATTTCACAACTACGATTTGGAATTCACTTACAAGGCTAAATAAATACCTTATTTCTTTTCGAATTTCATAGAAATCGAATTGATGCAGTAACGCAATCCTGTTGGCTTTGGACCGTCGTCAAAAACGTGACCGAGGTGACCGCCACATTTTGCGCAATGAACTTCCACACGAATCATTCCGAATGAGGTATCGCGTGTTTCTGCGATGCAACTATCATTGTATGGGGAATAAAAACTCGGCCAACCTGTTCCGCTATCAAACTTAGTCTCGGAAGCAAAAAGGGGAACACTACATGCGGCGCAATAATACGTGCCCTGCTCGTGGTTATTCCAATATTCACCAGTGAATGCTCTTTCAGTGCCATTTTCTCGAAGCACTCTATATTGTTCGGGAGTGAGAATTTTCTTCCACTCTTCATTGGGTTTTATCAAAGAATCCTCCATAGTCATCGATTGGTAGGAGACAGAGTTCACTTCTGTCCCGTCACAAGAGGCAATGCCCGCTAGTAATGTAAATATGATGTATGTAACTTTCATTGTATTTCAACCGAAAGGTACGGGTACTTTTTGCTAAACAAATGGTGCAGTACTCGACTTTTGGCTTTTTTTAATACCTCTTGGAGGTCCAGCATAGACCAATTCACCGCCTTTGTTTCCGCCTTCGGGACCTAAGTCTATGAGCCAGTCGGCAGAACGAATCACATCCACATTGTGCTCAATGGCCAGGATGGAGTGTCCCATGTCAAGAAGAGCGTTGAAGCTATCCATGAGTTTTTGTACGTCATGGAAATGCAGACCAGTAGTTGGCTCATCGAAAATAAAGAGGGTGTGTTGATTGGCACCGCTTAATCCAAGGAAAGTCGCAAGTTTGATACGTTGTGCTTCACCACCACTAAGGCTTGAGCTACTCTGTCCCATACCAATATATCCAAGCCCTACTTGTTGCAGCGGCTGAAGTTTGGTGAGAAGATTTTTTACCACTGTTTTTTCTTTATCCTGAGAAAAGAAGTCTATCGCTTCATCTACCGTTAATTCCAAAAGATCACTCACATTTTTATCCCGATGCCTTACCTCTAGTATTTCCTCCTTAAAGCGTTTTCCTTTGCATACTTCACATGTGAGCTTAATATCAGCCATGAATTGCATTTCTATAGTTTGCACACCTTCACCTTCACATGCTTCACAGCGCCCACCGTCCACATTAAAGCTAAAATGAGTTGGTTTATATCCGCGTTGTTTGGCTATTGGAAGGGAACTATACAATGTCCTAATTTCATCCCAAGCTTTCACATAGGTTACAGGATTTGAGCGACTACTTTTTCCAATCGGATTTTGATCCACGAATTCCACTGCCTTAATGCTTTTTATATCCCCTGTCAAAGAATCAAACTTCCCTGAGGTGTCAGAGAATCCGCCTAATTCTTTTTTTATTGCAGGGTAAAGAACATCGCGAATCAAGCTCGATTTACCAGAGCCACTAACACCACTTACAACGGTAAAGCATCGAAGAGGAATTTCAACATCGATATTTTTTAAATTGTGCTCACGAGCACCCTTTATAATCAGTTTATCTTTTCCTGGTGGATGGGCACGTTGGATTTTGATTTGCTTTTTTCCATTAAGGTAGTGAGCGGTAAGTGTATTGTCCAGCTTTAGAAGAGTATCAATTTTACCATTGAATACTACTTCTCCACCGCGTGTTCCTGCCTCGGGACCCATATCCACCAAGGTGTCCGCGGATCTCATAATTTCCTCGTCGTGTTCTACGACAATGACGGTATTGCCTTGATCCTTTAATTGCTGGAGAACACTAATAAGTCGTAACGTATCTCTTGGGTGCAATCCAATGGAAGGTTCATCCAATATGTACATTGAACCTACTAAACTACTGCCAAGGCAAGTTGCCAGATTAATACGCTGTGATTCTCCTCCAGATAGGGAATTAGAAAGACGATTTAGGGTAAGGTATTCTAATCCTACATCGGTCAGGTATTTCAATCTGTTTTTTATTTCTGTTAAGATTCTTTTTGCTACTTTTTCCTCAAAAGAATTCAGTTCTAGACTTTGAAAGAACGAATAACATTCACCAATAGAAATGTTCACAAGATCAGAAATTCCCAATCCGTTTATTTTGACATAGTTTGCATCCTTTCTCAGTCGCGTTCCTTTGCATTCAGGACAGGCAGTTTTGCCACGATATCTGCTCAGCATCACCCGATATTGGATTTTGAACGATTCACTTTCCAGAAATGCGAAGAAGTCATTTAATCCACTAATGGTTGCATTGCCTTTCCACAAGAGGTCTTTATTCTCTTGAGAAAGCTGAGAGTATGGTTTGTGTATTGGGAATTTTAGTCGTGCTGCGCGCATAACAAATTCATGTTTCCATTCGCTCATTTTTTCACCCTTCCATGGTGCTACAGCATCATCATAAACGGAAAGAGATGGGTTGGGGATAACTAAATTTTCATCAATACCGATAATGCTTCCAAAACCTTCGCACATTTTACATGCACCAATTGGATTGTTAAAGCTGAACAAATTGAGGCTGGGCTCTTCAAAAGACATCCCGTCGGCTTCGAATAGGGATGAGAAAGTCTGTATTTCAGAGTTTGATACCTTTTCTACATGGCATATTCCCTTTCCTTCGAAAAATGCTGCACTCACGGAATCAGCTAATCGGGATAAGTTATCTTCATCTTTTGATGCAGTTACTCGGTCAATAAGCAGAAATGTCTTTTTCGCTTTAGAATTAGAGACTATGGCTTCTTCTATAGTTGTTACTGTCTCATCTAATTTTATTCTCGTGAATCCTTGTTGACCAAGTGATTCGAGTTTTTTTAGGAGAGTTTCTCCTTTTGATAGATGTATTTCACTTAGAATATAAAACCGTTCGTCTTCTTTGTGTGAAGTTATAAAATCCACTACATCCGATACCCGATGACGTTTTACTTCTTTGCCACTGATGGGGCTGTAGGTTCTTCCAATTCGCGCATATAGCAACTTTACATAGTCATAAATTTCGGTAGTGGTTCCTACGGTAGATCTTGAAGTTCTAGAAGTTACTTTTTGCTCAATAGCTACAGCTGGCGAAATACCAAGAATCGTGTCGACATCGGGTTTTTCTAAGCGCCCCAGGAATTGACGCGCGTAGCTAGAAAGGCTTTCGACATAGCGTCTTTGACCTTCGGCATAAAGAGTATCAAAGGCTAGACTTGACTTTCCTGAACCACTCAGCCCTGTGATTACAGTAAGTTGATTTCGGGGAATGCTGATAGAGACGTTCTTGAGGTTGTGAACTCTTGCTCCCTTAATAATAATGTGAGACTTAGGATCTTCTATGGACGAGGTAATTTTCTTCATAAAATATAAAGCGCGAATCAAATGTCGTTCGAATCGATCAGAGAACCTTGAAAAAGAATAGAAGGTTCTCTACAATTGAAAAAAATGCCTTTTTTTTTATGGCTTTGGTAGGGGATTTCAAAAAATAATCGTATTTTTGATACAATTAATAAAATAATCTAGGGAAAACGTCCGTTACACGACCCAGTACCTGCTAAGACAATTTTTTGCCTATAGACAAACTTTACTCTTTGTTCTCAATCATTTACACAAGTAGAACTCATAAAAAGAGGAGGTTGTTATGCGTCTTAGCGAATTCACAGATCGCCAATTGGTAGAAGCTTATGTTCGGGGAAACGAGGAATGTTTTCAAGAGCTACTAAAGCGTTATAAAGGCCGAGTTTTCGGAAAAATTTCTATGTATGTTAAAGATCGCGCTGCTGCTGAGGATATCTTTCAAGATACCTTTATGAAGGCCATTAACGCGCTAAAAGACGGGCAATACAACGAGGAAGGCAAGTTCAGCGCTTGGATTTTGAGAATTGCACACAATCTGTGTATTGATTACTTCCGTGGTAAGAAAAAAATGCCAATGACTCGTGCCAACGACGACTTTGATCCTTTCGATTATATCTCCAGTGGTGAAAAGAACACTGAAGAAATAGCTGTAAAAAAGCAAGTCTTGGCCGATGCAAAGCGCCTGTTATCCTATCTTCCTGACGAACAGAAGGAAATAGTAATGATGCGTCTGTACTATGATATGAGCTTTAAGGAAATATCTGACACACTTAATATTAGCATTAATACGGCATTAGGGCGAATGCGCTATGCATTGATTAATCTTCGAAAATTGGTAGAAAAGCACCAGCTTGAAATGAATGTTTTATAAGGTAAGTTTTTGTATCAAGGCAATAAAGTGAAATAGACTGCGTTGACCGAGTAAATTCAACCCAGCCTATGGCACATTTTACTCTTCAAGACCTAGTCAATTTTACACAAAAAGAAAGCAAGATGGTAGAGGAAATTTTTCCTACCGTTGTGCAGGAAGAAGAGCAGCAACCAAGTGAGTCTGCTTTGCGCAACATTCTGAACTATTCTAAGGCACTAAGCGTTAGAAAGTCGAAGAATTCAGAGTTGATTAAGATGATTCTGAATTAAAAATTAAAGGTTCTTTTTCATTACATTTGAGTCATGAAAAAGAACCTTTTCCTTTTAGTTATTCTTTGTTTTTTTCACACAATAGCACTTGCGCAGGACCGAAAGAAGGAAATCCAAGCTCGTCTAGGTTGGGGCCTAGGAGGCTATCGTTCTCTTACTACAGCCTCTTACAATGTATTGGGTGCGCAAATTGAGGAGAGCGATACCAGTGGTGCCGCTGCGAGACATCTTAATTTCGATCTACGTTATGAAATTACCCGTCGAATTGCTATAGGTTTAGATACTAAGTTTGGGTCTTATCTGTATGATGCAAACGAGGACAATACTGGTAAAAGCAACGGATATGCAATTTTTGGTATCCGTGCTGAATTTATGGTAGTAGATAGGCCGAAATTTCGTTGGTATTTGGGGGCTGGATTCCATACTGCTGGGTTAGTCGTTGAGGAAAAGAATCAGGGGGCGTTCTCCGTAGATAATAAGGCGGAATATCGCGGCGGAGGTGTTAAGCTCAATACAGGACTTATCAAATACTTTGGTGACAGCCCTGTCGGAATTCATTTCAATGTCGGCTATGATGCGTATAATTTATCGATGGAGTCATTTACAGTTAATGGAGATGATGTCGATTTGAGTAATTACGATGGCAATTTAGAACTTGATGGCGTAGATATTTCTTTAGGTCTGATTTTCAGAATACGGCCTTAATTTTCTAGCCTTTTGAAATATTTGGGCTGATGATCAGGTAATATTTCTGGGTGAAATATGTAAATTAAATCAGCCAGTATTATTTGTGGTTCAAGCACAGCATCTCCAAAGTAGTCCGTATCTGTAGAGTTACAATAGAATACTTGTTTTTCTCTAATTGATTTTGCAGTTCCGAATCTCGGATCTTCCTGTATGATTTCTTGCAAGGTCAAATCTTTTTCTCGAGCATCTATTCTTCCCCAAAAATCGCAGTCATGAACGATTTTGAAAAGCCTTTCGAAGGGTAAAGAAATATTTCCCTGTGCAATGGAATCTTGAAAGATGTACTTGGCGCCAGCGTCGTGCAGCCAAGTTCCTTGGAAGCTATTACCTGGTGAGGCAAACCATGTCCCCGAGTTGTCACTTCCGGAGAAGACACAAGGCCTTTTTTCGTCTTTGATATGTGCAGTAGCATTTTTCAACTCAGTGTAAGCCTTTTCAATTTGGGTAAATTCAATTTCAGCTTCCTTCCATTTTTGTAGGACCAATCCAAAAGCAAAGATCCACTCAGCTCGTCCTAAAGGATGGGTTTCTAGGTATTCAGAAATTGGAATGCACGGAATACCTTTCGAGGTGTACTTCTCGTAGTTGCCATGTCCGTAAGGATATACAAAGAACCAGTCAGGCTTAATTGATAGCAATTTTTCCATGTCCACATCATCCGCTCCAGAGAGTTCCAGGATTTTGCCTTCCTTTATTCTTGTGAGTGCATTTGCATTTTTAACGTATGAAGCGAAAGCCACTCCTTTTACGGATGCAAGTGCATCCAAATGTTCCGCATAACTAACGTGCGTAGTTGAAAGGAGCGCCACCGAAGTAGGAGTTTGATTGAGAATACGAATTATCTCCATTGTATCACCTGGATTCTGAAGATCTAGCAATATGAGGTCGCTGTAGTTTTTATAAAAATTTATTTTGAATCCTTTAGCGTACGAAGGAGTCCATGATTTTTCAGGTGTCTCTGACGTATTGATTTGCGAGACATTTGAAGTACAAGAAATAGCAATACAAAAGCAGAATAGTATATAAAATTTCATAATGCGAAGATAAGCGCGTGAAGTCCACTAAATTCGCGGCAAATCCATTCAATAAAAATGGCGGGACACAACATCGATTTTAATCGCAATGAAGACAAGATGATGCAATTGGTTTCTCAGATGAATCATCGCTTAGAAAAGATCTATCTGGGAGGCGGAAAGTCAAGAATAGATAAAGAACATGAGAAGGGCAAGTTGACAGCAAGAGAACGCATCTCGTATTTATTGGATCCAGGTGCAGACACAATTGAAATCGGAGCCTTTGCAGGTTATGAAATGTATGCTGAGCATGGAGGATGTCCTGGAGGAGGTGTGGTAGTGGTAATGGGTTATATTCAAAAACGATTATGCATTGTGGTGGCCAATGATGCTACTGTTAAGGCAGGAGCATGGTTTCCTATCACAGGAAAGAAGAACTTGCGCGCTCAGGAAATAGCGATGGAGAATAAAATTCCTATCATATACTTAGTCGATAGTGCGGGAGTTTATTTGCCGATGCAGGATGAGATTTTTCCTGATAAAGAGCACTTCGGAAGAATTTTTAGAAACAACGCCATTATGAGTAGCATGGGTATTCCGCAGATTGCGGCTGTAATGGGTTCTTGCGTTGCAGGTGGAGCCTATCTACCTATTATGAGTGATGAAGCATTGATAGTAGATAAGACAGGTACCATTTTTTTGGCGGGAAGCTATCTTGTAAAAGCAGCGATCGGAGAAGATATTGACAATGAGACATTGGGTGGAGCAACGACACATTGTGAGATATCAGGAGTTACTGACTACAAGGCCAAAGATGATAAAGATGCCTTAAATACCATTCGCAGTATTGTAGACAAATTTGGAAGAGTTCAAAAGAGTGCCGGTTTTGATCGCATTAAATCTTTACCACCTTCGAAAGACGCTCGTGAAATGTATGGAATCTTGCCTGAGGATAGAACCAAACCTTACGATGTAAAGGAGATTATTACAAGAATTATCGATGCGGGTGATTTTACGGAGTATAAAGCAGAGTACGGAAAGACAATAGTTTGTGGATACGCACGAGTGGACGGCTGGGCTGTAGGGATTGTGGCGAATCAGCGATCAGTGGTGAAAAGCAAGAAAGAAGGAATGCAGTTAGGAGGAGTGATTTTTAGTGATAGCGCAGATAAAGCTGCACGTTTTATCATGAATTGCAATCAAAAGAATATTCCTTTGATTTTTCTTCAAGATGTAACTGGATTTATGGTTGGATCTCGATCCGAGCATGGGGGTATTATAAAAGATGGGGCGAAATTGGTGAATGCCCAGGCCAATAGTGTTGTTCCGAAGTTTACTATAATCACTGGTAATAGTTACGGTGCAGGCAACTATGCCATGTGCGGGAAGGCTTACGATCCTAGATTAATCGTAGGTTGGCCCACCGCACAGGTTGCAGTTATGGGAGGAGCTCAGGCAGCGAAAGTTTTGTTGCAAATTGAGATGGCTTCTATGAAAGCTAAAGGAGAGAATATAACGAAGGAAAGAGAAGAGGAGCTATATAAGAAAATTAAAGATCGCTACGACACCCAGACATCTCCCTATTATGCCTCTGCAAGACTTTGGTTGGACGCAGTGATTGATCCAGTAGATACGAGAAAATGGATCAGTATGGGAATAGAGGCGGCCAACAATGCGCCAGCCGAACGTGCATATTCAACAGGAGTACTTCAAGTCTAAGATATGAGATCATTCATAGAAAAGAGACCTTTGGTTTTTTTATTGAGTTTAGCATTTTTGTTGAGACTCATTGCAGTCTTTTTTGCCAAAGGCTACATGATGCATGACGATCATTTTCTGACGGTAGAGCCTTCAGGTAGTTGGTCGGACGGATACAATTTCAACGAATGGATGCCAGGAGTTGGCAATGATCGCACTTCGCCAGAGCCTATCAGCTTTTTTTATTTATTTTTCTTGTTTTCTTTTTTCAAGTTTTTTAACCTGATTGGTATAGAGCATCCCGATACTCAAATGTATTTGATGAGGTTTATACACGCGTCATATTCATTGATGACGGTTTATCTTTCCTATCGAATAACGGAGCGAATTAGCAATAAGAGAGATGCTTTTCATGTAGGTTTGTTATTGGCGATTTTAGCGATAATTCCTAACTTTTCAGTTAGAAATTTAGTGGAGTTTGTGTGCATGCCTCCATTGCTTTATGGGGTGTGGCTGTTAGTTAAGCACAATGCGTTCCATTTTATAAACTATCGTTTGCCTTGGGGAAATGCCAGTCTTACTTTACAAGATTCTTTTTCACCTAGATTAAGCGTTTCTTGGAAAATTCTTGTGCTCGCGGCTTTTGTTATGGGCCTAGCGGTAGGAATTAGATATCAAACAGGACTATTTGTCGCCTGCGTTGGATTCGTATTTTTTCTTCAGAAAGAGTATTCAAGATTTTTGCTTTTTGGAGTGATTTCGTTTGTAGCATTTTTTGTAACCCAGGTCGATGATGTTATACTATGGGGGGGCAAACCATTTCAGCATTTACAAGGCTATTTTGGGTATAATGCAAAGAATGCATTGAACTATCCTGGATCTCCTTTTGCTTATCTAAGTTTTATAGCATACTTTATTTTGCCTCCAGTTAGTTTGTTTCTGTTGTTTGGATTTATAAGAGAGTGGAAGCGATTTTTTTTCATTGTTTTTCCTGTGATTGCATTTGTACTTTTTCACTTCTGGTATCCCAATAGACAAGAGCGATTCATACTTCCTATTTTACCTTTCTTCATTATCATTGGCGTAATAGGTTGGCACCGGTTTTATGTGCAGTCTATTTTTTGGAGCAAGCGATCCAGCTTGTATGCATTTTGTATTGGATTTTTCATGCTTGTAAATCTTGTAGGCTTGGCTGTTCTAAGTACTATTTATTCGAAGAAAGCCAGGGTAGAAGCAATGCTTTATTTATACAATCAGGGTGATTGCAAAAATTTTATTCAGGAGTTTACACAAGGCGAAAGTGGAAGCCAAGTGCCTCAGTTTTATTCAGGTAACTGGCAATGGTATTACGTGTTTAGAAAAAGTAGCAGTGTTGAGGCCGAAGTAGCCATGATGGAAGAAGTTGCACTTCAACAGAGGGGAACATTTGACCCCAAAGAAGTTCCGAACTATATTCTGTTTTATAATGAAGATCAATTGGATGAACGGGTAGAAAGAATGAAGAAATATTTTCCAACGCTGGAATATTGCACTCGCATTTCTCCTGGTTGGTTTGATAAACTTTTACACGAGCTCAACGATAAGAATTCATTGGAGACGGTTTTTATTTACAAGATGCCCTAAAAGTCACTTCTAACAGGCTTTTATGATATTAAGAAGTATATCTACTATATTGTTGTTTTTATTTCTCTTCCCTGTTTTTACAAATGGGCAATTTGATTCTACAGAGCATTCGTTCGGTAAGAAAGTTGTACAGTATGCCTATCGTTTTGTGAACGATTCCATGGATGTTGCCAAACCAAAGTTTCTTTTGTATCCGGTATTAGCTTATTCACCTGAGACGAATTTGGAGATTGGTTTTTCTGGATTGTATCTGTACTACGCTAAAGGTAAGTATGAGAAAAATAGGCTTAGTGAAATTCAAGGATTTACTTTTTTTACTTTGAATAGGCAGTATGGGGCATGGTTTGACCATTTTATTTATACAGACGATGATGATTGGTTTTTCCTTGGAAGGTTGCGTTTTCATCGTTTTCCTATATGGTATTATGGAGTAGGGCCAAACACTCTCAAGGAGAATCAAACAGTATTGAACAGTGATTATACTTTGATTAAAGAGCGTATTTTAAGAAAGGTGAGGAAGGATTTTTTTATAGGTGTAGAAGTAGATTACCAGCGTCTTTATAATGTGAGCTTTGGAAGGAAGGTTGGTACTGGGTATTTAGCTGGAGCTGACGGCACATCTAATCTGGGATTGGGTTTAGGTTTGGTATACGACAATAGAAAGAATGCCTTGAATGTGCGGAATGGTTTTTTTGCTGAGGTAGGTTATTTGTGGTATCGTCCGCAGTGGGGCAGTGAGTACACGTTTAATTCTTTGATTAGCGATTTTCGCATATTTCGAACGGTGAGACCTAAGCAAGTATTGGCTTGGCAACTTTCAGCAGTTGGAATGGGAGGGCAAGTTCCATTCAATCAACTCGCACAAATGGGTGGGGAGAGTTTGATGCGAGGGTATTATATGGGCAGGTTTCGAGATAGAACATTCGCTGCAACTCAGTTGGAGTACCGATGGCTTCCTTTCCCTGGTTGTAAGCGGTTAGGGGGTGTGCTGTTCGCAGGCTTTGGGACTGTTGGTCCAACTTGGGAGGAGTTGTTGCAACAGCGTATTCTTCCCACCGCAGGTGTAGGTTTACGGTATTTGATTTTCCCTAGAAAAGACATTTTTATAAGATTTGATGTTGGTCTCACTCCTGAAGGACCAGGGTTCTATATCTACACAGGAGAAGCCTTTTAATTAAAGAGATTTTAATCATATTGAAAGGTAACATTAGTCAGTTTTGATCATTTGTTGAAAGTTGGATTTTAATATTGTTGTTCAATTCAATGCAAATGGACAGCACCACCACTTTTCTAGACAAATACAATCAAAGCGTACCACGTTACACCAGTTATCCTTCTGTCCCCTTTTGGAACCAAGAGCGCTTCGATGTAGCAGAATGGAAGTTCAGATTGAATAAAACATTTATTAATCAGTCTGGTGAAGTTTCTCTATACATTCATTTGCCTTTCTGTGAGGATTTGTGCACATACTGTGCATGTAATAAGCGAATCACGAAGAACCATGCGGTGGAAGGTCCGTACATCGAAGCCGTCATTAAGGAGTGGTCTTTTTACAGGCATTTATTGACTGGACCAGTGGTTATAAAGGAAATTCACTTGGGGGGAGGTACACCGACTTTTTTTTCTCCTGATCATTTACGTCAACTTATTAATGGAATAACAGAGGGCTGCACTGTTTCAGAAGAACACGAGTTTTCAGTAGAGGTGCATCCGAATTATACTACTGATCTTCATTTAGAAACGTTGCGTGCTCTTGGGTTCAATAGAATTAGTATTGGTGTTCAAGATTTCGATCCGGTTGTTCAAGGACTTATCAATAGAATTCAGACCTTTCAACAAACAGCACATGTATTTCAGAAAGCTAGGGAAATGGGTTTTAAAGGGGTGAATATTGATCTTGTTTATGGACTTCCTGGTCAAACAGAAGAGGGTATTTCTCGAACCCTTAAGAAGGTAGAGGTTTTGCGCCCTGACCGTATTGCGTTTTACTCTTATGCGCATGTGCCTTGGAAGAGCAAAGTACAGCGAAGGTATAACGATGAAGATGTGCCACAGGGTCTAAGGAAATGGCATATGTATCGAAGAGGTCGCCAAGAACTTCTAGAGATGGGATATCAAGCCGTTGGTATGGATCATTTTGCCCGGAAGGAGGATAAACTGATGTGTGCTTTTCGTAGAGGAGAATTGCACCGTAATTTCATGGGCTATACAACATCAAGTAATTTGCTTATGATAGGGCTAGGTGCATCGGCCATTACTGATACTTGGAGTGCTTTTAGCCAAAATGAAAGGGTTGTTGAGATCTATCAAGATAAAGTACGAAACGGTGAGTTTCCCATTGCGGCAGGTCATTTGTTGTCACGAAGGGATATGGTAATCCGTAGATTCATACTCTCACTTATGTGCAACGACCAGAGTAACATTCCTTTTTCAGAGTTAAGAGAAGCGCATATTGATTACATACTTGATAAGATTCCTTTGTTGGAAGAGGACGGGCTTATTCAAGTGGTGGGAGATAAAATTCAACTTTTGCCATTAGGAAGAATGTTCGTCCGCAATGTCGTGGCGATTTTTGATGAGTATTTGCTAGATCGCGATATGAATGTTCCTATTTTCAGTAGAGCGATTTAATGACTCCCTTCGCTTGCTTTATCTTCGTGGTAAATTAACGATCATGAGGACAGCTATATATTTCACACTGTCACTATTTTTATTCGGCTGTGTGGAGAGAGAATCATCAATATTGCCATTTAAGGAGGGAGATATTTTATTTCAAGACCTTGATTGTGGTCCACTCTGTGATGCCATTGAGAAGGTAACAGAGGGCGTTGATAGAAGAGATTTTTCGCACTGCGGTGTAGTTGTAAAGGAAGGAGAAGATTCTTTAGTCGTAATCGAGGCAATAGGCTCCGCTGTGGTAATTACACCGTTGGAGGAATTTTTACAAAGGAGTGGAGATAAGGACTCGCTTACAAACATTCTGATAGGTCGACCTCGTTTGAATGTAGATGTGATTTCTGCCATAACCTTTCTTAGGGCGAAAATCGGTCAGCCCTATGACGATGCGTTTCTTCCGAATAATGATAAGTACTATTGCAGTGAGCTTATTGCAGATGCGTTTAGAGATAAAAATGGAGGACGCATATTCATAGATGCTCCCATGACCTTTATAGATCCAGAGACAGGATCGTTTTTTCCAGCTTGGGAGGAGTATTACCTTGCATTGGGAGTTCCCATTCCAGAGGGTGTTTTAGGGATCAATCCTGGGTTGATATCGCGTTCGTCTTCGCTAAGTATTTTAAAAGGTAACAACTTCTGATAGATTGATACAACGCGCTGCAGCATACTTCTTGTTTTTTTTAGTCTCTTATCTTTTTCCGTTAGAGCCTTTTTCAGAATTTCCTGACGGTGTTCACCTATGGGCACAATCCGATTATTTGTCTATCATTAATTTATACAATGAGAATGGCCATGATTTGGTTTCTCCAAGTACGTACGTTTTAAATCCGGAATTTCCTGATAATGGCCTGCGATATTATCGCACAACGGAAACCGCTGGTGATCTTCAGTTTCAACCTTGGCTTATATCTTTTTTTGTCGATGATGCTGTTTCAGACATTGTAATAGTTAGAATTTACTATTGTTTCTTCGCTTTGTTGCTCTTGATTTTCATTTTTGAAATAATCAATCTGGTCACTGCTTGCTATTGGAGTGCGCTCTTGGTTGCGTTTTTCTTTTTTTGCACTCCTCTTTTTCAATACTACAGCACTGCTGTTTTGCCTGGATTGGGATCCCTCACATTTGCCGCTGCCGGAGTATTTGTGTATGCTAAGTATTTAAAAAGTGAGAAAGGGCTTTTAGCAGCTATCCTATTATTGTTATTCGCAGCAATGATGCGGTCAACGAATTATATGTGGTTGCTCGCTATACTGGGAATAGAAGTATTCGCGAGAATTCGGTTAGGTAGAGTAAGGAAGAATGATTTGTGGATATTGCTATTAGTATTCGTTGGAATAGTATTTCATTTTATAGTCTTGAAGAGTGTCGATGAGAATCGAGGAAGTATATTTCTTTCCTCATTGATGCCTTTTGGAAGTTTTCGAGAGTGGATGGATGGATTGGAATATTTGAAAGATAATGTAACGAAACTTTATTTTCATAGGGCTCAATGGGTGGCGCTTTTGGTAGTGTTAGTCATTTTTTTGTGTCAATTTTGGAATGCGAGAAGTGATAGTTGGAATCTACTTACAGTGATCTTTTTTCTTTTTGCTATTTCGTTTTTTATTGCCATGGGCAAGCAATTTATTCATCATGATTATTACTTCCTCGAGGTGTTCTTTCTCCCAATTGTACTTTTATTTTCTCAGAAAATTATATTCTTGAAAAGGATTTTTCCTAAAGGCTATTACTTCTTTCATGTACTTGTTCTTTTGGTTTTGTTTCCTTCGTGGTTTCACGCACGTTCATTGGCCGGTGAGAGATCCAAATCGAATCCAGAAAGTCGAATAACGAAGACACTCAACGATTATCAAGGTTTAGGTACGTATTTGGATTCACTTGGATATGATAGAGAAACTGTTTTATTCGTTCCTGATGCAACAGTACCCAATCTTCCATTATTGCTTTCCGAGCGACGAGGTTATTCTAATATGACCACAACTAAGGAAAGGCTTTCAGAAATGATTATCTGGCCATGGGATCTTGTTTTAGTACAAAGGGATTTTGTTCTGTCTGATATACATTCTGTAAATCCAGTTTTTTTTGAAAAATTGGAAATAGTGGGTAGTCATAGGGGTTTATTGCTGTTAAGAAGATCAGAGTTGACTCATAGTATCTTCGATATAATATCTCCTAACTACCATTGGAGTGCGTTCGATTCGACTCAGCTTTTGGAAGAGGAATTTGTAATGGATAAAGAGGATAAATTTGTTTTAACAGGCGATTTTTGGAAACAAGATGAAGAATTGAATAATGTCGATTTTTTTGCAATTGAAGGTGCTTTTAAGATGGGGAGTGGATCCGATGTGTACTTAGTGGTTTCAGGACATACCGGAGATGATCAAATATTTTATTGGTCGAAATCAATGTTGGAGTTGGGAGCCAGTGAGCAGGGTCAGTGGAGAAGGTTTGTTGCCACAATTCCAATAGAAGAAGCTAAAGCAGCGGAGCGCTTCAAATATTATATCTACAATCCGAACGGAGGGAAAGGAAATTTAACGAGTTTGAAAGTCTATCGAGGCAAGCGCAATTTCAATTAACTATCTTTTTTATTTTCCAGCCTCTTGGCTGCTCAAGGTATGAGAGAATAAGACTTTGATTCACTTCCGTGGATGGAATTGGGGTGATGATAGATAGGAGTTGATCAATACTTGAAATAGATTCTTCTAAAGTGTCAATGGTTCCAAATCCCTTCACGATATCTTTCTCGACAAGAATAAAGGAGGTGATAGGAGAGGGTGAGTATTCTTTGTGCAGTAAGAAAGTAGCTCTTTCCTTTTCTATTGTTTGTAGGACCTCCTTCATGCGCTCATTGTAAGAATCCACGTTGGGTAATTCGTCCGTTTCCAAACCCGAGTGTATTCCCCAAAGACGAAGATCGATTTGAAATCTTTCGGCCGTATCTATCAACCAGGATTTCGCAATGAAAGAAGATGTAAAGGATTTTAGAGATCCAGCGTTGCTGCCCTTATTTAATGCTAGTCGTAGGTATCCTCTTTGATCGGTGTAATGAATGATATCGTAACGTTGGATACGGTTCTTCTGTGCTTTGTTATACTTTGGCCAATGCTTTCTGATTTCAGCGTCTTCAAGCAACAAGGCGATTAATTCATCATGTGTAGTCTTAAAATCAATAGCGTAAATTTCTTTTATAAATCCTTGAGCTTTTGCACTTTCTAAATTTCCGCTAAAATGGCTTTTCACTCTTTTCTTAATGTTCTTAGCCTTGCCAATGTAAACGGGCTGATTTTTTTTATCAAGGAAGTAATAGACACCTGTAGCTTCTGGCAATAGATCGTAATTGTTTTTTTCTATATGATTGGGTAGAAAATTTTCTACATTCTTTTTTCCAAGTAATTTTTTGAAATCATCCTCCGTAACAAGGGGAAGTGCTTTGAAAAAAAGTTCTACTGTGGCTCTTGCATCTCCCATGGCGCGGTGAGGCGCCGAGTTGTAGATATTGAGATCTTTACACATACTTCCTAATCCATAGGATATTTTACCAGGGAAAGCTTTTCTGGCGAGTTTTACAGTGCACAAACGAGGCGGTTGAAAATCGACACCTAGGGCCGCAAATTCAGCCTTGAAAAAGCTGTAGTCGAAATTGACATTATGCGCAACAAACACTGCGTCTTTAAACAGTTCTTGTATCTCATCTGAAACATCCTCGAAGTCAGGAGCATTTCGAAGCATAGCATCGTTGATTCCCGTTAATCCCGTAATGAAGGATGATAGCTTTTTGTGCGGATTCAAAAACGTTTGAAATTCTTCAATGATTTCACCATTTTCAACCAAGCAAATCGCAATCTCTATAATGCTATTTTCTGAGGCGTAGCTTCCGGTTGTTTCAATATCGGTGATGGCAAATCGCATGATCCAAAGTTAAGGAATTTCGAACTTGGGTTATGTGCTAGCGAGTCTCTTGTTATTTGGAAATTTCTAATAAATGTTATTCAGGAGGATTTTCCGTTTAGGGTTTTATCTTTGAAAAAACTTTGATATGAGGCTTTCATTTACAATTTTCTTTTTGTGTGTATTGACTTTAGTTCATGGACAATCCTTTCTTGGTTCTGAAGTCTCCACCTATACAGGTTATATCGAACCTCTTTGGGAAGAAGAAGAAGAAGAGGAAGACATGGAAAAGTACCGAGGCTTTGGTATAGGAATTAGCCTAGGCGGCTACTTCGCATCAAAGAAAACAGCGAATATTTACAATGGAACCAATCTTATAGGAACCCTTGGACGGGCAGACGGTGTTGATCAATTGACGATTGCCGAGCGACTGGACCCGAACGTATTTATCTTCGATGTGCAGCGTATTCAGAATGAATTTAATGCTACTGGTGTAGAGGTTCCTTTTGATAGCAGTCCAATCAATATGCGGTACAGCCCGGCATTAGGGGTAGGAGTGCAATTGAAGTATAGTTTTGATCGATACCGAGGCGTCATCTTTAATTTGAACGCCCTACGTTTGAGAACCACTGATGTATTCACGTTACGATTCGTAGGCACAGGTCAGCAACTGAACGCACAGCAAGATGTTCGCACCTTCGATATCGTTGGCTCAGAGCAGCGTTTTGAGATAAATTTGGGTTATCGTCAGGGTTTTTTAATTAATGAAATTTCCAACTTTTATCTTCAATTCGGAGGCAATATGTTGGGGGTTCAAATGCAGCAGAATCAAATTCGAGTGGGAGAAAATACGTTTGATCTAATCATTGGGGCCCAAAACCCACAGCAGATTCTTACTCTTGATAACGCCCCCACAGGGATTGGTTTTGGGGCTTATGGTGCCATGGGAATGGAGTTTTTTATTAAGGATAAGTACGGTTTTGATATAGGATTTCAATTCAGTAACGATCAGATGCGTTATTTCGACTACGAGCAGCGTGGTTGGAATTATTGGCTAATGGCGACATTCTCCCTTTAGTAAATTTCGGATTATCAGGGTTTTAATAGTATTTTTGCAAAAGAACGAAGATTTCGTATATTTGCGCCCCGAAAATGTCACCGTAGCTCAACTGGATAGAGCACTTGACTACGGATCAAGAGGTTTGGGGTTCGACTCCCTACGGTGACACTAAAGCCAGCACATTGCTGGCTTTTTTTATTTTAAAAGTATTCTCAACTGGATAGAGCATCCCGACTGAGGTCGGGAAGGTTTGGGGTTCGACTCCCTACGGTGACACCAAAGCCAGCGCATTGCTGGCTTTTTTTATTGAATGGTAATATTCGAACGCAAAGTGCGCAGAGAACGCAAAGGGGTTTTGTCTATCTCTGAAATACTTCTTTCTTCTTCCATGTTCCCTTTCCATGTTCCCGTTGCATGTTCCATGTCTTGGTTCTCATTAATTAACACGATTTTTCAAATATCTCGTTTTCAAGGAGGTTATTCTCCTTTATTGGTTAATAACTATGAGAGGGTAATATTGACTTAATATGTCATCCTTTTACTTTTATCACAACCGAATGATGGTTCTGTTCAACGGGACAAAGCCGAAAAGGGAAATTACTGTTACACTTTCAAATTCTAAAGGCTTATGCCAGCACCAAAGAAAGTTAGAAAGATTTATGTGCTCGACACATCTGTATTACTTCATGATCACAACTGTATCAACAGTTTTGAAGACAATTTCGTCGCTATACCCATCACCGTACTCGAGGAATTAGACAAGTTTAAAGTGGGGAATGATATTAAAAATTTTGAGGCGAGGGAATGCATTCGAATCATTGATCGTTTATCTGAAGACCATAGTTTAAAAGATTGGATTCCTTTGAACAATGGGCAAGGAGGAAAGATGAAGATCATCCTCAATAATTCAGATGAACTTCCAGCGAATGCAGAGAAGATTTTTGATGTCAAGAAGAATGATCATAAGATACTCAACGCGGCGCTTCAACTTCAGATTGAAGATAAAAAGGCGAAGGTGATTATGGTCACGAAGGACATCAATCTCCGATTGAAAGCGAAAGCACTTGATTTACCTGCGGAAGATTACAAGACCGGAAAAGTAAAAGACAACATGATGATGTACACCGGTAAATCGCTGGTGGAAGAAGTAGACGCGGAGTTTATTCGGAAGCTATATCAAGAAGGAGAGAGTAAGAAGATTACAGTTCTTGGAAAAGACAAGTTGAGCAATCATTTCTATATTTTAAAAAATCATCAAAGTAGTGCCCTTGCCTACTACAATGGAAAGGAAAAGTCGCTGCAAAGGGTTGATAAGGTTTATGCTTACGGTATAAAGCCCAAAAATGCGGAGCAGGCTTTTGCGATGCATGCCATTCTGAATCCAGAAGTACGCCTTGTCACCATTAGCGGTGTAGCCGGCACCGGTAAGACATTACTCGCTTTAGCAGGATCATTGGAGTTAAAGAATACTTATGATCAGTTGTTTTTGGCAAGACCGATTGTTCCATTAAGCAATAAGGAAATTGGTTTTCTTCCTGGAGATGCTGAAGAGAAAGTGAATCCCTACATGCAGCCATTATGGGACAATTTGAACTTTATTAAGAATCAATTTGGTGAGAACGAGAAGAAGAGAAAAGCGATCGATGAGATGCAGGCAGCGGGAAAGATTACGATTTGTCCATTGGCATTTATTCGAGGCAGAAGTCTTAGCAACTGCATTATGATTGTTGATGAAGCCCAGAATCTTACACCCCACGAGGTAAAGACGATAATTACAAGGGCAGGTGAAAATACGAAGATCATTTTAACTGGTGATGTTCGTCAAATAGATACTCCTTACTTGGACGAGCAGAGCAATGGTCTTTCCTATGTCATCGAAAGATTGAAAGGTCAAGAATTGTATTGCCATGTGACTTTAGAGAAGGGTGAGCGAAGTGAGCTAGCTAATCTTGCGAACGACATGCTTTAAGAATTCATAACAACTAAACGAAGGCCCTGTCTAAGTTCTAACTAGGCGGGGCTTTTTTTTGAAAATCTTATATATTTGGGCAAAACTGTTATATGGCAAAGTTACAACTCAAAGTACTGGTTCCTGTTGATTTCACGGAAGCTTCAGAAGTGGCAATCAAGCAAGCAATGTTGATGAAGGAAGAGTTTGAATTACAAGTGGATTTATTCCATGTGGTGCATGAATTGATAGAAAGTGTGGAAGCTGAAAGTAGACTTCAGTTTTATGTGAAAGATCTTCGTGATGCCGGCATTGCATCTAATTTAGTCATTGAAGAGGGAAGAGTTCTTCCTACAATCAATGCCACGTGCGCAAACGGAAACTATGGATTAATGATTTTGGGAACCCATGGTCCCAAAGGATTGCGGCAGTTGTTGTTGGGTTCTGATATTCTTCATTTGTTAAAGGAGAATCCTTGTCCAAGTGTTGTGGTTCAAAAGAAATCCACACCTGTAGATCATTTTCGAAGGATTCTTTTGCCAGTTGGGAGTCACGATGAATATCTTGAATTGGTTCAAGCCACTGGAATTATAGCCAAATCCAGTCAATCCGAAGTAATCATTTATTTAATTCAAAGACCTGGAGAGGACTTAGCGGAAGAACTTTTGGAGAACAAAGAGATCACCATTCGAATGTTCAAAGAACATGGAGTCCATTATAAAGAAGTTACTGAAGATATGTCCGTTTTCTCGTTTGGTTTTGCGAAGCAAACTTTGATGTATGCGGAGAAGAACGAAGTCGACCTGATTGCAATGATGCCCCATGCCTCGAATGAACACAGTTATTTTGCAGATGCTGATAAAGAGCGGATAATTATGAATGATAAAGGGATAGCGGTACTTTGTGGTGCTGGTGTTTAAGGAATCCATCGACGCATCCACAATACGTCAAACCATTGATCAAATTTGTATCCTACTTTTTCGTAAAGTGCAAACTCTTCGAAGTGATTTGCGCGATGAAAAGCAACACTTTGGTCATTCGGTTGTGTAATCACCGCAAATGCTTGTTTGAAACCCGACTCAGATAGTTGAAGAAATAACGCATCGTAAAGCTTTGAAGCCACTCCCTTTCGAGTGGCTTTTTCATCCATGTATACGGAAGTTTCTACACAATATCGGTATGCTTCTCTCTCCCGATAAGAAGAGGCGTAAGCGTAACCGATAACGAGTCCATTTTCTTCGGCCACGATCCACGGATACTTTGCTGTATAGAGCTCTATCCGTTGTTGCATTGTGCTAATGCTGGGAACGGTTAATTCAAACGAAACTGCGGAGCTTTCAACATGAGGGGCATAAATCGCAGTAATTCTTTCAGCATCCGAAGGACGAACATCTCTGAAGGTTATCATTGCCTTACCACTTTCTCAATGCGTCTTTTCTTATCAGAAATGATTTCTATGAGGTAGGTACCTTTCGGTGCTGGAAGTTGGATTTGTGCGTTGGTTTGGTTGACCCATCGAACGTCAATAAGCGCTCCCTGAAGATTATAAATCTTTATTTCGCGCACCACATCGTTTCCATTTTGTAACGTTATCCATCCATTTAAGGTGGGGTTAGGGCCAAGTATAAACCCACGTGAATTTTCTTCCATTCCGACCAGTGTGGAACTCATTTCATCAGCGGCCATTTCTACAGAAGCAGGGCCTTCTTCCCAGTACATGGCTTCAAAAGCATTGATGGTAGGATGGTCGACTGAAAACAACTCCTCTGTCCATCGAGGAGGAACACTTTGGTAGAAGATCTTAGCCTTGACTGTAACATTTCCATTTATTCCACTGACGGGAATATGATACCTCACCTCATCTGTTCCTGTGCCTTCTATGCCAGCCACTTTATTGAAGTTTGGGTCAGTAGATGCGGCTCCCACAATTGCAGTTGTATCGTAAGCACTGTGCAGAGTACTGAATCCTATGGGCACAAGTCTATTGTCTTTCAGCATTGTTGCAGCGCGCTCAAGCACCGTAGTAGGATCTCCGTTTACATCTCCCATGATCATTTCGTATATCTGTACTTGACCTTCACTGGAAATCAAATCATGATGAGGCTCGTAGGGTAAGTCATTTCCGAACACCTCATAAGGGTTACCGACTTCAGGTTTACCACTATGGAAAATAGTGTTTCCATTTTCGTCGAGCATTTCGAAAGTTAAGTAAGCCCTTCTTGCAGGATATCCACTTGGGAGTTTATGTCCAGCCAAATTCGCTACTTTAACCGTGTAGCGTGCAGTGTCTCCATCCACTTCACCCGGAATAATTTCTATTTCCGCACTTTGATTCTGAAGCATGTCCAGAGTACGTTCGATGACTGTATTGAAGTTTTGTTCAGAGGCAGTAATACCCAAAGTCTCAATGTTGTTTTTCATTAAATTCAACATAAACGTATTTCCTCCCACCAACCAGTGCTGACCAAACGGCTCTCTTCCAGGAAGAAATGCATATCCAGATGCAATAACAATGGGTTCTTCGATTCGTGGCATGTGGCAGCCTTGGCATTCTTGATTGCTCGGACCATCGCTGTTAAAACTAGAGTTCAACCATTCGTGATAGGTTGCTTGCTCTACGAACTTGTCGCCAGTTAAATTTCCTTCTAAATCTGCTGTTTCTGTAAGTAGGGAATGGCAAGCAGCACAGAATTCCGATTTTGCAACTTTGTGATTTCCTACGGGAGCGTATCCTACGAAGCTCGTCATTGCTGCTTCAAAGATCGGGAAGCTCATTTCTTCAGAGATATATGGACCCCAGATGGTATCTGTATGATAAAAGAGTTCTCCGCTGAAGTGTTGTCCAAGATTTTCCATTCGCTGTTGGTGACATGCCCCACAGTTAACGCCATCACGAGCTAGGGAGTCTTCTTGTAACAGCTCCATCGAGTAAAATTCACCACCTTGCATTTCGTGAGTGAATCTTCCCACAGGCGCGTGACAGCTGGTACATTTGTTTACTAATTCTTGTTCATGGTCGGGATTAACTGATACTTCATGTGCCACTTTTGCTAGCCATAGTGGATCCTTCGCAGAATTGGCCATCATGGTTGCTCTCCAGTTCTCAGTAGGGCTGACATGTTCCCCTTCCATAGTCATGTTTGCGCTGCCGATAGGATCTATTCCATGACAGCCGGCACACTTACCGCTACCGATAAAAACGCCGTTGTCTCCGACAGGAAGGCCATTGACATTCATCATCATTGATACCATTTCTTCTTGAGAATGATAAGGCACGGGTTTTTGATCGTGACTGTACGCCGCTACAAGGCCAGTGAACATTATGGCACCAAAGCCAAATAAGCATATTTTCGGGTATATACGAATGAGGTTCTTCATCTTGGTTTTACCTGCAGATTTTGTCGTTGCAATATACAGCGATGAAGCGAAAACACCTACCAAATTTCTACATCTTCTATGAAAATACCTCCCAAATGATCATTGATTAATTGGAGGAGTTTAGACTTGTTCATACTCAGTTCTTCTTTGAGCGCGGAACTTTCTAGTTTCACAATCAAAGTTCTTTCTCTCACCTTGACCACTTTGGTACGGTTGGAAACGGAAGGGCCTAATACTTCGTGGTATGCCCTAATGACTGAGGCTTCGTCGAATTTTTTTCGCAATCCTGCTTCATCGAGCATTTGTCGAATAACATCTTTCAGACTTTGGTCGTGATTTTTACGTTTAGACATGGTCAAGGGATAATTCAATCCGTAGCATTAATGATGTGGAATAGAGGTAGAGTGAGAAAGGCAAGTGTTTTGAGCTATTTTATAAATCTGAAATGCTGCTTTTTTAGATTGAAGGAGGTCTGGAATTCTATCAATATGAGTATCAGAAATAAAAACTTGACCCTTTATTTTATCAAGAATCCAATCTAGGAGATTCGATACGCGAAGATCATCTACTTTATCATATAAATCATCTAGAAGGAGGATCGGGTGTACTTTACTTCGGCCTCGAATGATCATGTATTGTGCAAGTTTAAGAGCAATTAGAAAGGACTTTTGCTGACCTTGGGAGGCGAATTTTTTAATAGGTTGATTTTCTATGAAAAAATCTAAATCATCCTTATGAATTCCGCCCGTAGTTCGTTCTAGGATTCTATCTTTTTCTCTGTTTTTTTTAAGAATGTCATCCATTGAAGCTTCTGCGAGCGAGGTGCTGTAGGATAGACTACCGCGTTCTTTTCCACCTGAAATCTCAGAGTATACTTGTGCAAATACCTCTTCGAGCATTACAAAAAATCGAGTTCTTTCTTCAAAGATGGGCAATGCATGAAAAGCGAGCTGATAATCCCAAGGGTCAAGTAGTTCTTGAGGCGCTCCCATTTTTCCATAGGATTTCAATACTTGATTGCGCTGACTTAGAGCCTGATTATAGCGCATAAGATGATCCAGATAGACAGGGCTATATTGACTGATGGTAGCATCCATGAATTTTCTGCGTACTTCGCTGCCTTCCCATATTAGCTCAATGTCATAGGGAGTAATGATGATGGAGGGAAGCAAGCCAATATGTTCAGCCAGCCTCTCATACTCTTTATGATTCCTTTTCAGTACCTTTCTTTGATTCTTTCTAATAGCACAATGAATTAACTCTGGATTTCCGGCTCGCAGAAACTCACCTGTTATTCCCGCTTGATCATGTTCGTGGAGAATATTGAGTGCGTCTGAATTATGAAAGTAAGATTTTGTAAAACTCAAATAATGCACTGCATCTAGGAGGTTTGTTTTTCCCTCCCCGTTATTTCCTAAGAAACAAACAATAGGCGAGGAGAATTCCAAAGAAGCAGATTCGTAGTTCTTAAATTGAAACAAGGAGAGTGCACGCAATGCCAGCGTGTCAATTGATGAGAGGGGATCAGTCGTCCCATCCTTCGTAGGATTGAAATTCGTAGGCATTGTCTCCATATTCATTTTTTCGATGAGATCTAACTAGTCGCTTATACAGCTCTTCCAGTTCTTCCATCTGATCTTTTTTATTGTCTAGCACTGCGGTGTTTCCCGACTCCCATATTTCTGAAGACCAGGGCTCTCCATTTTTAGGCAAAATAAAGACAGTTCCGCGCCAATCCATCTCTCTTTTCTTCTTGAATTTTACAAACAATACAGTATAATTTTTACCCTTAATGACTTCATCGCGCGAAAGCAGTATTTCTACTTTATCGATTTTACCTTTATTGTCATACGTAGACTCATACTCCGACTCGCAATACAGCCGCAACAATGAATCTGTTACAGCATAGCTTGCAGGCATTCTCTTTGTTATTTTAAGCTCTTCTAATTGATAGAAAAGATCCAAAACCATTTTCCTTTCTTCAGTGATAAACTCGAAAGTGCTATCTGGAGTGGGGATACCATGTTTTTCATTGAACCAAATATATTCGATGAGTAGCTTGCGTTTTTTTGATTTGTAAATCTTATCAAAGAATGCATTTACCTCAGGCTTCGATCTGAAGGGGTGTAGTATAGAGCAAAAATTCATCAGCGCATTTGTGGAAAAATTGTATGATTTTTCGTCCATTCCATTCACGCGCTTGAGTTCATTCCTTGCCTCCAAAAGAATCATCTCCAGCTCTTTTTCGATAATTTTCTTGTCTACTTGCAAACTATCGGTCAGCAGTGCCAACAAGGAGTAGGTAGGATATTCAAATTCGTCCAACGTCACCAGCGATAGCGCTTCTGGGAAAATCAATCGTGCTAGTTGAAGTGAGTCTCTTAGGGAATTCAAAGGCGAACTATTTCCCGATCTACTTCCACCAATTGGAGCTTCATCCAAGAGGAGTTTTTTCATTCGCAAGGTGGCTATTTTGGTGTCCATCCATCCCAGATTGCTGAGTATCTTATTTTGCATCTGAGCACTATCGCTGTTGAGATAGTATTGTTTTGTAAGAAACTCGATATTGACCTCCGACGTGTCTCTCCACAGCTCAGATAGTAGATTGTTTTTTATTTCCTCCTTGTCCTTTTTTTCTTGGGTTGTTGGAAGGTTTACTATCATGCTTCTGATTTCTTGGGCATTTTCCTTCAAGATTGCAACTTCTTGTAATAAAAGAATGGCATTGCTTTGAGTGGTGCTGTCCGAACTAGCCAGATCTCTAAGAAAAGTTGATCCTCCATTGGAAAATAAGGACGTCGCAAAAACAGTATCTATTGGCTCGAAGTTGTTGAAAAGCTGTTGGACGAAATCGCTGTACCCCATAGTACTATCGAACGACGCAGTAATAGTGTACTCTGAGTGGTTGTGCAAATGCTTTAGGATCCGCAGACCTCGAGTGCTTGCAGTATCAACACATTGATAGATAGCCCTGAAACCAGTAGGGGTTTCTTGAAAATCTTCTTCTTTCAGAATAAAATCTTTGTATTCAGATACATCTCTTTTCCAATCGTCAAGAAATTCTTTTTTGTCTTCTAGTTGAGAATATTTGTGATATCTTCTTAGTTGCACCAATGCTCTTTCAGCTGCGTTAGGCGGCATAATTCGGATGCGTTCTCTTTTGCCCTCTGCCTCATTGATATCGTCTTCAGATTCCCATTCATAACCGTAATCCGTATTGATCTGCTCTCTATTTAAGTCAAACGGAAGTTTGGTTTTGAACATGACCAGGGTATCCGTATAAGTATAGAATTGCTCATATCGCGGCAGACCCATTTTAAAAGATTGAAAATAGTTTTGAGCGATTTCGTCGTTCTCCGTTTTCACAAGCAATACGATTTTGCTGAGATTGTGGTATACGAATCTTAGATGCAATTTTTCCCCTTTTTTATTCTTGTAAAGACCATCCATGAAGTGAAAACTACCAGAGAATTGAGGCTGTGTTTCAGAAATCACAGTCCATTTCTTGTCTTTCTTGTAATCATCAGCGATGGTTTTTACGATATAATGGTCTTCGTCAAGATAGAAAGGCTCATAATCATAGAATCGTTGGAAGAAATAGTAGGAATTTGTGTTTTGATCGTACGAGCTGACCTCGAAATGTGGTGTTCTATCGAGTTTACTAGTAGATGCGAAATACGTTCTGTCGCCTGGAATATTGGCGCTTAAGCTATTATCAGGAGAGAACCAAGTTTTGTTGGCCAACCTTTTTCTCTCGTAATTGAGTTTCATTGAATTAAAGAATTCATCACCATAACCTTTCTGCACTTTGTCTTTAAGGGCAGAAATTTTTTGAATGATCACTTCTTCAGGAGTATAAATAATTCTGCGTCTTTGAATGTCACCTCGGCGGCTTTTGTTAGTGATATCAACTGCTGGAAAACCACTGACAGTAACTTTTTTCATTTGGATGATATCGCCTGGTGTCGCTTCGTACAAAATAGAATCTATGGACGCCATCACTTGTTCGGTGGAAGTGCCGAGAAAACCACCATAAGTTTTGATTCTGTACACGGAAAAATTTGCTCCATTGGGAATATCTAATGCAATCCAGCCGCTATTGTTTGAACTAGGCAGGGGATATGCTTTACCAGGACAAGAGAATGTCAAAACACTATCCGAGAATGTATAATTTTGATATTCTCTTTTAAAAATTACTTTATCTAATTTTTCTCTTCTTTTAGCGTCTCGGGCTCCTTTCTCAATAGGCTCTACCGTAAATCCCATCTGACGCAGCATTTCAATGACTCCATCTTTTCCTGGCAGGTGAGCGCAACCCATTGCAGCGAATATTGAGTTTCCAGATTTCAACACCGAGTCAATGGAAGACACAAAAACCCTATTCCTTTCCACGAGAATAAATTGATTGAATGCTTCACTATTGGTACGCATGCTAATACTATCCACAAGATCGAGGTCTTGTCTACGATAAGCACTTTCGATTTGTGCTTGAAGCTCGCGCATATCTTTTCGGTCCTCTGCGTCGAAACTTTTTTTCGTTTTGGCATTTCTTTCAGCCTTGCGCGCCATTTTTCCGTAATAGGTACTTTGACGATATGTTTCTAATCCAAGGGTTCTTTTTCCTAGTTTTTTTCCAGTTTGATAAATGTACATGTCTAGCCAAGTGTTTTCCTCGAAATCAGCGGCTCCGCCGTAGTCATCAAATCGGAACAACATATAGTTGAGCAAGGGTGGCTCATAGGTTAGGATATTCTTTACCGTACTTTGCAAGTCTGGATCGAAGGCGAAGAAGTTTTCCGAATTCGATCCATTTGAGTTAAAGTTATTATTATCATCACCGAAATCACCACCGAATCGTTGGCCATCAAACATCGCATCGAGCCATGCTTCAGGCTCCAGTTCGAGGGCCACTACATCTACTTGTTGTATTGCATCATAGAAAGGATCACCTAATTGAAATACCAGTTTTTCACTTACGTGCATCGTACCATAGAGATAAGACGGTTTGGCGAGTCCATTGCCGGAAACCTTCCAAAGTAGGCTTTGGTATTTCTTCTGGTTTTGGGCTTGTATGAAGAGAGTAGAAAAAGAGAGAATCAGTACTAAAAGAAATTTCTGCATTCTAAAGCGATATAATAGATGGGCTAATATAAGCAAGTGGGAGGGTTGTTTTCGGGAACGCGAATTGCTGTTCTTTAGTTTGTCTTGGTTGTTTTAATTTAATAACCTGATTATCAGCATCTTGATTGTTTATTAGGACTTCCCGAAAATCCTTTTAAATTTGCGCCTCTAAATTTTATACTATGTCGACTCAAAAGAACGATAATACAACAATCGGTGTCCAGGAAGTTTACGGAAAGGCAGAGAGCTTTTTCGAGAAAAATAGAAAGGCATTTTTGATTGGAGGTGGTGGTATAGTGGCGATTTTAGCTGGATTTCTAGCATATCAGTTTTTAATAAAAGGCCCAAAAGAAAAAGAGGCTAACAATGCTATTTGGAAAGCGATTCAAATGCAGGAAATAGATTCTTCTGCTGCGGCACTCAATGGGGGCCCAGATTATTCAGGTTTTGAAGAGGTTGCTCAAAAATATGATGGAACGAAGGCTGGAAAAGTTGCACACTATTGGTGTGGCATCAATTACCGCGACATGGGCGAGTACGAAAAAGCTTTGGAACACTTCAAGAAAGCTGACTTTGATGACGAGGCAGTTGGTGTTATCGCACTTGGAAATGTTGGAGACATGTACGTTCAGTTAGGCAATATTGAAGAAGGTGCTTCTTGGTTGGAAAAAGCAGCTAAGAGAGCAGGAGCGTCCGATAGCCGCAATTTCACTGCGCCGCAGTACATTTTGAAAGCTGCCAAGGCATACATTGAATTGGGTAAGGAAGATAAGGCGAAATCACTCTTGCAGGATGCCGTAGAGAACTACGACAACAGATCGCAAGAATGGGGAGAAGCGACACGACTTTTAGCTATGTTGAAAGCACGTCAAGCCTAAGATGTCTACTACAGATCTATCTTCTTATAATAAAGAACTCCTTCCCGATGCAAGTTCAATGCGCATCGGGATTGTTGTTTCTGAATGGAACAGCGATATCACTGAAAATCTGTTACGTGGGGCGCTTGAAACGCTAACAGACTGTGGAGTGACATTGGATTACATAAAAATTGTTCATGTTCCTGGGAGCTTTGAACTGCCTTCAGGTGCTCAAGCATTATTGGAAAACACAAAGGTCGAGGCCGTGATAACCCTTGGCTGTGTGATACGCGGCGAAACACCTCATTTTGATTTTGTGTGTCAAGCTTGTGCCATGGGAGTTCAAAATGTATCTTTGAAGTACAATAAGCCAGTTATTTTTGGAGTGCTCACAGACAATAATATAGATCAGTCTAGAGCTCGCAGTGGAGGAGCATTGGGAAATAAAGGGGTAGAAGCAGCAATAACGGCTATTAAAATGATCTCTTTAAAAAGACAGTTGGAGGATTAAGCTTTTTCTACTTTCTCCATCACTAATTCTTCTTTTCCTTTTCGGGTCAAAGTATACCCCATTCCGTTTTTATTGATAATGTATCCATTGAGATATAGGTGAGCAATACGTTCACCTAGCTGAGCGGTGTGATTGTCTTTTGAATCTTCACGCTCAATACGAGTCCAGTAATTTGCTTCCAGTTGAGAGAGTTTGATCAATTGATTCTTATTGTTTTTCTTATAAGTGTATATGATGTCCAACAAAACGTAATCGTACTTATCGAGCAGATCTTGCATAAGAAAGTTAAGTTTTAAAAATTCTTCTCGTAAAAAATATCACGAGAGTAATGAGTCGGTTTTTACTTGTTCACAAAATAATTAAGTTCTTTGGTGATAATCTTCAAAAATCAGAAGAGATTTGTTGACAAGTTGCAAACATTGATGAGCACAAAGAAATTTTTACACACAGCAGATTGGCATTTGGGAAAACGACTTTTGGAGTATTCTCGACTGCCCGAGCAAGAGCGCGTGATGAATGAGTTGGTGGAGTTGGCCGATGCACAAGCAGTGGATGTAGTGCTTGTTGCTGGTGATCTATTTGATGTGTTTCAACCTTCTCATGAAGCACAGGATTTGTTTTATAAGACCTTGTTTCGTTTGAGCTCCAATGGACGCAGGCCTGTAGTCGCTATTGCGGGGAATCATGACAGTCATGTGTTGGTCGAGGCGCCGTTACCGCTTTCTAGAGAGTTAGGGATTTTTTTGTTAGGAGCAGATTCTCGCCCAATTACTGAAATTGTAAATTCGGCTGGAATAAAAATTCAGTCACCCGAGAATGGTATTGTTTTGATAGATTTTCCTGATGGTGATAAAGCAGATATAATAGTGGCTCCTTACGCGAATGAGTCATTGTTGAGAACGTATCTGGGAAAGGAAAATGCTCAAGAGATGCTAAGAACCATACTAAAAACGCAGTGGCACAATCATGCGCAGCACTATTTTAGAAAGGAATCTACGCGAATTTTTATGGGTCATTTTTTTTTCATGCGAGAAGGAAGTTTGAAAGAAGAAGAACCGGAAGGAGAGCGATCAATTTTGCATGTAGGAGGAGTAGAAGCATTGTTTACAGAAGATCTTCCAAATGGATTGGATTATGCGGCACTCGGTCATTTACATCGCTATCAAACTTTAGACAATCGGGCTTTTCCTGTAGTTTACAGCAGCAGTCCGCTGGCTTATAGCTTCAGTGAAGCAGATCAAACAAAGTATGCAGTTATTTATGATTCTGGCGAGAAGACCTATATAGCGCACCCATTAAACTCTGGATATCCATTGATTAGAAAGCGTTTTGAAAGCAATGACGATGCAATAGAATGGTTGATTCATCATCAAGAGTGTTATGTAGAATTAACGTTAGTAACCGATGATGCGATAGAAAGTGCAGTTCGTTCTTCTTTATATAAGGCACATCCGAGAATTGTGCATTTGATTCCTGAAAGACGCGGGGGAGCAAATGAGGAGAGCATGAAAGTGGGTGCTGCGGATTTGGAATTATCCACGGAGGAGTTATTTGCAAAATACTTTCAGTCAAGAACGGGACAAACATTAAACGCGGAACTGTTGGAGGCATTTCGTGAAATCAAAGCTAAGAAGGGAGGAAATGCATGATTCCGTTGAGATTAGAACTAGAGGGCATTTATTCTTATAAAGAAAGGCAAATAGTAGATTTTACAAGTCTTACTGATGCTGGATTGTTTGGAATATTTGGTCCAGTAGGTAGCGGAAAGTCTACGATTCCAGAGAGCATAATGCTCGCACTTTACGGTGATCCAGAGCGAATGAGCTTGCAAAACAATAGAGCAAGTTTGATGCATTTGACCTCAGAAAAACTTCATGTAGAGTTTGATTTTGGAGTAGGTCTTAATAATGAACGCATTTTCAAAGCCGTATTTTCTTTAAAAAGAAAAAAGCGAAACTTTGAAGAATTCGAAAGACCAGATCATGATTTTTATGAGAAAAAAGGAAATAGCTGGGAAGCACTAGTCAATGTAACTGCAGAGGATATTCTGGGAATACGGGCAGAAGATATGCGTCGTACCATGATTATTCCTCAAGGTAAATTCAAAGAGTTTATAGAGCTGGGTGCCTCGAATAGAGCTGAAATGCTTCAGAAACTGTTTGGGTTAGATGCATTCGATTTGTATGATCAAACAAGAGCAATAAGAATTGAGCTGAAGGATCAAATGAATGTCATATCGGGCGAGTTATTAGGGATTGGTGAAGTGGATGAGGCGATAGCAGAGATCAAGCGAAACGCGGTGAGTGCTCAAATTCGTGTTGGAGAACAAATGAATCAGCAGAGTGATACGCTTTCATTGCAGTTGAAGGATGCTGAGAAGGAGTGGGAGCATGTCAAAGAATATCTCTTGCTAACCGAACAGCTAGCGGAATTAAAGGAGCGTAAATCAATTATAGCCGAACAGAATGAATTCATTTATTTATATGACGTTTATATTAAAAATCTGAAACCTTTAGAAGACAGAGCCAAGGAATTGAAATCACGCTTGGACAAGTTAAAAGAATCTATTGCTGAGAGTAAAGCAAAGAGAGAGAGATGCAATGAAAGCAGGAATGAGCTTCAACCAGAACTTGAGAAGCTTCTTCTGAGAGAGGAGAGCATTCCTCAAAAAGAAGATCGGATTCACCAACTGAAGCGATTGAGAGAACGATATGCTCTGAAGGATATATTAGATAATAGAAATTCTGAGAAGGATGCTTGGATGGAGAAATTTTGCCAATTCACCGAAGCAGGCGAGGTATTGTTAAAGGAAGGAGAATCCCTTGATTTAAAAAGGAAGCAATTGAAATCTTCCATTCCAGAGCGGAAAGTGTTGATGCAATTTGGACAGTCAATTCAATCTCTTGAGTCCATAGAGTCTAGTAGTTCAAGTTTGGATCAGCGCATCTCTAAGCTAGAGAAGGAGATTATTTCTTTGCGTTCATCTGTTTCAGAAGTAGAGAAAAAGTGGGCGTTGAATGAAAGTAGAGATGGTAATGTTGTATTGAAAGAATTGCAAGATCATGCAGATTATCAAGCCAAGCTTTATGATCAATGGAAAGAGAAAAGACATCTTCAACAATACGGTCATTTGCTTCATGACGGAGAACCTTGTCCTTTGTGTGGCAGCGTTGAACATCCAGATCCTTTCATTCATGAGAGTGAGGAGTATCCTCTTTTTGAAGCCTATGAGAATGCACAAAGGCGATTGATTGATTTTTCGAATGATAGGAGTGAAATGGAGAGATTTCTTACTTCTATGAAGGAGAAAGAACAGAATTTAATTGCAGAGAAGCAACTTCTTCAGGAGACAGCAGAGGGAAAGGCATTAGCGATAAGTTTTATCAAGACCTTCGGAGTTACAACCATACAAGAAGCGAAAGAAAAGTTGAAAGTTTTTTCTGAAGTAGCCGATTCTTTAATGAGTTTGGAAACAACCACTTCTGGTCATCGACAGAAGGAGATTCAATGGAGAATTAACCAGGAGGCATGTCGAAAGGAGTTGGAAATAGCAGAGAAAGCATGTGTTGAAGTTCAAACGAAGTGGAATAGCATAGAAGAGGAGCTTAACAAGAATGAAGATGATTTTTGGAAGTCTTATTTGGATAAATCGGACGAAGAAATATCAAAGGATATAGCGGTAGTAGAACGTTTTATTCTTGATACAAAGATGAAATCGGTCGAGGTCAAGAAGCGTTTGGACGCTTTGAATTCAGAGTTGTCGGGTCTTGATCTTTTGATTTTAGAGTCAGAGAAGAATTTCAATGAACTCGAGATTGAGCGGCGTGATTGTGAAGACTCATTAGAAAAAGTGCAGGTTCAATATCAATGGACATCTACTGCTCAAGAGAAGGTTTCAAGATTTATTGGAGATATTGATTCCTTGAGAAAGTCGTCCAATGATTTTGCCATTGAATGGAGCAATGTAACGAAGCGGCTCGATGAGTTGAAGGGTATCTCCACCACCTCCCGACTCACGATAGAAATATTAGAGGAATTAAGAACAAGAGAAGCCAAGGCTAAAGCAGATTTCCAAATTTTTTCTGAATCACTCGGAAAGTTGAAAGCGGAGCTCGAGGCAATCGAAAGTGCTTTAAAGCGAAAGTTAGAGAAGGAGAAAGAATTGGATGATTTACAGCTAAGGGACGATCGTTTTTCTCAATTAGAGAAATTATTTAAGGGCAAAGGGTTTGTTAAATTTATCTCTGGCTTTTATTTGGAAGAGCTTTGCAGAGCAGCAAACAAGAGATTTATGGCTTTAACTCGAAATCGGTTGAGGATAGAGCTCAACGATGATTTAGAGTTTATGGTGCGCGATTATTTGAATGGTGGAAAAACGCGTAAGATGAGTACCCTATCCGGTGGGCAAACCTTTCAGGCTTCTCTGTGCCTGGCTTTGGCCTTGTCTGAAAGGTTAAAGAGCATTCACCAAAGTGGGAGAAGCTTCTTCTTTTTAGACGAGGGTTTCGGGTCCTTAGATCGCGAGTCGTTGGCGATGGTTTTTGAAAGCCTCAAGTCCCTGCGAAAAGAAAATAGGGTAGTGGGAATAATTTCGCACGTAGAAGAACTAAAGCAGGAGATTGAAGTCGGGCTACGAATTGAACTCGATGTAGAACGAGGAAGCTTGATAAAATAAACCGCGTATGATTATTTTATAATGAACTTCTGGAACCGTTGTTGATCTGAGCCAATAATTTGTATGAAATACATTCCTGGGTTCCAATTTTGAACGTCAATTGCTGGCACTGCTTGGTTACTCGAGTAGACCATTTTTCCAGAAGCATCCATGATTTGGATGCGATCGTTCCATTGAAGTCCTTTAGTAAACAGCATGTCAGACGCGGGGATTGGATATACCAATTGTGCTGATGTGGTTATATCTGGAACTGCTGTAATGATCGGTGCTGTGACCACGCTTGTAATAACCCCAGCTGTAGCGTTTATCTGAAGAACAGGGATTTTGAAATCATGAGTGAGCCATTTATACTCGATACTTTCAGGACGAGGGACATTGAATCCGAGATTAAAGGCATTGACATAAATACTATCACTACCATTGAGTACAGTTCGCACACGCAACGCATCAAAAGATTGGCCCCAAATGGTAATGGTTCCCCAACCATCCACTACATTATCTCGATCTGTCTGTTGTCTGTAGGTAAAGAAAGTGGGAACTTCTAGATTGGTTTCGGAGAAAGAGGAAGATTGATCTAGGTATTGGAGAGGTAATTCATAAACTACATCCACTGGGTTGGCCTGAGCACCTATGGGGATACCGCTTAGAGAAGCTGCGAAGCCTGTTATTGCAAATCGGTCCGAACGATTTTGGTGGTATAGGTATGCGTCTTCAACAGTAAATTGATCAGCTATAGTGAAGCTTTCAACCCCAATTCCATAGTCGGAGTTGTGTTCTGGGTCAAATGGGTTATTAAATAGAAATTGAAATGTAAAAGGCGTATTCGCGACATCAATGCAGTTGGTAGTGGTTGTTCCACCAACGGGTTGAATGTCTTCTTCCGTTAAGATCCAATTCATGGAGGGGCCAGAAAGTTCTGGATCAAAATCGGTAAGAAGCGTGGCGTTTTGTTGAATTAGCACATCGTTGGCATCCGGAAGATGCACGGATTCTATGCTGATTTGTGAAAATGCATTGAAAGACAGAAATGCAAGTGGGAGTGAAAATATTTTTCTCATTAGTAGCGTGAGCCTTGTTAGCTTAAGCGAATGTACCAAAAGAATCTGTTATTGGCAAACGGGAATAAATTCTGTGGCTTCAGCTCCTGGGTCGCAGAAGTTGATGTTTGAAGTGTATTCGCTGTATCTCAAAGCGAGGAGATTGCTCGTATTGGCAGTAAGACTTGGGTCTATTACTGTCATTGGTATGTCCTTCAAGCGTATTGCTGTTCTAGAAGAGAGAAGCCCTAATCCATTATTTATATTGGTATATGTGGGGCGTTCTTGAATAATTCCTGTAGTTGGTGAGTTCACTTGATTGTAAGTAAATAGCTCTTCTCCACCAGCGTAAGCAACTAATTCCATTGCGACTGTACCTTCAAAAGGAGTATCAGTTGGATCGAACTCTCCGATTTGATAAACAATATTGTCATCCGAATTTAGAGAAGCTCCGATGTATTGAAAGATATTTTCTCCATTAATTGCAAAAGGGATTCTGCCAAGAGAATTGATATCATTGGAGTTGAAACTGCCTAATCGATATTCTAGTGTTAGTGGTCTTTCAGAAATCAAGATGGTGTGAGTAGCATCCGTGTAGGTTCTTTCAGTTAAATAAAGTCTAAGAGCTACTTCGTAGATAGGTGCACTTTCGTCTGGATTTATATTTCCAGTAAATGTTTTGTATTCAAAAGAGATGTCACTTGTACGCTGAACCAAAGGAATAGACCTTACTTGCAGCCCTGAAGCATTTAGAAAGCTGATTTGTGAAGGAGCCACGAGTTCAGTTTCTGCACTAACATCTTGGCGTTCTTTAAAGTCTATTTCTAATCTGTATGAACGTTCCGCAATGAGTCCAGAAGGAGTAGGGAAGTAATAAACTGTTTGAACTGGGCCATAAAAAATTCCATTGATGCTTTTTGACGAAATCTCCTTTTCTTGCAGATTAAACGTGGCAACAATTTCTCCGTCCTCAATGGCATGCACTCTAATGCTATTGAATTCGTCCCACTTATATTCGCTGCTGTCTCTGATGAGGGCATAATCTAGGTTGTTTCCTTCTCCCAGAAAAGTTCTATTGATTTTAATCCATTGGGTATCTTGGATAGGATCCAAAAGACCATAGACCACCGTAGTGCTTCTGTAGTCAGCATTCAAGTCCACTTCAGTTTCACACCCTTGCAGGATAAACAGAGCAGCGACGAGAGAAAGTAAAAAATAGATGAATTTCATAATATGTGGCGAAAATAACGAATCTGGGGCATATTTTTCTTGGAAAAAACGAAGGATTCTTGCTTGTCTAGAGTCTTGCTAGAAATTCCATAGTATTTATTCCATCGGCGTAATCCTCCAGTTGAGGGGATTGAGCGGTGCCTAATGGTAAATAATCTGCTCCCACAATGCACTGAATTTCCTCATTCATGGACTGTAAGTACTCTTTTAGCGTACCTAAGTTTTCATAATATTCATAGTAAAGACTGGCAGTTGGTGCATGAAGACCTGCGTCTTGTTTGAAGAGAATAAAGCCGTTGTCCAAGAGGTCATCTTGATTGAGCAGCCAGAGCGCCTTATGATAGTCGTAGTTGTTGGCGTATTTGTTATGATTGATGATGGGATGATAGGGGTAAATGGCGGCAAATACCCTTTGGATATCATAGCCTTCTGGCAGGAAAAGCTTGGTAATACTTCTGCATCCCAGTCCAAAGTACAAGAAGATATCTTTTCCCAAGTCAATTAATTCCTGTTCAGATTCTTCTCCGGTGATTATCGCCACACTCGTTCTGTTTTTACGAATAATGTGTGGATAGTTTTTGAAATACTCATTGAAATAGCGGGAGGTATTGTTACTTCCTGTAGCAATGACCGCTTGAAAATCCTCCATTTTTCCTGAGGCATAAGAATAAGATTCTTTCATTTCAGGTTCAAACTTCTCTAGCATGATCAGCATTGCAGGGATGAGTTCTTTATCGTCTGATGAAAGCTTGATAAATGCGTGATGTCCGGAGAGCAAAACACAGAAGATATCGTGGAATCCGACCATTGGAATGTTACCCGCGCAAATAATTGCGATTTTTTTTGTGGATACTTCTTCTTTTACGTACGGTTTTGCAAATTCTTGGAGATTTTCTTCCGAAAGTAAATTAGACCAGGCGTATAGTGCATTTTTTACATTTTGGGGCGTGAACCAACCATTTTGAAGGTACAGGGTTTCTATCAAAGATGTCATTCCCTCGTACTCCTCTTTGGTGAGGCCACAGGTAAATCCTGGCCAATGTTGATCGGTAGAAAGATTTTTCAAAACGTTCCCCAACTGAACAAAAGCCGCTATACGCTGTTTAAAGACCGATTTTGTAATCATGGACTATTCCTTATTTTTGCACCGCAAAAGTAGGCAATGAATTAAACCCAAAGGAGAAAGTGCAATGGCAATAATGATAACGGACGAGTGTATTAATTGTGGAGCTTGCGAGCCCGAATGTCCGAACAATGCGATTTATGAAGGTGGCGCAGAATGGAAATACAGCGATGGAACAGGCTTGAGAGGTATTATCACTCCGTTGAATACCAGTGCGGAAGTAGATGCTGATGGAATCAATAATCCAGTGAGCATGGATGTTTATTACATCGTAACCGACAAATGCACGGAGTGTGTTGGTTTTCATGATGAGCCACAATGCGCGGCTGTTTGTCCAGTTGATTGTTGTGTGGACGATCCAGAGCATCGTGAAAGCAAAGAACAGTTGATGGCAAAGAAGGAGTTTATGCATTTGTGATCATTGCTCCCTTAAATAATATCAGGGCATTCATTGAATGCCTTTTTTTTTGGCTTGTGGATTTATATAAGATCTAATACGACCAGTACAGAGAAAATAGATCCTGGAATCCAGAAAAGTATCGTTAAGACCAAGCTGATCCAGAAGTTTGTAGTAATAGTGCCTTCGTGTAAATACACTCCAAGAGGTGGAAGAAAAATGGCTAAAATGATTTCTACTATTTGGTCGGAAGAGTGAACATTTTCATTCTTTTTTTCGAAAGGCATAGGGGATAAATTAGCCTTAGCAGATGTTTCAGAGGGCATTGATCTATACTCGTTAGAATTTAATTTTTCCTCTAAACGCGCTCTTTTCTTTTCTTTATGCGTGGAGATGGAATAAGAGTTTTCTTCTTTAAGGTCCGTTGGATTAGCATCCATATCTCCTGTTGAGGTCGACTCTACAGTTTCTGATTTCAATGACACATCAGGTTGGGTAAGAGTCGCTTCGTGTTGGGTTAAGCTTTCTACGCTGCTAGTGCTGTTAATCTCTTCTGATTTTTTAGATTCTTTACCGTCATTTTTAACGGCGGTTTTCCACTCAATGTGATAACCGGGTCTAAATGTTCTTTTTTCAATCGAACAGGATGCAAATCCCAGAGCGAAGAGGCCTATGAGTAGGAAGTTTATCTTTTTCATGACGTTCATTTAGTTGTTAATTGTTTTCGTGCAATTTAAAGGTTATTTCCGGCCACTTTTTTAATTCGTTTACGACTTGATTGTTTACGTCAACTTTATTAAAAGACATAGAAGGCATAAGTAATTCATGAGCACCGTCTTTAACTTTAAAACGCAATTGTGTTTTTCCACTTCCGTTAGGAATGTTCTTGAGTACTTCCTCAATAAACTGAGGAGTAACGGATTGAAGATCTACCGTAATGGTAAGATATCGGGCGAGTTTTGCTCGAATTTCATAAAGCGGCTCGACACGGGTGATTTTGAACTCTAGATCTTTGTCGGCTCCTGGACCAAATTTTTTCAGTTGAATTCTTCCTACTACGTAGAGATAATGTCCTTTTTGCAATAGGTGTTTGAATTTCATGTAATCTTCTCCAAAAAGTATGAATTCAAATTGTGAGTCGTAATCTTCTAGCTTGAATGTTCCGAAAGGTTTGTTTCCCGCCTTGGAGAACTTTTCTTGAGCGTCTACCACCATTCCTGCTAATCGCAGCTCTTTATTTTTATTGGCATCCATTTCTTGGAGAAGAGAAAGTCCTCCTTCAGTGCAGAAATTTTTTATTTCCACATCGTAATCATCTAGAGGATGCCCACTAATAAATATTCCCACCACTTCTTTTTCTCTTGAAAGTTGTGTCAAGGTATCCCAACCTTCTGTAGCTGGAGCAGAGGGTCTTGGCATAGCTGCTTCCGCCATGTCGCCGAAAAGGGATACTTGTGAAGAGTTTTTATTATCGCGGTGTGAGTTTGCATATTTCAGGAGCGTCTCTATGAAGGTTTCGCTTTTTCCATCAGGTGTAAAATAAGCTGCTCTTGGAATGCCAAATCCATCTAGTGCTCCAGCGAGTGCCAAGTTTTCAAGTACTTTTTTATTTCCAGCTTTCGCATCAATTCGCTCCATGAAATCAAATACATCTTGATATGATTTTTCATGTCTTTCTTTTACGATACTCTCCACTGCATTTTCTCCGACACCCTTCACTGCTGCGAGTCCAAATCGAATTTCTCCTTTTTTATTTACACCAAAAAGGGCGGCACTTTCATTGACATCAGGACCTAATACAGGAATATTTTGTGAGCGGCATTCTTGCATAAAGAATGTTACTTGTTTAATATCGCTCATGTTGTTGCTTAGCACTGATGCCATGTATTCAGCTGGATAGTGTGCTTTGAGATACGCAGTTTGATAGGCGATCCAAGCATAGCAGGTAGAGTGCGATTTATTGAACGCGTAGGATGCAAACGCTTCCCAATCGGTCCAGATTTTTTCTAGTTTATCCGCTGGATGTCCGTTATTCATTGCACCAGACATAAACTCACCCTTCATTTTGTCGAGTACATCTTTTTGTTTTTTTCCCATTGCTTTTCTCAAAACGTCCGCTTGACCTTTGGTGAAGTTGGCTAGTTTTTGAGAAAGCAACATGACTTGCTCTTGGTAAACAGTAATACCGTAAGTTTCTTTTAGGTATTCTTCCATGTCTGGCAAGTCGTAGGTGATTTCCTCGATGCCATGTTTTCTTTTAATAAATGAAGGGATGTATTCCAGTGGACCAGGACGATACAGAGCGTTCATAGCGATGAGGTCGTCAAAAACAGAGGGTTTCAATTCCTTGAGGTATTTTCTCATACCATCACTTTCGTATTGGAATATGGCTACTGTTTCGCCTCGTTGGAAAAGTTTGTATGTTTTTTCATCATCCAAAGGAATGGCATCAATATCGATGTCTATGCCATGCGTTTCTTTGACCAGTCGAATGGTGTGTTTAATGAGAGTAAGTGTTTTTAATCCCAGAAAGTCCATCTTCAGTAATCCTGCACTTTCTACCACACTGTTGTCAAACTGTGTACACCACATATCACTGTCTTTTGCAGTGGCCACAGGAACAAACTTGGTTATATCGTCAGGAGTGATGATTACACCACAGGCGTGAATACCGGTATTTCGAACCGATCCTTCAAGAATTCCAGCCATCTTGAGGACCTTCGCTTCGGGCCCCGAGCCTTTGTAAATATCGCGGAGTTGTTTCGCATTAGCGAGATCTTCACCACTCAGTTTTTCGCCTAATTTTTTATCATCCGATTCAAATACTACCGACAGATCAACGTCAGGAACGAGTTTAGCGATGCGGTCGGTATCTGGAAGAGGTAGTTCAAAGACCCTTCCTGCATCTCGGATAGAGGATTTGGCGGCCATGGTTCCATAGGTGATGATTTGTGCCACCATGTTGTTTCCATATTTTTCGCGCACATAATTGATCACCTTGTCGCGTCCTTCATCGTCGAAGTCGATGTCAATATCGGGAAGCGATACCCGTTCAGGGTTAAGAAAACGTTCGAAGAGAAGGTTGTAGCGAATAGGGTCTACATTGGTAATTCCGATGCAGTATGCAACAGCACTTCCTGCTGCTGATCCCCTGCCAGGTCCAACGGAAACTCCCATTTCGCGCGCTTTTGCACAAAAGTCTTGAACAATAAGAAAGTACCCAGGATAGCCGCTGTCCTCAATAGTTTTCAACTCGAAGAGAAGACGGTCTTCTATTTCTTGAGATATAGTTCCATATCTTTTTTTCGCGCCTTCGAAAGTGAGATGTTCGAGAAAAGCGTTTTCTCCTCTTTTTCCTCCGTCTGCAGAGTCTAGTGCATTTTGGAATTGTTCTGGGATATCAAATTTTGGAAGAAGTACGTTGCGAGCAAGTTTATATTCTTCGCATTTTGCAGCAATTTCCAAAGTGGTATCTAATGCACTGGGCAGGTCCGCGAAGAGAGAGGTCATCTCTTCAGCTGTTTTTAAATAGAATTCATTGTTTGGTAGGCCATAACGATACTCACGTCCTCTTTTGCCTATATAGCGTGATGGTTTTGAAACGTATTCGCCTTCTTTCACACAGATCAAAGCATCTTGTGCTTCTGCTTCTTCTCTCTTTGAGTAGTAGGAGTTATTTGCAGCAAAATACTTTACATTATGTTTTTCGCATAACCGAATGAGTGCTCGGTTGACTACAGTTTCCTCTTCAAGTTGGTGTCTATTTATTTCCGCATAGAAATCTTCTCCGAACAGATCCTTCCACCAACAAAACAATTCTTCTGCCTTCTCCTCGCCAACATTGAGGATAGTCCAAGGTATTTCACCGTAAAGGCCACCTGTAGTTACAATAATGTTTTCTTTGTATTGAAGTAGTGTATTTCTGTCAATTCGTGGAACATAATAGAACCCTTCAGTGTAACCGATAGAACTGAGTTTGGCGAGATTGTGATATCCTTCTTTGTTTTTGGCTAAGAGAACAATTTGAAATCCATCGTCCTTATTGGATTTGTCGCGCATGTCTTTGCACAAGTTGATTTCGCAACCGACGATGGCTTTAATTCCTTCTTTGTTTGCAGCTGAAACGAAAGAAAAAGCACCCATCATGTTTCCGTGATCGGTGATGGCAATCGCAGGAGCTTGATCTGCTTTTGCACGTGCGACCATAGATTTAATTTCCGTAGTAGACATCAATACGGAATACTGAGAATGCACGTGAAGATGGACGAACGGTTTAGTTTCGCTGATGACGGCAATATTTTCTTCCGAAACATTAACTTCTGCGGTAGCAGATTTGAAGTTGCTAGCTTCTAGAATTGGCGGTTCATATTGGATAATATCACCATCCTTAATTTCAGGGACCGAAATAACTTTATTCTGAATGAGGCCGAAGAAACATTTTGCCGTAGCGTCAACGTCGAAAGCTGCATCGTGAGCTTCTTGAAAGGCAAAGCCAAACAATTTCGTGTGCAGCTCCGTGAGGGTAGGCCATTTAAATTTACCACCTTTTCCTCCTGGAATGGCGCAGAATTCAGTGGAAAGATCCTTTGTGTCCAGAGTTTTTTTGGAGGTAATAATGGAGGCATCCCAACCCACGCGCACCATTTCACAGCCAACAATGTTGATATCAAATTCGATATTGTGGCCCGAGATATAAACTGCTTGATCTAAAACTTTTTTAAATGCGATTAAAGTTGTAGTTAAGTCCTCACCGTCGCGTAATGCTCTTTCGGTCGATATTCCGTGAACTTTCTCTGCATTGAAAGGAATAGTAAAACCATCCGGGCGAACGATTAAATTGCCGCGATGTATGAGTTTTCCTGAGAAATCGTGAAGTTGCCATGCCAATTGCACACATCTTGGCCAATTGCCAGTATCGTTGATGGGAGCATTCCATGATAGAGGAAGGCCCGTTGTTTCGGTATCAAAAATGAGGAACATGCTTGGGTAATTTTACTTCCAATAGGAAGGAGTTCAAAGATACCAACGGTAAGAAGTGCCGGGATTATTTTATTTCCCCTTTTTCGAACATTTCCACCAAATAATCACTCCATTTAATGCTTTTGCGTGCCCAATCTATTTTTAGCTCTAGCATTTCTTCCGCAGAGAGTTGCCAAATGATATTTGATTTTCGCAGGCGATGGCTAAGGTGTTGAATGATTACGGAAGCAGCCACTGATACATTCAAACTTTCTGTAAAACCGACCATTGGAACAACTACTTTTTCATCAGCGAGTTCCAAAATTTCAGCACTCACACCGGTTAGTTCTGTGCCCATTACAATTGCAGTTTTTTGTTCAATGTTTAGCTCTTCCATAGGAACAGCTTGCTGGTGCAATGCGGTGGCAACAATTTTATATCCTTTCGCTTTTAAGTCGTGAATGCATTGCATCGAGTTGTTAGTGGATTCGTGATATCGATGCACCGTAAGCCAATCGTAGGCACCTCTAGCAATTCGGCGATGAAGATGAAAGCTGTGAGTATTTTCAATAGTGTAAAGATCTTGTATTCCCCAGCTTTCCATGGAGCGCGCTATTGCGCTTGAATTATGGGTTTGGTATGTGTCCTCTAGGACGAGCGCAATGTGCCTTGTACGTTGAAGGACGATCTTTTCAAAAAGTTCTTGTTTACGAGGAGTGAGATGTTCACGAAGTACATCGTAAAGCGCTTGCGACATGGTTCAAAGATAGGGTTAAAAAAAAACCGCCTCGTCAGAGACGAGACGGTTTTAGTTTTTTAAGCAAAGATTACTTCACTTTGGTCTGAAGCTCAGCACCAGCCTTGAAACGTACTACGTTCTTAGCTTTGATAGTGATTTCTTTACCAGTTTGTGGGTTACGTCCTTTACGAGCAGCACGCTTAGTTACGCTGAAAGAACCAAAACCTACTAACGCTACGCGGTCACCCTTCTTAAGAGCCTTTGTAGTGCTTTCGATAAATCCATCCAAAGCTTTCTTAGCATCTGCCTTAGAAATCTTTGCGTTTGAAGCCATAGCTTCGATCAATTCTGCTTTGTTCATTGTATTTGTTGATTTTTAGGGTTAAACATTCAAGCATTTGCTTGTATGACGCCAAATGTAGAAGAGTAATTCTCATGAAAGCAAGGTGTGACGCGGTTTTTTTGATTTTTTGTTAATAAAATACGCGATGTGTTCATAAACCCGGCATTTTTTAAGGGTTTCAGCGCCTTGAAACGCTGCAACCCCTGTGGATTGTAGGTTGTGGGGAGCCGAAACAATTTGCTTCTATTAACGTATTTTTGAGGCTATGAATCATTTTATTTCCTCCCTTTTTGTTTGCGTTCTGCTACAAGGATCGCTTTTATCTCATGCTATTACTTGGAACGTAGAGGTTGGAGGCCAGCTTGGCAGCACCACCAATCCACCTTTTTTCAATCCACAGTTTTTAGAAATAACAGAGGGTGATGTCGTTCAATGGACTTGGGTTAGCGGTCCTCATAATGTTACCTCCACGGCAGGGCCTTTGTTTTTCTCTTCTGGAGATTTGAACGCTGGAGGAACATTCAATGTAACGTTTACGGTCTCGGCATTTTATACTTATGCGAATACCATTGGTAATTCAGCGAATACAGCTTATGGAACAATTTTCGTTTTGCCATTGATTATTGGCGTGTCTGCAAATACGAGTGCAGAAGCGTTGGATGATGTCGACTTACTGTTTTCTTCCAATACCCAACAAGTAACCATGCACAATCCTACCTCACTCGATGTACTAGCTATATGGTATGATGTAAATGGAAGGATGATATTTAGCCAGCAAGTGATAGCGAATGACTCACAAATAAAATCTGCACCAGAATTAAGCACAGGCGTTTATTTGGTGTTTTTGAGAACCTCAAGAGCCATGCGAACTCGTAAGATTTTTATTCCTTAGAATATTTTATTTTTGGATGCGGCGAAAGATCAAAAATACCACTGCTCCTATTGGAATGACCAATAATCCGAAATATGCAGCTGGATTTTTTGATTCCGCGTTCATATAAATAAACCACGCTACCACTGTGCAAAATATGATTGGTAGTATTGGATAAAGTGGCGATTTAAAGCCTGATGATTCAGTACTATTTTTCTTAGACCTGACTAGGAAGATAGCTGCACAAGTGGCTAAAAGAAAGAACCACTCAGTAATGGTTACATAGGTATATAGATCCTCGAAACCATTCCACATGTAAATCAATACAATGGCCCATGCCGACTGAAGAACAATCGCGTTTAATGGTACTCCTGTTTTTTCATGATCTTTTGCAAACGCTTTGAAGAACAATCCTTCAGCAGACATTTGTTTGATGATTCGTGGAGTGGCCAGAATATATAGACCAGCACAACCAAATACAGAAATAGCGATAAGAATAGACACCGCTATACCGCTGCCAGGGATTACCGTTTCTAATGCGTCCGCAGCAACCGTTTTCGATGATTGAATGGTGGAGACATCGAGGGTTCGCAAATAACCTATATTACAAAGTACATACGACAAAGTGACTACAACGGTACCGAAAAGCATGGCCAGAGGTACATTGCGCTTAGGATTTTTGGCATCTCCTGCAACAAAACTAGCATAGTGCCATCCGGTATAAGACCATAGGACACCAACGAAAGCTCCGGCGTAATTGGGGCCGCCATCATCGGCGGGATCCAGTACCAAGGCTTCAGTGGCAGCGAATGCATCGCGCTCTCCTAAGAGTAAAGCAAGAATCAACAATCCGTAGATTCCAATTATTTTCAATATAGTAGAAACGTTGGCAAACCATTCGCTAGAGCGAATTCCGAAGGTGTTGAATAGTGTAAGCACCACAATAGAAATAGCGGCAAATGGAGCTTTCATGTCATCTGAAAACCCAATTATTTTTTGCATATAGTCTGCAAATACGATAATCAATGCCGCAATGGTACCAGAAGAAACAACAGCCAATAAGCACCACCCGTAAAGAAAGGCAGGAAGTGAGCCATACGATTTATTCAAATACGTGTATAGTCCCCCAGATTGAGGGAAACGGGAACCGAGTTCGGCGAAAACCAATGCTCCAAATAGGGATATTACTCCTCCAAGTATCCATAATCCCGTCATTTCTATAGGATTTGGAACTGCGGAGGAAATGTCGGTGGGTGTTTTGAAGATTCCGCTGCCAATAGTGCTTCCAATAGCAATCATCGTCAGTGCGAAAAGGGATAGACCACGGGAGTTTTGGCTCATATATCAATAAATGGTGAGGTCCAAATGTAGAAACAAATTCGATGTTCCTATTTTTGCTTCCTATATGAAGTTCATTCAATCAATTAAAGAGCGCTTAGGCATTCGATTTTTACATCGTGAGCCGGAGCCTAACAGAGAACGGCGCGGCTATAATTTCAATAGTGCTACGCGGATAGGTGTGCTCTATTTGGATTCAGATGAATCGTTTTATAATCAAATCAGATTTTATGCTCGTCAGCTCAAGGAGCAGTTCGATGTAAAATCCGTGATTTGCCTAGGATATGTGAATGAGGGAAAGAAGAAGTTTCCCTCTTATCAAGTACAAAAGCTAGAATTAAACTACTTTGCGAAGGAAGATTTGAATTGGCACTTGAAGCCATTGCAGAATGTGGAGTCCTTTCTTCGAGAAGATTTTGATATTCTCCTTGATTTAAGTGGAGGAAACAGTGTGCCATTGAATTATGTGCTCAAGGAAAGCAAAGCCCGCATGAAGGTTGGTCTGCGAGGAACCAAGGGCGAACGATATTACGATTTCCTACTTAACATGGGCTCCAATACTTCCACGGAACAAATGATGGAACAATTAAATATGTATTTAAGTAACCCAAAAATAAAATGAATCAATTAAGAGGTTTAGGCGTGGCAATGGTCACCCCATTTAAAAAAGACTTGACACCTGACTTGCCAGCCTTAAAAAAGTTGACCGAATTTTTAATTTCAGGGGGCGTGGATTATCTGGTAGTAATGGGTACTACCGGCGAATCAGTCACCTTAGATAAAGAAGATAAGAAGGCTGTATTGGATACTGTATTAAGCGCAAATGCAGGTAGAAAGCCGGTAGTTATAGGTATCGGCGGTAATAATACTTTGGAAATTGCAAACCAACTTTCAAGATTGGACGCTACTGGTTTAACCGCTGTTTTGTCTGTTACCCCTTACTACAATAAACCAACGCAGAATGGATTGTTCGAACATTATAAAGCGTTGAGCGAAAGTTCCAAGCTACCCATCATTCTGTATAATGTTCCTGGTCGAACCTCCGTAAATCTTTTACCAGATACGGTTTCACGCATCGCGTTCGACTGTCGCAATGTGATTGGAATCAAGGAAGCAAGCGGTAATATTGAACAAATCATGCAGGTGATCCATGAAACACCAAAGGAGTTTTTGGTGATCAGTGGCGATGACGCGCTAACTCTGCCATTGATAAGTGCCGGTGCAGATGGGGTGATTTCAGTGGTTGGAAATGCATTTCCAAAGGAGTTTGTTACTATGGTAAAAGCAGCTCTGGAAAACAAGTTTGAAGAGGCGCGGCCAATACATTATAAGTTATTAGAAATAATAAAGCATCTTTTCGTAGAAGGAAATCCAGCGGGAATAAAAGAGGTTCTTTCACATTTGGATATTTGCGACAATTACATGCGTTTGCCTTTGGTGCCCGTGTCGCAGACCACTTCAGAGCGCCTACGTCGCTTGATGATTGACGAAGAGTTTATTAAGTAGTAGAAAACAATGAGCAATAATCTTGAAAGGCTTGGTGAAACGACCGAGCCTTATCAAGTGCACTGAACTTGTAGGTTTCGTCCAGACCTTTAGAAGAGGAAAACTTTATCATTCCGTAGGTGATTTTGGGAATTTCTTGATTGTGTTTGTAACGCAAATCTGGCTGACCATTTTTTCTTTCATATAAATAGCCCACACCTGAGATTTTGGCATCAGGAGCGACAACTTCCATTTCTCTAGCGGTGGCTTCTAAAAATTGTGCCTGGATATCTTGATATTGAAGAAGCTTCACTTCATAGATATCATCTATGATTAATAAGAAGTGTGGATAAAAGTACAGATGCCCTCCATTGATGTTTTGAAAATGGAGGCAAGTATGGTTGGAAGTTAAGAATGGTGGTTCTTTCTGATCCAAAGTAATCGGTTTGCGTTCCACCTTTTTATTTCCACGACTGTTCGCATTTTGATTTTCGTTGTCTGTAAAGGTGGTAATGTCCCAAATGAAATGTGAGCTACATAGCTCGTCAAAAGCCATTCTTAATTTTTTATCGAATGAAGATATATCCACTTCCGATTGAAGGTCAATGCTAATTTTATCTTCTTGAAGAAAGGTTTCGCATTCTTTCAGGTCCTCAATGGCTAGTTCATATTGCTGTTTGAAGGTTGGAATAAACCATCCAATCAGAAGAATTATTTGAAAAGACGTTCGTTCGCGTATCCGAATTTTTTATTTCAGATGTACTTTTTTTCTGTCCTTTTCCTAAATATTGACGGTCATATAAGCCAGTGCCAGGTATACCAGTATTAAGAGTAGTTCCGTTTTTAGAAAGGTTTAAACTCAGGCCTAGTATTCCAACTGTAGAGCTGATTCCAGAACGAGATAAGTTAACAGTAAACCCTGGGAAAACCCGTATTCGCTTTCTGAATTTCATCTTAAGAATGTTCTTTGTTTTCTAAGGCGCAATATATGGTTCGCAAAGTCTTAAATAATTGTAACCAATGTTAAGATCAATAATTAATGGGTTTTGAATGCCTTGTTTATAATGCAAGTTGCCAATGGCTTCGGGCAGCTTTTCTAGAAAGAAGGCAGCAGGGGACATAGGTTTTTTGGAAATCGAATTTACTGCTTGAATGAATGTTCCAACTACCACAACATCATTCTTCTCCTGTGAGTTCTTGGATTTGAGCTTAAGTGAATAGAACGGAATTCGGTACTGTTGGTCTTGAAAGGTAGAAGGTAGTAACACAATTGTATTTTGCTCTTGTCTCATATTTCCAACGTAGAGGTTTATATTTTGCAACGTAGGATAGAAAACGAAATAGGGCAGTTTTTTCCAATTCTCACATGCATTCTTAAATTCCAGCGCTTCCTGATGAGTGAACTGGTAGAGTTCGGCAATAGAGTCAACTGAGGAAGGGCAAATGATCACCATCTTCATTTTCGATTTTTCATCCCTCAGAATTTTGTTGACTTTACTAATCTTGTAGATTTTACGAATGTCTTTTAGAAAAAGGGTCTTGCCAGATTCTTGCGGCAAATCCTCAGTATAGAAAACTTTATTCAAATCCGTTTCTTTCGACGGTCGTGGCGGGGAGTAGTCGTATATAGATTGTGTCGATTTGGTGTTTCGAATATAGAAACCATTTTCTGGGAGATCGGAAATTAACTTTTCTTGACTTGAATGCTCCAATGGGCTTTTTACATATTGATTCGTTGTGAGAAAACTATGATTGGGTGTAGTGTTTGTTGAATGTGCTACTCTCACGTGGAACAATTCGAAAATGGCATCTGCCTCTGCTTTGGAGACAGACTTACCCATCATGATAGGATATAAATCACTGCCGTCTGCATACGACATTGCATTTCGAACAGGGGCTGGCATCAGTTGTGACTGAAGCGAAATCATCTTCATACCCGGGCTAAATCCTTCGGAATCCTTCCATGCTTTTTTCACAAAGCTGGCGTCATCAAGTCGATCGAGGTGAGTTACTTCGAAAAGAGTAAGCCTCTCTTGAATGGCAGACGCAGAGAGCCGAGTAACATCTAATTCTACAAGTGCATTCCACTTACCACCCGTTCTTAAATCGTTGCCTCTATCGATTCCACGAGATGCATCATAGACGATTTCTAGATCGTCTGTATAACGTGCCATGTCCACAAACTCATCACTGCTTCGAAGGCAGGTTTTGAGGATTCCTCCAATACCTACAATAGAAATTATAACCAGTTTTATCCCTGAAAGTAAAGAGGAGAATGAGTTTTCTGGTTTCATGGACATAAAATATTATCGCTCTAATGTGAGGATGGACTTGGTCGGATCAATTTTGTATGATTTGAATTTGTTTAGTAAACTCTGTCCGCATAAGAGAGAAAGTTCAGGGGCAACTGCCACAGTTACATTTTTCACCACATAGTCTCCAATAGTAATTTCATTTATCTCGTACATTTCTACAGTAATAATTCTCGAGTCTGCCAGCTCATATTTAGTCAAACCTAAGTAGTCATCGTCTGAGATTAGTCCTTGATCCATCCACTGAAAAAGATATTCCTCAGAAACACATAAGTCGCTTGCTCCGGTGTCTAGTAAAAAATAAGAAGATTTTCCCCCGAAAGTCAGTTTGATTTTAAAGTTTTGTGCACCATTCGAAATTAAAGGGATGTTTGATTTTTTAGCGGAGCCTATGATATCGTTAGGATTGTATGTTGTAGGAGTGCGGACGAAAGTCTCTTCATCGATGGAAATATTTCCTGCCATCGCTTGCATCATGCAAGTCATAACAATCTCATTGAACACTTCACTATTTGTATCTTCGGCTTGCATGACTTGCTCGAGCGTATATCCCTTTTCATAAATTTTATCGATTGCACATGAACAATAGTTTTCTGCTTGTTCGGTTGTTAGAAGGGCTGAAGCTTGCGGATCTGCCTTGATTTCGCTCAGACAAGCGGCATATCCAAGTTGTTTTTCAATATCGCTATATTTTGATTTATCTGAAAATGTCATAGAATTATCCATGGGGTATTCTTCTGCACATTCTAAAAGGAGAGGCAGGTATTTTTCTCCTGTAAATAAGCGCAACATATCGGCTTCTGATTGGATGGATTCAAGTTCGCTCATTTCCATTTCCAGAAAAACATTGTCAGCCATGCAACTGCAGTAGCTGTAAAAACTCATCTTTTTACCCCCCAGTTCCATGTGTTCTGAAGTAGCGGAACTCATGCACTCTTGCATGAAATCGGCTTTCATACCAATAAAATATCCATCTTTAGTGAATAGACTGTCGCTCTGGCTTCTTCCAAGGAGTGGGATAAAGGTTAAAAGAATAAATATGTTTTTCATATTTCAAATATAGTATACGAATAAATAGGAAAGTGCAGTGAGAGGCATGAAAAGTGAAACCTGATACAAAGGAAAGCACACTGACTTTTGATACTCTGAGGGCGCTTGTAGAAAATGGTTGGAGATCAATTATCAAAAGTGGAATCAATATGAATGGTGATGTTTAAAAAAGAAAGCCCGAGAGCAATCGGAACGTGAGATACATTAACGAAGTGCATTCCTTTGTTTGATAAGGTGATGTTAGGAGTTCCTAGTTGAAAGAAGGCAGTTATTCCTACAAAGACGATAGTGTTTTTCTTAGTACCTCCAAGAAAAGGTCAATTTCTTGATAGTTAATGGATAGGGGAGGTGCTATACGAAAACTGCTAGGGCAAGAGAGAAAGAAGAAACTTATGACACCTTGTTTTAAATTTTCTTCGACAACTTTGTATACTGTTTCTTCATCTTTCAGGTCAATCGCAAAATACAATCCCCGTTGTCTGACATTTATGACGCCTGGTAATTGGCGAATCGCATTCGCTAGATATAACCCTTTTTTTTCTGCCTGTTCCACAAGTTTCTCATTTTTCATGTGTTGAATAGTGGAAGCCACGGCAGCACATATAACCGGATGACCAGCAAAAGTGCTAATATGACCGAGAATGGGATCGTGAGTGAGTTGGCGCATATTTTCTTCACTGCTAACAAAACAACCTACGGGCATTCCACCGGCTAATGCCTTTCCCAGTGTTAAAACATCGGGGACAATGCCGTATTGTTCGAAAGCAAACCAGGTTCCGCTACGACCCATGCCACATTGAATTTCATCGAGTATCAAGAGAGCGCCCACATCAGTACAGCGTTGCCTTAATGCGGTCATGTATGTCGCATCGGGTATTCGAATACCAGCATCGCCTTGAATGGTTTCCATGATGACACAAGCTGTTTTGTCATCGATTAAATGAAGGTCATTGGGTTCATTGAAGCGAATAAAATATACCTCCGGTAGCAAAGGACGGAATGCAAACTTCTTTTTTTCATTTCCGCTAACACTTAATGAGCCATGCGTACTTCCATGATATGCACCTTTGAAGCTCACAATTTTACTTCTTCTCGTTACACGTTTCGCCAATTTCAATGCTGCTTCGTTGGCTTCAGTGCCAGAGTTTACAAAAAATGCGGTTTGCAGCGTTGTTGGAAGAAGACTGCATAACTCTTTTGCAGCAGCGATTTGGCTTTCCTGAAGGTACTCTCCGTACACCATTACGTGCATATGACGATCGAGTTGGTCTTTGATAGCCTGAATCACGGGTTTCACTCCATGTCCAATATTGTTGACACCAATGCCAGAAACCATATCCATATAGGCATTGCCATTCTTATCATAAATATAAATACCTTCTGCCTTATCTATTTGTAGGCCCAGCGGAAACATGGTGGTGTGGGCCAACTTATTTTTAAAGAAAATCCCGTTTTCCATTATTTAATAATGAATTCATCGGCAAATATCCAACCGCTTTCTCCTGCACCTAAATGCCATTCGGGAATTTCAATTAATGGATATGCAACCACTTTTACATAGCGACCTGAAACCTGAACTGCTCCTCCAATTTCCTTGTGATCCACTGTTTCATTGGTCAATTCTAGCTCCTCGTAAATGTTGAGTGACTTCCAGTTTTTTCCGTCATCCGAAATGTAAAACTCTGTTCTCACTGGATACCATATCCATGATTTGGTATCGCGAAGGCAAGAAAGTGCTATGTAATTTAGATTTTCTTTTTTACCTAGATCGACGGTAGCAATAAGATTATTTCCTCTATATCCTTGCCAAGTTCCTGTTTTAAAATCAAGTCCACCTTTTACTCCATCAATCAAAGCTTCTTGTCCTCCACCGGTGTATTGATTGTCGAATTTAGAACTTAGATTCAGTTTTCGATTATTATTGCGTTTGTAATACAAAGCGGTAACTTCTTTACTTGAATAATCACCTGAAGTAGCCTTTACAACCAGCTTTCCAGATTCTTTAATGTAGAATTGACGAGTACTGATTTCAGTTACATCGTTTTTCTCATTGTAGAAATATCCTGAGATCACTGTATAAGGATCAGGGTGGGATATTGTAATTAGTGTTGAGTCTATAAAAGAAGTCGATGGTCCTGATACAATAGGTACAGAAACAATGTCATCATAAGTAATTCGACTTTTAGGAGCGCGTGAATACTTTATTCCTTTAGCGATCATTTCAGGCGACACCGTTCCGAAGCTCTGAAATTCGGCAATACCAGGAAGAGTGCTGTATACATTGTGAGAGGTTAGAACATACCATGCTGACATTTGTCCGCAATCTTCGTTACCACAGAGTCCATCAGGAGTCGGTTTGTAAAGTTCTTTTTGGATACGTTTCACCAAATCTATGGTTTTCTCATCAGTTGGAAGCACATAATTATAAAGAAAAGCTACGTGATGACTTGGCTCGTTTCCATGGGCGTATTGTCCAATCAGTCCAGTGATATCGGCTTGCTCTCGGCCTGTGGTTTTTGAAGATGCTGTAAACATTTCATCCAGGTACGTAAGCACTTTTTCTTTTCCACCTGCCCATGATATAAAGGTTTCTATGTCGTGTGGTATGAAGAAACGGTATTGCCAAGCGTTTGCTTCAGTAAAGTTGAAGTCAACTTGAAATGGATCAAAAGGTTCCGGAAAACCGCCGTTGCGGCGTGGTCTCATGAATTTAGTTTTTGGATCAAATACGTTTTTCCAGTTTTGCGCACGGGTCATATATTCTTCATAAATGCCATCGTTTCCTACCATTCTTCCAAACTGTGCAATGCACCAATCATTGTATGCGTATTCCAGCGTTTTACTTACGCTCTCGCTATAGTTTTCAGAAGGCACAAATCCTTTTTCATAATATTCACCTTTTTCTTGAGAATTAAGAGAGGTCGCCATCATTGCATTGAGCGCTGTAGTTGTGTTAAAATTTCTTATACCTTTTGCATAAGCATCCGTGATCACAGACACCGCGTGATAACCAATCATGCAGTTTGTTTCATTCGCCGCAAGCTCCCAAACGGGCAAAGAGAATGTTTGTTCATACATGTCTAGCATAGATTGAATAAAGTCTCCCGTTCTTTCTTTTTCGATAATGGTCATGAGCGGGTGTAATGCGCGGAAAGTGTCCCATAGAGAGAAAACGGTGTATTGAGTTCTTTTTCCACCCTCGTGAATTCCCTTATCTATTCCTCGATATCTACCGTCAACATCACTCCAGATATTTGGAGTCGTGCAGGCGTGATATAAAGCAGTGTAGTAGTTAGTCTGATGGTCCTTATCATTGGAGGTAATGGGGAGTTTGAGCATTTGCTGCTCCCACTTTTGTTGAGCTGATTGCTTGTATTTATTTAAATCCCAGTGAGGGGCTTCTGTCCAGAGGTTGTGCTGAGCTCCCCATGAATCGGTGCCGCTAATACCTACCTTAACGATGAGTTCGTTGTTTTTTGAGGGGCTAAAAAGAACAGAGAAGAGCTGTTTTTCTTCGAGTATCACACTTTTTTCTCCAAACTCATTTTCCACTTCTGATTGCTCAAGAAGTTGTTCCAGATTTTGAAATGGTTTAGAGAAGACCGCATAAAAGTAGCAGTGTTGTTCAGTTGCCCATGCCTTGGATATGCGATGACCATATATGACGGTATCTCCATATGTTTTGAAATCGTAAGAAATCAATTCATCGCGGTGTGCCATGTCAATAAAAAGTCGTAAGGTGTCGTTGGGAGAGAGTGTATACTTATGAATACCTACTCTTTCGGTAGCGGTTAGCTCGACATTAATATTGTAGTTGTCAAGTTTTACTTGATAATAACCGGGAGCAGCTGATTCATTTTTATGAGAAAACGCTGATGCGTAAGCCTCATTCCACTTGATCGTATTTTTAGTTTTCCCGTTAGTAGGCATGAAGAGAATGTCCCCATAGTCGCTTACTCCTGTGCCTTGCAGGTGGGTGTGAGAGAATCCATAAATTATGCTATCAGAATAGTGATAACCGCTGCATCCGTCCCAACCGGTCAAACGAGTATCTGGAGAAAGTTGGACCATTCCAAATGGCATGGTAGCACCCGGATAAGTGTGTCCGTGACCACCTGTGCCGATAAATGGGTTAACCCAATCCGTTAGCGGCTTCTGACTCCAACCTATCAAAGAGGTGACCGCAAGAGAAAACAGGACAAAATATCTCATGGAGACAAAAGTAATTCAGGATTGCTAAAAAGACCTAGGAAGTCACTTACAAACACCACAATTGGCTCGATCGTGATTCATTCCAAAATGAAGGACAGAAGGCTTGGCAGGTTTAATTTTTTCGAAATAGATTTTTCTTTGCGCATCTGTAAGGCGTGCGGTTAAATCCAGTTCGCGGAGTTCTTTCAGATTTTTTCTTTTTTCGTTTAAAGCGGTAACCTCTGTGTTAATGGACTCTTCTGATTGTTCACTTTGTTGTACATTTTTTATTTGCTGATCTACAGCATACATTTCAAAGGTATAGTGCGAGTAAATACTGTCCAGTGTTGGTTTTTGAAGTTCAGTAGAAATAATCTCTGTATGAAAACGACGTAGCCAACTGCTGTCTTGGGGTAGCAAATTATTTTGCGCCATGCAAGATAAATTGGCAAAAGATATAAATCCTATAATGAGAAGTTGTAACCTCATTTTTTTTCTTAGGCAATATTCATTCCTTTTGAGTGGTAAAGATAGAAATTACTTATGTTTGCAACGCGAAACGGTTTTTCTTTCTTTATGCGATGAAAGAAAATGAAAAGGGAAGCGCGTGAAAATCGCGAACTGTGCCCGCAGCTGTAATCCCATAATTAAGGGGCCTGTCAAGTCAGCATCCACTGGTCGAAGAGATCGGGAAGGAGACAGGAATCCTGGGAAAGTCAGAAGACCTGCCATTTCGAATTATAACCGAATGTGCTCGGGAAGAAGCACTGCAGGATATGAAGACTTACATTTTATCTTTAATATCAGCGTCTGCGTTTGCGCATTCTGTTTGTGCGCAATCGGATTCAACGATGCAGGAGAAGGATTTGCAAAGCCTAGAGTTTGTTTCTAACAGTTATGGCTTTCATTCTACGCTTGATTCATTGAACAGGGAACGTTATGCGTCTTCGAGTTTGGGCCAAATGCTTCAGATTACTAACTCAGCGCAGGTGTTACAATACGGTCCGCAGGGATCGTTGATAACGGCGCGAATCAATGGGGGAGCCTCGGATCATACCGTAGTGAGTTGGAATAACCTGGTAATCAATTCGCCGTCGCTTGGCCTTACGGATCTTTCGCTTGTTCCTTCCTTTTTCTTTGATCAACCTGTTTTGGGTTTTGGGCATTCCCGAAATGCAGGCCAAGGTGGTCTTTCAGCACAATTGGGTTTGGAATCTCCAAGAAAATCTCAACGAAAGGTGAAATGGATTTCGGGCATCAATTCTATGCAGAATACCTTCGGTGCATTGCAGTATACGGATGATTTGGGTGCATTTTTTACCGATTGGAGAATTCTAAAAGAAAGCAATCGCAACGAGTTTCAATACAGAGACATCTTTCAACTTCGGAGCCCATTGGTACTGCAAGAAAACAATAATGCCATTCAAGATGCAGTTCAAGGGACTCTTGGTTGGCGTTCAGAAAGGAGAAACTTACATGCTAGAGTATACGGTTGGTGGCAACATCGTCGATTGAATATTCCGGGCATCATGGGCGTGGACAACGATGTAATAGCGAATCAGGTAGATTCTATTTTTCGTTGGGGGGGAGAATTCCAGTTTACTGCTCTTGGTCATTGGAAAGTTAGCTTCAATCGGAGTGAGGAGTTTCAGCGGTATAGGAGTTATTTTAATGCGTTTCTTCCAGCTACCATTGATTCTAGATTGAGAACAGTCGTTGATCAATTTGCTGTAAATTATATTTGGTCAAAGAGAAGGTGGGAAGTGTTTTCTGATGGAAGGATTCAGCGAGCTGTAGCCCGTAATTCCAATTTCGAGAATGGGCAAGTAGAAGAGTGGATAAAAGTAGTAAATGCTTCGGTGAAGTATTTATGCACTCAGTACATCCAAACAGAAGCTTTTATATATTTTGAGCATCGATCCGATTTAAGGACTTCCCCAGCATTTGGACTGAAGATTTTAATTGAAGAAAAGCAAGCGGGCGATTTTGCTCCAGGAGTATTGATTCAAGGAGGAAGAAAATTCCGTGTTCCAGATTTTAACGAGCGATTTTGGCAACCATCAGGTAATCCAAATCTATTACCAGAACATGGTTGGAATGTATCAACCCGTTTTCATTGGAAGTTGCTAGAGTCATCTGCGTGGCGATCATCGATTAAAATAGAAGGATTGTATCAGTCTATTGAGAATTGGATTCAATGGGTGCCATTGCAGCAGTGGACTCCTGTTAACTATAAAACGGTCCGATCCGCGACATTGAATTTTTCTGCTGACATGGAGTATCGTTTTCGGACGCTCAAAATTCTTACCACTGCGCGTTATCAATGGAATAGAACCCGTGGGGTGAATGACGCGAATTGGAATGAGACAAGAGCATTCATCTTGCCTTATACTGCTTCAGGATTGGGTTTTGCGGGATTAGATTTATTATGGAAAAGATGGGAGTTTGGGAGCAATTTTCGATTCACTTCGGTTCGTTATTTTCAAGAGTTTATGGGACAAGGTCTCACTCCTTTGATGCCGTCCTTTTATACCATCGATGGTCACTTTGGGATGAGGTTGGATAGAGAAGGGATACATGTACTCAGATTGAGGTGTGAGAATGTTTTGAACGAGCAGTACCAGATGATCCGTGCCTACGCTATGCCTGGGAGAGTTTGGAGTATTCAGTACAATTTGAGTATTCAATTAAAAAAATAAATTGCTATGAAAAAGTTTTTTCTTTTTATGTTGGTTTCTTCAATCTTATTCTCTTGTAGAAAAGATGAAGAGGTTCCTTCGCAGACCGTGCCAGAACTCAGTGCTCAAGGTGCATACATTGTCAATGAAGGGAATTTCTTATCAAATAATGCCACTATTTCATTCATGAATGATTCGTTCGCAATTTCCGCAGATCCTTATCTCGCGGCAAACGGCGTAGGGCTTGGCGATGTGCTTACTTCGTTTTTAAATACCGATGGAAAGGGTTACGCCGTTCTAAATAATAATAACAAGGTGGAAGTATTTAACCTTAGCAATTGGTTGAACGTGGCGACCATTGCCGGGGTAAGTTATCCTAGGCATATTGTGAAGGCAAACAATGGGAAGCTTTATTTAAGCGGCGGAAATTTTACAGGAACAGTTTATGTCATTAATGGCTCTACCAATACGGTAGAGTCTACTATATCGGTTGGCAACGGGCCAGAAAGAATGCAAGTGCTCAGTGATAAGCTTTATGTATGCAATAGTGGAGGCTGGTTGGAAGATAATTCGGTATCCGTCATTGATTTGAATTCTAACACAGTGATTTCGACCGTTCAAGTGGGCGATCGACCTGTGGATATTGAAATAGATAACGATGGTCAGCTTTGGGTAATGTGTATGGGAAAAACAGTTTATAATGAAGATTTTTCTGCAATTATTGAAGAGACGCCAAGTAGACTAGTAAAAATAGACCCTTCTACAAATTTGGTTATTTGGAGTGAGCAGATAGGAGAAGTAGGAGACCACGCTTCGGTGTTGGAATTCAATTCAAATACCAACCAATTAATGTACGTGAATGATGGAGTGTATAGCCTATCAGTGAATGAACCAACCTTGCCTGGAGACCTATTTGTAAATGGAGATTATGCTTCAGTGGATGTGCGTGACAATGGTGAGGTATGGCTCACATCAAAATCCAACTTCATTAATAATAGTATCCTTTACCAATATTCTCCGCAAGGAGGTTTAATCGAGCAACACGCAGGGGGAATGGGCACTAATGCAGTGGTCTTTTTTTAATCATACCACCTCTTGTATCCTTCACACTGTGCATCACAACAAATGCATTGGGATCTATTTTTTGGATTTCATTGGTAAGGGAGGTAAGTTCCAAACGAGTTACGACGGTGAATAGAATTTCTACGTCATAAGATTCGCCATTTTTACCAAAGCCTCTCCTGCCCGTGTAGACAGTCATGCCTCGTCCAAGTTTTGTAGTAACCATGCTTCTGATCTCTTCATTGTGTGACGAAACAATGGTGACACCTGTATATTCTTCTATTCCTTCAATGATGAAATCGACTGTTTTTGCAGCAGCGAGGTACGTAATCATGGAGTAAAGCGCTGTTTCAATACTGAGTAGATAAGCAGCTAAAGAAAATACGAATACATTAATCACAAGAATGATATCGCCAATGGTAGCACTAGTTTTCCTGCTGAGAAAAATCGCAAGTACTTCCGTTCCATCCAAAACACTACCTCCTCTAACGGCGAGTCCAATACCAGCTCCAAGAAAGAAACCTCCAAATACAGCCACCAGCAGTTTGTCATTGGTGATTTCTGGGAAATGCACGAATGCGAGTATAATTGCTAGACTAAGTATGGCGAGCGATGTTTTGAGGGCAAACTCTTTTCCCAATATTTTATAGCCCAGGGCAATGAATGGCGCGTTGATGATTATCAACAAGGCCGCAAGTGGAAGCGAAGTCACTTCCGTTCCAAGAAGTGCGAGTCCCGTTGCTCCGCCATCTATGAAAGAATTGGGAAGGAGAAAGCTGTCGAGGCCGAAAGCCGCACTAAACATCCCTGTGATGATAAAGGCGGATTGCTTTAGTCTTTGCAAAAAAGTAACACGCATGTAGCGTATTTCTTTGGCAATCGCAAAAGAAGTGGGGTGTTTGATGTGTTTCCCGTGCAGACGGGTTATAGCAAGTCGTTTTATAAAACCAATCATGGATGCAAGATAGGCATTCTGATTTTACGTTTATATCCTATTTTGTAATAAGGAAGGGCACAGTGTAGTATCTCTCCTCATTGTAAATTTTTACTATAAAATAACCACTTTCAAAAGTTTCTAGTGACAAGCGTGTCGCACTAGAATGGGTCCTTGATTTTTCTAGTATTACACGTCCTGTCAAATCCAGAACTTGGATGCGGTCATTTTCATCGAAAGGACCGGTGATATATACTTCGTCTCTTGCTGGAACAGGAAATACCTTAAAGAGCTGTTCGGTAAAAGTCTCTTGTGTCGAGGAAATACCAGGGGGAGTACAATCTCCATTGAAGGGATCTTGTATTTCGATCGTGTATGATTCGTTTTCTTGAGAGGTAATGGTAATAACTACGGATTCTCCGCATTCGAAGGGCCCAAGATTGAAGGTGCCCATACTTGAAATAAATAGGATCTCATCATTGAGACTGTTTGAAAGTGTATATGGAGGATCGTTACCCAAAAAGGTCATGTTTAATGCAATAGAATAACTGAACTCGCTGGGGATAACCACCGTGTTTGCCTCAAACAATGGAAGTGCTAAATTGTATTGGCACGAATAGTCTTCATATTGAGCTGTCGGATCGAAATTATATGCGAGCGGATCAGTGCAACCGAAGCAGGTATACTCGCACCATCCAGCTTCACAGGTGGCGTTAGGATCAAAATTGCATGCAGTTGGATCCGTGCATCCTCCAATATCACCCGCTTCTGAAATAAGGGGGATGAATACCCAACCTATCTCAGTTGAAACCCCGCTAGTAACAATGTCTCCAGAAGCATTCATCACTGTAAATTCTAGAGGAGTTCCATCGTAATTGCATGTTAGCAGTGCAGAGCACGATCCATCAAAACAAAACCCGTTTTGAAAGGGATAAAAACCAGATACTCCGTTTCCTTCAGAACTTTGATACATCCAATTATGGTCCATGTTAAAGGCAATAGTATACCATTCTTCATAACAACACGAGTTATCATCCATGGTGGCTTCGGCATTGTAATTTAATGCGGCTGGGTCGATGCACCCGTAGCAGTCATACTCACACAATCCATAGCTTCCGAACATACAAGTGGCGGCTGGGTCGTAGTTGCAAGCGTTGGGATTGGTGCATCCGATGATGTTTTCTCCAGAGAACAATAAGGAGAAAGAACCGCTGGAATTGAAGGTTCCAATTCCTGAAGCAATGGTGTCACCTTGTGGATTCATCACGAGATATGGAACTGTTTCATCGAAGGCTTGGTTAAAGCGCAATTCAAAGCAGGATTCGGGCATACAAAATCCTTGATCCATGGGGTAAACACCAAGAGTGGATGAGATATTGAAATCAGCCGTTATTGCGTGGAATGACACTCCATCTGCAGTTTCAATTCTGTAAAAATCAGCATAGCAGCAGCTACCATCATTGAATATTGCTTCTGGGTCATAATTTGCTGCAGTTGGATCTGTGCAGCCAAAGCAGTATTCATTACAAAATGTAAAGTCACCGCAATTGGCAAGGGGATCATAGTTGCAATAGTTGGGATTGGTACATCCCCAGATCAGATTGTCTGTATACAAAGAAATTTGTACGATGATAGGACTGCTATTAGAAGAAAGAAAGATTTGATCAACTATTTCCCCTTCAGCATTGGTAACGGTTATTGTCCCAGGTTCTGTATGGGAATAAACCAATAAGTTGAATGTTCTGCAGCCAGTATCTATGCAAATTGAATAGTCACCATTATCGGTCAAATAAGTATACACCTCCTCTAACGAATCGTAGTAGTCCTCGTTCCATTGGATGGGTAAGGTCGTGGTAAGGGTAAACGAATGATAGCAGCATTGGCCAGTTTCGATAGTCGCCTCTGGATTGTAGTTATCGGCTTCAGGATCCATACATCCGTAGCAATCGTAGTTGCAAGAAAAGTCATAGCAATCGGCTTCTGGATTGTAGTTGCAGGCGTTAGGCACAATGCAACCAGCGGTCAGTCCTCCTGTGCCAATAACAATTTCATTTGTAAAATTTTCTACCGTTAAGTTAGCGAGTGTATCATTATCAAATCCAATAATTGAAATATTTGCAGGTACATTAAATCCATAGTTTATATCATGAATTTGAAAAAAATGGCAATCGTCTTGAAGGCAAATAGGATATGGAATGAAGGGCTCTAGCTCAATGGGATTTAGACTTCCGAGATAATAGTCACTAGTTGAATAGAAAATTATCTTAGGTAAATCAGAAATGATGTAGGCCATTCTTGTGCTATCGCAACAGTTGCCGTGATCCATTGTGGCATTGGGATCGAAGTTGGCCGCCTCTGGGTCCATGCAACCGTAGCATTCATAGTTACAGAGGGAATAGTCTGCACAACTCGCCCATGGATGATAGTTGCATGCGGCAGGATCGGTACATCCCGGAGTACCTCCTGCATCGACGTCTATCGACCCCCAATATTCTTCTCCTGAATAATCAAAAACCAAAGGCCCCCCATACCGTGATATCTGCAGATCTATGGTAGAAGAACCAAAAATTTGATCGAGATAAATACTAAAGCAACTATCTGGAATACAGAATCCCGTGACAAAGGGATAGTATACATCTATATAGGTTCCATTATCGTTATAAATGAACAAATCACATGGATGGGATGCGTTTATTTCAAAATAGTTTTCGGTACTGTAACAGCAAAGGCCATTATCTGATTCTGCCAAAGGACTATAATTGAGGGCATTTGGATCCGTGCATCCAGGGTATTGTCCGAGTATGCCATTGGAATATATCAGTAACGATATCGTAACAAGAAAAGTTAGCGAACGAGTCATGGTTTTTGGTTTGGATGTCTAAGTTACAAACATCTCCCCATCCACCCTAAAGAAAAAAGGGCAGGAATATATTCCTGCCCTTCCATCTTGTAAAGTATCACTAAGAAAGAAACACTAAGACGCTTTTGGATTGAACGGTAGTGCTGATTTATGCACGATCAATCTCAATTTTCCATCCTTGCCTTTTTTGAATACAAATGTTTTGTCGACCATGACTTCTGTACCATCTGCTGCAGTGAGATATACATTTCCCATGGTGATAGCCACCGAACCGTAAATTTGAATTCCTTCGTTCTTTTCACCTAAGTTATCAAATGTTACCTTGGTCCATGGCTTTAATGCGAAACCATTATCGCTGGGGTAATTTGGATCTCCTCCAATAAAATAAGCCATTGCTCCTTCTTTTGTAGTGCGAAAGGTTTGATCTCCATAAGTAAGGGTTGGCTTGAAGAAAACCTTTCCCAAGTCGTAGTTATACGCATCAGAAATGAGTTGGCTGGTATACGACTTGTAATCACCACCTGTAGAATATAGTTCACCAATTTTTACTAGACCATCGCACCATGCTTGTTGGGCTGCATTCACTTCATCATAAGTGATAATTGTTTGGGCACCTTCTTCGACGTAGGTGAGACCAAGGTCCTTAATCGTTTTCTCGACTTCTCCGTTGACGATTTTTTTGACGTCTTGCTCAACCTGTGCTGCTTGATCGCAAGAACTAAATAAAGAGATTAAAATGATCCCAAAGGATAAGGCGAATGTGTATTTCATGTTGTAATTATTTATAGAACAATATTACACTGAGAGAGTCATGGATGTTATATCTCGCGAAGTGAATTGGACTTAATTGGCGTTTGCGTTAAAAAAGGAAAATAAAAACCCCTCGCCATCGGCGAGGGGTTTTTGCTGATTAGTATGTAGAGAGTGAGAAGTGCTTTACTTCTTGATAATGATTGGTAAGTTCTCGTTTCTATCTGATTGGATGATCTTTATCTGATAGTATCCATTGGACAAGAATTGAAGATCTAATGGCGATGTAGTATTCATTTGATCATAGTATTTTTCAAACACTACTCGGCCTGTCATATCCATGATTCTAACGGTTGTGTTTTCAGAAACTGGACCAGCTAATTGAATGATGCCATTGGATGGATTAGGATAAGCATTGAATAGATTCATTTCCACTTTTGTTTCGGAAGTGTTTTGAATAATTCCACAGCCTCCGGACAATGGATCGCTAATCATGTATTCCTGCATTCCATAAACAGCAGAGTTTACAGATATAGTCACATCTTCACCACAAGAGAATGGACCAAACATGTACTGACCATTTTCATTGACCATCATCATTTGAGTGTTTTGGTCGTTGGATAGAATGTACGGCGCACCGTTACCGAGTTGCAATACATCCGCTCTCACGTAATATTGCTCCTGTGTAAGGTCTTCTTCTGTTTCTAGAACGAACATGGGAGGTTCTATGTCATAGAAGCAAGAGCCATCATCAAATCCAGCATTGGGGTCGTAGTTGATGGCTGTGGGATCCAAACAACCACCGCAGTAATACACGCAATTTCCCGCGTTACAAGTGGCGGCAGGATTAAAGTTACAAGCCAATGGATCATTACAGCCCGGTATGTCACTGTCGGAGAAGCTCAGTGGCACATTTATGAATCCAAATTGTTCAGCAATACCTGATTCCACGACACTTTGCATTTCGTCATAAACAGTATAAGTAAGTGATTCTCCTGAATAGCTGTACGCTTGTAATATTACACAGTCACCGCTGTTACAAAATCCATTTTGGTCAGGATAATTTCCAGCAGTGTATTCACCGGTGGTGTTATTATATACAATCCAGAAAGCAGGTCCGCTGAATTCTACGGTGAACCATGAAGAGGTACAACAGCTTCCATCGTTGATAGTAGCATTTGCGTTGTAGTTCGGCGCTGTTGGATCAGTACAACCGTAACAGCTATAGTCACATAGCCAATAGTATCCACAATCTGCGGCAGGATCAAAGTTACATGCCAATGGATCAGCGCAACCGATGGTTTGATTTCCACCAAATACGAGTTCTACGAATCCAGTATTTTGTTCTTCACTCTGTGCGAAAACGGAACCGTCTGGTGCATAAATAGTATAAGAAATTGGTTGACCAAAGATGCTATATATGCTCACGCCAAAACAACTCTCGTCCATGCAGAATCCAGTGCTGGTTTGGTTGCCTCCAGCGTAGTATGCTCCACTACCACTCAAAGAGTAGGCATACCAATAAGTGTCAACTGAGGTTTGGATGGTATAATAATCGTCGTAGCAGCAACTGTTGTCGTTTATGGAAGCTGTTGGATTAAAGTTCGCTGCGTTGGTATCGGTGCATCCATAACAATCGTAAGTACATGAACTTTGAACCCAGCAATTGGCTTCTGGGTTGTAATTACATGCACTGGGATCAAGACATCCTTCTATCGCATTTACCGAGAAGTTTGCATAAGCATGATTACCAGAATCAGAAGAACCTTCTATAACGACGTTGCCTTCTTCATCTAGGATAGCGTAAGTGAATGGAACAAAGTCCCAGCTGTAAAGAGTAAGGTAGAAACAACCTTCGTTTACACACATTTCATTCTGGCCAAACTGAGTGTCACCATAGTAATATAAGTTACCTAAAGAAGAACTCAACGACCAAGACAAATCTACCGAGGCGCTAATGGTATAGGTGTTCAAACAACAGCTTTGATCGTCAATGGTGGCATCTGGATTAAAGTTAGAGGCTTCAGGATTGGTACATCCATAGCACGAGTAATCGCATAGACTATGATCTGAGCAGGTTACAGTAGGATCGTAGTTACAGGCACCTGGTTCTCCGCACCCGCTTATAGCATCGTACGCAAACTGACTGAAGAAGAAGTTTGAATTTAACGTTGTTTCGAAAAGAAGGGTTCCTGCGGAGGAGGTAATCGTTGTATTAAATCCAAGGACATCGAAGTTCTCCGTATATAGTTCAATATTATAACATCCAGGAGGCAGACAAACGTTTTGTGGTTCGTTGGCTATCAAATAAACTTGTTCGAAAATACCAATGGAGTAGTTTGAAATGTAAACGTAAACATTTTCTTCAGCCACTAGCGTTGCCCAAGAATCAGAGTTGCAGCAAGAACCATCATCGATTGTTGCGTTTGGATCATAGTTTATTGCCGCAGAATCTGTGCAACCCAAGCAAGAATAATCACACAATGAATTGTCTATGCAAGTGACATTGGGAAGATAATTGCATGCACTTGGATCACCACAAGCACTTGTACCATCTAATGAAACATTTAATAGAGTAGCAGAAGTTGCAGAGGCAGCACCTTGCGCAATCAATTCACCGGCAGCAGTATAAACTTGGAAATTGGTCAAGCCTTCGTCTTCAAGGGCGAAAACGTTAATATCAAAACAAGAAGACGACATGCAAAAGCCATTTGAATTTGGGTAATTGGCGTAAGCGAATTCACCAGTCGCATAGCTATTGGCGTATAATACTATTGGGCCTTCGGAGATGACAGTATAATAGGTGTTTTGGTCGTAACAGCATGTTCCAGAATTGATAGTCGCATTGGCATCGAAGTTTATTGCAGTAGGATCTGTACACCCATAACAATCATAGGAACACTCTCCAGGGCAGTTGGCTTGCGGATCATAATTACAGGCCGAGGAGTCCATACAACCTGAGATTGTTCCACCTATTGATGATTCAAATATGCTGCTCTCGAAAGGAGCTACTGTGAGGGTGTAATTATTGCCATCGCTGTCTGTGAAGCTAATCTCTAGCGGTGTGGGACCGTAATTCAGGATATCAAAAGTTAAACAACCTATGTCAGAACAGAAAGTGGAGGTGCCAGGGAAATGGATGTAGTCCCAGCTTGTGAAGTTGCCGGAAGTGAGATACAAATCTCCATTTCCTTGAGAAGATATGGTTAAAAAAACATCGCTATAGCAGCAAGAGCTGTTATCTATAACCGCATCAGGATTGTAGTTGGTTGCCGTTGGATCCGTGCAACCTAAGACATCAGTTTGGGAATACGAACAAAAGGCGAGTGTTAAGAGAAGTAATGTGCTTAAATATTTTTTCATAATCTGTTTTTGGGTGCTACAATACCTAAGATGCTATTCAATGCAAAGAGGTTGCATACAAAAGTTAGGGGAAAATGCATTTAATCAGGAAGTTAGGTTGGTGTTTGGGGGTGTAGAATATTGATTTTAAAAATCTAAAGTGTTTAACGTGTTGTGAATTTCGTTAAACAAAATAGTAAATAACCTTACGTTAATGGGGAATTTTAACAAATGCTAGAAGTTCAAGAAGTAGTTCTAAAAAAAAAATTGGTATAAGTTGAGTCTAAAAGGTAACAAAGTATAACTTTGTCGGTATAAAACACTGCGCTGTTAAAAGTGCAGAGTCTATGTGAAGGGAGAAATCGGGATAATTTTCTCTCAGGTCATAGTTATTTAAGTAATCAAGAGCCAATAAAGCCCCACAACGAGTGGGGCTTTTTGGTTATATACGATTTTAGTATTAGCGATTCGCACTGCGCGATAATATGTTCTTTAGCTCCATTATAGAAGCGACATCGGGACTCTTGATGACCTTATCGATTTGAGTTTTGAGATCTTCATGCAGTTCTTGCTGAGCTGTTTGCAGGTTGTGTTTTTGTTTTTCTAATTCTTCTAATTTCCGTTTTAAATCGCGAACGGTTTGATCACTAAAAATTAATTGTTTTTGTTTTAAGCTTAATTCCTCATGGTAAGCCGAATGAACGGCTACACTTTGTTCTGCAATTCCGTTTTTCTTTTTGTATTTCATAAATACAAGCAACAACAATAGCGCAAGACTGACGGTGGTGGCGATAAGGGTTATGTTTAGCGCAGTCAGTATTTTTTTTGATGAATCAGTATTTGGGACGACTGGTTGGGGTTTTTCTTTGTTAGTTGAAAGATGGTTTATTAATCCTTGAACGAATCCTTCATATTGCGATTTTTGAAATTGGTGAAAAGCTATTAGCGAATCTTGAGCTTCCGTTAGTTTGTCTCTTTTCTTATAAATTGAAGCGAATCTTTTTTTCTCTTCGAGTAAATGCAAATTCAAATAGGGGTTTTTTGAAAGAAATAATATAGAATCTATGCATTGAAAAATAAGTTGTTTATCTTTAATGAGTGATTGAAAATTATGCATCGTTCTAAGATTATGCAGTGCATTTTCGATGGAGGAAAATTCTAAATTCTTAAGACTATCTTTTAATACTGAAATATCTTGTTTTTTAATCTTTCTTTTCTTAGAAGGATTAGCACCTTTGATTTGTTCTTCGTATTGAAGCAGCACGCTATCTGAAATGAGGTATTTGGCTTTTTCAATGGCTTTAGAATTCAATTGTTTTGTTGAAGCAATTTGCAGCAATGCATAAGGATTGTTTTGATCTAGTAGTGCTGTAAAGATCTTGTTCCAATAAGCGGTATCGCTCGAGGGAGTGTTGAAAGTGGTGTCAGAAACTTGAGAAAGTCCGTGAAGACCTCCAAATAAAATGATCAACAGGATCAATCTACTTTTTCGCATTTTCTTTAATGTATTTTTTCCAAGCGGTAATGCATGCATCTTTTTTAATTGCGAGAAGTTCTGGTGTAACTTCAGCAAGAACATTTGGTTTTATAGGTGATTCTACATACTCAAAACGATCATCGTAATTATATCGTATGGTGCTAATTGAGAATTTAAGTTTTGAGTTTTTCATTGTGTAAGATGCGGGGTTTCCAAAAGTTCCAGCATGCGGTCCGAGGCAGGGTTCTCCGATGATTAAACCTCGTTTATCATTATAAAATGAATTGGCAAAATCAACACCTGCGGAAGCGGTTAGTCCGTTTATGAAAAGAACACAGTTTCCTGTATAAACGTATTTTTCTTTTTGAATTTCTTTATCGAAAAAATACAAAGTGTCTAATTTTTCATCTTGAAGCTCCAACATTTTAATGAACCCTTTAACATCTTCATTTCTTCCAAAAAATAATTTTAGAATAAATTTTGCAAATCCATTGTCGTCTATAAATGATCTATCTCTTGCAAGTTTGCTTCCTTTTGCAATGATATTGTGAGGGGTGTTGTGTCCTTCTTTTTTCAGATAAGACATCAGTACCTCAACTTGGTGGCTGTGTCCGCCTCCATTGTCGCGAAGATCAACCGCGAGATATTGCACATTTTTTTCTTTGATTTCTTTGAACGCACTTCTTAAATATTTTTCTTGAGCTCTAATATTAGAGGGTGCAAATGTCCCCACTTTTAATACCGCGAGGGAATCGTTAGCAGTAAATTTTAGGGAAAGATTTCTGCTGCCCTCTTTTTGTAGGCTTTTCTGACGTGCATACCATTTGTCTTTTTTATAGACAGGATATTTTATCTCTCTGATATCTTCTTCTCCATACGGTATGAAGTCTATGGTAAGGCTATCGCCCAGAGGATAGTCGAGTCCAATCACAGAGGTAAAAAGTGCATCCGTGATTCTGCGCTGGCCTGTAAGCGCATTGCCCTCAATAAGGCTGTATTTTAGTGCATCGGGGTAGAATTTGAACGCTTCTCGATTATCGATGCAAGCCAATTTGGAACCAGGTGGGATCAAAGAATCGGCGTCTGAAATGGTGTACAACGCACCATCAATACTGATTACACGAATAGGCGCAATTCCCCTTTTATTTTCCAGCCACCATCGCTGAAGGTATTCGTAGTCAGGACCGGTGTGCGAGTCTTTTATCTGCCGAAGAAAACTACATGTAATCGCAAAAAAAGTCTTCAGACTTGTAGTTGAGTCGATGGATGCTTCTGCACGTTCAAAGGACTCGTTGAGTTTTTCCTTTGAAACGAATGCATACGGATTAGGATGTGCAGCAAGAATTTCTGAATATATGGCCTTCAAATCAGCCAAAAGAGCTTCTTTTCCAAGTAGGGTATCTAGAGACAGGTATTGTTGCCCCTTCGCAGGGAAGTAAAGGCTCAAACACACGAAGAGAACAAGAGTCAATCTCATTCCTGATTGCGTTTTTTTACCATGGTAAGGATGGTTGCGAGCGCTACAGTTTCTCCTGTTTCATCATATACGTCTACTAAGAATTTTACAATTCCTTTAGCAATGTCCTCAGGTGATTTTTTTTCTTGATCCACTTTTTCTTTAACTGTAAAGCGAACACCAATTGTCATACCCGGGTACACAGGCTTGGTGAATCGCGCCTCATCGAGGCCATAATTTAATAGAACGGGTCCTTTCTTAGGATCGACGAAAAGACCAGCTGCCTTGGATAAAACGAAGTATCCGTGTGCCACACGTCTTTCGAAAATCGTGCCCTCTAATGAGGTCGCATCCATATGTGCATAGAAATTATCACCGCTCACATTTGCAAAGTTGACGATGTCTGCTTCGGTAACAGTGTGTTTGTGTGTGAATACTGTTTCTCCGACGTGCATTTCTTCGAAGTGTTTTCTAAACAAATGAGGATTGGCTTCGGGCTGTTCTGCACCATATTGATAGACATTGGTAACAGCAGTTAGAAAACTGGGTGATCCTTGAATGGCTGTTCTTTGAAGATAATGAAGCACGCCTCGTTTTCCACCCATTTCCTCGCCACCTCCAGCTCTTCCGGGTCCTCCATGCACAAGCAATGGCATCGGTGATCCATGACCAGTACTTTCTTTAGCACTTTCTCTGTTGAGAATTAAAACACGTCCATGATAGGAAGCGCTGCCAATGGTAAAATCTCTCGCTATTTTTTTGTCATAGGTTGCAATGCTACATACAAGACTTCCTTTACCCATCTTGGTGATTTGTATGGCGTCATCCAATGTTTTATAAGGCATGAGTGTGGTAATAGGTCCAAAAGCCTCCACTTCATGCGTAAGAGTATTGGTAAATGGATCTTTATTTAGCAGAAGAATAGGAGAGAAGAATGCACCTTTATTGTAATCAGCATCGATCAACTGAAGTGTTTCAGGATTGCCATAAACAATCTCCGATTGAGTTTTCAGCAGTTGTAGTTTTTCCAGTACATCTTCTCGTTGAGACATTCCAGCTAAGGCGCCCATTCTAACGTTTTCATTTCTTGGATCGCCCACTGCGGTTTTTCCGAAAGCTTGACCCAATGCTATTTGCACATCTTCTATATATTTCTCGGGAACAATAACTCTTCGAATGGCGGTACATTTTTGACCGCACTTTACGGTTACTTCTTTTCGTACTTCTTTGATGAACGCATCAAACTCCGGTGTACCAGGAGCTGCGTCTTCTCCAAGAACACATGCATTTAGAGAATCTGCTTCCATATTGAATGGCACTGCTTCATCCACAATGCGAGGGTGTCTTTTGAGCATTCTACCTGTATGGGCACTTCCGGTGAATGTCACTACATCTTGAGAGATAATATGATCCAAAAGTCCTTCTGCGCTGCCACAAATCAACTGCAATGCCCCCTCTGGAAGAATTCCCGAAGCGATGATGTCTTTTGTTATAGCTTCTGTTAAGTAGGAAGTAATCGTTGCTGGTTTAACAACAGCGGGCATTCCCGCCAATAGATTTACGGCAATTTTCTCCAACATTCCCCAAATAGGAAAATTGAATGCATTGATATGTATTGCCACTCCTTCCTTCGGAACCATGATATGGTGACCGATGAAAGTGCCGCCCTTCGAAAGTTTGGCCGTTTCTCCATCTACATAATATGTTTCGTTGGGGAACTGTCGACGCAGACTAGCATAGGCAAACAAGTTTCCTATTCCACCATCAATATCAATCCATGAGTCAATTTTAGTTGCCCCAGTGCGATAGGATAGTTCGTAATACGAAGCTTTTCGCTCATTTAAGAAAAGAGCTAAATTTTTGAGCATACGACCTCTTTCATGAAAGGTCATTTTACGAAGCGCGAAGCCGCCCGTCGATCTTGCATATTGAAGCATTGCTCCGAAATCCAGTCCATCAGAGCTTGCAGTAGCGATGGAGTCGCCAGTCACTGCATCAAAAAGGGTTTTATGATTTTTCGCTCCCGATATCCATTGACCGAGAGCATAATTCTGCAAAGTATTCATAGTTGTCAAATATACTGGAAAGGGTAAAATTCCTTTTCGAAAAAAAAAGTTGCAGATATCATTCCTTTGAGTATATTTGTTTGAAAACCAATTTAATCTAAATCAAACTACATGAAAAATCTTTACATAATGGCGTGTTTGTTTTTTGCGGGAATAAGCATGCAAGCCCAAATCGTTGTGGATGCCAATGTATCTGCTCAGGAAGCAGTAGAGGAATTTTTCTTAGGCAATGGTATCTTCATCAACAATCTCACCTACAATGGTCAGAGCGCGTCTGGGGTGTTGAACAACAAGATAGCTCCATTTGAGCAAACGGGTGCTGAAGGTGTAGGAATTTACTCAGGCCTTTTACTCTCCACAGGTGACGCGGCGAGCGTAGACTTAAATGCGTCTTCTAATCCGTCGGATTATTTTACGACTCAAGATTTGGACATATTAAGCCTTCTTCCACAAGCTAGCTACATAGGTGAAGTGAGTGTGGTAGAATTTGATTTTATTGCCACTGGAGACTCTTTGGCATTTCAATATGTATTTGCATCAGATGAATATCCAGAATTTGTAAACTCAGTTTTCAATGATTATTTCGGATTCTTTGTAAGTGGTCCTGGAATACAAGGTCCTTTTACCAATGGCGCAGTGAATATTGCGAAGATTCCTGATACAGAAATAGGGGTAAGTATAAATAGTCTAAATGCGGATAGCTATTCACAGTATTATGTAGACAACCAAAGTGGTTGGATTCCTGTTGGTTTTGACGCATGGACAACAGTACTTCATGCTTGTATAGGACAATTGGTAGTTGGAGAGACCTACCATATTAAGTTGATCATTACAGACGTGTCAGATTCTGCTCTAGACAGTGGAGTCTTTCTCAGTGGTTCTAGCTTTGACCAGTATTGCAATGCGGAAGATGGACCTCGTTCTAGTGGATGCCTACTGAGTAGCCTAGATGCACGAGTGGAATACACCGAAACTTGTGGAACAGTAATGTTGTCTAATCTTTCAGATATTCAACTTGAAACAACGGGGTGTTATTTTGAAATGGGAGACGGAGGAACTACTGATGCGTGTGATTTGAATACCCTGTACTCTTATGAGGAACCTGGTGTATATGAGGTCAAGTTGGTGTATGATGTGAACGGATATAAGGCCAAGTTTACTGTCGCAGAAATTCTAGTAGGCATGACAGCAGCCCCCACACCGTCCATTATCGTTGAAAATGGAAATTTAGTTTTAGCCAATTGGGATGGAGATTCACAAATTCAATGGATGTTGAATGGAGAGCCAGTTCCGGGTGCAAATTCTCTTCAATGGATTCCTCAAGCCAGCGGAAATTATAGCGTTCAAATGAACAATGGTTGTCCATCTGAGAGTGATGAAGTTTCGATAGTGGTTGGAGTAGAAGGAACTTATGTGGGCGAGCAGCTTTCAATCTATCCTAATCCTTCTCAAGGTACTGCTGTAGTTCGTTTGCCTTCAGGAGCGAGCCTATTGCAAATATTCAATACAGCAGGACAACTCGTCTCATCAGAGAATGTGAATGGAATGAAAACCATAGAAATCACATTGCCAACAGGAGTATACAATGTTAGGACACTTAGCGACCAAGGTCAAATCAGCGCTCCATTCCGTTGGATGGTGAAGTAAGCGTGTAATTTCTTCAAAATATAATCCCAGCCTCCAATATTAACGAGGCTGGGATTTTTTTTTGAATAGGTTAATGGGAAGTTAATTTGTTTAATTCAATGTTATGATAGAAGGCGTTTGTGACTCTTTAGAGCATCTTTGTTTTGTTCATGAAAAGTACCAAGAGAATAAAGTCACTGTCACTCACGATCAATTTGTGGGTGTTATTGTTGGGTATCTTTTTAGGAACAAATGGCATTTCCTCTGCTTTTGGTGATGAGGATGAGAATTGTGCAACAAGTCACTATTATTTTATAGAGGGAAATGCAGAGGCTGATTCAGATCAAGGCGGGGGAGAGGACGAAGATCAGTTATTTATCAGTAGTGAAAAAGAAATTCTATTCTCTCATTTCTATAATGGATACTTAAGAGAGTTTGAAAAGTCTTACGATAAAGTAAAGGGAAGCATTCCGCTTTACTTGCTCTATCACAATTTCCGATTTGATGACAAGATAGCCTAATTTATTATCTCGCACGTTTCGCGAGCAAATTGGGTTTAACTAATATCTTGTTTTTGTCTTATGTCAGAATTGAAAGCGTTCTTCTCTGAAGAACATGTGCTTCACGAGCTGAAGCATTATTTGCCCAATCAGGCACCATTAAAAGATTTTATTCATCACAATACGCTACATTCTTTTCAGGAGTATCCTTTTGAAGAAGCATTGCGGAGAGCGAGACTTGCTTTTGGTTATAGAGTGTATCGTCCTCTTGCTGAGTATCGCAAAACATTTTTTGAGGGGCGGTTTTCTGAATCGGTCTTGGAAGATGTCATACAGAATCATTTTGGAGCTGCGTTAATGGAAGATTGGCGTAGAAACCTTTTGTACAAAGCGTATGACACTTCCTCGACTTCTTCTGTAGGGAACTTAAGAGCCCATTGGAAGAGTGATCATAAGCTAAATATGGATAAGGAAACGCATCCTATTCTATTTCGTTGGGTGAGTAGCTTTTTAGATCAAGGTATTGGCTTTGCAGGTTTTCCGTACAAAGATTTGTCTCTTATAGAGGCCATGAGAAAGCTTGATAGCAATAGTTTTCAAGGTGTATTCAAGAATAGTACAACACGTTCTCTTTTGCAAAGCGTCACTTCATTAAAGCCATTATTGAGATTGGTCGTTGGAGTTAGAGAAGATCTCTATGAGTGTTATCTTTTTGATCAGCAATTTGCTCACCCTGGTTGGTCGGGTATGGTCGCGGTATTGGAAACAACAAGCGGAAGCTTGCTTGATAGGCGTAAAATCTCTTTGAAGGACTTTATTACACTTGAGCTTTTATTGGAAGTAGATGCACTTATTTCGAAATTTGGTGAGCGGTTTCCCGACGTAAGCGCGCGTTTGGAGGATTTTAATAATGATTACTTTATTGATCGTCCTGATGATGAGTACATGAAAGTGCTTTCTCTTTGGCAGGAAGTATCGGAATGGAATTATTACGATCAAGTGCTTTTGGGCATGAGCAGACCACAGGCAATTGCTTCCTATCCTGTTCCCAGCTTTCAAAGTATTTTTTGCATAGATGATCGAGAGTGTTCATTTAGAAGGTACTTGGAGAATGAGGATCCTGCTTGTCAAACCTTCGGTACTGCAGGCTTCTTTGGATTGGATTTGTCATTCAAACCAGAACATGGATTGTTTGATACGAAGAGTTGTCCCGCTCCTATAACTCCTTCCACGGTGATATTAGAATCAGAGTCGGAGAAACGCCATAGGAAAGACAATCATTTTCATCATGGTTCTTACAGTCTTTTGGGTGGGTGGCTGCTTTCTCAGACCATGGGTTTTTGGTCAGCCTTGAAGCTAACGGCATCGATATTTTATCCAACAGAGACAAAGTCTATGGTTTCTTCATTTAAACACATGGATAAGGAAGGTAAGCTCACTTTTAAGTTTGATGAAAAGCAAAGCAGAGAGGGTTTTAAAGTGGGGTATACTTCCACTGAAATGGCAGATAAGATGGCCGCATTGCTGTACTCTATTGGTTTGGTAGAAGGTTTTGCTCCAGTAGTATACATTGTTGGGCATGGAGCGAGTAGCATGAACAACACGCATTATGCCGGATATGATTGTGGCGCATGTTCTGGAAGGCCAGGAAGTGTGAATGCAAGAGTGGCAGCTGCGATGTTGAATATGGCTGAAGTGAGATTTCTTTTAATAGAAAGGGATATCATTATCCCGAAAGAAACAGTATTTATTGGTGCGTTGCATGATACCACAAAGGATGAGATAGAATTCTATGATGAAGCTACGTTAGGAGAGATTGAGAAGAACAGACACTTTAACTGTAAGTCTGTTTTTGAAAAAGCCTTACGAAAGAACGCGCGCGAGAGGTCAAGAAGATTTCTTTTGATTGACTCTCATCGCAAAGAGACCAGTGTGCATCGTTTGGTGAAGAAAAGAGCCATGAGCTTGTTTGAACCTCGACCAGAGTGGAATCATGCTACGAATGCTTTGTGTATAGTAGGAAGAAGATCAACCAATAGACATTTATTTCTTGATAGAAGAGCATTTCTCAACTCCTTTGACTACAGGCTCGATACAGAAGGAAAGTATCTCACAGGAATTTTGAATGCGGTGGCGCCTGTGTGTGGAGGAATTAATCTAGAGTATTACTTCTCACGAGTCGACAATTATCGCTTGGGGGCTGGTACAAAGTTGCCCCATAATGTGATTGGATTAATAGGTGTAGCAAACGGAATGGATGGCGATCTTCGTACAGGTCTGCCAGCTCAAATGATAAATATTCATGAGCCTTTGAGACTCCTTGTAATCGTGGAGCATGAGCCACAGATTGTATTGAACGTACTTCAAGCAAATCCTGTGACCAAGCAGTGGTTTTACAATGAGTGGATTCATCTGGCTTGTTTGAACCCATTAGATGGCAAGATTTACATCTATAAGCACCATGTTTTTAAAGAGTATAAATTCTGTGCTAATCACATCAGTAGATTGGATTCTTTAGAAGCGATTCGCATTGAGGAGCATGATAACTTACCTGTATCTTATTTGGAGGCGCAGCCATGAAACTAGACATAGTTATACTATTACTCTTTGTTATTCCTTTCCTTGGATTTATCTCTGTTGTTGCTACCTCAGGAAAGAAAGAGACTCTCATTTCGAAACTGGCTTTTGTATTTGTGTCAATGCACTTATTGGCAGTGCTTAGTGCTACGGTGCTCTGGATTCTTTCCGGGAATGATGCATTGAACATTCCAGAAGTGACCTTATTTAGATCCGAAGAGTATGTATTTATCATAGATTTTTATTTTGATAAACTCACTGTTTTTTTTCTGTTGGTGGGAAGTTTTATTATGCTTCTCATTACGCGTTATAGCCGTTACTACATGCATTTGGAAAGAGGGTATAAACGTTTTTTTGCGACCATATTGTTTTTCTACACAGGGTTTTCATTGACTGTTCTTGCGGGAAATTTTGAAACGTTATTCATGGGCTGGGAAATTCTTGGGATATCTTCATTTCTTCTGATTGGTTTTTATAGAGAGCGGTATTTGCCAGTAAGAAATGCAGTAAAAGTGTTTTCGATTTATAGAATTGGGGACGTGGGTATTTTGTTAGCCATGTGGGCTAGTCATCACTTATGGCATGAGAACATTACCTTTTTTAAACTGCACAATCAACTATTAGTAGATAGTACAATTAGCACTCATAGTGGGATAGGATTGTTTATCGCTCTTTGTTTGTTGCTTGCCGCAGCGGCGAAGTCGGCTCAATTTCCGTTTAGTTCGTGGTTGCCAAGAGCCATGGAAGGCCCGACACCTTCTAGTGCGATATTTTACGGTTCCTTATCTGTTCACCTTGGAGTTTTCTTATTGTTGCGAACACATCCGTTATGGGAGCATCAGTGGCTGGCTAGAGTGCTCATAGGCCTTATCGGTTTGATAACTGCCATTATGGGGTACTTCATAGCAAGCGTTCAAAGTACCATTAAAACACAAGTTGCTTATGCTTCAGTGAGTCAAATTGGTATTATGTTTATTACGCTTTCTCTTGGATTTGAGAATTTGGTATTGTTTCACTTCCTTGGAAATGCTTTCTTGAGAATGTATCAACTCTTGGTAAGCCCTAGTATAGTAAGTTACAAGATCCGAGATCAATTTTATCATTTTAATCCTGAGCGAAAATCTATTTTCAATTTCTTACCGCAACGGCTGAGTAATTCTCTATACATATGGTCTTTGAAGGAATGGAACTTGGATAGCTTAATGAACAAGCTTGTTTTTGCGAGAGCGAAGTACTTTGGGCATAGGTTGGACTTTCTCAATCAAGGCAATGCTCTGTTTTTCCTTGTTCCTTTTTATTTATTCGGAGTGTTCGTTTTCTTTCGCTACACTAACTCGGAGCATGGATTGATGGGCTATTTTCCAGAAGTATTCTCCTTCATTGGATTATTGCTAGTTTTTAGAGCATTTAGTGAGCGTATACAGCCCAAGCTAGCTTGGTTATTTATTCTAATGAACCATTTTTGGGTAGCGCTATCGATTGCTTTCAATGAACATTTCGATTTATCTCACGTGGTCCTGTACTTGAGCGGGGTAGTTGTTTCGGCAAGTATTGGCTATTTTGTTCTCCATCGTTTGCGATCAGCACAACCGCAAGCGTATCATTTGAATGGATATCTCGGTCACATAAGTCGGCACCGAACGTGGGCTTTTATCTTTCTTTTGGCCTCTCTAGGATTGATGGGATTTCCAATAACTGTGAGTTTTATCGGAGAAGATTTAATATTTAGTCACATTCAAGAGAGTCAATATCTATTAGCAACAATGAATGCCTTGGGATATGTATTCTCAGGCATCGCATTGATTCGAATGTACTCGCGTTTGTTTCTTGGACCAGACGTCAAATTAGAGTATCCAACATCACTTAAATCAGCATAAAAAAATGACAAATAACAGAAATAATGATTTGCTTGAAAAGCCTTTGAAAGGGTTCAAAGGTTTAGCACAGAACTGGAAGAGTGATATAACTAGTGGTTTTTTAGTTTTTCTCATCGCTCTGCCATTGTGTCTTGGGATTTCCATGGCAAGTGGTTTCCCACCTGTAGCGGGTATTTTCACGGCCATTATAGGTGGTGTTTTTGTTAGTTTTTTTGGGGGATCCGATTTGACTATTAAAGGACCGGCTGCAGGATTGATTGTAATTGCGCTTGGAGCTGTTCAAGAACTGGGTCAAGGTGATGCTATGCTTGGTTATAAACTTGCTTTAGCTACTATTGCAGTTGCAGGTATGGTGCAAGTTCTTTTTGGTTTGATTCGTTCTGGAGTGTTAGCGGATTTTTTTCCAAGTGCTGCAGTTCACGGGATGTTGGCTGCAATAGGTTTAATTATTGGTGTCAAGCAGATTTTTACTTTGATGGGCGTGAAGCCACAAGGTAGGGAAACACTCGATTTGTTTGCAGAACTCCCTCGTGCTATTCAAGAAATGAATCCAGAGATTGCAATCATTGGATTGATTTCGTTGGTAATACTTTTCGCACTTCCCCAAATCAAGAATAAGTACATAAGAAGAATTCCGGCACCTTTGATTGTCATACTTGTAGCTATTCCTTTGGGAAGAATGTTTGACTTAGAACATGAACACACCTACTTATTTCTGGATTCTCACCAATATTCAATCGGGCCTAAGTTCTTGGTAACGCTTCCTGCGAGCTTAATGAGTGCTATTACTAGTCCAGATTTTTCTCAAGTTTTTTCAGGAACAAGTATTAAGTATATTATCATGTTTGCGGTAGTTGGAAGTCTTGAGTCGTTATTGAGTTCAAAAGCCATTGACTCCCTGGATCCTTACAAACGAAAGAGTAACATGAATAGGGATTTGATTGGAGTTGGATTGGGAAATACTCTGGCAGGTTTTATTGGTGGACTTCCTATGATCTCGGAAATTGTTAGAAGTTCTGCAAACATTAACAATGGAGCTAAGACATGGTGGTCGAATGTTTTTCATGGATTATTCTTATTGCTTTTTGTGGCTTTTCTTCCTTTCATTATTCATCAAATTCCGTTATCGGCTTTAGCGGGTATGCTTATTTATACTGGATATAGACTTGCTTCTCCAAAGGAGTTTTTTAAAACCTACAAAATCGGAAAAGAACAACTTTTGATTTTTGTGGTAACTATTATTTTCACACTTTCAACTGATTTATTGATTGGTATCGGCATGGGAATTCTCACCAAGTTTATCATGCATTTCTTAAATGGATTGCCAGTGAAGTATATATTTAAGCCGCTGTTTACAGTCACTGAGAACGAGGAACAAACAGAATTTACAGTTGATGTTTTTCATTCTGCTGTATTCAGTAACTATATAAAGTTGAAGAAGTCTATAGATGCCCTTCCAAGAGGAAAAAAAGTCATTATTGATTTTTCTAATAGCCATTTGGTGGATCACACCGTAATGGAAAATTTGCATCAATATGCAAGTGATTATACGCATCAAGGAGGCATTTTCGAAATTCAAGGTTTGGAGCATTTGAAAGCATTTTCACAACACGACTTGGCGGCAAGAAAGAAGCCTGTGTTTTAAATAGCATAATGCGGATAAAGTGCAGACAGTTATCCCTCCTCAACTGCATTCAACGGAAATGGGAAGAGGGGTTTTCTTTCTACACAAGTGGTAACAGAAAGCAATTCATTACGTCTATATTGCAACACTCAATTATTTATAGATTATGAGAATTATGAAATTGCTTATCGTTTCACTCTTTGTGGCATCATTCACTGTTATTCAAGCTCAAGTCAAACCCGAATGGATTCGTTTTCCGGCGATATCGCCTGATGGAGATCAGATTGCCTTTTGTTACAATGGTGATATCTTTATTGGCAAATCAGACGGGGCTGGAATGGCCTTTCCAATTGTCAATTCATCAGCTTATGAAGAGCGCCCTGTGTGGTCTCCAGATGGGAAGTGGATTGCATACATGTCCAATGAGTTCGGTAACGAAGATGTATTCATTATTTCTTCTGCAGGAGGAAGTCCAAAGCGCTTGACATTTCATTCGGCTGGCGATGCAATTTGTGATTTTTCTAATGATAGTCGTCTAATTATATTTAATTCAAGTCGGCAAGACGATCCAAAGAATCAAATGTTTCCAACGGGAATGTTGGGTGAATTGTATGCTGTATCTATAGACGGCGGGAGAGAAACTCGATTGTACACACTTCCTTTGAATAAGGCGCAGTATAGTTCAGATGGTTCACAGATTTTATATCAAGATATTAAAGGGTATGAAGATAATTTTAGGAAACACCATACATCGAGTGTTACAAGAGACATTTGGATCTTTGATACCTCAAAAGGAACGCATATCAAGTTGTCTGATTACTCGGGAGAGGACCTGAATCCTGTTTGGTCTGCTGATGGCAAGAGTGTTTATTATACCAGTGAGGAATTTGGAATCTTCAACATCGTGAAAAAGTCGGTAAATGGCGGAAAGTCACAACAGTTGACTTTTCATCAGCATCACCCTGTGCGTAATTTGACAATTAGTAACTCAGGAATTCTTTGCTATACCCATCATGGGACAGTTTACACTTTCAAAGAGGGATCAGAGCCTAAGCCTGTGTCATTTACCATTTTTTCATTGCAAACTCAGAAAGATATGACCATGCCCATCCAAGGCATTTCTGAGTGTAGTATATCGCCTAATGGAAAAGAGTTCGCGTTTGTTTGCAGAGGAGATGTATTTGTTGCTAGCGTAGCAGAAGGCACAACCAAAAGAATTACCAATACACCGGAGCAAGAGCGAAGTGTAGATTTTGGACCTGACGGCAGAACACTTGTTTATGCAGGAGAGCGCAACGGAAGTTGGAACTTGTATCTGGCCAGGGTGGATCGGAAAGAAGAGAAATATTTTTTTAATTCTACCTTGATTAAAGAAGAGGCTTTGCTCACTAATCCAGAGGAAACTTTCCAACCATATTTTTCTCCTGACGGAAAAGAAGTCGCCTACTTAGAAGAGCGGACCACCCTGCGTGTAGTCAATATTGCCTCCAAACAAAGCAGAACGATTTTGGCAGGAGATAGAAATTATTCATACGCTGATGGAGATCAATATTATCAATGGTCGCCCGATGGAAAGTGGTTTTTGGTGAGTTATTTACCCGGCAATAAGTGGATAGGCCAAGTAGGTTTGGTATCCTCTGACGGAAAGGGAACGGTTCGTAATCTCACAGAAAGTGGATATGGAGGAGAGGCTCCTCAATGGATGATGGATGGAAAAATGATGATCTGGTTTTCTTCAAGAAATGGAATGAAGAATCATGCAAGCTGGGGTTTTCAGTCTGATGTATACGGAGCATTTTTTACAAGGAAAGCATATGACGAGTTTAGAATGACACAAGAGGAGTATGATTTAATGAAGGAAGCGACTGCTGAGTCAAATGCGACAGAAGAGGAGAGCAAGTCTACCGAGGAGAAGAAGGATTCTAAGAAAAAGAAGGAGGAAAAGGGCGAAATCACTAAGGAGAAAGAGACGTTGAAATTGGAGTTAGATGATTTGAATGAAAGAAAGACAAGGTTGACTATACATAGCGGTATCATTTCTGACGCCTATGTTACCAATGATGGATCAAAGTTGTATTATTTGTGCATGGTGGAGAAAGGATTTGATTTGTGGGAAACCAATTTGAGAACGAAAGAAACAAAGATCGCTTTGAAATTGGGTATTGGAGGTGGAAGCATTGAGGCGGATAGTGCGGGTACCAATCTCTTTGTTTTGGGTGATGGAGTGCTTACGAAAATAGATTTAATGAAGAATGAGCCCAAGCCAATCATGCCCAAAGGGGAGATTACCATTAACGAACAAGCGGAGCGCGCTTATTTGTTTGAGCACATTTGGAGACAAGTCGTGAAGAAGTTTTACGTCACGAATCTGCATGAAGTAGACTGGAATTTTTACAAGGCAGAGTATCAAGCAAAATTGAAGGATGTGTATAATAATATTGATTTTGCTGATATGATGAGCGAAATGTTAGGAGAGTTAAATGCGTCGCATACAGGGGCTGGTTATTGGAACATGAATATGAATGGGGACAATACCGCTTCACTAGGATTGGTTTACGATGAGAGTTATAATGGAGATGGACTTAAAGTAGCCGAAGTGTTGAGGTATAATCCGGTCTTTGGGAATGCCAGCAAGATGAAGGAAGGTGTTGTTATAGAATCAATGAACGGACAAAAGATATCTGCTTCATTTAATTATTTGCCTTTGTTAAACAAGGCTGAAGGCAAGCCAATGTTGCTTTCGCTATTCTATCCGAAGTCTGGAGAACGTTGGGAAGAAACCGTCAAGCCTGTGGGACTAGGATATGAGAATGAGTTGTTGTATAAGCGGTGGGTAGAACGTTGTGAGCACTTGGTGGATAGTTTAAGCGGAGGGAAATTGGGCTATGTGCATGTGAGAGGTATGGATGATCCAAGTTTTCGTTTGGTCTATGAGAAGGCATTGGGTAAATACGCTTTTAAAGAGGGGCTTGTAGTGGATACTCGATTTAATGGAGGAGGTTGGTTGCATGATGATTTGGCAACGTTCCTTTCAGGAAAAGAATATTTGCGTATTCAACCAAGAGATCAAGATTTAGGAACAGAGCCAATGTTTAAATGGTCGCGTCCAAGTGTAGTAGTGATGAGTGAGAGCAATTATTCCGATGCACACCTTTTTCCGTACACGTATAAAGAATTGGGGATTGGGAAGTTGGTAGGTATGCCAGTTCCTGGCACGGGAACAGCGGTTTGGTGGGAGATGTTACAGAACGGTGTTGTTTTTGGAATTCCACAAGTAGGAATGTTAGATGATGACAATCGCCCTGTAGAGAATCAGCAATTGGAGCCAGATTTTAAGGTTTCCAATACGTACGAGACAATCATTTTGGGTAGAGATATGCAGCTAGAGCGGGCCGTGGAATCATTGATGAAATAATCTCATGCCTTATTTTGTTCGATTTGTGGTCTAAAAGCTGCATTTTGTTCTAACTTACAACCTCCTTTTGCCAGTATCAATTTTTTGAAACTTGCATGAGGGGGTTTTTTTTATCATTTTTGAGACGGACTCACGGTTACTTTGTTATAGACCTTTACTGTATGACCACACTGCTCGAAGCTTCTGATTTAGATAGCTTAAGACGTATTAAAGAACGCTATGATTTGGCGATTGAAGGTTCTAATGATGGGATCTGGGATTGGGATATTCAATCAGGTCTTGCTTTTTTCTCCAGAAAGTTTAGATCATTAATGGGCTATAGTGATGCAGACCATTTGGATGCGATGGATAGCCTTCTTCAAGTGGTACATCCAGAAGATCTGCAGCCCACCATAGAAGCGCTCCAAGCCCATTTAAACAATCATGAGCCGTATATACATGAGTATAGATTAAAGACTACTTCTCAAGGTTATCGTTGGTTTTTAGTGCGTGGCCAAGCACGATGGAATGAGAACGGAGAAGCATACAGAATGGCGGGTACGCTGACGGATATTCACGATTCGGTTATGAATCGCCAAGCGTTAAAGCAAGCAGGTGAAGTACATCATGAACAAGAGTTAAGATTCAAACAACTCTTATCTGCACTTCCTGATATTCTTATGCAAGTGAATAGCGATGGAATTATTCTGGATTTGCATATAGCTCATAATTCGAGTTTTGTTAAACCTACAGCAATAAGGAAATTGATATCCGAGGTTTTACCTATAGAATGCGCTATTCAAATCAAAAATGCAATTAAAAAAGTACTTGCAGGTCATTTCAATGTTACGGTTGATTTTACCATCGCTTTAGACGGAAAGGAGTGCTACTACAGCATCAGGGTAGTTCCTTACTCTACAGATAATTCTGCATTATTGATTATAAGAGATGTGACAGAGGTTTATTTGAATAAGTTTAAGTTAGAAGACTCCGATTCGTTAAATGAGACGATCATTGAGAGACTAACCGATGGCTTTGCTTTGGTAGACGCAAATGGAGTGCATCAGCGTGTAAACGACTCTTTCTGTAAAATGGTAGGTTACACCAAAGAAGAACTTATAGGTTCGGGAATTCCTCATTTATATTGGTTGAAGGATAACGAAAAATCAATGTTGAATTTATTCAAAAGAGCTATAAAGGAGGATTTAATTGAAGTAGAAGTAGATTTCAAAAAGAAGAGCGGAGAGATATTTACCGCATTAGTAGCTCCTACAGTGATCAAGAATAAAGATGGGACAGTGAGACATGCCTTTTCAACAATAAAGGACATATCCGCTTTAAGGAGAGAGCAGCAGCGAATCGAAGAGTTGAATATCGAACTAGAGAAGTTGGTGGAAAAGAGATCTTCTGAACTGATCAAAAAAGATAAAATGTTTGAGCAAGCTCAGATGTTGGTAAACCTTGGAAGTTTTGAGTGGGGAATTCAAAATGATAGGGTCATTTGGTCGGAAAAAATGTATGATATATATGGTTTGGATTCTAAAGATGGAGTTCCTTCTAAGCAGTATTTACAAGCATCTGTGCACGATGAAGACCGTGATGCAGTAAATGCTATTGTCGGTGATGCAGTAGAAAACAATCGGTCATATGAACTTGAAACAAGAATTGTAAGGAAGAATGGCGAGGTAAGAAGCGTTTTAATTAAAGCCCTTCCAGAATATGATGAGTTCGGAACACCTAAAAGAGTTATCGGAGTGGTAAAGGATATCACTGATATCAAAGAGAAGGAGAAGAGTTTGGAGAAATTGGGCGATACACTGGAACTTGCGACCAACCAAAGCGGTGTTGGTGTTTGGGAGTGGTTTCCTGAAACCAATGAATTGATTTGGAATAGCACCATGTATGCTATTTATGGAGTTCGGACTGAGGAATTTGAAGGATATAGTACTTGGAGAAATTCTGTGCACCCGGAAGATTTGGAACGTGTAGAATACGAACAACAGCTAGGCATTGTTCAAAGAGGCCAGTTTAGTAATACATTTCGGATCGTACTTCCAGATGGCAGCATCCGTTATTTACAATCCAACGGAAACGCAAATCTAGATGCTAATGGAGCAATAGTGTCGATTTTGGGAACCAATTGGGATATCACTAAAGACAAGCAAACGGAAGCCACTTTACGTCAAATGAATGATGAGTTAGAGTCTTTTGCTTATTCGGTATCACATGATTTAAGGGCACCTCTTCGGGGAATCGATGGTTGGAGTTTGGCCTTGTTGGAGGATTATGGCGATAAGATGGATGAGAATGGAAAGCTGTATATTCAAAGGGTCAGACAGCAAACACAACAAATGGGAGATCTGATTGATGATATCTTGAAGTTGGCCAGAGTGAACAGGGTGGATTTTGAGGAGCAAGAGGTAAATCTAAAAGAGATTTTCATTGAAATTCTTAAAAAGAATGAGGTGGATTTTGATAATGTAAAAATAGAAACAGGAGACGACGACGACTTTAAAGTACTTGGTGACTCTAAATTATTGGCAATTATGTTGACTAACTTGTTGGAGAATGCGAATAAATTTAGTTCAAAGAAGGACCAACCACTGATTCAGTTCTTTTCAACCATGCTCAATGGTCGCAGGTGTTTTGTTATTTCGGATAATGGAGTAGGATTTAATGTGAGTGAAGCTAAGAATTTGTTTGCTCCTTTTCAACGTTTTCATAGAAAGTCAGACTTTCCAGGAACAGGAATAGGTCTGGCAACATGCCAAAGAGTTATTCGAATTCATGACGGTGATATTTGGATTGAATCTGAACCAGATTGCGGTACAAAGGTGTTTTTTTCAATCGGAGGTAAAGTATTGTCATGAAATCGAAAACAATTTTAATAGTAGAGGATAATCCAAGCGATGCGGAATTAGCCATCCGCGCGTTAAAGAGAAACAATGTCATTAATCCTGTCCAAGTTGTTGTTGATGGTGGTGAGGCTATAGATTATTTATTTGGTCGTGGTAAGTTTATTGGAAGAGATACGAGCGCTTTGCCAGGATTGGTACTATTGGATTTGAATCTTCCCGATATATCCGGAATAGAGGTTTTGAAAACCATACGTGAAACAGATTTTCTAAGGGAGTTATTGGTTATTGTTTTAACTTCTTCATTAGAAAAGAAAGATGTGGAGGAGTGTTACAGAAATTTTGCGAATAGTTATCTAAGAAAGCCTGTGGATTTTTTGGAATTTAGTTCAATCATTAAGCTAATTAGCGATTATTGGATTGGGACAAATGTCCCTCCAGCTGCATTAAGAGTGAATAAATGAATACTTTCATACAAATTTTATTTATAGAAGACAGCGAAAGCGATGCCGATCTTATAGTAAGAGAGCTCGCTCGCGCGGAATTTCATATTAAATCATTTCGTGTAGACAATGCAGAAAGTCTAAAGAATGCCCTTCAAACGGGAGAGTGGGATCTGGTTATTTCTGATTACAATATTCCAGGATTTGGAGCTATGGATGCTCTTCGAATTATACATGAGCACGGAAAAGATATTCCATTTATCCTTGTTAGCGGACAAATTGGTGAAGAGGAAGCTGTCAATCTTATGAAGAACGGAGTGAACGACTATGTGATGAAAGATAAGTTGGCACGATTGCCAATGGCTATTCGACGAGAGATAAAGGATGCAGCAGTTAGGGCAGAAAGGAATAATGCTCTTGAGAGACTAAGAGAGAACAGTGTGCTGATGAAACAAGCACAGAAATTGGCTAATCTAGGCTACTGGTTTTGGGATGTGCGAGTCAATACCGTTACTTGGAGTGATGAGTTGTATGCGATTTACGGAGTGGAAGGGAATTCATTTAAGGCAACTTTTGAGGGCTACCTTTCATTGATTCATATTGATGATAGAAGGAGAGTAGAGTCAATAATTATCAATGCACTTAAGGATAAGGAGTCATTCGAGTTCGAGGAAAGAATCGTGCGTCCAAATGGTGAAATCCGTTATTTAAAGTCATGGGGAGCGGTAAGAACCAATGAATATGGCATGCCAATAAAAATGTACGGCGCCTGTTTGGATATTACAGAAAGCAAGAAGGTCATGGAAGCCCTCCAAAACAATGAAACTCGATTCCGGTCATTGGTGGAGAACATTGGAGACATCATCTCATTATTGGATGTGAATGGTACCGTTGTCTATGAGAGCGAATCCATAAAGAATATGCTCGGGTATGATGCCAGTGAGTTACTAGGTCAAAATATTTTTATGTTCGTCCATCCGGATGATACACGGCAAGTGACTTCTGCCTTCTCTAATGCGCTGCTTAAAGCTGGAATTGCGCCTTCGATTCAGTTTCGAATGCGAATGAAAAATGGAGATTACAAGTTTGTTGAAAGTACAGGAAACAATCAGTTGAATAATCCTGCAATTAGAGCAGTGATTGTAACTACTCGTGATATTTCTGAGCGCAGAAAAGTAGAGGAGGCGATTCGACAGAAGAATTTGGAGTTGGAAAAAACCAATAACGAAATAGATCAGTTTGTATACAGTACTTCTCATGATTTAAGAGCCCCTCTTTTATCAGTACTTGGACTCATTGATTTATGCGAGGACCTGAATAAAGGCAACGAAGAACTGGTTAATCTTTATGACATGATGAAGACCAGTATTTATCGAATTGATGAGGTGATAAAGAGTATCATTGATTATTCTAGAAATTCAAGGCTGGAGAATCAAATTGAAGAAATCAACGCAAGGACAGCACTGGATGCTTTGATCGAAAATGTGAAGTATATGTCAGCTTCCAAAGGAATTGATTTCGAGTTGAAAATTATAGATGATTCTATATTTGCTGCAGATCGTATGAGGTTTACAACGATCATCAATAACCTTCTTACCAACGCTATCAAATTTCAAAGAGAAAATGAGCCGAATAAAAAGGTTAGTGTTCGATTTGAGAATACCGATTCTTTAACCATTATTGAAGTCGAGGATAACGGTGAGGGAATTCCCAGCGAAAAGATCGATGATGTATTTAAAATGTTTTTCCGATACAGTACAAGAAGTATTGGCTCAGGTTTGGGGTTATACATTTGTAAGGAAATGGTGAATAAGTTGAATGGCAATATTTCTGTTCAATCAAAAGTCGGTGAAGGCACTGTGTTTAAAGTTGTATTGCCGAGGATTTATTTAAATAAACATGTATTGAATGAAGAGGATATTACTAATTGATGATGACGAGATTTCGAACTTTCTGAATAAATCCATGATTAAAAAGTCTGGTTTGTTTGAGGAAGTGCACGTCCTGAGTAATGCGGTTTTTGCCTTGGAATTCCTCAGAGATTTGGAAAGTGAAAATAAACCATTTCCTGATGTCATTCTCCTCGATTTAATGATGCCTATAATGGATGGGTTTGAGTTTCTGAAAGAATTAGATAAAATGGATTCAAGGCTACAAAAGTCACTGAAGATTGTCATGCTTACCAGTTCATTGGATCCAAAGGATCGAATTTCGGCGTTAAACAATCCAAAAGTCATAGGTTTTTTAAGCAAGCCTATAAATCAAACCAAGATTTCGGAGTTGCTGGGGACAAAGGATTAGGTTTTTTTGTATACTTGTATTCATTAACCACGAAAGCCATGAAGAATACAATGTCATTGGTCACTGCCTGTTTCATTTCGGCGGCGGCTATTGCAAGTAGTCCTGAACTCATAGTCGAAAAAGTACCAAACGGTGACTTTACTCAAGGCAATACCTACAGGCTCTATGCGCATGTTCCTTCCAATGATTGGTCTTTGCATGCGATCTGGGGAGACCAACAACATCCGCTGAAAATTGAAAGTACGACCCCTTTTTTCCAGCACGCCATGGGTAGTTACAGTGCTGTTGGCCAGCATGAAACTCTTTTAGCTCTCGACGCCAGTCTGAAGTACGACTCTTACATTACTTTGGGCTACAGTAATCACGTCTCTAACTCCATGTGGGACATCGGAATCAGCTTCGAGGAGTTTGATAATTCGGGGGGTGCCATAGCAACACAGAATGGAGCTTGGTTTTTGCTTCCACAAGATATCAAGTGCCTTCCAAGTTCTAATCATTTGATATTGCTCGGTCAATTTACCTTGACTGGAAATGCATCGGGAGTATTGAACTTGCAAGGATTAAACGAAGGTGGAGAGGTATGGAAAGCATACGACCTTCCATTTTCTACCCAAAATGCATTCACTTTTGGATGCATGAATCCGGAGTCGGCCAATTATAATCAGCATGCGACTTGGGATGACGGAAGTTGTGGAGTAAATGAATTGGCGCTTTCCACTACTGAGCTACAAAACAATCTGGACGCATGGACTATTTTTCCAAACCCAGTGAGAGAAAATCTCATTCACCTTCAACTGGAGCAAACTAACAATCCAGTCAATAAGTTCCTAGTCGAGATTTGGGATATGTCTGGTAGAAAAATCGCTAGCCATGATTTGTCGAAAGGGAATTGGTCAGCACCAGGTAGAATTACATTAAATCAAGCTCTATCACCTGGCAATTATACCATTACATTGATTCGTGATGATCGCACAGAGAGCAAGCAGCTCATTGTTGTAAAATAGACAATAAGTCTCATTTCAATATGAGTACATGGCCGGAATATGCGTGAGCAGTTCCGGCCATGTCTTTTACAATTATTTGATAGTGGTAAGCATCTGGTACAGCGAAGTAGTCTCCTCCTCTTACATTGCCTAACCAAGGTTGCTCTTTGTCCATTGTCTCGAAGATGATACTACCCCAACGATCATAAATCTTGCAATGATAAGAACTGATTCCTGTCATTTGTGGCATCCATATATCGTTGAGACCATCTCCATTGGGTGAAAAGGAATTTGGAGCAAAGAACAAGTAACCATTGATGAAAACCTTGCCTTCTTGCTGATCGGTGCATCCAAATTCATTCATTACTGTTTGAGTTACGGTTTGATAGCCGGCTCTAGAAAACTCATAGGAAAAGTCACATTCGGTAATGACTCCTCCATCGCTCATGAGATAGGAACAAAAAATGCTGCCAATCGATAAATCTTCGACACTGATGATGGGCTCTAGAATGTCAATTTCACCATTTGTGAATTGAAAATTTGCAAATGGTTCCGGATGTACTACGACTGTGTCGGGAAAAAACTCTGTGAGCTCGGCAGCACATCCTTCGCTGGTAATGGCAATGAGAGCAATGCTATAAGTGCCTGGGAAATTGAAAAATTTAACGCCACTTTCTTGATTGGAGCTACTGCCATCTCCGAAGTCCCATTGAAAAGTCATTGGACTATCGGATTGCCCGTTTGCAGAATACTCAATACCTAATGGCGGGCATCCTGTCAGATTATCCAAAACAACATCGATTTCCGGCACAGATGCAACCCACACTTGCTCCTCAAAAGTCCGTTCGCAGCCATTTTCTGAGATGGTCAGAATGACATTGTGCTGAGCCGCTGCATTGAAAGAAATATTGGTTGGAGTGGGTAATGAGGAAGTGGGTGTAGAAGCATTGGGGCCAAAATTCCAATTAAAAATGGCGTCTTCGGAGGTATATCCCAAGGCTATAAAATCGAAAGAATTAGTAGGAAGACATTGCGGCTCAGGGGCGATAAAACTAGGATCGAGTAAGTCGAAAATGGAAAACTGCAAGACACTCGTGTCAGGACATGTAAATGGAGCGCTGGCTATGAGAGTAATAGGAAAAACACCTTGGTCAGGAAAGGTAAACGTGGGTTCTTCTTCCGCACTGCCATCATTCCCAAACATGGTCCCGAAATCCCAAGAAAACGCGGTAGCGTTGACGGAGTTGTTTTCAAGCGTATAAGTATAACCATTGCAGAAACTCTCTTGATTAACAATGGTTGAAATGGGCTCTGGGGGATTCGCAAGATTCAATGACGCATTGCCAAAACACCCATCGTCTTCGATTTCGAGTGAAACGAGGTAGGCCGCCTCTTCATTATTGAGGATAATGTTCTGCGGATCTTCTTCATTCGAGAAGGAGGGAAGGGCAGAAGCTCCAAAACTCCAAGAGAACACTGCCGCATCCGTTGTATTCGAATTACTGAAGAAATTGTACTTTACATTGGGCCACTGACAGCCTGCTTCTTCTGCGCTTATGATGGCGGAAATGGGTTCTCTAATATCGAATATAGTGAAGGCAGTATCAGCACATGGCCAACCAGGATTAGCGATCAGTTGGATTTCATAATCTCCAGGTTCTGAATATGTGTAAGTAGGAGCAATTTCAGTACTTGTATCATTCGTGCTGTTTGGATCTCCGAAGTCCCAAGCAAAGAAATTTCCATTGGTAGAAACATTGCCAAATGATACCGATAGTCCTCCACAAACTGATGTTTGCTGTGGAATTGAGGCTATGATGTTCGGATCGCAAAGTGTTACATTGAATTGAAAATCGCGATAGCTATTATTAATCATCACACTATCTCTATACTCCGCCACACACACACCGATCACATATTGACCTATTTGGGTCGCCGTGCCAGTAATGTATCCTGTATTGGGATTAATATCAAAAGCGGGGTTCGCTGTAATTTGATAGGTTGCAGAGAATGTATTAGCCCAATTGACATCAACATATGGAGGGTCGAATGGCGGATTGGGAGCGGGATTGGTGGTGCTACCTCCGTGATTCGGGGTGCAAAAACTGTATACCAAAGAGTCGCCGTCTGCGTCCTCAGCGCCGTGATCAAAGAAAAACTCTGCATTAATACAAAGCGCTACAGGAGGAGTATTTAAGAAATGTGCGGATGAGTTATTCCCAGATGCAAGCACATTGGTTCCTGGAATGGTAGTGCTTAAAGTAACACCCGTGTCGTCGGGGAAATCCAAATTATTTATTGAAGGATTTCGGCAGCAGCGCTGATACACGATGAGGTAGCCTTCTGGAGAAGGCGGCAATGTCCAAACAGTGGTGTAGGTCGCTTTATCTACGCATAGATCAGGAGGTGGAACAAAACAGGGGTTTTCTAGCTCAACAGGTAATTGTTCTACATCTCCAAAATCAAGCGGAATGGAAAAACTTTCCAGGAGGTCATTTGTAATGGGATCAAATATCCCAATAGCGGCGTTTGGGTCAAAACCGGTTCCATTGACGTTGGAAGGACCGCAGTCTCTATAAACCACGACCGATATGAGATAGTCATTATTCCCAAGATGCTCATAGTAAATCTCACCGCCTACTAAGTGTGTGGCCTTGGATTCAAAGCAGATCAGTGCTGCCAAGATGCAAAATAAGCTATGATAAATAAATGATTTCAAATGGGAAGGGCATTCTCTGTTCGAATATAATCAAAATAGATTTAACCCTACCAATGTTCGCTGTACCTTCGCAATATGAACGATTTCACACATATTAATAGTGAGGGGAATGCCTCCATGGTGGATGTGTCTGGAAAGGAGGTCACACGCCGAACAGCCAAGGCTAGAGCTAGAATTTTCATGCCCAAGGAAGTGAAGGAGAAGTTGGAACAATCAGGATTTCAGTCTGGTAAAGGAAATATTCTTCAAACTGCTATTATAGCAGGTATAATGGGAGCTAAGAAAACCTCTGAGTTGATTCCCATGTGTCATCCATTGATGATTACAAAAATTGATGTACAGTTTGAATCGATTACTGAAGGGCTAGAGGTTATTTGCACTGCCGTTTTGGATGGAAAGACCGGTGTAGAGATGGAAGCACTTACCGGTGCAAGTATTGCTGCCCTAACCGTATACGACATGTGTAAAGCTCTTTCACATGAGATTTGCATTCAAGAAATAAAGCTGCTAGAAAAAACTGGCGGCAAGAGCGACTTTAACGCGAAATAATGAGTCATTCAAAATTACCTAAGAGAGATGGTTTTCTTTTTCACCCTAAAGAAGTTGCTCTTTTAGGCATTTCTTGTGAAGAAATAAACTCCGTTTTTCAAGAGCTGCGAAAAAATTTCTCAAGTAAAAAAATTGTACTCATAGACGGTACTCATGATCATAACTTGAATTCTCAACAAGCCTTGGTCTTTCACAAGGACCACTTTTCTCTTGAAATGAATGGATCAAGTAAAACTTTTGAGAACTTCGCTCTGCTGCATGCCCTTGATACAGTAGTTGTGAATGGAAATCACTTTGCTGCACGAGAACACATTTTGTTTTGTGACCCATCCAAAAGAGGCACATTGTTGCGAAGACAAGATCAATTGAAAAGAATAAGTGCTGTGGTGCTTTCAGAAGGGATGGATTCCGTGCCAGAAGATGTTTTGAATGTAATTCCAAACAAAGACTTCTCTCTTTTATATTCCAAGAACGAACTATTCCATTTTTTTGAGAAAGATTATCTTTCTGCACCGCCATTAAAAGCATTGGTTCTAACAGGTGGTGAGTCTTTGCGAATGGGAACGGATAAAAGCCAGTTGAATTACCACGGAGTTCCACAGTGGAAGTTTTTGGAACAAGAAGTTTTATCATCTGGAATTCCTGTGTTTTTTTCTGTGAGAAAAGCTACCGGGATTGATCGTCCAGAACTAGAAGATCGATTTGTTGGAATGGGGGCGTTGGGAGGAATCATGTCAGCGATGTTGGAACATCCCGGTCATGCATTTCTCATCATAGCTTGTGATATGCCTAACATAGATCGAAAGACTATAACTGCACTGCTCGAACAAAGAAGTGCTTCTCAGTTTGCAACGTGTTTCTACAATGAACACAAAGGATGGGCAGAGCCACTTTTTGCTATTTGGGAGCCGAAGTCATTACACGCGATGTTGCATTATTTAGCCTTGGGCAAGTCATGTCCAAGAAAGTTACTCTCTGAATTAGATATACATTCGATTATACCAGGGCACTCTGATTTTCTTATCAATGTAAATACACCGGAAGAGAGGTCTGATTGGTTTAAAGAAAGAAACATATGAAATATACTCCATACACACCCGAGATACGATTTGCCGATATTGACGCCATGGGTCACGTGAACAACGCCACGTATTTAACGTATTTGGAACAAGCTAGAATTCATTATTTTTCTCAAATGGATTTAGGTACTTGGGATTGGAAAAAGCACGGTGTGATTGTCGCTCGTCATGAAATCGATTACAAGCGCCCCATCTACTCTCGCGATCGTGTGTTTATACAGTTGGGTTGTAAGAATATCGGAGGAAAGAGCCTTCACATGGATTATAAAGTTACAGTAGTGGACGGCGATGGCCAACAAACCATTGCGGCTTTTGCAAGCACAGTTCTGGTTTGTTTTGATCACACTTCACAACAAACCATTTCTGTTCCCGAAAAGTGGAAAGAGAAAATGCTAGCATTGCCTTCTGTTACTTCCTAAAGTGAATCAAACTACAGCTTTTGGCACCTACTTGGAAAGATCCAGCGATAGTGGCTCGCTGTCCACTGCAAATATCCATTCCTGTTGTTAGGGTACCTAAGCATTCAGCGAATCGTGATAAATCAGGTTGGACATCTTTATCGTTCATGTTGTAAACACACATCAATACGTTTTCAGCATCGTGTCTAAAGTATACATACACATTATCAAAGGGCACAAATTGGGTAGTTGCAGCGTCCTTTATCCAGCCGTTGTTTTTTCTCCAAAGAAATAATGTCTGAATAAAATCGAATGCTTCTCCTTCTTGTTGATTGAGATTTTCTCTTTTGAACTTATCGATAGGATCTCCAGGCCAACCTCCTGGAAAATCTTCTCGGACTTTGGCATCCGGGTCAGAGAAGTTTTTCATAAGAATTTCATGGCCATAATAAATACATGGAATTCCTCGCATGGTTGCAATCATGGCATTTCCCATCTTCCACTTCTTAAGATCTTCACCAACTATGGAGTAGAATCTACTGAGATCATGATTGTCTAAGAAAGTGACATTTCTAGTTGGGTCTTCATAAAGAATATCCGATCCAAGCGTCATTTGAATCCTTCGCAAACCTTCTTCCCATCCAAAGTTTTCGTTCAAACCTTTTGTGATTGCAAAATAGAGAATAAAGTCAGTTACTCCTTGCATATTGGAGTTAAATGCGGTGTTGAGTTTATTGTTTTTTGGAAACCATGCCTGAACGGTATTGCCTTGGACCCATGTCTCTCCGAAGATGAAGAAGGTTGGATATTCTCTCATCAATGCGGTGTTCAACTTACTCATAAAAATCTGATCTGGGTAGGAGTAGGTATCTACTCTAAACGCATCTATTCCTAAAAACTCAATCCACCAAATAGAGTTCTGAATAAGATATGTCGCCAAATGTGGATCTTGTTGATTCAGATCAGGCATGTGTTTGTCAAACCATGCATTCGCGAAAACTTCTCTATCTTTTTTGGAAGAATAGGGATCCATTAAAACTTCTGTTCGATAGGTAGTTCGGGTGAAATCTACAAACCAATGGACCCAGTTGCTATCAGGTAAGTCTTTGAATAGATAATGTTCATTTCCCCAATGGTTATACACGACATCCCAGACCATTTTAATATCCCTTTGGTGCAATGAGTCCACTAAGTTCTTCAGCATCGTATTGCTCCCAAGGCGCGGGTCGACCTTATAGGAATCAGTGGCTGCGTATCCATGATAACTTTCAAACGGCTGATTGTTTTCCAAAAGCGGATTAATCCATAGTGCGGTTGTGCCCAAGCTAGAGAGGTAATCCAAGTGGTCCATAATTCCTTTGATGTCGCCACCGTGTCTTCCTTTTAATGCCTTTCTATCTGCCGTTTTTTCATTCAGATCGTCCATTGCGTCGTTTGAGGGATCCCCATTTGCAAATCGATCAGGAAATAGTAAATACATGTTGTCAGCAGAATGGAGACCTTGGGGTGAATATCCAGATCGTTTCCAAAGGGGGTAGGAGTAAACAACGGGTTTTTTAGTTTTTGGAAAGAAAAAGCGGAAGTCAATGCTCCCCGCCGCTTGTTGCTTTCCGATAACGATGGTAACATATTGATAGCATTTGTTCCTAGCGGGTTCAGTTTTGATAATTTTCGTAAACCCAGCATCTAGTTCGACCCGTGCATTTCCAATGTTGGGACCCTTAAAAAGAAGCTCGAGCGTATCGGTGTTCATTGCTACCCACCAATTGGATGGATCGACTCTTTCTATCCTCGAAGGTGAATTCTTAGAATAAGTACCTAGGGTAATGAAAGCGAAAATGGTAACTAATACGAACGTATAAAGTCGTTGTGGATAATCTTTTGAGGTTTTTTTTGCAGAGATGTGCATGTTTGTTATGAAAAATGTTACTTTTGGAAAGTGTTAAATGTACACCAAGTATAACCCAAACAACAAATACCAATGAAAAAAATCTACACAATGTTTTTCGCCAGTGTTTTGAGCGTGGCCTCCATGGCTCAAGCAACGGTGACTTTCAATGTGGACATGAACCAGCAGACTGTAAGTCCTGATGGTGTTCACATTGCAGGTAATTTTGCTGATCTCAATTACGACGGCAATCTTGAGAATCCTTCTTACGTGAATTGGAGTCCAACTGCTTATCAATTATCCGATGTCGACATGGACGGTGTTTACAGCTTTTCCTTCGATTTGGTACCAGGAGCTTATGAATTCAAGTTTATCAATGGTAATAACTGGCCATTTGAAGAGGTAGTTCCAAATGCATGCCGTGCCAACCAATCTGGAAACTCTAACCGCATTCTTTATGTATTTGAAGACGCTACAAGTTACGATGTGTGTTTTGGTGCTTGTGCAGCTTGTGGTTCAAAGACGGCTCTTTTCCGTGTTGATGCCAATTTCATAGACACCGATGGTGATGGCACACCTGGAGAATTGGGCGAGGACATTTCTCCATTAGGTATTCACGTAGCTGGAGATTGGCAAAATCCACAATGGCAACCCAATACTCATCCGTTGAATGACTTCGATGGAGATGGTATTTGGAGCGCTGTTTATCCTATTGCAGATCAAGATGTAATGCAGTTCAAGTTCATCAACGGAAACGACTGGGTTGATGGTATTCCAGAATCTGTATCAGGATCATGTGCGGCTGGTGACAACAGACAGTTTGATCTTACAGAAGACAACACCGTTCTTCCTGTGTATTGCTGGAATTCTTGCGATCCTTGCGTTCAACCAAGTATGATTACTTTCCAAGTGAACATGTCAGTTTATTGTGGCGACCTATCCGAAGGAGTTAATTTGATGGGTACTGCTACCAACTGGTCTTCTGGAGAGCCGATGTCTGATTCTGACGGTGATGGAATTTATACTTTGACTTTACCTCTTCAACCAGGAGCCTATGAATTTAAGTTTAGAGTGGGTGGAAATGGATGGGAAGGAGTTGGTAATCGTCCATTGACTGTTGAGCAGTCAACAGATGCAACTCTAGATGCTGTGTGCTTTAGTTCTATGGAGCCTTGCGGACAAGCTTTCGATCCAGCAGATGTACTCTTCCGTGTTAATCCAGGCACCAATGAAGTACCTGTAGGTCAGGTTCTTTGGGTAATGGGAGACTTTACAGGATGGCAGAGCGGAGCTTTAACAATGACGGATGATGATGGTGACGGTATCTGGGAAAGGCTTATAGAAGATTTTTGTCCACAAGAAGGTTTCTTCAAGTTTGTAATTGGAGCTGATAATACTCAAACTGGAACAAACTGGACGGAAGAGACTGCTGATTTCTCTGAGCTTGAAGGAGCATGCGGAGTGAATAATCCTGGCTTCTCTGACAACAGAAAATTTGTAAGACCATCTGCCGATGCAATGGAAATTTGCTTCACTTTCAATACTTGCGGAACTTGCTTAGTAGGAGTGGATGAAACTACCGTAGTAGAGTCATTGAAGGTTTTCCCAAATCCAGCGCAGGACATTTTGAATGTTAGCTTTGAGTCATTGGTTGCTCAGAATGTTGTGATCAACGTGATCAATAACTTGGGTCAAATAGTAATGACACAAAATCTAGGTAACGTAGTAGGTCAGCGCACGGTTCAAATGAACGTGAACAACCTTTCTACTGGAGTATATGCTATTCAAATTTCAAATGGTAGCAGCACTCAAGTGGAGCGTGTTACTGTGAAGTAATAGTTTTTAATGAAATGATGAGAAAAGGCCGGGCAATGCCCGGCCTTTTTTTATTGTTAGATAGGAAAAAGGGTCAAAAAGTTGGCAGATTCAATGATTCTGTTATTTTTGACAATTCATTGCAAAGCCTTTTAAACCAAAATCAAATCATCACATGAAGAAAAGTCTACTTACACTTTTCATTACTGTGTTTTTCACAGGAGCTGCCAGTGCCCAAGTTATCGGTATTAGTGTAGAGGAATTCTACTCGGACAACGGGACCATAACAGGATATCCCAGTGGTCATACGACCTACAGAATTTATGCCGAGTGCACCAATCCCGGAGACAGAGTTCTAAGTGTTGTTGGCTATGATGAGGCTCCCTTAGCATTGAACGTTCCTGATGGAATATGGAGTCACCCGGAGCCTTCGGGTGTATTAGGTTCGGATAACAGTTGTAATCTTTATACTCTTTTTCCCGCACTGGTTTATGACTCATATGTCACTATCGGTCGCACCTGTAATACCGATCCAGGAGGGACTATTTTTTCCGCGGAGGATACTGATCAGCCTTGGAGAAGCTCTTTTGATACAAATCCCTATGGTAACGGAACAATTCTTTTAAATAGTACCGTGGGTGGTGGCTGGAGTTCCCCACCTCAAGACGGTCAAGGCAATCCTTTTGTAAATGTGGTAGCAGGTACTGACTTAAAAGTTCTCATTGCTCAAATAACTACAACGGGGAGCATATGTGGATCTTTCAATGTGCAGTGCAGACTTCAGGGACAATCGACAGGGGCAATCGTCTACTCGGGTTTGGTTTTCGGAACGGAAGATTGTGGTACCCCAGGTTGTAACGACGACACGGCTTTGAACTTCGATCCAGCAGCAGGTTTTAATGATGGAACATGTCTTTATGATTGTGCCATAGCCTTTGAAAGCATTCTATCGGAAAACCCCACATGCCCAGGCGGTGACAATGGATCAATCGATGTGGTGGTGACAGGATATCAAGATGTACTGGAAATAGAGTTTAATGGAGGATCACCATTTGTAAGTGATGGATCCTTTAGTGTTTCAAATTTAGAAGAGGGCATATATCAAATTGTTGCTCGCGATAGAAAGTTCTACAATGAAGTTTTCAATCCAGGGGGCATGTATGGAACTTGTGAGGCTATTGAATTTATTGAATTGTTTACTGATCCAATCGTTTACAGTGCTATTGAGACTACTAATCCCACCTGTGGTGGTGATCAAGATGGATGTGCCATTGCGGCATTCAGCGGAGGTTTTGGAAGCTCTAGCTTTATGATTTACGACGCGTCTTCAAATACTCCACTAACTGAAACAAATGGAGAGGAAATTGTACTTCCTTCACCTGATTACTGCGGGTTGTCTTCAGGGGTTTATTTCTTTATGGGGCAAGATGAAAATGGATGTACCGCAATATCAGAAGAGTTTTCGATTGTTTCTCCAGCTCCTTTGAATATCATTGTCGGAGCATCTGCTCCAGCGGAGTGCTTTAACTCGCCTGATGGTGTGCAAGTACTCACTTGGTCAGGTGGGACGGGTGATGTGGATTGGAGTCTCGAAGATGATGGTGTTTACGATCTAGAAGGCGGAGTTTCCACCATTATACTAGAGGATCTTATTCCTGGGGAGTATATGGCTTACGCTCAAGATGTCAACGGTTGCCAGGATACTCAATCGTTTACTGTTACAGGAGGTCCAGAGTTCATAGTAGAGTTTACATCTATTGCTCCTGAATGCCCAGGCGAAATCAATGGCGGCCTTTCTGTAGTTGCTACTGGTGGAGCAGGTGGCTTCACTTATGATTTCGAGTGCCAAGGAGCTCTTGGATCGCAGAATACTTGGTCAGGTCTAGCGCCTGGATCTTATGATGTGTGTATCATGGATGAAACCGGATGTTTTGGAGCGTTCGAAGGACAGGTATTCGATGCTGTTCCATTATCCGTAAACGTAATTTCAACAGGAATTTCCTGCAATGGATCTCAAGACGGATCTATTGACATTATCGTAAATGGTGGCTCGGGCGACTATCAATTCAGTATTGACGGAGAAGAATTTTCTTTGTCTTCTAATTTCTCAAACTTAGAGGCGGGCAGCTATGATGTTATAGTAGTTGATGGAAATGGATGTACACTTATCAGCACGGATGTGGCTCTGATCCTTGAGCCAGAAGTCTTGACAGTTGAACTCGTTGATGCCGGTGGAGATGGTGGATTCGCAGAGGGTTTCATAGATATTAACGTTGCTGGCGGATCGTCCCCTTATTCGTTTCAGTGGTCAAATGCCAATGGACCAGTAAGTGCCGATGAGGATCCATTCAACTTAACTGAAGGCTCCTACTCAGTAGTTGTTACGGATGCTAACGCATGCTCTATCACGGTCAATAATTTGGCAATCATTACCGGGGTTGCAGAACTCGCTAATGGTACTTCTTTGATGGTACTTCCAAACCCAACCAATGGAATCTTTGACATCCGTTTCGAAGGTTTGTCTGGTCAGAAAGTAGCGTATTCTATTCTTGATGCACAAGGTCGTGTTTTATTGAACAAGGAACTCGGAAACATCACCGGCCAGATCATAGAGAATATTGACGGAAGCGATTTTGCTTCAGGCATATATCATATTAACGTATTTGTAGGAGAAGAATTTAAAAACATGAAATTGATTGTTCAATAAATTTCCTGATCACTAACAAAAATTACCCTTGTCTTGAGCAATCAGACAGGGGTAATTTGTTTTAGGACTACAAGAAACAAATGATTCTGAAAATATTAGATTGACGATTTATTCTTATTATAGCATATTGAAACCAAATCCAGATACAATGAGAAATCAATCCTTTTTTAAGAAAACTTTATTCGTTTTCTTCAGTATTCTGTCCTATTTGTTGAACGGGCAAGTCACATTTAATGCTACCAATACGGGGTTACAGACTGTTTCAGGAAGTAGTTTTGCCAACTGTGCAGTAGATATGAACGGAGATGGATTGGACGATATCGTGCGTGTTCTTGGCTCAGGTATTTACATAGACTATCAGCAGCCCAATGGAGTTTTTACCGGAAGTTTTTTTCCAATGAGTCTTGAGAATCTTCCATCTTGGAGTATTTGTGCTGCTGATATTGATGACAATGGGTACACGGACCTTTGTCTTGGAGCAGGCGACGCAGTGTCCTTTGTTTACGCTAATGACAATGGAACGGCTTACACGGAAGATGCACATCCTGAGTATATCTTTTCTCAACGCAGCACATTCGCGGATATAGATAACGATGGAAAATTGGATGCATTTGTTTGCCATGATGTAGATCAATCTCATGCCTACCACAACATTAATGGTATCCTACAATTGGACATTAGTTTACTACCTACTTTGGATGCTGGCGGTAACTATGCTGCCATTTGGGTGGACTATGACAATGACTGGGATTCTGACCTCTATATAACCAAGTGTCGTGGTGGTGCTCCTGCTGGAGACCCTCAGCGTATCAACTTATTATATAGAAACAACGGAGATGGTACATTTAGCTCAGTAGGGCCAGAAGCCAACATGGATGATGGAGACCAGAGTTGGGCAACTGTATTCGAAGACTTTGATAACGATGGTGACTTCGATGCTTTCACAGTTAATCATCAGTGGGCCAATCGTTTTATGGAAAACAATGGAGATGGGACGTTTACAGATATCATCGGTTCAACAGGCATAGATGCAGGAGATCTTGGCGCATGGAACTGCGACGCACACGATTTTGATAATAATGGTTTCGTAGATATTTTCTCAGAAATGAATAACGAAATGTACTGGAACAATGGTAATGGAACGTTTACCGGTGGCCAGTTGTCCTTTAGTTCAGGTGGTGTGGGCGATTTTAATAACGATGGTTTCCTGGATGTCATTTCTGTAAATACGCGTCACATGAACAACGGGAATTCTAATAACTGGGTAAAGTTTCATCTTGAAGGTATTGTGACTGCGAAAGATGCCATTGGAGCGCGAGTAGAAATTTATGGAGATTGGGGAATTCAAATTCGTGAGGTGAGAGCAGGTGAGAGTTTTGATCCAGGTTCTTCACTTACTGTACACTTCGGATTAGGTCAGGCTACAGCCATCAATCAGGTCATTGTAAAGTGGCCAAGCGGGATGATTACGACAATTGAAAATCCAGAAATTAATCAGCAGCACTTGGTGCTCGAGTCCAATTGTATACTCGATCCAGTAGCACTCGTGGTGAATGGAAATACCAACCTTTGTGAAGGACAGTCAGTAGTATTATCTGCACCAGATGGAGATTCTTATTTCTGGTCCAATGGTGAAACAACTCAAAGCATTCAAGTATCGAGTGGAGGAAATTACTCTGTCGTTGTTTACGATGAAAGCGATTGTGTCGCTATGTCGAATCAAGTGGAAGTAAATGTGATTATAGAGGAAGATCCATCTATTTCTGCCTCAGGAGATACTTATTTCTGCGAAGGAGGAAGCGTTGTTCTTACAGCCTCTCCTTCGTCATCTTATCTATGGAATGGAGGGGAAACATCTTCAACCATTGTGGTAACGGAGAGTGGCGTATATAACGTTTCTACTACTGGTCTATGCAGCGGAAATCCATTGGTAAGTCAGTCTATTGAAGTTATTGTTTTAGATAGTCCAGAACCAGGTGTTGAGAATATTCAAATTGGTGAGTCCGCTTCTATTGATATCACCGCTAGCGGAACAAACGTGGAATGGTTCGAATCAGAAACTGCTGATTTTCCTATGGCTACAGGAAATACTTATACCACGCCAGTGGTAGAGTCTGAAGCTACGTATTGGGTCCAGTCTACTACCATTTATGGAGGAGAAGAGCAGAGCGGAGGCAAACCGGATTTCGGATCTGGTGGATTGCCCTCTACAGGAGGACGAATGTTTTTCAATGTAACCGAACCCTTCACTCTTGTAGAATTCAAGTGTAACGTGCCTGCGTCGGGTGTTGCAGGAAACAGAACTTTACAAATATTTGACGCTGCTGGAGCATTGATTACTACTTATTCTTTCTTCGCAGAAATTGGGGATAACGTCATTTCGTGTGATATTGAAGTTCCATCAGGAGAAGGCTTACAACTAGCGTTGGCGGAAAATAATTTGTTTAGAAATAACTCAGGCGTGGCTTATCCATATCCGATTGGTGACATAGGAGAAATTACGAACTCTACTTTTGGAAGCTCGTACTATTATTATTTTTATGATTGGAAAATCGAAAAGGAATCAATGGAGTGTGTTTCAGATCGTGTTCCTGTCACTGTAACTGTTGTTAGCACTGAAGAGATCACAGCATCCGATTGGTCTATCTATCCTGTTCCGGTAAAAGACCAATTGAATATTAGACTTCCCGATGGAATGAGAACGGTAAATATGAGAATCATTGATGCTACGGGAAGAGTGGTTATTGAGACGATGAAGACATCGAATGATCAAGCACTATTGATTATCCCAACAGAGGCCTTTACATCGGGTATCTACACCCTTTCCATTAGCAATGAAAATCACATTATCCAAAAGACTTTTGTGATAGAAAAATAAAGTTATAAGAGTTATATGAGTTGTAAGAGTTATTGAATGTAACTCTTACAACTCTTCTTATTCTCTCAGCCGATACACCAAAATATTCTGAATAGTATCTATGGGAGTTCCGATAAAGAGCGTATCGAGGCCCATGTTACATGCCCTTTGGAAGTCGTTGATCAAAAGAAATTGTGCACCACAATCTATTTTTCTTTTTATCCCTTCTTTGGTAAAATTATCTTTTTGGCCTCCTGTCCAGCCTTTACGGTGCATCATGAAAAGGCTTGCTTGGAATGATTCATCCGGCATTGAAATAACTTTTACATCACGGGTAATTCCTAAACGATTTAATTCAGATTCTATATTGTCAAAAGCCCTAAAGTGCTCCACGTGATACCAGCTATGATATTTCATTAGTTCCGCTTCTTTGGTGTTGGTTACTAATGAGTAGTTCTTATTGTGCTTCGGAGCGTATCGTAATTGCACGTGTTGAGAAGCGTAGAAAACGTTAAAGGAGATGAGAGCTACGCCAAGAACTGCGGCAATTCTTTTTGCAGAAGTGAATTGAATAGTTTTTATTCTGAAGTATAACGTAGCTAGAATTACCAGAGGAAAAGGCAGTAATGCCAATGAATAATAATCGTGGACATCCCATTTGAAGAAAAGTAAGATATACGCGACTGATCCAATAAGAGTAAAGAGCAATACCAATCTGGATAAAATGGTTTCTTTATTGCGATCTATAAAAACGATGAGCAAAGAAGCGCCCAAGAATAGAAACATAGAGGCACTAAAAACTTTGGGAAATAGAAAGTAGGGTGCCATTTCTAGATAACGGTTAATATCTTCCTGGGGTTGATTCCACGGGGTAAAAATGGCGTTCGGTGTAAACCAGCCTCCATATGTGTTGTTGTAGTGTGCTACCCAAAGCAAGTACATCGCGTTCACAACAAACACTAAAAAAAATCCCATTATTGTGATCAATAAGCTCGGAAACAATTGGTGTGTTTTTAATCGAAATAAACTCGTGATATCTAGAATCCAAAGTAGACCGATTACACCGAATGGAATCACAGCAGTAGGTTTGATAAGGGCTGCTAAACAGAAGAGCAGTAGCGATATCCACCAATGACCTATTCTTTGAAAAATGACGAAGCGTATATAGAAAAAGGACGCGATAAGCGAAATCGAAACCGCGTGCATATCGGGAAGGAAATTAGTACTGTAAATTACTACCGCAGGTGATGTACAGGCAAGTATCAAGCTGAATGTACTATAAAATCTAGAAACGCCTAAAAGTCGAAACGCCCTAAACGTGGAATACAGCGCCATGGAAAACAATGTCAGGGTTATAACTCGAAGTACCCATAGGTTTTCTCCAGTGATCTTCCAAATACATGCGGTCAAATAGTAGACAATCGGAAACTCTCCAATGGTTTTATTGGATTCGAAATCCTTAAAAAGGTATGCCTGAATCCCCGTATCGAAAAATTTTAATCCATTTTCATAATAGTATCTGCAAAATGAAAGACTATCTGTTTGTCTCCACAAGTGAACAGAACAGAGAGGGCTTTGAAGAACATATGGGGTGGAATAAATTAGGAAAACAATGACAAGTGCAAGCAGGGGGTAGTATTGGTGTAAGATTTTCCTCATCTCAAGCATTAGTGAGACGAAGTTATTCTATTTTACTCATTAAACTGATAATTATTTTAAAAGGGATTTTTTAGAAAATGCAACAGCCGGATGGATAAGAATTATTCAGGCATCTCTGCGACGCTGTATAGCTGAGCCTTTATTTTTTCAGTATACTCCATATTCCATTCCATGTTTCCCGTAGTGATATCGAAATGAGCCACTGCAAAAGGGGTGGAACAGAGATCTATTAGTTCTTGATTTTCTTTTTTGGGATACAGTGTAATATCCGTTAGGCATTTTATTGCTTGTTCACCTTCAGACGCGGAAACCTTCGAGCAATTGAGTTGAAAACTCTTACAGTGATACCCTTCTTTCTCAAAAACAACTTTATAGTCCTGGCCAGCTTCCAGTAGTATGGCATAGAAGCCAGTATCTCTTGATTTGATGGCAGATATAAGTGAGTCTTTGCAAAACACATTCACGTTGACTTCTGCAATTTTTTGGGTTTTTTTTGCTCGTTTTTGTTCTATTTCAGTTGCAATAGAACCTGATTCTGTATAGCCATAAAACATCACTTGGGTTTTCTGTGCGCAGAGCATTTCTCCAAGGGAAATAACTAAAATAAACGTCAATAGGGTTTTCATTCTGATTTTCAAATGTGGCCTTTATACCTTCATTTCCGGTATAAGGTTTCATTTTCAAGGAATGAAAATGTTATTCGTGGTCCCGAATGGACAGAGAATCAGGCTTGCTGACTGGAAGTTCAGGCTGATATTCGGGTAAGTTTCCTTTGGAAATAAATTTGGATAAATCGGGTTGTCCCGCATTTACCCACGCGGTGTACCAATAGCTTCCAATGGTCAAGACCGCACTCTTCATGCGGCGTTCGACTTGTCCTTGAAGCATTTGATGATAGGTGTTACTATATTCCTCGCTATACACTTTCACTTGCGCTTGACCACGCACTTCATAACTGTATTTTCTATCCGAAGGAAAAGTGGAGTTGAGTTGTTGTTCCATCAATAAAACAGAATCAACAGCGGCATAACTCTGACGAATTTTTCCCCAAATATGATCCAAAGGAGTTTTTATGTATTCCGCCTTGCCGATGAAAAAGTCATAATTTAAATCGTACAACTCAGGAAGTCTGCTTTCCCAGAAACCATGAATCCCACGTTGATTTGTTTTCTGGCCATTGTAGTTAGAGGTTGTGTGCAACGGAACGTGTGCATCTCCGATGTAGTGGCCTAGTTCTGCGCTTAAATGCAATACGCGAGTTATATTCTCTTCTTCAAAAGCTTTAGTGAGTTTATAAACCATAAGATTTACGTGCCAAGGAACAATTCCATGTGCACGTAAACTATCCTCACTGTACTTGGCTACTGCATCATTCCAATGTTTAGGGACATTCTCAAAAGGATCGCATCCCGCTTGCCCGAAGCAGTAACGATCCATGTCTATATAGTGGCATTCTGCTTCACCTTTTACACCATAGCGTCTTTTATCTGGATCCACACTGTGCTCAATGATAAAGTCCATATTCGCTTTGTAAAAGCCGAACATTCCTTCGGGCAACGAATATATCGCGAGTTCATTGATGCGCTTATGGCCGTAGAAGCCCCAAGAGGAATGATTTTCACATGAGTGAATATCTTTCTCAAGAAATCCACATAGAATAGGAATCAATGCGACAAGGGCGACTATGGAAACGATTTTTTTCATGAATGTTCCACCGCATTTTCCACTTTCATTTTTACCAAGGCTCCATCTTCTAAAATAGGAATGGTATCGACGGTATTGAGCGTCAAACAATATTTTACATCTTTCTGAATGTTCAGTTTGATCAATCGGCGACGGTGAGAGCTCGATCGCAAGAAACTCCATAAGTGCTCTTTGGCACTTCGATAGATGAATTTTGCAGCGACAGTGCTGTCTTCATCGGCTCTGAATTTTCTACTTTCTAAAAGAATATCTGCAATGGCTCCGCCACAAATCGTATCTTCTAAATTGATTTTATCTTTCCAACCTGACGCAAGGATTAAGGTGTTTCGGTGTTGTTCAATAAGCCACTTACATAAAGCATCCAGATTATTCAAACAGCCGATCACCACGATTTTTCTATCAGAAGCCATGTGAATCGCTTTGGTTCCGTTGGTAGTGGTGAGCACTACTGTTTTGCCCTTCAATTCTGGATCCATGAATGCGTAAGGCGAATTTCCGAAGGGAAATCCTTCGACAACTTGACCATCCCTTTCCGCTGCAGCAATATAACCTTGTGCTTGATATGCGCGGGCCTCTTGAACTGAACTCACGGGAATGATTTTCTCCACACCATGATGCAGTGCAGAACAAATCGCACTGGTCGCTCTCAATACATCAATAACAACGACGATTTCGAAGTTCTCTTTGTAAAGATTGTACTGACCTGGAGTGTAACACACTTCAACCAGTTTGCGGTCTGCGAGCGGAAACATAGGCATTACTGTTTGTGAAATGGGATGGAAGTGGTAATCGCTTTTAGGGATTTACCTCGAACGCTAATAAAAATTTCATTTCCGGGTTTAGATAATGCGGTGGGCACATATCCCAATCCAACAGCTTTGCCAAGTGTTGGGCTTTGCGTGCCACTTGTTACTACTCCGATAACTTGCTGAGTCGCGTCCACAATTTCGTAACCGTGACGTGGTATACCTTTATCAATCATCTCAAATCCGACCAGTCGTTTGGCGGTACCATTTTCTTTATGTCCCTTGATGTATTCGCTGTTTACAAATGTTTTGGTAAACTTGGTAATCCAACCTAAGCCAGCTTCTATAGGACTTGTTGTGTCGTCGATATCGTTTCCGTATAAGCAGAATCCCATTTCCAATCGAAGAGTGTCGCGGGCTCCAAGGCCGATGGGTTGAATAGAAAATTCTTTCCCAGCGTCAAATATTTTATCCCACATTTCATTGGCTACTTCGTTGGGAAAGTACACCTCAAATCCTCCAGCTCCTGTATATCCAGTCGTAGAGATTAAAATGTTATCGAACCCCGCGAAATTGCCTCTTTTGAATGAATAGTATTCCATTTCGCCGAGATCCATCGCGGTAAGTTTTTGAAGTACTTTGATAGCATTGGGTCCTTGCACGGCTAAAAGTGATGTTTGCTCACTTTCATCGGTCATTTCTACTCCGAACTCGGCCGCATAGGATTGTAGCCAGTTCCAATCTTTCTCAATGTTGGAAGCATTTACCACAAGATAATATTCACCCTCTGAAACGCGATATACCAGCAGGTCGTCTATGATTCCTCCTGTTGCATTCGGCATACAACTATATTGTACTTTACCATCAAATAGCTTGCTCACATCATTGCTTGTAGTGTACTGTAAAAAGTCCAGAGCCCTTTGGCCTTTTACCCGAAATTCCCCCATGTGACTTACATCGAATACCCCTACATTATTGCGAACGCAGTGGTGTTCTTCGATGAGTCCTTTGTATTGAACAGGCATGTTATATCCAGCAAAAGGCACCATTTTGGCACCAAGACTAATATGCTTTTCAGAGAGCGCTGTGCTCTTTAATGCGGTTGTTTCCATTGATTCCATTTGTGACAAATATAAGGCTTCAGCAATTTATAAGTTAGAGGTAAGGTAGTCGATGACTTTGCGCATGAGATGAACGCGGTCTTTTCCAACTACGTTGTGGGCATGCCCTGGATAAGCGAAGAAGTCTACTTGTACTCCTTGATCTATGCAGGTTTTAAGAAACTTCATATTGTGTTGCATTACCACCACATCGTCGTCTGCACCGTGGATCATAAGCAATTTACCTTGAAGATTTTTAACATACTTGGTCAAGTCGGCTGAATCATACCCTTCAGGATTTTCTGCTGGAGTGTCCATGTATCTTTCAGTGTACATTACTTCATAGAGTTTCCAATCGATGACAGGGCCTCCTGCAACTCCTACTTTAAAAGCACCCGGAGCGCGTAACATAAGACCTGTGGTCATAAACCCTCCAAAGCTCCAACCGTGCACTCCCATTCTATTGGAGTCGACGAATGGCTGTTGTTTTAACCATTCTACTCCGCTCAATTGATCTTCCATTTCCACAGCACCTAGCTGTCGATGTATCGCCTGTTCGAATTGTTTTCCTCGGTGGTCTGAACCTCTTCCGTCGAGTGTAAACACGAGATAACCCTGTTCTGCCAGGTAGTGCATCCATAGAGAAGCGCCTCCTAAGAAGGAATTAGTCACCAATTGCACATGCGGACCATTGTATACATAAACTACTACTGGATACTTTTTCGTAGGGTCGAAATCATGAGGCTTGATGAGTCGACAATGAAGCGGTATGCCTGATTTGCCAGTGATGGTGAAGAGCTCAGTAATGCCAATTGTTTTTCCCTCCAGTGGGTTTTTGGAAATGAGTAAGTTCTTTATCACTTTTCCCCCATCGCCCAGTAAGTCTAATTTGTAGGGGGTGTTTGGGTTGGAATAACCATCCAGAAATAATTTTCCACTGCCTGCAATACGCACAGAGTGCACTCCTTGAGTCTTTGTTATTTGTTGCACATTCATATCACTGCAACGTATTTTGAACAAGTGAGATTCTGTTGGATCTGCTCCTGTTCCCATAGAGAAGAAGAATTCTCCTTTGTTGTCGAATCCTTCAAAGGTGGTCATCTCAAATGCAACTTTTGTTTTTCCTAACAACTTGCCTGAAGTGTCGTATTTATACCACTGATGGAATCCGTCGCGTTGAGAGTAAAAAAGAAACTGATTCGGAGAATTGGGAATGAAGGTGATGGGCAATGTGGGCTCGACCCAGCGGTCATCACTTTCGGTGAACAATGTTTGTCTTTGTTTTCCTGAAATAGCATCGAACGCAACGAGCTTCATGCTGTCGGTCTTGCGACTCATTAGAATGATATAAATCGTGTTGTCTGGACTCCAAGCAAGATTGGTGGCGTAGTATTGGTCATTTTCTTCTTCCCAAAGTTGCAAATAGATGGTTTTTTGATTGCGGGTATCAAACACACCTACACGCACGAGTTCGCTGGTCTGACCTGCCATCGGATATCGGATGTTTTTTACTGTAGCGGGCTCTGTTTTATAATTGATCAACGGATATTCTGTTACTTGCCTTTCGTCTTTTTGATAGAAAGCAAGAAGAGATCCATCTTCATTCCAAAAAGTTCCATTTGAAATCCCATATTCATTGCGTGAAATGGATTGACCACTGACCACACCTTCAGGCAGATCGGTTACTCTATAAGTAGCTTTCGGGGTTTTTACCAAGAGATTATTCTTTTCATTGAAAGCAAAGTTCCCCGACTTAGCATGAAAGTCTGAAACATCACCGTCGCCTTCGATCTGTGCTTGCCGAATAAAAATTCGGTTTTTAAAATCAATGGTGTAATAATAATTGTCTTCCGAAATAAAATAAGCTGCTGCACTATTCAGCCAATTCAGTTGAGGAATTCGATTTAGTCCCGAGGGGGCATTTTTATATGCTTTTAAATTATCAAGAGTTAACCAAACTTTTTCTTTTCCTGATTTGTCACCTTGAAAAATCTGATTGTCTTTCACATAGACATATACATCCGACTGAGGTAAGAAATTCAATGCTTGTCTTCTTTCGGCTGCAAACTGTCTTCCTTGTCCTAAAACAGCCTCCTCTAGTGTCAATGGAGTGGTTTGGGCAAATGTGAAAATTTGATAAAAACAAACAATAGTGGTGATTACCAATGTCTTCATAAAGGTTAATTTTGGTCGAAAATAAGAGGTAATGTGATTCCATTAAACCTTATTTTTGCACAGAAAATGAGAAAGCATACACACTGGACAGTCTTTAAGGCGTTGTTCATGGTTCTAACCATGGCGTGGCTTTATGGCTACCAGTCTTACCACCGCTTGGTGGAGCATGCGAATCACAATCACCCATCGTGTGAATCAACTCATTCTCATTCTCATTCTCACTCACCTTCTGATGCTAGTTCGGGTTCTGATTCGGACTGCGAGGTGTGTAAGGTTATTGCCTCGGCATTTGCGGGCTCGCCTACTTATTCTTATGAATCTCTGAAGCAAGAAGGAGAAACCGTTTACTTTAATTTTTATAATACACCGAGCTATCCATCGGTGATTCTTTCTCCGCCCCATCGCGGACCGCCTGCGTGATAAATCTTACTTTCTAATCACGTTATTCTTTTCTTTATTCAATTATCATGAGATTCCTAATGATCTTGTGTTTGATGGTGGTCATCTGCCACTCATCAACGCAAGCTCAAAACTTTGTTGTTGCGGGAACAGTAATTGACAAAACAACGGGAGAGCCTCTCACGGGTGTATTTGTTCATAGCCATGAAGCGCATCTGTTATGTTACACAGATAGCTTGGGCAGATTTCTGTTTCCTTCATTTCCTGCTGGTTCGCATCATTTACATGCTGAATTAACGGGGTATGTTGGCTTTGCAGAGTATTACACAATATCCCAGGACACGACTTCATTGATCTTGATACTTGAGGAATCTACCATTGAATTAAGAAGTTTAGTGATTGAAAGCGAGGTCTTCCTTTCTTCTTACAAGGCACAGTCGCAAGACTTAATCATTTTGAGCAAAGACGAATTAAAGGATGGCAATGCCATGACATTATCACAGAAATTTACTCGTTTACCAGGCATTCACCAACAACAAACAGGCGCCTCTATTTCACGACCTGTCATGAGGGGATTGCAAGGGAATCGCATTGTGGTGAGTGATCTTGGCATGAAGCAAGAAGGCCAACAATGGGGCACCGACCATGGGCTGGAGATTGATGCTTTTGGAGCTGAAAGGGTAGAAGTAATAAAAGGTCCAGCCTCTCTACTATACGGAAGTGATGCGCTGGGAGGGGTGATTCGTATACAAACACCCTCCATACCCATGCCAGGGTGGAGAGGCGAGGTCCAAAGTTTAGCACGCACAAACAACGATTACCTCGCATCCTCTGTTTCTTTAGAGGCTGCGAAGGGAAAGTGGTTTGTAAAAGGCAGAACTACTTGGGCAGAGTTTGGTGATTATCGTGTTCCCGCAAGTTCATTCACGTATCTCAATAGAACGCTTCCAATCAATAATCAACGTTTGAGAAATACAGGAGGTCGAGAGTTACACTACCAATCAACATTTGGATATGTATCTGAGAGTATGACCTTGAAATGGACCTGGAGTCACTTTCATCAGAAGAATGGTTTGTTTCCAGGAATTGTAGGTATTCCAACTGCCACCAGTGTACGTGATGACGGTGATACACGCGACATTGATTTGCCGCATCAATTAGTAGATCACATGAAAATGGCGTTTAATGGTGTTTTCAATTTGGAAAAAGGACAATTGAAAGTGGATGGAGGCTGGCAGCGGAACCATCGTCAAGAGCTAATTCGCCCGCACAGAAACGGCTATGCTCCGTTGCCTTCTACTCCTCTAGCGCATCAATTGAGACTAAGTACTTGGCAACTGGCAGCTCGGTATCATTTGCACAGAAGAGGACCTTGGAAATTCATTCCAGGTATAAGTTCTTCTATTCAGAGAAATACAAGAGAGGGATGGGAGTTTTTACTACCGAATCATCGCTCGGTAGATGCAGGTGTATTTCTATACGCAGAATATGACATTCAAGACAATCTTGTTTGGAGTGGTGGCGCCCGATTGGATTATGGTGAGAGGCATTCAACGGCTTTTTCCCTAGCCAACTACAGTTCTGAAAATGTCATTTCAGGATATAGCCTGCGTGCTCCAGAGGTGGATCGGTCATTTTTCAATTGGAGTGCTTCATCTGGTTTGAGTTATACGCCTAGTAACAAATGGAATTTAAAGGCGAATGTGGCAAGGAGTTTTAGAATTCCCAATGCGGCGGAACTATTGATCAATGGAGTGCATCATGGCACTTTTAGGCATGAGCAAGGTGATGCATCTCTAAAAAGTGAAATAGGGTATCAAGCAGATGTAAGTCTATTATTTGAGTTGGATGACGTGTATTGCAAGCTTACTCCTTATTTTAATTATTTTGAAGGATATATTTATCTACGTCCATCTGCGCGGTTTTCAGAATTGCCGGATGGTGGCCAGGTGTATATCTATTCACAACACGACGCCATTTTCACAGGAGCGGAGCTGTACACGGAATGGCATCCTGTAAAGCCAATACACATCGAGTGGACTGTTGACGGTGTGTATAGCTACAACATCACTACTACACTTGCGCTTCCCTTTACACCTCCTTTGCGAAATCGATTGCAAGTTTCTTATGAAAAAGAAATGGAGAGCAGTGGTCTTCAGTCTTGGAATGTGGGAGGTGCATGGGTTATTTGGGCCAATCAATCCAATGTAGATCGAAATGAACTAAACACTCCCGGTGCAGGTGTTGTAGAATTGTTCACAGCGATATCATTGAAATTTGGTCAAGAAATGTGCACCTTGAAATTGGGCGTACAAAATTTATTCAACCGCTACTACATGTCTCATCTGAGTGCATATAGAGCGTTATCTCTTCCAGAGCAAGGAAGAAACTATTCAATTTATTTAACCATTCCCTTTTCGGGAAATAAAAAACAAAATTCGAATTAAAATTTAAACAAATGAAAAAGTTAGTATTGTTATTTGCTGTAATCATCGCTTTTGCTTCATGTAAGAAAGAGGAAACGGATACCACGGCTCCAAAGATCAATAGTGTGAGAGTAAATGGTGTATCTGCAGACGAACATGATTTAAATGCCGGAACCGCCATTGAAATTGCCGTTGATGTGAGCGACAACGAAGCGCTCAACCAAGTAAAGCTAGATATTCATGCCGCTGATGATGGCCACACTCATGATGATAGCTCGACTGGAGAAATGGAAGCTCCCAATATTGGTGCTTGGAGCGAACTTCGTACAGAAAACCTTTCTGGAAAGTCAACAACTCGAACCTTTAACTTAACCGTTCCAGCAACTATCGCTGGCCACTGGCACATTGAGGTTAAATTGATCGATAAAGAAGGAAATGAGGCAACAGAGTACATTACCACATTGCATATTGAGAATGAAAACCTACCGGTATTCAATGTTACTTCTACTCCTGCTACCGTGAATTATGAGATTGAAGTTCCAATTAACGGAACGATTACACTCAACGGTAATGTGACAGATCCGGATGGTTTAGTTGAAGTTCACTGGGAACTAGAGAATGAAACAACAGGTGCTGTGGTCATGGAAGGTGAGCTTCCTGGAGTAACTGGAACTTCTTTTGATCTCGGATCTATCGCTATTGGACCTATTGCTGCCGGTGAATATCATCTACACATACACGCTGAAGATAGTCAAGGTTATGTTGGAGAATGGGCGGTCCATGTTCACGCAGAATAGACCGTTTAGAGTTCGCTGGTAAAATGGAAAGTCAGTTCTGGAAAGTTCTGCTGTTCCATTTCTAAAATGAATTTAGAAGGGGCAAGGAAGACGTCATTGTCTTCCTTGTCTTTTACCATATTGGTTCCTTTGATTCTTTTAAATTCTTCTAGTTTTGAAGGTGTGTCTGTAGTTATCCAGCAGGCTTTGTAGTAAGATTTAGGCTCAAATTCACATTTTGCACCGTACTCATTCTCCAGTCTGTACCGAATTACTTCGAATTGAAGTTCGCCTACCGTTCCAACAATTTTTCTTGATCCTGGTTCTTGAAGAAATAGCTGAGCAACACCTTCTTCGGTCAATTGACGAATGCCTTTATCCAGTTGTTTAGTTTTCATTGGATCTCGGTTCACGAGTTCCTTAAATATTTCTGGAGAAAAAGAAGGGATGCCTTTAAACATCATGTTTTCTCCTTCGGTCAATGTGTCTCCAATTTTGAAGTTTCCAGTATCGTAAAGTCCAATTACATCTCCTGGGTAAGCTTCATCAATAGTGCTTTTTGCTTGTGCTAAAAAAGTAGCGGGGTTGGGATACTTGAATTCTTTTTCAAGACGAACATGCTTGTAGAATTTATTGCGCTCGAATCTTCCACTGCATACGCGCAAAAATGCAATGCGATCGCGGTGACGAGGGTCAATGTTGGCGTGAATTTTAAATATAAATCCGCTGAATTTATTTTCATCAGGAAGAACTTCACGCGTAGAGCTCTGTCTGCTTTGAGGTTCAGGAGCAATTTCTACGAATTTATCTAGAAGTTCTTTGACTCCGAAATTATTCATTGCAGAACCAAAAAATACAGGAGCAAGCTTCCCTTCTAGGTATTCTTGAACACTAAAGGGTTCGTAGACATTTTCTATTAAGTCCACATCCTCTCTTAGTTGTTGAGCGTATTCGCCAACGAGTTGGTCGAGTGTAGGATCGGAGAGATCAGAAATAGAAACGACCTCATCACTGATTTTTGTTTTTAAAGATTCAAAAAGATGAAGTTCTTTATCGTATAATTTATACACGCCTTTGAACGAGTACCCTTTCGAAATAGGCCAAGACAGCGGCTGGACTTTGATGTTGAGTTTTTCCTCCAGCTCGTCAAGTAAATCAAATGGATCTTGTCCCTCCAAATCCATCTTATTGATGAATACGATTACTGGAGTATCACGCATTCTACAGACTTCCATCAAACGCTTGGTTTGCGCTTCAACTCCTTTTACACTATCAATAACTAGAATAACGCTGTCAACAGCAGTGAGGGTTCGGTAGGTATCCTCCGCAAAATCTTTGTGACCGGGAGTATCCAGCAGGTTGACCTGTTTGCCATTGTATTCAAAAACCATCACAGAAGTAGCCACGGATATACCACGTTGACGCTCGATTTCCATAAAGTCGGAAGCAGCGGTTTTGGTAATCTTGTTGCTTTTTACCGCTCCCGCAGTTTGAATGGCTCCTCCAAAGAGAAGGAGTTTCTCCGTTAAGGTAGTCTTTCCTGCGTCGGGGTGGCTAATGATAGCAAACGTACGTCTGCGGCTGATTTCACTTGAATGGCTCATGTCGTATGGTCAAAAACGAGCGCAAAAGTAACGCAATTCATCCAACCCAACTTCCTATGGCCTGTGCTGGACTAGGATTACTTTTTGCTTTGCTCATCTAAATAGTACAGGATGAAGCCATATTTATCGGCTCTTTCCATGTTTGTATCGTAAGCGGACGCGCCACCAAGGTGACCCGCATCTGATGCAACATGAAGTAAGATGGGACTGGTTCCTTTTTGAGCATTTTGTAAAGCTGCAGTGAATTTATAGCTATGAAATGGAGGTACACGATCGTCGTTCTCCCCAGTGCGAATCAATACAGCTGGATATTTTGCATCTTTGACTAAATGATAAGGAGAGTATTTTACGATGTAATCAAATTCATCTTTTATATCTGGATTCCCGAACTCTTCTAGGTGAAACTTACCCACAGTAAATCGATGGTAGCGCAGCATTTCAAATGCTCCTACTTCGGGAACGGCGGCAGCTGGTGCACCAGTGTCATGGGTATTTCTTGCCCATCATCTGCTTTAAACGAGATTCTTTCTACGATGATAGAGGCAGGATCCAGAACCACTTCTGTTGAACCATAAGGGCTAAGTTCAAAGGTTTGAAGATCGACCTTATACATGATTCCTGGAGCACCATAGCCGCTGAAGGTCAGAAATGCACTTTGATCTTTTGACTCGGTTTGAAAGTTGGTGAGTGAATATCCTAAGGGCAATTGAATGTTTTTTTTCTCCTTACCTTCTAAATCGAAGATAGTAAGCTCTTCAATACCCTCGGCTTCATATAGACAAATCACTAAGCCTTGAGATAGCCATGCATTGCTCAATTTGCTGTCTTCAAAGGGCGCAACCACCACTTCCCATTTTCGAGCACTGCTCTTGTTAAATCGCACTATCATTCCATTGGGTGCTTTGTTGGTGGTGTAGGCGTAAAAAACAGTATCTAAGTTCCCTATAATGCTAAATCGCTCTTCATCCTTTACGCGCGTGATGAGAGGATTGATAACAGTATCGTTTTTGGAATGATCTTTATAATAATAGTTGGATACTCCCGAAGTAGTGAACTCTTGAATAATTAAAAACCGATTGTCGTCGGTGGTGAAGAGATCCATGTTTTTGTTTCGTGAAATAACAAGTCGATCCTGAGATGCATCCGTTCCTAATTTGTGGAAATAAATTTCTCGACCAACGGTTTCTCCAAACTTCGTATAGGGGTATTTAGCATAATAAAATCCATCATTGTTCCAGTATATTCCACTGAATTTTACATTTTCTATTCGATCTTTTAACACTGTTTCTGTTTGAATATCGACCACTCCGATTTCTCTCCAATCAGAGCCATTTCTGCTGTAGGAAAAAGCAACTTACTTGCCATCGGGTGAAACTTTATAGTAGGAGAAATCGATTATATCTTTTGCTGAAATATCGTGAGGATCTATTAGTTTATGATATCCTTCTTTTAGATCTTTTTTAAAATATAAAGAAGCGCTTCTCTATTCCATTACTTTAACCAAGCCCTGAACCGCTCTTTCCATGATCTCTCCGAATGATCATGTCCAGTAAAAACGAGGGAGGTAAAGTGCTTCTTATATCCTTTTTGTCGAATAAGAAGGTCTGCCATTTCTTGCCAAGGTCCATACAAACTATCCAGACCTTCAGTTCCTCTGTCCATATAAAGGGATCTGCGTTTCGAAGACGGTAGTTTCGTATTTAAATACGCAAGCCACAATTCTGGAATCTCAGGATTCATGTGCTTTAAACTTCCCGGCCAATGGGTGGAAAAACATATTGCATTTGGAAAAACCTCTGGATATTCACAGAAAGCATAAAGCGTCGCGTTGCCGCCAGAACTTGCCCCACACAAGTAGCGATCGCGTGCGCGTTTACTCACCAAATAATGACTTTCGATATAGGGAATTACTTCGAATACCAGATACTTTAAATATTCGTCTGAACGACTATCGCCTTGCCATTCATCTTTTATTAGAACAGTTTTTAGGGAATCACTTAAAGCATGAAACACTTTTTCAGGAAAATATTCTGATTTTCGTTTCACTCCGTTGTTGGGAATTCCAACAATCAGATAAGGCTCCATACCCTGCTTGTTAACTTTCACATTCATGCTTTCATCCACACACCATTCTTGTTGATTCCAAGTACTAGTGCTATCAAAAAGCATTTGCCCATCGTGCATGTAGATGACCTTTAAGGGCTTTTTTATTGCGTATTGCGGAACTAGTATATACAATGGACGGTCATCCACGAACTCACTCTTTATCGCATTCACCGTGTCGATGCGAAACGTGACCTGACCAGAAAGGTAAGTGGTGAAAAAAAGAAGGCTAAGTATGAAGAATGATTTCATAAAACAAAGGCATACCTATGGTGATATTGAAGGGAAAAGTTACTCCAAGCGCCATCGGAATATACAATCCAGGATCTGCTTTCGGTGCTGCCAATCGCATGGCTGCTGGAACGGCAATGTAGGACGCACTGGCAGCGAGTATGGCAAACATAAATCGGTTGCCGATATCTTGAGTGACGGTGCCGCTTAAAATGGCTACTGCAGTTCCGTTGATAATTGGCATCAACAAGGCAAAGAGCGTCACAAACCAACCGTATTTTCTAAATGCCTTGAATCGTTTGGCGGTAATCATTCCCATTTCTAATAAGAAGATGGCCAAGAAGCCCTTGAAAATATCGGTCGTGAATGGCTTGATACCTTCGGCTTGTTTGGTGTCTGCAATCAGCCCAATCACCAAACTTCCCATAACCATCAAAACGCTACCATTGGTCAGAGAGTGTCGTATGATTTCTCCAATAGAGGTTTTTGAAGATTCTTCTTTGTCGTAGCGACCAATGAGAATAACGCCAACGATTATAGCAGGGGCTTCCATCAAAGCCATCACTGCCACCATGTGCCCCCCAAAATCTTGTCCTTGAATGTCGAGAAAGGTGTTGGCTGATACGAAGGTTACAGCACTAACAGAGCCGTATGCCGCCGCCGCCGCTCCCGCATCATGAATACTAAGTTTTTGCTTTAGAATAAAAAAAGTATAAAAGGGAATGGTCGCCGCAACGGCGAGCCCTAACAAAATAGAAAACAATATTTCACTATTAAAACTACTATGCGCCAACTCTTGACCTCCCTTGAAACCAATGGAAAAAAGCAGGTACAGAGAAATGAATTTGGAGGTAGTAGGAGGTATCTCTAAGTCACTTTTTACCGCACTTGCCAATATTCCCAACAAAAAGAATAGAAGCGTGGGGTTGGTTAGGTTAGAGATGAGTATTTCAAAATCCATAGGGGCTATTTAGGGGTTGCAATGGTCGCAATACATGGGATCTTCATGCGACTTACCGTGAGGATATTTCTTTTCTTCGGTGTAGTCACACTTTTTACAATGATACAAATAAGATAGAGTGGATCGAGTTGGATAGAAACAATTCATGCACGGAAGTCCTGATATAACTTCTGAAACATCGTACCCTGGGTGATGGCATTCGGGGCATGCTGATCTTAACTTCTCTATCAGTTTTTTACACGTTTCAATAATGGCCTTTTGACGCATTGGGTTGTGCATCGCACGCATATCCGTTTCAATGTAGACGGAGCTTTTTTTCTCAAAAAATAAATTAGAAAGCGATTTTACTTTTTCTAAAGAATGAATGCCTTTTTCTACCACTTTTCCAGCACGGCTTTCTCGAATTATCACGGCATGTTCCGGGAACTTCGCTCTTTCGAGAAAGTTATGCAATTCTTCTGCATTCGATACTTCTTGTCCGTTAAAGTTGGTTTCTGCTGTTATATGTCTGACAATAAATTCTTCTTTTGACTTACAATCGTAAAGCAATAACAATTCATCGTCTGCTGCAATGAATCCAACGGCTGGATGTGGACCGAATGAACCCTCGGATACTATCACCATATCATGTGCATCATCACTGACCAATGCCACTTTCTTGCGGGCGGTGGTTAACGGATCGGCTTCTCTTTCTATTTCTCCTGTAAATGTTCCAAGTTGATCTGTGTCTACTTCTAAAAGTGCATATTCCCAACCAAAGGCTTCTTGAAATAAAGGTCCGATAAGCGCTTCTTTCTGATGCTTGGTCACGATACCTAGTGTCCTATTGGAAAAGAATTCACTCATTGAGTTGGATTTTTTGTACAATACCTTTTTTGTGGTATTGCCCATGCAAAGGTCTGCTACTTTTTTTGCGGTCGAAATTAGAATCAATCTAAATAAAGGGAAGGATGTTAAATAGAATCATTAGTGTTGTTTTTTTAATTGCTGCTTTTCAAAGTTATAGCCAAACGATAGATACGACTTCAAAAGATCTCTCACCAATAGAAATCTTGAGTGAAGGGAATAAGACAAGAACCCAAATGCCTGAAATTCATGGGGCAATCATTTATGCAGGGAAGAAAAATGAGGTCATTAAGCCAAGTAAGTTGAATGCAGACCTATCCATCAATTCTACGCGCCAGCTTTTTGGTCGTATTCCCGGAATTCATATTTGGGAGAACGATGGAACAGGCATTCAAACCAATGTGGCAACGAGAGGATTAAGTCCAAACAGAAGCTGGGAGTTCAATGTTCGTCAAAATGGATATGATATCTGCTCTGAAGTCTTTGGTTATCCAGAGGCGTACTATACTCCTCCCGCCGAGGCGGTTGAACGCATCGAAGTTCTTCGAGGAGCATCTTCTCTAGCATACGGCCCGCAAGTGGGTGGAGCTTTGAATTATATTCTTAAGAAAGGTCCAAAGGACAAAGTACTCGAAGTGGAAGCCCGTCACACCATTGGTTCCTTTGGATTGAACAACACATTCGTAGGTCTTGGAGGAACAAAGAATCGGTTGAGTTATTACGGTTATATTCAACAAAGGAGCATGGACGGTTGGCGTGAAAACTCACGTTTTAATACCTATACCGTCTATGGTTCTTTGCAATATCAAATCAACAATAAGATGACCATTGGTGCGGAGTACACCAATATGGATTATCGCGCTCAGCAAGCTGGAGGTCTCACCGATGCACAGTTCAAAGAAAATGCACGTCAGTCTTCCAGAGAGCGCAATTGGTTTGGGACTCCTTGGAATGTTGCAGCTTTGACTTTTGACTACAAAATCAACAGTAAAAATGAAATAAATATCAAAGCCTTCGGTGTATTGGCCGAACGCAACAGTGTTGGATTTACATCAGCTATCACAGTGGTAGATAGTGCTCAGTTCAATCGAAGTGTAGACCGCGATTTTTATGAAAATATGGGTCTTGAGGCGCGCTATCGACGCACGTACAGTTTGTTTGGCAAGGATCAGACTTTGACAGCAGGTGTACGTTACTATCAAGGAAATACCATTCGAAGACAGCGAGGAACAGGAACGGCGGGCGCAGCCTTTGACCTTAGTCTAACCAATCCAGTATGGGGACGCGATATGGACTTCATGACCACCAATGCTTCTGTATTCGCTGAGAATGCCCTCTTCGTGGGTAAGAAATTTGTTTTCACCCAAGGGCTTCGCTACGAGTATATCAACAATACATCTTCAGGCTATACCACTTTATCGAATCAGCCTTTTGCTTTGACTGCGGCGCGCGAAAGAAATGTGCTGGTATATGGCGTTGGAGCAGAGTACCATATTGGCAAGCATTCTGAGGTGTACGCCAACGCATCTACTTCGTATCGCCCAGTAATGTTTGCAGATATTACACCTTCGGCAACCACAGAAGTGATAGATCAGAATCTTCAGGATGCTTCTGCGATCAATGCAGATCTTGGATTCCGCGGTTCGTTGAAAGGGTTGGCTTATGACCTTGGAGTGTTTTACCTACAATATGATAATCGTATTGGAAGAGTCACTGAAAACGGTATCAACTATGTTCGCAATCTAGGTACGACCGAAACAATGGGAGCAGAGCTATATGTTGAATGGAATCCTTTCCGTCAGTTTGATTTGACGGAAAGAACGGGGGATCTTGAGTTCTTTGTTTCCTCTGCCATTCTTCAAGCGGAATACACCCGTTGGGACAACCCCGCGGCGGATGTGAATCCTACACTTTCAATTGTTGGAAATAAAGTGGAGAGTGCTCCCGAACAAGTTCACAGAGCTGGAGTTTCTTATTCATTTAAGAAAATCAACCTGACTTATCAGTTCAATAGCGTAAGCGAGGTATTTACCGATGCCAACAATACAGAAGCACCAACTGCCAATGCACAAGCAGGAAAGATTGAAGGTTACACACTTTCCGATTTGACGGTGAGCTTCAGACCTAGTACCAACTATGTATTTAGCGCTGGTGTGAACAACCTCTTCGATGAACGCTATGCAACACGTCGTGCGGGAGGGTATCCCGGCCCAGGTTTGCTTCCTGGGAATGCGAGAACGTTCTTTATGACCGTAGGTGTGAAATTCTGATTCATGTTGCCTAAATTTGGCACGTGAATTCACTTGAACAAAAGAAAGAGGCTTTCCAACGTTTGTTGATCATTATGGACGAACTGCGCGCAGGGTGTCCATGGGATCAAAAGCAAACGATGGAAAGCCTTCGTCATTTAACCATTGAAGAGGTCTATGAACTGGGAGATGCGATTTTGGACAATCGCCCAGATGAGGTCATGAAGGAGATAGGCGACCTGCTTTTGCACATGGTTTTCTATGCGAAAATTGGAAGTGAAAAAGAACAGTTCGACATAGCCGATTCTCTCAATTCTATTTGCGATAAATTAATTAGCCGTCATCCACACATCTATGGTGATGTAAAAGTGGCCAATGAAGATGAAGTAAAATCCAATTGGGAAAAGCTAAAGCTAAAAGAGGGAAAGAAGAGCGTTCTTGAGGGAGTACCGCGCTCACTGCCCGCTATGGTGAAGGCCCAACGCATTCAAGACAAGGCAAGAGGAGTGGGATTTGACTGGGACCATGAAGACCAAGTGTGGGAAAAAGTACAGGAAGAACTCAATGAGTTTAAAGTAGAGGCGGATATGCAATCCGATAAAATGGAAGACGAATTTGGAGATTTACTTTTTTCATTGATAAATTTCGCGCGGTTCAAAGGAATCAATCCAGAAGATGCGCTTGAACGTACGAATAGAAAATTCATAAAAAGATTTCAATATCTTGAAGATCAAAGTGCAAAGGATGGAAAAATTTTGGGGGAAATGACGTTGGAGGAAATGGACCACTATTGGAATCGAGCAAAAGAACTCTAGAGCAACCACGAAATTGAACAACTCACATATATGGCAACCTTGGATCTAAACAACTACTATTCTTTTAAGCTATCCACCTTTGGTGGAAGCCGTGAGGACAGCTTGGAGGTAACCTACAATTTCCCCAATGAACCAACGGATGTACTGATTATTAACCGATCAGAGAAGGACAGCGAAACACCTCTATTTACTCGTACAGAGGTAGAGTTGGATAAAGCTGGGACTCAAAAACTAACTAAATTATTTTTAGGTGTAGTTGAGGATTTTAAACTTGGAGTTGAAACTCCAGCCGCGATGGATGGTATTAGTGTAAGTCTTTACATTGGTACACACTCCAATTCCATGAGCTTGAAGTTCTATAATCTTCCGCGATCGCAAGATGCGGGAACAGCAATTGTAAAACTCATGCGCTTTATACTTTCAAAGCTGGATGCGGAATAATTATTGAATCATCTGTAGATATTCTGATTCAGAAATAATCTTTACTCCCAAATCTTCGGCCTTCTTTCTTTTCGATGGGCCCATCTCGTCGCCTGCCAATACATAGCTTGTTTTGGAAGAAATGCTGCCACTTACTTTTCCGCCATGCGACTCAATACTCTCCTTGATACTATCACGACTGAAGTGTTGAAACACACCACTTACAACAAATGTTTGGCCTTTTAATGTATCGCTGGTCGTCTCTACTCCGCCAATCATTTCCATTTGAATGCCCGCTTCTTGAAGCTCCCGAACAATTGTTCGGTTTTCTTCTTTGGAAAAATAATCGATAATACTCTGCGCTATTTTATCTCCAACCTCATCGATCTCTCTTAAAGTATCAAAGGACGCATTGGATATGGCATCTATAGATTTCAATGCCTTCGCTACTTTTTTCGCAACCGTTTCTCCGACAAATCGAATACCTAGCGCAAATAAAACGCGTTCAAAAGGTACTTGCTTTGCTGCTTCTAAACCTGCAAGCAAATTGCGCACACTCTTTTCTTGTAGGGATCGTTTTTTTATTTCTCCAGAAAGTTCATCGCCGACGTTGAATTCCAAACCAATCAACTGATCGTAGGTCAGTTTGAATAGATCAGCACTTTTTGAAATGAGTTTTTTATCAAAAAGGCCTGCAACGGTTTCACTGCCTAACCCTTCGATGTTCATCGCCTTGCGAGAGATAAAGTGTTCGATTCTGCCCTTGATTTGTGGTGGACAGCCATCTTCGTTTGGACAATAGTGTTGTGCTTCACCTTCCTTGCGAATCAAGGGTGTATTGCATTCTGGACAGTTTTGAATGTATACATGCGGAGTACTGAATATTTCTCGCTGACTCACTTCAACACCTACGACTTTAGGTATGATTTCTCCTCCTTTTTCAACCAATACAACATCATTTTCTCGGATATCCAATTTTTCTATTTGATCTGCATTGTGCAAACTTGCGCGTTTCACTGTGGTGCCTGCTAGGAAAATAGGTTCCAGATTCGCAACTGGAGTGATTGCTCCTGTGCGGCCTACTTGGTAGGTAATCTTTAGCAATTTGGTCTTTACCGTTTCCGCTTTGAACTTGTATGCAATGGCCCAGCGCGGGCTCTTGGCCGTCATGCCCAATTCGTCCCAAAGGGCAAATGAATTGACCTTGATGACCACACCGTCAATATCAAAAGGCAAAGCATGGCGTTGTTTATCCCAGAAGGCTATAAACGCCATTATTCCGTCAATCGAATTGGTTTTTTCAATGTACCTCATTGCAGCTGAAGGAACCTTGAATCCCCATGAAGCAGCCATTTCCATGCTTTCAAAATGACTTCGTGCAGGTAGATTTTCGCCGAGCACATAATACAAGTAGCAGTCGAGTTTACGTTTGGCTACCTCCTTACTATCTTGTTGTTTCAGAGTTCCCGCGGCCGTATTTCGTGGATTTGCATACAGTTCTTCTCCCGCTAATTCGCGCTCTTTATTCAGTGCAAGGAACACTGCACGAGGAAGAAAAATCTCTCCTCTGATTTCAAATTTATCAGGATGATTCGCTTTCAAATGTAACGGAATACTGCGGATGGTGCGGATATTGGCCGAAACATCTTCGCCAACAGTCCCGTCGCCCCGAGTAATTCCACGTACAAACTTTCCATTTTCATAGATCAGAGAAATCGCCACACCATCGTACTTAAGCTCCATCACATATTCAATTTCACCGCCTACTGATTTGGCAATGCGCTCAGCCCATTCCGTAACATCCTCGCGACTGTAACTGTTACTCAAGGAGAGCATTGGATAAATGTGGGTAACCTTTTCAAACTTATCAGTTATATCTCCACCCACTCGTTTTGTAGGACTATTCGGATCCGCTAATTCTGGGAATTGAAGTTCGAGTGCTTCCAGTTCCTTCAGCATTACGTCAAATTCAGTATCGGAAATTTCTGGTTTATTTTCGACGTAATAAAGGTAGTTGTGCCGATGAAGGGCAGCGGTGAGAAAACTGACTTTTTCTTTCGCCTCAGTAGGTATGTTTGATGTCATCGTCCCAAATGCTCTTGATTAATTTTCCAAACTTAATACGAACCCGCACAATCGCAACCGGTGCATTGTAAACTGGTAGTACTTCTTTTGGAGCATTTCTCAAGAATCGGTATCCGATACCTGCGCCGGTGCTGCACCACCAAGTAATATTGTAGTATCCTGTGGTGCTCAGTTCGAAAGGACTAACTCGTCTTTCAGGGAAGGAAAAACTCGCATCAGATCCCTTGATTTTAAAATCTCCTGTGATGGTGCCTGACCCGAGGTGGGCCGTTGCCGACCATTCCCATTTTTTATTGAATAACAATACCCGTTCGTAGAAGATGCTTCTGTAATTAAGGCGCAAGCGAGCAGATCCGATATTGGGATTGATTTCGTCCAGGCTTTCCACCAATACTCCGTCGGTTTCCGTTCCATAAAATCCAATACCAAAGCGATGCACTCTTCGGTACTCCATTCCCAGTCGTAGACCTCCCATTCTAGCCCTTTCGCCAGAGATGATCGTCTGACGCGCATCCAAGACAAAGTCAAACTTCCATTTTTTGAAATAGGTTTCCAGAGGACGTTTTCCAGTAATCACCCACACGGTGTCCTTGTATAGATGTGTGTTTTTTCCAACCGAGTAGGAAAACGGACCAGCATCTCCTTTCAAGGTTTGCGCGGCACCCAGCATCGAGGCCATGGAAAGGAATATGAGTAGTAGTATTCTGGTCAAAACGGTGCAAAGATAAGAACAACCAAGAATTGAATTCATTGCCCCTTTAGCATGGATCGAGCCAATTTTTGATAAGTGGGAGAGGCCGTTTCCATAGATATTTCCAAGGCGCTGTGAAATTCATCTTTTAGATCAGGTATTTCTTTCACTATCCTTTGCATCACCTTCATCGAATTATATCGCACCGCCATATCTTCTGCAGGCGAGATCATAAAGTGAATTAGTTTATCTACCAAAAATCCTTTTTGATCCGATTCTAGATGTCCTGAAAGTATTAGGCATTTAATAAGTTCTCTTTTCGTTCCACCTACTTGAGATTTTGCAATACAAGTTATGATCTCCGTAACAAATTCATCGAGTGAACCTTTAGCTTCTTCAGTCATAGTAGAAAGTACCCATGCCGATTTCATAGAATCTCTTACCGAATCGCCGGTTGTCTTTTGAAGCAATTCGAGGATTTTCGTTTTGTTGCCCAGCGATTCACAGGCAATCATTTTGGCTTCTAATTTTCCGAATACTTCCATATCCTTCATGAATGCTATACGCGAGTTAAAAGTACATTTTTCTGTCAACATTGTTTCAGCTCTCCATGGTGTAATTTATGGCTGTGTTAAAAAATCGTCAATTAAATAAAGTATTTTATACGGTACTAATCGAATGTTTTGGGAATTGAATATTTTTGATAGGTCGTTGAATTAAACCTTTATAACTATAAATCTAAAAAAAAATGGGAACACTCAGAATTCATGGCATTATTGATCTAAAACAATTTTGGCCCACAGGGCCTTCTGATGCCGATACTACCAAAATTAATCTAGTGGTTGAGGACGGGGCTTTTGAATATAAAGAAACCGGAACGGAAGAATTTTTTAAGACTTATGCTTTCGATGATGCAATCTCGAAAGGACAGGGTTCAAAGCCCGTTATCAAGACAAGGAAGCGGGACAACTTTAAAACAATTACTATAAGACTTCAAGGAGTTGACGCCCCTGAGTTGCACTACAAAGCAGCGGCATTGAGAAAGTCAGCGGACATAAGTCAAGAAGAAAGGGAGACATTCAACTTAATGAATGAAGATCGCAGACAACATTTTGCAGAAACTGCGACTTTCGTTCTTGCAAATTTTCTAAAGCAGTTTGCGAATCAGGAGGGATATGTTGATGCAATTTTCGAAAGTGATGTAGACAAACCATTTGAGGTAGTTGATACCTATGGCCGCTTCATAGGGAATATATATGTTGGTAATGAATATGAGAACGATATCAATTTGTGGTTGGTACAGAACGGGTGGGCAATTCCTGGATTTTATACCTCAATGTCAACAGAGGAAATAGAAGTTTTCGTAGAGGCTTGGAAGCAGGGTAAGAAGAAGACTGGAAGGATTGGAAAATCTATATCAAACGATGCGAGTTTTTTCGATTGGGATTTGACGTATAGAAAACCACCCTTGGATATTGAATTCACCCAAGGAGAAGATGAAGGAATGGTTTTAATGCCTAAAATATTTCGTAGGCAAAATGCATGGATGGTGAGTAAAAAATCCGGAGTTATATCTAAGTCCACGAAATTTCAAGCCTATCTGAAGAAATCCCCCGATCAATTGGTATTGCTCGACGATTTAATTGAAAATGGGAAAGATTCCGCAACCGTTTATTTTCTGCACGATCTAGTAACTTCTGAGAACGAAATTTTAAAGGATCCCGAGGAACTAGTTTTTATGGAGAAGCCGGGAACCTTGGTAGACTCGAAGGGAAAGAAGGTCGTTAAATGGTTCACGTCTTCGCTCTAGAAGATATTTCTGTTTTGCTTTTTTAATCGTTATCCTTTGATTGGCGACGCAATGACTCCGTCAAAGGGTACTTTGCATGTCTATTTCTATCCCTAACGCGTGGTCACAGGCAACATGAACATTTTATCCATGGGCAACTATGTGAAGTGTTTTGAGGTCTATAACGTATATTGATATTTTATGTTTTTTAGCCGAAGTTTCGATGAGCCCAAATATTTAATCTTTTGGATATTTTTTGTTTGCCCATTTCATTTATTGGCGCAGACATTCCAAAATGGATCATTGGAGTCGTGGGGCATGACATCCACTTGTTCGGTTAATACTGTTCCGGATGGTTGGGTAAGTTTTTCAAATGGAGGTCAAAATTTGGACGAATGTGATTTTTCAATTTGTGCCTCTACAATCCCAGCTCAAGCATCTGAAGGTAACTCTTACGGAAGAGCTTATGCGGCTACTTTGACAACAGGCGAAGGCCTTGCACAGCAGGTGGATGAATTGATTATAGGTAATGAATATGAAATTTCTTTTGATTTTGCAGGCTCCAATCTTCTTCCTGGATCGGATAATTGCCGATGGCATATTTTCTTAGACAATCTAGAGGTTGACGCGACCATCGTATTTAGCGCCGCCGAGGCCCAATGGAGTACACATACATTTTCATTTCTTGCTAGTAATACGTCACATGTTTTTGGCTTTAGAGCCTTCAATGCAACCCAAGGTTCAGGAGGCAGCGCTGGCATCGATAATTTCGTCATCACGAATATTACTCCAGAAGAAATATTGCCGCCGATTGCTGCATTTACGCAATCACAAGAGGTTATTTGCGTGGGTGAGTGTATAGTATTCACTAACACTTCTCAATTTGAATCTCAAGCAAGTTGGACCTTTGAATCAGGAAGTCCAGCAACTTCTACAAGCGTGAATGCTGTCACTGTGTGCTACGATGTTCCAGGCGTTTATTCAGTAGAATTATCCGTGTCCAATGAAGATGGAACGGATCAAGTAGTGTTGCAACAAGCAGTCACTGTGAATGATGTACCCGAAGGCACGCTCGCATTGGCAGGTGACTCATTGATTTTGTTGACGGATGTGGGTATAGGAGCTATTAATTGGACCTTAAATGGCTCTCCAATTTTGGCGAGTGGTTTGGTACTTACTCCTGCGGAGTATGGCTTTTATGAAGTGGACATCGAAAACGAATTTCTTTGCACTACATCGCTCAACATATCCATTGAAGAGCCTCCCGTGATCATTCAACCAGAAACTCTCCCCGTATGGATTCCAAATGCAGTAACCTTTACTGAAGATGGCATCAATGATAGCTGGGGTGTTTATGGCGAATTGACAGCATTAGAAAGTTTTAATGCACAAGTATTCAATCGTTGGGGGCAGAAAGTTTTTGATACGAATGACGTCGACGAGCGCTGGACGGGCAATGCTTTTGATGGTCAATATTTTGTTCCCGATGGTATTTATCTCTACATCGTCACCCTCAAGTTTCCTTGGGAAATCGAAAATCGCCAATACAAAGGGCATGTTAATGTGCTTCGGTGATCGAAAGCGACCTAATTGAATAGGTAACCGATCCTATAGGTTCAAAACGAAGTTATTTGTGTAGCCATTTTTGAAAAAACTGCCCGGCTCCGCCATTGAAAAATACTAGTGCCTGACGGGTAACTAATAATGAAACGGATTCGAATTTACATGATAGATCTCATTGATCAACAATTCGAGCTGTCATATAAAGAAGAAAATTTAGTTTAAAAAAAAGCCACGTTTTTCAACGCGGCCTTTCTTTGAATTTCTTCAGAAAGAATAATTATTTCTTCACAAGATGACCGAAGTTCTTGCTGTAGAATAACATTTGATCTGCGAAACGATCCATGTAAGTGACCTTCACATCGGTGATGTTGCCAGCAGCATCAGTTTCAGGAACCAATACAGGATTCATAAATCCAGCATATGGTGGAGTATTGAGTTTCGTGCTGCGTTCTAGAACTTCTTTGTGAAGTTTTTGATCAACTTTTTTGCCATATCCATCTGCCAAACCTTTAGCAGCTGCATAGTCGCCCTCACTGGTAATGCGTTGCACTTCTTTCAATAGCTCGCCCACCAATACACGCATCTTGTCGTAATCACGAATGTCGATGAGCGTTCTTCCATCGCGATTTACCATCACAATCACAGAGTCGGCCTTTCCTTTTTCATAAAGCCAATTGCTCACCCATGCTCTGTTTCTCATGTGCGCTTCTTCCAGGTCTTCGCCCAATTTCAATCGGCGCAACTGTACCAACATTCCATTTCGTAAGTAAGCATCGTATTCTGCTTTGCCTACTTCTAAGCTTTCCATCAGTCCCATTTCTACCAACTTTGTATCCATGACATAATAGAGTGCAACCAAGTCAGCTCTCCCTTCTTCGATAGTAGAAGCAAATTCCTTCAGCGTTTGTGAAGATGGAGCAACTCCTTCTTCCAATTGTCCGCTAGCGTGACCGATAACTTCGTGCATTGCAGTATGCAGTTTTCCAGCTACATCGCTGTGTTTCTTAGCGCGTTCAATTTCTTCCGCGTCGTGAGCAAATTCATCGAGTGTTCCAGTACCCGCGCTCTTGTTATAGGCATCTTCAATGTTGCCTAGACTCACACTCTTGGAGCCGTGTAGGGTTCGAATCCATTGTGCGTTGGGTAAGTTTACCCCAATCGGAGTAGAGGGAGAAGCATCTCCAGATTCGCCGGCCGCATTTACAACGCGATAAGTGATTCCTTTCACCTCTTTCTTCTTGTGTTCCATCATGATCGGAGAATTGTCTTCAAAGTATTGTGCATTCTGCATCAATACCTTCATTCTGTCTGAAGCTTCGAAATCGTTGATTTCGATAATGCTCTCATAACTACCTCTCATTCCAAGCGGATCATTGTACACTTCCACAAATCCATGAATGAAGTCAATATCTCCTTCTGTAGCACCTACCCATTGAATGTTGAAATCGTCCCAAGCACGCAAATCTCCTGTTTTATAGAATTGAACGAGCTTACGGATAGCAACCGCTTGCTTGTCATTCTCAGCTACTTTCTCCGCTTTCTCAAGCCAGAAAACAACTTGTTCTAGAGCTGCTCCATAGAGCCCACCAACTTTATAAACTTCTTCTACTAACTTACCGTCTTTCTTCACCAACTTCGCATTGATGCCGTAGCTCAATGGTGCACGATCTTCTGGTTTGTTGAGAGCAGCATAATATTCTTGAGCTTCTTTTGTGGTAATGCCTTCTCCGTACATGTTCACGGCAGAGTTTTCTACAAGCCCTTTATCGGCGTCTTTTTCAACCTTGCGAGGAGCTATTTTTGGGTTAAAAATCACCTCTTTTATTTCATCGCTACACACTGTATTGGTTCCCGAAAGAAGAGCGTTGAAGTATTCCTTCCCGAATTTGGGTTGGTGTTTTAGGTTGCTATAGTGATGGTGAATACCATTGCTCATCCATATTTGCTTCAGATAAGTTTCAAAAGCCAACCACTCTGGACTGGTTTTATCACCTGTATATGTAGTGTATATGTTTTCAAGAATGGTTCGAATCTCCAGGTTATGCTTGTAGTTCTGATCCCACATCATGTCTCTGCCCGCAAGTCCCGCTTGGGTGAGATAATAGACCAATTCCTTTTGCTTAGTCGTCAGGCGATCAAAGCAAGGGATTCGATAACGCAGAATTCGTATGTCTTCAAAGCGATCCACCTCATAGGCGAAAGCCGAGTCATTGTCTACGCATGCAGTAGAAACTTCAGGGGCAGTTGCGGTTTCTTGTTTTTTCTCGCCGCCGCCGCAGGCAGTGAAAGCCAAAAGGCTACCCGCCAGGATAAAATGAGAAATTTTCATTGTGGTTGGGTTATTACGGCGACGAATGTAAGGGAATCGGTGAGAATGTCTTTTTTTTTCAGAAAAGTTGAAGTTATTAACAATCATCCGTTACATTTGTAATCCTCTTTTATCAACAAGAGGGGTTTACGAATGTTGACAGAAGTTACCTCCGGAATTCGAATAAGCGTTGTTCCCAGATTTGAATCGGGTATCAGCAGTCCTATGTTGGATAATTATGTTTTTTCGTATCAAATAATAATAGAAAATCAAAATCCTTATCCAGTGCAACTGCTGAGAAGGCATTGGTATATTTTTGATTCTGCTGGAGTGAAAAGGGAAGTGGAGGGAAGAGGAGTTGTTGGAGAGGTTCCTGTTATTCAACCGGGTGAGTTTTATTCTTATCAATCGGCCTGTGACCTTCGTTCTTTGCGAGGCACAATGACCGGATTTTATTCTATGAAAAAAGTGGGAGATGAACAAAACTTCCACGTCCGTATTCCCAAGTTTCGTTTGGAAGTTCCATACGGGTTGAACTAATGAGAGTTTTTTTTGCTGCAATACTTTTGATCTCATTCATAGCTTGCAACAACCAAGCTTCGAGTCCTTCGGAAATAAAATTATCAAAGAAAATCAGAGGCGTAAGTTTTGTTGGAGGACCGCATAGAGTCGATCTTGTCTCTTTTATCGACTTAAAAAACATCAAAGTCAATTATGTGAGTCTGATGCCGTTTGCATTTGCGCGCAATGGAGAGCCTGACCTCATTTACAATTCAAGTTATCAATGGTGGGGCGAGACACCTGAAGGTATTCAAGCGTGCATCGATATGGCTAGGGAAAAGGGAATATCTTCGATGATCAAGCCACAAATATGGATGGATCGCGGGGAGTTTGTCGGATTCCTTCAAATGCCAAATGATAGTGCTTGGAAAATATTTGAAGAAAAGTATACGCAGTTCATTTTGACATGGGCAGAGATGAGCGAGAAGAACCGCCTGCCGCTTTTTTGCATCGGTACTGAGGTAGATGAGTGGGTGAGACAGCGCCCCGATTATTGGAAGCAACTCATCCAGAGTGTGCGGCAAATCTACAAGGGGGATCTCGTGTACGCTGCCAATTTCGGCAGTGAAAAGAGTATTCCCATTTGGAATGAATTGAACTACATAGGTGTGGATATGTACGGTCCGGTATCTTCAGAGAAAACACCTACTATGGATACGTTGAATGCTTCGTGGAAAAAATACAGGGCTTATTTTAAGAATATCAGTGACTCGCTTGATCGACAGATTATCTTCACTGAATGGGGGTATCGCAGCGATGACTATTGTGGAGTCAACCCTTGGGCAGATACCCTTCATGGAGCAACAAATTATGAGGCTCAATCCATTTGCTACAAAGCACTCATTGAAAACTGTTATCCTGAGTCATGGTTTGTAGGAGGTTTTGTTTGGAAATGGTTTCCTGATACCTTACAGATGAAGGCAGAGAGGGATCATTTTTCACCACAAGGTAAAAGCGCCTTGAATGAGTTAAGGCTTATTTCTAAACTTCAACCAGATTTGAAAGATGAGAAAGAATAAGTATCTGATAGTTTTATTAGCAGTTTTGCTCTTTGGTAACGAGAAAGTTATAGCTCAAGCGTATAACTCCTACTTCACGGGAAGTAGCACGGATGTCGTTACTAGTCCTCTAGGGGGCATTTGCTTAATGGGAGGGGCCACGGAAAACGATCAGGCAATGATTTGGTTCTTAGAGCGAGCCTCGGGAGGCGATATTCTGGTCTTGCGCGCGAGCGGGTCTGATGGGTACAATAACTATTTTTTCTCAGAACTGGGGGTTACAGTAAATTCCGTTGAAACCATTGTTTGCAATCAAGCTTCTGCCTCTGAAAATCCCTATGTTTTAGAAAGAATTGAGAAAGCGGAGGCCATTTGGTTTGCGGGCGGAAATCAATGGAATTACATTTCCTATTGGCGAAACTCCTCTGTAGCGACGAAAATCAATGAGGCGATCAATCAACGAAACGTGGTGATTGGAGGGACGAGCGCTGGAATGGCGATTCAAGGGGAGTATTATTTTTCTGCTCAGAATGGAACGGTGACTTCTTCTCAAGCGATGTCTAATCCTTATGGCAATTTGGTTACTATAGAAAATGAATCTTTTATAGAAAATGAATTTCTTATTCATACTGTTACAGATACGCATTTTGATAGCCCTGATCGAAGAGGCCGCTTAGCCACTTTCTTAGCTAGGATGCACGTTGAAGGCATTATTGCTCCTCGAGGAGTCGCATGTGATGAATATACTGCGGTATGCGTTGATGACGAAGGTATAGCTCGGGTTTTCGGTACAGCAACTGATCAGGATTATGCATATTTCGTGACCTCTAATTGTATTTTGGAAAATATAGGTCCTGAGAATTGTTCTCCCGCCAATCCTCTCACTTGGGATGCGAATGGCGAGGCGCTGGTGGTATATCGTGTAAAAGGAAACGAAGAGGGCACAGGAGGAATGAACCTATCCAATTGGCAGCAACACCAAGGTGGAGAATGGTTTCGGTGGTCGGTGGTGAATGGTGTATTTGCTCAGACCGCTTCATCGGAAGTAGCTTGTATTTCTGAAACAGAAGAAGCAGAACAGACTGTAATTCGATGTTATCCTAATCCTGTTGAATCAGTACTTTATTTTTCTAGGAAGGAGAATATAGAGCTATTTGATTCTACAGGACGTAAAATAGCAGAAGGCCAACATGATCGGTTCGACTTCACAACCTTGCCCTCTGGTCCCTATCTACTGCGTTTCCTAGATTCGAATGAGACCGCACGAATAGTCCATTGATTTATGATAAAAAAAAAGGCTGCCAATGGCAGCCTTTTTTAAATTTTCAATTCGCTTATTAGTAGCGGTTGTTGTCTCTGTTGAAACGTGGCTTAAATCCGCCATCACGACCACCACCACCACCGAAGTTGCGCTGTGGACGGTCATTGCTGCGTTGTGGGCGATCTTCCGCTTCTTTAACGTTGATCTTTCTGCCCTTGATGTCACTCTGATCCAAAGATGAAATCGCGTTGCGACCATCATCATCAGATGTCATTTCAACAAAACCAAAGCCGCGTGAACGACCTGTTGCTTTGTCCATGATAACTTTAGCAGAAGCTACTTCTCCGTACTGAGAAAAAATAGCGCTGAGCTCTTCGCTCGTTAGGCTGTAATTTAAGCCTGAAACAAAAATGTTCATTTGAAAAAAAATAAAAATATAACGTTTGTTGGATAGTACTACATCACCAACAAACATTAACCACTGAAGAAAACGTGTCAGATACCGAAGTACTATATAATTCAAAGATACTCTTTTTTTCTTAACAAACAAGAAAAACATTGAATTATAGACAATTTAACTAATTTATTCAATTATTTTGCCCCCATGAAAAGGAATGAAAACAATCTTTTAGTTCTATGCGATCTTAGGGAGTCGAGCATGTCTGTGTTGCCATACGCAAGTTTTTTAGCAACACAATCAAAAAGGAATATCATTCTTTTACATCTTCAATGGGAGGGAAGTCCTGCAAATGTTATTGCGGTGATGGAGTCGTGGCGTGCTTGCATTGCTGAGAGTTTTAAAGGAGAGATTGAGATAATATTAAGGAATGGCGACATTCTAAGAGACATCAAAACAATAGCGGAGGAGCATTCATGTGATTTAGCTTTGATGCCTACTCATGGAATGCAGGGTTTTCAAGAAGTGGATGGAAGTTTAGCGCTGAACGTTATGACGGAGGTAGAACTTCCTTTCATCGCCGTAAAAGCGGGTACAAATATTCGACCTCAACTCAGGAAGGTTTTACTCGCTGGGGAATTGAAGAATCAAATGCTCGAAGAACTCGAAGGATTTATTGATTTCACCAAATGGTCAGGAGCGGAAACGGTGGTGTATTTTCATGAAAGGGATAAGTCAGTGGTGCGTAGATCTTTTGAGGAGCAAATTCGTTCGACTTATGAGGCGAATGGCTTAAAGGTTTCCTTTTCTTCCTCTTTAAAATATGATTTTTCCAAAGCGGTCATGGATTTTGCCCTAGAAGAAAAACCAGACATTATAGCGACTTTGAATTTTTCATATGAGAGCTTGTTCACCATCAATCCTCGCACAGACGAAGAGGATTTGATTTATAACAATGCGGGCATCCCCGTATTACTGATAACTCCTAGAAACAAGGAAGAAGATTTGGATTTGCCTGAGGATGAGATGATCTAGTTAAAAAAGCTTCAGTTTTTCAAAATTCTGTCTCAGTATAGGCGAGCTTTCTACTTGGAGCCATTCCTCTAGTAATGAAGCGTAGATTTGACGAAAGTCAATTGCATGTCGAAGGTCGTCGTCAATTAAGTTGGTTAAGTCAGGCATTCCACCGTACAAGCCACCTTTTAATAAAGAACCTCCCATTACGAAGGATACGCCTGCAGTTCCGTGGTCGGTTCCTTTTCCAGCATTTTCTCGCACTCTTCTTCCGAATTCACTAAAAGTAAATACCGCAACATCCTTCCATCGATTAACAGATTTCAAGTCATTTCGAAATGCGAGTATGGCTTGTGCGTAAATATTGAATAGATTGTTTTGGGTCAATGGCTGAAAAGCATGCGTGTCAAATCCGGAAAGTGTCAGATAATAAACTGTTGTTTTTGCTCCTGAATGAATAAGATTGGCAACGGATTTGAGTTCTTTCGCGAATGGGCTGTTGGGATAAAGATAGGTGGTATGGTGTTTCTTTGAAACTTGACTGAGATATTGAATTCCTTGTGTGGCCTCTTGAAGAGTCATGCGTAAATATGAAACTTGATCATGAACATGAGTGCCTGCATCTTCGCAATGGTGCATTCCTATTTTAGAAAGTGCCGAAGCCTGTTGAAGATTTCTGAGGGCTAAACCTTTTTTGATTTCTCCTTTCATCGCCAAACTCAATGTATCGTCGATTTCTATAGCATCGGATGAAGTTCCTCCAAAGTCTAGCATTCTGCCGATCCAACCTGTGTCAAGGTATTCGTTGCTTTTACTTGCGCTTTGCCAAATATCCATGCTTCTAAAATGACTTCTATCTGGTTCAGGGTAGCCTACATTTTGAATAATGGCCATTTCACCATTTTCTAAGAGCTCTTGAAGCGGTGCCAATTTTGGATGCATACCGGCATCCTGATGAAGAAGAATGAGTTCCTCTCTTTTGATGCTGATTTTTGGTCTTAACTTATAGTATATGTCATTGCGAAAAGGTACGATCGTATTTAACCCGTCGTTTCCACCACTCCATTGAACAATCACTAAGACTTTCTCCTTAGACTCATTCAACAATGCATGCTTTCCAGTGCGTGCAAACAACTCTGGTATGAGCAAGCTTGATCCTGCAAGCGCTGATGTTTTTATAAAGTCTCTTCTTTTCATTCTTTAATCAGTGAAGTTGATATTCTGGTAGTGAAAGCAAGAGTCGCATTTTTTCCTCTATAATTGAGACACTTTCAATACTGCTGGGCACGCTAACATCTGGTGCGTTTATCCAATAATCACTGTGTGATACATCTTTCACACCTGAATAGCTCAAAGAGGCCAAAAAGGGTTTTTTTGATTTTTCTTTTATGGTAGCGCTTTCGGGAAGATCCTTGTCTTTAGGAGAAAATTCGCTTAATCCACTGAATAAATAGGGTAAGTTCATTCGAATGAGTAGAGCTGTACCATCAATCCATTTTTTATCGCCGGGCCATCCTGCTACATTAGGAGGTAAGAATAACACTTGACCAAGATTGCGCTGAAGCTTGATCATGTTTTCTTTTTTCTGTAAACGCAACTGAAAAAAACGTTTGTATTCAGCGATCAATTCTACAGGAGATTTAATGACGACGCCTCTATTTTTAATGTCATAAAAATGATCTGAAAGCAATAAATATCGAAGAGTCTTTTCTATATCATAGTTGTTATTTCTAAAGTATTCTGCCCATTGTTTTATAAAATCTGAATCTACCGAGGGGTTCACAAAGGCTCGATAGAGCTTGGTACAAATGAATTCCGCGAGCATTGGTTTTTCCAGAAGAATATTCAAGACGTCTTCCCCATTCCATTTTCCTGTTCTGCCCAATACCGTTTTTTCTCCTTCATCGTGTTCATTTTTATCGAAGTAGAAAAAACCGTCTAGGCCAACATGCCATCCTGTGAAAGCTCTTGCGGCTTCTTTGATGTCACGCTCGGTATATTGAGCTCTGCCTAGTGTGAAAAGTTCCATTACTTCACGCGCAAAGTTTTCGTTGGGTGCGTTTTTCTTATTTTGTTGATTATTCAAGTAAATTATCATCGCGGGGTCTTTGGCAACTTCAAATAGCAGTTCTTTGAAATTTCCTAAAGCGTGTTTTCGAATGGTGTTGTTTTGAGCCTGCATCAATACGGGAAAAGGCGCAGAGGTGGCGAAGTGATTGTGCCAGAAAAAAGTCATCTTCTCCCGAAGTTGTGCTTTTGTAAATGATAGGTGTTCTAACCAAACCAAATTGAGTTCTTGTAGATCTTTTCTGCTTTTCAAGATCATCTTCAGAATCTTCAATGGTCCGATGTTTTTCTTCTTTTTTCGGATGTCATCAAAATGACGAAGGTGGACGAAACGCTCACTTTCTCGAAACAATTCATCTACCAAATCTTGACGACTCAATTTTAGCTTCGCGGCAAGATAGATTGGATGTAAACCGAAGGTGAAGCGATGATGCAGATGTAGAATTTCTTTCTCACTCATTTATTTCTAAAAACTAATTGAAACTTGGTATCCTGCATGAGAGCGCACATTAAAAACTGTGCCATCTTCAAAGATGAAGTATTGACCTTTTATTCCCATTAATTTACCTTCATAAATGGGTTTTGTATCTAGTTTTAAAGAAGTCACTTTTTTGGGATATTCCAAAACGGGATAGGTGATCTGCGTTATGTTGTCATCATCGTAAAAAAACGATTCATAATCTATTCCTAGTCTTTCTAGTGCTTCTTCCTTTTTTACGAGTATAGAGTCTAGGGTTCCCGTGTTTTTTAACATCGCTTGCCACGAGGTTTTATCGGTGAAGTGTTCTTTTAAAGCGACTTCAATGACTCCTGCCAATTGCCTATAAGGTGTCTCGGCAATAATTATAGCCTCGGTAGCACCTTGGTCAATCCAACGGGAAGGTACATTGCTGGAGCGCGTCACTCCAACTTTTATGTCGCTTGTCTTACTGAGATATACGAAGTGTGGTTGGTAATGATTGGCCATTTCCCATTCATAGTCGCGAAGAGCGACACCTTCATGAATACGGCTCAATTCAGGGCGAACTATACTTGGGCTGGCCAAAGGAGAACTCAGCCAAGCGTCATAAGAGAGTCCTTCACCGAATGTCTTCTTTATTCTCTTGCCTGTTGCAACGCAATGAATATTATTTAAGAATTCAATTCTAATCACTTCACCTACCAGTGGATTGACGTCGTAGTTTCCTGTAGGCTCAAGGATATCTATCAATGGAAGAGTGTATTGTGCGCCATTATCAAGGGTGGTTCTCATCTTTCGGAGATGAGTGGTTATGTTTGTCATACTATTTTGATAAATAATGAATTGTTGGCTTTATGAGAGTGAGGTAATTGAGTTTGTCAAGATTCGCCTTTCTCCCATCAACTTTGTACAAACAATATTAATACGTTATGAATGCATTGAAGAAGTTGATCGCTGAAAATTATAAGAATACTTTTTCATACAAATCTTATCGCGAGAGGATCGACGCTCTTCATTTGGAAGGAAAGGTAACTGGGCCCGTTCAAGATGAACATTTACTGGAGTATAGTAAACTCAACGTGCATCGGATGGATCGCTGGGATAAACATACGAAATTGAGTGACGAGACGGTTTCGTTTTTCTCTTCCATTGTTGAACCTCTGGATGTATTAATTATTTCCGAAGGATGGTGCGGGGATGCGGCTCAAATAGTACCTGTAGTAATAAAAATGATGGAAAAGAGTAAGTCCATTCATGCTCATATTATTCTTCGGGATGACCACTTGGAAATAATGGATATGTTCTTAACAAATGGGAAAAGTAGAAGCATTCCTATGTTTATAATCATCGATAAACAAGGACAAGTGCTGGGCAAGTACGGTCCTCGTCCAGAGAAGTCTCAGATTTTGATGGATGAACTGAAAGCTTCTTGTGCTGGGAAAGATCAAATTAAGGAAAAACTTCACCTATGGTACGCACGTGATAAGCATGCGGAAATTGAAAAGGAGTTTATGTCTGTGATGAAAGGCGCATTAGAACATGCCAATCGTACGCTCTAATTTCTGGCTAGAAACCGTTTTTCCCAACCTGAGGTCTTCCATGTTGAATTCAGGGAGCGGAATTCCGAGCTTTTGGCATTGTTCAGAATAGTAGTCTTTGCGACAAGGGTGCATATCGGAAACCACGTTGAAAGTTCCAACGGAAACGGAGTCATTTAACATCCGAATGATCACCTCAATGACTTGCTCTCCACTGATCAGGTTAATTGGGGCAAAGGGTTTTTCAATACCCACTCGGCCACTCAGGTATTTTGCGGGGTGTCTGGTACTGCCATATAAACCACCCAGTCTGAGAATAACCGTGTTTTTCTGGGCTTCTATATACATTTTTTCTAGTTGTGAGTTGGGATGATCTGGCAACGCATCTTCTTCAACCACAGTGCCCTCAACATCTGGATAAACGGATATGCTGGAAGTATAATACACGGTAGCACTCGTCTGAGAAAACAGTTTTGTCAGCGCGGTGTGAAGATCGTAGGTTGTCTGATCTTTAGGAGGAGGAATGGTACAAATGAACACGTCTACATGACCTTTGGGTAGTTGCTCGTGTATAGCGTTTACAGCTATATCGTGCCTGCTCAGTAAGATAGCCGTATCTTCATTCCGAGTGGAGCCAGATACGCTATAACCTATTTCTCTTAACTTCAAGGCCAATGGCATTCCCAGCCACCCCAGTCCTATTATATGAATGTGTTTCACGCAGCTAAAAAACAACCTTTTGGAACGATAGTTGACTTTTGCGGTCAAAATTACACCTCAAGGAAATGTTAAAGTTACTTTTGTGGTGCGACACCTACTACAAATTTGGTGTCTTATTGATCAGAAACCAACGAATAAATCGATTTATGAAGAAATATGGGTTTTTATGTTTAGTGTTGTTTTTGGCCTTTACAGGCTTACAAGCTCAAACCAAAACTACTTCTAAGTATAAAATCAAGGGTAGAATTGACGGTCTAAAGGATACGACCTTATTTCTTGGTAATTATTTTGGCAAAAGTCTGTATTACAACGACACCACGCGTGTTGACAGTAAAGGGAATTTTGAGTTTGAAGGAAAACCAGCCAACCAGATAGGAAAGTATGCCATCATTATGCCTGGTCCAAAGTACTTTGATATTGTTGTTGACCAAGAGGAGATTTTTATCATCGCCAGTGCAGATAATGACATCAATAAAATCGTGGTGAAAGAGTCGGAAAACAACAAGAAGTTTTTTGACTATATCAGATATATAAATAGTAAGAGAACAGAACGCGAGCCAATAGACAAAGTGCTCAATGACTCCTTGAAAACTGAAGAAGAGAAGATACCTTTCAGAGAACAACTGCAAAAAATGAATGATGAGGTGGTCGCTCATCAAAAGAAATTAATTGCTGATCATCCCAATTTACTTTTTGCAAAGCTTTTGAAGATGACTTTAGATCCAGAGACGCCTGCCGCTCCCGACAGTCTTGATGAGAAGGGGAAGCAGCTTTGGCAGTACTATTGGTTTAGACAGCACTACTGGGACAATGTGGATTTGTCCTCTCCAGCGACCATTCGTGATCAAACCATTCATCGTTTAATTGAGAGATACATTACTCAAACGCTTCCCCAAATTCCGGATACTTTGTGGGCAGAGTCAAAGAAACTCATCGATCGCATCGGAGCCAATGAAGATTTATTCAAGTATGTGGTGAATTACATTACCTACACGGCGGAGACTTCTAAAATAATGTGCATGGACGAGCTGTTCGTGAGGATGATTGATAATTACTACTTCACTGGAAAAGCTACGTGGATGACTGCCGAAAAGTTAGAGCAAGTAAAGGAAAGCGCCGACAAAAAGCGCAATTGTTTGTGTGGTGATATCGGTCAAGATATCATATTGCCAGATGCAACGGAGAAGAACTGGGTGAGTATGAAACAGGAAGCTGGAAAGTATACTTTATTGGTTATTTGGGAAAGCACCTGCGGTCATTGCAAGAAGGAGATCCCAAAGCTTCATGAGATGTACACGCGCTGGAAAGATAAAGGCCTAGTTGTGTATGCGGTGGGCAATGATTTAGAAAACGATAAGTGGAGAAAATTCATTGATGAGCACAAATTGGATTGGATCAATGTTAGTGACACGCCAGAGATCATGAAACAAGACAGTGCCACTAAGTTAGTATATGGAGGCATTACAACGTTGAAGAGCTTAAATTATAGAGACACATGGGATGTTACAAGTACACCCAAGGTGTTTCTATTGGATAAGGATTTTAAGATTATAGCAAAACAATTGAGTGCTGAGCAGCTAGAAGAGTTATTGATAAAGTTGGAAGAGGGCAAAGAGATTGATATGAAAAACATGAAAGAGGCAGAGTACGAAGATGAAGACGCTCCCGCTCCAAAGCAGACTCCCAATCGAAAGCCCCCGCTTAAGAAATAATTCTATTCTTCCTGGGAGATTAGAATTATTTTAGTTAAGAATGATTAGGTCGATGACTTGATTTAGTGTTCTTCTTCGTAATACACCTTATAGAACTTGCGACCGTCTGGATCAACTCCGTTTTCTATCAATTCGCGGTTGCCGTGTATATATATATGGAAGTTCTTATCCAACTTCAAGACACTCTTGAACATTCCCTGATGTTTCTTGACGGCTTGAACTGATATAGGAAACTCTTCTTCTAGTTCGATGTGTTTATTTTCTTCAAACTGATCTTTAAAATTGCGGAAAGAGGCGATGACTTCAGGCTGATGTAGCACTTCTTCCTCGAATTCCTTCGTGCTAAAATTTTCTCTTGACTTAAAGTAGTCGCGCGAACGATCAAGCATTTCAATTTGATCGGTTTTAACCGTATCAAACTCTTCGACGTATTGAGTAGTAACGAAGGTTTTAGCAAGTTCAATCATTTGTTTCGTTTGCTGAAACTCATCATTGCATGGAACGGTATTCAAAAATCCTTTTTTCCAAAAATCCGCTTCCCCATCGCGGGCAGTTCGATCGACGGAGCATACGCGGTAGCCGTCACCAGCTTCCGTTTGTAAAATCAACGCTCCTTTATCCAACTTCTCAAGGAGGATTCCCTCTAATAAGTAGAGTTCCATTTGATCTCCGCTGGGATGCAATTGAAGAAAACGATGTTTACTTTCTGATTTAAAAATGCCTAGTCCATTGATGTTTTCTCCGTGATAAGAGATGTTTTTCAAGTGAACTACAAATAGATCACCCGACTTTATTTGTGGGTGTGTAGAGGCGTCGTAAAGAAGTTTCGCAATTTGAACGGATATAGTCTGAAAATTGCTCATTCCAGTAAACAACTCTTTGGCTAATCTATACAAGACGTTTTCATTAAAGTCGTCGTTTATAGAGCTAAACTTGTGCAAGTCTTGCAAAGGCAATGAGGAGAGAAAAAACTTCAATAGACGGTCTTCGAAATGAGCGTCATTTAAAGATATTTCTTTTTTAGAAAGAAAAAGCTCATCGCCGTTGTGCTTATTGCCAATGCGATGAGCTGTTATATTTTTAATTGCGGTTATGCCGATATCGATCATACCGCGAATATAAATGAAGTCTTTACTTTATTTCGGTTCTGGTATTGTAGAAGATAAAACTGTAAATATCCGCGAGCTCCTCTATGGCCTGTTGGGTGCTCTTTCCAGCCCCGTGTCCTGCTGCAGTTTCGATACGAATCAAGACAGGATTGCTTCCCTTATGATATTCTTGAAGGCGGGCGGCGAATTTAAAGCTGTGTGCAGGAACCACTCGGTCGTCATGATCTGCGGTAGTAACTAATGTTGCAGGGTAGTTGGTTTCTGGCTTTAGATTGTGGTAAGGGGAATACGCTTTCAAATAATTGAACTCCGTGGCACTGCTATCAGCACAGCCGTATTCGGGAATCCAGCCCTTTCCAACCGTGAAGCGGTGGAAACGCAACATATCCATTACTCCTACAGCCGGTAAGGCAACTTTAAAAAGTTCTGGGCGCTGGGTCATGCATGCCCCCACCAATAGACCACCATTGCTCCCACCTTGGATGGCGAGTTTTTCGCTGCTAGTATATTTTTCTGATATCAAGTATTCTGCAGCAGCAATGAAGTCATCAAATACGTTTTGTTTTTTCTCCTTCATTCCTGCCTGATGCCATGCCTCTCCAAGTTCATTACCACCTCTCAAGTTGGCCATGCAGTATATACCTCCGTTTTCCAAAAACATGAGTCGACTTGCAGAAAAACCTGGTTGCAATGGAACTGAAAACCCTCCATATCCATATAGCAAGGTTGGGTTGTTTCCATTCTTCTCTATTCCCTTTTTATGTACGATGAACATTGGCACAAGGGTTCCGTCCTTGCTTTTGTACATTACTTGATTGCTTTCGAAATCGTTGGGATTGAATTTTAAATTGGGTTTATAGAACTCGGTACTTTCACCACTGGCATAGTCGTATTTATAGATTACCCCTGGATAGGTGAAACTACTGAAAGAATAAAAACTGTAGGTGTTGCTTCTCTTTCCACCAAATCCACCAGCAGATCCTGTTTTGTCAGGAAGAGCAATTTCTTTTCTATCGGAGCCGTCTCTTTTTGAAATAAAAACACGGGTGTTGGCTTTATCAAGATAAAATGCGAACAATTTATCTCCGCCTGTTGTAACTCCTTGCAACAAGTTTTCTCCAGCAGGAATAATTTCCTTCCAATGCTGTAAATCAGGTTGCTTGGGATCAATTTCGACCAATCGATACGTAGGAGCATTGACGTCGGTCAATGCTAAGAACTTTCCTTCCTCAGTTACATCTATTACTGAATTGTGTTGTGTGACGTCCAGAAATAAGGGTATGAAAGGGGCTTTTAAATCTCCAGTTTCTCTATACCATGTTTCACTACCATCGGTTCCGGGGGAACTCACCAAGAAGGTGAATTTCTTGTCCTCGCTTAGGTATAAACTGTTATACATGTATGGTCTTTCGTTGTCAACATAAATCAATTCATCTTGGGATTGAGGTGTGCCTAATCGGTGATAATAAACCTGATGGTACATATTGTTTCCACTTAGCACTTCACCCGGCTTTGGTTCTGGATAGCGACTGTAAAAGAATCCATTGTTATACCATGAAACATCGCTGAATTTTACCCACTTGATTTCATCACCAGTAGGTTGCTTGGTTTCGATATTGTAAACTACAATCCGAGACCAGTCGCTTCCACTTTCACTGATGGCGAAAGCGATGTGTTTGTTGTCGTCACAAGGAGTGAGCAGTGACGCAGAAGCAGTACCATTTGCACTTAATGCATTGATATCGAGAAAAACCTCGTCGGCGCCATTCAGTCCATTGCGAACAAAGTACTTGCCTTGAGCTTCAAGTCCAGAATTCTTGAAAATTATAAAACGGTCCCCGACCATGGTGGGCGAACCTACTTTCTCAAAGTTCAATAAATCAGTAATTCTCTCTTGAAGTTTTTTTCTGTAAGGAATAGAATCCAAATAGCCTCGAGTAATTTTATTTTGAGCGGCGACCCAAGTGGCTGTTTCTTCGCTCGTGTCGTTTTCCAACCAGAGGTACGGGTCATAGACATTTTCTCCAAAAAATACAAGATTGCTATCTCGTTTTTCGGTCTTAGGATAACTTTCTATGGTCATAAGTGCTTTTTCCTCCTTTTTCTTCTCCCCGCATGCGGTGATCATTGCAACAGCAAGAGCGGATATCAAAATTTTATTCATTGGATTAAAAAATTTACTCTTCTATAAAGTCTAGGTCGTTTCCATAAGTTTCTTTGAGCATGGCCCAGCCAATAAATGCCAATAGCAATGAGAAGCTGCCCACCGCCATGGCTGCCATAATGCGGTCATCCCATAGTTGCATAAGATACACAAAAACAGCCGATAGAGGCACTAACATACCACGCGCAAAATTTGGAACAGTGGTGGCACTCAAGGCTCTCAAATTTGTTCCGAAAAGTTCTGCCGCTACGGTCACGAAGATTGCCCAGAATCCTACTCCAAATCCTAATAAACCACATGCGAAATACAATAAACTCGCGTCAGGATAGGGAAGGAGCAAGTAGAACGAAATAAAGATTCCTGTCAGGATGAAGAATATCAATAGTACATTCTTTCTGCTTCTCATTAATTGACTTAATGCACCGCTGCATAGGTCTCCAATGGTCATTCCGATGTAGCAATTTCGAATAGCTACTCCTGCACTAAGGTCTTCAGTAATGCCTAGGACCTTTCCAAATTCTGGTGCTTGATAGATCAGTATTCCAACAACAAACCACGCGGGCATGCCCATCAAGATGCAGCTCAAATATCTTTTCAATCGGCTTTTATTGTTGAAGAGCATGAAGAAATTTCCCTTGGATATTGAACCTGTGGACATGTTTTTAAAAATGCCTGATTCATTGACTCCAATACGGAGGGTGAGCAATAAGAGGCCGAGGGATCCACCTATAAAATAGGTGATTCTCCAATCAAAGGAATTGCCGATAAGCGTTGCAGCTACAGCACCACTGACCCCAACGGAGGCAACGATCATTGTACCGATTCCTCGCTTTTCCTTGCTCATCAATTCACTCACCAAGGTAATGCCCGCTCCTAACTCACCTGCAAGTCCAACGCCAGCCAAGAATCTGCAAACGCCATAAGAGTAAATATCGGTGATTAACCCATTGGCAATATTGGCTACAGAATACAAAAGAATGCTACCAAACAAAACGGAGATACGACCGCGCTTGTCGCCGAGCATCCCCCACACCACACCACCGACAAGCATTCCAAGCATTTGTAAATTGGCCAAAAGCAACCCCATTTCACCATTCGCATCCCCAGAAAATCCCATTTCTAAAAGACTTTCCTTGCGCAATACGCCGAAGAGAACGATATCGAAAATGTCCACGAAATATCCTAAAGCTGCTACTAAAACAGCCATCTTTATTCCTCGTTGTGTGTTCTGAGTCATCAAACTTTATTTTCTATAAATCTTTAATACCTGCCCAGGTCTAATCTTCTCTCCGCACTTATTCCACTTCATGATTTGTTCCGGAGTGACTTTGTATTTCTTGGCGATGATCCACAAACTATCCCCTGATTTTACTTTGTATTTGATGTAATTATCTTTGGGTTTTTCGGCTTTAGGAGCCTCTCTTATGATGGTGACTGGAGGTGAAAACTGCAGGCTATCTATCGCGTCGGGAACTGCGCTTGGATCAACGACTGGGGTGTTGGGATCTAATTCTGGTTTTGGTTTGCGACGAACGATTGTTTTGTAGATGGTAAGTCTTTGTCCTTGACGAATCTTATCCGACTTCAAACGATTCCATTTCTTAAGATTCTTGACAGACACTTTATGCTTTTTTGCAATTCCTCCGAGAGACTCTCCGCGCCTTACTACATGATAGATTCTTTCTTCACTTGTGCTTACTTCTTCTTTTTTAATCGGCTTAGGAGGTGACCAGCGATAGAGTGAGTCAGAGAGAATTCGTGCCCTGTCCATTGCTTTCGAGTCGAGAAGGTATCTTACTTTATTGTATGAAGGGTCAAGATATTCTCCGGTGAAGACAGGGTTTATGGCTCTGTGCGTCGATAAATCAAATGGCAGCAAATGCACCATCGCTTCAAACGATAGTGTATCCGAAGGAACGAAAGGATTGAACGCTGAGAACACATGAAAGTAGTTTTGTAACGCATTTGCTGTTTTGGAGACCATCTCTGGAAAGTACTCCTTCACAAAATAGAAATATGAAACAAAATCCCGCGAGCGCACGAGCATGCCTTGGTCGCATAGCGAGCTATCTCTTGATAAGACACCCATGAATGCATTACCCGTGTAAAACGATCGGACAACCAAGGACATGTTGCCATTGTATTTTTGATGGCGCTCTTTTAGCTCTTTGATTGCACAATCAATGGTGAAATCCCCACCTCGACGTTCGTCTACCAGTGAATCGACACGTAAATTCCACTTACGAGCGGTAGGAAAATCCATTGCCCATATACCCGAACGATCATTCGGTTGAGTGTAGGAAGTATTCAAACCAGAAAGAGCAAAAGGTAAATACTTATAATCCAATGAAAGATTGGCTTGTATGAGTTTTTTTTCCAAAAGGGGAAAATAGAGATGACATAAGCTTGCCAATTGGGTAATGGTTTCTCTAATCTCTCCTTCATTGTTTCCGAATGCTCTGCGGTATAGGACTTCAGGTGAGGTAAGAGAATTATTGGAGGGAGTATTGTACAAGCGGAAAACCTCTTGCACCATCCATTGCGAGCAGGATTGCCGATTCACTTCGCGTTGTTCAACAAAAAAGCTGCCCTGGCTCAGGGCAGAGATGGATGTAACCAATAAAAAGAAAACGAGTGCAAAAAGTCTCATACGTTATCAGTCCACCTGAAATTCCAAACGCATGGTTATGGAAGCGGTTTTATTTTTAGAACTAGTATTAAAAGTGCCTCCCCAACTGTAGTCTTCCGAAGAATTTTGACCCGTAATTTGAAATATACCCATTGTAGCATTTTTTAAATTGCCTAAATGAGCATTGCTGTTGCTTGCAATTTGCTCTGCTCTAACGCGAGCGTCCTGCGTAGCAGCGGCAATCATTTCAATTTTCAAATCAGCCAGCTTTGTATAAAAGTACTGGGGTTCTTGAGAATATAATTCTACGCCTTGATTGATGAGCTCTGTAATTTCGCGAGATACATTCTCAATTTTATCTACTTCTGTAGATTCAATGGTTACTTGTTGATTGAGATTGTATCCTGAAAATGTGCTGAAGTAATTACCATTGCCATCGCGGTGTTCCTCGTAATCTTTGGAAATGTTGACCGAAGAAAAAACGATATTGGATTCTGAAACTCCTTTTCCAATGAGATAGGCCTTAATTGCTTCTCTGTCTTTATTGAGGTCGGCACTAGCTGCCTTGAGGTCTGTGCTTTTTCTGTTAAAAGAACCAGACCAGACAATAAGATCAGATATAAAATCTTTGGAGCCAAGACCAGTAACGTATATGACATGATTTGATTCGTTTCTATGCATATAGGCGTAGGAGAGAATGCTTGCAGCCAAGACCACCGCTGCGGCTATGAAAATGGATCCAACTGATTGTTTCATGATGAGGATTTTGAAGTTTCGAAGGTATCAAAAATTCGCCTATAACCGAAGGGGCTATCTGTTATTGTGATAATTCACTTTCTTTTTTTAATAACTCTATAGGTGAGTCGTTTAAAGGACCTTGAAAGCAATCATTTTTGTACAACTACATTGTAAAAATCGTTATGCATCTCAAAACAAAGCGTTGGCTACTTATAGCCGTAACCGTCATTAGTTTTTACTTCCTGATGAAATGATGCTAATAATTTTAGTATTTATATTTTCAATAAGTTGTAGAAATTAATTGAAGCTGAATTTTCAAATGTGCTAAAGAAAATTATCTTTGGCAACATGAAGAAAAGTAATCTCTATTCCATGCTGGCTCTTAGCGCAGCTATTTTGGTTCTTAGTTCATGTGGATCTAAGATTTCAAAACCCTACGAAGTAAACGATGTTACCTTGATTGCCGAAGGTCCACTTTTTGAGGGGTCCAATACGCTTCAAGCGACAACGGAGCTTGATTTGTCGAAGGCCGCTGATTGGGCAAAAGCCGATAATGTACACGGGTGTAAAATTTCTAAAATTGTTCTAAGCACGGAGGATTCTCTTGGGTTTGATATGTTGAACAACATCATTGTTCAAGTGGTTTCGGAGAAGGCAGGAATGGTGCAAATTGGTGTGCTGAATCCAATAGAAAAGGGACAAAAACAGATTACTCTGAACGTGGCCAAGGATGCTGATTTAAAGCATATTTTTGAACAGAAAGATATGACCATAGTAGCCGACGCTGATCTTATAGGTGATCGCGACGCTAACTTGGAAATAAAGGCTCAATTGTTGTTTGACTTAGAATTAAAAGATTAAATACCATGATAAAAAAAACAATTTTCTTCTTCGCATTCGCGCTTTTATTACCACTGTTTAGTTTCTCTCAAGCCACAGAAGGCGATAAGCTCCTAGGTGTATGGGAGCCCAGCCATGGAAAGGCTCGCGTAAAAATTGAAAAAATCGGAAACAAATACTACGGCAAGGTAGTGTGGTTAAAGGAACCCAATGATCCAGACAACGGAAAGCCGAAAGTAGATAAGAACAATCCAGACGAGACACAAAGATCTATTCCGTTGAAAGGTCTTCGCATTTTGAAAGACTTTACCTTCGTTGGTAGTGGAGAATGGAACTCAGGAACTATTTATGATCCGGAGAATGGAAGCACTTATAAGTGCATTATCAAAATGAAAGATGACAACACGCTCGATATTCGAGGCTATATCGGAGTCGAAGCGCTGGGTAGAACAGATGTCTGGAAGAGACTAGTTATCAAAAATTAATTTGTTTTTCATCCTCTGGATGATTGAATCGCACTCACCTTTATGAAGCACTTAGCCTTAGCTTTTGTAATCTTGTTTGGTTTCGAACTACGAGCTCAAACGGATACGATACCACCTCCCGTTGAAGAAGAGGACTTTTCAATGTATGATAACCTCGACTTTGCGGATAGCGGCACAAAGCGCTTTGCAACTTCAAAAGTATTGGACTTGAGCCCACAGAAATTGATTTCTGTGGGCATCGATTTTCAAGGGCCATATCAGCTTCAAACGGATACCCTGTCTTTTGGAGGAAATCGCTTAGGATTTCCCCAAGAATCTACCTTCGGAGGATCGGGCGGTCTCAGACTTGGAGCGAATATCCCAGTTGTTTCTAAGAACTCTATCATCGTTCAAATGGGATTTAGTTATTGGGAAAATAACTACTACAACTCTAAACCTAATGAGCTTTCCAATCCGCTTAATCAAGCCCTAACAGACTATGGTTTGAGAACAGTAGGTTTGAACTCTACTGTATTTAAACCATTGAATGAATCTCAATTTATCATCTTCCAAGGATCGGGTGATATGAATGGAGACTTTACATGGAGCTCTATACCTTCTCTCGCAGAAACAAGGATTTCCTTGGCTGGAATTTATGGTTGGAAACCGAATGATCGTAAAATGATCGGATTTGGTTTGTCTAGAACGTTCAGAGTAGGAGAAGTGAACTACATTCCAGTAATGCTCTTGAACTGGACTCATCCCAATAGAAAGTGGGGAGTAGAAGCACTTGCGCCTGCGCGTGTTCACGTCAGAAGAACGTTTAGCTCTCGAAGCTTGCTGCTTCTAGGTTATGAGTTGGAAGGAAACAGCTATTCCCTTTTCAATAATGTAAATCCCGACCTAAACTTTGATTTGAGAAGAAGTGAACTTCGTTTTCGTGCCATCTATGAGCGCAGCATTAGAAATTTTATTTGGCTTTCTTGGCAAGTCGGATATAGAGTAAACTACGCATTTGATGTGGATGAACTTCCACAAGGAAATGATTTTTTTAGAGGCTTTTTTGGAGATCAACCCTATGCTATGATGAATGATCTTGGAAACTCCTTCTATACGATGTTCTCAATCAATTTGGTGAGTCCTTGATTTCGACTCGTAGTATTTTTCTGTCGTCTCCACAGGTTACAAAAGAGTATTCATTCAGCCAAACACAGTCATTTACTGAGTGCGAATGGCCTCCGTGTCTTGCTTCTATCTTCTCAATAACCTCTAGTGTAGGAAGATCCCAAATTTTAAAGGATTTATCGCGAGAGGTTGTGACAAGGAAATCTTCAGTGGGGGAAAGGGCAATGCTGTAAATTGAAGTGTAGTGCGCTGGCAATTCGATCAAACGGTTGTACCCCTCCTTTCTATTATAGATTCTTAAATACCCATCCCTTCCTCCAGTGTATAGAACCGGTTTCTTTGGAGAATAAGCACAACACACAGCTCCGCCTTCGTGCGCTGAAATAGTTTGAATTTCATTGAAGAATTCAGTGTCCAGTATTCTTATAAATCCGTCGGCACTGGCGAGTGCGATTTCTTTTCCATCGGGGCTTAGTGCAATCCGTCGAATTTTAGTTTCTCCAAAAGGAATCTGACGAATCAAATCAAAAGATGGAATATCCCAGAGTGCAATGCTACCATCTCCTCCTGTCGAAATCAATATATTTTGGTGTGCGATATAAGAAAAGCCGTACACTCCTTGACGATGAGCGGAGAGCAAGCGTATTTCCTTCTTTGTTTCGAGATCTATCACGTGAAAGGCTCCTTCACTGTTTCCAACTACCATAAGCGAAGTAGCAGGAATGGCGAAAACACAATAGGCAGGCTTTTGAAGCTTTACTGCCAAGCCAGTAGGGGAAAGATCATTCATGGACCACTCTGCTATGTAACGGTCACCCGAAGCAGTTAGGATCGTCCTATGTTCCAAGCGTATACATAGGCCATAAATGGCTGCACTGTGATCCATTCTGGCATGACTGAGGAGTATGTCTCTCGATTTCACCATGCAAATGTAATTTTTAACCGCTACCTCGCGCACATCGGTATCTTTGTCAAAAAATAGCGATGCAATACATCTTTTTAGTTTTAGCGATCGTGCTAGTGGTAGTGTTTATTAAGAATAAAGTAAGCAAAAAGTAGTCATGAGTCAAATCGGTATTCCAAAAGGCACAAGGGACTTTGGCCCCGAAGTGATGGTGCGCAGAAATTATATCTTCTCAATAATTCGCAAATGCTTTGAAAGGTACGGTTATCTTCCTTTAGAAACTCCTTCTATGGAAAATCTATCGACGCTTACAGGGAAGTATGGCGAAGAAGGCGATCAGTTAATTTTTAAGGTGCTTAACAACGGGGATTACTTGAAAGACGCGGATGACGCAGCATTGAGTCAGCGAGATGCTAGAAAGCTAAGTTTTAGTATTTGCGACCGTGCCCTTCGATACGATCTAACCGTGCCTTTCGCTCGGTTTGTGGTGATGAACAAAAATGGTTTGGTTTTGCCATTTAAGAGATACCAGATTCAACCAGTTTGGCGCGCCGACCGTCCGCAAAAGGGAAGATACCGAGAGTTTTATCAATGTGATGCAGATGTAGTGGGAAGCGATAGCTTGGTGAATGAGGTGGAGCTTATACAGATTTTTGACGACGTACTCACGGAGTTAGGGCTTTCTAACTTTTCTATTAAGATCAATAATCGCAAACTCCTTACTGGCTTGGCTGCGTTAATTGGCGCATCAGAACGTATGATGGATATGACCATCGCTATCGATAAACTGGACAAAGTAGGTTTGGAAGGTGTAGAAAAAGAGTTGTTGGACAAAGGATTTAACGCCTCTCAACTAGAAATCATCCGGAAGGTGTTGTCTATTGAGGGAGGCATATCTGAGAAATTAGAAACCATGGAAGCTCTTTTGTCTTCAGTGGATGTAGCAAAGAAAGGATTAGAGGAGTTGAAATACATTTTCTCAAGAGTAGAGAAAGTGGGTGTGAAAAAAGCCAAAGTGGAATTGGATCTTACGCTTGCTCGTGGATTGAATTATTATACAGGTGCCATTTTTGAAGTCAAGGTCAACGACGTTCAAATGGGCAGCATTTGTGGAGGCGGAAGGTATGATGATCTTACTGGAATCTTCGGTTGGCCTGGTATGAGTGGAGTGGGAATTTCTTTTGGTGCCGACCGTATCTATGATGTGATGAATGAGTTGAAACTTTTTCCAGAAGAATTGGGAGCAACAACGAAAGTCTTATTCACCAATTTTGGAGAGAACGAAGAGCTGTTTATTCTTCCTTTATTGAGGAAGGTAAGAGAAGCCGGTATTGCTGCCGAGATTTATCCTTCAGCAGTAAAACTGGGTAAACAGTTCAAGTACGCCGACGATAAAAAAATACCATGGGTAGCAACTATCGGAGAAAGTGAAATGGCCAATAATACCATTGCCTTGAAAGACTTAAAGTCTGGGCAGCAGGAGGTACTGACCATCGATCAACTCATCACCAAACTCTCATCTAATTAGTCAACAGCGAGCACCAATCCTTTCAAGTACTCTCCTTCAGGATGGTAGATATTGATCGGATGATCCGCTGGTTGATGAAGTTGATGAAGAATTCGAATGTTGCGACCTGTTTCGATAGCAGAGGATATAATTGTGTTTGTGAAGAGTTGTTTGTCGACCGCTTGAGAACAAGAGAAGGTAAAGATAATTCCGCCTTTTTTTATTTGAGAAATAGCTGCGCTGTTGATACGCTTATAGCCTTGAACAGCTTTGTGTCTTGCACTCAAATGCTTCGCAAACGCTGGAGGATCTAACACAATGATATCATAGTCTTCTTTGAGGTTTTTCATGTATTCTACAGCATCGGCTTTAATTAATCCATGCTTGGAAGAATCAAGGTCGTTTAGTCGAATATTTTCCTCGGTGAGATCTAGTGCCTTTTGGCTGCTGTCGAGACTGTGTACCAACGAAGCACCATTCTTTAGAGCGTAAACCGAGAATCCTCCTGTATAACAGAATGTATTGAGCACTTTCTTTCCTTTGGATAAAGCACCCAAAAGATTTCTATTTTCTCTTTGATCAATGAAGAAGCCAGTCTTTTGGCCCTCTTCCCAATCGATGCGAAATTTGCAGCCGTTTTCTAAACAAACATCATCTTCTTTTTTCCCAAGGAGATAAGTATTTTCTGAAGCAACCCCAGAATTTTTTGAAAGCTTTTCTGCACTTTTATCGTAAACACTGGTAATACGATCACCCAATACTTCCTGGAGGGCCGAGACGAGCTCGTTTCGCACACTACTCATTCCAGCACTGTGGGTTTGTATTACTGCAGTTTTGTTGTAAACATCGATAATCAAACCGGGCATGCCATCCCCTTCTGCATGAACCAAGCGGTAAATATTGGTCTGCGCGTTATCTGTGAATCCTAAGCTCTTTCTTGCAGAAAAAGCAGCTGCTATTTTATCCTTCCAAATGGAGGGCGATAATTCCGCTTTTTCAAATTCAAAAATGCGAACACTAATACTTCCTTCAGCATAATGCCCAAGTCCAAGCCATTTTCCGCTGCTATCGTGCACCGCCACCACATCGCCATTTTTTGGAATGCCTGTCATTCCCTTGATAGCGCCGCTAAAAACCCATGGATGCCTGCGCAAGATGCTTTGCTCTTTACCTGGCTTTAATACAATTTGAATAAAACTCATGGGTCAAAGATAGCCAATGCGATTAAAGTCCAGGGAGCGTTAGACGCAGTAAGTCGTCCAGTGCGAGTTCATTTTGATCTAATTTCCAGCGAACCAATTTGTCAAGTGCATCGGTTGGATAGTGTGGAAGCTTTTCGTGAAGCTCATCCAGAGTGGGTTGTTCGTGTAGTAGTAAGTCGCAGAGATCTCTCCAAATATCTTCCCATAATTTGGCTTCAACTCCTTGTTTTTTGTGCTTCAAACAAACATCGCAAATGCCGCATGCAGTAGGTTCTTTTTCGCCAAAATAGCTGAGTAACTGAACGGAGCGGCACTGGTCTTTTTCTATATAACGTACCATTGCCTCGCTTCGGTCTTGATCTACCTTTAATCGATCTTCATAGATTTCTCGAGAAAATATCAGCTTGTCTTGGTTTTGTCTTCCTGTAAGCAACGTGATACGCGGAGTTTCACTGGCCGGCTGATAGTCTATTATTTTTTGTTGTTGAAGGATTTTTAATGTGTCCACTACTTCGCGTTCAGAAATTCGAAGCTTGTAAGAAATTTCTGACTCACGAATGGGAATATATTGATCAAACAAGCCTCCGTACAGACGAAGCAATTGCTTGATAAATCCATCCATAGAGGGGTAGGTGATTTGAAAACTGTAAAGTTCTTGTTTCCCTACGGTGACCGTGATTTTCGAAGGTTGATGTACTCCCTCATTTAGCAAAAGGTAGCCTGCGGACTCCAAGAGTTTTAAGGCGGGCAATAGCTCAATAGGTTTGAGCAGGAATTTCTTACAAAAATCACTGATGTCAAATTCATATTGAATATCCTGACCCGCGCCTATAGCCACGTTGAAGTAATTGCAAACACTTTGATAGACTTTTCTAATGTAGTCTTTAGGCGGATATTTCAATTTGACTTTCTCTTTGAGAGTTAATAAGTCACCCGCATTATAAAGTAAAATGCCATAGGCTTTATGTCCATCTCTTCCTGCTCTTCCCGCCTCTTGAAAGTATGCTTCCGGAGAAGCTGGTACGTCCATATGAATCACAGTGCGCACATCGGGTTTATCGATACCCATTCCAAAGGCATTGGTTGCGCACATGACGCGCACTTCATTTTTCATCCAACGTGCAAACGACTTTTCTTTTTGTGCTGGTGAAAGACCTGCATGATAATATTCTGCACTAATTCCTAGTGGGTAGAGTGCGTTAGCCATTTCTCTGGTCTTGGCTCGAGTGCTGCAATACACGACAGATGAGCCAGGAATTTTACGCAGTATTTCAACCAAAATAGCCTCTTTATCCTCGCTAGAGCGAACCACGTATGCTAACTGCGGTCTTCCAAAGCCAGTACCGATGACGTTGTCCAGTTTGAATTTTAGTTTACGCTGAATATCTGCGACTACTGCTGGTGTTGCACTCGCAGTAAGAGCTAGTACTGGAACCTCGGGGTGTAAAAGTCTAGCCTCGCTAATTTCTAAATAGGATGGCCGAAAGTCATATCCCCACTGAGATATGCAATGCGCTTCATCCACTGCCAGCAAAGACACAGGCATTCTTTTAAATCTCTCACGAAATAGAATGGAAGAAAGACGCTCTGGAGCAACGTATAGAAATTTGATTTTACCTTGAACACATAAATCAAGCGTCTTGTCAATTTCCCTCAGCGGCATGGTACTGTTGATAGACGCTGCAGCAATGCCTCTTGATTGAAGGTTTTTTACTTGATCATCCATCAATGCAAGCAGGGGACTAATCACTACGCACATGCCTTCCATACAGAGTGCCGGCACCTGAAAACAAACAGATTTCCCTCCACCGGTAGGAAGAAGTGCAAGGGTGTCGTTCCCATTTAGAATGGAAGTAACAATCTCCTCTTGCTTCGGGCGGAATGAAGAATGGCCCCAAAAACGCTGTAATATTTCTAATGGTCTTACCATAGCAATAGCGCTAAGGTACGCCAGAGAGTATATTTGCAAAAAACCTTGTTATGCGTACAAAAATTGTTGCTGGTAACTGGAAGATGAACAAGAATCTGGATGAGGCTATGGAATTGGCGGTGGAGCTTCAAGAGCACCAATCGGATTTCCCCTCAGATGTTCAAGTAATTATAGCTCCGCCTGCTATTTATCTCGCTAATTTGGAAATGATTGATGAGCCATGCTATCAACTGTCGGCACAGAACTGTAGTCATCATGATTACGGCGCATTTACTGGAGAAATTAGTCCTGCGCAATTGCGTCACATGGGTATCAAATATTGTATTCTAGGACACAGTGAACGACGCCAGTATTTTCATGAAACAGATGAACTGATTGCCTCTAAGGTTGATGCCTGTTTGCGCAACGAAATATCTCCTATATTTTGCTGTGGTGAAATGTTGGAGGAGAGAAAAGCCAATACCCACTTTGTAACTGTACTTCACCAATTGGAAAAGGCTTTATTTCATTTGGATAAGAAAGACATGAGTAAAGTAATTGTCGCCTATGAACCAGTTTGGGCCATAGGTACTGGAGTTACTGCATCATCAAATGAAGCACAAGAAATGCATGCTTTCATTAGAGAGACCTTAAGAAATCATTTTGGGGTAGAAGTTGCCGAACAAGTGAAAATATTGTATGGAGGAAGCGTTAATGCTGGGAATAGTGCAGAACTTTTCTCTAATCCAGATGTAGACGGAGGTTTGGTTGGTGGAGCTTCATTGAAAGCACGTGACTTTATTTCAATTATCAAGAGTGCTGCAATGCCTTCTCAAATCGAAGATTAATGATATATATTGAGTATACTTTTTTGCTAGATCCCATACTTCCCGCTCGGGAAGTCCTTATTGCTGAGTTAAGTGAGTTGGGGTTTGAGAGTTTTGTGGAGAATGAAGACGGTCTGCAAGCCTATATTCAAAAGGAAGTTCTTCAAGAGGGATTTGAAGAGTTTCTAATGACCAAAGAAATCGACGGTTTAAGTTTTTCTTTTTCACGCAAGGAAATAGCGCAAGTCAACTGGAATGAAGAATGGGAAAAGAATTTTAGTCCCATTATAGTAGACGAGGCGTGTTTGATAAAAGCGCCATTTCACGAGATGGACACTTCAAGATTTCAATATGTAATAGAAATAGAGCCAAAGATGTCATTTGGAACAGGGCATCATTCTACCACGCATTTGATCATTTCGGAAATGATGACCATGGATTGGAGAGGTAAAAGCGTTTTGGATATGGGCAGTGGAACAGCAGTATTGGCCATATTGGCATCAAAAATGGGAGCTGAAAATTGCGCTGCAATTGATATTGATGAGTGGGCTTATGAGAATGGTGTAGAGAATGGGAGAAGAAACGGCGTGTCAAATATCATTTTTCATAAGGGAGGTGCAGAGCTGTTGGGGAATGAAAAGTATGATCTCGTGCTTGCGAATATCAATCGCAACATTTTAATGGCAGATATGCAACACTATGTGAAGGTTTTGGTGGAAGATGGAGAAATTCTTTTCAGTGGTTTTTATGATCAGGATGTGCCAGTACTAGTAAGTAGGGCAGAGGAGTTGGGTTTAGTGTTGATGAATAAAAGATTGAAAGAAGAGTGGTGTATGCTTCGTATGAAAAAGAAAGGGCTCCAATAGGAGCCCTTCGTATTTTTTGTTTATTCACAATCAAGGAATGTATAAATATCCAGTACTGGCGGCGAAGGTGCATATCCAGGCTTTACTACGTAATACCTCAATTGAGTGAGTTGTGTTCCTGCCGGCATCGTAGGGAAAAAGGTATCTGGAAATAATGACAGTCGGAACTCCCCAGGCTTACCGGGAACCGCTTTCATCATCAATGCAGGAGTGCTGGTCACCTGAGGAAGGGGTACGTGAGGATAATTAGCAAAGGCGGTTTGACCTCTACCTGAGATAAATAAGTAAACTTCACCTTCCTGTAAGTTTTGAAGATTCGGGTTGGTTTCGATGTTGTTGTTGTAGGTAATGGAAATGAAATCGTCTTGCTTTGCAAACTCAGGGAATTCACAATACAAATCATCACAAAGTTTAGGGATGATAGTAACTTTTAAATCCTCTGTTTTTGCTTCTCCAACATTCATATCCGAGTATGCATTTCCGTCTTTGAGTTTCGCTAAACAAGCTATTCCTTTTGTGAAAAAATCAGGACCGCTTACTTGATAAAACTCGGTTGGAATAAATTCCATTTTGAATAAAAGCCCGCTAACATGGGTCATTTTTCTGCTCTCTGCACTTTCGCCCCAAGAGCCATTTGAACCTGGCACTTCATTGGGCAACCATGTCCATAAATAAACATTGTTAACCTCGTCTGGGTGTGCTTGAAGCATTGCCTTGAGTCCACCTCCAGTGGAGTTGTTCACGTCAATGTACAAAGTGATCAACTCATCTGCCGCAGTAGGCGAGGGAAGCACATAGGCGGCTTGTCCAAAACCAGTTAAAGAAAGAACAAGCGCCGCGATGGAAAAGAATAAATTCTTCATGGTCGTGATTATTGACGAGTGAATTCGTATTTGTAAATTACAGTATTAATTACGCTGCCACCAGTATTGCACGATCGTGGTAGCAAGTCTATGCCCAATGTGTTGTCGAAGGATCTTATCATTCTACTCATGGTCACCTTAAGCGTGTCTTCAGCCCCATAAAGGAAAAGTTCGCCCGGAGCGCTATCGTCGTCGAAGCCCCACGTTCCGCTATTGAGCAAATAATTTTTTCCAGCACCAGGAGTGACGAAGAAGGTGCGGTCGGAAGTGTTGAAGGTTATCTTCATGCGTTCTTCAATATTGGGAACCGCGAAGAATTGACTTAAGTCGCGCTCTTCTTGAAGCGGATTGTTTAAGTCTACCTGTGAAAACTTCGAAACATACCAAGTTCCATTCATTCCTTCTACCAAGTCGAATGGAGTACCCAGTTCTCCCTTTGGCTCTGGTTTACAGCCTTGAAATCCAATGGTTGCTAGTGCGAGTGCAACAATGGGAAATATGATTTTTTTCATGTGTTCTAATTTAAATAAAATAATTAATCACAACCGCCCTCTGGATTACCTACAAAAGAGGCTCCCGTAAATTCAGCGTTGGGGAATTGAATGGCCATACCTGGACAGTTCCAAGGTGCTCCGCGCACGGTAATAGGCAATCCTTTTGCTCCCAATCTGCGAATTTGATCAATGCGATAGCCTTCACCGACGGTTTCTTTACGAAACTCTAAGCGTGCTGCTTCAATCACCTGTGTAGCGCTGCTGCTCAATGATAGGTTTGCTTGTGGTCCACCGAATGAACGTTCACGAATGTCGTTGATATCATCTATTGCTGTGGATAAATCAGTTCCCAATTCAGCCAAAGATTCTGCACGGATCAACTTAACGTGTGTCAATCGAATGAGCGGGATGTTAAATAGAAAAACGGAGTCTTCAGGTGTCCCGTAACGCAGATTCAAATTCTGTCCACCTTCAACGGAGATCCAGGCTTCAGTTCTCGGGTCATTTCCCCCTTGACTAAACAAGTTGAAAAGATCTTGACTAAAGCTCAGTTGCGCGCCCGCTTGACCAGGTATATAATTATCCCTGAAGCCTTCGTTTCTGAAATCCACTAGCTCAGAGGAAGAAAAAGAAATGATGGAGAAAATAGCCTCAGGATTTGTAACAAACTGAATGTCGTTGTCCATCGAATGGAAGGAGTCAAGCCCTTGTACCAAAGCATAGTTACCTGAGTTGATAACTTCGCTGGCGATAGCTGCGGCCGACGAGTAGTTGTTTTGTTGGAAATAAACCTGTGAAAGCAAGGCCCCTGCTGCATATTTTGAAGCAAAATTGCCATTTGCTAGAGGCAGATTGTCATAACAATAAACTAGATCTTCAATGATGGATGAATAACACTCAGCAACGGTGTTTCTCGGAACAGGCGTTGCATCGGTACCTAGTCTTAATACGATTCCTAAGTGAGAGTTATCTGGTGTATATCCCCAAGGTTGTGCCCAGATTTTTAAAGTCCACCAGTGACAAATCGCACGAATGAACCTTGCTTCTGATTCCATTCTTGCTTTCTCGCCATCAGACAATCCCTCAAATACATCTAAACTTTCGATTACCGTATTCGCTCGGAATATTGCTCTGTATAAATCAGCATAAATATTATTGGTAGTGCTGGTAAAGAAATTGACCTCTCTATCATGCACTGCAATAAGATCTAAGTTATTCAAAGGTCTTTCCAAATTATCGGAGAGTAATTCTGCAATATTTTGTGTACGGCCATCAAATGTGTTTCCTAATACGTCATAACAACTCACCAAGAGGCGTTGAGCATCCTCTGGGGTTTTAAGTGCGTCTTCAGCCAAGATGACATTTTCTGGACCGATGTCTAAAAACTTTTTGCAACCCGCTATTCCCAGGGTCAAACCAAAAAGTGAAATGATGATTAATTTCTTGTTCATGGTAAGGAATATTAGAAGTTGGCGGATATACTGAAGTTATAACTGCGCTCTTGCGGAGGTGTCAAGTAAGTCACGTTGGGAGAAAGATTTCGGTCTTGTGGATTTTCGAAGTCACGCACCAATTCAGGATCCAAACCTGGGAAGTTTGTTATAGTGAACAAGTTGACTACGTTGGCTCCAACACGAAGTGATTTTACAATTTTCTTGTTCTTCAAGTTGAAGGTGTAGCCAAGCGCGAAGTTTCTCAAACGCAAGAAGTCTGCATTGTAGATGAACAGGCTGGTGTTCCACCATGGAAATCCGCTAGGAAGTCCATAGGTAGTTTCATCCAAAGTTAAACGGGGGAAACTTGCATCGTCACCGGGTTGTCTCCAACGATCGAATAGCTCCGTGCGCATATTCCAATCGGTGACTACACCCAATTGTCTTTTTCCGCTGGAGTCAAATATCTTGGCTCCTAGAGAAAACGTTGCGAGAATTTGACAGTCAAAGTTTTTGTAGCGGAAGCTATTAGTGATACCCCCAATAACGTCCGGTAGTCCGTCACCAACATATTGACGTTGGTTGTTGTCATAATCGAAGGTCTGATTTCCATTTTGATCCAGATAAACAGGCAATCCGGTTTCAGCGTCTACGTGACTAAATTTCATTAGGTAGAAAGAACCAATTGGACTGCCTACAATAACACGGGAGTCATTGGTGCCACCGCTTACAGCGTCGGGTGTGTACTCACCGATATCTATTAGTTCATTGTAGTTGCGAGCAATATTAAAGTCGGTCTTCCATTCAAAGTTTGGACGAACAATATTGAAGCTGCTAATGGTCAATTCTACTCCCTGATTGAGAATGGTGGCCACGTTATCCCAATAGGTTTGGAATCCAGTTGAAGATGGAACACTTACATTCATCAATGCATCTTTCGTGTCTTTTCTGTACACAGAAAAAGTAACTGAAAGTCGGTCTTTTAACAATCCCATTTCAACGGTAGCATCATAGGTAGTCGTCGTTTCCCATCGCAGATCAGGGTTTCCTTTTTGAATTGGATAAATGATGGGTTGACCATTGTAGGTTATACCGTTGTTCAGTGGAGAATACGTGCTGAATTGCGCATCGGCTTGGATGTCCGCGTTTCCAGATCGTCCCATACCTGCACGGAGCTTTAAGAAGTTAATGGTTTTCTTTAAAGGCGCAAACCAGTTTTCGTCAGAGATAACCCAACCAGCAGACAAGCTTGGGAAAAATCCATATCGATTGTTCTCACCGAAACGACTAGAACCATCGATACGACTTACCGCTTGAATAAAATATCTGTCTTTAATGCTGTAGTTTACACGGGCAAAGGAACTCACAAAGGTCCAGCGCACTGGCGTCGCTTCAGAAGCAATGCGAATGGTTGAGTCAGTCTCAAAATCGCTGGTGTAAGGCGACCCATTAATGAACTGATAATAAATGTTTGAATATCCTTTCGCTCCTTGTTCTTGCGCTTCTGCTCCTGCTAAGAAGGTGAGGCGATGGTCGTCATTGACTTGATACGTATAGTCTGCGGTCAGAGAGGTCGTCCAGTTGTTCGTCCAAGTAGGTCTTTCATCAGCAGAAGACGCTGGCGTATTGGGGTAGAAATCTCCAGGAACAAATCGATAGTCGCGGAAATCCATGTAATCGTAAGCTCCACTTGCGCGAATGTTCAGGTTTTTTACAGGCGTATATACAATGGTCGCGTTAGCTATAGTTCTTCTTTCCTCACTTCTCCAATTGATGTTTTCGCGTACACCTACTGGATTGTCGATTCCAAGAAACCAATCACCTACTTCTGCATTTTCAGGGTTAATAAAGGCTATTGCCGCCGAATCATATCGAACAGGAAAATACGGAAGAGCGGTACTCATTGCTAACCCCATCCCTCCATTCCATGCAGCCGCAATTCTTCGATTGATTCCAAGACTTTGAGAAAAAGAAGTCATCAATCGCAGATTTTTGCTAAATGCATAATCGTAGTTTACTCTACCAGAAAATCTTCTAAATGAATTTCCTTCAAGATAAGAACCATTATGATCGAAGGTAACTCCTGCGTACAGACTTGATTTTTCCCAACCTTTGTTTAATCCAACGCTGTACATATGCTTGAGGCCTACGCCGACAGTTTCGTCTACCCAGTCAGTATTAAACTGCTTGGCTTGTTCAAATTTTTGTGCTCTTTCGAGGGCAGAGGCTCCTCCTCTCGTTCCTGTATTATAACGTACACCTGGCAACCATACGTATCCAGTGCCGCCATCATTTTCCCAAGCCTCTTGACGCATTTGAAGATACTGCTCAGTGTTCATCATATTCGGTAAAGAAGCGGGAACTCCTATTCCAATGCGGCTTTGAAAATCTACGGACAAGGCTTTTTGCTTTGTTCCTCTTTTTGTGGTGATCAAAACAACCCCATTGGATCCACGGCTTCCATAGATACCTGTGGCCGCGGCATCCTTCAATATCTCTACAGATTCAATGTCATTAGGGTTAATGGTGGCAAGTGGATTGTTATTCATCCCACCGCTATTACCATTGATGAATTGACTTTGTGTAATAGGAATTCCATCCACTACATACAAAGGGTCGCCTCCCGCGGATATGGATGCCAATCCTCGAATTCTTAAGATGCTCGATGATCCTGCCAAGCCGCTTCCTTGTGTGACTTGAACCCCCGCAGCCTGTCCTTGAAGTGCCGCTTCAAAACTGGGTACCGGTAATTTGGTCAGTTCCTTTCCATCGATTTTAGAAATAGAACCAGTGACCTCACGCTTGCGCTGAACACCGTATCCAACAATTACCAACTCGTCCAGCTCTGAGTCCTCCGATACCAGCGTGATATCTAAGACAACGGTAGAGCCAGCGGCAACATCGACTTCTTTGGTTTGGGTCTGATACCCGACAAACTTAAACTCTAGAGTGGTTTTGCCTGGCTTTAGCTGCAAGGAATACTTGCCGTCTAAATCAGTGGTGGTACCCACCGTATTGGACACATCCTTCACAACGACGCCAGGTATCGTGCCTAGATCATCACTTACAGTGCCCTTCACGGTTTGAGAATGCGTAACGGCGCTCCAAAGTAGAAGCCCAGTGGTCGCAATCAATGAGTAAATACTTCTCATGGATTCGTGGTTGGTTTGGTTTATTGGTTATGAAAAGAGACCCCAAACTTAACATTTTTTTCATCTGAGTGTATCAAATACACTTTCTCAGGTGAAAAAAGTTTTGCAGGGGTCTCTAAAAAACTTATTGCTGAGAAATCATTACCTGTTCGGTCATGATTCCTCCTTCGGTAATTACACGTAATATGTATTGACCATTAGGAATTTCGTTATCAAAAAGGTAGGTGTGGAAACCAGAAGGTAACTGACCTTCGTTTCTGCTCACTACCACGCGTCCCATCATATCCACCATTTCAATCACCACGCGAGATCCTTGAGTCAATTCAAAGGTAAGATTTAACATATCGTCTGCGGGATTGGGATATACACTCATCTTCTTGCCGAAAAAGCTCATCACTTCTTCAACACTCACGTTCAAGTCTGGAGCAGGTAACTCATAATCGAGATATACATGGTATTCTCCTGGCTCATAAAAGAACGATGCGTTCAAATCATTCACCTGGAAAGAGGTTCCTGTGAAGTAATCGTACCAAGTACCGGTGTGCTGGAATCCTGGTACCATGTTGATGGAGTTTACACTTGTGTTGCCTACCACTACTGCATTTTGTACGCTTCCATTTAAGTGAATTCTCTTGCCGAAACCGCCCAAATCAATATCATAATTTGTTGTAGAGAAAAGCGGTTGAGTCAACTTAAGCTTGTTCAATGCAGCGGTAACTTTATACACTCTCAAGCGGTCTGCATTTTCCCGATAGTCCCAACGAATAGGCTTAGGAGCTGTGCGACAATCCGGATTAATAGAACCGTTTTCGCAATAGTTAATGCTGTAATCATAACCAAGTTCACCAAATTGCCATATCATTTTTGGCCCAGGGAGGGGTATTAAAAGTGCGTGAGCCATTTCTTGGCGCTCTAAAGCAATGTCGAGCTCCTGAACATTATAGCCAGCACTGCTATTTCCGAAGTTGATGTTCTTATACATCATTCTTTCCTCATCATGGCTTTCTGCATAGGCCACCAAGTGAGGATTCGACCAACCTCTGGCCTGGTAGCTTGCCCACGTGAGATCACTTGGGTAGCCCATAGATGCCTCTTCATAGGCCGTTGTCATTTTACCCCAAAACATCATTCCTGAGTTGGAAAGAGCCTGTTCTTCTGGATTGTCTGACAAGTGTTCTAAAATGGCGTAGCACCCTGGCTCTACGGACTGCATATGGGTATAATAGTCATTCCAAATATTCACTCGGCTTTGATCGTACTGGTTCCATGCACCAATGTTACCCAAGGTGTTGTTTTGGGTAAAACCTTTGGATAAGTCAAAACGATATCCGTCAATATGGTATTCATCCATCCAGTAAGAAATCACTCTTTTCGTGAATGCTCTTGTTCTTGGAGATTCATGATTGAAGTCGTAACCAACATTGAAGTCGTGAGTAGGAGTTTGGTTAAACCAAGGGCTTTCCGCAGTAGGTTGTCCAAACTCTCCCAGGTCAGGATTAAAGTACATTCTTACCATTGGATTTTGTCCGAAGCTATGATTCAAAGCGATATCCAATATGACAGCAATTCCTCTGTTGTGGCATTCGTTCACAAATGTCTTTAATGCTTCTGGCGTTCCATAAAATTTATCTGGTGCGAAATAAAAGGCCGGATTATAACCCCAACTGTTGTTGCCCTCAAATTCATTAATCGGCATAAGTTGAATGGCATTCACTCCGAGATTTTCTAGATAATCAAGGGTGTCTGTCAATGTCTGGTAATTTTGCGCTGCAATGAAGTCACGAATGAGCAACTCGTATACAATCAATCGCTCTTTGGGAGGACGAACGAATGTTTGATCTGACCAAGCAAAGGAGTCTTCATTGATCTTAAATACAGAAACTGGATCGGTAGTCAATCCGACTGGATAAGGTGTAAGGTTCGGATAGGTCGTTGCTGGAATCCATGGATCGTCCCATGGACTAAGAATCTTTTCAGCATAGATGTCCGCTACGCGCATATTATCATCGCCAATATGATATTGAAAACTATATTCCACATTCGGATCTAATCCAGTAATGTCAATCCAATAGGTTTGACCATCTGGTGTTCTGTTCATGAAGTAATCCAAGTCCAATTGCCAGTTATTGAAGTCTCCCACTACAAATAAATAGTCCTTGTTTGGTGCGAAAAACTGAAGTCTAACTGTGTTGCTATTGATGTAGTTTATTCCATCAATGGTTCCAGCGGGAGATGCCGCTACGTTGACAGAAGGCAAAATGAGAATCGTTGTTGAATCGGTGATAGTTTCCGCGCCATTGATGGCTGTGAACTCTACGATGTACTCACCCGGTGTAGTTTCGTTAAAGGTGTAGTTTAATGAAGTTTGACCATCGGCAGAGGCCACTGATTCTCCATTAATTGAGATATTCAATTGACTGGGCAAAGAAGCTCCCGTAGTGATGGTGAAATTTTGTCCACTGTTTACAATGGTGCTCGAAACGTTTGGAGAGATAATTCCTGCATTAAAACCTGCTTGATATATGTCAAGGAAAATATCACTACCATCCGCATTTCTACCGACCACCGTTCCGCTTTGATTGCGAAATACAAACATCATTCTGCTCACCGTTTCATTGGGTAGCAAATCATAATAGGTAGAAGGAGTAATGATGATTCGATGGATGTTATTTCCAAGTGGAGTCATTACCACGTTTGGGTCTGCTGTTCCCCAGTTACCCTGAACATGTTGCCAATCATTGAGATTGTCGCTATTGTTGGTAATCACCCCGGTGTGTGCATAAATCGGGATAAAACCAGATAATGCACCATTTCCTGATGTGGCGTTGTAGAGAATGGTAATCTGATCGTCTTGAGTAGGAAAGGCTGGGGTGGTGCTAAGAATTTGCGCCCAAATCCCCATGCTGCTTACCATTCCAAGGAGGAACAAGTAGATTGTTTTCATTGGCTAATCGTGTAATTTTTTCAAATGTAGGAAAGTGTTATTTGTACACCATCTTAATATTCTTGAAAATTTTAAAAAAATCGTCGTTTTTTGTGCTCCGTTATTCAAATATTCGAATTTATGACACTTCTTGATGGATTGACCACTGCTCAAACGATAAAAAAACGCATCCAAACGGAGGTGGCGGAGCGAGTCAGCGTCGGAAAACGGCCTCCGCACCTAGCAGCGGTTCTTGTAGGTGACAATGGAGCAAGTCAAACTTACGTTACCGCTAAGGTCAAGGCCTGCGAAGAGGTTGGATTCAAATCTACTCTAATACAACGAGAGGCGGAAATAACCGAACAAGAGTTACTGAAAATTGTACATGATCTCAATGAGAATCCTGAGATAGACGGCTACATTGTCCAATTGCCCCTTCCAAAACATATAAATGAGCTGCACATATTGTTGGCCATTGACCCATCGAAGGATGTAGATGGATTTCATCCTGAGAACGTCGGCAAAATGGCATTGAATCTTCCTGGCTTTTTGCCCGCTACCCCTTATGGAATAATAACTCTGTTAAAGGAGTATGGCATTGAAACCGAGGGCAAGCATTGTGTGGTCCTAGGTAGATCTAGTATTGTAGGATTGCCAGTGAGTATTCTGCTTCAAAGAAATACATATCCAGGAAATTGTACAGTAACTATAGCCCATAGCAAAACGAAAAACTTAAAATCAGTGCTCCAGTCAGCAGACATCATTATAGCAGCCATCGGGAAGCCCGCATTTGTGACTGCTGATATGGTAAAAGAAGGAGTAGTAGTAGTGGATGTAGGAATTACGCGTGTTCCAGATGATTCTAGGAAAAGTGGATTTCGGATCTCTGGTGACGTCGATTTTCAAGGCGTTTCTGTTAAAAGCTCTTTCATCACCCCTGTTCCAGGTGGTGTAGGTCCGATGACTATTGCCTCTTTGCTTTTGAATACACTTCAAGCAGCAAAGTAAAGTTTTTGTAACCTTCAACTTGGTTGTGTCGTACACCACCTCAATTCGGCGCAGACTGCCTCTGTGTCCGGGGAAATCAAACTAACTTACAAGATGGTCACATTCAAATTTGCCAAAGTAAAAAAGATCATGTTATGGTCTGTTACGCTCATTGGAATTTGGTTTTTACTTAAACCTTGATTTTTTTAAAGGAATGAAACATTTCATTAAGAGTTCCGTTACAACAAACAAATACCAAACTTTAAATAAAATTAGCAAAATGAAAAGTACACAAGATTGGACGCACGTGGTTCTACAGCGATTGATCATCGTATTTTTAGGACTCATGACCCTAGGCGTTGCATTGCAATCATGCACTACTCAAAGTCATACCAGTTGCGCAGCTTACGATAACGTAGAAGTTCCCAAGCAATAATGTTTCATGTGTTGATTTTTGGAAATACAGGCCCCTTACGGGGCCTTTTTTATTGCCAGCCATAGGGACAAAGCTGCTCTGTGCTCCTTCACATCATGAACCCGAATAATTGATGCTCCTTCGCTTAGCGCAAGGATATGGGCGGCAATGGAAGGAGCAAGTGCCTCCTCCATAGAAACATTGCCGAGATCTCGTGTCATTTTTTTTCTGCTTAATCCCACCAAAATAGGTACATCCAAGATTTGTAAAGTGTTCAATTCTCGAAGCAAGGTGATGTTATGGACCTGAAGTTTTCCAAATCCAAACCCGGGGTCGATGGCAATATCGTTTACTCCGTGTTGTCTTAATCGGTCTAGCCGCTCTGAGAGAAAGTGTATGACTTCGCCTGTAACATCTGAGTATTCTGGAGAGTTCTGCATGGTCTGTGGTTCTCCTTGCATGTGCATCAGAATATACGGTACGTTTAAACCGGCCACGGTCTCAAGCATTTGTGGATCAAGACTTCCCGCACTTATGTCGTTCACTATGGAAGCTCCATGCTCAACGGCATTTTTAGCTACGTGAGAATAGAAGGTGTCTATACTTATCAAGGCTTGAGGAAATCGTTTGGAAATCATCTCAACGGTTTTCGCAACACGCATCCATTCTTCCTCTTGGCTGATGCGCGTGGCGCCAGGTCGTGTACTTTGACCTCCCAAGTCCAAGATATCGGCTCCTTCCTCGAGCATTGCTTCTGCTTTGTTCAATACTTCTAAATCACTTACGCGACTTCCTGGGTAAAAGCTATCTGGAGTAACATTCAATATTCCCATAATCAATGGTTTATCAAAGGTTCGAAGCTGACCTTTGATGTTCCAGGTGAAAGGGCGAAAAGAGTTTTTATTCAATTTGTCTTGATTTTTCGATATTGCAGGGCAAATTTGCGCATAAATACTCATCAGGTGAATCATACCTCTCAACAATACGATGCCGTCATAGATATTTGTCGTGGCTTGTTCGAAAAGAAAACAAAAGACTATGGCACGGCATGGCGCATATTGCGTACGACAAGTCTTACAGATCAAATTTTCATTAAAGCCCAGCGCATCCGAACCCTTGAGGAAAAAGGGGAGAGTAAGGTTGGCGAGGGCATCGTGGATGAGTTTATCGGCATTCTCAACTACTCTGTGATGGCACTGATTCAAATCAATCTAGGGGCAGATGCACCTTTGGAATTGGATCCTGCGCAGGTGGTGGAAATGTATCATGCAGAAGTTGATCAAACGAAGAGGTTAATGTTGGCCAAGAATCACGATTATGGGGAGGCATGGAGAGAGATGCGTGTTTCGTCATTCACCGATTTGATACTCATGAAGCTACTTCGAATAAAACAAATCGAAGATAATAAAGGGGTTACATTGGTATCTGAAGGCATTGATAGTGGTTATAGAGACATGATCAATTATTCGGTGTTTGCACTGATCAAATTAGTAGTAGAAAAGAACGGAACGTACAAATGATAAAGTTTGTACTTTCCAAACTGGGCTATGGGTTGTTGGTCTTATGGGGTGTTGTGACCCTTGTTTTCTTTCTTTTTAATTTGTCACCCTCTGATCCTGCGAGAAATTTGGTTGGAGAAAGTGCATCAGAAGAGGTGGTACAAGCGATCCGGAAAAAGTTGGATTTGGATCTACCAATGCATCATCGTTATTTTTTATATCTCAATGATCTTTCTCCCCTCTCCTTTTACAATAGAGTCGATAGTTCTTCTCGAAGATTTTTTATTGAAGAAAGATATTCCGGATTTGAGATTTTACCGCTAGGAGATCATGCTATTTATTTGAAGAAACCATATTTAAAAAGATCTTTTTTATCCGATAGGAGTGTATCTGAAATTCTCGGTGATGTGATGCCAGGAACGATATTACTGGCCATTTGCAGTATTGGAGGGGCGCTGTTGGTTGGGCTTCTCTTTGGTGTAGTAGCGGCACTAAATAAAGACACATGGATCGACAGAAGTTTACTTTTCCTTTCCGCCCTTGGAATGGCAGGACCGAGTTTCTTTGTAGCGATTCTTGTTGCCTGGATTGGGGCTGTTCTTTGGCGTGATGCGATACCTCTGCCGTTCACTGATGCCACCTTGCCTGGAACAGGGCTTAATATGACCGGTAGTTTGCATAGCGTAAATGCTTTTTCCGGAGAGTACTTGGACTTGAAGAATATGATACTACCCTTGATCACATTGATGATTCGGCCTTTGGCGGTAATTACTCAACTTACTCGAAGTTCTCTTTTGGATGTTCTTGGTCAGGATTTTATTCGCACCGCTTATGCGAAAGGTCTCAGTGTGAGAAGGATTGTTTTGAAGCATGCCTTACGCAACGCCCTTAATCCAGTGGTCACCGCAGTGAGTGGATGGTTTGCGTCCTTGCTTGCAGGAGCCGTATTTGTGGAGTTTGTTTTTGGATGGAAAGGACTGGGTCAAGAGTTATTCAATGCGATAGAAAAGCAAGATCTTCCTGTGGTAATGGGAGGGGTGATTACAATTGCTTTTGCATTTGTAATGATAAGTATTCTTGTAGATTTAATTTATGGTTGGCTCGATCCGAGAATCCGCTCTTAAATCAAGGTTGGCTGCACATATTCTTTAGCAGCTTGATTTAATATCTGAAGCATACGTTTAGACATTTCATTATAGTATCTCTTGGTGCGATAGGCGACTACCCATTCAATTCCTTTCACAGCATTCGTTAGAAATATTTCATCTGCTGCCAGTAGGTTTTGAGGATTAAGAGTGCACTCATACACTTTGATTTTATTATCCAAAGCAAGGTTGATGATATTCATGCGCATTGTTCCTGCAATACATCCATCTTGAAGTGCAGGTGTGTATAGCACGCCATTGGATACTATAAAAATATTGCTTGCTATCGATTCAATGATGGCAAACTTATTATTCTGAATGAGGGCATCATCTAAATTTTTTTCCTTTAGTTGTAATGCAGCCATGATGTACAACTGTGAATTGAGCGATTTGTAGATAGATAGTTTATTTACATCTTTCTTAAAATCGGAAAAAATATCAACTGTTTTACCAATGGCATTGAGGGTGAATTCGTTTTCTGCCAAGGCCTCGCTTTCGATCATGTACGCGAGGTCGTTTTGATGAGGCTGGTAATATCCTGATGATTTTCTGTAGAAAGTTATTCTAACTCTTCCTCCTCTGGTGATTCCATTTCTTTGCAGCAAACCGTTGATTTGATTTCGGATGAGTTCGATATTGAAGCCATCGGCTGGTTCCATCTTCAATGCCTTGATGGTGTCTTCAATTCGTGCAAAGTGGTTTTCTAGAAAAATTACCTTGCCATCAATGACCCTCATGCTTTCAAAGAAACCGTCTCCTAAGCGAAAGGCGCGATTGTCTTTCGCAATGAACGCTTGGTGTTCATTGACATATTCTCCTTTATGGAAGACGTAGTTCATTCGGGCAAAGTAATTACAAAGTCTTTTAAATCTGCATTTGTGGGTATCAGAATTCCTCTTACTCCGACTTTTTCAGCACAATCGAGATCCCTTTGTTTGTCACCAATCATCACGCTGAGGTTGGTGTCAACCTTGAATCGATGTATGGCTCTTTCCATCATTAAGCTTTTGGGTTTTCTTGTAAGGGAATTGCCAAAGTCTGGATGATGTGGGGAGTAGAAAATGCCGTCTATAACCACATTGTGTTTTTGACACTCTCTTCGAAAATACGCATGAATTTCGGCGACATCCGCGTGGGAATAAAGCCCCTTGGCTATCCCCCCTTGATTGGTGACGAGAATGATTTTATAGCCTCTCTGCGTTGCTATCTGTAATGCTTCGATAACCGTTGGAAGAATATGAAACTCTTTTAAAGAAGGCGTATAATCTCCAGGGTCATGATTGATGACTCCGTCTCTATCGAGAAACAACGCTTTATTCTTCATGCTGCAAATATACAGCAGAGGGCTTCAATACAATGGCTAGCGGTTGTACCTGCGAAGCGCTCGAAAAGCGAGTAAACCTCCCGTGAATGTTATCAGCGCGCCAAGAATGAATGGTGCGCCTGGGAAATAGATGGGGTATTGGGGAGAGGTAAAGTATTCAAACACTTGTGTCATAAGGGCGGGACCAATGATGGAGGTGACGCTGATCAAACTTGTCAATGCTCCCTGCAATTCTCCTTGCTCGTTTGCCGGAAATTGAGCGCTGATGATACTTTGTAGTGCAGGCCCAGAAAGGCCACCCAAGCAATATGGAATGAGTATTAAATACAAATGCCAACCCTGCGCCGCTAAACCAAACAACAATAGTCCAAGGGTGCTAAAGGTGATGCCCAGATAAACACTGTTGTTGTTCCCTATTTTAGGATTGACAATTCGAATTAAAAATCCTTGAACAAGAGCTACCAATACCCCCGCAATTCCCAGTGAAAAACCAATGGTCGATTCAGACCAAGCAAACTTCAATTGTGTGTAAAAGGACCAGTTGCTCTGAACCGCATGGGAGGCGACATAGATGAGTATCATGGCTCCGACCAATCCGTAAACAACAGGGTGTTTTTTTATATGTCCCCAAGCTCCCCAAGGCAGACACCGCGACCAATCGAAAGGTCGCCTCTTATCGATGGGAAGTGATTCTGGTAAAACGAAGTAACCGTAAACAGCGTTGAGAAAGGTGAGTGCTGCAGCTGCCATAAATGGAACTCTCGTTCCCAGTTCTCCCAATAATCCTCCGATGGTGGGGCCAATGATGAAACCCAATCCAAAAGCGGCTCCCAACATTCCGAAATTTTGAGATCTGTTTTCATCTGAACTTATGTCAGCGATGTAAGCACTCGCAGTGGTGAAACTTGCGCCCATGAATCCAGCGATGATTCTACCCACGAAGAGCCAAGTTAAATTGGGGGCAAATACAAGTAACACATAGTCTATAGTAAAGCCAAGAAGCGATAACAATAGAATTGGCCTTCTTCCATAGCGGTCGCTGAGATTGCCAAGGAGCGGGGAAAAGATAAACTGCATGACACTAAATGCAACCACCAACCATCCACCCATTGCAGCACCTTCACTCAGTCCCATTCCAGTTACCTCATGAATCAATTGAGGTAAAACCGGAATAATGATGCCTAGACCGATGACATCAATAAGGATGGTGATAAAAATAAATATCAGCGCTGGCTGCTTTTTAGTGGACATAGTAGAAAATTAAAGAGGGCTTAAAAGCCCTCTCAAAACTAAGTATATTTTATAGATTAGTCTCTTCTTCTACCGTAAAGTAGAATCAAATAGACCAATTGGGTGACTGCCGCTAAGGCGCTTACTACGTAGGTCATTGCCGCCCATTTCAAAGCGTCTTTTGCGCCATCATATTCATTGCTTACCGCGATGTTTTTTTCCTTGATCCACACCAATGCTCTGCGACTCGCATCGAATTCTACTGGAAGAGTGATTAAGGTAAATAGTGTTATAGCAGCTTGAGCGAAAATCGCCAACAATAACAGTTGGGGAAATCTTGAAAGCATCAATACAGCCGCCATCAAAAGCCAAGGCATAATGTTGCCTGCAACACTCACTATTGGAACAACCTGACTGCGGAAAGTAAGCCACTGGTAGGCGGTGGCGTGTTGAACAGCGTGACCCACTTCGTGTGCAGAAACTGCCGCGGCTGCAGCACTTCTACCATGGTAAACGTCATGACTCAAATTGACCGTCTTGTTTACAGGATTATAATGATCTGTCAATACTCCTTCTACGCTGATTACTTTAACGTCGTAGATAGCATGGTCTGACAACATCTTTTCTGCTATTTCCTTACCGCTCCAGCCTGAACCGAGTGTCACTTTGCTGTACTTTTCAAACTTCGATTTCAATCGGTATTGCACAAACATCCCTATTCCAGCGAAGATGATACCGATTAAATAAATTGCCATCATGTTTTTTGATATTATTAAATTGAGAATGCAAATTTATAGTGAAAAAGGTGCAAGGTTCGTTACCGAACGTTAAATACTCTAAAGGTTATCATATTCGTAAATAGGATCAATAGGAGATTTAGCAGGTATGTCAATTACTGGATGCAAAATACCGTCTTTTAACCCATAGACCCAGCCGTGTAAGTGAGGTCTGCTGTGGTGTTTCCACGAATGTTGAATGATAGATGTTTTGGCCAGATTGAGTACTTGTTCGTGTACATTAAGTTCAACCAAACGATCGAGCCGGAGATCTTCATTTTCGATGTTGTTGAGTTCATTCTCATGAATTCTATAGACATCTTTGATATTTCTAAGCCATTTGTTGATGATGCCTAAACTGTGGTGGCCCATAGCGGCCTTGACGCCGCCACACCCATAATGTCCGCATACAATGACGTGTTTTACCTCCAATACTTCTACAGCATATTGCAACACGCTGAGCAAGTTCAAGTCTGTGTGTACAACCAGATTGGCAATGTTTCTCTGCACGAAGATTTCTCCAGGCTGGGTTCCAGTTATTTCATTGGCAGGAACCCTGCTATCGCTGCATCCAATCCAGAGAAATTCTGGGGTTTGAATCTTGCTTAAGCGCTCGAAAAACTTCGGGTCATCTTCCAATTTTTCTTGCGCCCATGCTTTATTCTCAAGAAGTAGTTTTTGAAATGATTTCATATCACTCATCTCTTTCTTTTAATTCAACGGAAATTTTTTTGTATTTCGCTTGTTCGAGAAAATCGGTGATCAATTCTTCTACATCAGCATCAAGAAACTCAGTGCGAGAGGTATCTATCAGTAGCTTAGATTTTGGAGGAACAGATGACAACATTTTCTTCAGCACAGGGCGATTGAGAAAGCTAACACTCCTTTTGAACTTGATTAAGTATCGATCTTCGTCTTGTACCATGATCAGAGCACTTTCATAGTTGGACTTGATGATGAAGTACAATCCAGCAATTATACCGATTAAAATTCCTATCAAGAGATCGGTAAACAAGATTGCGATAATTGTAACAATAAACGGTAAAAATTGGTTTCCTCCTTTCTTGTAGAGCTCTTTGAAAATAGAAGGCTTTGTCAATTTGTATCCTACCAATATCAATACTGCAGCGAGAGCGCTCAACGGGATTCGATTCAACAGGGCAGGGAATGCGTAAACGCAAACCAATAGAAGAAAGCCGTGCAATATGGCGCTCGTCTTTGTTTGTGCACCTGAGGAAACGTTTGCGCTGCTTCGTACGATGACGGCTGTCACTGGCAGTCCTCCTAAAATTCCAGAAACTACATTACCGGTACCCTGAGCTATCAATTCTCGATTCGGCGGAGTAAATCTTTTTTGTGGATCGATTTTGTCGGATGCTTCAATGCTTAATAGTGACTCTAAACTTGCCACGATGCCAATGGTAATGGCCGCAAGAAGTACTTTGCCATGAAATAGGAAAGACCAATCGGGTGTACGAATTAAACCTAGAAATTCTGCATTCGTGGTGGTCACAGGAATGTTGACCAAGTGGTTTGAGCTCAATGCCCATTCAGGGTGAACGGAAGATAAGTACTCATGAAGAAATACGCCTACAAGCACAACGACCAATGAGCCAGGAACCAATTTCAATAAAGGAGTTTTCTTAAAGAAAGAAAGTTCCCAAAGCAGAAGAATAGCCATGGATACCAAGCCAATGATCAATGCACTCATGCTGAGGTCATCTGCGATGTTAAATAGTTCGGAAAAGGTGTTATGACCATCGGGTTGGAGAAATTCTTCGTCTCCTTCAGGCACCGTGTCGTGACCTAGCAAATGGGGAATTTGTTTCAGAACAAGGATCAATCCAATGGCTGCCAACATGCCTTTGATCACTGGCGATGGAATGTACTCTCCGATTTTTCCAGCTTTAAGAGCTCCAAAAAGCACTTGAAAAACACCCGCGAGAACAACAGCACAAAGAAACGCTTCATAGCTCGGAGAACTCGTAATAGCTCCAGCAACAATAATGGTGAGGCCGGCTGCAGGACCGCTAACACTAACGTGCGATCCACTGATTACACCGACAACGATACCTCCTACAATTCCAGCTACCAAGCCTGCGAGGGGAGGTGCTTTAGATGCCACGGCTATGCCAAGACAAAGAGGAAGCGCTACAAGAAATACCACAATGGATGCGGATAAATCAAAAGCCAAGTTCCTCGAGTATTTTTTAAGGTTCGAGTCAATCATAAACAGCAGCAGACAAGCGAATCTACAAAGGAATTAGATTGAAAAAAAATTAGTGCATTATTTGAACATTTTGAGCTTTTATTTGCTGATCAAGCTATGAAAGCAATCGCTATGTCCATCGGTCTCGCCATTTTGGCCTTTTTTGGCCGTTTTTTTGGCGGTGAAAAAACTCAAGAACAAGTGAATAACATCAGCAAAGATTTTTATTCTTTCAAAATAGAAGGTTTGGAAGGAGACACTATTTCAATGGCAGATTACAAAGGCAAGTATGTGCTATGTGTCAATGTCGCCAGCAAATGTGGATATACTCCTCAGTATAAAGGCCTGCAGGAATTGTATGAAAAAATGGGAGACAAATTGGTAATCATAGGTTTTCCTTGCAATCAGTTCCTTGGTCAAGAACCCGGTTCTAATGATGAAATTGCTGAATTCTGTGAAAAGAATTATGGAGTGAAGTTTCCCATCACCACCAAGATTGATGTGAAGGGAAAGAAGCAACACGATATATACTCTTGGTTGACCAAGAAAGAACTGAATGCCGTTCAAGACGAAACGGTAGCTTGGAACTTTCACAAATTCCTAATCAGTCCTGAAGGCAAGTGGTTGTCTTCGTTCTCCTCACGAGTAGAACCGATGTCAATTGAAATTACTTCTTTGATAAAATAAGGTTGGCTTCATACTTGCACCGAAGTGTCATAACTTCGCGGTGTATGAAATTTATTTACCTCGTCTCTATCAGTATTTTTTTATTTGCTTCTTGTTCAGGAGTGAAACGCTCTATGAAAGAGGCAATGGTATATGAGGAAGGAGGCTTGACAGAAAAGGCCTTTGATACTTACAAGGAAGTTTATATTCAGCACGGAAAGCCCGAAGCATTAGTAGGTATGCGGCGCATAGGGCAGGAAGTTTTAAGGAAAAAGGTAGTCTTAGCACAGTCGGAGTGTGCGAAAGGAAATTATGAATTAGCGCTTAATCTGTACGAGGAGCTTCTTGCGTATCATAGTGCAAACAGCAAGTTGGAACTGAACCTTCCACCGGGTACACTGGATCAACAAAGCAATTGCAAATCATCATATATTGATTTTCTTTTTGAGTCAGCAGAAGCGGCAGTGAAAGAAGAACGATTTGAAGAAGCCAGAGAATACACTTCAAAAATTCGTTCGTTGGATCGCAACAATAAGAAGGCAGAGTACTTGGATATTCTTAGTAGGATTTATCCAAACTATAACTTGGGACTCAAAGCAGAAGAATTAGGTCTGTGGAGAGAGGCTTACGGTTATTTTCTTGAAGTAACGAAGTTGGATGCAGGATTTAAAGATGCGATGCAACGCAGAGATCAGGCATTGGATAAGGCTCGATATACGCTGGCATTTATTCCTGTAAAGAATGAAAAGGTCGATGCTTCTTTAGAAACGTCTTTAAGTGCCTCCATCAAGCAACAGATACTTGCGTTGAAAAGTCCATTCATCGAATTATTGGAACGTGAACGTTTGGAGCAAATGATCAATGAGCAAATGATGAGCATGAATCCGGCCTTTGATCAGAATAAAGTAATTGAAGCTGGTAAGCTTTCAGGGGCTCGGTATATTATTACAGGAGAATTAATCAGCTATGAGAACAAGATAGCCGCACAAAGAACCTTTGAAAGAAAGGGGTATTTAGGTGCGAATGTGAATGCGAAAAAAGTTAAGTATAGAGAGCACAGATTAGGCAGGGGAGTGGACGCTTCCTTCAAATATCAAATATTGGATGCCGAAACAGGAAAAGTCTATGCAACCGATATCATTACTTTCTCTGATCGAGACAATGTAGTTTACAGTGAATTTGAAGGAGATTATAATAAGCTGTATCCTGGAGCATGGAAATGGCAATTGCTGAGTAATTCAGAAGATGTTGTTTACGTCAATGAGAAAGAAAGACTCATGAATGAGTTTACCGGTAGAAAAGGCCCTGTTTCTGAAATGGAGATGCGCAATCGAATGATGAAACAAATTTCCGAGAAAGTAGCGGACGCGGTGTCGAAGTTTAAGCCCTAATGTAGTTATCAAACATTAGAATTTTTTCCAATAGTGGAAATCGGTTGTCGTTGTGCCATACGTGTTGGCAATATTTCATTCTTTCATCGTCGGTGATTTGAATTTCTAAACGTTGTCTCACAGAAGACTCGGAAACGTTATCTCTTTTGATCACCCGGGCTATACGATCTTCGTCAGGTGCGGTAATCAAAATAACTTGATCACAAGACCTCCATGCTCCGCTTTCGATAAGAATAGCCGCTTCACGAACGATGTAAGGATAACCTGAAAACTTCTTTAACCACAGATCATATTGCTCCTTCACCCAAGGGTGTACAATTGCGGAAACCTGATCGAGTTTATCTTCATCGTTGAATATGATGTCACGCATACGCATCCGATTCACTCCAGTGGGGGTGAGGACATCGGGGCCAAGAATAAGTCCAATTTCGTGGCGGACTTTAGGATCTGTATAAGCGGCTTTTCCATATTCATCTGCATAAAAAACTGGTACCCCAATGATTTCAAAAACTTTAGCGACGGTCGATTTACCACTACCTATTCCTCCTGTTAGACCTATTTTGAGCATGCTTTATTGATTAACTTCGCGACCAAATTAAGAAAAATGCACCTGATCGCTCCTTCCGTTTTATCTGCCGATTTCGCAAATCTTCAACGCGACATTGAAATGATCAATTTGTCGAACGCAGATTGGTTTCATGTAGATGTAATGGACGGAGTATTTGTTCCAAATATCTCTTTTGGAATGCCGGTTATAAAAGCACTGAAAAAGCATGCGATGAAGCCACTGGATGTTCATTTGATGATTGTCGATCCAGATAGGTATATTAAAGATTTCAAGGCGGCTGGTGCGGATATCCTTACTGTTCACTATGAGGCATGCACGCACTTGCACCGTACAGTGCAGGCTATAAAAGCAGAAGGAATGAAAGCGGGAGTGTCCATCAACCCCCATACTCCCGTCAGTGTATTGGAAGATATTATAGCTGATTTGGATTTGGTGCTTATCATGTCAGTGAATCCTGGGTTTGGAGGACAGAGTTTTATCGAGCGGACATATAGCAAGCTTCGTTATTTAAGAGAAATCATCGCAGAAAACAATGCGTCTTGTTTAGTAGAAGTGGATGGGGGGGTAAATGACTTGAACGCTCCAGAACTGGTGAAGGCCGGCGCGGACGTTTTGGTGGCAGGAAATTATGTTTTCGGTGCCTCCGATCCTGTGGCGGCCATCGACTCCATCAAGTATTTTTAGTTCCATACCCGAAATTTAACATTTCATACCGTGAACTCGTAGTTTGCTCTAGTGGACTGTAAATGAGCGTCTTAAAAAATCGTATGAGCGACTAAACAGTTAATTTCAACGACGGGAGCATATTTTTTGTCGATAAATTACGAATTGTTGAAAACTTTTATTACTTTTGTGAACTGTTATGAGCACCTAAACTCTTAACAGACCTAACGCACTATATTAATAACCAACCTTTAAGCAAATGAAGAATTTCTACTCTTGCAGTAGTCATTTAGCTCGTTTTAATTCTCTTTTCACACGAGCAATTCTGGTAGCTTTCCTCAGTTTTTTTGCGACCATTAACTCAGATGCACAGTGTAACAACGTGACCTCTGGCGGTTCTATTGGAAGTAATCAAAGTGGATGCTCGCCATTCGACCCTTCTACCATTACCAACGTGGCATGGCCAACAGGCGGTAGCGGCAACATTCAGTACATGTGGCTTTTTAAAAATGCGACTACTGGGTGGAACTTCCAAACTGTATCTGGTGCCTCCTCTGCGAGTTATGATCCGGGTCCGCTCACTGAGACTACTACTTTTCGTCGTTGCTCACGCAGAAATGGCTGTACTTCATGGGATGGAGAAACCAATGATATTACCATTACCATTACAGGCAACTGCAATCCTTCGGGACCTCAGGCTTTGAACTGTACCGGTCAGTTTTCATGGACTGCCAACTGGTCTTTGAATGGTTGTACCGTGAACAGTGAAGTTCTATTTGCGGATGGTGGTACCTTTAATATAGCATTGCCTTCTGCGATGTCTACTAACAACATCGTTATTAATTCGATTCACACTTCTTCTTATGATGGCTACTGCAATCGTCAGAATGTGACTCAGCCAAACGAGAAGTGGAAAATCGTTTTCTTCAAAAACGGAAACGTTGTAGGACAAACGGGATATACCACCGATATCCAAGATTTTGTGGTTGAGAATACTCGTTTCAATAATTTCTCAGGATTCAACCTCCCCAACGGTGCAGATCAAATGAGATTGGTTCATTTCGAAGACCCAACTTTCGGTAATGGTCCAGATAACAGCAGTCCAAACTCTGTTAGACCATCAGGAGTGTGTATCAACTATACCATACAAAATACATGTAACAACATTACCGATGGTGGTATCATTGGAACGAGTGCAAACGGTTGTGCTCCTTTCGATGTGCATATTACCAGTACAACGCTTCCTTCTGGAGGTTCTGGTAATATCGAATACATGTGGTTGTACAAGAACGCTTCCACTAACTGGGAGTTTCAAACGGTTCCTAATGCCAACGGCCCTTCTTTGGATTATGGTTTAATCAACCAAACGACTACTTTCCGTCGTTGCTCAAGAAGAACAACCTGCACGGCATGGGATGGAGAGACAAATGACGTGACTATTACGATTACTGGAAATTGTAACCCAGACGAAATATGTTTGGTTACCGGTTATCAATCGACTACAGGAAGAATTTTCTGGATACCTAATTTCGGAACAGACTTTAGAAGTGCAGATTCCGATCCATTGGTTATTCATAAGTTTGATAATGGAGCCGCTCGCATGTTTGGTACTATAGAACGTATTAGCAATCCTAATGCGCGTTTCTATGTAAACATGTGGTTTGATACAAAGTCAACTTTCGCCCAGTGGTCGATGATGGGACTTTCTGCACACTCACCACAATGGGGTGATGAAAGCACGTGGACGTTCTATAAGTTTAGCGTAACAATTCCTTCAACGCTCACGGGTCAAGGTAGCTTGACGGGAACAAATTTGGTTTTAACAAACCAAGTAGCAGCCTACGGATTCCAATTAGGGAATGGTGCGAATGCACTTAACGCAAATGATAACGGATTAAGCGTTTGGTTCTCTTACACAGGAAGTGCTTCTGGACATGGCGATATCAATGGTTCTTATGATTGTGAAGCGGGCTGTCCAGGCGTATGTGCAAGCGATACAACTCCTCCTGTTTTCCAAAACGTGCCACCAAACGTTACCATCAGTTGTACCAATGGCAATCCACCTGTGGTGAACCCAACCGCCTCAGACGACTGTGATACCAACGTTGATATTCAGTTTGAACAAAACATCATTGGAGAAGATTTCCCCGATACCACTCACTGTCAAATCTTTGATGCAGGAGCTGGTCATACCCTTTGGATTTCTTCAGAGTTGAGAAATGCTCTAGGTTTGACAAGCAATAATTTTGTTTCCATTACTCCTGGATCGTTTAAGAAATTTGAAGATGGTTCCATCAAGATTACTGGTATTGTTCAAAGTGCGAGCAATCCAAATAAAAAGTTTGAGTACACTGCCCATTACCATTTGAAGCGAACCTATGAAGAGTGGACCGCTATACCTAATCCGAACACCTCTACAGGTTTCCGTGCGGAAAAGTTAGATGCGGGTACAACGATAACCTTGGGCTTTGAGTACTTCGATTGGCATTATTATGAGATGAATCCAAGTGTTCCCAATACCCTCGTTGGGCTTGGAGATCTTGCAGGTGTTAATCTGACCATCTCGCATTTCCCTGAAGATTACAGATATGCAGCACAGTTGGGAGAGAATGCTTCTCTTCAAAGCTATGGTCTCGGTTTTTCTTCATGGATACTTCTTCAAGGAGATGTTTTCGGAAATCATATTACCGATCACGGTGATTTCAATTTTAATATTGAGAACTGTTCTAACCCAGATGCGACTGTAGACTGTGATGACAATTACATGATCGTTCGTGAATGGACTGCTACAGACAACTGTGGTAATGAAACGGTAGCAACTCAAACAATCACCGTTGTTGGCGATCAAGTGCCACCTACTTTTGATAACCTTCCAGGAAATCAAACAGTAGCATGCGGTGAACTTCCAACCATCGAAGAGCTTGGAGTTACTGCTTCTGATAACTGCGATCCATCCGTCATTGTTACTGGTTCTTATCAAGATCAAGGAAGCGGATGTGAGTACGTTCGTGTTTACACTTGGGTGGCAACCGACGATTGCGGAAATCAAATTACTGCTAGTCGCACCTTTACTCGTTCAGACGATGAAGAGCCTGTATTGATGAATCTTCCAAACGGTGGAACTGCAGTGTGTGGAAATTTGCCCGTACCCGGTTCTTTCGCAGTGACGGCTGAAGATGAGTGTGCTGGAAGTGTTCCTGTTCAAGTATCCTTTGTGGATGGTGGTTCTGGATGCAATTTAACCCGCACATTTACATGGACAGCTACTGATCCATGTGGAAATATGGTAACGGCATCGGTAGTATTCAATGTATTGGATAACACTGCGCCTGTCATAAACAACGTGCCCAACGATATCACCCTCGAGTGCGGAACACCCGCTCCGAACGCGCAGGTTACTGCTCAGGATTTGTGTGATAACAATGTTGTGCCAGTATTGACAACACAAATTCAAACGCAAGCTTGCGGATTCAAATTGATTCGCACGTGGACTGCTACAGACGATTGCGGCAACGTATCAACGGAAGAGCAGATCATTACTTATATCGATACGCAAGATCCATACATTGTAAACGAACCTTCAGACATGGAGGCTATATGCGGATCAGTTATTCCTGTTGTAGCGCCAACTTTTGATGATAGCTGTGACGAAGAACTCCAAGTGGTGTTTACACAAACACAAGAACCATTCGGTTGTACTTATAAAATAATTCGTAAATGGGTTGCAACGGATGATTGCGGCAACGATGTAATGGCTCAACAGATAATTACTATTGTAGATAACGTTCCACCTATCATTGTGAATGTGCCTGCGAATATCACTGTAAACTGTGATGCCATTCCAGCTCCTGCTTCAAACGTGTCGGCCTCTGACGAATGCGATTTGAGTGTGAATGTGGTGTTTGGTCAAAGCACACAAAACTTGGCTTGCGGATTCGTCATTACCAGAACATGGACTGCAACAGATGATTGCGGAAATACAGCTTCTGCTTCGCAATTGATTACTGTGACCGATACTAAGAAGCCGATTATTAATGGGGTGCCAGCGGATGTGATTGCTAGCTGTGACAATATTCCTGCTGTTCCAACAAATGTGACTGCTTCTGATATTTGTGATTCAAACGTAATTCCTACTTTCTCACAAACCATCATTCCGGGTGATCCTTCAACAGGAGGATGCACGTACACCATTGTGCGAACCTGGACTGCGGTGGATGATTGTGGAAATACAGAAACAAAATCGTACTCAATTATCGTTTCTGATAATACTCCTCCTACACTTCAAAACGCTCCTGCGAATACCACTGCAGAATGTTCTAGTTTGCCAACAGCTCCTGAGCTATTTGCAACTGATAATTGTACAGAAGGGTTGATTCCTGCTGTTTTGAATGTTCAAATTGTTCCAGTAAGCGCATGTTCTTACAACATTATCCGCACTTGGACGGCAACAGATGATTGCGGTAATGCTGCTTCTGTTGTACAAACGATTTCTGTTACGGATAGTACGGCACCTGTATTTGATAATGCTCCGGCAAACGTTACAGTTCAGTGCGGAAATATTCCAGCGGTACCGGTAGTGACGGCTTCAGATTTATGCGATGCAACAGCTGAAGTTTCATTCTTTGAAATGCCTTTCGGTTCTGGTTGTAACTACACGATTCAACGTGTATGGATTGCTTCTGATGACTGTGGAAATTCTGCAGTTCATACCCAAATCATCACGGTTACAGATAACCTTCCTCCTACATTGAATGGCGTTCCTGCAAATACACAGGTTCTTTGCAACGCGATCCCAGCTGCTCCAGTAGTTACTGCAAGTGATGCATGTGATACCAATGTTCCTGTTACGTTCTCTGAACAAGTAGGAACAGGATGTCCTTATACCATTACAAGAACATGGACGGCTACCGATGACTGCGGCAACGTAGCATCAGCAACGCAGGTGATTACAGTAATTGACGAAGTGTCTCCTGAATTAATTGGAGTTCCTCTAGATGCTACAGTAGAGTGCGGTAGCATACCAGCAGTTCCTGCAGTAGCAGCGTTTGATGAATGCTCTGGAGCTCTGCAGGTATCGTTCAACGAATCAGTACTGCCAGCAAATTGCGGTTATATTTTACAGAGATTCTGGACAGCCACCGATAATTGTGGCAATACAATATCTGATATTCAAGTGATCACAGTGGTAGACGAAACGGATCCTTATTTCACCTTCGTTCCGCAAGACGTGACTATCTTGTGTACAGAAGCATTGCCGACGGATAGTGCTACAGCGGCTGACATCTGCGACCCATTGGTTTCTGTTGAATTCATCGATGTAGAAACTGAATTGGCTTGTGGTAGCTTGATAACAAGAACTTGGACCGCGACAGATGAATGTGGAAATACAAGTTCTGCAATACAATCCATCATTATTACTGATGTAGAGGGTCCAGTAGTAACTGAACCTTTGGAAGAAGTGATTCAATTGGAATGTGGTTCAGCATTGCCTACTGACGAGCCCGTATTCGAAGACGAATGTGGATTGATTGCGGATGTTGTTTACTCAGAAAACACCGTAGATCAATCTTGCGGATATGACGTGGTTCGTACATGGGAAGCTACAGACAACTGCGGCAATTCAACACAGTTTGTTCAAACCGTGGAGATTCGTGATACACAAGATCCAATCATCACTGGACAAATTCAGGTTGAGACGCAGTGCAATGTTCCTTACGAATCGTTGGTGGATATCTCAGACAACTGCGATACTGATCTTGATATTACAGTAAATGAGTTAATGGTGAGCGGAGGATGCGCAGGTGTTATCATTCGCACATTCACAGCGACCGATGATTGCGGAAATTCAGCAACCTTCCAACAGTTTATCACCTTGATAGACGAGACTGCTCCAACTGCTCTGAATGCTCCAGCGGATACCACTATCCAATGCGGTCAGTCTATTCCTGCAGTTGCAACAGTTACTTTCGAAGACAACTGCAACGGTCCGGTAACTACTACTTTCAATGAGTCATCTGTAGACACCGATTGCGGTGAAATCATTACCCGCGTGTGGACTGCACTTGACGAGTGTGAGAATTTGGCTACCGTTACACAAGTAATTACGGTAACAGACAGCATCGCACCGGTGATCAGCAACGTTCCATCAGACTTGAATTTGGAGTGTGGATCGGCCATTCCTCCAGTAGCAACAACGGTCACTGCATTCGATGCGTGCAACGGAGTGCTTCAGGTGAGTGTTACAGAAGCTACCAACCAGGTGGAATGTGGATTTGAGATTGTAAGAACATACTCAGCGACTGATAATTGCGACAATGTTGCAAGCGTTTCTCAAACCATCACGGTAATTGATACACAGGCTCCGTTCATTGATGGCGCTGTAGAAAACATCACCGTGGCATGCGATGATATCCCCGCTGCTCCAGTATTCACAGCGACGGACCTTTGTGATACATCTGTTCCTGTGATCTTCTCTGAACAAACATCTGTAGGTTGTCCATACACCATTACGCGTCGTTGGACTGCCGCAGACGACTGCGGAAATGAAGTAGAATTGGTTCAAATCATCAATGTGATTGACACCGTTCTTCCAACCTTTGATCCGTATCCATTGTTTGCAGTAATTTCTTGTGATGCTTTTGAGAATTATACCCTCACTGCTTCGGACAACTGCGATGGAGACGTGGAAGTAGAGGTTATTTCAGAAGTATTGTTCAGCGGAAGCTGTTTGGCTAACGTAGAAAGAATGTACCAGGCTACGGACAATTGCGGTAATTCAGTAATTGTTTCGCAAATCATCCAGTTGGTAGACAATACTGTACCTCAGTTATTCAACGTGCCTGCAAATACCACCATCACTTGTGGTTCACCGGTTCCAGCAGTGCCAACGAACATTACTGCTACCGATAATTGCGATGCAGACGTGACCATTACGTTCACTCAAACACAGACCAATACATTCTGTCCTTACGACATCGTGCGTACTTGGACTGCAGTAGACAACTGTGGCAACGTGACTACCGGCATACAAGTGATTACGGTGACGGTGGAAATTGAGCCGAATACGATATTCAAAACGTATCCGAACCCTGCGGAGAAAGAGTTCACATTTGAGTTCTCTACTCCAACCAATGCGACGGTATTCGGGGGCGTTTATGATATTACGGGTCGTGAAATCATTCGTTTGATGCAAGGTCCAGCCGACGGAGGTCGTCTCTATAAGCAACAGATCCCTGTAAATGCTTTGAGAGCTGGCACCTATACGGTGATGATGCGTGTAGATGGAGAGGTGTATAACCAAAAGTTGGTGATCATCAACCGATAATTTAATTCGTACTTGCTTAATCGCCCCGTTCCTTCCGGTTTATTTCCAGAAGGGCGGGGCGATTTCATTTGGGGAAAATCCCTATTTTTGCCTCCCCAATTCATTTTCATGGCCAAAAAACTCACCAATGTCAACATCTATAAGTTTCGAGTGATCATCGATACTGAGGAAGATGTGTTCAGGGATATTGAAATAGAAACTGACGCAACGTTCGAGTCTTTTCATCGAGCGATTCTGGACGCGTTCGATTTCGAAGAAGGGGAGATGGCCAGTTTCTATATGAGTGACGAAAATTGGGCGAAAGGCCTGGAGATTCCGCTCATGGAGATGGAAGGCGGGAAGAGCAAGAAGAACCTCAGCATGAGTTCAACCAAGCTCAACGACATGGTCACAAAGCCTTCTGAGAAAATATTGTACGTCTATGATTTCTTGAGAATGTGGTGTTTCTACGTGGAGTTGATGGAAGTGAAGAAGGACAAACCCAGTACGATTTATCCACGAGTGGCAATGGCCTACGGAGATGCGCCTGCCCAAGACAGCAAAGAAATGGACCTATTTGGAAGTGAGTTCGATCAAGAAGAATTCAATGAATTTCACGGAAATAGTTCTGAAGAAGAGGAAGAAGAAGACATGTTTGGCGAAGGAGGTGAGTTCTTCGATGAAAGTGATTTCGATGGATCCTACAAAGACAGCGACTATTGATCGTTGGACGCGTTATTTTTAGTTTTTCTTGAGAAAATAAAATCCTTGCACTGCATTACATTGGTATCCATGAGAACAAATATTTGGTTTTATACCGGTTTGCTTTTAGTCATTTTTACAATAAGCTGTAAAGAGGAGGGGCCAAAGGTTACCAGTGATTTATTGAACTTTCCCAAGACCGCCTCTGGCATGGAAGACACCGATCTTCCCGTGATGGCTTTTGAGAATCCCGTTTATCATTTTGACACCGTTGCCGTGGGCGAGAAGATCACCCATTCTTTTTCTTTTTCGAATAAAGGAAAATCTCCTTTGGTGATCAGCAGTGTGAAACCCGCGTGTGGATGCACCACCTTAAAAGATTGGCCCAAAGATCCCATTGCTCCAGGAGAAGGAGGAGTCATTACCGTAGAGTTCAACTCCAATGGTTTTTCCGGAGCCATTGACAAGAGCGTTTTTGTGCGAGCCAATACCGTTCCGGTGGACAATATCTTAAAATTAACAGGAGTGGTAAGGGGTGTAGCATTAGAAGGGCAACAAGATGCGCCCGCCATAAAAATGGAAAGAACCCGTTAAAACGCGTATGTTTGCGCCAAAATTTATAAGTACAATGAATAGTATAGTTCTTCAAGCCCAACAAGGAGGCGGCATGGGTCCACTTCTATTAATGGTGGGAATGTTTGTTATCATGTATTTCTTCATGATTCGTCCGCAGATGAAAAAGATGAAGGAAGCCAAGAAGTATCAGGAAGCCATTCAAGTTGGCGACAAAGTCATCACCGTGGGCGGTATCCATGGCAAAGTAGTAGAGATCGGAGAGAAAGATGTAGTGATTACACTAGATCAAGGCCGCATGCGCGTTGAGAAAGCTGCATTGAGCCATGACAAGACAGTGGTAGAAGGAAATCAGAAGTAAACTGACGCGTATCATAAGGCCAGCTGACCCACGTCAAAGGCATTTGAATTTGTTTGGTGGAGTTTTGTGCTATAAAACAAACCACCATGGCACAGCAGACACTTTACCACATCTCTCACGTGAGCAATGAACACAGTGATTGGCTCCGAGGCATAGACTTTTATAAAGACGAGATCCATATTTTAGAGAACAGGTTATCTGAAGTTTCTCAGAAGTGGACCAAGACAGAAGTAAAAGCCGACATCGAGCATTATCAGAACCAATTCATCATTCAAAAGGCGAATTTGGAAGATTTGCAAACGGGCATCAAGCAGCACGAAGTTCATATGAGCAACGATGCACAAAACAAAGCCTTGCATCTCTCCAACAACACCTTGGCCGAGCACGACAACATGAGAGAGCGCTACCAGTCCTTGGAGAAGATCATTGTTGATTTGAGACACGACTTCAACAAATTCCTCAGCCGATACATGTAATCGTTCAGACCAAAAGCATTAAAAAAACAAAAAATCCCGAATGAAATCGGGATTTTTTTATGCTCTTTATTCCCGTCCCCGTTCTAGTCCCTTCCTCCTCATTCCCATTCCCGTTCCCGTTCCCATTCCCGTTCCCATTCCCATTCCCGTTCCCATTCCCGTTCCCATTCCCGTTCCCATTCCCATTCCCATTCCCGTTCCCGTTCCCGTTCCCGTTCTCGTTCCCATTCCCATTCCCATTCCCATTCTCGTTCCCATTCCCGTTCCCATTCCCATTCCCGTTCCCGTTCCCATTCCCGTTACCGTTCCTCGTTCCCGTTCCCATTCCCGTTCTAGTCCCCGCGTTCCATGCCCTTTCTTCCCTATATCGAAAATTTGGTTACTTAAGAATTAGGTGTATTTTTAAGGTAGATAAATGCACCTCAGGGGTGTGGTTAGCGGATAGTTATGCGTAACTTTAAAGAACACCACAATACATACAACATAAAAAATAATTACATGAAAATTTACATTACTCAGGCTGACATTGAAGAAACAGTAAGACTTGCAATAATCAACGTTGCAAGAAAGCTAAATATTGAAGACATCGATTGGAAATCAAGCAATGAACTATTTGAAGAAATAAAAATTTCAGGACATTCTATATTTACACTTCTTGATAGTTATCTTCTTAACTATATGGCATGGGTTGATTTTATTCAGAAACATAAGGACCGTGACGATTATAATTTAGAGGAAAGACAACAACTCGACAAACTTACTACTAATAGAAATTCTACTAGAACTGCATTGAAAAATGCAATAACTACTTAATTTTAAAAACATGGAAGAGGAAAATAGCAAAGACAATAATGTTAAAAGTACCATTGAAGCTATAACTGGACTTGTAAAGGCAATACCTGTTTATAATGACGCAGTACAACCTGCCGCGAAAGAAATTGGGAAATCTTTAGCTACAGTTACAAAGACAATTAGTATTGCACTAGCACCTGTGAGTGCTTTGGTTTGGGGGTTTGAAAAAATTCAAGATTACGTGTTAAATAGAGTTTCTGAAAAACTTAAAGACAGACCAAAAGAAAAAATAGTTACTCCCGACCCTGCAATTGTAGGGCCTTCTCTTGAAGCATTAAGGTATACTGGAAATGATGTAAACCTTAGAGAACTGTATGCTAGTTTGATAGCAACTTCAATGGATGCTGACAAAGTTCATAATGCACACCCAGGCTTCGTAGAGATAATTAAAAATTTATCATCAGATGAAGCTTTATTAATGAGATTTTTTCATCGCAGTGATAGACACGCATTACTTGACGTAAAAATGACTAAGAAGCAAGCTAAGGGTGAGTTTGACCTAATGCGAAACGTATCACTTATTGGACAACGAGCAGGAATAAAAAACACTAATTTAACTTCAAACTACATCGACAATTTGTGCAGACTAGGTTTAATGGAAATTCCATCAGGAAGATATTTAATGGACGAAACTATGTATGAAGAATTAAAAGAACTTGAGAACATTAAAGCGAACAAAGAAATAATCGAAAAAGCTGAAGGTCAATTAATATTTAATAAAAAGCACACTGCAATTACTGACTTCGGAAAACAATTTTGTAGAGCATGTATAACTCCATAAGAAAAGCTACGTCTAACAGTACCTACCCAAAAGGCAGGGTTTCGTGCTTCGCAGACACATTTTTGCCAGCCGAAAGTTCAGTTCTCCGAATGAAGTTTAGTGCTAAAACTCCCCGTCATCGCAAACCCTCGAAACGTTAGTGGTCATGCTAGGAACGTTGCCACAAATAGGATATCGAATAAATTATAAATTTGAAATATGAGTACTCTGACGAAAAATATCTCGCTGACAAATCTTTCGGTTAACATCGAAAATCCAAGATTTGAACTTGTAGGTAATCAAAGAGAAGCCTTACAAGTTATGATAATAGACCAAGGCGATAAGTTAATCAATTTAGCCAAGGACATTGTTGAAACAGGAATGTTAAATCCCGGTGAACTTATTTTGGTAACACCCCATGAAAAAGACAAAGGACATTATAATGTTCTAGAAGGAAACAGACGGGTAACCGCCTTGAAAATACTTTCTAATCCCGACTTAATTGATGGCAAGCATAGTTCATTTGCCAAAAGGCTGAAACCATTTGCTGAACAATTTAAAAAGAAGCCAATTCTTGACATTCCATGTGTAGTATTCAACAATCCTGATGATGCTAACAAATGGATTAAATTAAAACATACAGGTGAAAATGAAGGTATTGGTATTGTTAGATGGGATGCTCAGCAAGTTGCACGATTTGACGAAAGAATAGAAGGGACATCGCCAGTTGCTTTACAAGCAATAGACTTTTTAAGAAAGGAAAGTAGCGTGTCTGAAATAGTAAAAAGCAAACTAAAAAATGTCCCATCTTCTAGTTTAGATAGGTTGCTAAAAGATAAGAACGTTCAACAGGTTATCGGCATTAATGTAAAAGACAATAGACTTCAAACTCATCTACTTAAAGACGAAGTTGTAAAAGGACTCGCAAAAATTGTAACAGATTTAGCCGACAAAAAAATTAAAGTTAAAGACATTTACACAAAGGAAGATAGAGAAAAGTATATTGAAACATTTAAACCCGCAGACATACCAAATAAAAAGAAGAAAGCAACATCTGCTTGGGAATTAACTTCTCCAACAATACCGAGCAAAACAACACCATCGAAATCAAAACCTAAACCAACTCCACTATCAACAGACCGTGAAACTGTAATTCCTAAAGACTGTATTTTATCCATTAACGAACCAAGAATAAACAAAATTTATAGGGAACTTAAAGGTTTGAATGTTGACCTCTTTGAAAATGCTGCTGGAGTTATGTTTCGTGTTTTTATTGAACTCACACTTGATACATATATTGACCATCATAAATTGGCAACTGTAAATAAAGACGCAAGACTAAGAAAAAAAGTGGATGAAGTATCACTTCATATGGAGAAACAAGGATATGCAGATAAGCACATTTGCGGAGGCATTAGAAAGGCCGTTAGTAACAATCATGATGTTTTAGCAATGGAAACATTCAATGCATATATCCACAACAGACACCTTTCCCCCATCCCTAAGGACTTAAAAATAACATGGGATAATATTCAGATATTCGTAGAAAAAATTTGGTCAACAATTAAATAATGGATTTTCATTCACCACTTCGATACCCAGGCGGCAAAGGTAAAATTGCCAACTTCATCAAACTTGTTTTTGAGAGGAATTTATTACTTGATGGATGGTATGTAGAGCCCTATGCAGGGGGAGCTTCGGTTGCATTGTCATTATTATTCGGGGAGTACGCATCAAAGATTGTAATTAATGATTACGACAGAGCCATTTACGCATTTTGGCATTCTGTCCTAAACGACACTGAAAATCTGTGCAATCTAATAGAGAATACTATGGTAAATATTAAAACTTGGCGACAGCAAAAGGTAATTCAAGAACAGAAAGACACGGCAGACTTATTAGAACTTGGTTTCTCCACTTTCTTTTTAAACAGGACTAATCGTTCAGGAATTATTAAAGCAGGGGTTATTGGTGGCATTGAACAGACTGGGAACTATAAAATTGACGCTAGATTTAATAAGACAGACTTAATTAACCGAATTAAACGTATAGCAAATTACAAGAACAGAATTTTACTATATAACTTAGATGCTATTGAGCTTATAAAAACAATAAGTAAAACCTTGCCTGACAAAACTCTTATCTATTTTGATCCTCCGTACTACTTAAAAGGAAAAGACTTATATGTAAACCATTACAAGCATGAGGACCATGTTTTAGTATCTCAAATGATAAATGGAATTAATAAACATAAGTGGCTTGTATCATATGACAATGCACCCGAAATAAATGACATTTATAAGCGAAATAAGAAATTTGAATACGACTTAAATTATAGTGCTGTAAACGCCACTAAAGGGACAGAAGTAATGATTTATCACAACGACTTATTTATTCCAAAAGTGACCAGTCCGACATCAATTTAAGAGATAACATGACTAGTAAAGGACGACACATTGACTTGGAGAAAGAAGCACGAACAGCCAACACACATTAGGCGTCATGTGGGGTGACGTGCTTTTAATTCAAGTGCCTTGCACCTATTCAGCTTTAGTGGTAGGTTGACAGTGAAATGCTTCTAAATCCGGCACCAACGCCAAGTGTGGGACCGTTAGCAGCTATAATACAGACCAAGAAGAAGCCAAAAAATAACAAATGAATATGGCACATAGAGTTTTTATATCTCACAAAAGAGAAGATAAAGCATACAAGAACTATATCCTAAATAACTTAGGTGTGGATATGATTGATAAATCATTGAATGAGCGAATAGATTCGAACGATGAAGATTATGTGATGCGGAAAATACGTGAAGACTATTTGTCAGACTCTACTGTTACAATTTTCTTGATTGGGAAATATAGTGCTGAAAACTTAGGTGAAGAAGAACAGATTTATATAAAGCGAGAATTACAAGCATCACTTTATGATGGAAAGGCTAATTCTAAGAATGGGATTTTAGGTATTGTGTTACCCGAAATGTATGACAGTATTTATAAAGGTAATTATAGCTGTAGCGAGTGTGGTGGCAATCATAATCATGTTTCAATAAATAATAGCACCGTAATAGCAGAGTTTTCATATAACTACTATATTCCAAAAGACAAATGCTCATGGTCTGAGGATGACAGATATTGTGTTCTTGTCAAGTGGGACGATTTTAAGTCAAAACCAGAAAAGTATATTGACTTAGCTTTTGATAAACGGAAAAGGGAAATTTCTTCAAAAACCAAAGTAAGACCATAGTGAAATATTCAGACTTTCCAAGTTATTTTCAAGCATCAGATACTGCTTCATTGAAGGCGCAGAAGTTTTATTTAAATATTATTAGGATTGATTTATTATCAATGATTTTTTCTTCTGCATTAGCAATTTACAATTACCAATCAATTGAATCTAAACTAGTTGTTTATTTTATTTCGGGACTATTCCTTCTTTTGGGTTTAGTTCTAACAGTAATTCTCAAAACAAAAAAATACGAAGACGTGTGGTATCAGGGACGAGCTTTAGCGGAATCCAGTAAAACCCTCACATGGCGTTTTGTTTGCTGCTCAGAATACTTTGAAAGTTCCTTAGATATTATAGAAGCAAAAAGGAGATTTGTTGAACGCATCCGAGAATTATCCGACGAATTTAAAGAACTAGAAATTGCAATGAACTCTAGAACGCTAAACTTGCCAATTATTACTGACAGAATGCTAGAAATTAGAGCATACAACTTGGGCGCCAGAAAGGATTATTACATTAAAAACAGAATCGAAGACCAAAAGAAATGGTATGCAGACAAAGCAGAATATAATTCAGAAAAATATAATCTTTGGTTTTGGTTTGTAATTGTTTCACAAGCAATATCTCTTATAAGCATAGTTTTTCTCATTGCTAATCCATACTTCAACTTGAATTTTGTAGGTCTTCTTACGACAATTTCCGCCTCAGCTTTGAGTTGGCTTCAACTAAAACAGCATCAAGAATTAAAACAAGCATACACGACAGCAACACAAGAATTAAATTTTATTGCAACATTAACAGACCAATTAACGACAGACGACAGCTTTTCTAAGTTTGTTTTAGACTCCGAAAACGCTGTTTCTAGAGAACATACATTATGGTTGGCTCAAAGAAGAAGATAACAGCTACTAACAGTGTGTTGCCTAAGTTAGAGGTGACTTGGAAATTTGTAGCTGATATTTCTATAAAGCTTTTGTGCTGGTCGACAGTGGAGTGCGAAATTCAAGCTTTGTGCATTTAATGAAGTAACAGTTTTGTGCTCTGAAACCCGCCCGAGCGCAAAGCCCGAAACTGTTAATTGTAACCATAAAAAGCGAAAAACAAATAAATAATCAGATATGAAAAAAGCAATCACTTTCGGACTGTCAATTCTTTTTTTGACAAACCTAAATGCTCAGACTACCCCTATTTCAGAAATGGACAAGGCTGAAAGTTATTTTAGAAACTCAAGCATTGTAACCTACAATGAAGACTACGCTCCAAAAGACTATATAGGGTCCCTTATTTATTATAAACCAGGAGATGAAAAGAATATTCGAATTCTGAAAATAACTAAACCTAATGACAGCACAATAGTAAGGACGGTTATTGACGATATTCTTTACCAAAAAATGCATTCTAGAGAAGAGGTTGCAAGTGCAAAGTTTTTGGGAATTTTCAACGCTAAAGTTACAAATCAACACTTGTTAGAAGTAATTCTGCTAAGAGATTATTCACTTGAAGCTCAATCCTTCCTAATAGATTTGGTTCTTTATGATCAAGTATTAAAATTTTCAACGCCGTTAAAAAATGCAGGTTACAAAGTTGAGTTTGTCTGGAAAGTTAATGTTAACAAATTGACGTCAAGGGTATTTAAAGAAGGTGATGTTCAAGTTGGTTTTAATTATCAAGTTGAAGGAAGTGGGAAAATTTATAATAAAACAGAAGACTTCACTAAGAAAAATCTAATAACCTTACAGACTATGGATGTGACAATATTTATGACTGAAGCAACAAAGTCAATTGAAAGTGTGATAAAGGGAAATAAATCTAATGTAAAATCTGAAAAAGAGTTCCTTGCGTTAACAAAGCCCAAAGACTACATTATAGCTGATAAGATTGTTTTTGAGGAGATTAAAGAATAAAGGCTACACATAACAGCACTTACCCAAAAGTGGCGGTTCAATATTTAAATCGAGCTTTGTGCTTAGTTGATAGTGAAGTATTTCGAAATCGCCACCTTCAGGTAGCTACTAACCGTATGTGTCTTGAATGACACCCGAGAAGCGGGGTCAATGCTGTACAGAAGATCGAAGACAGCTTTGTCTTTAGGAAACATGAGCGCGAAGTCCGAACGAATAGGATGTTCGAATTACTAATAGGCTCAATCTGACAGGCCGACCGCAAATTCCTGATAGGAGGAATTTGAAATCGCTAGTTATATGTTGAAGTAAGTTCTTTCGTGGTACTCAATTACAACGTTAATTTTTCGACAGGCAATTTGGGTAAGATTTGGAACAATCTCAATAAGCGATTGATGAAGTGGGTGCAATGGGAAAAGGGGCTTTATGTTTATGCGAGTTTGAAATGGCTAAAGAAGAAATACAAGGCTAGGCCTGCACTTTTTCCGCATTGGGCAATGGTTCATCCGCAGTTTTTGATACATTAGTGACTGAACAAGAAAAGCCTTATGAAGGGTGACCTTCAAGTACGGTTTTGTGAGAACGCAGGGGTGAAATTCCCTTGCGTGACTCGATTATGTGCAACCCGCTTTTAAAATTTAGACATGCCGATAATAGACCATGAAGCATTAATAAACCCGGAACCCGAACAAATAATTTGGAGATACCTCGACCTTGACAAGTTTGAAAGTATTTTAAGGGATAAGGGATTATTCTTCTGCCGGTCTGACAAATTCTCTGACCCTTTTGAAGGGACAGTACCTAAAGGAGAGTCAGAAAACAGAGTATCAACAGAGAAGCGGTTGGTGCAATTTCATAATAGCGACATGACTCATGAAGAGGCCGTCAAAAGAAGTTACGAAATCGGGAATCTTCATAAAAGATTTAGAAGGGCGTTTATAGTTAACTGTTGGCATATAAATCAGGGTGAGTCTGATGCAATGTGGAGATTATACTTAAAGACGAATGAAGGTGTGGTTATCCAAACAACTGTCAAGAAATTAAGGGAATCGTTCGACAATTCTGATGAAGAAATCTACATAAGTAAAGTAAGGTACTTGGACTACGAAAAAAATATTTGGTTTCATGCGAATGACTACCCCGTTAGGGGTTACAACATATTTACGCCTATTGTCCATAAAAGGACAGCCTTTGTTCATGAAAGTGAACTAAGAATATTTCAACAAATTAACGAAGCAGTGGATAACGACAAATATTGGGACGACAAACCCAATTATATGGGAAAACATATTTCATGCAATATTGAGCACCTGATTGACAAAGTTATTATTCCACCGACAGCTGACGAGCCGATAAAAAATAAGGTTGAAGAGATAATGAAAAAATACGGACTGACAAGAGAGATTGAGAAATCAAAACTGAATGAAGAGCCTTATTATTAAGATTTGACAATGCGGGCAGCACACAACAACATGTTTCTGCCAGCTTGGGGTGAACTGTTAAATTGTAGTTTAGTTTTATTAATTTAGTTTACGTTTCTTGGACAGAATGCAGCTTCGGAAACCCAAGCCGTCAGAAACACAAACGTGTGTGACTTGAATGACTCCCGTGAAGCGGGGTCAGTGCTGTACAGAAGATCGAAGACAGCTTTGTCTTTAGGAAACATGAGCGCGAAGTCCGAGCGAACAGGATGTTCGAATTACTGATATGCTCAATCTGACAGGCCGACCGCAAATGCCTGATAGGAGGAATTTGAAATTGCTAGTTAAATGTTGAAGTTAAGTTCTTTTGTGGTACTCGATTACAACGTTTATTTTTCGACAGGCAATTTGGGTAAGATTTGGGGCAATCCTAATAAGCGATTTATGAAATGGGTACAATGAGAAAAGGGATTTTATGTTAAGGCGAGTTTGAAATGGCTATAGAAGAAGTACAAGGCCATGCCTAGAGTTTTTCCATATAGAACAATGGTTCATCCGTGATGTATGCTTACATTGGTAACGGAACACCAAGAGCTCTCTGCATAGATTGGACGAGGTGGGTGAATGGAGGGGTTTTTACAGGGTTCTAAGGGGAATCGGAGGTGACATGGATCCATCTTCCCCCATTCGTAAACATGGCCAATGCACTAAATAGAAATAAATGCGCATACTCTTTATCTTTTTTCTTTTGATGATTTCGAGTTTTGTGCAGGCGCAAGATTTGAGCTGTAGTGATTTTAAGGTAGGCACATTTAGAATGAATTGCCCAAATCATGATCTTCCCGTCTATACGATAGAGAGAACAGAGAAATTGCAAAAAGAAAGGTATGCTGATTCAGAAAAAGAGGTTGAGGGATTTATAGAATGGAAATCCGAATGCAATTATGAATTGACGTATTTAAACGCTCCACCAGAAATGAATGGAAAGAAAATAAATACAGTTATCACTAAGATTGAAGGGAACAAGGCATTTTGTAGTTCCACGTTCGAAGGTTTGCCGGGTATCATTCTGGAATGTGAAATAGAGAAATTGAATTAGTGAAGTTTACCATCCGCCTTTAGCCGTCAACATAAAACAAATTAAGAAATGAGCAATATACCCTTTCAAACAATAGACTGGACTTCAATAGAGAAAGTTGAATATAAAGGTGAAGTAGGAAAAGCTTTTTGGCAGACAGTTCAATTTGGTGGACTTCGAATACGATTGGTAGAATACTCCAGCGGATATTTAGCAGACCATTGGTGTCAAAAAGGACATATTGTACATTGCATAGAGGGAGAGTTTATCAGCGAACTCAGCACGGGTGAAAGAATTAAATTGGGAAAGGGCGAATCTTATGTCGTTTCTGACAACCTCAGTTCTCATCGTTCTATTTCCGAGAAGGGTGTCAAGCTTCTAATTATTGATGGGGATTTTTTGAAATAGAATAAGCGATCATCGATTGTTATATTTTATTTGGAATAAGTTACATTATTCACAAATCCTTTCCCATTCCCGTTCCCGTTCCTTGATCATCTTGAGAAACAACTACTGTACAATTATTTTCTTCGTGATTGCACCGCTAGTGGTTTGTATTTGCAGAAGGTACATACCGGGATAATTTATTTCTATTGGGATACTTAACATGGAGTTGGAAAGCATTTGTTTCTGTTGAATTACTTGTCCAGTGGTAGAAATAATTCTCATGGATTGAATTCCGTCTCCGTTTATAGTAAGGGTATTTCCGCGTGCAATGGGATTCGGGAATACTGAAATGTCAGCTCCCCCTTCCATGTTTTCACTGGATAATATAATATCTGAAAGTAGTTGGGTGTTCCAAAAATATTCAGTGGGACTGTTAATATTTGGATTTATTGTTCCTGTTAAGACCACGCTGTTATCATCAAAAACTGCGAGACTAGTCACTTCCTCATCATTATTCTCGAGAGTGTCGTAGCAATATGTTCCGGTTAACTCTCCAGATTCGGCATTAATTTTTAGAACCATGTAGTCTCTATCTTGTCCAAATTCCAGAATTTGCGTTCGCCCTCCGACGTAAATGGAACCATTCTTTAGGATCATACAATTGGCGTAGTCACCATTTATTTCGCCATACTCATATCGATTTTCCCAAAGAATATTGCCATTTGAATCATATTTAATGGTCAAGATATCGGAGTTTCGAAAAATAGAATTCACTATGGTAGAGTCATGGTGCACTCCTGATATGATAGTGTTGCCATCAGGATCAATAATTAATCCACGTATTTTATCAGATAGAACGTTCGGAGGCAAGTTGGTTCCATAATCATGTTGCCATACCAAGCTGCCATCCAAATTAAGTTTTGCGATGCGGTAATTGATATTAGAATATAACATCAGATGGTTATCCGGGGTTGTTTGTACATTTAGAATCGGATATTGAACACCGATATCGGCATGAACCGTTAGAGAATTATGGATGTCAATATTTATTAGTACTCGTTCGCCCCCCCATCTGGTTCCGAAAGCGTACAAGTTATTTTGATGGGCTACCATTCCGGTTCCAAAAGTCGATATTTCGGTATAAGGATTAAAAGTTCTTTCCCATAACAAATTTCCGTTGGTATGGAAAGCCATGAGTACGTCAAGTCCAGGTTCTAGAAAATCCGAGTCCAAAATCCCATATTTGCCTGAAATAACAAACAAACAGGTATCGTTGATTATTTCTAATCGATAGGGTTGATAAGCCGAGTCGGGAGGATTTTGCATTTGTTGAACCCATTGCAATTGACCATCAAGAGAATATTTTTGAATGATCCCTTTTCTTTCATACTCAGTTACTTCTTCTGAATTCAATATATACAGGTTGTTGAACACGTCGAAATTATAATCTACAATATCATTGTTTATTACCGAATCTTTTCCGAATTCCATGGTGGATATGGTATCCCCCTCAAGATTGTATTGTACAATATAAACAACGTTTTTGTTTTCTGTCTTTTTTATTCCAAAAACTTCAATGGTATCACCTTTATAACGGACCGTAGGGGAGTTGAATACATATGCGGGATCATTGGGCGGTAAGTCACTAGACCATACCATTGTATTCTGTGCATCGACGCTGGAAGTTATTCCAATGAAGAATAAAAATGCAAGAGTTAGCTTTAGAAGAAATAGAGTTTTCATGCTATCAAAGATAAAAAAATAAAGCAAATCACTATTAAGCGATGGGCAGTTTTTGTTAATCTCATGGCTTTGCGAATACGGGATCTTTCTTCGATATCTTTGGAGAATGAGATCATTATTTGTCTGGATTTGGATGGTGGGCTTTACGCTGGCTGCGGTGGGTCAAAAGTCTGAATGGACACTGATCGTGGATGGGTACACTGATGTGGATGTAATGGATTGTGCAGTGGACGCGAACGGTAGTTCTTATTTTGGAATGATATATACCCATGATATCGTTATTCCGGGGCTCAATACTAAATTTCCACTTTCTCCTTATGTAGCTTCCGCTTTGCTGAAGGTTTCGCCGGAAGGTAAACCGCAGTGGGCACAAGCTATTGTTGGTCATAAGGATACTCGCATCAAGGCAATGTGTGTGGATCAAGTAGGAAATGTCTTTGTTACAGGCTATGCGGATGGCAATGCGAGTTTTTCGATAGACAAACCAAAGCAAAAAGAACAAGTCGACGAACGCAGCGGAAACGCCATGGTGCCCGGTGGAATCTTTATAGCCAGTTATTCTCCTAAAGGTGAGTTGAGGTTTGCGAAGCAATTTCTTGGTTCCTGGGGAGAGGGTTTAAGCATCAGCGTCAATTCCAAAGGAGATATCTACGTGACGGCCTATCACAAGTCTGAATTAAAAGACGCGAGTGGTCGCGTGATCGCTTCCGTAGAGAAGTATAAACACACCACCTCTTTTCGCTCTCTGCTGATCTTTGATGCAAAGGGAGAATGGCAGAAGACCGTTCCACTAGGAAAGGAATTATCAGATTCTTACATTCATAATTTTAGAGGAAAGTTCAATCCGATGGATGAATATGTGCTGTATGGTTCCTACGCCCATGCTTTTCAGTTTTCAGAAAAAGACAGTGTCCGCATTTCTCATTTGGAATCGCTGAATAGTTTTATCGTGGTTTACAATAAGGACTTAAGCGTGAAATGGATTCAACACTTGGGAGGAGAGCATTATCAACTAGTGAAGGACATTGCTTTTGATAAAAAGGGATGTATTTATTTCACCGGGACTTACGACGTAGAATGCATTATTTCTAAAGGAATAGAAGTGGTCTCTCGTCAAGAAAAACCCAAACAGTATGGAACTGATTTTTTCTACGGCAAATGCTTGTACGACGGCACCATGGACTACACTTATTTCTTTGATCATCCAGAAAATGGGTACAACAACATTGCTCACCAAATAGGGGTGGACGGGAATGGAGAGGCACATGTCATCGGAAACTACAACGACACCATCGAAGTCTATGGTAAGACGATTCCAGCGGGTTATCACAATCCTCAGCCCTTTGAAATGATTTGGAAACGCGACAAGCTGATCTCACTGACACAGACAGGAAGAAATGACGAACATTTTATTTTTCCTTTTTTCTATGATCTCAAGGAATTCAATTACGCTGGAGGAGCATGGTATTATGGAGAAAAGGGGTATTGGGGGAGTGGTAAGGAAAAAAGGAAGTTGACCAGTAAAGACTACGGTCGCGTCGTGTTATTGTATGGAGGAAGTATTCCAAGAAAGCCAATGGAAGAGGATCAAGAGCCCAATATGACTGCGGAAAAGTTGCTGGTAGAAAATTTGAAAATGATAGAACCCGCTCTCGTTTGTTTGCCAGAAAGCAAGCCAGAGGAGTGGTTAGAATTACCTATAAAGGTAGCGTTAGCTGACTCCATTTCTGCGGTATCAGAAGTCGCTTCGAATGATTGCGTGATAAAGGAAATCGACTTATCCGCGATGTTGTATCCAAATCCAACGCGCGATCGCACTCAACTGGAGCTAAAGGGATTTGAGAACAAGGAAGTGCTCATTAAAATCTATGACGAGAAAGGAGCGTTGATCTATCAACAATCCATTTCCAAAGCGGCTCCAACAGAGCGTTTGGAAATGGATTTGTCGAATCAATCACCAGGGATATACTTTTTCGCTATCGTTTCAGGAACGAACTACAAAGTAGTGCGTTTGTCCTTGGTGCGATAGTGGATTTCATCATCCCTCGATTTATTTTCTTTTCTTTCCGAAACCTTTTGTTCCAGAGAAACCAGCATCTTTCTTTTTCTTTTTGAAATCTGGTTTGAAGTCTGATTTAAAATCACTTCTTGGTGCACCACCACGATCACCGCTACGATCACCACCTCTGTCGTAATTGCGATCTCTTCCACCGCCGCCGCCATAGCCGCCTCTTCCACTGCGATCACTGCGCACTCGTGTTCTTGGAATGCCCGCTTCTTTATTGCCACGGCTCTCCAAACGCACGCGACGTCCTCTGTAGCTGATGTTCTTAAATGCTTCCACCACTTGATCAACAATGTTTGAACGCACCTCTACCAGAGAGAAGGTGTTTTTCAAATCAGCCCAGGTCACATCGTGTTCACTTACTTGCGCAGTCTCTGCAATGAATTGCTTTAAGCTTCCAAAGTTCAGTTCATCGATTTGACCGAGGTTCACATAAAGTTTTACCACACCGGAATTGACACTTCCGCGATCTCCTTTTTTCTCCTCTGCATTGAGATCTGGAGCGTTGCGGTAATAGTCGAGGAATCGGTTGAATTCTACGCTTACAAATCGCTTGATCACTTCCTCTTTGCTGAGATCAGCAAATTCATCGTAGGCTTTAGGCAAATAGCTTTCTATGGCTTTTTCATTGACTTCCACATTGTGTACGGTATGCACCAAATGGAACAATTGCTTTTCGCATACCTCGAAAGGTGTTGGAATATGTGCCTTTGTAAACGGTTGTTTGATGATTTTTTCTATCTGACGAATCTTGTGTACTTCCTTCATGTTGATGATGACAATCGATACACCCTTCTTTCCCGCACGAGCAGTACGACCGCTGCGGTGGGTATAGTTCTCGATTTCATCTGGAAGGTTGTAGTTGATTACGTGAGTGACGTCATTCACATCGATACCACGTGCTGCCACGTCGGTAGCAACAAGCATGTTAAGACTTCTGCTTCTGTAGCGTTTCATCACATAATCTCTTTGTGCTTGAGAAAGGTCACCGTGCAGTGCATCTGCATTGTAACCGTCCTTGATAAGTGCATCTGCTACTTGTTGCGTTTCGGCCTTGGTGCGACAAAATACAATCGCAAAGATCTCTGGGTTGAAGTCAGCGATACGTTTTAAAGCGAGGTATTTGTCACGTTGATGCACGACGAAATACTGGTGTTCAATATTGGCATTGCCCGTATTTTTTCCGCCCACCGTAATTTCTTCGGGGTTGTTCATGTAATTTTTCGCGATGCGAGAAACTTCATCCGGCATCGTCGCGCTAAACAACCACGTGCGCTTATCATCTGGAGTATCGCTAAGAATGGTATCCAAATCATCTTTAAAACCCATGTTGAGCATTTCATCCGCCTCGTCGAGTACGACATAACGCACCAATGAAAGGTCAATGATTCCTCTTTCGAGCATGTCGACCATGCGGCCTGGAGTTCCAACAATAATTTGTGGACCCTTTTTCACTTCGCGAACTTGTCCTTCGATGCTTGCTCCACCATAAATTGGAACTACGTGCACCCCATTTCTATACTTAGAAAAGTTTTGAAGGTCCTTAGAGATTTGCATACAAAGTTCGCGGGTTGGGCACAAAATGAGCGCTTGTGTTTTGCGAAAATCCTCATCAATAAGTTCGAGGAGAGGCAGACCAAACGCTGCTGTTTTACCCGTTCCTGTTTGTGCAAGTGCTACCAAGTCTTTATCACCGGTGATAAGAGTTGGGATGGCCTTTTCCTGAATAGGAGTAGGGGTTTCAAAGCCTAGGTCACCTATGGCTTTGAGGACCTCGGGGCTAATGCCGAGGACTTCGAAATTGTTCATTATATAAAAAATTAAATTGTAATCCTTTGACTGGAATCACAACCTTCATTTTGAAAAGAACAACCCCCTGCTAAAGTAGCGGTACCTGTAAAATGATAAGCTCAACTCGCGTCAAAGCGGCTGCAAATATAAGCAAATCAATGTAATAAACGAAATTGAACTTTTCTTTAAAGAAAAAACCATTCGCAAGAATGGTTTTTTTAATACAGGTTGCTTAACTCATTTGAAAGGAATAAGCGTGAATCTACCATTGTATTCCTTGTATTTTAAAAGTTAACAATTCTGGCTTGAAGAGAGTCCATGTCTTGATTGAATTTGGTTTTGAAATTTTCCCAATTCTCTTTGCCTTCTTCTTTATACGTTTCCAATCGCATTCTTAAATCCGAATTTTTCGAATTCAATTCATTCATACGTTTATTGTACTCCTCTTTTTCTTTGCTCTTCAGTTTATCCATACGGTCATTGAAGGCGTCGATTTTTTGTTCGTTGGCTGCTATTTTTTCAAGAGTGGCCTTGCGGTAGGATTCCATCTCTAGTTGGAGTTTTTTATTGGCCTCTTCGAGCTCTTTATTTGCAGTTGCGACATCTTTTTCGGCGGCATTGACTCTTGAAGCCGGTGTGCTACATGATGAAAGAAGGAGAAACAATAGAATCCCAGCATAGGAGAAGAATCGTCTGTTTATTTTCATCGTTTTTCAGTTTTAAATTTTGAAATAATTTCTTGAAGTTCAGCCTTAGACTTTTTCAATTTTTTTTCGAGTCTTGAGAATAACTCATCTTGCTTTCCTTCAATAAGCATAACGTCTTTGTCGGTCAAAATCGAAAATTCTTGTTTGATTTTACCTTTAATTTCATTCCAATTTGCTGGAATTAAGCTTTCTTTCTTAATCATTTTGTTTGAATTTATTGTACTACAAACGTCGACTATGGTTTCGTCTTAACTGTTATACTCAGTTCGTAATCATTTATATAATTAAAGGAATTTAGTCATTGTAGTCAGCGTCTATAGATGCGATCAATTGACGTTCAATGGTATTTCCTTCTTCGTTGATATATGTGCTGCTTAGCTCAGCAGGTATCGAATCCCAATTTTGGTTCAGGTATAATCGCTCCATGGCAAGTCTTGCCAGTAAGTAAGCAACTGTCGATTCTGCTCCTTGGTTAAGGTTTATCGATTTTGCTTCTATACCATCGTAGCACCCACCTGTTCTGTGATTATAGACTACTTGACCGAGGTGATTATTTCCTAAGAACCAGTCGAAAGCCATTTTCGCTTTGGTAACAAATTCACTTTTACCCGTATCGTGATAGAATTTTTCTAAAGCCATTACTGTGTAAGCAACATCGATTGGCTGCTCGCCGCCCAATGAAATGTTTGATCTTCTATTTTTATCAAGCCAACCTTTGTTGGAAATTACTTTTAGTCGACTACTGGTGAATGTTTTGCTTATTAGGAATTCAAGACTCTCTTCAGCGATGACCTTAAAAGTGATATCATTCGTTCGGGCGTAGGCACAAAGCATGGCTTCAGGAAGTACACCGTTTCCGTAGGTTAAAGCGCTTTCATACCAATGCCAATCACTATCAGATTCATGGATATACATTTGTTTTAGACGGTTGGCAAACATTTCTATTTTTTCATCGAGTACAGGATTGTTTTGATAATATAGCCCTTTGATGATAAATGCCATGGCCCTTGTGGAATGCACATCGTCGAGATGGGTGTTTAATGAGTCAAGTAGGTCCGAAGCAATTTTGACTAGCGCGTTCGGTAAATGATTTTTTATGGATACAAGATATCCCAGAGACCACACGGCCCTTCCCATAGAATCTTCTAAATTTTCAGATATGTTTTGAAAGGAGAACTCCCGCTCATAATTTATATAATTGAACAACAAGCCAGGGCGAATCATGCAATCTTTGATAAACATTAAATACGTTCTAATTAGTGACAAGTCGTGAGTTTGTCCAAGTAATTCATAGTGCTGGCATACTGCAAGGAGCGCTCTGGCATTATCATCCAATGTGTATCCGGATTTTAAATCGGGGGTAGCAATTTTTGAGAATTGAATTATGCCATAGTTCGTAGTAAGTCTTATGAGATGACTGAGAGATATCGGAGGTAATTTAAATGCGAAATGGAAAGCCTCGGGAACTAATTTTTCTATAATTTTTGTATATTTAATTGCGATGTTAGGCCACGCAGAGGGGGCCATTTTTATTAAATTGTTAGTCGAAATGTTTTCTCTCAATTCATCATTCTCCAGTAAGTTGATGATGGCTTTTGTCAATTGAGAAGAGCTTCTGAAGTCAACGATGGATACATTAATACTATCCTTAAACTCTTTGACGTGAGGAATGGGAGTAGAGATAATAGGACAGCCGCAGCTTACAGCGTACGCAAAGGTACCACTCACTGCTTGATTGGGGTCAACGGAGGTGAATAAGTAAATGTCTGCTAATTGCAGATAATCCAGTAGTTTGGAAAGCTCAACAAATTCATTTACGAAAACAACGTTTTCTTCCAGTCCCTTTAGTTTTATTTTTTTTTCTAGCATTTCACGGTAATGCTCGCCTTCTAATGCAACCACATTGGGATGTGTCTTTCCTACTATTAAGAAAACTGCATCAGGGAAGAATTTTACCACATCGGGCAAGGAGTCAATCGTCGTTTCTAGCCCTTTATTAGAACTAACTAATCCGAAAGTCATTAGCACTCTTTTGTTTCTTAAGTGATAGAGTGTTTTAAGCTGTTCTTTAGACTTTGGAGTAATTAAATGGGTACCATGTTCAATGATAGATACTTGATTTTCTGGTAAGAAGTACTCATCAATTAGAATGGACTTGGAGATGTTGGTCATCACCACTATCTGCTGAACGCATTTGGCAATTTCTTGCACTTCAAGCAGCAATCTCATGTTAGGTTTAGGCAGGACAGTATGGAAAACTATAACTATTGGTTTTGTTATATTAGATAGCAGCGATACGATGGATTGATCTTTAGAGTGGAATAATCCAAATTCGTGTTGTACTACAATTATTTTTATGCTTGGATCTTTGTTGATTGCAAATGCTGTTTTAACAAAACTATTTTTTGAATTCACGTTAAGTATGAACTTCGGGGGAACATGGTATTGAAATTCATGCAGGTCCGATTGAAGGGCGCAAATCGAGATATTGAAGTTGTTTTCATAACACTCTTCTATTGAAGACACAAGATCGAAGGTGTATGAAGCGAGTCCGCAAGTTCGAGGCGGAAAAGACGACACAACGAGTATTTCTGGTTTTATAGAAGTATGATACTCTTCCATAGGAGTTACCGGATGGGTATACTCTTGAATGGTAGTAAATGAATCAGGTATGATCTCCCGATCAAATAGTTGTTCATTATTCATGACTAGATGTTTTTAATGGATACAAAGAGACCTCTAGAAGTAAACTGGAGAGGCTTGTTGAGGCAACAGCAATCTGCTCATCTGCCGCGCCATAATAGATGTATAGTGTATCTCCTTCGATAATAGTTCCAGTTGGAAAGCAAACATTGTTCACCTCTCCATTGATTTCCCAAGATTGATCAGGATAGAATAGAGGATAGGGTAACCGGGCTATTTCATTACAAGGAGATTCGATGTTTAGTAACGCAGCGCAAACCGAGTATACAAAGCCGTCAATGGTGTCATGTACACCATGATAGATGAGCAACCATCCATCTTTTGTTTCGATGGGTGGACAGCCTCCTCCGATATAACTTACTTCATGATCATGAATAGGTTTCATTAGAATGTGTTTGTCAAATTCAGAGAAGTAACTTCTCCAGAAATCATCACTTATATCTTCGATGTTTTCAATCCCAAGTACGATTTGTATGTCTGGTTTTATTCTATGGAGAAAACAAAATTTGCCATTTATTTTTCTTGGAAATAGAAGCACATTTTTATCCCATATCAATGTTGTTTTTGATTCTGTGGTGACACTATTTAAAGGTTTGTTATACCGGCGATATTTTTCGTTGAGATGGTTTTGCTCTTTAAAGTATTCCTGGAAATCGTGATATGTTATTTGTGGAACCATTATTCCGTGTCTATTCCAATGCACGAGATCTTTCGAACTTGCCAACGCGCCTAGCGCATTTGTGCCATCATAAGCGGTGTATGTCAAGTAGTATATAGAGTCTACGCATACTATTCTTGGATCCTCTATTCCTTGTTGTTCATATTCCTGTTCGGGAACTAATAACGCCTCCGTATTTCGATGGGTAACTTCGGTACTAGATTTTAAAGTACAAATTCCTATGCTTGACCTGTGGTCGGAACTAACAGCTCTGTACAGCATTTTTATCTCTTTACCGATTCGAATTAGAGCCGGATTGAGTACAGCGATTTCTTCAAATGATTCATCAGTTTTACTGAGTATTACACCGTGTTTATAAACGCTTATCATTTTTCGATTCTTTTTTTTGAAATTCTTTTTGTTTAGCTGCTACTCTTCGTATCCGCTTTTTATAACTGTGCAGATCATTTTGAACTGCTCCTTTGCATAGAAGCTGTGCTTCGCATTTGCGGGGATGATGATTCCTTCACCGAGCTTTATATAAAGCGATTTGTCATTGATAACTAACTCAGCGGCACCGTGAATGATCTGAACATAAATGTCAAAGGGGGATGTGCGATCAACGATTTCTTCACCCGTTGCTACAGAGGTAGCTGTAATGTTTCCCGTGGTTTTTTTAATGATAACTCGAGAAACAACAGCATCTGGGATGTACTCAATAATTTCTACGGTGATATGGACTGCTCCCTTTTCTATTAGTGATTTGTCATTCATGGGATAATACTGGATAAGACGATTACACTCTACAATCGGCGAATGGATAAGCATCACTTGATGTAAGGCGATATTCGAAGGCACTTAAGCACCTCATCAAAGATGACTGCGCTCATCTCGAAAGGTGTTATACTTTACAGGTTTATCCTTATATAATTTTGTGGATGACTCAACTGTGGATGCTATATGCTCTTGGAAACTTCTTAATGTTTGGAAAGATCTTCCAAATTTTCTCGCCTTCTTGTCGCGAGATGTTTAAAGAAAGTGGGTGTTAATCCTGTTACTTGTTTGAACTGCTTCGATAGATGTGCTACACTGCTGTAATGCAGTTTATATGCTATTTCAGTAATATTCAATTGGTCATACGTGATGAGCTCTTTAGCTCGTTCGATTTTATGCAAAATAACGAAGTTCTCAATAGTAATTCCTTTAAACTTTGAGAATAGATCTGAGAGTTTAGCATAATTGGTATTGAGTTTTTCACTGAGGAAATTGGAGAAGTTTACTTTCGGTACTTCGTCTGTGTAGTGGACCATTTCAACAACAAGGTTGATTATTTTCTCAACCAATATTGCTCGTTCATCGTCCATTAATTCTAGACCAGAAAGATGGAGAGCTCTTTTGAACTCAAGTAGTTTATTCTTCTCTATTGGGCCGTCTAGAACAACTTCTCCAAGCTCAACGGTTTTATAGATTATTCCAAGATTTTGTAATTCTTGTTTTACCAGCATTTTGCATCGAAGACTCACCATGTTTTGGATGTATAACTTCATGAGCAATGAGGTATTTCAGGGCGAGGAGGAGTTTATTGGAGAGTTCTGATTTTTTAATGCTGTTTATGACGAGCTAGATATTTTCTACTTAAACCCCGTACATCTTATGCCTTAGGCATTTGCTGGAGCCATCCTTTTTAGAGCCAATTCTTTTGCAAAGTCCACAAATACCTTGTACGCCTGTGTAAACACAAAACGGTCTTCGAAGTTTTTGTGTACGATGTTTCGGCGGGCCATACCATTGATAAGCGTGCGGCGACCATCGGGATCTTTCAGTGCTTTGTTGCTTTCAATCAAATCAATAAAAGAGCTGTTGTCAAAATAGCGGTCTATTTCTTCAGCAGTAAATTCATTGAAATCGAGCGCCTCAAGGAAGTTGCGACCGTCTTTATCGAGCTCATAGCTTAACACAGCGATAAAGATGCTCACGTCTCTTGAGAAGTTTTCACTGGTTTCTTTGCTCAGCAAAAAGGCGTAGTCTGATTTTAATACCAAGTCCAGATCGAAGGATACTTTGAAAAACTCGCCAAAGAAACTCTCATTTTCTTTCAATGAATTAAAATGCTCTTCATTGCTTAGGATGAATTTTCCATTCATCAATTCTTCAACGATTTGTCTGTGATGTGTTGGATAAACCATGGTATTATAACTTTATAGCGGGTTCTACTTTAATTTTAGGAACGCTCAATTTGGAAGTGGTAGTTTCTATATCTACGCGCTCGTCTTTCTTGGGGAAGTCAATTTGAAGCGCCTCATCAAACAACAATGCAGTTAAGGCAAAAAATTTCTCCGTTTCAATGTTTTCAAAGTCTTTGTTGAGTGTTTTATAACACCACGTAAAAAAGTCGTTTACGGGCATCTGACTTCTCAACTTGACCATGAAGGCTTCACGATCGAAAATCCACTTGTCGAAGTCGGCTTCCGTTTCCTCAAACATGACCACTTCGTTGGTACTAAACTGTTCAAAGAACTCGCGTACTTTGTAAAGCATGTCTTTCGCGTATGGCATATTTCTGCTTCCTTTCAACAAAGGAGGAGTTTCCATTTTGTAGGGGTTGCGCAAAAATTCAATCCAGCCTGTAAGGATCAATGATTCGGTGCGGATGCGCTCGAGCAAAGGCAGCAGCTCATTGGTGAGAATCTTCGATTGACGCAGCAAATCAGTATTGGTCTGAATCAATTGCATGTACAATTTCTCAAACTCGCTCCGCAATGTTTCATCTCCAAAATCCAAACGTTTTCTATTCGCATACTCACTGATTCCCACCAAAGTGTTGGCTACAGACTCAGAGTGATTGACATCAAGAATCTTGTTGAGAGGAAGAATGTAATAGTCAATCCAGAATGAAGCTTTGTGCACCTTGTTGCGATAATCAACACGTTCAATGTTGGATTTTAAGTCACGGCTTTCTGCCAAAAGACGAAATGCATTTCGCTCTACCAAATCCACGAATTCGCGAATTTGATGCGACAAATTCTTGATGCGTTCTTGAAGAATGTCGCGGTCTTGCTGCTCGTATTTTCTGATTTTGAGAAAAAGATCTGAAATGGATCCTTTGTATTTCTCAATGGTCTCTGGAAGAAGCGGCTTGAACTCGAAAAGCAAAAACTCCATGAGCTTGAAATACACATCGCGCATCTCGTAGTCGCTGCCAATAGGGCGTATGACGCGATACTCGCGAAGACGTGCATTCATGGTATGACCATGTTTGTTACAAATCATATCGTACACCTCTCGGGTAATAATACCATCGGTGCTTTGATAGTTGAACAAGTCTCGTATCACATCGAAGTGCGTGTGAATGAAACTCAGTATGGTCCGCGGTTCTGCTTTAATCATTGCAGTGTCCTTTTATTCTTCAATCAAATTGTACTTTACTCTGACTTCAGGAAGTTCCTCACCGGTGATGACGTACTTCATGTATATCTCTTCCCGAACCTCTGTCGGGACAATGTTTTCATTCATGGTTAATAAGGTTAAGGTCTCGTGTCTTACTTTTCTATCTTCAATTCTTCTCTTCTTACCGCGTGCTGCTTGTCGTTCAAATTGATCTTGCCCTTGCTGCGGAAGATGAAGTAGTATTTGCTAAATCCGTCGTATGGCTGCGGAGCGGCGAAAATTGGAATGAAGTGATGTTCTTTGCAGAACTGCACCAATTGCGGTCTGTTGTGTTCGTCGATGGTTCCAATTTCATCGATAAACAAGGCAATTTTATTTTCTTCGCTGCTAACGGCCAAACGATTGATGATACTCATTACAATAACCAATCGGATCATACGGTCTGTTCCGTCGGATTCTACTTGTTCTTTCAAATCTACTCGCTTCACCGTTCCTTTTACGTTCAGATGGAGTTCGATGTCGAACAGGTCTGTAAAATCCACACTCTTGCCGCTGTCAAGATATTGGTTGAGAATTTTTAGATCTTCACCCGACTCGAATTCAAAGGTCAATTGAGCGCTAAGATTTTCAATCGAAGCAATACGCTCCAATTCATAGAGCACTTTTTTATTGTCTACCAATTCGATTCTCAATGATTCGATATTGGAGATTCGAGTGCGAGCGAGGCTTTCGTTGAATCGATTGTATACAAAGGTTTTGAACTCTTCGTAGCGCTTTCTTAAGCTGTACGCGGGGTTCGCAAACTGGGTGCTGATACTTCCCAACAATCCTTCGATACTTCTTTCTTTATCTTGAATGCACGCAATTTCATCCTCAACATATTTGATGAACTCTGATTCATCGGCAATGGCGCTGTTGGTTTTGAATCGCAATTGGTCGAAGCTTCTGTCTTTCGAAGTTTTTAAGGTTTCGCGATCGACGTTGGCCAATTTTATCTTTTGGTAAATCTCATCCAAGGATTCGGTAGTCTCGTATTCCGTTGGTGTGATACCAAACATCTCTATTTCTTGTTTGCGTTTTTTCAATTCGATGATACGCTCTTCGCTCTTGCGCGTGTCTTCGCGAAGGGTATCTAGAAGATTTGATTTTTCAGCGATTTCCTTCTTGAGTTTTTTCAAGTCGTCTTCCAGTCGATCGCGCTCGTTTTTCATGGCGCGCAATTCTGTTCCTAGATCGCCACTCTGTCTTTCGAGTTCTGGTTTGGTTTCGATCTTGCGAAGCTTCTCTTTCACGGCTTCGATATCAGAAAGTACTTTCTCCAGCTCCTTTCTTGTTTTATCGATGTGAAGGGAAACAGCCCACAACTTCTCTAACTCGGTCTTTTCTTTCTTTATTTCAGTGAGCTCTTCTTTCAAAGCTTTTACCGAGGGCAAATCACGAATCTCAAGATTCTTTGGAATTTCAACCTCACCATCAAATATTTTAAGGAGACTGCCTGCCTTGGTAATTTTCTTTTTTACCAATTTGTCAGGCAACGAAGTGAAGTCAGGGGAGAAGATGGTATTAAGAACTTTTCTGGTCTCATCTGAATCTGTTAGCTTTTGAATGAGCTGATTGTCGTAGTTCTTGATTTGATCTTCTAGACGCTTGCATTCGTGATCTAACTTGTTCAGCTTTCCTTCGAGTTGCTTGCCATTTAAGTTTTGATTCTCCACCATGGTAATGCGTACTTCCGTTTCACGGCGTTTTGCATCGAGGTTGATGAGCGACTCATCTAAGAATTTTTTATCCTCAAAACTATTGATCTGCTCGAGTTGTGTTTGTAGTTGAATAAACTCCTTTTCTCGAATCTCAATTTCTGTTTCTTTCTTACCGATTTCGCGGTTCAATTCTTCTTGACGTGGCTTGAGCTTTTCGTTTACCACCACCAAAGTGGTCTGATAGGTCTTCTCCTTTTCAAGACGACCGCTGTCCAACTCGTTGATTACGCCTTGATATTGCCTATCAAATGCATAAACCAAATCAGAAACGATTCTGTTTTTCGCTTTGTAAAGATTCACGACTTCTCGGAACTCTTCGAAGTCTTTCTGAATCGATTTTATGGTTTTGATTTCTTCATTGATGCGAAGCAAATCATTGATATCCTTTTTATTTTTTTGAGAAAAATTAATTCCTTCATTCTCTCTGTTGTCTGCGATAATAAGCGATTCTTTCAATGATTTGTTGGTGATCAACTTGGAGTTAATCAAGTACCGATAGATCTTCGAGAAGTTGTTGCTCAATCCATCTGTACGCACGTTATCCTCTAACCAAATAACCGCTTCATTGCGTTTTCCGCGTTGATATACCGCATTGAAGACTTCCGTCTTTGATTTGAATAGATAGAGCTCTATACCTTGCGATTCGAGTAATTCTTGGACTTCATCCCAACGTCGAATGCGCTGCTGTTGTCCGTCTTTCTTAAAGAATAGTTCTTGATTGTACTCTCCAGTGATTTTATAGTACTCCAATTCACCTTCGCTATCGCGCTTAACGAGGATGCAATAGTCTGATCCTTTCTTTATTTCAAACAGAATATAGCTCTGGTTGTGTGTAGGGAAGTAGTGATGTATAGTCTCTTTGTCACCTCTGCGCTGCCCAGAGAAGGACATCTTACTTCCATCCACCACGAATAGAAAGTTGAGGGTGTAAATGAGTGTCGACTTTCCTACGTTGTTGGGGCCTACTAACTGAATGGAATCGCAGTCGTCCAAACGGAGTTCCGCATTTACGTAGGTACTGGTATTAATGCCGATGATACGTGTGATCATGGTGAATAGATTTCTTTAGGTCAAAAAAAAAAATGGTAACAGACAAAACTAGCGACCCCATACATGGTCACCAAGGGTTGTTAATCATTTGGGGATAACTAGTAAATTTGTTGAAAACCTTTGCAGGAAAAGCTTGGAGCGAATTATAAAAGACTTTTTACCGCCTTGATAATGTCTTTCGTTCCTAGTCCATATTTTTCCATCAGTTGGTCAGGAGTACCGCTTTCTCCAAAGCTGTCGTTGACACCCACAAATGCCATCTTGGTAGGATGGTGTTGTGCTAAACACTGAGCAACAAGACTGCCTAATCCACCATTTATTTGATGTTCTTCTGCGGTCACTACTTTTCCTGTTTTCATAGCGCTGCGCACAATGGCTTCTATGTCCAATGGCTTGATTGTATGAATATTGATTAGATCGACGCTTGTGCCTTCCGCTTCGAGCGTTTTTGCTGCCTCAATGGCTTTCCAAACAAGGTGTCCTGTGGCGATGATCGTCACATCTTTACCACCATGAATATGCCACGCTTTACCGATTTCAAATTTTTGATCGGGTGCTGTAAACATAGGCACTTTTGGTCTGCCAAATCGAAGATAAACAGGGCCATGGTGATCGGCTATGGCTAACGTGGCTGCTTTTGTTTGATGAAAATCGCAAGGATTGATAACGGTCATTCCAGGTAGCATGGCCATCATTCCAATATCTTCTAGGATTTGGTGGGTGGCTCCGTCTTCACCCAAGGTGAGTCCTGCGTGCGATGCACAAATCTTCACATTTTTATGGCTGTATGCAATGCTCTGTCTGATTTGATCGTACACTCTTCCAGTGGAGAAATTGGCAAAGGTTCCCGTAAATGGAATATAACCGCCAACGGTCATTCCTGCTGCAACGCCCATCATGTTGGCTTCCGCGATGCCTACTTGGAAAAATCGATCTGGAAACTCCTTCATGAAGGCATCCATTTTTAATGAGCCAATAAGGTCGGCACAAAGCCCAACTACTTTTGGATTTTTTCTTCCTGCCTCAAGCAATCCTTCACCAAAACCAGATCGAGTATCATTGGAACCACTTATTTGAAAATCGAGCATATTCGTCTTTTTAAGAATAAATTTTAGTAATCTCCTAAGGTTTGTTCAAGTTGACTCAGTGCTTTTTCCAGTTCTGCGTCATTGGGTGCAACACCATGCCACTTGTGTGTGCCTTCCATAAAGTCTACTCCCTTTCCCATTGAAGTGGTCATCAATATCATTACAGGCTTACCTTTACCAGTAAGCGCTTTCGCCGCATTAAGTCCTGCTACTACTGCATCCATATCGTTGCCTTCCATGTGCATTACGGTCCAACCGAAAGCCGTCCATTTTGCATTCAGATCACCAAGACTCATTACTTTCTCTGTAGGTCCATCAATTTGTTGACCGTTGACATCAACCGTGCTGATGATATTATCTACCTTATGGTGTGCAGCATACATCGCGGCTTCCCAAATTTGACCTTCTTGAAGTTCACCATCGCCATGAAGGGTGTAAACGATAGAGGAATCTCCATTGAGTTTTTTCGCTTGAGCCGCACCAATTGCCACACTCATTCCTTGTCCTAGTGATCCGCTGGCAACTCTAACACCAGGTAATCCTTCATGCGTAGTCGGGTGACCTTGTAATCTTGAATTGAGTTTTCTAAAGGTGGAGAGTTCTGATACAGGAAAATAACCTCTCCTTGAAAGTACGCTGTACCATACAGGAGAGATGTGGCCATTGCTCAGGAAGAATAAGTCCTCACCAACGCCGTCCATATTCCATTTCTCGGGGTGAATATTCATGATCTCAAAATAGAGCGCCGTAAAATATTCTGTGCAGCCGAGACTCCCTCCTGGATGACCGCTATTCACGGCATGTACCATGCGAACGATGTCTCTACGAACTTGACTGGCAATTTTTTTTAATTCCTGTGACATGTTTGGCTAAAATTAAGCGCCGCAAATGTAGCCTTTTGAAGTGGGCGCTAGAGTTGATGTTGGAATATTGTTTAAATCTCTATATTTCTTAATGGAAGTTGCTGATAATCAAATTTGGAATTAAGGAAAAAAATCACTATATTTCAGCATGATTTACAGAATTGGAATACTGTTTTTTCTTCTCGCTTCTTGCTCTGGAAAGAAATCGATAGCGAACCTTGAAACCAATGAGAAGGACAGTTATGTGATGGCAGAAAAGGCGGGTTTTTCGCTCAAATTCAGCGCGCTAATGGTTGATAATGCCATGCCTTCTATGGAAACAACATCCAAGGTGTATATGATTTTGGCCATAGAGGAAACCTCTGGAAGAAACGTTCAAAATGCTTTTGCAATCACCGGAGCGACCATTGTAGATCAGAGCAAGGAGTATAAGTTTAGTCAGCTTGAATACAAGGATTTTGGGTTAGAATCTCCTCGTCTTGAGGCGGTGATTCGTGGGCTAGATCAAACACCTCGACCTCAAAGTGTCACCATCTCTGTCATAGATATTGCTTCTGGGCAAGAGTTTCATATTAAATCGGATAAGATCAATTTTGTAGTCGCCTACTAAGTTTCAGTTCTCTATCTTTGCCGACCGAAAAATAATCGTATGGCATTGAAATGTGGAATTGTGGGTCTTCCCAACGTAGGTAAATCAACCCTCTTTAATTGCTTGAGCAACGCCAAAGCGCAGGCTGCAAATTTTCCTTTTTGCACCATTGAGCCAAACGTAGGAACGATCACTGTTCCTGACGAGCGCCTGAATAAACTCTCTGATCTTGTCAACCCCCAACGCATCGTTCCCACGACCATTGAAATTGTTGATATCGCTGGTTTGGTAAAAGGAGCTAGCAAAGGTGAAGGGCTGGGAAATAAATTTTTGGCCAACATTCGCGAAACGGATGCCATCATTCATGTTTTGAGATGTTTTGATGATCCCAATGTTGTTCACGTGGACGGTTCAGTGGATCCTGTGCGTGATAAAGAGATCATTGATATAGAATTACAGTTGAAGGATCTTGAAAGTGTCGATCAACGCATAGCTAAGGTGCAGCGCGCGGCCAACTCAGGAGATAGCACTGCTAAGAAGATATATGATTATTTAATGCGTTTGAAGACCGCATTAGAGCAAGGTAAATCCGCCCGTACCGTTGAAACGCAGAATGAGGAGGATGAAAAGCTGATGAAGGAATTGCAATTGCTCACGGCGAAACCAGTGCTTTACTTGTGCAATGTGGAGGAGACTTCTGTTGTAAATGGCAATTCTCACGTGGACAGGGTGCGTGAAGCAGTGAAGGACGAGAGGGCAGAAGTATTGGTAATTGGCGCAGCCATTGAAAGTGATATTTCTGAATTGGAGACCTACGAAGAAAGACAATTGTTTCTCGCCGATTTGGGATTGGATGAACCAGGTGTAAGTAAATTGATAAAGGCGGCTTATAGACTACTGAACCTTCAAACGTATTTTACCGCCGGCGAAAAGGAAGTTAGAGCATGGACGATCCATAAGGGTTTCACTGCCCCTCAAGCGGCAGGAGTGATACATACGGATTTTGAAAAAGGATTTATTCGTGCGGAAGTTATCAAGTTCAATGACTTCATTCAATATAAATCCGAAGCCGCTGTGAAAGATGCAGGTAAAATGGGAGTGGAGGGAAAGGAGTACATTGTCCAAGATGGCGATATCATGCACTTCCGCTTCAATGTATAGGATCTGGTGGATTTTTTTCGCGATAGGTATGATGTTCGGATGCAACGAACATTCCATCCAGGAGCTCGATTCTATCGAAACGCTGATGAAACAACAAGAGGTTTCCTGGAACGAAGGCGATCTGCAAGGTTTTATGCAGCCCTATCTTCAAAGCGATTCTCTTGTTTTCGTGGGTAAGCGTGGGCTTACCTATGGTTGGGACAATACCTTGAATAATTACCTAAAGGGCTATCCCAACAAAGAAGCCATGGGCCAACTTCAATTTACTAATTTGAAGAAAGAAATGCTCAGCGATTCTTCCGCTTGGGTGATTGGGAAATGGGAGCTTTTTAGAAATGAGGATACTCTTTCAGGACATTATACTTTACTTTGGAAAAAAATGAATGGCAACTGGAAAATAGTGGCTGATCATTCAAGTTAACACGCTATGTCTAATTCATTTATCACCTTATTGATCATTGCTATAACGGTGATCACATCGTATCAGGCATTCAACAGTGCAGGTTTGTTCAACAAGCTAAAATACTCGCCCTATCGTGTTAAGCAGTTCAAAGAGTATTATAGAGTGTTTTCTCACGTCTTAGTTCACGCAGACTGGACTCACTTACTCTTTAACATGTACACTTTTTATTCTTTCGGTGTATTCATGGAAAAAGTTTTTGTGTCACCGGTAACAAGAGAGGTGTTTTTTCCTGCTTGGGGTTTTGGAGGAGTACAGTTGGGAATAGTTTTATATCTCGCGCTTTACTTGATTGGGGGCATTGTAGCGGCAATTCCAGCATATAAAAAACATGGCGATAATGTGTTTTATGCGAGCGTTGGTGCCTCTGGAGCGGTGAGTGCTATATTGATGGCCTTTATGCTCATGTTTCCAGACATGCAAGTGGCATTCTTCTTTCTTATTCCAATGCCTTCGTGGGTAGGAGTATTGATCTTTTTTGGCTTGGAGCACTATCTTCAACGCAGAGGTGGTACCAATATCGCGCATGATGCCCATATCTTCGGAGCACTGGCGGGTATATCATTTGTCACCTTACTGAATCCCAATATTCCCGTTAAATTCATCAAAGTGGTACTTTCTACCTTCATTGGTTGAGCCATTATATATTTGCCCTATGGATGAAGATCAGGTAAATCGCCTCAGAGATCGTTTAAACGAAATACACCGCTGGCCAAGCAAGTTTATGTATAAGTTCATCTTGCCCAACGACGAAGAGCGCGTCTCGAAGTTAAAACTCATTTTTGGAGAAAGCGCTGAGTTTCGCACCAGAATGAGTGAAAAAGGCAACTATATCAGCGTTACAGTTTTCGAAATGATGTTGAGCGCTGACGATATTTTCGATAGATATAGAAAAGCAGGAACAATATCTGGTATTATTAGTTTATAATAATTATGAGTACTCTTGAAACCATTAAAAATGCGTTACTGATTTCCTTAATCATTATGTTGGTTTACATACTCTACAAGCGCATGCTTAAGGTACTCTCCAAAGACAACATAAAGAGCAAGTACCCTGAAATAGGAAATTCTCTCACCATTGAGAATACAAAGGCCACCATACTCGTAAAAACAAGGATGCCAGCGTATCTTATTTTTGAAGTATTTGATGCTAAAGGGAATAAGAAGTTGCATATCGCTGAAGGGGATTACGAAATAGGAGACCATCAAGTAACCTTTGATCTTTCTTCACTTGAAAAGGGAAAGTACTACTATAAGGTGACTTCTCCCAATCAAGAAAGTTCTCAATATTTTGAGGTGTAATGAAGCGTTTGAGAATCGTCTTTATGGGAACGCCACAGTTTGCTGTTGCTTCCTTGAATGCCCTCTACCAATCAGATCATGAAATTGTAGGTGTTGTCACGGTTGCAGATAAACCAGCAGGCCGGGGTCAACAAATTCGTTTTTCTGAAGTAAAACAATACGCTCTTGAACACGACTTGCCGGTTTTTCAGCCAGAAAAATTAAAGGACGAGAATTTTATTAATGCGCTTCAATCTTTACAGGCGGATTTATTTGTAGTAGTGGCATTCAGAATGTTGCCGGAAGTGGTGTGGTCAATGCCTCCGCTTGGAACGATAAATCTGCATGGTAGTCTGCTACCAGCGTATCGCGGAGCAGCACCAATCAATCGCGCAATCATGAATGGCGAGAGCGAAACAGGAATAACTACCTTTTTCCTACAGCAAGAAATTGATACAGGAAGTATCATACTTCAAAAATCAATCGCGATTGAAGAGAATGAGACTGCAGGAGAACTGCACGATCGAATGATGAATACTGGCGCAGAAACGCTAAAAGAGACAGTAGATCTGATTGCTTCAGAAAAGGCCGATGCTGTAAAGCAAGATGTGCTTATTGCACAAGGAAGGACGTTAAAGCATGCACCAAAGATCTTCAAAGAAGACATGCGCATCGACTGGAATCGTCCAGTTCAAGAGGTGCACAATCACGTCCGAGGATTAAGTCCATACCCTGCAGCTTGGACCATGCTACAAGAAAAAGTACTAAAGGTTTTCTTCGGTAGAATGGAATTGGCTTCCACAGAAAACATTGCGGGAGAAATGACTACAGATCAAAAAACATTTCTTCGATTTGCTTGCACCAATGGGTGGTATTATATCACCGATTTGCAATGGGAGGGAAAGAAAAGAATGAGCGTGGAGGAGTTTCTTCGAGGATTTAAAAGTCAATAACCAATCGCAAATTGATTCTTCTTCCCGTTAGGTAAGTGGGAATGCCATATTGACGTCCGTTCACGTCTTCTATCCACTGGTAGTTCACGGTGTTATTCACGCCGAGTAGGTTAAAAACTTCCAATGACAACACTCCGCGATCGACGTTTCGATTAATCCAGTTGTCTTTTTTCTTCTTAATGAACAAGTCTCTACTGAATCCGATATCCGTTCTAAAGTATGGACGTGTGCGAAAAACATCGAGATATCGCTCTTGGGAAGGAGGTCCATAAGGAAGACCGGTTCCAAAGAACAAACTCAATAACACCTTATACTCTTTCTTTCTTGGCATTTCATCTAAGAAGAGCAATGACATACTAAAGCGTTGGTCTGTGGGTCGTGGTATAAAACCAGGCGTTATTCTCACGCTATCGGTGATGGTCTCGTTAAAGGTGTATCCTGGCCTTACTTGCTCTCCATCGGCGTTAAAATAATTATAGTAGAAATCGTCGTTCAAATTTTCTTCTGTACGAAGCACTGACATTCTCAACCACGATTGAACACCGTCAATAAATTCTCCGTTCAACATTAAGTCTGCGCCGTATGCATAACCTCGGGCATTGTTGCGGGCGAAGTAACGCTGTCGTACGTTTTCTAGTTCATAAGGGATGAGCTGATCCATGTGCTTATAATACACCTCGGCAATCATCTTGATGGGACGATTCCACGCTTTAAAGACATAGTCGGCTCCCACAATGAAATGTATGCTTTGTTGTGCGCGAATATCTGGATTCACCACTCCGTCAAATCCTCTCATCTCCCTGTAGAAGGGCGGTTGGTAGTAATAGCCAGCGCTTGCACTGAGCACAATGTCCTTTCTAACCGTATCTGCTTCTCCATCTTTGCTTTTTCTTATTCTAGTCCAATATGGGGTATATGAAAATTTCGCTCGAGGCGACACGACCAGTTGATTATTGAAGCTCCAATGATTGGCACGAACGCCAATTGTTGTAAGTATTTTACTACTGCTGTCGTCTTTTAGTGTGATGTTGTCTTGAATAAAAGCAGAAGTTCTTGCAGAAGTAATATCGCTTTCGGCTTTGATTCTATCTTGTATTGAAATAATCTGCAGCGGTTGTAGAGATGGATTGGTATATCCGATACTATCAGGTGGTCGTGGAGCGGCATAGCCAGCCGAGTCAACCAAGGTCCATTCACTCAATTCGTCTTGGATACGTTCAACAGAATAGTCTACTCCCCATTGAAGGTAGTGTGTTGTGCGATCAAAGTCTTTGTATCCTCTATGAGAAAAATTAAGCACTGTTGCTTCAAGGTCATTTCTTGCATGATCGAGATAAGCCCCAACACCGCGATTTCGGAGTACTTCACCAAATTCATCACTTCCCAGATCTCGCTCTAACTCGTCCAAACGATAGGCACCTTGAATATCGAAGTATTCACTTTCATAGGTTTGAAAAGCACTGACGGTAAAGCGCAATTGCGATAATTCGGTCGGGTTATAACGCGTAGAAAATGCTCCGAAGAAGGTCTCAAATTGTGTTTCTTCTCTTCCATCGTAAAACACGGTGAGGCGCAATGCTTCATTGATCGTTCCAACATCCGTTTCTCTAGTTTGTGGAATGAAGTTATAGGTGTTTCTGCTGTAGTTGAGCAATACGCTGTGTTCCCAAGCGCCATACCTTCCTTGTGGACGATACGTTATATAGCTCTGCAAATCTGTATATCGTGGATCGTATTCAGCTGCTACGTCGAGGCTATTGAGGAGATACGTATTACGCTTGTATCGAATTCCAGTATTGTGCGTGAATTTTTTATTCTTCGAAATTCCCTGCACGGTGAGGTTGGCCCCGAGCAAGCTTGTCATTGTTTTCACAGCAAAACTATCAGGACGTGCATATTGAATATCGAGCACAGAACTCATTTTATCTCCGTACTTCGCGTCGAAGCCTCCTGCTGAGAAATTGATGCTTTCTACCATATCGGCATTCGGGAAGCTCAAACCTTCTTGCTCACCAGCTCTTACTAAAAATGGACGATACACTTGGATATCGTTCACATACACTAAGTTTTCGTCAAAGCTACCTCCGCGCACGCTATAGCTCGAGGAGAGCTCACTTGAAAAGTTCACCGGAGCTTGCAATAAATATCCTTCAATTCCACCTTGAGGAGTGGGAAGGGGAACGGGAAGGCGCGGATTGATACGAATGATAGAAACCGGGCGACCCTTTTCTTGAATGATAATCGGATTTTTCTCTACGGTAGGATCGAAAGTGATGTTTACTTCTCGGTTTTCGAAAGGCTCTAAACGAAATGATTTTTCTTGAGAAATACCTGGGAAGGTAAGTACTATGATTACTTCAACATTTGCTGGAAGGGTGATTTTATATCCACCGTCGTTGTCAGAAGAAACTCTATTCTTGGGGTTGGTTTTTTCGTAGAGTAAAACGCCTACAACGGGTTGTTTGTCAGGATCTTCTATGACACCCGAAACGGTTGCCGTTTGAGAAAAAGACAACAATGAACACAAAACAAACAACAAAATGAGAAGGCGGCTTTTCATAAATCCGGTCAAAAATAGCCTTTAACAGAGAAATGCCGAGAAAATTTTATCGATTGGAAAGCTTTAGCGCTTTTTTCTACGCATAGATTGAATGAACTGTGTCCAAGCTGCTGGGCTCAATACATTTCCTCCACTTTTGAATCCACCGTTGTATCGTGCTTCTAAAGTGGAAATCGATTCTCGAACCGCAGCGCTATTGAAGTCGGCCATCCCATCATTTGGCTTGTAATTGCCAGAATATCTACTGAAAGCGAAATAGTTGTCGCCGGGAAGATCTAATGAAAGCACCTCTTGACGCAACTTGTGAGGAGCGGGGTAGGGCAGGATATAGACAGTTGGAAGCGTGGTGGTATCACTCTCCATAAGTTGTACAATAGAGATGGAGTTTTCTGTAGTAGAAGGCGGTACCACAAAAGAGTTTGGCTTCAAACCGATGCATTGAAAATTCAAGGTATCTCCTACAAAAACAGGTAATGTAAAATATCCGTTGAGGTCAGAAAAAGTACCACGCATATCTCGACTTCTAAAAACACCAACAAATTGAGCCGGATAGAGCGAATCGGAAGCTAACACGACACCTGAAACCTGCACCACCTTGGGAGAAGTTTGCGCTTGACCAAATAATGCGGTGAGTAAGAGAAAAATAACGATTAGGGGTGTCCTTATCATAGTTCAAAGATATGCATATATCCTATTGGGGCGAAGATTCTGCTCATTCGGTTACAGCAATTCGCATTTTTTTTGCTTTTCTTTAGCAAAAAAACATTCTATGGAAAACAACAGTTATTACAATGCGAAAGATCTGAAGAAGTTTGGTAACATCGCTGAGTGGGATAAATCATTGGCAGATAAGTTTTTTGCTTGGTACGGTGAGGTATTTGAAGAGGGAGCTTTGACTGCTCGTGAGAAATCAATCATTGCTTTGGCTGTTTCACATGCTGTGCAATGTCCGTATTGCATTGATGCTTATGCAACGGATTGCCTGCAAAAAGGTGTTACCAATGAACAAATGATGGAAGCGCTTCATGTCACCGCAGCGATTCGGGGTGGAGCATCCATGGTACACGGAGTACAAATGATGAACAAGGTGAATAAATTGTCGATGTAATGCATGGCTGAAACAAAATCGCTTCTTGCAAAGAATAGTATTTGGTCCAATCCTGAAGCTCAATTGGAACACTTGGAGTCTGGAATTTTCGATCATGAGTTGCCAAAGTTCATGGAGAAATTAAATGAGGCTGGTTGGAATAAACTCACTCCTTCTCGGCTGGAAATTTTTCAGGTGAACATCGGTAAAATGTGCAATCAAGTATGCCAACATTGCCATGTCGATGCGGGTCCCGACAGAAAAGAAATCATGACGCAAGAAACCATGCAATTGATTTTAAATGCAATTCCCGCCTCTGGAGCGCATACATTGGATCTAACAGGCGGTGCTCCCGAGATGCACCCTCACTTTAGATGGTTTGTTGAACAAGCTTTGCTAACTGGAGTGAAGGACGTCATTGTGAGATGCAATCTGACAATCATTTTAGCAAATAAGAAGTATCACGATCTGCCAGAGTTTTTTGCAGCAAATAATATCCACGTAGTATCCTCATTGCCTTTTTACAAAAAAGATAAAACGGATAAGCAAAGAGGAGACGGCGTTTTTGAAAAGAGCATAGAGGCTTTAAAAATGCTCAATAGAGTGGGATATGGTATGCCCAACACGGGGTTGAAACTCGATTTAGTGTATAACCCCGCAGGAGCTTTTCTTCCAGCAGCACAAAGTGCATTGGAAAGCGAATTTAAAAAATCACTGATGGAGGAGTACGGGGTATCTTTCAATCAACTATTCACCATTACCAATATACCTATTTCAAGGTTTTTAGATTACTTAATTGCTTCAGATAATTATGAAGATTACATGGATCTGCTGGTGAGTTCTTTCAATGCCTCCGCAATCAGTGGAGTGATGTGCAGAAATACCTTGAGTGTAGGCTGGGATGGTCAATTGTTTGATTGCGACTTTAATCAAATGTTGGAATTACCCCTTTCTACGAAGGGAAAACACATTGCAGATTTTTCAGTTGAGGATTGGAATAAAAGAGAAATAGTGGTTTCTCAGCATTGTTACGGATGCACTGCAGGTGCAGGAAGCAGCTGTCAAGGAGCTACAGTATGACGAAGGCTTTTTCATATGTGTGGTGCTTGGCCTTATGTTTTGTTGGATGCTCTGGTCAAAAGTCATTCAAAGAAATGGCGGATGAAATGGCTGGGAATGAAACTCCGACCGTCCAAATCGAAGCAATGGATGAAGCTTCAATTATACTCGATTGTAGAAGTCGGGAAGAATATGCGGTATCACATATTCCGAATGCAATTTGGGTTGGCGAAAAATTGGACTCCTTGCCTTTTATGGCGAAGAGCGCTAAGGTGGTGGTCTATTGCAGTGTTGGTTATCGTAGCGGTAAGTTTGGTGAGAAACTGCAAGAAGTGGGATATACAGATGTGAAGAATTTGTGGGGAGGTATTTTTCGGTGGACCAATTTGAAGCTCCCACTTGTGGATCATTTAAACGAGCCCACGAATCGCATTCATCCTTATAATGATCGCTGGGGAAAATGGTTAGAGTATGGAGAGAAGGCATATCGTTGATCCCGTAATCATCGTGATGGCGCGCTATCCTGAGAAAGGAAAAGTGAAATCTAGATTGGCAAAAACCATTGGAGAAGAAAGGGCCTTGCATATATATGAGGCATTGCTTTCTCATACCATACATGTTGTGGAGGCTGCGGAAATAAGATTCGAAATTCATTGGTCAGGAAATCCACAGAGTGATACACTTCTACCCTCTGGTGTTCAGCAAGTGCAAGGAGACTTGGGTCAGCGCATGTGGAATGCCGTAAAGAAGTTTGACCAACCGGTGATAATAGTTGGAACTGATTGCCCTGATCTTTCTGCTCTTACATTGAAACAAGCAGGTATATTTCTTAAAGAAAAAGAGGTAGTCTTTGGCCCTTCCGAGGATGGGGGGTATTATCTCATAGGTTTGAGGAGTCCAAGAAAAGCATTCTTTGAAAACATAGAATGGTCTACATCCTCGGTGCTTGAAAAGTCAATAGAAATTTGTACTCAAGAAGGACTTACTTTTGGCCTCCTTCCAAAGTTGAAAGACATCGATGAAGAGGAAGACCTGAAAGGAACAATATACGAAAAAATATAGCAATATGCAAGAATTAGAAGAAAGTGTGGAGTGGCTAAAAGCACGGGGAATGGACGCTCCAGAAGTAGGCATCATTCTAGGTACAGGTCTGGATGGCTTAGCGAAGCAAATTGAAGTGGAAAAAGAGTTTAACTATAGTGTTATCCCTCATTTCCCAATTGCTACGGTTGAGTTCCATTTTGGCAAGCTGATTTATGGTACGCTTGCCGGAAAAAAAGTCATCGCTTGTCAAGGCCGCTTTCACTACTACGAAGGCTACGAAATGGACAAAGTAGTGATGCCTGTCCGAGTGATGAAGTTGCTAGGGGTGAAATACATGTTGTTGAGCAATGCTGCAGGCGCAGTGAATTTGGATTTTAAGAAGGGTGAATTGATGCTGTTGGATGACCATATCAACTTGCAACCAACAAATCCTTTGAGGGGTCAAAACTTAGATGCTTTGGGGCCACGTTTCCCAGATATGAGTCGGCCTTATGCCCTTTCATTGAATAATTCATTGATCGAGATAGCTGAGCGTTTGGGAATTAAATTGAACGTAGGGGTATATGCTTCCGTGCAAGGTCCAAATCTGGAAACTCGTGCAGAGTACCGAATGCTTCGAATTATTGGTGCTGATGCTGTTGGAATGAGTACGGTCCCTGAAGTTATCGCTTGCAATCATATGGCATTGCCTTGTTGTTGCATATCGGTCATCACCGATGAATGTGATCCCGATAATTTGGCTCCTGTCGATATTCAGGAAATTATTTCTACAGCGAAAAAAGCAGAAGTAAATCTTACCGCTTTGTATTGTGAGTTGATTGCTTCCTTGTAATTAGAAGAATAGTTCGTTCGCCAATCTAAAAGTATTGCAATGTGCATCTACGATGATGCGGATGTCTTCGCTATACCCACCTCCCATGCTACAGCAAATGGGTGTTTGGTATTTCTTAGCTAAAAGAAATACCATTTTATCCCTTTCCTTGCAGCCTTCTAGGGAAACTTTAAGACGACCGAGTTTATCTGTTTCTAGTATATCAACCCCGCATTGGTAAAAGATAAAATCGGGTCTTTGTGTTTGTATAATCTTGGGCAAATGAGCGTCCAACAAGGACAGATAGTCTTTATCGCCTATTCCATCGGGAAGAGCAATGTCTAAATCACTTGTTTCCTTGTGTAACGGATAATTATTTCCACCGTGCATGCTAAAAGTGAAAACCCTGGGGTCATTTTCAAAAATGGAAGCAGTACCATTTCCTTGATGCACATCCAGATCTACAACCAAGATTTTTTTTATGTTCGTTTTTTCGAGTAAATAAGCAGAGGCAATGGCAATGTCGTTCAGTAAACAAAAGCCTTCACCACGATCTCGAAAAGCATGGTGAGTTCCGCCTGCCACATTCATGGACACCCCGCATTGAAGCGCTTGAATGGCCATGTCTGTGGTGCCTTGCATGATAATTTTTTCTCTTCTAACGAGGAGTTCAGACAGTGGGAATCCTGTTTTTCGTTCTTCGGCCTTTGTTAAATCTAGATGATTTAGTTTGTTGAGATAGTCGCTGCAATGCACGCGTAGTATGTCACCATCCTTCATCATCTTAGGTGAGAAAAACTGGACATCAGAGCACGTGCCTTCATAGCGGAGCTGCTCAGGAATAAGCTCGTATTTGAGCATCGGAAAACGATGTCCCTCTGGCAGAGGGTGACAATAAATGGGATCTAAAGCGATGGGTAGCATTGGGCTGAAAACAGTCAATATTACTTCTTGTTTGAAGCGTGCAATGTACATTTGCTAGAATGTCGAAAACGAATAAATCCGATTTGCACCCTGCTTATGAGGGGATCCGTGTGGTGAAGCACGGCATCGGTCTGAATATAGTGCTTGCAATTGTTAAGGCAATGGCTGGTGTCTGGGGACATTCCTACGCCTTGGTTGCAGACGCAATAGAGAGCGCATCGGATGTACTTTCTTCAATGGTCGCTTGGTTGGGGTTGCGAACTGCCGCTATGCCACCCGATGAGAATCATCCCTATGGCCACGGAAAAGCGGAACCATTAGCCGGCGTGATTGTGAGTGTGTTTTTGATGGCAGCTTCGTGTTTGATTGCTTTAGAGGCAATAAAGAATATTCAAACTCCTCATGAAGCACCTAAGGCATGGACTCTTTGGGTGATTTGTTCAGTAATCATTGGGAAGGAGCTTGTGTTTCGGTATGTGATGAAAACTGCAAAAGCGACAGAAAGTACGGCGGTAAAAGGGGAGGCTCAACATCATCGAGCGGATGCGGTAACTTCTGTAGCCGCAGCCATTGGTATTCTGATTTCATTAATAGGGGGAAAGGGATATGAGAGTGCGGACGATTGGGCGGCACTGCTGGCCGCGGGATTTGTTGGCTGGAATGCTGTTTCGGTCTTTCGACCAGCTTTTAGCGAACTAATGGATGAAGCTCAGCCCAAGGAAGTGGTAGAGGAAATTACTCAAATCGCGGCTTCCGTGCCCGGGGTCATGGCCATTGAGAAATGCTTTGTAAGGAAAATGGGATTTGAACTTTTTGTCGATATTCACATAGAGGTCAATGGCCATATCAGCGTAATAGAAGGTCACGAGATCGCTCATCGGGTCAAGGATGCCATTATGCGAAAGAAATCAACCGTTTATGACGTTTTGACGCATATAGAGCCTTCTCCGTATTCGTGAATAAATTCGAGATTTTTATATTCAATAAGAAACTATATTTGCCCGCATTCAAAACATAAACAATGAAGTTTGTAGTCACTAGTACAGCCCTCTTGAAGCAATTGCAATTGCTCAATGGAGTGTTGAATTCAAGCAATACGTTGCCTATCCTCGATAATTTTCTTTTTGAAATAAAGGAAAATGAGCTGACCCTTTCAGCTTCTGATCTTGAAACCTCCATGAGCACCAAGATGCAGATCCAATCTAAGGAAGAGGGTATCATTGCGATTCCAGCTCGCTTGCTTTTGGACACCTTAAAGAGTTTACCAGAACAACCTCTGACGTTCAGTGTAGATACAAAATCGCTTAGCGTAGAAATCAGCAGTGATTACGGTAAGTACAAGTTGAATGGTCAAAATGGAGAGGAGTTTCCAAAGGCCCCACAAATGGAAGGCGTGAAGTCATTGATTATCCAAAGCGATGCTTTAGCGAGAGCCTTGAACAAAACCATTTTTGCAACTGGAAACGACGATATGCGCCCAGTAATGAGCGGCGTTCTTTTCGAAGTCCATGAAGGAAGCATGCGCTTTGTTGCCACTGATGCACACAAGCTTGTTAGATATACCCGCACCGACACCGGTGGAGATGGTGAGGCTTCGTTTATCGTACCGAAGAAACCACTCAATCTTTTGAAAGGTAGCCTTGGAGCGCTTAAGACGGAGGTAAAAGTTGATTACAACGATAACAATGCACAGTTTACTTACGATAATGTTGTGTTGTTGTGTCGCTTGATTGAAGGGAAGTATCCAAACTATGAGGCGGTTATCCCGAAAGAAAACCCATTCAAACTAACTATTGATCGTTTGGACTTCTTGGGTTCTATCAAGCGTGTGAGCATTTTTGCTAATAAAACAACGCATCAGGTGCGCTTGAAAATGGGCGGAAGTGAATTGAATGTTTCTGCTGAAGACTTGGATTTTTCAAATGAAGCACAAGAAAGATTGACGTGTACGTATGCTGGTAATGACATGGAAATCGGTTTTAACTCTCGTTTCCTACAAGAAATGCTCTCTAATTTAACGTCAGAAAACGTGAACATCGAGATGAGCGCTCCTAATAGAGCAGGAATCCTGACTCAAGTGGAAAATGACGATATCAATGAAGACATCCTCATGCTAGTTATGCCTGTGATGTTGAACGGATAATTACGACTGATCTTTTTCTTTATAATGATACCTCACTGACACCAGTGGGGTATTTTTTTTGTCTTCTTCCTCCTGCAGTTTTTCCTCTAGGGGCTCCTCTGGCTCTTCTTCAGGTTCGAGTTGAAATTGATACACCTTATCCGCAGGTCCTTGCCTTCTAAACAAAACTGCTGCGAAAATTCCTGAAATAAAGCCACCGATGTGCCCTTCCCAAGAGATGACAGGGTCAATAGGGAATAGGTACCAAATGATTGAACCATAAAACAGCGCCACAGTGAGCGTAACGCGCATCAAAGAAGGATTTTTTCTCAAAATTCCACTGAAGAACAGAAATGAAAACTCCCCATAAATAAGCAAACTCGCTCCAATGTGTGCGGTTGGACGTCCAATGAGCCAAAGCAAAACAGCACCGAAGAATAGAATGGTAAAGAATGTTTTAAGGCTAATCGACCGATAGAAATAAAATAGAATGGTATTCAGCACAGCGAAACTGAGGGTGTTGTGCCACAGATGGGATAAGCTTCCATGAAGAAAGTGCATACCCACAATACCTTTTAAGCCTTGCAGTTCGCGCGGAACCAGTGCCCAGCTTCTCAGATTATAGCCAAGTAAATGATCTAAGAAGTACAAAGACCAACAAATGGAAAGAAAAAACAAAGTGGCATAAATCGCGTCCAGGATTTTAGAACCATCACTAATGATAGGTGGGGGCGTATTTGGAATATTTTGTAGGTCAGTATTCAATGGTTGAGAAAATTTATTTAGCTTTCCACCTGATTAAATCGTTGGTTATGAAAAAGAGCCTTTTAACGTTATTGTCATCTATGTTTTTGAGTGTTGCAGCCCTCGCTGCCAGCGATCAGAAACAAGATCAAGGTGATCCAAAGAAAGAAAAAGAGACCAAAGCACCTTCTTCTTTCTCACTCACCGAAGGTTATTTTTCGCTTTTTGATATCTTCAAAGATGCACCAAAACCAGATTCATTGCTCACGCGTTTGCCTGTGCCGCCGAGCAAGAGCGGTGCCACAATCAAGAAGTGACATAACGACAGATGAAAGCTCGCTTGCAGGCTCCAGGGACATGTATTCCCGAGACCGAACTTATTCTTCGACCCGACGGGTCATTATACCATTTGGGTATTACTCCAGAAGATGTGTTAGATAAGGTATTAATTGTAGGTGATCCGGAAAGGGTTCCTTTAATCAGCGCGCACTTTGATAAGGTATTTCGCAAAGTTTCTTCCAGAGAGTTTGTGGTGCATAGCGGCGAGCTGGCAGGCAAGGGAATTACGGTCGTATCTTCAGGCATTGGGGTAGACAATATTGATATCGTTATCAATGAATTGGACGCGGCAGTGAATATTGATTTAGCGACCCGTCAAATAAAGAACACCACTAAATCATTGGAGATTGTTCGAATTGGTACCAGCGGTACTATTCAAGAAGACATTCCCGTTGGAAGCTTTGTGGCCTCCGCTTTTGCCTTTGGATTGGATGGAGTGCCTTATAGTTACTCGGATTCCGCTTTAGAGGACACTGAAAAAGAACTTGTTGGGTTTCTCAAAGGGGAAGTTCCTTTTTTAAGTAGTCAATCTGGATTATACGCAGTTCAAAGTTCAGAGCATTTGCTTCAGAGGCTGGCTGCAGACATGACACGGGGCATCACCGCCACGCAAAATGGTTTCTACGGCCCTCAAGGTCGCAGTGTTCGTTTGCAATCAAAGGTAGAAACAGTCATCGATGAACTATCAAAGCTCAGATTTCAAGGGTATCGAATCACCAATTTCGAAATGGAATGTAGCGGCATTTATGCTCTAGCTTCTATGTTGGGACACAAGTCGTTAACCGTTTGTGCCATTCTAGCCAATCGGGCAACAAAAGAATTCCACAAAAACCCGTCAAAAAGTATGGAAAGCCTTATCAATACTGTGTTAGAGCGAGTTTGAAAAGGGCGTTGTTTATAAAGCACCAATCCATCTGAATTAAGGCTGCTTTGTCACGGTACTTTTGGATAAAGCCAAAGGATACAGTGAATCCCATGTACAGCACAGAAGTGAACGCATTGATTTCTCTCATTGAGGATCCGGATGAAAGCATTTACATCCAGGTTCGCAATGAATTGAAAAATTATGGGGAGCAAATCATTCCTCAACTGGAATATTATTGGGAGCTTCACGACTTCGGACCTTTGTTTCGCCAGCGTCTTGAAGAACTGATTGCAAGCATTCAATATGATTCCGTTTATTATCGCCTTAAAGAATGGAAATCCTCTCCAGAACAAGATTTGCTAGAAGGAGCATTGATTATAAATAGGTATGCATATCCTGGCTGTGATGAAGAGGATCTCAAACGCAGGGTTCAGAGAATACGTCAAGATATTTGGTTAGAGCTCAATGATCATCTTACCGCAGTGGAAGTGGTGAGGGTGTTCAATCACATGCTCTTTAAAGAGCATGGATTCATGGGGGAGAGGGATCATTACGACCAACCCCAAAACAGTTATTTCAGCGACTTGCTTACGACGCACCGAGGAAACCCACTTTCCCTTAGTATTTTGTATGCCCATCTAGCGAAGTCATTGGATATTCCAATTTATGGTGTCAACCTTCCTTCGCATTTTATTCTTTGCTATTTGGATTTTGAACCAGAGGCCAAAGAATGGGGCATGACAGAAGATGAAGCGGATGTGCTGTTTTATATCAATCCTTTTAGTGACGGAACGATGCTTCAAAAAACGGAGATAGATGAGTTTTTAAAATCTCAAAATCTACCTCAAGACGACCGTTTCTATAGACCTTGCAGCAATAAAGACATGATCAGTCGTATGATCAATAATCTGATTCACTCCTATATCGCAAAGAACCATCAGGAAAAAGTCAGTGAATTGAAAACGTTGCAGAGTATTCTTCTGGAGAGTGAAGACTAGGAACAACCATTCAACAAGCTGCTTCCTCCCCAAAAAATGGCCACAAGCCAAAGTAGGCCTTTGAAAAGGAAGAATAGAAACCCAGCCCATCCTAGTTTTTTTAACCAAGAAACAGATGATTTCTTTTTATTTTCTGGAAATTCCATGATGCAAAGGTGTAAAGAATAAAGTAACAAATCTTCTGTGGAGTAAAAAGTTTAAGCATTTAGAGTAATCTTTGGGGCCTCAAAGCAAATTCATTTATGAAAAAAATTCTCGTAGCCAATAGAGGAGAGATTGCCCTTCGCGTGATGCGCTCAGCAAAAGAAATGGGCATTGCCACGGTTGCAGTGTATAGCGAGGCAGATCGCAACGCTCCTTTCGTCGCTTATGCGGATGAGGCTGTTTGCATAGGACCAGCTCCAAGCAATCAGAGCTATCTACGTGGCGAAAAGATTTTGGAGGTTTGTAAAAAACTCGGAGTGGAAGGCATTCATCCAGGCTACGGATTTTTATCAGAGAATGCGAAGTTTGCACAATCGGTAAAGGATGCAGGACTCACTTTCATTGGTCCTGATCCCCACAGCATTGAAACCATGGGAAGTAAACTTGCTGCAAAAGCAGCAGCGAGAAAATATAACATTCCAATGGTGCCAGGAACGGAAGATGCGATCAGCGATCCTGAAATGGCGAAAAAAGTAGCCAAGGAAGTGGGGCTTCCAATTCTTATTAAAGCAAGCGCTGGAGGCGGTGGAAAGGGAATGCGCATCGTAGAGAAAATAGAAGAGCTAGAAGAGCAAATGACTCGAGCAATCTCGGAAGCTGAAAGTGCTTTTGGGGATGGAAGTGTCTTCATCGAACGTTATGTGGCCGGGCCAAGACACATCGAAATTCAGGTTTTGGCGGACCGTCACGGAAACGTGGTTTATCTTTTCGAAAGAGAATGTAGCATCCAAAGAAGACATCAAAAAGTAGTAGAGGAAGCACCCTCGAGTATTCTAACTCCTGAACTTCGCGAGGCCATGGGCAAATCTGCTGTAGACGTGGCAAGAAGTTGTGATTATGTAGGCGCTGGAACAGTGGAATTTTTAGTAGATGAAAATCTCAACTATTATTTCTTAGAAATGAATACCCGCTTACAGGTAGAACACCCGGTTTCAGAAATGATAACAGGTGTAGACTTAGTAAAAGAGCAGATAAAAATTGCCAGAGGAGAAAAGTTGAGTTTTTCTCAAGAAGATTTAAAAATCAATGGACACTCCTTGGAAATTCGAGTCTACGCCGAAGATCCATTGAATAACTTCTTACCAGATATCGGAAAGCTTACCACCTACCGCAGACCATCTGGCCCAGGAGTGCGCGTTGATGACGGATTTGAAGAGGGCATGGACATACCAATCTTCTATGATCCGATGATCTCAAAATTGATCACCCACGCCAAAACTAGAGAAGAAGCCATCGCACGAATGGTGAGAGCCATAGACGATTATAAAATCACTGGAGTGAAAACTACCCTGGATTTTTGCAAGTGGGCCATTCAGCATCCAGCATTTGTGTCTGGAAAGTTTGATACACATTTTGTGAAACAATACTTCACACCGGACGTATTGAATATACAGGATGAAGAAGCTGAGCAAGTGGCAGCATTGATCGCCGCACATGCTTTTGCAAGCCAGAAGAACACTGTGGCACCATCTTCGCCTGCGTTAAAAACATCTAATTGGAAGAAAGCAAGGTTGCAATAAGTAATTTTTTGTTTAATTTTCCGATAGGTTGACCATGAGAATCATTCGGACGCACATACTAACATGTTTGATATTGCTTTTTTCTCAAAAAGCAACCTCTCAAGATATTATTTGCGATACGATCTACAATCCATATTTCACTGCAATTTGGAAAGTTACTCCAACTGATACATTCGCCATAGCCACGCTCGCGCCTGTAGTCGTTGGTAATGTTTGCACCAACAGACAAAAGAAAAGACAATCCGATAAACTCGAAGCCAAAGTCGCCAAAGTATATCCTTACGCGAAAGTAGCCGGGGACGTGATGAAGCAATACGATGCCATGCTCTCTCAGATCACCGATCCAAAAGATCAGAAAAAACTGATCGATCAGGCAGAAGCTCAGATGAAGAGTCAGTTTGAAAAAGACTTACGAAACATGACTGTAAGTGAAGGGGTGTTGCTAATCAAGTTGATTGATCGCGAAACGGGAAACACTAGTTATCGCTTGGTTCAAGAACTCAGAGGCAAGATGTCGGCATTCATGTGGCAAGGAGTAGCGCGTTTATTTGGTCACAATCTCAAAGAAGAATATCAGCCGTCTGGAAGAGATGCAAATATTGAAAACATTGTACAACGCATCGAAGATGGGACCATCCCTGTAATCTATCGTCAAGCCTCGGCATTCGCGCTATCAACTCAAGAGTAGCAGTTTTTCTTCTAACTCCAGTAATCCCAAGGAAGCTCCTTTCGAAATCTTTTGTAGGCTCGCATTTACGGGCAATTGCTCAGCGGAAGGATCCACAATAAATTTTGGTATATAGGGCAGAGTATAATTTACCAACCCCGCTGCGGGATAGACTTGAAGAGAGGTGCCGACAACGATAAATAAGTCAGCCCTGCTACACAACTCTGCAGCGGCAAGAATGAGTGGAACTTCTTCTCCAAACCAAACAATATGTGGACGCAATTGATATCCCTTTTCGCAAACATCTCCTTCTTTCAACTCCCAGCCCTCCATCTCATAAACCAAATTCTCATCAAAGGTGCTTCTTGACTTGCGAATTTCTCCATGCAAATGCATCACTTTGGAGCTTCCTGCACGTTCATGCAAATCGTCTATATTTTGTGTGATGATCTCTACATCAAAATATTTTTCCCATTTGGCAAGAAGAAAATGACCTTCGTTTGGCTTGGATGAGACAATCTTCTTTCTTCTTTGATTGTAAAACTCCAGCACAAGCGCACGATTTTTCCTCCATCCTTCAGGAGAAGCTACGTCCTCAATACGGTGATTTTCCCATAGTCCATCAGCACCTCGAAAAGTAGGGATGCCGCTTTCTGCGCTCATTCCAGCACCTGTAAGTATGACTAGTTTTTTCATCGTATTTGAGAATAATGAATCATATTGTTCAATTCGCGGTGCTCTTTCAACAGTGGCAGAGCTTTCTCTTTAGTTAAAGGAATGACCTTTCCCTGTTTCGTCTGAAGTCCATGAAAGGCGATGACCTTTCCATTAGAAACAGTGAAATTGAAAAACTCGGGGAATCCATCTTTATCAATGTCCTCTTTCATCAGAGGCGAACAATAGGCTCTTTCGGTGGGGCTGGCATATATGCGAACATACTTTTTCCAAATAAATTTTTCTGCACAAAGTCCGTCTCCTATAGCTACAAGATCTGCACTCGGATTGGCGCACTTCATGGTTAAGGCATTCTCTTTTAGTTTTTCAGCAACAATTTTATGGCTTTCCTTTTCTGATAAAAGACTCTGCATGATTTTCGTTTCTGTGGATTCAGTACTTAAGTAATCTGTGTTTATTTTAAAGCCTATTTCTATAAATAAAAATTGAGAAGTATCCGTCGGTAAGATGGGTATCTTCATCCAAGCTTCTTGCGCTGCATATTTAGGTTTGAAGTAAAATGCGTTCTCCTTTTTCGCGTAAATAGTGGTAAACTCAGGATCGAGAAGAGTAAACTGCCATGTTTGCCCAGAAGGATCCACGGCGGCAATGCTCGGCGGGAGCTCAACACGCTGCTGCTGCCACCCTTTGGAAGTATAATCGAATCCGACGATCATCGTTTTGTAATCTTCTTCTCCTGCTTTGGAATAAGTGACTTCAAAAGTTCGGTCATTTTCACTGAGGAAAGCATAATCATAAGCAAATAGGGAATCAGGCAATACCTCCTGGTTGATGATTTCAATAAATTTTTCGCGGAGCAATGGAAAAGAATAATCGATCAAAAATGGAGTAGGTTGAGCTACTTGCAATCGGAACAACCTTGCCAATGCAGAATTGGCTTTCCTATAATTGAAATAAAGGTCAAGAACATCAGATAGTTTGTAGTTGGAAGACTCATACCTGTCTATCAGATTGAAATAGCTGACCAAGGAGAACTCCTCCGCATACATTGTTTGAAGCGTGAAGATTTGCGCGTAGTCGCTTTTTTTGGATAGTTCTTCGTATTGAGAATTATAGGACTTTTCCGACAGCGGGTAGCCCAGCCTTTGATCCATTTCAGCTATCGGAATGACTTTAGAAGCGTCGATTAAGGAGTGCATTGATTCAGAAGACTCTTGTTCCATTTGAACATCTCGAGAGAAAGCGATTAGAAACTTCTCCTTGGAGTAGTTTAACGCGATTTCAAAAATTCGCAGTTCTTGGGCTTCTCCATTGAAGAAAGTAGCCTGTAATCTCAAGATGAGAAAGTCCTTGTAAATGTAATCTTGGATAATTTTGGTATCGATGGACATTTGAATTTCCCCTAGGATCATCTGCTTGGCCTCTTCGATGCCTTTGAGTTCAATTTTGTTGATGCCGATATTGAAGTTAGTATTTTGAAATTTAACCGAATAGGCGATCATCTCATATTTAAGACTACCCAGATTACTAGACGGAGCGATTTCAATCTCATTCAATCCTTTATCGATTAAAAGAACAGGAGGAAGTAGCAGCTCCGAAGCCACAGCGCTCAAGGTGAAGAGAGAGAGGAGGCCGACAAATAATTTCTTCAACATACAGAAATAATTAGATTACAAACTTAACTAGGTTGAGCCTACTTAAATTTGTGCCATGACCGCATTTAAGGAGTTGTTGAAAAAAGAAATACGACTAGAGTTGAGACAGAAGCATGCTTTGGCTGGGGTGGGCATGTACGTGTTGGCGACCGTTTTTGTGTGTTATTTGTCATTGGAGACCTTAGAAAGTCAGCGTTTGTGGGGGGGGCTGATTTGGATTACCGGTCTATTTACCGCTTTCAATGCCATGCAGAAGACCTTTCAGCAAGAGGGGGGGGGCACACAACTTTATCTCTACACCCTCGCTTCCGCACGTTCTGTTATTCTCTCAAAAGCGTTGTACAACGCTTTGCTTGTATCGGTTCTAAATACGGCGAGCTTAATGTTCTTCATTCTTTTTTTTGGAGAAAAACCATTTGCAGATGCCGACCTTTCTCAATTCGTGCTTGGTTTATTGCTGGGGTCAACAGGACTGGGATTCACGTTAACATTTATTTCAGGTTTGGCTTATAAGTCAGGCAGTGGAGTAGGTTTGGTAGCGATCTTGGGTTTCCCGGTCATTATTCCATTGCTTATCACTATCGTGCGATTTACCACGGGTGCACTGTTGGGACTTACTTGGTTAGAAAACGGTTTAAATCTTCTGGTTTTAGTTATTTTAAATGCGTCCTCATTGCTTCTTTCCTTGCTTTTGTTCCCCTACCTTTGGCGCGATTAATTAATCCGCAGGATAAGAAACCTCCATGAAGCTCTGGTTAAAGATTTTATGCGCAGTGTTGTTGTTTTATGCACTGTTGTCGTCTTTCTATCACCCTCTTGCCCCAGGAGGCTTGACCGTTGATATTGAAAAACTAGTTCCCGGTGCAAATACATTTGTGTATTCCGGTTACAATACCCATTTTAAAGATCATTCTAACGATGGCCTGCAGTTTTTTGTGTCCTCCGGGAGTCATTACTATCCGACAGAAATTATAGAGGTCATCGATAACAATCACGCCAAAGTGAATGTGGTATTGCCGGATACCTTGCCATCCGAGGAAATCGCCTTTTATGCAAATACACCCACCGATGGTACCGTGTACATCATGAAGCCCATGGATATTTCGGCTTTTGTGTTCCATCAAAATTACACCAACGGGTCTGTCCCCGTGAAAGTCGCCAACGATCAGCATCAAAATTTTGGTTATCCATTTCAAGTGATCATTTTCGAGAGTATTCGCAATCTGATGTGGCACGTGCCCATGTGGTTTACCATGTTTGTGATCATGTTTATCTCTTTTATCCAAAGCATTCATGTGCTTAGCGCAACGGGACGAGAAAATATGCTGGACTCTTCCATGATCTACGTTCAGTCAGGAATTCATGATAGAAAAGCTTCTGCCTCTGCTGAAACTGGATTGATCTTTTGTATCCTCGGCTTAATCACAGGGTCGATCTGGGCTCGTTTCACTTGGGGGGCATGGTGGACCAACGACCCGCAACTCAATGGTGCAATGGTCGTATTCCTCATGTATGTCGCGTACTTCATTCTGAGAAATTCTGTTAACGACGAAGAAAAACGTGCGCGTTTAGCGGCAATCTTCAACATCTTCGCATTTGTATTGTTGGTAGTATTGTTGATGGTTATGCCACGATTTGCAGAAGGTTTACACCCCGGAAAAAGCGGTAACCCTGCATTCTCATCCTACGACCTCGATAGCTCATTGCGCATGGTTTTCTATCCAGCGGTGTTTGGATTTATACTTTTAGGATATTGGATTTACAACCTGCGTTTGAGAATAAAAATTTTAGAAAGCAATGAAGAAATATAACGCTGTATTTGCCTGCTTACTTCTTGTACTTTTTACAAATAGTGCTGCCGCGTCTTCCTCTTTGGAGGAATACTTTTATGCAAGCGGGAAGATAAAAGTGGTGATCACCGTTGCCGCGATTGTCCTTATAGGACTATTCGTCTACCTGCAGCGCTTGGACTCTCGCTTGAAGAAATTAGAAAAAAATAAGATAGAGAAATGAAGAAGATGAACATCGTTTTTCTGGTGTTGATTGCTGTGGTATCAGCCATTCTCATCAGTGTGTATGTTGGAACTGTGCCAAGCACCACTTTCGGAGGGGCTAAGGAAAACACGGGAGAAGACGTGAGAATTACTGGCGTATTGGACAAAACAATGCCAATTGAATATGATCCATTAGCCAATGCTAATCTCACCAAATTTCATGTTGTGGATTCAACGGGGCATTCTGAAAAAGTATTTCTTCATTATGAGAAAGGCAAGCCTGATGGACTCGAGTTTTCAGAGAAAATCACCTTGCTGGGGAAGTTTGAAGAAGACGGAGCATTTCATGCCAATGATATACAAATGAAGTGTCCAAGTAAGTACAATGATCAAAAGCATTCTCTAGAAACGGCGGATGTACAAAACAATCCTCAATAAAAAATGAGCGAGATAGAATATTTGAATGAAAATGCATTGCCGGGCCAGCTCGGCAATTTGTTTGTAGTGTTGAGCTTTGTTTCTGCCCTGTTTGCTACGGTGGCCTATTTCATGTCCACTAAAAGCAATGGTATAAACGATATCTGGAAACGCCCTGCACGTTTTGCTTTCTACGTCCATGGAGTTTCTGTAATTGGAGTGATTGGTACCTTGCTGTACATGCTGTTCAATCACATGTATGAATACAAGTATGTGTGGGAACACTTGAACAACGAGATGCCCATGCAGTATGTGTTTAGCTGTATGTGGGAAGGACAAGAGGGAAGTTTCTTGTTGTGGACTTTTTGGCATGTGATCCTTGGAGTATTGCTCATTCGATGGTCGAAGTCATGGGAGCCTTGGGTGATGACCATTGTAGCGTTAGTGGAAGTATTCCTTGCGTCGATGCTCCTAGGAGTTTATTTCGGTGACTTCCAGTTCGGAAGCAATCCATTTTTATTGAATCGCGAGGCCGCGGTCAATGTTGGTTTACCTTGGACACTCAAGGCAAATTACCTCGATTTACCGACCTTTCAAAATGGACGTGGACTAAATCCTCTTCTTCAGAATTACTGGATGACAATTCACCCACCTACTCTTTTCCTTGGTTTCGCCTCGACGTTGATTCCTTTTGCTTATGCCATTGCTGGTTTGTGGAAAGGCGATCGCTCTGGTTGGATAAAACCCGCCATTCCTTGGGCATTTTTTGGAGTGATGATTTTAGGTACTGGAATTTTGATGGGAGGTGCTTGGGCCTATGAAGCATTAGGCTTCGGTGGATTTTGGGCATGGGATCCGGTGGAGAATGCATCATTAGTCCCATGGCTCACCTTTGTGGCTTCTGCCCACTTGTTGGTGATTAATCAAAGAAAACAGACTTCCGTTTTTTCAGCCTTGGTTCTTACCATGAGCACATTCATCCTTGTGCTGTATTCTACTTTTCTAACCCGTAGCGGAGTATTGGGTGATAGCAGTGTACACAGTTTTGTAGACAGTGGAATATTGGCTCAACTTCTCGTTTACCTGCTTGTATTTACCGCATTGAGCACCTACTTGCTTTCAGCATCCAAGGCCATGAGATGGTTCTACGGCTTATTATCTCTGGCTTTATTTATAACAGCGGTGGTGAGCGTCATGAGCGCTGATGAGACGATCGCCAATGCAGAAGGAGCATTGCCAGGTGATGGAACCATTGTCCCTCAATTGACGCTGATCTTTGTTGTCGTCTCTTTAGTATATATGTATTTAAGCTACCGTAAGGAGTATCGCGTTTCGGTAGAACAAGAAGAAGCGCTTTGGTCAAGAGAATTTTGGATGTTCATTGGAGCGCTCGTCTTGACGCTTTCGGCCATTCACGTTACGGTTCAAACCAGTGTAAACGTGGGCAATATTTTTCTAGCTCCATTTGAAAATGCCTTCGCAGCATTGCACAAGAGCACTGGATGGGAATTTGCTAAGCGTTTATCTGAACACAATTTTGCAGCGCCAGCGGAGAAAGAAAGATTCGATGCGTATCATAAAGTACAAATTCCATTGGCTTTTATATTGTTCTTGATCGTTGCGATTGGTCAATTCTTGAAATACAGAAAAACGGAGTTTAGTTATTTTATAAAAAAGATTTCATTGAGCTTGGTGCTTGCATTTTTGGTAACCATTACACTGGGTTTCTTTGTGAGTTTTGAGAGCAACTCAGGTCCTCTTTATGCATTGGTTTTCTCAACCTTTTTCGCACTCTTTGCAAATGTTGACTATGCATGGCGTATTTTAAAAGGAAAAATGGATGTAATAGGTGCGAGCGTAGCACACATGGGATTTGCGCTATTGATTATCGGTGCAGTGATAAGCACATCGCAGTCATTCTTTATTTCAGAAAACAAGGTTGGAAATGTCAAGGAATTGAGCGAAGACTTTGACAATACAGAAGACATGTTGATCTACAAAGGAGACACCATGGTGATGGGCGATTACTTCGTTCATTTCAAAGATAAGTACAAGAGTGGCAATAGACTTTACTGCACGATAGATTACTTGAAGAAGCAACCCAAAGACTACAAACAGGGGGAATACGTAGTGGTACAAGGAGCGATTTTCCGTGCAACACGCGATCACGTTGCAGGGGACAATTTCGTGAAAGATTGGAGCGGCGATTCTCTTTGGGTGCAAGTCACTCCAGCCGAAGCCGATGCTCACGATACTCCAGATTGGACGCCAGGAACACCAGGAGAGAAGTTGTTTACCCTCGAACCCACTTTGTTGTTTGCGAAGGATCAAACCAGCAGAGAACCAAGTATCAAGCATTTCATAGGTAAAGATTTATACACCTATATCAAGTACACTGAAACGGAAATGAAATCCGATTCCGCGGGCTACCTTGATCCCAAGTCTGGAGTCATAGCATATAAAACACCCGTGCGACTTTCTGAAACGGTAACGTTTTCATTGGACACACTTGTCCGTGTAGACTCACTTCCAGAAGGTCTTCCAAAGAATGTGATTCTTAAAAAAGGCAATGCCATTCTCACGGATGGAGCTACCACCGAGACACTCGTGATTGCATCCGTAGCAATGGACAATGGAACACCGCTTACATTCCCGGTAGAGAGCAAGAAATTCAAGATGCTCTTATCCATTAAAGAAGGAGCAGACGGAAAGCCTGAGTTGACTATGCAGCAGCACAGCAGCGCAGTGAAAGACATGTTGATCCTAAGCGCCGAAGTATTTCCACAAATAAATGTATTGTGGTTGGGATGTTTGATCATGGTGATTGGAACCACCATGGCTATTCGTCATCGCATTAAATTAGCAAAAAAATCAAACGCCGATGTCTCCGTTTCTTAAAAGACTTTTAGCCATAATTTTTGGCGTATTGTCCGCTTTTGTGATTATCACCATTGTAGAAGGAGTGGGGTCCAATATATATCCCATCCCTGAAGGTTCAGATCCCAACTCCATGGAAGGGTTGAGAAAAATTATGGAGTCGCGTCCGGTAGGCGCATTTTTAATAGTCATACTTGGGCACTTATTGGGAGCATTGAGTGGTGGAGCGGTAGCGAAATTGATAGATAGATCCAATTTCAGAAACGCCTTGATTGTAGGAGGATTATTGATGGTTTTTGGATTATTAAATCTTGTTTCTCTGCCCCATCCATTGTGGTTTTGGCTTGATCTATTTATATACATGCCCGCAGCTTATTTAGGAGCCAAGCTCGTCAGCGGTAAGAGGTAATCTTCGAGCAGCTAAGAATGAGAACATGAAGACGATGAAACTAAAGCTTGTTGCATGGTTTTATTCGCAAAACCTGATTCGCAAAACCTGATTCGCAAGACCTGATTCGCAAAACCTGATTCGCGAAACCTGATTCGCAAAACCTGATTCGCAAGACCTGATTCGCAAGACCTGATTCGCAAAACCTGATTCGCAAAACCTGATTCGCAATGACTGATTCGGAATTCCAAATTCCAAATTCTAAACTCTAAATTCTAAACTCCAAATTCCAAATTCCAAATTCCAAATTCTAAATTCCCCTTCATTCACTTCACTTTGGCATTTAGTACAACCCCCATCACGACTAGGAGCATTCCGAGAAAACTAAGTAGATAGATTTCTTCTCCAAAAAAGAAGTAGCCGATGATGACGGCGAAAATGGCTCCGAAATAATTCCATGGGGCTATTTTACTGGCTACGTCGCTATGCAAGGCTAAGGTCATCAGATATTGAGCGGCATGAGCAAAAATGCCCATGAAAATGAGCCACAACCATTCTAATCCAACAGGGGTTACAAAGTGATAAAAGCACCAAATACCGGTGATGGGTATCGCTACCATCGGGTTGTAGAGCACAATGGTCATGGCATGATCTGTTCCTTTGCTTTTTATAATGCTATTGTATGCAAGGCCTGCAAAGAATGCAGAAGCAACTCCAATCATTAGCCAAAACCCAGAAACGCGACTGTCAAATCCTTTGATCATAGCTGCACCAATAAAGGAAACAGCGAAGAACAACCATCGGATGGGCTTGACTTTTTGTTGGTTGAGTTGAGTAGCAATCAAAACGGTGAATACTGGCGATAAGTATTGAATCGTACTTGCACTAGCCAAAGGCATGTTCATCACGGTAGAAAAGAAAAGCATCAAGGCTATCAGCCCCATGAGCCCTCGCATAATGAGCCAAAACTTGTTGTTGCCCCAAAAACTGATACCATAGTATTTGATAAAAGAAGCCGCAAAAAGGAAAGAAATCACAGAACGAAAAAGGATCAATTCGTGAACCGGTATGTGCGCGTGGGATTTGGCAATAGCATTGACGACTGCAAAGCAGAACACCGATGCCACCATAAATAGGATACCCTTTCCTTCTGAACTCAACGTGTTATTTTATGAAAGTCTGAAAACCCACGGCTTATTTCCATAGTAAGACTTGGGTCAAAAATACATCAGATCGGTCCATAAAGACGTTATGAGAACATTGATCTAGATACAGCAGGTGATCTGCGCCAATCAAACTTTTAAGAAACTCAATTTGTTTAGCGGAGTACAAGCCGTCTTCCTTTCCATACAGTCCATAAATACGCATGCCTTGGTTCAATAACAACCGGATGTCATTGGTTAAATCTAGTGTAGTGTATCCTTCATTCTTCCAAAATCCTTGAGGCGCATCGATCGTCATCTTTCCAGCAAACTTGAATAGGGATGTATCTGCTTTGAAATTGGAATAAATGGACTTAGCCTCTTCGGTAGGCGTTGAAGCCGAGTAGAATTTGTTTTGTAGAGCATGACGAAAGCACATCGAGCTGTACTGAATACTGGAGGAGTCCATACTCTCTAACATTTTTAAAAACGCCAGATTGATAGTGTCTTTTTTTTCAATGTAGATGGTTTTGCAGCGTGAGATGATTTGCTTAAATGATTCTTGTAGCGAGACTGGAGCTCCGACATAGATGATAGAGGAGACACGGTTGGGGTAATTTTTTGCGAATGAGGTAGCAATAATTCCCCCAAAACTATGTCCAATCAAACAGGCTTTTTTGATCGAAAACGTATTGAGAATATGGACGAGATCGTCATTCGATTGATTAAAACTAAATTCACTTTTATTGTCAGTACTGCGTCCTTCTCCGCGTCGATCGTACACGATCACAAACATGCCTAACTTGGAAAGCTTCATTGCGGTCGAGCTTTCGAAGTTGGCACTGTTGTACCCTGGTCCGCCATGTAAAAATATCACCGCGCTGTCTTTAGGATCACCAAACGTTTTTACATATAGATCTTGAGCTTCGCTTTCAAAAGAAAATGAATCATAGGAAATAGAACGCTCTAGAGCGGAATGATCCACGAAGATGTATTGAGAAAAAGAGGCGATCGCAAAAAGTGGCAACCATAAAGTAAGCATATTTAACATGTTCATATAGATGGACCAGATGAGTGAGTTGTAACGTCGCTAATCTACGCAAGAATAAACCCTCCTAGCGGAGGTAATGTAAATGATGCACTGTAAGGTTGATTTTGCCATGGTGTTTTTTCTATTGCTATGTTGCCGTTAATCATCCCGGATCCGCCAAAGGATGTGTCATCGGAATTGAGAATTTCTTTCCATGGTTTATTATAGGGTATACCAATTCGGTATTCGTGACGGGGAACGGGAGTTAAGTTGAACGCAACAATAACATGTTCTGTAGGATGATTGCCTTTTCTCATCAGAATCATCACGCTATTGTGATGATCTGAATTATCAATCCACTCAAATCCAGCACCCTCAAAACTCTTTTCAAATAGTGCAGGATAATGAGTATAGATGTGATTCAGTTTTTGAACAAAACGCTGAATTCCGCGGTGTGGTTCATATTCCAAGAGATGCCAGTCTAGACTCTGTTGATGATTCCATTCTTCCGTTTGTGCAAACTCGCATCCTTGAAACAACAATTTGGTTCCTGGATGTGCGTACATCCATAAATACAGCAAGCGGAGATTAGCAAAGCGTTGCCAATCATCTCCTGGCATTTTATAGACCAGTGATTTTTTTCCATGAACTACTTCGTCATGGGAAAGAGGTAACATAAAATTTTCCGTAAATGCGTATACCAAAGAAAATGTCAATTCATTTTGATGATATTGGCGATAATAAGGATCGCGCTCGAAGTAGCGCAAGCTATCGTTCATCCAGCCCATCATCCATTTCATGCCGAAACCGAGTCCTCCGGCAAATGTAGGTCTCGACACACCGCCCCAAGAAGTGCTTTCTTCTGCAATAGTTTGTGCAAAAGGAAAGTTGCTATAAACGGTTTCATTCAATTCTTTGAGAAAATGTACATTCTCTAAATTCTCACGACCACCGTATTCATTGGGTACCCATTCGCCTTCTTTGCGGGAGTAGTCTAGGTATAACATACTTGCCACGGCATCTACTCGTAGCCCATCGATGTGATACTTTTCCAACCAGAAAAGCGCATTGCTAATGAGTATAGAGCGCACTTCATTTCTTCCAAAATTGAAAATAAAAGACTTCCAATCAGGATGAAATCCTTTTCTAGGATCTGCGTGTTCGTACAAATGAGTTCCGTCAAATTTATATAGTCCGTGTGCATCACCTGGGAAATGAGCAGGTACCCAATCGATGATCACACCGATATTTTCTTGATGCAAGGCATCCACCAACCTCATGAATCCTTGAGGATCTCCGAAACGAGCACTGGGAGCGAAGTATCCCGTTACCTGATATCCCCATGAGCCGTCAAAGGGGTGTTCCATTACTGGCATGAATTCAACATGTGTAAAGCCCATTTCTTTGACGTAGGGAACTAGCTGTGCAGCGATATCATCGTAGGATAAAAACTCCTCTGGATTATCAGGACTTCTCTTCCAACTTCCAAGGTGAATTTCATAAACACTGAATGGCGCTCCTAATACATTGCGTTTTTCCTTTTCTTTTTGCCATTTTTTATCCTTCCACTTATAATCCAAATTCCAAGTAATGCTTCCCGTCTTTGGTCTTTTTTCTGCGAAGTGAGCAAAAGGATCCGCTTTTTCTAACATGCGCCCATCGGGTGCTTGAATCGCATATTTATATAGTTCTCCCTCAGCGATTGAAGGAATAAATCCTTCCCATATTCCGCTGCTATCCCAACGAGGGTAGAGGAGGTGCTCGTTGTGATTCCAGTGATTGAAGTTTCCCACCACAGCAACCGATTGAGCATTGGGAGCCCACACACCGAAGTACGTTCCCTTTTTTCGACCAATGGTCATGACATGCGCTCCGAAATGTTCGTATAAACGAAAATGTTTTCCAGCTTTAAAAAGCTCAATATCGAAGTCGCTGAACAAGCTGTGTGAAATCACTTTCGGTGTTTCCTTTTTTTGTGGAGTGCTCTTTTTAGCCATGATGTTACCCTTCGTATTTTTCTAATTCATTAATTACGTGAACGATTCCTTTCAGAGGAATTTTTAACCAATCCGGCCTGCCATTCAATTCATATCCGATCTCGTAAATGGCTTTCTCTAATAAATGCAATAAGAACAAGAAGTTGATCTCAGACTTAGATGCGTATAATGGATTGTCTTGTCCAATATGTTTATAATAGGTCGTCCAAAAAGTATCGCTGATCAAATAGTACCAGCGGTCTGCAGACTTTTGGAGTTTCACTCTATCCGCAGTTTTGGTTTCGGAACTAAAGAAAAGTTTCGCACTAACAGCATAGTGAAAGGATCTAACAATTCCGGCTACATCTTTAATGGGAGAATGCTTGATTTTTCGGTCGTGTATGGAACTCTCAGGTTCGCCTTCAAAATCAATGATCACATAATCCCGATTGTAATAAAGTATTTGTCCTAAATGATAGTCTCCATGAATTCGTGTTCGAAGAGATTTTAAAGGTTTTTTCTTCACTTGCTCGAAGAATTTCATGACGAGTCCTTTTTTTCTCTGAAGTTTTTCGGCCATTTCTCGAGCTTCTTCGTCAAGTTGATCTTTGCGCTGTTCTAACAAGTGTAATCTTCCCTCTAGCAAATGGCACAAGTGATCATAGAGCCAAGTGCGATAACTGGGTGTAAACTTTTCAATTTTAAAAAGCTTGTCCTTTGTGTTTACGGATAGCGCTAAGTGCATTTCAGCAGTGCGCTTTGCCAAGAGCTCCACATTTTCAAAGACAAATTCATGAATAGAAAATTCACCTTCAATAAAAGCTCTGAGAAAGTCATTCAGTTCATCTCCAGTACTTACCCAACTGTCTTTATCTGCATTGACCTTGTTCATCATCAATGCGAACGTCACAGGAGGAGTTTTTTTTCTGCTCCACACCAGACTCCCTGAATATGCAGGAATATTTTCAAAGTGGCCTTCTTGAGTTAAAAACTTGAGCATTTCCACTTCTGGATTGGTTTCTAGAAACAACTTTCGGTAAATTTTCATGAAGTACCGCTCGTTGAAGAAAATGCTACTGTTGCTTTGATCCACCCCTGGATTTCGACTGGAGTGATATTTTTCTGAGGCCAATACTTTGGTGCCTCGGTCAAAATCCAACTGTCCGTTATTGGTGGCGATAGGTTTACCTTGAAGCGTGTATTCAAATAATGCGCGATGAAAGTGGGAATCGTAAACCGCATCGTGTATGAAATACTCACCTTCTTCATTTATATATTCTGCGATGCAGCCTTCTGATTTTTCTTGAGAAAGTGACAAAGGAAGAAGATAGTATTCCGTGGAATGATCAAAATAGGTTGTTTCAAAAATGAATAGGTAATAGAGACTACCATCGTAATGCAAAGGAAGACAGTGGTCGGTGTTCAAGGCTTTTAACTGATAAGCTTTTCCTCCAAACCAACGCATGTGATGGAGTTGAGGCTGCAGCGCTTCAAGCAGATTATTTCTAGCTGTCGAGTCATCCGCAAATTCTTCCCAGGCTTTGGTAGCATGAATGCGATGTATTGACATGTTGTAATTGTTTTATAAGTTGTTCGCCCCCCCCCATTCCCGTTCCCGTTCCCATTATACCCCTTCAATCCTAAAGAAGTGAAACGGTAGTCTATACGGATCCAATTCTACAAAATTGGTACTGCCCGTCCAGATGTATCGATCGTCAGTGATCAAATCGTGGACGACATAACTTTCGTGTTCATTCTTGCCAATTGAAATCAAAGGAATGGTGATGTTACCACTTTGTTTATTGTAAGCATCAAGGTTAACGACACACAGGATTTTGTTATCGCCATACACTTTAAGCCAAGCCATCATTTGATCATTGGCGATATCACACACTTGGTAATTATTTGTAAAGTGCATCGCTTGATTCTCATTGCGTAATTTGTTGATCAATGAGATAACATGCATGAGTTTATTACGATGTTCCCAATCCCAGTGTCTTACTTCATATTTCTCACTGTCCAAGTATTCTTCTTTTCCTGGTAGAGCGGCATGTACCATTAATTCATAGCTCGGGCCGAATATCCCATAATTGGAAGATAAAGTGGCTGCCATGAAGTAACGCAGGATGAATTGAGGTTCGTGTCCACTTTGGGTAATGTAGGGATTGATGTCGTGCGTATTTGGCCAAAAGTTTGGTCGGAAATATTCTCTCATCGGACCCTTGGTGAGTTCATCCATGTATTGCATGAGCTCGCTTTTAGAATTTCTCCAAGTGTAGTACGTATAGCTTTGATGAAATCCTTTCTTGGCAAGATTTTCCATGATCCGCGGACGTGTAAAAGCTTCACTGAGAAACAATACATCGGGGTGTTCTTTTTCTATTTCGCTCAAACACCACTGCCAAAAAATAAAACTCTTTGTATGTGGATTGTCCACTCTGAAAATTTTTATTCCTTGAGAAATCCAGTAATCCAAAATGCTTTTTAACTCTAACCACATGTTCTGCCAATCCTCATTTTCATAATCCAGAGGAAGTACATCTTGGTATTTTTTCGGAGGATTTTCTGCATATTGAACGGTACCATCGGGACGCCATTTAAACCACTGAGGATATTCTTTCACGTAAGGATGATCGGGAGAACACTGTATAGCAAAGTCCATCGCAACCTCCATTCCCATTGCTGCCGTTTTCTTAATAAAGTCTTTGAATTCTTTTAATGTTCCTAATTCTGGAAGAATGTCTTTATGACCGCCTTTTCCAAGACCTGTAGCGTAAGGACAGCCTGGTTCTGATGCACCAGCATTCAAAGTATTGTTCTTTCCCTTTTTAAATGCTTCGCCAATAGGATGAATAGGAGGGAAGTAGACTACGTCGAAACCCATCTCTTTTATTCTAGGCAATAATTCTTCGCAGTCTTTGAAGGTGCCGTGATTGCTGCCTGGCTTTGCTGCGCTTCTTGGAAAGAAAGAATACCATGCAGAGAATCCAGCTCTTTTGCGATGTGCAACTACTTCAAAAGTCTTATCAAAAAAAGTCGGGAAGCGCTCTAATGGATATTTATTAAAAAGATCTTCTAGAATGATGCTCGCGGCATATTCGTAGGTTGGATCATCTATTTCTTTAATTGCTTGAAGAAGTTCTTTTTTTGCTTTTGGATAGTCTGAAATTAGCTGATTCAGATAGTCTTTTGCAATAGCTACTTGCACAGCCAACTCTTTATGGTCTTGTTCTGCTTTTCTCTTTCTAAAAGCATGAATCCAAGTGTTGGGATGGTCGATGAATCCTTTTATTGAAAATTCGTAATATCCTGTATTTTCACAATGAAAAAAACCTTGGAAGCGATCGTTTCCTAGCGATTGCATATTGGTTTCATTCCACTTTCTCGCGCCTTTTTTTCTATGAAGCAAAACGGCTTTAACATGATCGTGTCCGTCTGTGAAAACATCGGCTTCTACAATGACCCATTCATATTCGACTCTCTTGGCGGGGTATAATCCTTTTTCAACTTGAGGGGTTACATTTTCTATGATCACTCTATTTCTTCCAATGTTATCAAATGGTTTGACGATAGAGCTACTTGATTTTTTCTTAGCCATATTAGCGGATGATGATTTCATGAAAGTTTTTCTCAACCGTGAATTTTAACTTACCCATGGCAGAGTTGCGCTTGCCTATTCCGGATATTTTTCCATCGACCATGTATTCCTTCGCGCTGAAAGGTATTCCGGTAATGATCAACTTGAATTTTTCAAGTGTATCACTATAATTACCGATGGTATTTTGTCGGATTTGGAAAGATGTTTTGTTCCCTTTTACTTCAAAGCGAATAATGCGGTAGTTGCTGTTTTTGTACCCCATGTTTTCACCGTCATCGAGGTACAAGAAACTTTCTTCTTTTCCTTCTTTAAAAAAGACATGGAGTGTGATTTCTTTTACTTTTTTCTCTCCCACATACTGCATTTGAGGCCAAGCAGGAATAATCGCTCCTTCTCTTATGAATAGCGGTATTTGTTGAATGGTCGCTCCAACGATTACCTCCTGTGATCCTTTGTAATACTGATCGTTCCAATTGTAATACCAACCTCCAGAAGGCAAGTAAACGCTCTTGGTTTTTTCTCCTGGAGCACTTACTGGAGCCAATAAAAGGTGATCGCCTAACATAAATTCTTCATTGCGCAAGTAGGTTTCTGGATTGTCCTGATCAACGAAAACCAGCGGGCGCAGCATGGGGGTTCCATAGCGGTAGTTCTGCCAGAAGGTGGTGTATAAATAGGGAAGAAGTCTGTAGCGCATTTGAATAAACTTCTTGCAAATACCCTCATAATAGCTTCCAAAACTCCACGGCTCTTGATCGAATCCCGTATCATTCGACGCACTATGCGTGCGCATGAATGGATGAAAAGCGGCCATTTGTATCCACCGAGTATACAATTCGCCATCGGGTTCTCCTATGAATCCTCCAATATCGCTTCCTGCAAAAGAAACTCCACTGATGGCCAGTCGCTGACATTGTTGAGAGGCAATCCATAAATGTTCCCATGTAGCGGTATTATCTCCCGTCCATACAGAACTCCATTTTTGAATTCCTGCATAGCAACTGCGTGTAATTACAAAGGGACGCTTGGGCATCATGAACTTTTTTAGCCCTTGCCAAGTGGCTTTAGCCATCATGTGTCCGTAAATATTGTGCGCTTTGCGGTGACTTACATTTTCACCGTCGTAGTTATGTCTAACGTCTTCAGGGAATGTTCCAATCTCGAATACCGCTGGTTCGTTCATGTCGTTCCAAACTCCAGCTACGCCATTTTCAATAAGCACACCGAATAAATCACTCCACCAATCTCTTACTTTGGGATCGGTGAAATCGGGAAACACGCACTTACCTGGCCAGACATCTCCTTCCATGAGAGCGCCATCCTGTCGACGGCAGAAGACTTCTTTTTTCAAACCATCTACATAAACAGGATATTCGGGATCCACTTTGATTCCTGGATCGATGATCACTACTGTCTTAAAGCCTTCATCTTCTAGCTCTTTTGTGAGTTTAGCTGGCTCTGGAAAATATTCCTTAGAAAAAGTAAAGCATCTAAATCCTTCCATGTAGTCGATATCTAAATACATCACGTCGCAAGGAATTCCTCTTTTACGAAATTCCATCGCCACCGATTTTACTTTGCTATCGGGAAAATAAGACCATCTGCACTGATGGTATCCCAACGCCCACATTGGAGGAAGTTCAGGCTTACCGGTCAGATTCGCAAATTCTTCTGCTACTTCTAAAAGCTTGGGTCCGTAGATAAAGTAGTAACTCATTTCTCCACCGCGTGACCAAAAACTGCTCACGTCATCCCGCTCAAGCCCTAAATCAAATAAGGTTCTAAATGTATTATCGAAAAATATTCCATAGGCCTTGCCATGATGAAGACCGTAATAGAAGGGGATGTTCTTATACAATGGATCCGTTTCAGATCCATAGGCGTAGGCGTCGGTGCCGTAGTTTTCGAAACGCTTCCCTCTTATTTGCAATGCACCGGGCTTATCACCTAAACCATAGAAGACTTCATCTTGCTGAATTTTTTTGGAACAATAAACGATTTTTCCTCCTTTCCATAAGTAATGCTGCCAGTGAAACCCAGCTTCATCTTCATTGATGACTAGACCGGAGTGGTCTGTTATTCGTACGTTGAGATTGCTTTTATTTATAAAGCATTTGACCTGTTTGGTAATTATTCCTACATACTCGCCATCGTCAAAGGCACTCAACGAAATGAGACTGTCCTGCAAGTCGGCAGGAACGGCATAACTAAAGTCACGGTGAAAGGTTCCGTCAGCGGCATAGCGAAAACGAATGACTTTATCATTGACCACTCGCACTTCTAGTTTAGTTTCTGAAGAATAAAAAAAGAAGTAATTTCCTTTTTGCTCCCATCTCTTAACCTGATCGGGGTAATATTTTGCTGAGTATTTTTCGTTTCTTGCTGATACTTGCATAGGATCGGTGTTGCTTAACTGCCCAAAGGTAAGACCTGAAAAATCAGTATAAGTGTATTTTTTACACTTTCTTAGTGGAGATATTAACCTTTCTCCTCTAATAGCGAATTTAATGACTTCTTGTAGAAACACATAAATTCTCTATTTTCGTCATCTAACTACCAAAACCTTCTCATCATGAAAATTGTAAAGTTTTTAGTAATGGGCTTTGTTGTCGTCATAGCGGTGTACGTTGTGATGTGTATTCTTGGCCCAAAGAGTTTCCAAACGGAAAAGTCTATTGTAGTGAATGCAAGTCCTCAAACGGTGTTTGCACTGACTTCTGATTTCAATAAATGGTCGAAGTGGTCGCCGTGGCAACAAAAGGATGCACAAATGAAAAACATGATTAGCGGAAACCCGGGGGAAATAGGGCATAAGATGATTTGGGAGAGCGAGTCACAAGGCAGCGGAGAGCAAGAGATCGTGGAGGTAAAACTGGATGAAATGATCAAAACGAAGTTGTCATTCAAAGATTGGGACGAAGTAAGTTATGCTTCTTTCTTTATCACTCCTCAGGGCGAATCGACGAAGGTAAGTTGGACGATGGAGGGAAGTGAGATACCTTTCATGATGCGTGGCATGATGGTAGCGTTTAACGCGATGGGAACATTGGAAGAGGATTATGAACAGGGGCTGTCATCCATCAAAAAGCTATCGGAGGAAGTTCGCTAAGTCGGGTATGCGTTTTAATCAGCTTTGATAAAAAAGAAAAAGGGGCCATGGCCCCTTTTTTTCTTATCTTCTTCTTCAAGGATTAACTAATGCTCAGCTTTTTCTCCAAGTCCTCTAGGTACTTTCTAAAGTGCTTATCGGTTTCTTGAAGATTATTTACTGTTCTGCAAGCGTGAAGCACCGTCGCGTGGTCTTTGCCTCCGCAGTGCGCTCCAATACTGGCCAAGCTGCTCTTCGTCATTTTCTTTGCGAAATACATCGCAATTTGACGCGCCTGAACAATTTCTCGCTTTCTGGTTTTGCTCTTCAATAATTCAATCGGCAGGTCAAAATAGTCACATACCACTTTCTGGATGTAGTCAATGCTCACCTCACGTGCAGTATTCTTGACAAACTTGTCAATCATTTGCTTGGCAAGTTCCAAATTGATCGATTTCTTATTCAATGAAGACTGAGCGATCAAAGAGATCAACGCTCCTTCTAGCTCGCGAACGTTGGTTGTGATGCTGTATGCAAGGTATTCTACCACTTCGTCTGGAAGATCGATACCATCGCTGTACATCTTCTTTTTCAAGATTGCGATGCGCGTTTCTAATGAAGGAACTTGCAGGTCTGCACTCAATCCCCACTTGAATCGAGACAGAAGACGTTGCTCCATGCCTTGCATTTCTACAGGAGGCTTGTCACTTGTCAAAATGATTTGCTTACCTGTTTGGTGCAAATGGTTGAATATATGGAAGAACACATCTTGTGTTTTTTCCTTTCCGCTGAAAAACTGCACATCATCGATGATCAACACGTCCATCATTTGATAGAAATGTGAAAAATCATTCACTGTATTGTTTCTTACAGCATCAATGAACTGATGTGTAAACTTCTCTGAACTTACGTACAAGACTGTTTTCTCAGGGTACTTATTCTTGATCTCTATACCAATAGCATGTGCTAAGTGGGTTTTTCCAAGACCAACACCTCCGTAAATCAGAAGTGGGTTAAATGCAGTTCCTCCTGGTTTGTTAGCGACAGCGTAGCCTGCGCTGCGAGCCAAACGATTGCAATCTCCCTCTATGAAATTTTCAAAACTATAATTGGGGTTCAAATTGCTGTCAACATTCAATTTGCGCAATCCAGGAATAATAAATGGATTCTTGATGGGGGATTCACCCATGTCAAGTGGCATACTTACTGGCGCATTCTTTACAGCCTTGCGATTGCTCGTTGGAACCTTAATGGTGTATGGATTGCTATTATTATGATTGTTCTCCATAATAATAGAATACTCCAATCGACCATCCGTTCCCAATTCCTTGCGAATGATTTTTTTCAAAAGAGTCACATAATGCTCCTCCAACCACTCATAAAAGAATTGCGATGGAACTTGTATAGTGAGAATGTTGTCTTCGAGCTTTACAGGTTTGATAGGTTCGAACCAGGTTTTAAATCCTTGCGGACTAACATTGTCTTTTATTACTTCAAGGCAGCTTTGCCAAACCTGATTATGGTCCTTATTCATGCTTAATTTCACGTATGGTTAATTCGGTAAAAAGAAATCTGGTAGGTTTAGAAAGGCTAAAGTAGTCTATCTGTCCTAATGCGTGACAAAAGAAGAACGAAAAAAGTGAAAAAAAAAAGGATTGGCCTATTGATTTTTCGAAAAGTTTGTTTAGAACAGTTTTTTGCACAAATCCCTTGACTGATGCAGTTTTTTGACAGGTCTTCGCACCCCGCTTGAACTGGTGTTTACTAAACTTTTATTTTCCATGTACTTAAGGAGAAAGTTCTCAAAAAATAAGAATGAGACAATCACTCTTTATTTATTTAAGCGATCTCTTTTTTTTGAGAATTTCTGAAGATGAATTGTTGATTGCTATCAACAGGTGTTTTAATTTGTAGCATGTTTATAACCGAAACGAAAATCCGAGTGCGCTACGCAGAAACGGATAGAATGGGATATGTCTATTACGGCAATTATGCCACCTATCTGGAAGTGGCTAGGGTAGAGGCCCTGAGAGAGTTGGGAGTAAGTTATCGTGAATTGGAGGATAACGGCATTTTACTGCCTGTTGCAGAGTTTGCAATCAAGTATTTCGTACCAGCTTATTACGATGACGAAATAGTCATTAAATCAAGCATCATAGAAATGCCAACGGTGAAAATAAAATTCTCTTATGAAATGTACAAAGGAGATGTACAACTGAATAAGGCCTCGACAGACTTGGTTTTCGTTGACAAAAACACAATGAGACCAACGCGTTGTCCAAATACAATTTTGGAGAAACTCAGCCCGTTTTTTAATCTAAAATGATATTGCCGTTTCCGTTTTGAAAAATATCTGTTTGACTGGGTTGACCATACACAGTAATATTTCCACTGAAATAGTTAATGGCAAATAGATATCCAGAACAATATCCAGTGATATCATTGATACTACTATTGTTTATATACAGTTCCTGCGCTTGAAGCTCGGCGGCTTGAATGCTCCCTAAACCTTGATTGAATAACTCTCCTTTAATTACTTTTCCTCTCAAAATAATATCTGCTACTCCTGTTTGTGTATACGCGAATACACTGTCTCCAATTATATCCAAATCGATGGTGCCTGCTGCATGACGATTTTCAATTTTTAAATATGGAAATAACAAGGTTTGGGAACTGCGAATATCTCCTGTTCCGCGATTTTGAATTTCTCGAATCCAAGGGGCATGAATTCTAAGTTGCAGCTTTGGCTTGAATGATCTAACAAAATTGCACGTGTTCTTATTGGATATGTACAATACTCCATTCTCTACTGAGGTTTCTAATTTGGGTAGTACATTCTTGGGAGCTTCAATTTCCACAAAAAAAATAGAGTCTTGAATGATCTCAATTTGAAAGTTATCTTCTATCATTAGCTGATCGAATGATGCAAGCGATCTGCTTTCTTGGATTATCTCTCCTGCGGATTTGAAGCAATCTGGTGCATCCTCACTATTACAAGAAATCAAAAGCAGCGCGAAGCATAGCAGTAAACTAAAAATTTGCCTCATCGCAGTACCCTCCCAATTCCGATTTCGAAGTGATCTGCTTTAGCGAAGTGGGTTTTTAATCCTGCCTGAAGAATCCAGTTTTTAGGTAGATAATGCCTCAACATCACGCGTTGATAAAACAATCCATCAGCTTGCCAAATGTTCCATAGATAAAACCCCTGCTGAATATACAATACGGTGTTATCAAAACAAAGCCCATAAGACATAGTCAAGCCAAGTTGTATATTTTGTGACCATGTCACTTCTTCACCGAGATTTCGCTCGCGAAGTGCCCTCACTCCGTTGCTCCATAGGAGGTCTGTTCCTACTCCAAAGCGTGACTTAACACTGAATCTTCGCTCGTATAATGCAGACAAGGTATAACTTGAATATTTTCTACTTAGTGGTTGTGTTATCTCTTTTAATCCACCACCTAGTACCAAAGAAAGATTATTCTTTTTTGAAAAATCTGAAATCTCTTTTCTTTGGATAGAAATTTTTTTATTCCCATTTCTGCGAATGATCGTTGCGATAGAAATGTTGTTTGTTCCCAAATTGGGTAGCTTGAATGCGCCGTTGGAAAAGTGGGTGAGTCGAAATCCTAAACTCATGTTGAAAGCAGATGTGGTAAAGAGTCTAGTAAAGTATTCTAAGGAGATACATGCGTTGAGATGCGATCCAATGACTTGAGCTTGCGTGTTTTCATTCAAGTCCCATTTTTTGGTGTTGTAGCCAACCCCTATTCCCAAGCCTAAATGCTGTCTACTCTGGATCTTTGCATTTCTACCCAAGGGCAATCGCAATAAATAGGAAAGACCAATTTGGTGTCCAAGCTGACGGGCATTTCCTGTATAATTCCAATACAAGTCAAGTCCGTGCTCCGGGAAATTAAATGAATGGTGCCAGGTTTTTATTCCTGTACCTCTTCTCATCCATTGAAGATTGACACCGCGAGAATGGCCAACGATGAGATGAGCCATTTCACTGCGGTGGGGAATGATAAAGCCAAAATGAGGTTGGATACTGAAACTTCTCAACGAAGTAATAGCGGAGTCTGTCTGACCCAATAGTGTTACAGCCCAAAAGCAGAAAAGAAATGTAACTAAAGTTCGCACTGTTCAAACTTAGTAAATCAGTCGCTAGGATGAAGTATATTTGATTAAAATCTAAACAAATGAGAATACTGTTGCTCTGCATCCTCGTTGCATGGACTTGCTCTATGTTCGCTCAAAATGTAACACCTCCCTCTATTTCGGTTCAGCCATTTTATTCAGGATTGTCAGGACCAGTGGGGTTATATCATTGCAATGATCATCGTCTTTTTATCTTAGAAAAAAATGCAGGAGAAATTGAGATTATCGATACAACGGGCGCCTACATCGGTACCTTTCTCAATATCGTTTCTCTCATTAGTACAGGAAGTGAGAGAGGACTTCTTGGAATGGCGTTCCATCCAAATTATGCTCAAAATGGTTTTTTTTATGTGAATTATACAAATACTTCGGGTCACACAGTGATCGCGCGGTATCAAGTGAGTTCATCCAATCCCAATTTGGCAAATAGCGGCAGCGCTCAAATTGTGATGACGATCAATCAGCCTTTTGGCAACCATAATGGTGGACACATGGCCTTCGGGCCGGATGGCTTCTTGTACATTGGTATGGGTGATGGAGGCAGTTCGGGAGACCCTGGCAACCGTGCTCAAAACATGAATGATCTATTGGGAAAGATGTTGCGGATCGATGTGAATTCTGGCAGCACATATAGTGTGCCTCCTTCTAATCCATTTGTAGGGCAAAGTGGTATCCAGCCTGAAATATGGGCCTCTGGTTTGAGAAATCCATGGAAGTTTTGTTTCGACAGAGCAAACGGTGACTTATGGATTGCTGATGTAGGGCAAAACGCGAAAGAAGAAGTTAACAAGCGGCCGGGAAGTTCTACTGGAGGAGAAAATTATGGGTGGAGATGTTATGAAGGAAACTCAACTTTCAATACTGCTGGTTGCGCCCCAGCAGGGACAATGGTTTTTCCAATTGCAGATTATGGTCATAGCGCTCCATTTAGTTTCTGTTCTATAACAGGAGGATCGGTGTATAGAGGGAGCAATTATCCCGCTTTACAAGGAATCTACTTCTTTACGGATTATTGTGCGGGTGTATTATACGGAATCTCAGGAAATGATATTGCCGGTTATACTACCACCAACTATGGAAGCGCCGGTGCGGCTGTAGTTGCCATCCAAGAAGATGCTGCTGGTGAATTGTACATCGTTAGACAAGGGGGGACTATTGCTAAGATTAAAGATGCATGCGGAATATTTGAACCAGTTATTTCACCTAATGGCAATGGTGGTTTACAGTCCACCTCAGCGAATCAATATTGGTGGTTCAATGAAGATGGTGCTATCAGCGGAGCAAACAATCAATCTTTCACTCCCAGTACTTCAGGTACCTATTATGTCAATGCTTCGAATGGATTGTGTACAAGAAGCTCGAATGTGTTGGATTGGCTCGTGCTTGGCGGAATACCTGGATGCACGTATGCAGCGGCAACCAACTACGATCCAAATGCTACATTGGACAATGGTTCTTGTTTGTTTGGTACACAAGCAGGTTGCCCTGGAGATATGGATGGAAACGGCTTGATTTCAGTTAACGACTTATTATTATTCATGAATGTTTTTGGAACATTCTGTAATGAATAATCAGAGCTTTCTCAATACTTCAATAATAGAATCAAGGCTTGCTTCTTTAGAGTATTTCTCAAAGAAGCGAGCCTTTGCTTTTTGACCTTTGTTTTTTGCTTTTTCTGGATAATGATATACTTCTAACAACGCATCCGAAAGTCCTTTGCTATCATCTGGTTCGAACAGCCAGCCGAGGTTTCCGTTTTCTAAAATCTCAGGAGTACCGCTGCTATTGGTGCCAACAATGGGAAGTCCAAAACTCATTGCCTCTATGGTAACCGTTCCAAATGTCTCTCCCTTACTGGCAAGAATAAAGCAATCCAACGCTGCATAAAACAGCGATACTTCTTTATGATAGGGTCGAAAATGAACGCGGGAGTCTAAATTCAGAGATCTCACTTTCTTTTTCAAGTCGTGCTCATACTGATTGCCTTCATTTTTAGTGGACTCTCCCAAGATCAACAAATGAATAGATTCTTCCTTTATCTGTTGTATGGCATTAATGGCGATGTGCTGTCCTTTCAAAGGATCTATTCTTCCAATAATTCCGCATAAGAAAGCACTTTCATCAATTCCCAATGCTGCTCTTGCTTCCGATTTATTTTTTGGAACACTTGGTCGAGACTGTATGTCAGATCCCAAGGGTATTACATGAATTCTGTCTGAAGGAAAATGAGTGCGATGTAGTACTTGTTCTTTAAGGAAAGGGAGTGTGGCGATCCAAGCGTCGATTGCCCTGAAACGGAAAGTATGCAAAGGATCTTTTTTATCGACACCAAGTTGCATCGCTTGCAAATAGATGAGTTTTAATGAAGGAGACAGAAACTTAACAGAGGCGAGTAGCGACATGTCTCTTGTATCCCTGAACAAAAGGTGATGAACGGAAAGCCTTTTCAAAATACCTCTGACTCGAAAAGCATTGATAAAATCGAAGTATTTTCCATTGCGACGAACAAAAGAAACATTCACCGTCGATTCCTTTAAATGTTGGTGTATTGGTGAATCTTCGACACACAAAAAATGAACATCAAAGTTTTTTTCGCTGAGCCACTGGGCGTAACGAACGGCGTTCATCTCTAATCCTCCCCAACTCAGTGAAGAGCAGTAGAATGCTAATCGTTGATTAGTCCTCGTAGACATCCAATAACATGAGGGCCTCGGAAAGTTCGCCAAGGGTTTTCATATCACTCTGTTTCTTGGCAACATCTTTTCCTGCAAGATATATTTCAATTGCTTCTTGATTCTTGCCTTTCTCTTCGAGATACTTTCCGAGTTGATAATAACTCGCAAGGTAGGCGGGGTCATTTTTTATAATAGACTTCAGGATTTTAATTGCTTGAACAATGTCTCCATTTTTATGGTGCTCCAAGGCTGCAGCATAATGTAGAAAGCTATCCTTGGGATTGGTTTCCAACATTGTTTCTATCATCTTAAGTCTATCTTGTACCATTGCAGAACAATTAAATTTCTGTTCTCAAAGTTAGATTATCCAAAGGGGGATTAGGAGGTGTTTAAAAAATAAGAACTCTATTTTTTAAACATTTGAATTAACCATTTAATTCGTTGTTGGCTTGTAGTATTTCAAGGCCTCAGGCATAAACTCTTTTAAGGTAGTCACTCGAGTCTCGTCACTTGGGTGAGTGCTAAGAATTTCTGGAGGAGCTTGCCCTCCCTGTTGCGACATTCTTGTCCAGAATCCTATTGCAGCTTGCGGATCGTACCCAGCCATAGCCATGAATACCAAACCTAATTTGTCCGCTTCTGATTCGTGATTTCTGCTGTATGCGAGCATACCAAGTGTGCCACCAAGGCCATAAGACTGTAGGAAAAGATCGCGTGCGAGACCAGGTTGGTTTCCTAAAACAGCACCAAGGGTAGCACCACCTGCCTCAAGTAAAAGACCTTGACTCATGCGCTCATTGCCGTGTCGAGCAACGGCATGTGCGATTTCGTGTCCCATCACCACTGCAAGGCTCGTTTCGTCCTGAGCAACGGGAATTATACCAGTATAGACCACTACTTTTCCGCCAGGCATGCACCATGCATTCACACTTGGATCTTCAACCACATTGAACTGCCAGGTGAAGCCATCCATTCTTTTTGTTTGGTGATTGTCTGTAAGAAACTTTTCTGCTGCTGCTCTTATTCTTGCGCCGATTCTCTTAACCATCTGTGTGCGATTATCCGAATCAGGGAGAACATAGTGTTGCGCAAGAAATTCATCGTAGGCTTGGGTGCTCATTCCTATGAGCTCGGTCTCAGCAATAAGATTGACTTGTCTTCTGTTGGTGATGGGAACTTTAGTACAAGAAACGAGATAGGCGAAACCAAGTAAGACAACAAGAACAACGAGTGTTTTTTTCATAGAAAGTAAGTAGTGTGTGGTAAATTTTATTGTATTTCTGCGGTTAATCCTCGATCCAGAAGTGCGGTGCACATCGGTTCTAGCTTAACGTACTCTCCATTCTTTACTTCACATTTGCCTTTATAATGCACTAGAAGCGTGCATTGTTCGGCTTGCATTGGATCATGACCACACACAGAAATAAGAGATTCAATAACGAAATCGAAGGTGTTTACCTCATCATTAAACAACACCAACTTGGATGTTTCGGCTACTACAACTTCTTCAAGCAGCAACTCTTCGGTTTCGGTAGAAGAAAATCTAAAAGGATTCATGTGGCAAAAATATATAAATAAACCGGGAATGACCAAACGAAACCTGTATAAAACATTGAAAATTGTCCAATTACCGTCAACAATGGAGACGCAATCGAAAACCTCGAAATCATCAATTGGAGGTTTTTAAGTGCTTGGTTCTTAGTTAAAACGGTTGATTCGCGTTTCATTCCCGTTTTTTGTCCAGTCATGCCCTTTATCCTTCCGAATGCATACCTAGACCCACCGTGCCAAAAATTAGCCGATGGAGTAAAAAAGCGCAAAAATGCACTTTTAGGGGTACAGAAGTACAATTAATGGTATAAGTGGTATTGTGGAATTGGTATGAAACTATCTTCTTTGTCTTCAGTTTTAATAGAGTAAAACACGAGCAACGTATGTCAAAGATTTTAATTGTAGAGGATGATATGGTGGTTAGATCAACCATCGAGATTATAGCGAAGGACATGGGGTATGAAGTTGTTGGGTGTGCAGATAATGCCGTAGACGCCTTGGTTCTTTTTATGGTGAAGAGTCCACAAGTAGTGATTTGTGATATCAGTATCAACGGCACTACCAATGGAATTGAGCTGGCCAAAAAAATGCACGAGATAAGAAGAGTACCTGTCATTTTTCTAACAGCATACAGTAATGAAGAGTACTTTAATCAAGCAAAATTAGCCACCCCTCTAGCATTTATTAGTAAGCCAATAGATAGAAAGACATTCGAGAGATCTGTTGCACTAGCTATGGAGCATGCTCGTGATGTGGTTGGCTTTACCACTGAAATCGCTCCTGTTGAACAGTGCCTCTACACCCGAGTGGGCAATAGGCTTAAGAAACTCTATATAAAGGATATTGAATTCGTAGAAGTGGATGGAAAATACAGCGCGCTCAGTGTAGGTCAGAGAATGATCAACTGTAAGATATCCTTGAAGGACCTTCTTGATAAGTTACCCCGTGATAAGTTTGTTCAAGTAAATAGAAATTTCGTAATCAATATGGACATGATCGAAGACATCGATATGGCCAACTTTAATGTGAAAATGCCCACAAAGGATATTCCGATCAGCCGCACCTTCAAGGATCAATTGATGGACAGGATAAAATTAATATAGTTAAATTGTTCTATAGTTGTTTTGGTTTTTGATTACTTAAGAAAAAGTCCGGTCGTTAGACCGGACTTTTTTTGTTTGATCAAAGGTGAATTTTATGAGTTTCGCAGAGATACTAATTTCAAAGGTATCTAGCTACTAAGTGGTAGCTCTCTTTGATAAAATTTTATTCCCGCTGGCCATACTCACTGCCTGCTGCGTTGCATGGGATTCGGTTCGGATGGATATTGACCTTGCTTGAAAAGTTCGAATCTGCTTGGTACCAAACGCGCGGGCCAATAATTGTTACTTACGTCTACATCCGCTGTTTCCAATAATGGGTCTAAGGAGATAGAAACAACCTCTTTTTCCATTGCAAAAACTTTAGTAACAGTTGGCTCAGACATTTTCCAAATCTCAGCTGGAATGTGAACGGTGCGCTTGGCTCCATCCACAAACTCGAATTCAAATATGACGGGCATGATGAGTCCTCCATTATTTTTTACTGTTATTTCGTAATAGTAGTTCTTCTCATTTAGCAGCTTTTTTTCTTCATCATTTAGTTTGGTGAGATAATTCTGATAGTCCTTCACATCTAAAGGTGTCACTTTGTAAGGGTCATACGTGTTGTAAAAGTCATTGGCTTTTGCGTCAATTTCAACAACCGTTTTGTTGCCCTCTTGTTGATCCCTCATCAATGATATATCCGGGGCTTGGTTGGATTTAAGTTCTTTCTCGAAGGCTTTTTCCAGCTCAGGATTTTTAGTGTTTAATCGATACAACTTTACGGTTTCTAGACTCATGTCACAGTGGTCGGTTCCATAAAACCAACCGCGCCAAAACCAGTCTAGATCAACGCCGCTCGCATCTTCCATGGTTCTGAAAAAATCATCTGGGGTTGGATGTTTGAATGCCCATCGTCGAGCATATTCTTTGAAAGCATAATCAAATAGTTCTCTTCCCATTATGGTTTCACGAAGGATGTTCAACGCAGTGGCTGGCTTGCCGTATGCGTTGTTTCCGAATTGATAAATACTCTCTGAGTTGGTCATGATAGGAGACATCTTTGTTTTATCTCCTTTCATATAATCCACGATATTCCTTGCTGGACCTCGGCGTGTGGGATAGTTGCGATCGAACTCCTTTTCGGCCATGTATTGCATGAAAGTGTTTAAACCCTCGTCCATCCAAGTCCATTGACGCTCGTCGCTGTTGATGATCATTGGAAAGAAATTGTGTCCAACCTCATGAATGATAACCGATATCATCCCGTACTTCGTATTCTCTGAGTAAGTGCCATCGGGTTCTGGACGACCTCCGTTAAAACATATCATGGGGTACTCCATCCCAATCCATTTAGCATGTACAGAAATTGCCACAGGGTAGGGATAGTCAATAGTGTATTTGGAATACACCTTTAAAGTATGTGTCACCGCTCTTGTGCTGTATTGTTCCCAGAGCGGATTTCCTTCTTTTGGATAAAACGACATGGCAAGTGGTTTCTTCCCATTAATATCCACCGCTTGTGCATCCCAGATAAATTTTCTTGAGGTGGCAAATCCAAAATCACGAACGTTTTCTGCTTTAAAGACCCATGTCTTTTCTGTTTTACTCTTGTTTTTTTCTCTTTCAATAGCTTCTTCTTGTGTACAAATCACAACTGGAGATGAAGCGTTTTTGGCTTTTTCGTAGCGCTCGAGCTGTGCTGACGTCAATACGTCTTTCGGATTTTGAAGAACACCAGTGGATGCAACAATGTGATCGGAAGGAACCGTTAGTGATACCTGATAGTTCCCGAAATTTAAAGTGAATTCACCAGCACCTAGAAATTGCTTGTGCTGCCAACCTGCATAATCCGTGTATACTACCATGCGGGGATAAAACTGTGCTATGGTGTACAGGTAGTTTTTATCTTCTTCAAAATATTCATACCCGCTTCTGCCTCCTAAGCGCATTCTATCGTTGATGTTATACCACCACTTGATTTTAAAGATAAACTTGCTCCCGGGGGCTAGGGGTGATGCAAGGTCAATGCGCATCATAGTTTTGTTGACGGTATATTTCAAGTCTTTTCCTGCGGCATCTTTTACCTCTTCGAGCTTAAATCCGCCGTCAAACCAAGGCTCAAAATCAACAATATCATTGAGCGTCATTTTATCAGAAATCTTAGACTGTTCAATGGCATAACTGTCACTATTCTTGGCCATGTTGTTTTGATCCAACTGAAGCCATAAATAATACAATACGTCTGGAGAGTTATTGTAATACGTAATTACTTCTTCACCGTAAATTCGTTGTGTTTCATCGTCCAAACGAATTTTCATGTTGTAGTCGGCGCGCTGTTGCCAATAGTCTTTTCCTGGAGCTCCGCTCGCGGTTCGCTGATCATTGGGTGTGGCAAGCTCTGGACCCAATTGTTTGAATTTATCTTCCCATTTTTTTTCTTGAGAAAAAATAATAGTGGAGCACATTATAAAGAAAGTGCAGAAAAGAGTAATTTTTTTCATGGACACAAATATAATAGACCTTAGAATTGAAGGAGTATAGCTAGTGCTGCAACAGATAACACTATGCCGAGATAGTTTATGGTGCTTAGTTTTTCTCTAAACAAAACCACCGCAGCAATAGCTCCAACGATGACGACGCTTAAGTTATTCAATGGGAGCACGATGGACTTGGGCCAAATATTCAAGTTATAGGTTTTTATTAAAAAATAAATGGAACCATAATTCACAACTCCTAGAAGAATACCAGCACCAATATTTTTCATTTGAGGTTTGTATTCTTTTTTAATGGCGTGTATCATAAGAATGGTTAAGCCTGTGATTGCAGCTGTAAGAAATGGTAAGCACCCGAAGAGTGACATTTCATCATTGTTGGTAGGGTAGGAGGAAAAGAATGCAATGCTAAAATCGATGACGGTTCCCCCAATAAGTATAATCAAAGGCCAGGCAAGGTCTTTCCATCGGATGCTTTCTCCTGTATTCTTGATGCTTGCGAATACGACCCCTCCCATAGCGAGCATAATGGCAATTCCTTTTGTAATATTCATCCCCTCATTAGGGTCGAATATAGCGAACAATACAACTGCAAGTGCAAGAGACATCTTGGATGCAATGGTTGCAACGCTTACTCCAACGCGCTGTGCGGTGATTGCCATGATGTAGAAGATGGTTATAAAAAGCACTCCCAGTGAAAACCCAACGACACTCCACAGTGGAAAGGTAAAAGCGGTGGCGAGGGTTTGAGACTTTTCATCTATCATGAAGAATCCAATGGAGAAGGCAACCAGGTAATTCGCAACTATTGCCTCGAAGATTTTTATACCCACACGATCAAACCACTTGAACAATAAATAGATGGCTGTATTAGTGAGCACACTAAGAATAAGAAAGGTCATAATGGATTATAATAAATTTCTAGTCGATCGCCGTCTACTTGGGTCACTTCGACAGGTGATAAAGTAAGATCGGGAGAAGGCATCCCGGTGAGTATGTGCTTTTGTCCCGTCAACAATCGCACTTCATCCCAAACGCCCGAAGCTATAAATTGACTTAAGGTATAACGACCGCCTTCAACAAGAACAGAACGCACTCCTTTTTGATGAAGCGATTCCAGAATGACTCCTACAGAATCCTTCTGAAGAGGCAGGTACTCTCGGAACTTGTTGGGAGTAGATTTTTCTTGATATTGTACGTCGGTAAAAACAACCACTTTTGTATCAACTTGAAAGACTTTATGAGATTCATCGAGCTCTCCTTTAGGATCAATAACTACTCGTAGTGGGTTTTTTCCAGAATAGTAGCGAGTGTTCAGTTGTGGATCATCCACTATAATGGTATTGTATCCCACAAGTATTGCATCTTCCTCTGAACGCCATTTGTGTACCAATCTTCGGGTGTGGAGACCTGTTATCGGGAAGGATCCCTTTTCTCCTGTAAGTCGTTGAATGTCCATGAAACCATCAAGACTCTTTGCCCATTTAAGAATGACGTATGGTCTTTGCTTTTCTATGGAAGTAAAAAATCTTCTATTGAGGGTTCGCCCTTCTTGTTCAAGCACTCCCGTGATGACTTCGACGCCTGCTTTCTCCATGAGCGCTGTACCTTTTCCATTGACTTGTTCAAAGGGATCACGATTACAAACCACTACGCGCTTTATCTTTTCCTCAATTATTCGTAAAGCACAAGGCGGAGTTTTTCCGAAGTGCGCACAAGGTTCGAGGGTAACATAAAGAGTGGAGTGGGTCAGCAGTGCTCTATTTTTTACCGATTCAATGGCATTGATTTCTGCATGAGGCGCACCGGCCTTATAATGAAAACCTTCACCAATGATGGTTCCCTCATATACAATCACGCACCCGACAAGGGGATTTGGCGACACTGTTCCCTGTCCCTTAGCCGCCAGTTCCAAGGCGCGCCGCATAAAATTTTCGTCGTTCACCACGAGGCGAAGTTAATTCATCCTGTGCTTTTACCGCTTGTCATTTTTTAGTACTTTGTATTGCTTAGTACCAAACAATATATATATCTTTGTCATGTTTAATTCATGGTTAAGCCCTTAAGAAGAACAAAACCCCAATTTGAAAATGGTTAAGATGTTGAAAATAAAACGAATAATATTAACGGGAGCCTTATGTCTCAGCTTAAGTGGACATGCGGTCAAGATGTCGAATTCACTTTCTATAAATGTGGATGATAAGAAGCGTGAGACGATGCCACCAAGTTGGGAAAGTGCTTTACCAATGTTTCAAATCATGAATTTATCATTTTAAAGCGATGGATATAGAAAATGCGAAAGCGCAAATGCGAAAGGGAGTGCTGGAGTTCTGTATTCTTTCCATACTCCAGAGAGGAGAAGCCTATCCTTCAGATATTATGGGGGAGTTAAAAAAGGCAAAGCTCATTGTAGTAGAAGGAACGTTGTATCCACTACTTACGCGATTAAAGAATGATGGACTCCTCAATTATAGATGGGAGGAAAGCACTCAAGGTCCGCCGCGGAAATATTATCGGCTCACCGAAACGGGAGCGATTTTTTTAGGAGAACTTCAAAAAACATGGAACGAATTAGCACACGCTGTACAACAAACTACTAAATCAACCAATCATGAATAAGACCATTTCCATCAATTTGGGAGGAAGCATATTTAACATAGAAGAAGATGCCTACCTCGTGTTGAAAAGCTATTTGGATAGAATCAAGAGCAATTTTGCATCAGACGCTTCAGTGGAAGAGATCATGTCGGATATCGAAGGAAGGATTGCAGAACTTTTTTCTTCCAAGCTTCAAGCTCCCAAGATTGTCATTGATAAGAAAGACGTTGAAGAGATTATGATCGTAATGGGACGTCCAGAAGATTTTGCACCGGAGAATTCGGAGCAAAGTCAGTCACAACAAACCGGTAGTAATTCAAATGAAGGTGCACCAAAACATGATCGCCGTCGAATCTATAGAGACACGGACGACGCTTATGTCGGTGGTGTTTGCAGCGGCTTGAGTTATTATCTGGGGTGGGATCCGATTATTTTACGAATTGGATTTGTACTACTGGTTATTTTTGGAGGTTCGGGAATTCCCGCATATATCATTCTCTGGGCAGTCATACCTGCGGCATCAAATACAGCTGAAAAGCTGCGTATGCGTGGTGAACCAGTTACCATTGACAACATCAGTAAGTTTGTAAATGAAGAGGCGAAAAATGCGAGCGAGCGAGTACGTGGATTTGAGGAGCGCATGAAGTCGAAGATGCAAAACAGACCAAACGCACTGGGAAGGGTCTTTAGACGCATATTTGGGGCGCTTTTCGTAATGTTTGCTTTGTTCTTATTGATTGCATTTGTCACCGGAAGCGTTTTTACCTTCAACGCTGGACCTGCTAGTAATCTTACCATGATCGATGAATTAGTTTTTCAAAACGACGGAAATTTGTGGTGGTTAATTATAGGCGGTCACTTAGTAGTACTAATGCCAATTTTTGCAATTCTTTATATCGGATTTAGATTATTGGTAGAAAACTCCAAAAGAGTAAAAGGCCTGCCTTGGATTTTTCTGACCCTTTTTATTATAGGTATATTGATTACCGTGGTTGGTAGTGCTACTTTGATCAGAGAATTTAGTCGAGATAATGAAGTGATGCAAACATTCACTATTGACAGTATTGCTGACAGCACATTCGCTATCGAGGTAAAGAATGACACCGTATTTTTGGGAAGATCAACAGACGATGAACGCTATCCATTTGATTGGCACAGCAAGATTGGTGATAAAAACTACTATGGAAATGATATTTACTTTTCCATAGAGACTATCTCCACATTGGATACTCCTAAATTAGTTATTGAGCGAAGAGCTTCAGGAAAAACGCTATCCGAAGCTGGAGAACGAGCAGAGAGAATAGACTATGCCTATAGCTTAAATGGCAATAAGCTCACCCTCGATCCATATTTCACAACCCCATCGAATGAACCCTATAGAAACCAATCGGTAAAGATATTGCTCTACTTACCGAGCGGTACAAGGATAGAAATGAATGACAACATGCACTTAATCAGCGACTATTGGAGTGAAAAGGGCAATGCAACAGTTTTGGAAAATGAATACTAATTGACCATCTCTACTTGACGTGCCACTTTTTGAAGTACTTCAAAAACAGTTTCGGCCATTACGTTTTCACTGTCCAAAGTGGGGTTCACTTCTGTAAATTCTAAACAGCAGATCTTCTCATTTTGAAGAAGCTCTAGGATAAGGTCTGCTGCTTCTCTTTCGTTGATCCCGCCTTTTACTGGAGTTCCTGTTCCTCTTGAAATGGAAGGGTCTAAACTATCGACGTCAAAGCTGATATAAATTTTATCACAACCGCTTAAGTATTTCAGCAATTCTCTGGTCAGTTTAGTAACTCCCGTTTTACGAAGCTCATTGGTAGAAACAACCTTTACTTTGTTTTTTTTGATAAGGGTAGCCTCTTGATCTTCAAAGTCGCGCAAAGTCACATAGATAAGATCTCTGTATTCGATTTTCGGTGAAATATCACCGATTGTTTTTAGCATTTCCCATAGCTCGATGGTCTCATAATCGAGATCATTGCTCTTTTCTTCAATGTTATCTTCAGCGAGAGCTGTAGCCAATGGCATTCCATGAATGTTGCCACTTGGTGAAGTATAAGGGGAGTGGAGATCGGCATGGGCATCAATCCAAATTACGCCTAGTCGACTTTCGGGATATGCCATTTTTATCCCCGCAATGGTGCCCCCAGCGTTACTGTGATCGCCTGACAACACAAGAGGAAAGCGACCATCTCTAATAGAATCTCTTACTGCGGCTCCAATGCGTTCATACATTTTTAAAACACTGCGGATGTGCTTTGCGTATCTACTTCCTGAATTCCCGTAAAGCGCCTGATTGTCATTGGGAATGACAATACTTTTGTATTTCTTAAAAAACTGCGATCGAAAGTCCAAAGCTGCAATTTTAATGGCTTCGATACCTAAGCTTGCTCCTCTTGTACCCGCGCCTACTTCGCTGGGAACTTCAATCAATCGAATATTCTTTGTTTTTTTCGTTGCGACTGCCATGTCCTTATTGTCCTAAGTTTATTTCAATTCCAAAGCTAAATCTTGGAAGATCAGGTAATTCACGATTATTGTTAATTCCTTCATTAGCCCTAAATGCATCAGTAAGCCGATATCTGGCTACCAGTGAAAGATAGTTCAATCCGATTCTTGCTGTCAATTGAGCATCCCACGGATTTACATATTGTAGCCTCCTTACATAGGTGTCAATTTGCTTGGCACCTGCTGCTACTTTTGGATCCACTTTTTGTTCTAAGAGCATTCTTCTCCCAGTGATCCAATTTACTTGTCCACCTAGGTCTAGATAAAATCCAGGCTTGTTATTGGGTTTGTTGAATATGACGCGGAAGAAACCTTCCAATCCGAATTTTGAAAATTGGAAACGTTGCGTGTTTATTTGGTTGCCAGCAAAAAGCAATTGGGAAGAGTCATTTCTCAGTAAATAATTATCTCTTGTATAACTGATGGCTATTCCCCATCCTAGATGGTCATTGATTCTGTATTTGGTTCGAGAAGACAAAGAAATACTATAGGAGAAATCATCGGGAGAAATCTGCAGTGAGTCGCTCTGTCCTAGCGTCTGGATATAGTTGAGGCCAATATTGAAGGTGTCGTATTTTTTCTGTTCATTCGGACCTAGTTCATCGTCTGAGAGTTTAAAGCCGGACCATTTTTCTGAAACTTCATCTTCTGAGATTATCAAAGAGTCTGACTGACTATATGCACTCAATGCGAATGCGATGAAGGAAAATAACAATACAGTATTTTTTCTCATAAGAACAATTTGGGGTAAAGATAGCGGTTCGGAATATCTTTGCAATGCTTATGTTAAATCCTTTTCCTCGCGTATTCTATATTTATGACGCCTTGTGTGGCTGGTGTTATGGCTTTAAAGCGAATATTCTTCGTCTTGAACAAGCGTATTCCTCCAAACTGGCCTTCGAAGTGCTCAGTGGCAATATGGTGCCTCAAGAAAGAGCTGAACATATTGGAGTGATGGCATCGTACATTGCCTCTGCCTACAAAAGGGTTGAGGAAATGACGGGTTGTGAATTTGGTCCGCTTTATTTGGAACATATTTTTAATCCAGAAAAAAGCGATTGGAAACTTCATTCTGAAACAGCAGGGATCGCTCTTTCCGCCTATAAAAGACTAGAAAAGGGAAAAGAATTGGAGTTCGCAGCAGACATTCAAAATCTGCTAATGAGGGATGGTGTAGATATCACGAATACCGAGGCGTATAGAAGTCTTTGTCCCAAATATGGTATCGAAGAAAAAGCATTCATGGAGATGCTAAAGGAAGAAGAGTCACGCGATCTCGCCCATGCAGAATATGCAATGGTTAAACAACTTGGGATTACCGGTTTCCCTTGTGTCTTGGTTCAGGTAGATGAGCGCAAACTGTACATGATAGCTAAGGGCTATACCTCCTATGACGAATTAAAAATGCGATTGGATAAGGTACTAGAAGATTATCGAATAGCAAACAACTAGCATTTTTAAGAGGTGGTTTTCTTGGTGGTTTTCATTTGAAGAATGTCAACCAAAAGTGAGAAGGCCATGGCAAAATAGATGTACCCTTTCGGAATCTCGTAATGCAGACCTTCTGCCAAGAGCGAAATACCAATTATCATCAAAAAGCAAAGTGCCAAAACTTTGAATGACGGGTGTTTGCTAATGAATGAACTAATGGGCTTCGATGCAAAAAGCATAATAACAACACTAACTATAACGGCGGTGTACATAATCCACAATTGATCTACTAGTCCAACAGCGGTAATTATGGAGTCAATAGAAAAAACCAGGTCAAGCATTATAATTTCTGTAAGCATTTTACGAAACGTGGCTTTCGCTGCAGGCTTTGCGGTTGCATCGTCTTTGGCCGCTTCTGTTTTATGGTAAATTTCTTTTGTACTCTTGTAAATCAAGAAGATACCTCCAATGATCAGGATCAACCCCTTGCCTGTGATATCTGTTTGTAGCACAGTGAACAGAGTTTTATCGAGCTGAATGATCCAAGATATCGCCGCTAGCAATGCCAATCTAAATCCCATGGCCAGTCCTATTCCCCAAAATCTCAGTTTGTCACGCTGTTCTGCTGGAAGCTTATCGGCAAGGATGGATATGAAAATGATATTATCAATCCCAAGTACAATTTCCAATGCAATCAATGAAAATAAAGGAATGATTATCTCTTGTAGCATAGCTCTTTTCTTTTGTGCAAAAGAACAATAAAAAAAGTATCAAAAGATAAGTCCACCATAGATTGTTGAGATGTTGAATCAAAGGCACAGTTTTAGTTCGGTCCAGATTATATCTTAGCGAGTTTATCGTGTTTTAATGAAAAGGTTTTTGCGCATAGTAAGAAATTCCCTGATTATCCTATTCCTGCTGGGAATAGGGGGGTATTTTGCTCTGCAACAACCTGTAATTCAAACATGGTTAACTCGCCGCCTCACGAACTATCTCAGTGAGGAATTAGGAACTCGGGTGAGTATTGGAAAAGTAGAGGTGGATTTGTGGGCCAGGCTTGTTCTTTCAGAGGTCTACATTGAAGACTTGCAAAAGGATACACTTGCTTTTATTCCAAAACTGGCCATAAGAAGTTATAACGTGAACCGCTATAGCGGCGATGTTTCTATCGGCGATGCCACCTTGTATGAACCGTACATCTGTATACGTAGGTATGCTTCAGATAGTCTTTTGAATATCAAGTTCATCACCGACTATATCAATTCATTCTCTAATCCGGAGGATTCAAGTACTTCTATATTTGATATAGGACACTTGTGTTTAGAAAATGCAAGAGTTACTTACGTGAATGATCTGAGACCGTTGAAACAAGTTTACGGTATTGACTGGAATCATTTATATCTGAGTGGCGTGACCCTTGACTTATCGGATTTGCATTCGCAAGGAGATACACTCACAGCAAAAATTCATCAAATTTCTGCTACAGAGAGTAAAGGGTTTCAAGTAAAAGATTTCCGTGCTCAACTGGAAATGCAACCAGGATCAATCGGTTTTTCAAAAGCGGATATCATCACCAACGACTCGGAGATTGTGGGCGATTTGTCATTTCTTTATGATGACTTTGATGATTTCGATTTCTTTGAAACCAAAGTAAGAATGAACCATGCTCTTAGGAATACCAGGGTTCAAATGTCGGATTTGGCATACTTCGTTTCCGATCTAGAAGGCTGGAATAAGAAATTGTCTATTTCAGGAAAAGTTAAAGGCAAAGTATCTGATCTCAAGGGAAGAGATATTGAGATCGATATCGATAGAAATACGCGATTCAAAGGAGACTTTGATTTGGATGGACTTCCTAACATGGAAGAAACTTTTATTAACTTGGATATTCATGAACTCACGACGACCCAAGAAGATTTGCATAGAATTCAATTGCCTCCATTCGACTCTTTAAATTTTCTTTCAACTCCATCAAATTTCGCGGAGCTGGGAAAAGTAGATTTCTCAGGAACCTTCACGGGATTCGTGAATGACTTTGTTGCATTCGGACGAGTCAATACGCAGATTGGAAGTGTTGAAACAGACATCGCCTTTCGGGAGGATAGTATGTCAAAAAATTATCTCTATCAAGGTTCATTAAAGACGTTTGCTTTCGATCTTGGTAAATATTACAACGATAAAAATCTAGGGACACTCACTAGCGACCTAACACTTGAAGGCAAGGGACTCACTTTGGATAAATTGGATGTGAGTTTTAATGGAGGCGTGCAGCAAGTTTACCTTAACGGATACAATTATACCAACTTGCGAACAGATGGTACGTTTCGAAAAAAGTATTTTGAGGGAGACTTCAGTATTTATGACCCCAATGCCGAGATGGATTTTTCTGGTACCATAGATTTTTCTTTAGAAAAACCAGAATTGGATTTTATTGCCGATATCCATCATTTGGATTTAAAAAGAGTAAACGTATTGACGCAATATGATTACTCGTCAATGAGCGGACAAATTGCAGTACAAAGCTCGGGGCTGGATTTTGCTAATTTTGAAGGAGCCGTTCAAGTGATGGATTTGACCTATTGCGCGAAGTCTAAAGATTATCACGTCGACTATTTGGAGTTAACGGCTCATAGAACCGATGTTCTCACCATTACCCTCGACAGCGATATTGCTAACGCTCAATTGACTGGCAAAATTGATTTGCCAGAAATAGTCCCCAGTTTTCAAGAAATTATTTCTGAAGTCATTCCGTCGTTTCAGCCTCCGGTGCGCAGTCATCGAGAGCAACAATTTACGATGAACTTAAATATTTTGGACTTCACTCAAATCAGCGAAATTTTTATTCCAGATTTGAAAATTGCACCCAACACGGCAGTAGTTTTAGAGGTCAATGAGCCACTCTCTTTCTTCGAAATCATTCTCACTGGTGACTATGTTCAGTATGGAAGTCATAAGGCATCCAATCTGACCATTGATGCTCGCAGACCCGACTCTTCTCTTTACTTTACTATTACGGCGGATAAACTGAACATTGGAGAGTCATTGAGCTTCGATGATTTTGCTATCGACGCCCGAAACGAGAAGGATGTTGTTTATAGCGCTATTGCTTGGGGAAATCAGGCCAGTGAGCACAAAGGCGATGTGAATGGCATGCTCACGGTTAGGGGGTATCAAAACTTTGATTTTCTTATTGATAGAAGCTTCGTAAATATCAAAGACCAACGCTGGGACTTTGGCAAAGGTGGCCTGATAAAAATGGACAGTACTGAAATAGTGGTCAATGGATTCAATGTTTACAATGGGATTCAGAAGATCGAATTGAACGGAGGTATTTCTGAAAATCCTCGGGAATCACTGGGAATTTCTATTAACGCATTTGATTTGAGCAATATCAATCCTTTTACTGGTGGTGATCCAGATTTTTATGGAATAGTCAGCGGCACTGCTGGGATTCGAGATTTCTACAACAATCTCATATTCACTAGCGACCTCACGTTGCTTGACTTTAAACTCAATGATTATTCTGTAGGGGATCTGTGTATAGAAACGGGTTGGGAGAATGCATTAAGAAGGCTTCGAATCGACGGAGAATTAGAAAAAGGAAAAGACAAACCTCTTTCATTCGCAGGTTATTATCGCATGGATGACAAGAGGAGTCCTATAGATATGGTAGCCACGATTAATCAGCTAGATCTCGCATTTATCAATGAGTTTATAGGTGAAGATGTGCTGAGCATAGAAGGTCTTGCCAGTGGGACCATCGCAATAACAGGGACTCCAGAGGCACCACTCATGGAAGGAACTGCATTCTTAAAAGATGCTGCTATTTTTATTGACTATCTGAATACGAAGTATTATTTGGAAGAAGAATTGGGAATACTTCCTGATATGTTCACTTTTGATCATATACGCATTCGTGATCAAGAAGGCAATCCTGGATTTCTTACTGGGCAGATACTGCATAACGTCTTCAGTGACTGGAACTTTGACGTTATCATTGATATGGAGACCCCCATGCTCGCTATGGATACCAATGAGGATTTGAATTCATTGTACTATGGTAAGGCGTATACAACAGGGTATGTGAGTATCTCAGGATTTGATGATCAATTAGAATTTGATATCAATTTAAAAACTGCTCCAGGTACAAAAATGGCAATGCCAATGGGCTCTACAGAGGATCTCACCTTTGATAGTTTTATTCGATTTGTAAAGAGTGACACATTGGATGTGGAGACACCTTTGGACCTGAGTGGCATCAAGTTGAAGTTTGATTTGGACATCACGCCTGACGCCTTATTTGAAATTATTTTCGACCAAGCAGTTGGAGACGTAATGAGTGGTTATGGAAAAGGCCACATCAACATGGAGATCAATAACCTCTCGACTTTCAATATGTATGGAGTGATAGAGTTGATGCAGGGTAAGTATTTGTTTACTTTAAAAAACCTCGTCAATAAAGAGTTCTCCGTACGTCCTGGTGGAACACTTACTTGGTATGGGGATCCATTTGCTGCGGATATGAATCTGAAAGCAGTCTATAAAGTCAGCGCGTCATTATCTGATGTACTTCCCGATGCGACCAGTGAAAGCGGTCAACGGGTACCTGTGGACTTGGTCATGAACCTCACGGGTAAAATGTTCAATCCCTTAGTCACCTTTGATATTGAACTACCAACCGTAGATGAGGTAACAAAGTCGCGCGTGCAAAGTGCTATTAGTACCGATCAAGAACGAAATAGGCAGGCGTTTTCTCTGCTGGTGCTTCGCAGATTTGTGAGTCCTCCAAATATCAATAGAGAAGGTTCTCTGGGTCGAGCGTTTGGAGAGAATGGAACAGAATTACTTTCTTCACAGATTTCGAATTGGTTAAGTCAAATAAGTGATGACTTCAACCTAGGATTTAACTACCGACCAGGAGATGAAATTAGCAATGACGAGATCGCGTTGGCGTTGAGCACCCAACTGTTCAATGATCGACTTTTAGTGAGCGGAAACTTGGGGGTTAGTCGGGGGAATTCCCTCAATCAAAATCCTTCTAACCTCATTGGCGACGTTCGTTTAGAATACTTCATCACCCCAGAAGGAAAGATAAGGTTAGTGGTTTACAATGAAAGCAATGACTTCAGAATGGTAACCACTCAGCAATCGATCTATACCCAAGGAGTCGGAATATTATACCAGGAAGAATTTGACTCTATGGAAGAATTTTTGTGCGGTTTCCGCAACCTGTTTATCAAATCGGAGGATCGCTCCGAATGTGAATAGCTTATTTTTCCAGATATTCTTTAAGGGGTTCCCAGTAAATGCGCTTCCAGCCTTCTGTCAGCCATCCGCTGTGTTCTTCTGGTACACCAAGGTGATTAAAATTAATCATGGTTGTACCGTCATGCTCTTCGAGTTCAATATGTACGGTAGAAAAAAATCCTTTCGTAAAACTCTTGTGACTCCATGCCTGCACGAGGGTTTTGTTTTTTGCTAAGTATAGATTATATCCAAAGCTTTCACCATCGGTAACCTCGAAGTGTCCCCCTACAGTGTTTTCTATTTTGGCACTCATGCCTGTGAATTCGGCATGCTGTTTTTCGTTGATCAACGCTTCATAGACCTTTTGAATTGGAGCTTTGATTTCTATGATTTGAAAAATATTATCCGTTTTGAGTTTCATGGCGTTGTTTTCGTTTTAAAACGTTCACACTTATTTCTTTGCAGGGCGACGAAAATAAGTAAATCCACTGTGAATTTTCGTAAAAATTAATTCACAAAGTTGCTTACTTGACTGATATTAAAATGATTAAGAGTAATGTTGGCGAATGGTCTGATGCAGTTTGCGGGTATATTCATCGCGGAGCCATTCAAGATAATTTTCTGTGCTTTTCGCGATACAATAGCTGTAATGCTTCACTCGACTTTTGATGTCCGGCTCTAATATTTTTGCAAGTTCGAGAGCATCATATACATCCGTGGCGTTCTCGAAAATGATTAAGGAATGTTGGGTGATGGATTTTGCTAGCACATCTTTGGCCTTGCCTCCCATTCTCATCACATGCACGTATTCCTCTTTAATATCAAAGTCAATCACCGGTGAATTCATAAACCGTGCTCTAACTTCCTCCGGCATTTCGTACTTCATTTCCCGCTCCATCACCTCATCACTTGTAATGCTTTCTATGTAGGCATTGGGGTGAGCAAAAATATCTTGCCAATCAATATACTGTTCCCACAAACCGAAGCGACGAGCATTGTTTCCTAGGTCAATTACGTTGAATGTAGTTTTACCGGGAATGACGCGCGATCCGCGGCCAATCATCTGATGATACAACGTCAAGGATTTAGTAGCTCTGTTAAGCACAATGGTTTGAACAGTAGGTTCGTCAAACCCTGTGGTAAGAATACTAACCGATGATAAAATTGCATTGGGTTTTGTTCTAAACCATTCCAATATATCTCGCCTTTCTGATTCACTATGGGTGTTGTCCAAATGTCTGCATTCATACCCTGCCTCTGCAAACAAAGCCTGAACCTGTTTGGAAGTATGGATACCATTATTAAAAATCAATGTCTTGGTACCCATGGCTTTTTGTTCGTAAGCATATAGAAGTTTTTCTTGCATGAAAAAATTTCCATAGAGCTTTTCCGAACTACTTACAGTATAATCACCATTAATTCCAATCTTTAGAGAATGCAAACTCACATCGTAGCTATACGTAGTGGCTTTGCTAAGAAACCCCTTATCGATAAGGCTTTGGATGCTCTCACCAACAATAAGCTCGTGATAGTTCTCATTAAGAGGTAAGTTCACATTGCTAGAAAGTGGTGTAGCTGTAACTCCTAAGATCACGTTGTTTTCAAACCACTTGAAGAGTTTTCTAAAGCTATTGTAGTGAGCTTCGTCAACGATGACGAGCCCGACTTTTTCTAATTCAATTTTTTCGTCGCGAAGTCGGTTGTTCAGGGTTTCAACCATGGCCACGAAACAGTCGTATTCTTCCTGATCTGGAAGCTCTTTGACCTTGCTAACGATGATTTTATTTTTGACACCAAATTCATCCAGCATGCGGCTCGTTTGACCAAGCAATTCGACACGATGGGTGAGGATGAGCACCTTTTTACCAGTTTCTCTAATGTAGCGCTTTGCAATTTCTGAGAAAATAACTGTTTTGCCCCCACCAGTTGGAAGTTGAAAGCACAGATTATACTTCTCAGGGTACTTTCTTAAACGCTCAAAGATTTTCTCCAGCGCTTCATTCTGATAATCGTAGAGCTTCTTGCCTTCTTTAATCTCCAGCAGCTCTATGGGTTCAAGCGTCATATTGGGATGGCGTAAAAACGTGCAAAGATAGCCCCTAAACTCACGTTTTCCTTTTTCATTGTGTTAAGGATTATCAACACCATGTTGAATAACTCATTCACCTGGCCGGATTTTTACGTTGGTCCATTTGTACTTTCGGCCTGAAAGTTGCCTTCGCGCAAGCAATAAATCAAAATGAAAAAAACACTTTTGCTTTTGTTGTCGGTATTGACAATGACTATGGTTGCAGTAGCTCAACCAAAACCTACCTATACCACTAAGAATAAGAAGTCCATCAAGAGATACGAAGAAGCATTAGCGGCTTACGACGTTAGAGATCTGGCACTTGCGAAGAAAATTCTAATTGAAGTCACTGAAGAAGACACGCAGTTTATTGAGTCGTTTTATATGTTAGCTCAAGTATATGATGACTTGGGAGAAACTGCAAATGCAATTGTTCCTTTACAAAAAGCACTTGCTATCAATGAGAAGTACTATCCCGAAGGTTGGTTGATGCTCGCGGAATGTTATTTCGCGAAAGGTCAATACAACGAGGCAGAAATTGCAGTATCGAAGTATATGCCCTTTCCCCATGCTACTGCTGATCTGGAGAAAAGAGCACAAGTGATTCTTTCATCTTGCATTTTTGCGAAGAAAGCCGTTCAATCGCCAGTCAATTTTTCTCCGGTCAATTTGGGAGCGGGTGTCAATACAGAAATGGACGAGTATTATCCATGCATCACCGCTGATGAGTCAACCCTCTTATTTACTCGATTGGTTAGAAATGAATCAGCTTACAGGGGTATTCATGAAGACTTTTTTATTTCTTCAAAAAAGGACAATGAATGGAAGCAAGCCTCACCCGTTATGGAAATCAATACTATTCAGAACGAAGGAGCACCGAGCTTGAGCGCGGATGGGCAAACACTCATATTCACCGCATGCGAATTGGGCGATGGATCTTTTGGTGGAAGCCGCCAAGGGGTGGGAAGCTGTGATTTGTTTTATACCATGAAGTCGGGCAACGGTTGGATGCCTGCTAAGAATCTTGGAAACGCAATCAACTCAGGAAGCTGGGAAAGCCAACCTAGTTTTTCAGCGGATGGGAGAACCTTATTCTTCGTGCGGGGTAGGCGCACGGCGCAAGGTATTAGAGAACAAGACGTGTATTACAGCTACATCATGGACGATGGTAAATGGGCTCCTGCTAAAAAGGTGCCTGGTAAAGTCAATACAATGTTTGAGGAAGAAAGCGTAATGATTCACCCCGATGGAAATACACTCTACTTTGCAAGCAACGGACATCCTGGAATGGGAGGATTGGATATATTCATGAGTAGACTGCTTCCCTCTGGAGAATGGGATACTCCTGTGAATTTAGGTTATCCGATCAATACTTTCGAGGACGAAAACTCATTACAAGTTTCTGCTAAAGGCAAACTGGCTCTTTTTGCTTCAAAAAGAAGTGGTGGATTTGGTGGATTGGATTTGTACTCCTTTGAACTACCAGAGTTTGCTCAGCCAAATATGGTAACGTATGTAGCAGGTTTAGTGAGTGATAAACTCAGCTTTAAAAAATTGGGTGCCAAATTAGAATTGATTGATTTGGCTTCGGGAAAAAGAATCATAGAAACTTACAGCAACAATGTGAGCGGAGATTTTCTCGTATGTATTCCCAGTGGCAAGGACTATGCATTGAATGTGAGTAAAGAGGGATATTTATTTTACAGCGAGAATTTTTCTCTTAAGAATTATAAAAGCGCGCAGCCATATTATTTAAATGTTTTGCTTCAGAAACTAAAAGTAGGCGCTAATGTGGTGTTAAACAACGTCTTCTTTGCGAGCAATAGTTATGAATTATTGTCAGAATCAAAGGTGGAGTTGGATAAACTCGTTGGTTTATTGACTGCCAATCCGTCCTTGAGAATAGAAATTGGGGGACACACAGATGATGTTGGAAAGGATGAGGACAATCAAATTCTTTCCGAGCGCAGGGCCGAAGCAGTGAGAAGCTTTTTGATAAAGAGCGGAATTTTAGAAGGTAGAATTACCTTTAAAGGATATGGTGAAACCAATCCTATTGTTCCAAACGACACAGACAGCAACAGATCTAAGAACAGAAGAACCGAGTTTAAGATTATAGAGTAAAATGATGAAGCCCTTTCAAACGCTTTTAGTGCTATTGATAGTGGCCGTGTTGTGCGTTGCCATCATGCTATTTTTTCCGAAATCAGGTATTAGGATTTCTGATTCTATTACGCTGAAGTTTAAGTCTTGGAGCGATTTAACCGATACAATCTCTTCGAAACCGGTGATGGAAAACGTAGAAACGTTTCTTGCTGCTCAAGACAGTGTGATGGATACGCTGCAAGTAAATCGGCAACAGAGCATAACATCCCTACAATTTGCAGATGGAAATAGTGCATCCCTTTTTCCTTTTTTCGAATCCTTGGAAAGAGCGGCACAAGGAGAACGAATTCATGTTTTGCATTATGGAGATTCTCAAATAGAAAGCGATCGAATGACATCCTTGCTTCGATCAAAGTGGCAAGAAATGTTTGGTGGTTCAGGACCAGGACTCATCACTCCTGTCCCGATTACAGCAAGCGCTGCCATTTCTCAAAGTTGTAGCCCCAATTTTAAAAGGTATACAGCATACGGTTTTGATGATGGGAAGATCAATCACAATCAGTTCGGTGTTATGGCCTCTTTTGGTCGATTTACAAGTCCTTTGGAAGCTTCTCAAATCAATCCATCGGATACAGCAGTGGGTTGGTTGGAGTTTAGACCTTCAGGAATGTCATCCGCCTCTTGCCGGAAGTTTTCGAAAGCTACCATGTGGTTTGGTCATCATAAATTTCCAGTAGAAGTAGAGCTATGGTTAAGCGATTCACTATTGGACAAATCCGTGTTTCAACCAACGCAAGAGGTAATAGAAAGGACATGGAGATTCGGAGGGCTTGCATCTAAGGTGAGGTGGGTGTTTAAAGGTCCAGATAGTCCGGACATTCAAGCGATATCCTTCGAGGGAGCCTCGGGTGTACTTGTAGACAACATCGCCTTAAGGGGGAGCAGTGGAACGATATTTAAGAAAATCAATGCGTCTGAGTTAGGTCAACAAATGACATCCCTTAATGCAACACTTATTCTTTTACAATTTGGAGGAAATTCAGCACCCTATACTTCTAGTGTGACGCAGGCAAATGATTATGGAAGTTTTTTTCAATCTCAAATTCAACAATTAAAGAGACTTAATCCTAAAGCATCATTTATAGTAATAGGTCCTAGCGATATGAGCACTTCCGTGGATGGCGTCTATCAAACTTGGCCTTATCTGGAAGCCATTCGGGATGCTATGAAAAAAGCTGCTTTTAATGAAGGGTGTGCCTTTTGGGATATGTACAGTGTTATGGGTGGCAGAAACTCCATGATTAGTTGGGTGGCAAATAATCCTCCCTACGCTGGGCCCGATTATACACACTTTACTCCTTTAGGCGCTCGCCGCGTTGCAGAGCTTCTCTTCAAAAGTATTCAAAAGGAATACGACGCTTGGAAAACAGCAAAATCATCTTTGTAAATACATTACAAAAGCCCAATTCTTCTTTGAACAAAATAAAGAAGAATGAAACGCAAACTACAGGAATTGCCCTCCTATGGCAGGGCATCGCAAGAGCTGATGAACATGTTGTATGACCACGGCTTCCGACAAGTTGGTTATCCAGTAGAAGAGGGGCGGTGGTTGGCCTCCAAGTACAGATCTGGTGAAATTCATTATTTCATGAAAAACGGGGAATGCCGCATTACTTTCTTGAAAGATGGTAGAATTCATGTACTCAATGGTCCGGATAACCGGTGGCAGTTACACGAATATGTTTCCGAGCGCCAATGGCAAGAACTGATCTATTTCTGCTCATTGTCGATGGAAAGTCAGAATTTAAGAAGAGACGTTAAGAAAGCAGGACATGGTATATAAGGCTCCTTGATTGTTAAAAACTTGTTGATAAGTACGCGAAATGCCTATATTTGCGCTGAAAACAATTAAATAACAGTGAACAAGAATCATAAGATTTCATCGCTTGATGCTTGTAGCAGTGAGGGCATTATTTGTTGCGAGTTGCGAGTTTAAGGTACTACGTAACCTTCTATGAGCAGCTCCCGTACAAAGTGCGAACTTCAAACCCTATTTGATGAAGCCCTTGAACTTCTACACGACATCAAAGGTGTTTTTTACGCTGACCATTTCTTTGTGGTTTGCTGAAAACGCTTTCACTCAATGTACAGTCAATGCTGGAGCAGACATCACCGTTTGTGCCAACAGTCAAGTGACGCTGGGAGGTGCTCCAACCGCCTCCGGCGGAACAGGTCCATATACATATGACTGGACCAATCTTTCAGGAACACAAGATATAGCTAACCCGACAGTAACAGTGAGTTCTACCATAACTTACACCGTTGTCATCACGGACGCCAACGGTTGCAGTGCTTCTGATCAAATGGTCATCACGGTAACACCCCTTCCAGTTGCGAATGCTGGCAATGATTTAGATCCTTGCGTAAATACCTCGAACATCACCTTGGCTTCAGGTGGAACTTGGAGCGGAGCGCCGTCGAATATGTTGAACGGAAATATTTTTTCTCCAAATACAGTTGGAACTTACAATCTCGTGTATAACGTTACTGCAAACGGATGTTCTAACACTGATAACTTACAAATCATGGTAAGACCGCGTCCGACGGTTTACGCGGGTTTGGACGCTACTATATGTCCTGGCGGATGTCATCAATTGAATGCTACTGCTTCAAGTACGAATGGTCCAATAACACTCTACACTTGGAGTGGTGGTCCCTTAAATAACTCGCTTTCTCAAAGCCCTATCGCCTGTCCAACAGGCGCTGGAGCCACGTATAGTGTTACCGTTGTCGACAGTGAAGGTTGCAACGCTCAAGATCAAGTTAGCGTATCATTTCAAGCTCCCGTTCCTGTCAATGCAGGTTCGGATATGACCGTTTGTAATAATCCTACACCAATAACGCTTTCAGGACAAACTCCTGCCGGTGGTACTTGGTCTGGTACTGGGGTTACGCCTAGCGGTCAGTTTACGTCACCTGGTTTGGGATCATATACATTGACCTACACTGTTTCTAGCGGAATCGGTTGTACTTTTTCAGATACAAGGGTAATAACAGTAGTTGGATCACAAGTGATTGATGGTGGTGCGGATCGCACTGCTTGCGTGGGTACTGCTCCTTTTCAATTGATGCCCACTACAACTGGTGGTAGCTGGTCTGGATCAAGCTATGTTAGTCCTGCAGGAGTTTTCACTCCTTCCGTAATCGGCTCATACAATCTTACCTACTCGGTAGATAATGGAACATGCATCAGTACCGACCAAGTTGTGGTCAATGTATTTAGTCTTCCCAATGTGAGTGCTGGTCCTGATAAAGTAATGTGCGCAGGAGCTTCAGTTTTACTCAACGGCTCAGCTAGCGGAGGGTTGAGTCCTTATACCATCAATTGGTCCAATACCTCCAGCTTATCTGCATCGAATAGCTTAACACCGACTGCCAATCCTGCTGCTACAACCACATACGTTCTTACAGTTACCGATAGCCGACAGTGCAGCGCATCTGACATGACGATTGTGACGGTTAGCTCGTTACCAGTTGTAAATGCTGGTCCAGACTTAACATTGTGCGATCAATCTCCAGCAACAATGCTAACTGGACAAGACCCCGCAGGTGGAACTTGGTCTGGCTCATGCGTTACAGCAAATGGACAATTTACTCCATGTGGAGTAGGAACCTATACTTTGGCTTACACCGTAACGAACGCTTCGGGTTGTGTTGCATCAGATACGAGAGTGGTAACAGTCACTTCCTCTCCAATTGCAAACGCTGGAGTGGATCAATCCATTTGTCGAAATGAAGGAACCATCGTGCTTGGTGCAAACTCCAATACCCCTGGAATATGGAGCGGAACCGGTATTACTGACCCGAATACAGGGTTGTTCAATCCTATCATGGCAGGCGCAGGTACACACACCATCACATTATCAGTTGGAAGTGGTGTATGTCTCGTAACAGATCAGGTGTCTATTCAAGTGAAATCAGAACCGAACGTTACAGCAGGTCCAGATCAAATGGCATGTTATTTAACTGGCCCCTTGGATTTGGTAGGAGCGTCTCCAGCCGGAGGTGAATGGGAAGGTCCAGGTATTGACGATGATGACGACGATTATTTTGATTCTTCAATTGGAGTTGGCGCTTATGATGTTAGCTACAGATATACTGATCAAGTGTCAGCTTGTGCTGACACCGCTTATAAAAGTGTTGTAATTAATAGTGTTCCTGTTTCTTCATTTACAGCCCCGAGCACTGTTTGTTTGAATACTCCATTTGTGCCGGGCAATTCAAGCACGGGAGCTGCCACGTTTCAATGGAATTTCGGTAATGGCGGCAACATAAATGGTACGGCACCTTCCAATACATACACTATTGAAAATAACTTTAATATTCGACTAGTTGCCATTAGTGTGGCCGGTTGTAGAGATACGAGTTATCAAGCCATTTCTGCTATAGGAGCCCCAACAGTGCAAATTACCTCTGATGTCAACGAGGGTTGCGCACCTCTTGGAGTTCATTTTGCATCTGCAGTTACAGGTCAGGATCTTACATATTCATGGAACATGGACGACGGTACCACTTCGGCCAGCTCGAGCATGAGTTATCATGAGTTTGTAGAGAACAATACAGATAACATTTATGCACCACAATTGACTGTAAGCAACGCTTGTGGTTCTGCATCTTCAGGCTTACTAATTGAGGTTAATCCCAGACCAGAAGCGGCATTTGTGACGAACATTTTATCTACTTCGTGCACGCCTGTGACGGTTGAGTTCGATAATACATCCATGGGTGATTTTACTTCATGCTCATGGAATTTCGACAATGGAAATGCAGCAAATGTGGATGAACCAGGTTCAATGGTATTCACAACAGGAAACAGTCCTTCTGTTTTTGATGTCGAATTGACTGTGCAGAATGCGTGTGGAACTGATACATTCATTCAGTCCATTACCGTAGAGCCAAATCATGTTCATGCCAACTTGAGTACAAACGTCCAACACGGTTGCACCCCACTTAACTTGAATGTCTCGAATGCTGGCAGCGGTGCCACCATGATTCAATACGAGTTCGAAGATGGAGTAGTAGCGATGGGATCCTCTGCTGGTCATACGTATTCTAATCCAGGAGTATACACTTTGTATCAGTATGCAACCGATGGTTGTGGTTTTGATACCGCTTTCGTTTCTATTGAAGTGTTTGAAACTCCTCAAGTTTCATTTATAACCAGTGCCGATGAAGTCTGTCAGAATGGTTCTGTTGAGTTTACTTCTACTTCTATTGGGGCAGAAAGTCTTTCATGGTCTTTAGGAGATGGCACTTCAGCTACATCCATAAATGTAGATAAGTCCTATTACATTGCGGGGACCTACAATGTTCAGCTTGTTGGAACTTCGGGTATTTGTTCATCCACTGCAGAGTTGGCTTTGACAGTACATAGTAATCCTGTTGCCCAGTTTCAATTAGCAGAAATAACTTCCTGCGCACCTTTCGAAATTTGTCCAATAAACAGCAGTATTGGAGGTAATTCGTTCGAATGGGAATTTGGAGACGGAAGCACTTCTTCGGATCAATTTGCTTGTCATGAGTTTCAGAACGACGGAGAGTTATCGGTTGAAAGAAACATCGTATTAACGGTTACAAATGTATTTGGATGTGCTGATTCAGTGCAAGATCATGTTTGGATATTGCCGATTCCACCAGCAACATTTGAACTTCCTATGGAAACCTCTTGTGATTTTCCAGTACTATTGACTCCATTACTTATTGATAATACCTCTATGTCTTATCAATGGACTTTAAATGGCATAAACGCCAGTTCACAGCCAGTTCCAAGTTTTCAACTTGCCGCTCCCGGTGTTTTCGAGTTGGAAATGGAAGTGACGAATCAGTTTGGTTGCGTGAACACAGCACAAAGAAATTTTGAAATTTTCCCAGAGGTAGTTGCATCATTTGATGCGGAGAATCCAACAGGTTGTTTATCGCACACGGTGGATTTTGAAAACACTAGTTCGAATGCTGTTTCTTACCAATGGCACTATGGAGATGGGCAATCAAACAATGAATTCTCTCCTTCTCACCTATATGACACGCAAGGGGTATTCAATGTAAAACTCATTGCTACCAGTATTCATGGCTGTCAAGATTCTATTGTGAAATATGGATTTGTAGAAACGTACGAGTTACCCGAGGCTAGCTTTACGATGTCTTCGCCCGAGGTATCGATATTCAATCCAGAAGTTGAGTTTACCAATACTACCGAAGACGCAATGAGTTTTGAGTGGCGCCTAGGTGACGGTGTAATTACTGAGGAGGAAAACCCAGTTCACGAATACAATAATCCTGGAAGATGGCCCGTGACCTTAATAGTGACCAATATGTTTGGTTGTAAAGACATGGTGGTACGAGAGGTAACAGTTACCAATGATTTTCAAGTGTACATACCGAATTCTTTCACTCCGAATAACGATGGCAGAAATGACTTTTTCCAACCCGTGATGGAAGGATTGGAGTTTGTTACACGCTATGACTTTAAAGTCTTTAACCGTTGGGGAGAGGTTGTATTTGCAACAGAAGATCCAAGCGATGCTTGGGAGGGCGACGCGAAAGGAGCCGATTTCTATTCTGAAAGTGATACCTACAAGTTTCGATTGGTAATCCAATTGGAGCAAAGTTCAGAGACCAAAGTATATGAAGGTTTGGTTACGATGATTAAATAAGCTCAGTTTTCGCGCCTGAGTTCCAATATAAAAGACTACTTTTGCACTCGTTTTTCGAAACTCATCGGAAAACGAGTGTTTTTTTATAATGGAAAAAATCAGAAATATTGCGATCATCGCACACGTTGACCACGGTAAGACTACCCTGGTAGACAAAATGCTCCACACGGCGAAGCTATTCAAGGAGCACGAGGAAACAGGAGATCTTATTCTTGACAACAACGATCTGGAAAGAGAGCGCGGAATTACCATTCTTGCGAAGAACGTTTCTATCAATTACAAAGGATACAAGATCAACATCATCGATACACCAGGTCACAGTGACTTTGGTGGAGAAGTAGAGCGGGTTCTCAATATGGCAGAAGGAGCACTCTTGCTAGTGGATGCTTTTGAGGGACCAATGCCGCAAACACGTTTTGTTTTGCAGAAAGCAATTCAAATGGGACTTAAGCCTATTGTTGTTATCAATAAGGTTGATAAAGAGAACTGCACGCCTGATGAAGTACATGAGGCAGTATTCGATCTGATGTTCTCTCTTGGAGCTACAGAAGATCAATTGGATTTCCCAACGGTGTATGGCGCAGCTAAGCTTGGATGGATGAGCAATGACTGGAGAGTAAAAACGGACACCATTGAGCCACTTTTGGATATGGTAATTGAGCATATTCCAGCACCTATTTCAAGGGAGGGAATTCCTCAGATGCTCGTTACTTCTTTGGACTACAGCCCGTACACGGGTCGTATGGCTATTGGTAAGTTACATCGTGGGGAGCTTCGTCCAAATCAACCGGTTTCGCTTGTGAAAAGAGACGGAAGCTTAATGAAGGGTAGAATCAAGGAATTGTACGTATTTGAAGGTCTTGGAAAAAGAAAAGTAGAGACTGTTAAATCAGGAGATATCTGTGCAATCAATGGAATGGAGGAATTTGAAATTGGAGATACGTTCTCTGATTTTGAGAATCCTGAAGCACTTCCATCCATCGCCGTGGATGAACCAACGATGAGCATGTTGTTTACCATCAACGACTCTCCATTCTTTGGACGTGAAGGGAAGTTTGTTACCAGTAGGCATATCAAAGATCGCTTGGAGAAAGAGTTGGAGAAGAATCTTGCTTTGCGACTACAAGAAACAGATAAGGCTGATCGATTCATGGTTTTTGGTAGAGGCGTGCTGCATTTGAGCGTGCTTATTGAAACCATGCGCAGAGAAGGATACGAGTTACAAATTGGGCAGCCCCGTGTTTTGATAAAGTACATCGATGGTCAAAAGCATGAGCCGGTTGAAGAATTGACCGTGGATTTGCCATCGGATATGACGGGCGTAGCCATTGAGGCGGTTACAAGAAGAAAGGGTGAAATGAAAAACATGGAACCCAAAGGAGATCGTACCGTGCTGGAGTTTGAGATTCCTTCTCGAGGCATCATTGGTCTTCGAAACTATATGTTGACTGCCACGCAAGGCGAGGCGATCATGTCGCACCGCTTTAAGGAATATCAGCCAATGAGAGGAGAAATCCCTGGAAGAAATAACGGTTCTTTGATCAGCATGGAAAACGGTGTAGCTGTAGCTTATTCCATAAGCAATCTTCAAGATAGAGGAAGATTTTTTGTTGAGGCGAATGAAGAGGTATACGAAGGGCAGGTAATAGGTGAACACACAAGAGACAATGATCTTGTTGTAAATGTTACAAAAACAAAACAGTTGACCAATATGCGTGCGAGCGGTTCTGACGAGAAAACGAGAATGGCTCCGCCAATCAAATTTTCTTTAGAAGAAGCTCTCGAATACATTCAAGCCGATGAGTATGTGGAAGTAACTCCAAAGAGTATTCGTTTGAGAAAGATTTACCGCAACGAGAACGATAGAAAGCGTTTTGCCAAGGAATTTACACAAGCGGATTAATAACTCTTACGAAAGGGAAAGATGGATAGGGGCGGCGTCAATATATTTGATGCCGCCCTTAACGTTTTGTTTTGGCTTGATCTCTGAAGTGTGATTTACCTTTGAAACATCTGTTAATTTAAATTATAGTATGAAGAGAATTTTTTTGTTGTTGACATTTGCACTCATCTCTCCTTATATTTTTTCTCAAATAAAGCGGCCAGAAGCCACTACAGATAAGTTCGCAATGTTGCTGAACTATGTCGAAAACCTCTACGTTGATAGCGTCAATTCTGCGGAATTGACTGAGAAGGCAATCGTTGCTTTATTGGAACAATTGGACCCTCATTCTTCGTATTTCACTGCGGAGGAAATGCAAGAAAGCAATGAGCCTTTGCAAGGGAGTTTTAGCGGCATAGGCATCACGTTTAACATCCTTAAGGACACCATCTATGTTTTAGAACCTATTAGTGGTGGCCCTTCGGAAAAACTCGGAATTCGCGCAGGTGATAAGATTATTGAGGTAAATGGTGAAACAGTAGCCGGCATAGGCATAAAAAATACCGGTGTGGCCTCTCGGCTGAAAGGTCCTAAAGGCACCAAGGTGAAAGTAGGCATTCAGAGAAAAGGTGTTCAGGGGCTAATTCCATATGAAATCACTAGAGACAATATTCCAATTTACTCTGTGGATGCTGCCTATATGGTTTCACCCGGGGTTGGGTACATCAAGATTGCCCGCTTCGCCAAGACCACTATGGAGGAACTGAAGAAGGCGCTCGTGGATTTAAAAGCCAAAGGAATGGAGAGCCTAGTTTTAGATCTTCAAGGCAATGGAGGCGGCTACCTGAATACAGCAGTAGAAATGGCAGATGAGTTTCTATCGGGGGATAAATTGTTGGTTTATACCGAAGGCAAGGCGTTCCAAAGAAAGGATGATCGTGCGAATCCTAAGGTGGAAGGACTCTTTGAGAAAGGAAAATTAGTTATTCTCATCGATGAGTCAACTGCTTCTGCAAGCGAGATTGTAAGCGGAGCCGTACAAGATTGGGACAGAGGACTCATCATCGGCCGCCGTTCTTTTGGAAAAGGACTTGTACAGCGCCAGATGAATTTTACAGATGGTAGTAGTATTAGATTAACTGTTCAAAGATATTATACCCCTTCTGGGCGATGCATTCAGAAACCCTACGATGATGGTCTTGAGGTATATTTAAAGGATAAAGAGGAGCGTTATAAAAAAGGAGAGTACTTTTCACTGGATAGCTTAAATCTTCCAGATTCATTGAAGTACTTTACAAACATTAAAAAACGTCCGGTATTTGGGGGTGGGGGAATTCTTCCTGACATCTTTGTTCCTCTCGATACTACTGAGAACAGCGATTACTTTAGTGATTTAATTAGAACAGGAGTGAACAATGAGTGGGCGTTGACCTTTTCAGATAAAAATAGAGACCAATTGTTGGCGCAATATCCAGAGGTTGATAAATTTGTGGCAGAATGGAACATCCCTGAAAGTGCTATAAAAGAACTTCAGGAGATGGCGGAGAAAGAGAAGGTAACTTTCAATGCAGAACAATGGAAAATCTCAGAGCACGCCATTCTCATTAGATCTAAAGCCTTGATTGCAAGAAATTTATATAACAATGAGGCCTTTTATAAGGTGATAAATAACCTTAATCCCTCGTTAAAAAAGGCCTTGGATGTCATAAATGATGGCACCTTTGAAAGCATGAATTTAGCCCATGACGAAATGGGAGTGAAAAAGAATAATAATAAATCTAAAACCAAAAAATAGAAGAAGCATGACAAACGGAGTTAAAATCGGATTACTCGTGGTAATTGCAGGTGTATTAGGTTTGATTGCCTTTAAAATGACCAGCGAAAGCTCAGACGAAATTTCTACTCGTCAAGTGGAAAGCCCAACAGCGACAATGGCTCAACAGAAAGGCGCAAATCCTACGGAGGCAGGTCAAGGGGAAGCATCAAAAGCTAGAGCGAAGACGAGCATCCAATTTGAAAAGATGGAGCACGATTATGGCACAATTAAGCAAGGAGAATCGCCTGAAACAATTTTCAAGTTTACCAATACAGGAAACGAGCCTTTGATTATTGAAACAGCAAAAGGTTCTTGCGGATGTACCGTTCCTGAATGGCCAAAAGATCCCATTGCACCAGGTGGAAAAGGGGAAATCAAAGTTCAGTTTAACTCTGCTGGAAAAAGCGGCGACCAGTCTAAGAGTGTTACTCTCACAGCGAATACTGATCCTTTGAATACTGTGTTGACTATCAAAGCAAAAGTAGATGTTCCTGCTGATGCTGAGAAAGGAAGCAAAAAGTAAAAGACCAATATGATAGAAAGCCGTCTCACCATGGGTGAGACGGCTTTTTTGTTTTATACATTTACCCCATGCAAGATCAGTACATCCTTCTTACCGGTGGCAAAAACAATGCAGGTGATTTTTTGATAAAGTACAAGGCGAAAAGATTGTTTCATCTTCATCGACCCGATAGAAAAATCCTGGATTGGGATGGTTGGAAACCCTTGACCGATGAGCAAGTGGAGGTCGTCAATAACAGTAGAGCACTCATTCTAACGGGCGGACCATCGATGCAAAGCAATATGTATCCCGGTGTGTATCCATTGGTTCAGGATCTAGATAGAATTAAAGTGCCCATCCTAACCATGGGAGTGGGGTATAAAGAAGAATCTGGTCTGTGGCAAAACACAGGAGCATATGTTTTTTCTGAAGGATCAAATGCGTTGCTTCGAAAAATCAACTCCTCGGGACTAGCCAGTAGTGTCCGAGACTATCACACTTTGAATGTCTTACTCAGCAAGAAATTGACTTCGTTTACCATGACGGGTTGTCCCGCACTATATGAGCCCGATCAAATAGGAACTTCCATTCATAAGCCAGATTCTTATCAGACGATTGCTTTTTCTCTAGGGGTATCTTATTTAAAAAGCAAAGGAATGTTTTATCAAATGAAATCGTTGTTAGAACTACTAAGAAAGCGCTATACCTCTTCGAAACTTACCGTTTATTTTCATCATAAAATTAGTCCTGATCAGCCACTTCAAAATGAATGGATCAACTGGCTCAATGAGCGAAACATTCCATTTGAAGATATATCAGGCTCGGAAGAAAGAATGGTGGAGGTGTACGGCTCCTGTGATATTCATGTGGGATACAGAGTCCATGCACATGTTCATGCGAGCAGCATGGGGCGGCCGAGTATTCTTATCAATGAAGATAGCCGAGGCAAAGGTTTTTACACTGTAATGGGAGGAATGATATTGGATGGATATTTAGTGTTGCCACGTTTCAATCGGCCTGATGCGTCATTGATGTATAAATCTATGGGCGCAGTGAAGAAATTGTATAGTTTATTGAATATAGAATCGGGATTGGAGTCTTATTCAGGTATTCCAGAAGATGTTTTGCAACAAATGGAATACGAGCGTGCCAACGATTTTCCTCGAACACGTATGGTACGCTCCAACATAGATGTACACTATGAGGAGATGAAGCGCTTTCTTAAATCACTTCCATAAAGGAATCATTATATTTGGTCTACCAAACCAAATACTTCTTATGCGCTATCTTTTGTCTCTTTCATTTGTGGTGTGCATTCTTCAACAATTGCGTTCACAGAATGAGTTCTCTTCATTCAATCTTACGGGTCACGGTCAGGTAACTACTTGGAGTACCGATTACCAAAGTGTGGGTATCAACCCTGCCAACTTGGACATACCTTCACGGCATGAGGGAAAGCGATATGCCGTCGGCTTTGGAGAGTTTGGTGTATCTGTATTTAGCGGTGCACTTTCAAAGGATGAGGTGCGCAAGAATATCAGGCGCGATGATTTTCAAGATTTGACTTTGGAGCAGAAACTTTTTTATGCGAACGAGTTTAGCACCAATGCAAACAGCGCTGATTTGGATGTTTTAGGAGTAGGTTACAGCATGCGCACCAACAAGCTCGGTTCATTTGGTTTTGCGATGAGAGATCGAGCGGATTTCTACAGTCAATTTAGTCCGAAGCTTTCTGAACTCTTATGGATGGGGTATAATTCTTCTTACTTCACCGATTGGATTTTAAGCACGGGCGATACTATTCCTTTCAATCCTTCTATTTCCCCAGACAGTCTCGCCTTGGTTATTAAGGGAATCAATGACTTGAATGCTTCTTCATTGAGTGAAATACTCACCGGAAGTACGCTCCGATTTAGTTGGGTTCGAGAGTTTAATTTATCCTACGGGAAAATGCTTTATTCCAATGAAAATCTTAGAGTTTTCGGAGGGGTTGGTGCCAAGTATCTGGTCGGTCAAGGTTATATGCAGATTTCAACCGAAGGAGGCAATGTGAGTTCCTTCAGTGCGCTCTCTCCTTTGTTTTCGATAGATTATTCACAAATTTCCCAAGGAAACCCATCATCGCTTCCAGATGATGCTCCGTCATTAACTCCAGTTGGACGAGGCTGGGGATTCGATTTTGGAGCAACAGTTATCATTAAAGACAAACTAATGATCAGTGCGGCACTCAATGATGTTGGTTCAATGACATGGGATGGAAATGTGTATTCTCTCCAAGATATTGACTTTGTTGAATCCATCTCGCAAGGAATTGGAAGTCTCGATTTATTGGATCAAGTGGAAACATTGAATGGAAATGATGGATTGGTCAATTGGCAAGGACAGGAGAAATTGACAGTAGCTTTACCCGCAATGTACAGAGCTGGGATTTCTTATCAATTTCATGAGAAAATACGCGCAGGAGTGGATATAATGAATTCTTTGAATAATCAGGTAGGCTCATTGGAGAAGGCCTTTATCTCGGTTGGAACGGAAATTCGTCCCGTTAGTTGGCTGATTCTTTCCGCGGGTTATGCCACGGGAGGAAATTATGAATCCAAAGTACCCGCTGGAATAACTTTTTGTATTCGTGATGGTGGATATGAGTTGGGCGTAGCTTCACGCGATATGATCACATTTTTTACTAGGAATCAACCAACTCTTTCTATGGCATTTGGTTTTTTGCGATTTAGATTCTAGGCTTAACCTTTTTTGTATAACAAGAAGTCAATATTTTAGGACATTCGTCGATAACTAATCTTTTAAAATCATCACTATGTTTTCATCAAAAAATATTACCCTTCGCGTACTTACTTTTCTAGTCCTTGCAATTACAATACTTGCTTTGCTGGGGATTTGGGATATCATCGAGTGGTCGTACGTTCAGAAGTATTTTTGGAAAAGTATCCAGTCTTTGGTTGTAATTCTAATCAGTGCCGTTGCTATTTATCTCGTTCAGCAAATGTTTCAGAAAGACCCGAATCGAAGCTGAGAACAAATAGTAGCAATTGGGGTTTTTTACCTATGAAATTTATTTTAGTAAACTTTTTTCTTGCTGCGTTTTTAATGGCGTGTGCAGAAAATAAACCTAATACCTCCCAAACATTTGGGAATGAGAAAAATATGAGTACAGATAGTCTAGAAGTCATAACCCTTGGAGCGGGTTGTTTTTGGTGTGTTGAAGCCGTTTTTGAAAGCATAGATGGAGTTGCTAAAGCGGAGAGTGGTTATAGTGGTGGTACAGTGAAGAATCCTTCATACAAAGAAGTGTGTTCAGGTTCTACTGGACATGCAGAAGTGGTTCAGGTATACTTTGATCCTAAAAAAGTGGAATTGTCGAAGATTTTAGAAGTCTTTTTTGCGACTCATGATCCAACTACTTTGAACCGTCAAGGAGCGGACATTGGAACGCAATACAGAAGTGCGATCTTCTATCACAACGATTCTCAAAAAGAACAAGCAGATTTAGCTAAAAAAGCCGCACAAGAGAGCGGAGAATGGAGCGGTGCCATTGTGACGGAGATTACGGCGTTTTCACAGTTTTATCCTGCGGAAGACTACCATCAAGGCTACTTTGAATTGAACGGCGAGCAGCCTTACTGCAGAGCCGTTATTTCTCCTAAAATGGATAAATTCAAAAAACGCTACGCCGAGTTATTGAAGAAAAAATAAGTGATTAGATAAAATTCTCTAGAGACACCCTCCATTTCGGGGGTGTTTTTGTTTTCAGGTACGTGAACTCTGGTTATATTTGAGAATTATGAAACCGAAGTTTCCTCGGATTGTACTTTTGTTGTTCTTACTTATCCCTGAAGTGATCTGGGGACAAGGTGCAATTGCGTATATTGAAAATAAAGGGCAATGGCCAAGTGAAGTAGATTTTTCATGCAACCTTTTTGGAGGAAAAGCTTTCATAGAAAAGCAGGGAATTACGTATCATTTTTTTGATTTATCTTCTATCCAAACCGCCCATTCTGGAATTGTTCCAAGGGAAGATGATGTTTGCACCAAAGGTCATGTAGTAAAACAGCGCTTTCATAAAGCGAATGATCATTCGGTAGCATTTGGTTCGTCTTTACAGAAAACGTATTACAATTTTTTTCTCCATAAAAATGCAGAGATTGCAAGCACCCGTTGTCGAGTGTTTTCATCTGCCACTCAAAAGGATGTTTATCCTGGAATTGACTTAATCCATTACGCGGATGAGTTCAACGCAAAATACGATTGGATAGTGAGTCCAGGAGCGGATCCATTTAAGATTCAGTGGAGTTATGAGTTTGCAGATTCAGTAAGGTTGGAGAATGGGCGAATTTTACTTTTCACCTCATTGGGAATATTGTACGAACAGAAACCTTTGTGCTATCAGATAGTGGATGGGCAAAAGACCATTGTTAGATGTGACTATTCCCTACAAGATGGGATTTTCTCATTTGATTTTCCAAATGGATTTTACCAATCCATAGAATTGGTCATTGATCCTGTTTTGATATTTTCTACTTATAGCGGTAGTTTTACCGATAACTTTGGAATGACCGCTACGTATGACAGCGAAGGTAATTTATACAGCGGCAGCACTGCGTTTGGTCAGAATTATCCAATTAGTGTAGGTGCGTATCAAACCACTTGGGCGGGTGGAGATGGTGGTGGTTTGCCTGGTACCGATATCGCCATTTCTAAGTATGCTGCGAATGGTTCAGAGATGTTGTGGAGCTCCTTTTTAGGAGGAGCTAATGATGAGGTACCTCATAGTCTTATTTGCAATGATCAGGATGAAGTTCTGTTGCTCGGAACCACCAGTTCTCCAGCTTTCCCAGTAACTAACAGTGCATTTGATACCTCGTTCAATGATGGAAATCCCTTTGCTCCAGATGGCACAGGTACGGATTATGTCAATGGCAGCGATATAGTTGTCGCTCGGTTTTCAATCAATGGTGATCAGTTATTGGCTTCTACCTTTATTGGTGGAAGTGGCAATGACGGGGTCAATACCGTACCAAGTTTGAAGTTCAATTATGCAGATGAGTTTAGAGGCGAAATAGATTTAGATGAAGCAGGAAATGTGCTTATTGCATCAAGCACGAATTCGAATAATTTTCCAATCGTCAATGGTGCTATTTCTGTTGCACCAGCGGGGATGAATGCCTGTTATATCAAGTTGAACGAAGATCTCAGCGATATACTTTATAGCACTTATCTGGGAAGCAATGGTGACGATGTTGGCAATAGCGTTTGTATAGGTCCCAACAATACTGTTTATCTCTGCGGGGGAACAACAGGAGCTAACTTTAATTCAACAGCATCTGGATATCAGCCAAATTATGCGGGTGGCACCGCGGATGGCTGGATTCTTAGATTGAGTGAAGCTAACGGAATTGAAAGCGCTTCTTATTTTGGTTCTGCAACGTATGATCAATTGTACTTTGTGGAAATGGATGATCAAAATCAAGTGCATGTTTTTGGTCAAACGATGGCGCCAAACTCAACAATGGTCATCAATGCGTTGTGGAGTGAACCAAACAGCGGAATGTTGGTGGCAAAGTTCAATGCCGATCTCAATGAGGTAATATGGTCAACTGTTTTTGGAACAGGGGAGGGTAAACCCAATTTGTCACCGGCTGCATTTACAGTGGATATATGCGGAAAAATTTATTTAAGCGGATGGGGGGGAAACACAAATACTGCTTTCAATCCGAATACGGACACGACCACCGGAATGACCGTTACCTCTGATGCGCAACAGTCCACGACCGATGGTGGCGATTTTTATCTTTTGGTCATGGAAGAAGATGCCTCTGCAATTACATACGCCACTTTTTTCGGAGGAAATATCAGTCAGGAGCACGTCGATGGGGGTACAAGCAGATTTGATAGAAAGGGAATCATCTATCAAAGCGTCTGTGCCGGTTGCGGAAGCAATGATGACTTTCCAATTTTCCCGCCTGGAGCTGTAGTGAGTGCCACCAATAACTCCGGAAACTGTAATAATGCGGTGTTCAAATTTGATTTTCAAGAACCACTCACCATTGCGGATTTTTCTGTTCCTCCGGTTGTTTGTGTAAATCAACCTATACAGGTGGATAATACTAGCACACTCGGGCAAACATTTGAATGGGACTTTGGAGGGCTTTTTTCTTCATCATTGTTTGAGCCTGTTTACACGTTCTCAAATCCTGGCAATTATATTATTGAGCTTGTTGTAAACAATCCTTTAACTTGTAATCAAACGGATACATTAAGAAGGAATATCGAAGTTGTTTTACCTGTAGTTAGTTTTCTTCCCGATGTTGTAGCCTGCAATGGAGCAACAGTTGAACTAGGTCCAGAGAGTACCACTGGAGCAATTTCTTTCCAATGGTCACCATCTTCTTTTCTATCCAATGGAAATGACCCTAATCCCATTTTTATTCCCGGAACGAGCACCGACTATGTTTTGCTAGTCTCTCGCCTAGGGTGTGTAGATACGTTGTTTCAATCCGTGGAAGTGGTAGATATAGAAGTCGAGGCTGGTGAAGATCTAGTGCTTTGTGAACCTGGAAATGTTCTGGTTTCTGCTACATCTTCATTGGAAAATACGTTCTTCGTTTGGAGTTTAGAGCCCGATTTGAATCCCGTTATTTCGTCTGGATTGGAATTGAATCAGCTTAATTTTGATTTGTTTTCTCCAACAACAATTTACGTCGGGGCAACTGCGCAGGGCTGCACTGCTGTTGATACTGTTGAACTTCAACTGGTGTCCTTTCAGACCATTATCGATGGCGACTTTACCGCTTGTATTGGTGATACCGTTCCTTTGTCTGTGGTGAATCCGAATAGCTCATTTGTTTACACATGGAGTCCTGAGTCACTTATAATTTCAGGGCAGGGAAGTAGTAGTGTGGAAGCAGTAGTCAATTCCACTACCGTTTTTACTGTAACTTCTGAAACGCCTCAAGGGTGTAGTGCGGAGGATGAAGTAGTAGTACAAGTTAGTCTTTTGGGACAAGAAGGGATAGAAGCAAGTGCGGACCCCGCAATTATCGTGGCAGGCCAGTCTAGTCAATTGCTAGCCCTGCCAGAAGGATATAGCTATTTCTGGAGCCCATCGCTCTATTTGAATGCAACCAATATTGAGAATCCAGTGGCTACACCGGCTCAAACCACCGAGTATTTCGTTACTGTATTTGATGGTGAATGTATCCTACGGGATAGTGTTGTAGTCCAGATCGTTGATTTCGTATGCGGCCCTCCAAGCATTTATGTGCCCAATGCGTTCACACCGAATTTGGATAATCGCAACGAGAAGTTGTTCGTTCGTGCCCTGAACATAGAGGAATTGAAATTTGAAATATTCAATAGATGGGGAGAAAAAGTATTTGAAACCAATTCGCTTTTTGAAGGATGGGATGGCTACTACAAAGAAAAGCCTGTGGATCCTGCCGTTTTTGTTTATTATCTAGAAGCGGTATGTCCTGGAGGACAAACCTATTTTGAGAAAGGAAACATCACCGTGATCCGATGAAGAAACTGCTTGTTGCTATATCCCTTTTAGCGGTGAATCTACTCGGATTTACACAAGACATCCATTTCAGTCAGTTTTGGCAGAGTCCATTTAACATGAACCCCGCCTTAGCAGGTGATTTCGATGGTGCTTATCGGTTTATTGGAAATCAAAGAACGCAATGGCGAAGTGTAACTCAGCCTTATGTAACGTTTGGCTTATCGGCGGATGTTGCACAATGGTCAAAGTATCAACTGGGGGGTGTGTTGTCCATTTACACAGACAAGTCAGGTGACTCGGGTCTTTCATTAACCATGATTAATGCTGGGGCATCTAAGAAACTGATGGATCAGAAAGAACAAGGACTAGAAGTTGTTGGAGGTTTAATGCTTGGCTTAACCAACATGACTATTGACTATTCAGCTCTTCAATTCGATCAGCAATGGAACGGATATTTTTTTGATCCACGAACGTCCACTGGAGAAAGTTTTGATCGCGACTCAAGACGTTACCTCAATGCACACGCAGGTCTTTTGGTATCGAAAACGATTTCACCGACCAAGAGATGGAGGGCGGGCTTGGCACTGATGAACATGAGTTCACCCAGACAGAGTTTTTTTGATGAGCGTTTTGTGCGATTGAATCCGAGAATTAATTTTCATGGGAGTTATTTTCAGCAAATAGATGAACAATGGGGGGTAGAACCGTTGTTTCTCATCATGCGTCAAATGACGTTCACTGAATTCAACTTAGGAGGAAGAGCGCACTATGTGATTGATGACTCACCCTATTTGCCCATTTCCGTATACGGAGGATTGTTCGCTCGTGCTAAGGACGCGGGAAACATGTTACTGGGGGCAAGGGTTGGCGATTGGGATGTAGGGTTGAGCTATGATTTTAACTTGAGTGATTTGAGAATAGCAAGCAACGCAAGAGGCGGTTTTGAAGTAGGTGTGATTTATGTTATCCCTGCAACTCCCAAGGTGGATTTCATAAAAAAAGTTTGTCCGGATTATAATTAGTTGTGCGGTTTATATTTGCTGTGATGAAATCAAAATTTGGAACCATTCAATTGGTTATTCTTGGTCTAGTTATTTACAATATTTTTTATTGGGCGGGTAAGTTTTTAATAGCTTATTTTCCATCATTTGTAGCCTCCTTTTATCTGGAGATAAAGAGTCATTGGGGTCTATTGATTTTTCTTGAGCTACTTGCTGTGGCTAGTATTTTTGTTGACTTTATTGCCAATTATGATCATTTCACCAAAAGAGAAAAAACAGGAAGAATAGTGGTTAGTGCGCTGCTAGTAGCTGCTTTTGTTGGGCGTTTTCTTTTGGGGGTGATCGATTTGTATATGGGCGGAAGTATTCGCTAGATAGAATACTCTTTTAACAGCATGTCCGCAGCCTCGAATGGAGATATTTTATTGCTCTCAACCATGGCAGTGTATTTTTTTAATGCTTCAGCGACGTGTTGCTTGGAGAAGAATTGCTCTACCAGGAGATCTTTTAAAGTTTGGTTCATCCACTCGATGTTCTGTCGATTTCTTTGGGATATTTTGAATCCTCTGGCCGATTGCCAATTTTCAAAATCTTGAATGATTTTCCATGCTCTATCTATTCCCTCACCAGTGAGCGCGGAGCATAGATCGACTGGAGGAATCCAAGCGCTTTCCTTCGGAGGATAGAAATGTAGCGCTGACTGATATTCCGCCTTGGCTCTGGTTGCAGCGTTTTTATTTTCACCGTCCGCTTTGGTGATGAGCAAGGCATCGCACATTTCCATGATCCCACGTTTAATGCCTTGAAGTTGATCGCCCGCTCCTGCAAGCATAAGTAACAGAAAGAAGTCCGTCATTTGATGAACCGCCACTTCTGACTGTCCGACACCAACGGTTTCCACGATAATAAAGTCAAACCCAGAAGCTTCACAGAGGAATATAGTTTCATGTGTTTTACGAGCAACCCCTCCCAGAGAAGAAGCACTTGGGGAAGGCCTTATAAAGGCAGAATCCGACATGGAAAGTGTTTCCATTCTGGTTTTATCCCCAAGAATACTTCCCTTAGAGATGGGGCTCGAGGGATCAATAGCCAAAATAGCCGGCTTTTTGTTTTCCTCGATAGCCTTCATTCCTAAAGCCTCTATGAAAGTACTCTTACCGACCCCAGGCACCCCGGTAATTCCTATTCTGATAGAATTTCCCGAAAAGGGGATACATTTTCGAAGTATCTCTGCAGCGAGACTTTGGTGTTCCGGTGCATTGCTTTCTACGAGGGTAATGGCTTGACCTAGAATAGCCCTATTCGAACGGAGGATTCCCTCCACATAATAGTCGGATGGTTGCAGATGATTCTTTCTGCGCAGTTTATTGATGGCCGCCTTTTCTGCTTCGTTTTTTCCCTGCTCCATTTGGCTACGAATTAAACGAAAATTAATCATTCATTTTCATAGATGCCTTTACTTTGTTGCGTTATGGATATGATAGTCTTGATTTTATTGGCATTGGGAGGCGCTTTCTTGAGCTTTTTCTCTGGTTTTGGATTGGGAACGCTTTTGCTTCCTGGGTTCCTACTGTTCTTTGAGCCACCTCTTGCCATCGCGGCAACAGCCATAGTCCATATGGCAAATAATCTATTCAAGTTATTTCTAGTGGGTAAATATGCGGACTGGAGTATTATAAAAGCATTCGGATTCACTAGTGTTGTTGGCGCCCTTTTAGGGGCTGGAGTTTTATCCATTATTACCACGCCCGTGGTGGTTATGACTTACTACGTTGGCGACTCGCAGATGGTGGTGACTTTATTGAATTTCTTGGTTGGAGTTACAATCATGGTTTTTGCGGGTCTTGAGTTGTCACTAGAGAAACGGCCTTTTAGCTGGTCCAAGAAATCACTTGTATTCGGAGGATTGATATCCGGATTTTTTGGCGGTATGACTGGGCATCAAGGCGCGCTTCGCAGCGCTTTTCTAATGAAAGCTGGACTATCAAAGGAAGCGTTTATGGGGTCGCGGGTAGTATTGGCGATTCTAGTGGATCTCACACGCATTGCTACTTATTTTGCGGCAATAAAAGCAGTGGGTGTCGGATTGGTAGATGCAAAGCTCATTGGTGCCTGTTTGGCTGCCTTTTTAGGAGCATTTATAGGCAATAAAGTGATGCAGAAGAAACAATGGGATTGGATCAATCGATTTATTCGCGTTAGTTTAGTCCTTTTTGGAATGCTATTAATTTCTGGGGTAATTTGATTATTTTCGCTTTCTGATGACGCGTCCACTAGCACTTTTCTTATGTTGCCTAGCTTGTTCTTGTGGTATTTCCGACCGCACCCCTGGTGAATTTGATTTGCAGCGATTGATAGGAAGATGGGAATCAACCGCCGCGGATACACATCAAATTGAAGAATGGAGCAGAGCAGAAGGAGAAAACTTGAGGGGGAAAGGATATGTCGTTGAATTAGGAGATACAGTTTTCATTGAGTTTCTTAGCATCGTAAAATTTGATAGTATTGCCGTTTATAAGGCTCAGATATCCGATCAAAACAATGGCGAGGTGATTGAATTCCGAAGAACAGCTCAAGGAGAGGATTTTATTGAGTTCTCGAACCCGGGTCATGATTTTCCTAAGAAAATCGTGTATCGCTTGCAAGGGGACACCGCGCTCCAAGCCTATATTGAAGGACCACGGGATGAAAGGACTGTTCGCGTTGTTTCTGACTTTATTAAGCGATAAAATTCTCACCGTATTTACTTACCACCTCCGAGAGCAACAAAGGAGAAATAGGCTTATAAAAGTATCCTTTAATCATGTCATAGCTCTTAGATTTTTCAAAATCGCCAGTATCGATGGAACTGGTCATCACATATACTTGGATTTTTCTTGATTCAGGAAAAAGTGCAAGAGCATCTAAGAACTGCCAACCGTCCATGATGGGCATATTCAAGTCAAGAAGAATCAATTTGGGGGTGTCATTTTCTTGTATTCTTCTTTTTACGAAGTCAAAGGCTTCTTCCCCATTATTGAAAGAGGTACAATGATCGATATCTTTATTGCGTTCAATGAGCTTACGCAGCAACATGCTTGTTATAGGATCATCTTCAACGGTGATTATTTCAGGTATTTTCATTTAAAAAGAATAGTTTAAAAGTAGTTCCAAGTCCTACAGTACTCTCTACTGCAATTTTTCCACTCATGGATTCCATTTGGGTTTTTGTTATATACAATCCAAATCCTCGAGCATCTGAATTTCCATGGAATGTCTTGTACATTCCGAAGATCTTATTGCCATGTTTTTCTAGGTCAATTCCTCGCCCGTTATCCGAAAAGTTAAGTACGGTGTAATTTCTGTGGCGCTCTATTGTGAGTTGAATAGCCGGATTCCGGTCTGGGTGGCGATAGCGAATTGCATTGGTGAATAAGTTTAATAGAATGCTCTCTAAGTACGTAGGTACGACATCCACAGAGATATTCTTTTCTACCTGAATTTCAATTAATGCATGATATTTATACAAGTCTGCATTGATCGTTTGTACGGTTTTTTCAACTTCTTCTTTGAGATTAACCTTGGATTTTTCTCCATGTCTATTTTCTTCAATGGAAATAATTTGGTTAAGATTGAAAATAGTTTCATCGAGCTTGGTGGTACTTACTTTCAACATATCAATAAACGCTCGCATTTCATCTGGATCACTTGTGGTTCCTATGAAATCTGCCAGGGATACTAAGTTGGCAGAGTGGGAGCGAATATTGTGTGAGATAATGTGGGAGAAGTTTTTAAGCTTGAAGTTTTGATCAACACTAATCTTTACTAAGTTCTCGGCTTTTTCTAAATTTTCTAGCTGTTCTGTGATATCGAACCCCACACATAGGATTTCTTTAACTTGATTATTTTCATCAAGTATACCTTTAAATTCCCACTTCGATCCCTTGATATTTTTTAAACCATCTATTTTTCTCAATATCACTGGATGAGATTTACCCGGTTCGCTGTAGCATTTGAAAATAGTGGCCTTCACCTTTTCATGATCTTCTAGGACAATGGACTCCAGTCCATGCCTTCCTACAATATCTTGGTTTATTTTGAAAAAAAGTTTATAGTAATCATTGCAATAAGTAATACACCCATTGTTATCTGTCTTCATAATAAAGACGGATTGATTATCTAATAACTCTTTGTATTGATTAGCGAGTAAACTACTTGATTTTTCCGATCGAATGAGCGCTTGTTCTGTCTCTTTAATAATGGTCACATCTCTTGCTGCACCCAATAACACGGGTTCACCGTCTTTTTCTTTCAGAAGAGATGCAGATGTAGAGTGCCATCGCCAAGCACCATCGCTATTGCGTACTCGATAAATTAAGTTTTCTACACGGATATTCTGCGATATAACTTTACCAATGCTCTCTAATACCAGATCGCGATCTTCTGGATGGATATAGTCAAAAACTCTTTGGCCCGGTACCTTCTGTGCACTCCACCCAATAATTTTTTCAATATTTGGGCTGGAATACTGAAAACAAAGATTTTTATCCACTATAAATATAATGTCAGCAAGATTCTCCAGTAGAAGCTTAAAGCGCTGTTCCGATCCATGCAGTTCTTGCTGCGTTTTCTTGAGCTCAGTAACGTCTTGCACTGTTCCAAATGCTTTTATACAAAGGCCTCCGACAAAATCTGCTTCTGTTTGTATACGCATCCATCGCTCGCCTTGATCCTGGGTATGAATGATGAAATCGCCCGTCCATGGCTTTCCCGACAAAATAGTATTGTTCACTAGTTCTACTAGCAAGTCTCTGTTAGGACCTTCTTTATAAAGTAGAATAATCTGATCCAGTGTTGGCTCCGTTTTAATGGGGAAGCCATGAATGATCTTTGCTTGTTTTGTTAGTCTGAAATTTCTGGTAGGAACATCCAATTGCCAGCCTCCGATGCGTGCAATCGAATTCATTTTATCTAACAAATCTCTCTGTTGTGAGAGCTCTATTTCATTTTTTTTCTGATTGGTTATATCTTGAAGGGTCCCATAAATACGAGCGCATTTGTTATGGATAAATTCTCCCGTCGCAGTCACGTGCACCCATTTCTTATTCCCTTTGAAAGTGATGATTTCAAAATTTTCTGCAAAAGGTCGACCAGTATTGATTAGTTCTGTGGTCAGGTTACTAATGTGCTCATCCATGTCAGGGGAGGAGTGGTCGAAATATTTTAAGTTATTTGATTGATAATCTAAAGATAAATCGCATATCGCCCGGAACATATCACTCAATACAATTTCTCCATTTTCGATATTTAATTCCCAATTGCCAATCTTTGCAATATGATTGGTATGCTTTAAGTGTTCTCTGATACGCTCTAATTCCGATAATTCAATGTCTTTTAAAATTCTCTCGGTGATATTGTGGGCACACCAATAGAGTAAATTATCTCTTACAGTGATCCTCCAAGATAAATAGACGATTTGACCATTCTTATGAATAAAGCGATTCTCAAAATTTTGTTCCCATGCATCGTAATGTATGCTTTGTAAAGCATCAAGGGATTTGCTAACATCACTTGGGTGCAGAAACTCAGCGAAATTTCTTCGTTGCATTTCTTCTGGCAAATAACCTAATTCCTCTTGCCACGCACGATTTAAGTGAACAAATTCACCCTCGAGATTGGTGATGCAAAGCAATTGTCTGGCAAGATTGAAAAAGTCCTCAAAAAGCTCTCTTTGCTTTTTGCTTTCAAGTTCGATGAGCTTTTCTTGGGTGCAATCCACATGCGCTCCAACTACCATCGATAACTCGCCCGAATCATTGCGAATACCTAAGGATTTACATTTAAAGTACTTTAAATCGCCAGTTTTATGAAGGTAGCGAACCTCTACTTCGAATTGCGATTCTACAGTGCTTGTAATATGTTTTTCAAATAAGTCGAAAACGACTTGTAGATCTGGTTTAAAGATGGCATCCTTCCAGTCAAGACTTTCTTTGCTTTTTACTTCATCAATGCTATATCCCAATACTTCCCAAAAACGAGGGGAGGTGTATTCTTGATTTCCGTGCTCGACATCGAGTATCCAGAATCCATCGAGACTATCGTTTTCAATGAATTCCTGCACCCGGTTTTTCACACCAGGTGGGCCACTCATAACATTAATGGATGTCGGTTCTAAGACACGCATAGTGGTATTTAAGTAAGAAGTAAGAGTTCCTTTATCAAATATAGCGAAGTTGTGATGTTAAAAGGACATTATATCACGTTTTTTCTAGAACTGAAAGTAAATAAAGGGTTGAAGATCTGCAGAGATGACTTGATAACAAAAGAAAATAACCCCAATGATGGCTACAATAATCGCCGGTAAAGGAAGCTTGGCAAAGAAGTTTCTATAAGAACTCTTCCAGGAGGAAGGAAGCCAATGTACTACCATACCAATAAGAACGGTCACAAAAACAGACTTGTACGCCCATAACACCATCGGGGCGACGCTCCAGTCCATTTTGAAAAAAATCTGTTCGAGCATTAAAGTAGCAGACCAAAACTCGTCGGTGATATTATGAGTTTCGGTCATTTCACTCCATCCATTGTTAGACCCAGATCGGAACCAAACACGAGTAAATGAAATGAACGAAAAGGTGAGAAATATGGCCCAGATTCGCCAATACCATTTGGACTTATTCTTCCAAGGACTAATAGGATTCCAGAGTTTATAAAAAACCAGTCCCAACCCGTTTAAGCCTCCCCAAATAATAAAGTTCCAACTCGCACCATGCCAAAAGCCACCTATGAGCATTGTCAGCATTAGATTTAAATTTGTATTCAACCAATTCCCTAGTGATTTCAACCATTGAGACAATGCAACAAGCATCAATGTGACAACACCGCTTATTAGCAATACAAGCCAGGATTGAGCAAGAAGCGAAATGATGAATATGAACAAGACATATATAATGTAAGAGGCAATCGATCCAGATTTGTTACCGCCAAGAGGTATGTATAAGTAATCTCTCAACCAATTGGACAGTGACATGTGCCAGCGTCTCCAAAAGTCGGCAACGCTTGTAGCTTTGTAGGGTGAGTCGAAGTTCTTGGTGAGGTAGAAACCCATGAGCATTGCAATCCCTATGGCCATGTCTGTATAGCCTGAGAAGTCAGCATATACTTGTAAGCTGTAACCGTAGATAGCCATTAAGTTTTCAAATCCAGTATATGCATCGGGTTTTAGAAAAACTCGATCAATAAAATTCACAGCAATGTAGTCGGATAGAAATATTTTTTTGACTAGCCCATTCAAAATCCAAAAAATGGCGAGACCAAATTCTTCTCGGGAAAGAGCATATTCTTTATAAAGTTGAGGTATAAAGTCAGTACTTTTTACAATGGGACCTGCTACCAATTGAGGGAAAAAACTGACGAAAAATGCGAAATCTGTAAAATGGGCAACAGGCTTTAAATGACCTCGATACACTTCTACCGTATAACTAATACTCTGAAACGTAAAGAATGAAATCCCTACAGGGAGAATGATCTTATCTACTGTGAAATGTGTTCCAAAAAAACCATTGCTCCAATGCGCGGCAACATTCATAACTTCATGTTGTGTTCCCATGAGTGCATTGTAGGAATCTGTGAAGAAGTAGGCATATTTAAAATAAAACAGAATGCCTAGATTCATTACAACGCTCGCAGTAAGCCAAATTTTTTTCCTAGAGATAGAAACTGTTTGATAAATCAGCTTCCCCATGAAGTAATCCCAAAGCGCGGTAAAAAGCAGCAATAGAAAAAACAGATCCGTTGTTTTATAATAGAAAAACATGGAAACGAGAAATAGAAATCCATGTCTAATGAGTCGCTTTTTGTAGATAAAACTATCCACTAAAAGGACGAGGCCGAAAAAAATCCAAAAAGTATAACCAGTGAATATGAAAGGCTCTTTTGGGTCAAAGAGGAAGAAGTTCACACACCAGTTCCAAAACTGATCAGCCGTTATCATCTTCTTTATTGAGTTTTACACCGAATCGTGTAAGCGTCACTTTTTCTTCTTTATATAATGCTCCCACTGCTTTTTTGAATGTTTTCTTAGACATTCTCAAACGAATTTTGATTTCCTCCGGATCGGAATCATCATTGAGGCGCATGTAGCCATTATTCGCATTGAGAAAGTCCATGATCTTCTCTTTTGCATCGATGATGAGTTCTTCTCCTTCTTTAGACATACTCACTTGTATATCTTTTCCTTCAATTTTTCGAATATATCCCTTTATGCGATCGCCTTCGCGAAGGTTTCGCAACATTTCTTGACGAAACATAATGCCCACCATGTTTCCTTTGATGATCACTCGCCTTCCAATCTCAATACGTTCACCAATGAGAAGATCTACTTCATCTCCGCGTTTTACATCAATTAAATCGTTTTTGATATATGTATTGATGCGAGGGGATGCAAAGAGTCTATTGTTTTTTTCATCTACCTGAAGCGTTACCACTACCAGTTTTCCTTTCGTAAGCTCTTCCTTCATCTCCCTGCGTGGTATCAACATATCTCTTTTGGTGCCGATATGGATAAATGCTCCTAGATCATTCACGTCTGCTACGCGAAATGCTCCTACTTCGCCCACTTGAATTTCTGGCATCTTCGTAGTCGCCTCTAATTCACGATTTTCATTGTAAAAGGTAAATACTTCTACTGGATCACCGATTTCTTTAGGATCTTTAAGGTCTCTCTTTGGTAGAGGAATATGATAGTTTTCGCTGCCAACTAAATATACTTTTTCCTCCTCTCCAATGATAGGAAGTGTTTGGCGGCATCCCGGGAAAATCTTCATGTAGCTACTTTTGGCAAAGGTCACGTATTTAATTAGCCTTTCAAACCTAGCGAATTTAAAGCTTACAAACAAGGTTATTAAGAATGTATATTTGTCAAACAACCTTTTAACCATGCGCCAAATTCTCGTTTCACTCCTTCTCGCATCAACCTTTATCCATGGATGGACTCAGTGTGAGTCGAATCAAGTAGAAGTCTTCATGAACATCTACACGGATGCTTGGCCCTATGAAACTTACTGGCAGTTGGTTCCTGCGGGCAACGATTGCGGTGAAGGAGTAATTGCTGAAGGGGGAAACGTCAACGTAAATTGCGAAGGACTGGCAGCCGATGACGGCCCTTTGGGCTATCCCGCAAACACCATGGTAACTACTGATCCCATATGCCTCAATATTGGAGAAAGCTATGATCTGATTTTTTTAGATAGCTGGGGAGATGGAGGACTTGTTTTTGAGATTTATCAAAACGGTGCTCTTACTGTATTATTTACGGGTTCGGGTTTTGGAAATAGTGTGAACTTTATTGCAGGAATTTCAAATACTCCCCTCTATGATCAACCGTGCGGAGCAGAGTTCATAACGTTGGACAGTGAGATCGTTTTGGATAATACGTATGCCTTGGCTGGTTTCGGAGAAATAGCCCCTGAAGGAGGTGGTTGCGGAAACTACGGCCTATGGTGCGAGGGAACGTCTACGAGAAGTGTGTGGGCATATTTCATCGCTGAAGAGGACCAAGGATATGAAATTACCACCTGTGGCTCATTGCAAGGATTTGATACGCAAATCGCACTCTACAAATCAGAAAATTGCAATGGCTTTGAGAATTTTGAGTTGATTTCTGCCAACGATGATACTGGTATTCCATGCGCCACATCGGATATTTATTCTTCCCGATTGTTTGTTTCATGCCTCGAGCCTGGAGCTACCTATTATATTCAAGTGGATGGATACTACAATGCTTCTGGAGAAGTGGCGCTGGGACTCTATTCATATGACGGAACTCCGGAACTTGTTGCTTCTGTTTCTGCAATAAATTGTCCCGTAAACAAAGGAGATACAGGAAACGGAGCCATTTATCCTTACATCATTGGAGAAGGCATTAATTTCTTTGCGCAATGGACGGGACCGAATGGATTTTCTTCTAATGAACCCAATCTTACTGGATTGAATGCGGGTGTATATGAAGTTGAAATCACTTCGGCCTGTGGCATACAGTACAATGACAGCTACGAAATCTTCGAGCCGATTTTCTGGAATGTGTTTTTGTCTTCTAACCCTCCTTCATGTGGGGCGAGTTTCGATGGTGAACTTTCTGTTGATGTATCTGGTGCGACTCCGCCTTATCAAATTAATTGGAACGGTCCGGGTGGTGCTGCTTATTCCGGTAATACGATCAGCGGTCTGGATGATGGTGAGTACACAGGAATCATTCTAGATGCCAATGAGTGTCCTTATCCGCTGGGTTTTCAATTAAACGCAGTGAATGATTTTGAATTTGAAGTACAACAGGAATACGTGCTTTGTGATGATGGCAGCATTGAAATCGAACTCACTCCTCAATATAGCTACTTCTGGTTTGACGGGTCTGCAGGAAATGTTTATCTGGTAAATGGCGAAGATTGGAATATAGGAAACAATTCTATTCTTGTTACTGTAAGCAATGATCAGGGCTGCAATGATGTTGTTGCAATTTCATTTGAGGTGGATGATTGCACTTTTGTCGATGAAGCAACCAGCAATGGATTGATGTGCTACCCAAACCCCAGCGAGGGCCAGATAACTATTCAGTTTCCTTCCGTTGGTCCATGGAGGCTAGAGGTATTTGACAATACCGGTAAGTTGGTGCGCACAGAACTCACCTCGGCCGAATCTACTTTTGTTTATTTGGACCTGTTTTCGAGTGGTCAGTACTGGTTAAGAGCTTCTTTCGGTAATCAAGTTTATCAATCAGGCTTTATAGTAAAATAGTAGGCAAAACATCGAGAAGCCTTTGATGGTGTTGGTGTGTGTAATCCAAGTGGGTTACAAAGCGAATTTTATCCTCCCCAAAGGGAAAGCAGTGAATGTTCGATTCCTTGAGTTTGGCTACTGCTGTGCTTGAATGAATATCAGTGCTCAGTTGCCAAATAACGATATTGGTTTCAACGGGGACTACTGTCTTACACCAAGGCATTTTTTGAAGAAGAGTTTCAATTTCTTTTGCTCTAATATGGTCTTCCTGCAAGCGAGCTCTATTGTGCTCTAGTGCATAGAGCGCTCCAGCGGCAATAATCCCCGCCTGTCTCATGCCTCCTCCAAATACTTTTCTTTTTCTTTTCGCTTCTTGAATAAAAGCCTTTTTACCCAACAGCAAGCTCCCAACGGGAGCGCCAAGTCCTTTGCTCAAGCAAATACTGATAGAGTCAAAATAAGAGGCATATTCTTTCGGGTCGTGATTTTTTGCAAGAATAGCATTGAATAATCTGGCTCCATCGCAGTGCAATGCGAGATTTTTTTGCTTGCATAATGCATGGATTTCTTTAATGTCACTCAGCTCATAACATGTTCCCCCTCCTTTGTTTACCGTATCTTCTAAAGACACTAGCGTAGTTCTAGGTTTGTGAATGTCGTCTGGTTGAATAAGTTGTTGAACCATGGAGGCGGTGAGTTTTCCATTGTTCCCTTCTACCATACTTACAGAGCAACCTGAATTAAGCGCTATACCGCCACCTTCATAAAGGTATATGTGCGAAAGACTGCTGCAGATCACATCATCCCCCGGACGCGTATGACACGCAATGGCAATCTGATTTGTTTGAGTACCGCTGCTACAAAATAGGGCATCTTCCATCCCAAATAAACTGGCAGCAAACTCTTGTAATTGATGAATAGAGGGATCTTCATTCAGTACATCGTCTCCTACTGGAGCCTTGTACATTACCTCTCGCATGTTTTGTGAAGGCTTAGTAACGGTATCGCTTCTTAGGTCTATGGTCAGCATAACTGAACCAAAAGTAATGTATTTCGTTTTTTTTAAAGGGTATTATTTGATGCCTATTTTTGAAACTTCAAATCAACAGTGCATTGAATAGTTTGGTGAAAAATTACTTTAACATACTCGAGTTGGAAGCAACGGCATCGGATGAGGACGTGCGCAGGGCTTACCGTCGATTGGTAAAACTGTATCACCCAGACACAGGATCCGAATGGAGTGATCCAAAAAAGTTTCATGAAATAACAGAGGCCTACAACTACCTAGTAGATCCCGCGAGGAGAAGGAGGCACGCCGCATTTATTAATGGTGTCGCCAAACCCACGCTGGATCCAGAAGCAAGACAAAGGCAATATGAGGCTTGGGCAAAACGTCAGGAAATGTTTGCGTATGCGCGAATGAGAAGACAGCAAAAAGAAGCCGAAGAAGAAGCTTTCAAACAAACTAGACTTTACAAACTTTTCAAAGGAATAAACCAAGCCTACAACTATTTGTTTCTCTTGTTTTGTGTAGCGGTTATCTGCATTCCCATCTACCGATACATCAGTCAACAAGAATTACCTGAGTCAGACCAGCAGCCATTTATTTTCTTTGTATTCCCTATCCTGTTGGGAATTACATTCGCAGTAGCAGGGTATTATTATTTATTTATATATAAAACCGATGAGAAATAAGCGTTTTTTATTCGCAGTTGTTTTAGTGATGTGCGCCAGTGTGCGATCCATTGCTCACGAGGGAATGTGGATTCCTTCTGTTCTTGGAAGTATTCATGATGAGATGAAATCGTACGGACTGAAGCTTTCTAAAGAAGAATTATACTCTGTCAATGGCTCGAGTTTAAAGGACGCTATTGTTCTATTTGGTGGAGGTTGCACTGGAGAGATGGTTTCTCCTGATGGACTTCTTTTTACGAATCATCACTGTGGTTTTGACTACATACAGTATCATTCTTCGCTACAAAATGATTATTTAAGAAATGGTTTTTGGGCGAAGAGTAGAAGTGAAGAATTACGCTGTGAAGGCTTGACGGTGACTTTTGTAGTGCGCATGGAGGAAGTAACTAGTGCTATGATGGAAGGCATAGCCTCGGTTTTATCTTGGCAAGAAATGGAAAAGATAAAATCAGCAAACAAGAAGAAGGTTGAAGAGGTAGCCAATGCGAATAACCCTGGACTAAAGTGTGTAGTTAGGCCATTTAATTATGGCAATCAATTTTTCATGATTGTGACAAAAACCTATACGGATGTGCGTTTGGTGGGAGCACCTCCCAGTGAAATAGGCAAGTTTGGAGGAGATACCGATAACTGGGTTTGGCCCAGACATACTGGCGACTTTTCTGTGTTTCGGGTGTATGCCAATGCGAAGAATGAGCCTGCGGAATACAGCACCAACAACGTTCCTTATCATCCGGCCCACTTTTTTCCAATTTCTTTGAAAGGTGTTAAGCAGAATGATTATAGCATGGTTTATGGTTTTCCTGGTCGCACAGAACACCTACTCACGAGCTATGCAGTTGACTATACGTTGAACAAAAGCAATAAAATGCGCATAAAGATGCGAGAAACCTCTTTGTCCGTGATTGATGCAGCGATGAAGAGCAGTGATAAAAAGCGAATTCAATACGCGGCCAAACAGAGCGATATAAGCAATGCTTATAAAAAGTGGATTGGTCAAGAACTAGGATTGATCAGGTACGATGCCATTGAAGTAAAAAGGGATGAAGAAAAGAAATTTTTGGAACAAGTAAAGGGAGATACTGCTTTAATGAATCTATTGCCTAGGATAGAAAAACTCTATGCACAAAATGAAATGTCTAATCTCTCTAGGGATGGTTTTGTGGAGTATTTTTTCTTCGGTCCAGAAGTGTTCGCAGTGGCAAATGATTTGTCATCGTTTGTAAAGAATTATGCAGAACTGGAAAAGGCAAACAAGGTTGAATCTACAAGGGAAGGTCTTGTTAACTCTATAAGACTCTTTTATAAAAACTTGGATTGGGAAACAGAGAAAGAACTGTTTCGAAGAATGACACCGATGCATTTTAACTATGTAGGAAATAGTATTGGTACAACCTTTAAAAGTTATACTGCCAAAGGAATGGACGATGCGGTCAAGAGGATTTATGGTAAGACCATTTTTAGAGATAGCACCGCCGTCATCAATTGGATCAAAAAGGCATCGCCATCTTCCCTTAAGAAATGGAAAAAAGATCCTGTAGTGGCAATTGCTGAAGAAGCTTATACACATTACAGCGAGAAAGTGTTGCCCTCATCACGCTTGTTTGCTGCATCGTTGGAATCCATGATGAATGTTTATGTGCGTGAGAAGCAAAACAAAATTCCAGCCGTCAATGATTGGAGTGACGCCAACAGCACCCTTCGTGTTTCGTTTGGAAAAGTCGAAGGAAGCGCTCCTCACGATGGGATGATGTATAATTGGTATAGCACAGCAGACGGTATATTGGATAAATTCAAGACGGGGCAGTATGACTTCAAAATTGAGCAACGCCTAGAGAACTTATTGTCAAAAAGACAATATGGGTCTTATGCAAGAGGCGGGGAGTTGGTCGTTTGTTATACCGCAAGCAATCACACTACTGGGGGAAACAGCGGAAGTCCAGCGCTCAATGCCGAAGGACACCTCGTTGGAATCAACTTTGACAGGAGTTGGGAAAGTACAATGAGCGATATTTTCTATAGCCCTGAAATTTGCCGCAACATCATGGTTGATGCTGGATATGTACTTTGGGTAATAGATGTCTACGCCAATGCAGGCTATCTTTTGGATGAGATGAAAATTATTCGATAAAGAAAAAAACTCCGAAATCAATTTCGGAGTTTTTTTTTATTTTGCCCAGAAGTAAATGACTACTACAGTCACTACAAAACAGAAAATGGCGAAGGTTACAGGACCTCCAATCTCATTTTGTTCTGCCTCTTGATGTCCGTGATGATGTTCGTCGTGATTTCCGTGTGCCATAATGAGATATATTTTTCGGTTCAAAAGTAAACATCGAAAATGAAAATTACACCATCGCAGAAAAATATTGGGTATCATAGTGATTTTTGAGGAGTTAGGGGAAAGATTTTGTTATGGAATTATTATCTTCGCGAGGTCTTTCGATAATTCGAAAGGTGATTAGCTCGTTTAATCAATTAGTTTTAAGTGTTTCAGAAATCCCGAGATTAACATTTCGGGATTTTTGTTTTAGGGTTATTCCCCTTATTTTTGTAGCAAACCTGCCTGTTAATTCAACCTCAATTGTTGTGCAACCAATCAACCATTGATGTTGTCTTAACAATTGGTAATATAACCTCAAGAAATGAAGCCAGTTCTTAAAACTCTCGCACTCAATGTGATCGCTGTTTTACTATTGAACACCTCTATGCATTCGCAAGTGGTGTTGAATGAATTTTGTGCCGCGAATTATTCAGATTGGGGGCTTGGAGGAGGCTGGGAACCCGAATATGAAGATTGGGTTGAATTTTATAACCCTACTGCAGCTGCGGTAAATATCTCAGGATGGTACCTCAGCGACAACGCAGCCAATCCTACAAAATGGGAGATTCCTGCCGGGACAACCGTTCCAGCTTTTGGATACCGCACCGTTCTTTTATCAGGTACGGGTGATTATGATCCTGGATTTCTAGGTCAGTTAAATACCTCTTTTAAAGTTACACAAACTGCAGGAGAGGAAATTGTATTTGCGAATCCGGCTGGGGCAATTTTGGAGCAATATGATTTTGATATCATAACACCCAATCAAGCGAATCATAGCTGGGCAAGAAGCGCAGACGGTGGCGCAGATTGGAGAATTTGTACCAATCCAACTCCTGATGCTGCAAATGCAAGCGCAACCGGCACTGCCTATGCCTCAACACCTACAATGAGTCAGCAAGCAGGATATTATGCGGGGACTGTTTCAGTTAGTTTAAGCACCACGGAACCGGGTGGTGTAATACGCTACACCTTGGATGGTTCTACACCGGGCACAGGTTCTACGGCGTATACGAGCCCAATTAACATTACTTCAACCACTGTATTACGGGCAGTGACTATATCACCAACTGCAGGAATTCTTCCTAGCTTCATTGAAACGAATACCTATTTCATTGGAACAGATCAACACAGCATCATTGTTGTTTCAGCAAGCGGCGACGATGTGGGAGATGGATCATGGTTCGGTGATGAGATGATGCACATCGAGTTTTTCACTGCCAATGGTACTTTTCTAGTGGAAGCAAGCGGGGATAGCAACGAGCACGGAAACGATAGCAATGCTTATGGCCAAAGAGGTTTTGACTACGTTACACGAGATGCCTTGGGCTATGACAATGAGGTGGAACATCCTATTATTAACTCAAGAGACCGTGATGGTTATGAGCGCGTTATCTTCAAAGCTGCTGCCAATGACAACTATCCTTTCTCAGGAGGTGCCCACGTGAGAGATGCTTACGTGCATGAACTTTCAATTCTTGGAGACCTTCACTTAGATGAGAGAAGCACGGAAAGCTGCATTGTATATCTCAATGGAGAATACTGGGGAGTTTACGAGGCAAGAGAAAAGGTAGACGATATCGATTTTACAGATCATTACTACGATCAACCCGAAGGATTTGTTGATTTTTTAAAGACGTGGGGAGGAACTTGGGAAGAATATGGAAGCGGGGCCGATTGGTATGATTTAGTTGATTTTATCACTACCAACGACATGACCGATCAAGCAAACTATGATTATGTATTGACGCAATACAATCACATGAGCTTGATCGATTACTTTATTCTAAATACCTATGTGGTGACCACCGACTGGCTCAATTGGAATACCGCATGGTGGAGAGGAAGGCACCCCGAGGGTGATGCCAAGAGATGGAGATATACTCTTTGGGATAATGATGCGTCATTTGGACATTACGTCAATTATACAGGAGTACCAAGTACACAGCCAGATGCAGATCCTTGCCAAACCGATGGTATGGGAGACGTGGGTGGCCAAGGTCACATTCCTGTGCTCAACGCGCTTTTTGATAACGAGGAGTTTTTTGCTGATTATATACAGCGCTACGCAAGTTTGAGTAATTCGATTTTCTCCTGCACGGAAATGATTGCCGTGTTGGATTCCATGATCAACGTTATTGATCCTGAAATGCAGCGTCAATGCGATCGTTGGGGCGGGAGCTATGGCGGATGGCAAACCAGTGTTCAGCAATTACGTGACTTCATTTTAGCGCGTTGTAACAGTGAGGTAATTGGAGGACTTGAGGATTGTTATGACGTAACTGCATTAACGCTCACCGTCGAAATCGAAGGAGTTGGAGTGATTGAAATTGAAGAGGTTCCAATTAATAGCGTTGATGCTCCTTTTACAGGAACCTTCTTCGCCGATCTTCCCATTAGTTTAGATGCTCCAGGTGTAGGATGTGGAACGTTTCAAGGTTGGGAAATAGTAAGTGGAACAGGTTCGTTTACCGATCCTTCCAATCCAGAAACAGACTTAGTGATGACTACGGACATGACCATTCGTGCTGTCTTCAGCGCGGCAACTGGAGTTTCTCAAACAACATTTGAAGTGGTTCCAGCAGGAGCAGGTATTATTAGCGTGAATGGAGCCAATGTTACCACCTATCCAACGACCGTTTCTTTTGATTTAGAAACAACGCAGAATTTGTCTATCACAGCCAATGAGTGGTATGAGTTCGACGAATGGAGTTCTGAAGAGTTCGATATAGAACCGAATACCTCGGATACGGAAGTTTCATTCTTGGCTTGTCCTACAGGAATCATTACAGCCACGTTCATCGAGTTGCCTCATGCAGAACTTACAGTGAGCGTATTTCCGGCTGGTGCTGGAACAGTATCAATGGATGGAACCAATCTTACCCCGCTTCCGTGGACAGACGTTATTGCTGCAAATGTGAATTATAGCTTTCAGGCGTTTGAGATTCCAGGTGTAACAGTTTTCTCTCATTGGGAAATTGCGAATAATGTTATCACTCCAGATGATTTAGCAGCGACCATTTCTTTGAACTTACAGAACGACGATGAATTGGTGGCAGTATTTATCGTATTGGAAACGGCTCAACTCTCCGTTTCTGTTGATCCTCCTGGGGCTGGTACTATTGAAATGTTAGGGGAACCTATTGCAGTGCCATTCAATGAAGAGGTGCTCGCCAATATCGAGTATTATTTCACGACGGCGCCCTCGGACGAATGGAGCATTTTCTCCCACTGGACCATAGGAAATCATGTCTTGTCACCATCAGCGGATCAAGATTCAATCGGCTTTGTGCTCACAGAAGATGATGAGCTGGTGGCTCACTACAATGTCATACCTCATGCTCCAATTACATTCATCGTTGATCCTCCTAATGCAGGTATAGTGAATGTAAACTACGATTTTGAAACGGATAGCGAAATAACACGAGTGCTAAGAACAGATGTTTCGCACATGGTGTTTGCCGAAGCGGATGAGGATAAGTTTTATCGCTTCTCGCATTGGGAGATGAACAACGGAGATATGATAATGGATCGAATTTCTCCCGTCAATACAATGAATTTCTACGGACAAGACACGGTGGTTGCCCATTTTGTGAAGGAAGAGCTTACCTTTTATTTCCCGAATTCATTTACACCAAATAATGATGGTGTAAACGATATCTTCCTGCCTGTTATTTATGCGGCTGACCCAGAGCACTACGAGTTTCAGATTTTCAACCGCTGGGGTCAGAAAGTATTTGAAACGACAGATCCCAAGGTTGGATGGGAGGGTGACTTCAATGGAGGTACGCACTACGCTCAAGATGATATTTACATCTATAGATTAAAAATAAAGTGGTTCCACGCAGAGGAATATGAGGAAAGGGACGGTACTGTTTACATATTTAGATAAATCCTAATGGTCTATAAAAGAGCCTTCTCACCAAAAAGAGAAGGCTTTTTTTTTAAATAGTGAAACCATTTATAGACAGCTGGCGTTAAACATCCCATAACAATTATTCTTCTAAAGTCTTGATAGGAGCTTTTTTGTACCTAATCTAACTTTAAATGTGTATGCTGGAGTATTATAAATCTGTTTTAGGAAATGTGACCTTTGATGCTATCCTATTTAGAAAGGAACTCCGCAAAGCGATGCGCCAACTGGCAGGCGACGACCGAATGAAATTAAAAGATTGGTTGAAGCAAAGCGGTATCGTATGAAATTTTATCCCGACCTCGGTCGGGATTTTTTTTTGGTTCAATACCAAATTTAAAATTTCATCGTTAGGTTTACCGCACCAAAACCTATGAAAAGAACAACCTCTTTACTGACCGCTTTGTGTTGTCTCCTTAATTTTTCCAATACCCTTTTTGCACAATTTACAATAAGTGGTGTTATCACGGAACGTGGCTCTGGAGAGACACTACCTGGAGTTTCTATCGTAAGTCCAGATCAACAAACGGGCACGAGCTCAAACAATTATGGATTTTATTCTATTACCCTGAAAGGCGATTCTGCCACCATTCTGTTTAGGTATTTAGGCTATGTTGACCAAGCCTTCAAGGTCAAGAAAGACGGTGTGCATCGACTGAATGTCGAACTTTATGATCAAACGAATGAATTAACCGAGGTGGTCATTTCTGCAGAAAAAACGAAAAGGGTCTCTGAAGAGACACGCATGAGTACCATAGAAATTCCCATTGATCAAATCAAAAAGATACCAGCGCTGCTTGGCGAGAAAGATGTATTAAAAGTCATTCAGTTGTTGCCCGGTGTGCAGAAAGGCGGCGAGGGTTCTAGCGGATTTTATGTGCGTGGAGGAGGACCTGATCAGAATCTGATCATCTTGGATGATGCTGTGGTTTACAACGCAAGTCATTTATTCGGTTTCTTTTCTCTTTTCAATGGAGATGCATTGAAGAGTGTTGAGCTCGTGAAAGGTGGATTCCCTGCAAGGTACGGTGGCCGTCTATCTTCTGTCTTGGAAATGCAAATGAAAGATGGAAACAAGGAAAAACTTCAAGGAGAAGCAGGCATTGGCTTGATTAGTTCGCGCGGAACTTTGGAGGGACCTATTAAGAAAGGCAAGTCTTCGTTTTTGGTTTCAGCGCGACGAACGTATATCGATGCATTGATTTATCCATTCTTACCTCCAGATCAAAAGTCAGGATATTTTTTTTATGACTTCAACGCAAAGGCGAATTTCATCATTGATGATAAGAATCGCTTTTATATAAGTGGATACTTTGGGCGTGATCGTTTTTACTTCAGACCTCAGTTTGAAGATGGGAGCAAGGAGAGAATTAGTTTCAATTGGGGAAATGCAACGGGTAACGCTCGTTGGAACCATATCATCAATGATAAAATGTTTTCGAATACATCGTTGATTTTCTCTAACTATAACCTGACTCTTCGGTTAGAGGAAAGTCAATCGGGTGGAGAAGATTTTTTCAATCTTCGTTATCGAAGCAGAATTCGAGACTGGACGGTGAAACATGATGTAGACTGGAGACCGTCCAATGATCATTACATAAGAATGGGAGCGATCGTTCAGGTGCATCGCTTTGAACCGAGTGCGATAGTAGTACAAAGTAGCGATTTGCTGGAGAATGAAGTATCTCAAGATCCAGTTGATTGTATTGAAAATGGCATTTACATCGAAGATGACTGGAGCATCTCGCCGCGGTTAAAGATCAATGGTGGTATTCGACTAAGTCACTTTTTAACGGAAGGAAAGAATTATTTCGGTGTAGAGCCGCGCTTCAGTGGACGCTTCATGCTTTCTGAGGATTTGAGTATTAAAGCGAGCTATGCACTGATGAACCAGTACTTGCATCTTTTGTCCAATACGGGCGTGGGCTTGCCGACAGATTTATGGGTCCCCAGTACAGATCGTGTTTTGCCACAAAGATCGAATCAATGGGCGCTTGGTTTCGCGAAAGACTTAGAGAAACCTCAACTCACCATTACACTGGAAGGTTATTATAAAACAATGGATCGAATCCTCGGATATAAAGAAGGTGCTAGTTTTCTTCAAGTCGAAGGATTTGGTGGAGCAGAAGAGATTTCTTGGGAAGACAATGTTACAGCAGGGCAGGGGGAAAGCTATGGCGCTGAATTGATGGTGCAAAAGAAGTTTGGAAAGTTTACAGGATGGGTAGGCTATACTCTTTCATGGACCATCTTGCAGTTTGATGAGCTGAACAATGGAAAAAAGTTTTTTGCGCGATACGATCGCCGTCATGACTTATCCATCGTTGCAATGTATGAAGTTAAAGAAGGATTCAATCTAAGTGCAACTTGGGTGTATGGAACTGGACAAGCCATTACTTTGCCTTTGGCCAATTATAATGTTGTAGCCAACAACCCTGGATCGAATTCGTTCTCTGGCATCTTCGATTTTCCAGGTCTGCAAAATGCTACCTACTACGGGGAGAAAAACAGTTTCCGCATGGCACCTTATCATCGACTGGATATTGCAGCACAATGGATGAAAAAATTAAAACGCTCTGAAAGGACATTTGAATTAGGGGTATACAACGCATACAACCGCATGAATCCATTTTTCTATGATATAGAGCAATCATCGAATGGCACTAATAAGTTGGTTCAGATTTCTCTATTCCCAATTTTACCATCTGTTTCTTGGACCTATAAGTTTTAATAAAATGAAAAGAACACTCTATATATTGGCTTTAATCATAGCTCTTCAATCATGCACAAGAGACGCGGATATTGAACTTCCAGAGGTGGAGTCCACCCTTTCGGTAAGCTGCTTTATCTCTCCTGAATTGGACATGACTCAAGCAGCTGTTTTTTGGTCGAAGCCTGTTTTTACCAACGAATTACAACCGGAGTATCCAGATAACTTGCTGGTGGTTATTTTTGGAAACGGCACTACTGATACGCTGGTTTATAATTATACCACCTTAACCTATCAGCTATCTACAGCTGTTTTTCAAATTGTTCCAGGGGAAACTTATAAACTGGAGGTGACCGCACCAAATGGAAAAAAAGTTTCTGGAACGACTTCCGTTCCATTGCAGCTTCCTCAAATTGGTTCCTTCGAGTTTGAGGTCAACCAGCGCAATGATTTAAACAATTTTCCTTATCAAGAGTACGTCTATAAAATGAGTTTGATCGATCCTACTCCTGCGTTTAATTATTATCAGGTGATGTACTATGGTTTACTTAATGGCTTTAGCGGTTTTCAAACGCAAGAATTCAAAGACGATGATGCATTGAATAATGGACAGCTTTACATCGAGTCAAGCTATGAAGATTACGGTACATTTGATGGTTCAGGACAAATTCAATCGGATAGTTTAAGATACATCGTCATTAACGCTACCGAGGAGTACTATCGATTTCATCGCACGCTATTCAGTCAAGACCCAGGCAATCCATTTAGTGAACCCGTTATTGTTTTTTCTAACATTGAAAATGGATTGGGTGTATTTGCCGGTTACCGCATGGTAAAAGGACAAGTAGAGCTATCGCAGTAAGTTGATATGCCCGGTGACGGAACCTGTTTGGGTTTGTTTTGCGGTGTACTTTATCAAATAGGTATAGACTCCTGAGGAAACATAATAGTCGCCATTCTTGAAATCGCCAGTCCATGGTATGCTAGCGTCATTGGTGTAAAAAACAACATCGCCCCACCGATTAAAAACGAATACTTCAACGGCGTCGATTTGATACGTAATGATCCGCCACACGTCATTGGTTCCGTCGTTGTCCGGGGTAAATGCAGAAGGTGCAAAAATGTAAAAATCACAATCTTCAATGGTCACAAGTATCGTATCGGTAACGCTCCCGCATTCATTGGTTGCAGTGAGCATGTATTCTCCACTTATAGAAGCTTCAATTAAATGCTCTGTACTGCCATTATTCCATTCGTAGTTGTCAGCATTTTCGTCTGCATCACCAATAAAAACCTGCTCATTATTGCAAGCCACTTGGTCTTCTCCTAAGTCTATGGATGGAAATGCTGAAGCAATAAAGGTGCGACTGTCAGCGTCTACACAAGGCCCATTTTCAATAATTGCACTGTAGGTGCCTGGCGATGTTACCGAATATTCATTCGATAAAGTTCCGTCTTGCCATAATCCAATTTCGGGTATGCTTAGCACGATGACTTGTTCAGGGCAAATGAATGAATCTTCTCCTAACGAGAAAGGTGTGCTCTGAAAGATAGTTACTTCAATTTCGTCACTCGCAGTGCATCCAGAAACTTCTGCTGTCGCTGTATAAATACCGCTTTGTTCCACTTGCAGACTGGTACCCGTTGAGCCAGTCGACCAAAGTACAGCAGTACCAGCCTGCAATACCACGACTTCCGTTTCACAGGCCGTTATATCACCGCCAAGGTCAATGATAGGGAGTACAACTTCAGTGACGTCTATATCTGCACTCGATTCACATCCAATGAGGGAGACGGTGGCGGTATAAACTCCCGCGTTGACATCAATGGTAGGGGTTGTCTCGCCGTTGCTCCAGGAGATGGTATCAAAATTTCCAGTAGCTGTGATAGTGGCGCTGGTCCCTGGACATATTTCCAAACTGGAGGGAAGCACGAGGATTGGATTTGGATGAACAACAACCGCTACGTCATCTGTGTTGGTGCATCCTTCTGGGCTTGTTACATTCATTTCATAAATGCCCGATGCACTGGCGGTAATGGATACCGACGTATTGGAACCAAGGATGGAGCCGTTGGTGGTAGTCCAGGCTATTGAGTTTATTGCCTCTGTGAAGGAGTTGGTTTGCGCATTTTCACCATCACACATAATGATATCAGTACCTGCATCTGCAGTGGGTAAGGGCAGTACGTTTACAGTAATTTCTTTTGTGAGGTTGTTGCCGCATAAATCAAAATATTCCACGGTATAGTTCGTAGTGGCATTTGGAGATGCCACAGGATTTTGAATGTTCGCTGCATTCAAACCAGTGGATGGAGTCCAATTGAAGATTCCAGAAGGATCGCCTCCCGCGTTGATTTGAATCGATTCACCAGGACAAATGAATAATTCTTCAGGGGAGGGAATGATGTCTTGTTGGAGACAAACGCTTTGAGAATTGAAGTAAAATCCAGTACTACCAGTGAAACCAAAATAGACCAAGGGATTCCCTCCAAAAACAGTATTGTGTAGGTCTATCGTATGACTGATGCGAAGTACACAGTTAAAATATAATTCTACTACATCTGTAGTGGGATTCCAAGTAATTCGAATGGGGTACTCCAGTCCTGTTTCTACATTCGCGTTGGTAGCATCTGCCTGCACGGGGCCCGCTACATTGAGCGTGCTATTGTGGTTCACATTTCCGTTGCGTAAAAAAGCGACATGATCCATCACAGGATCGTTCATGTTGCCCGCGGGGTCGCTTTGAGCGTTATTGCTATAAGTGTCAAACTCAATTCCAAATGAAGGATTGAAGCCCTGAAAGCCCATGCCGCTTCCATTTAACCCAATGGCGTCTGTTCCTTCGGTTTGTAAAACAAAGACCATCCCATCTGCACCATTGGCATCACTGCTTCCAAAAGACATATAGAATTCCAACTCAAAAGGCAGACTTAAATCGAGTTGATTCGCATACCATACGGTTCCATTCTGAAAGCTGCTATTGGGGGTAATATTATAGCAATCGGTTCCAGCGGCTTGAGCATCTCCGTTTAAGAAATAACTTTGTCCCCAACCCTGAAAAGTCAGCACAGAAACCACAACAATAACGGCTAATCTAGCGCAATTCATACGGAGCAAAACTAAGTGTAAATATGACACTTTTAAGTCAAAAAATGTTGCTCCATTGTGTTGCCTCGATTGACTTATCTTGCCGCTCTCAAAATCATGTTATGAAGTTTACTACCTATTTGCTTACCCTCGTGGTGGCTTTTGCTCTTCCTTTTAGCTCTTTTTCTCAAGAAATTGGACTCAAGAAGAAAAAGAAGAAAGGAAATGTTGAAGAGAAGAAAGAAGAAGATAAATATGCTGATCTCATCAAGAAATGCAAGAAATATGAAGGTTTGTTTACCCTCTATCAGGATACTGTAACCGGAAAATCCTACTTAGAGGTGAGACAGGATCAGTTGAACAAGGAGTTTATTTATTTCAATCATATTGAAAACGCACCCGCTGGAACAGGATATTTCAGGGGTTCTTTTGGTGAGTCGAAGATCATCACTTTTTCGAAGCATTTTGAACGATTGGAGGTGACCCAAAGCAACACCGATTATTATTTTGATGCATCCAACGCGATCAGCAAAGCAGCATCGGCAAACATCAATGAGCCATTATTGGCGAGTGAGAAAATAGAAGTCACATCGAAGGATGGATCGAAGATGATCATCGATGGGGATGCTATCTTTCTTTCTGAGAAATTTGAATTGATCAAGTTTCCAACTCCTCCCGGAGCGCCTGCTTCTTTATTGGGTAGCTTAAGCAGTACCAAAACCATCATCGAGAAAATCAATAACTATGAAAAGAATACGGAATTGTTGGTGAGTTATGTGTACGACAACTCTTCTCCGATGCGAGAAGCTCCTGGTATCACGGATCCCCGTTATGTGACAGTGGTAATGCAGCATTCTTTGATAGAAGTTCCTGTAAACAACTATCAGCCTCGCAGGGATGATCCACGCATTGGATATTTTTCGAATCAAGTTACAGACATGACTTCATTTTCGGTGACTCCTTACCACGATGTTATTCGTCGTTGGAACTTAGAGAAGAAAGATCCCAGTCAAGCTATTTCTGACCCTGTAGAGCCAATTACCTATTGGATGGAAAATACGACTCCTGTGGAGTATAGAGACATTATCAGAGAGGCCTGCGAACGTTGGAATATTGCATTCGAAAAAGCAGGTTTTTCTAATGCTGTGGTCTGTAAGATGCAGCCTGATGATGCGACATGGGATGCTGGTGATATTCGTTACAATGTAATTCGTTGGACGAGTTCTCCAGTTCCTCCTTTTGGCGGCTATGGTCCAAGTTTCGCGAATCCTCGCACAGGCCAAATCTTAGGTGCCGATATCATGCTGGAGTGGGTAGCTATTTCCAACAGAGTGCAGTTCGACGATGTGTTCAAGTCTTCCATGCTTATGACAGATGAGAAGTTGAAGATGATGGAAGAAAATGGAATACGCAACCCATTTTTCTGTGCGGCTTCCACGATATCCGCTCAACAAACAGAATTTGGTCTTGCAGCAGCAGAAGTGCTCAGTACTTCTGAAAGTGCAAAAAAGGAAATTGTGCGCCAGATGCTCTATCGTTTGGTATTGCATGAAGTAGGGCATACCTTGGGATTGACGCATAACATGCGCGCCAGTACCATGCAGAGTGTTCAAGACATCAAGAATAAAAAGAAAATTGAAGTAGAAGGTTTGTGTAACTCTGTGATGGAATATCCCGCATTTAATTATCAATTAAAAGAAGAAGAGCAATCATTGTATTGCGATGTGAATCCCGGTCCTTACGATTTATGGGTTATCGAGTATGGTTACAGTCCTGCGTTATCTGATCCGATGGTAGAGGAGCTGAGATTGAAGAAAATTTCGGACAGAAGTATTGATCCGCGTTTGGCCTATGGCAATGACGCAGATGATATGCGTATGACGGGAAGAGGAATTGATCCAGATGTGAACATTTATGATCTCAGCAGCGATCCAGTGGCCTACGCTTCTGAGAGATGCGACTTGGTTTTGTCGATGCTTCCACAGTTGAAAGATAAGTTTACCAACTCCAACGAAAGTTATCAAGGACTGATGAGGGCTTATTTATTGGCTACAGGAGAATACGGAGGACAGTTGCGCATCATGACCAGACAAATAGGCGGTGTGCATTACGACCGCAGTTTCTTTGGACAAGGAACTGAAAAATTACCGCTTACTCCGGTTGCTGAAGAAAAACAAGTGGCTGCTATGAAAGCCTTGGGTAAGTATGCTTTTGCCCCAAATGCATTCCAAGGACATGAGGATATGTATCGTTACATGCTCGCTCAGAGAAGAGGTTTCAGTGGGTCATCGGATCCTAAGATTCATGACAGGGCGCTGGAGATGCAACAAGAGTGTTTGAATCACCTTCTTCATCCAGCGGTTTTGAATCGTGTGGTTGATTCTCAAGAGTACGGCAATACTTATACCTTGGATAAGGTTTTAACCGATCTAACGAACGCGATCTTCAAAGAAGACTTGAATGGAAATGTGAATACCATTCGACAAAATCTTCAAATTGCCTATACTAAAAAACTGATTGGAGTATTGGATGAAAAGTTGGGGCATCAAAACGTTGTAAGAAGCATGGTGCTATCAGAAATCAAACGCATCGATCAAAGTATGAATACCTCCATTGGGGATACATTGACAAAGGCCCATAGAAATCATATAAAGATGCTCATTAAAAAAGCATTGGAGAACTGAATATAAAAAGGTATTTGTATTTTCGGTTCATGAAGCGTTCTCAGCGAATCGTGTTTTCTGCCTTGTTGGTCATGTCTGCTGTTTTGTATTTGCAGATGAAGCCCAACGCAAAAATGCAGAGCATATACTATCATCATTCCACACATCGTGGTAATGGTCTAGATTCTTTATATGAGGGAGAAAATGAAATGTTTGCCTCCTCAGGAAAGTGTGACCATTGTCATGGCAAGGACGCCGATGGAGTTGCGTCTGTTGATTTTTTTGGCAACGATGTAAATGTTGTCGATGACTGGAAAACGAGCATGATGGCGCTCTCTGCACGCGATCCATATTGGCGTGCCAAGGTTTCTGAAGAGGTGCTATTCAATCCTGATCATCAAGAAGAGTTAGAAAATCTATGCACCAAATGCCATGCACCATTGGGAAATTATGCGTCTCAATCCATAGGCAATCCGCATTATTCCATTGCATCCATGAGTGAAGATCCCGTGGCGTTGGATGGTGTTTCGTGTTTAGCTTGCCACCGTCAAGACCCTCAACCTAGAGCGGCATTGCATACTGGACAGTTGTTCTTTAATCCGAATAAAATTGCATTTGGTCCATACACGAGTCCATTGATTACCCCTATGGCGCTCAGCAGTCAATACACTCCAGAATTCGGTGGACACATCAACGACAGCAAGCTCTGTGCGGGTTGTCATTCTTTGATTACTCAAACAGTAGATTTAGAAGGTCAGCCTACTGGAACAGAATTCGTGGAGCAAGCGACTTGGCATGAATGGCTCAACAGTGCATATCCTGCAGAAGGAATTAGTTGCCAGTCTTGTCATTTGCCGCGCTTGCCAAAACAGGCGGTAATCCTTTCAGCAGGTTATAATACCCCACCACGAGAGCCTTATGGATTGCATGAACTCACAGGTGGAAATGTGTTTATGTTGGAACTCATGAAAGACAATAGAAGCGCTTTGGGAATTGCTGCAGAAGAGGAAGCTTTTGACGAGACCATTCAAAAGACGAAAGATATGCTTCAGCAAAGAAGCGTTGAATCGAATCTTACATTGATAGAAAGAGAGCAGGACACCTTGAGGTTTGATGTTTTTTTGAGAAATCTTACAGGACATAAAATGCCGAGCGGTTATCCAGCGCGTCGAATGAGCGTCCATGTTCAAGTGTTGAACGATCAAAACGAAGTGATCTTTTCCAGCGGAGGCTTTAATGATAGCCAAGAGATCATCGGTGAGAATGCAGATTGGGAACCACATCATGACGCCATACGCTCTGAAGACCAAGTGCAGATTTATGAAATGGTGATGGGGGATGTTGCGGGTCAAAGAACCACTTTGTTGGAACGAGGTGCAGTGCATTTGAAAGACAATCGTCTTGTTCCTCGAGGATTTTCGGTAGAACACCCTCAATATGATACCACACAAATAGTATTGGGATTCCAAGACAGCAATTTCAATACTCCCGAAAGTGGAACCGATATCATACACTATCACATTCCGATGGAAGGATATTTGGGGTCATTGAGCGTTGAAGTAAAAGTATATTATCAAAGTGTGCCTCCCAACTGGGTTTCCTCTATGTTCGAAAGCTCCACTCCCGAGATAGACGCATTTGAAGAGATGTATTCCAGTGCCGACAAGTCGCCAGTGTTGATGAAGGAAATGACGATGGACGTAGGTGTTTTCGTCCGCCTAGAAGAAGCGGAAGAGGACCGACCGATGATGATATGGCAGCATAGGTTATCTCAAATACAAGTGAGTACCAAAGAGCGATCTATTTTGAGAATATACGATGTGTCAGGAAAATTATTGATCGAGCGCGTGATCACATCAGGTCCGAGCGTTCATTCGGTAGATTTATCGCACGGGACATACATAGCCGTTTTAGAGGAAGGAAAGAAACGGAGCGTATTGCGATTTATAAAATAAAACACTCACCTATAAGCCGAGTTCTGTACACATTGCTGTGTCTTCATCATTTATCTATGCGACCTACCCTCCGAGGCCGGACGAGCAGCCCTTCATCTGCCTTTCGGCAGCATTCCCGGTTTACATGGTCTTACAGCCCCTAAGGTTTACCGAACTCCGATATTGCTATTGGAGACAGCGGGATCTTACCCCGTCGTTTCACCCTTACCTTGAATTGCTTCAAGGCGGTTTTCTTTTCTGTGGCACTATCTGTCTGGCGAGTATTGCTACTCTCCAGCCCTCGCTTTTAACAAGGTGAGGTGCTCTGTGCTGCCCGGACTTTCCTCTGTTGTTACACAGCGATGAAGCGGTGAGTGTTTGCGCGAAAGTAAGGAATTTCAGAGTATCTCGCCTACGGCTCGGGAGTACGCTCGCTGCGCTCACGGAGTACCTCGCCTACGGCGAGAGAGTAGTATTGGCTCGCCGAAGGCGAGGTACTCCCCGAGCGGAGCGAGTTGCGCTAGCTCCCGATGATGATCCTCTTACTCACCACGCCTGCGCTGGTAGTTACTTGCACGAGATACAAACCTTGTGGAAGGTGATCGACGAATAGTGTTTGCTCTAGTGCGCCACTGAAACGTTCATTGTGAACGATTTTACCGTTCATGTCGAAGATGGTAGCGTGCTGTATGGCATCTTCTGCTTTAAGAAATATACGGTCTCTTGCGGGGTTGGGATAGACGGCCAATTGTTTGCTTTCCCCCAGCTCTGCCAGCCCGCTTAAGGTGCAATCACTGACCACTTGATTCCCGCACGCATCCACCTTGAGCACCCAAGGGTGTTGGAAGTACCAATTTTCACTCAGGTTTCCTCCAGATGCGGTACCAACGGCAACAATACAATCATCGCTAGTAGTTTCTACGTCTTCGAGCCAAGAAACATCCTCGCCAGGAAGGAGAGGTATTGGTAATTCACAAATTATTCTCCATTCGACTTCCATATTTTCACTTACCTTCATCAAGTGTCGAGCTGGAAATGTGGCCGCAAATAGCAGAATCACCATCCCCCCATCATCGGTAGGAGTGGCATCTATTATGTAGCCGGAGGGTTCTAATTCACTTAAAGTGTGACTTTCTAAGAGGGTTCCTGTCGTGGCGTCTATATCGAGGGATTTAATGTACCCTTGATATCCTTGATCAAAGATATATGGAAAAAATAGCTCTGCTAGTTCTACGTAAGCCATTCTAAGTTGTCCTGAATCGGACATACACATAAACCCATCTGTAAACCCAAGAGCCACGTCGTCTTCGATTTGATGGGTTTCCCAGATTTCCTCTCCAGTAATCGCGTTGTAACAGACGATGTAATTTCGTCTATAGTTATTACTGAGAAAACGAGGAAAACTAATGTAAACCAAGGAGTCTCTAGTAATGAAAGTGGATGGATAGCTGAAATCATAATCGAGCTCTACATTGAAGTTGCTCAACAACTCACCATCGGAGGAATATCTTCGCACTTCTAGAATATTCCAAGGTACCCCTTCTCCAGTATATCCAAAAATCAAATCTCCGTTACCAAGTTCTCCACCTCCCCAACAATAATATGAGCTCGGCTCAGTATCATTTACTACCCAAAGAGTATCAAGGTTTGAGTCCATCTTATAAACGAAAGGACCATTGTAAGAGCCAGCAAAAACGAATTCATTGTTATTGGTTTGGATAAAACTTCTGCTCCACGCGTAGAAGTTAGGGGGAGGGGTATCAATGAGATATTTGAGCTCATTGAACGTTCCAGAAGGAGATATTTTTAAGAAACCAAATTTAGATGTATCGTTGCCTGGTACATAGGCTAATGGTACAAAATACTCTCCAGTGGACAAGTTTTCTTTAATTCCAGCGGTTATGCCTGAATACCCTATGCTGTCGAGGTACATCTTGTTAAACTGTGCAGAAACATTGCAATACAATAGCAAAGTCAAACTTATAATTGGTACAATCTTACTCATCTTGAAATAATTAATGGAGTGCTTACTTTTAATTGTAAAGCTTCCAGTTCGAGGATATAGTTTCCATTGGGGAGTGACCGCGTATCAATCACCATGTCATGTTGTGATTTAGAAACAAGAGCTATTGGACAGGATCTACCAAGCATATCCAAACAACGCAATGTACTTGTTGAAAGGTCGACGTCGGCGGCAGTAATTTGCACAAAGTCGGAAGCGGGATTTGGGAATAGCGATAGATGTATTTTCGAGTCATGTTCCGAGGTTGGATTTATGAGATAAGGCACGATGTAGTTACCGCTTTGATCATCAACTTCTATGGCCATACCATAACCTCTTTGTTCTGTAAGGTAGAAGTTGTTGAATTGACCGTAAGAGCAAGTGGTGATTAAGAGTTCTATCAGACAGAGATCAAATTTTTTCATTGAACTAAGATAAATGATTTTGTGATAGAGTACCTCGCCTTCGGCTCGGGAGTACGCTCGCTGCGCTCACGGAGCATCTCGCCTACGGCGAGAGAGTAGTATTGGCTCGCCTTCGGCGAGCTCCTCCGAGCGAAGCGACATGCTCCACGAACGAAGTGAGTGTCCTCTCTCACCGGTGGCAAGATCCTCGTGAATAACTCTGTTGATATGTACGAATTCACATACGGTTCATAGCCTGTTGATAAACTTACTTTTGAATGGCAGAAATCGTATAATTAATACACGTACCATGCTCACGATTTTTGGAAGAAAGAAATTAACTCCCGAAAGGACAGCCCACATATTCACTCACACGATCATCGAAACCGTGGAAAACGGTTTCCCTGAAGTGGCGGGTTTTATTAATGATAGCCCGGAATTCGTTATCCACCCTAACGTGGATGAAGAGGACATCGGACGTTTCTTGATGATCGTCATCGCTGGAAACTTTAACTACATCCCGCAACATTTTACAGATGGGCAAGACAAAGAGGTGATTGAACATTGCGTTCAAAAACTAGCACCTGTCTTCGAAATGACGCCCACGGAGTTTGCTGTGAAGGTGAGAGAATATCAAAGCTTCATGTCTAAAGTGAACGCCCCCTCGAAGAATACGCTCTATGCCATGAGCAAGGCGGTGTTCTTTAAATATGATCTCATCGATTGCCAAGACGAGTACTTCAGAAACATGAAAACTCCAAACCCCATCTTCTGCAAAAACCTCGATGAAATCATGAGAAATTTCTTGTGGGATTGGGAAGCTTTTAACGAAAAATACAAAGTAATTTCTCAAGCGGCGATGTAATCTGATGCATCTTTGCGATGTATGATTACAGGAAGCTCTATTATTCAAGCGAAGAAATTTATTGATGTCATCGTAGACTATCTGCCTACCTTGTTTTCTGCTTTGGTGGTGCTGATAGTGGGTTTCTATTGCATCCGCTTTTTGTCCCGTCTATTGGATAAAGCAATGACGAAAAGAGATTTTGATATCTCTCTGAAAAGCTTCATCCGCAGCCTCATCAATATTGCCCTCAAAATTGTCCTCATCATCTCTGTAGCTGGCATGCTAGGGATTCATACCACGAGCTTCGTGGCAGTGCTGGGCGCCGCTGGTCTGGCAGTGGGTCTCGCTCTACAAGGGTCATTGGCAAATTTTGCAGGAGGCGTCCTCATCTTATTTTTCAAACCTTATAAGGTTGGCGACACGATTGAGGTGGATGGGGTGATTGGTGAGGTGCAGGAAATACAAATCTTTAATACCGTCGTTTTGAAACCGGACCACCGTACGGCCTTTCTACCCAACGGATCGGTATCAAACAATAAAATCATCAATCATAGCAGGGAAGGAAGCCTTCGAACGGAGTTGCATTTCTTTTTCCCGATAGAAAGAGATTTTTCTCAAGTAAAACAAATCATTGAAGAAAACATTCGACGCCAGGAACAGATGGTCACTTCTAAACCATCGGAGGTCTTTATCGTGGAGGTATCCTCTGGATATTACAAGGTAGTGGCGAGTTTTTTCACCATCCCTTCTGCCATCGATGCCGCACGTTCTGAAGTTTTACAGTCATGCATGATGGAGTTTGTGGCTCAGCGCATTCACACGTGGCAAAGCCCTAGTCGTCCTGCCTAATTAAGGCGCGGAGAACTTCCAATTGCTGAAGAAATAGATTGTCTTTGGTGGCCTCGCGGATATGCTTCTTTTCGGATTGGGTAAGGTGCCAACTCAACGAAACGTGAGACTCCGCCGTTTGCGCCAATTCAAATGAAATCAAATGAATCGGAATAGGATATCCTGACCGCAAGTATTCGAGCATCTGATCGTTGTTGTAGTCTTGTCCTTTGGTCATGTTTCCATAAATAGAACCTAAGGGAGCAGTGAACTTGGAGAAGAGCGAACTCTCTTCGGTTCCAAGATCCATGAACTTTGGTAGATCTCTCACTTGAAGAATGATTACACCTGAACAATTCTCACCAATCCAGCTTTGTAGTGAGTGAAGAAATTGCGCAGTAGTTTTCATTCCGAAATTATCACGAATCCCCGCGTCCATGATATCCATCGCAGGTTCACTAGGAAGCGAGGTCATTGGAAAAATATACGGGAAGGTCGCGTTCATGCGCAATGCAGTGAGCCATTGAAGTCGCTCTGGTTCATGCTGTCGAAAGAAAGAAGTGAACTCTATGTCTTCGGGAAGCCCTGTGTGATTCATGTTTTTCGTGAGATAACTCATGGGCTGAGCACTGATCAACAGTCTCCTTCCATCGTTGACAATGGTGGGTGAAAGTACCATCATGGGGATCACTGCTTCTCTTTCGGGTTGAGTATAATCGCTTAGGCGCTTGTCCAGTATACGTCCAGTGTTGCGATGAAATTGCTCTTCAAATGCAGTGGCTCTGTCAGCGGAATAACTGAAGTTGCCATCATCTACTTTTTGAAAACGAAAGAACCAATCGTTCGTGGCAAGAGAGAGCACTACTGGATTCAAGAGATCTTTGGCCATGTTTTCACAAGCTACAGTATCATACACACTTCCTACACCAAGTTGTTCGGCCAACATGAGTTCTCGCATGTAGGCAGCTCCAAACATACCTCCAGAAGCCCCTGTGAAAAGGACGGTGTGTTGGAGCAATTCGCTATTGCACATCCGGTTGGCATATTGCAGCGAACGCATTGTCCAATAAGCAGATCTACTGCCTCCTCCGCTGCAATCGACAATTACAAGCATGGGCTTGCTCTTGTTGGTTTTTGCCTTCCACTTGTTCAAGATATACTCTGTGGAAGAAATGTCTTCGCGTATTTTTAGTTCGGAAGTTTGAATGTGTTGCGGTTGGTAAGGCGTTCTACCTGTCTCGTAATTCATTCCAATGGCTTTGCTTTCTAAGGTCAGCCATCGAAGGTCTTTATGAAAGAAATTGAGAACCACGAGAAGAACGATGATAATTGTAAGGGTCCATCCTTTTATCCAAGAATGAAAAGCGCTGAGAAGCATCAATATCATCGTAAACAACAAGATCAAACTTGCCGCAGCGGGGATAATAAAGTGTTCATACACGCGAAGAAAACCAACGAGTAAAAAACTAATCACCAACACCAACTCAAAACGCGCGGCATTGATGTGATTTTGTGAAAACACTTGTTCAAGAATGGCTTTTGTATAGTGACCGCTGTCACGCGCCAAGTTGATTTTGTGAAGTGAACTCATATAGGTTTCTACATGCCACCTGGAAGTTCTTGTTTTTTTATACCAAATAGACCGATGGTGCAGGGGAGATTCTACGGGTTCTACTTTTAGCCTTCTTTCTTTGATAAAAGCTTTTGCGTCTTTATTGGTATAGGTGAAATAAAGATAGCTCATCATCTGAAACAGCATCACTCCGATGACAAATGAAACCAGGTTAATCATCACTTTTCCTAGGGAGAAAAATTCTTTTTGAATTTGAAAGGAAGCGCTGTAGATGCAATAAGTGATGATAAAAAGCGAGGGAAGGATGAAATTGTTAAGGGAGAATTTTTGGAAAGGTCTACTCAATGTGGCAATGAATGGAAACCGATATCCATGCATGATGTACGTGTATAAGTTAAAACCGGTGATAAATCCTCCCAATGCGAAACCAACCATTCCAAAAGCAGCAATACCGCTCTGTCCCATGTATTCTGGCACTAAGAACTGTTGCGGAACTCCAAACCGCGGAGCAAAGAAGCCGAGCACGAATGCAAACAACAGTCCCCAAAGCAGCAAGAGGAAATGGTTTTTCTTCACATGCAATATAAGCAATTGAATAGGGAAGAAATACTGCCATTTCTTGCGGTCTTTGCGTTGAAGATGACCTTTCAGCATAGAAAAAAGGGAGTGTTGTTAGTGTTGTAACGAATGTAGTTCAATTTTGTTTGCGATTGCACCCTCGATGGATTGTATTTTTGCCGACCCGATGAGAACAGGTCATGGCACTTGAAATTAAAAATAGAAAAGCAGAATACCGCTACTTCCTCTTGGATGAGTTTGTGGCAGGAGTGGTATTGACCGGTTCGGAGATCAAGAGCATACGGGCAGGCAAGGCCAATATCGCTGAGGCTTATTGTAAAATGCGACAGGGTGAGTTGTTTGTGATCAACATGAACATTTCTCCATATGCCAATGCCGGATATGCGCAACACAAGGAACGAAGAGAAAGAAAATTGCTGCTGAGTCGCACGGAGCTCAATAAGATAGAACGCAAGTTGAAAGACACGGGGATCACTGTGGTGCCTTTATTGGTATTTATCAATGAAAAAGGTTGGGCGAAGATGAAAGTAGCTCTGGCCAAAGGAAAGAACTATTCAGACAAACGAACCGATTTGAAGGAGAAAGATCTGCAACGCGAAAGAGATCGATCGGATTATTAAATCAATTGCCATCATGCAAGTATGTGTTTATTGTGCCTCCAGTGAATCCATTCGAGAGGTGTATTTCCAACAGGCAGAGCTGCTGGGTCAGATTTTTTCTCAAGAAAACATTCAAGTAGTATACGGCGGCGGCGGAAGCGGACTCATGGGACGACTTGCCTCGAGCATGATCGCATCGGGAGGAAAAATCAAAGGCATCATGCCCCATTTCATGAAAGAAATCGAGTGGGCACACAAACACGTGACCGAATGGGAGTTTGTGAGCGACATGCACGAGAGGAAACGTACTTTTTTGGAAAACACCGATGCAGTGGTGGCGCTGCCTGGTGGTGTGGGAACCTTCGAGGAACTGTTAGAGGTTATCACTTGGAAGAAACTCGGTTTGTTTGTAAAGCCCATCGTCATTGTGAATGTGGAAGGATATTATGATCCGCTCATTTTGATGCTTCAAAAATGCATAGATGAAGGGTTCATGAGTCCCATACACGGAACGATGTATGAAATAGTAGAAGACGTGAAGGACGTTTTGCCAGCCATCGAAAGAAGTGCCCCTTGGAACGAAGACGCCATTCGTTTCGCCAAAGGGTGAGATTGGGGATACGGAATTCGGAAGGACTGATTCACAATTTTTAATTCGCAATTTTTAATTCGCAATTTTTAATTCGCAATTTTTAATTCGCAATTTTTAATTCGCAATTTTTAATTCGCAACTCTAAATTCCAAACTCTAAATTCCAAACTCTAAATTCTAAATTCCAAACTCTAAATTCCAAACTCTAAATTCTAAATTCCAAACTCCAAATTCCAAACTCTAAATTCTAAACTCTAAATTCTAAATTCCAACCGTTCTTGCCATGCCACTCTACCGGCATTGATGAGCAGATCTTTTTCTTCTTTAGAAAGCTTTTTGACTTTCGGGCCGATCTTCGCGTCGGAGATGCTGATGGTGCGCTCCCAGTCTTTTTCAGTGAGCATGTATCGATTCATCGTTTCTTTAATCACATAATAAAATGCGATACTGAAATCTCCTATGTCTTCTATAGGGATGTCCACCAATTCGCGTGTGGTGAGGTCGTTGGCGATTTGTTCATCCTGATCAATACGAAAGCCTATGGTGCGGTCGTTGGAGAATGGGGGCAGGTCAAAAATGTAGATGGGAAAATTGGATACAAAACCTCCGTCAACACATATATCGTGTTCGGGTTTCATTTCTTTTTTCTTATAGGTCTTTCCTTCTTTGTCGATGATGACAGGTTCAAAATAATAGGGAATGGCCATGGAGGCGCGAATGGCATCCGCAATACGCATCTTGGGGTAGGTGTGACTGGAAAAATAAAACGGTTCTTGTTTGTTGAGACACATGGCTGTCACCACCAACTCCTTGTAGCGCGAGTCTTTCTGTGCAAGGGCATACAACTCTTCGAAGGTGATATTGGCATTGCCTGTTTTGTTTTTGATGAGTTCCTCCATCCAGTGCAAAAAGGCATTACCCTTATAATATCCAAATCGTTTTTTCAATCGACTGAATCCGCCGATAAAGATCCAGCCACCGTCATTGAACTTCGCGAAATTGGTGCTTCCGATAATTTCATAAATTTCCTGTGGCGAATATCCGACACTCAGAAGTCCAGCGGTGATGGCGCCAGACGAGGTGCCCGCCACGCGCTTCAATCCTTGCAAGTCTCCCTTGGATTCCATTTCCATCAATGCCCCGCAATACGCAATCCCGCGTATACCAGCTCCTTCAAACACAAGGTTTTCAATTTGCGCTGTCGAGCTAATGTGGCTGTAAATAAATAATGAGATCAATAAAATTCGTATTCTCATGTGGTAACTAATTCGCAATGACTAATTCGCAAAACCTGATTCGTAAAACCTGATTCGCAAAACCTGATTCGCAAAACCTGATTCGCAAAACCTGATTCGCAAAACCTGATTCGCAAAACCTGATTCGCAAAACCTGAT
>JAIXWX010000033.1 GCA_027491075.1 Flavobacteriales bacterium
ATTCTTTTCGCAATAAGTGAAAGCGTTTAGTTTTCATGGATTAAGGAATTTGATTAAGGTGAACCGAATGTAAATATTTTCAATTCTCAAAACAAGAAAATATTGGATTTTAACAGATTGCACTTACCTCTCAAATAATGACACATCTGATCTGCCTTAATTGTTTGCTTGTATTTCGAAGAACCCATCGCCATTTTTTTCCTTACTTTCAGCCCCGTATTGCATACGACTACGACTAAATGAAATGTTTACTTTCCGTTCTTTTCTTGATTCCATTGCTATCCTTTGGCTCAGGCATCAGCGACTCCACGTTTACCCTCCACTCGGAAGGCATGGCGCCTGTTGGCAATAAACTGGTCGTGAAATTTAGCAATCGAAAGGTAGGTGACTTGATCATTCGCATCCACAATGAAGACGGAACCCTCTTAAGGGAGTTCTTGGACTCATCCGTAGACCCAGGATTTCACCAAACTTTAATATCGTTGAATGGTTTAGAATCAGGCCGCTATTCGTTGACCATGATTCTCAACAATGAACATCGCAAGGCTCTATTTTACAAAGAAGAACAATGAGTAAGGTATTATACAACGTCACTGTGAGCATCGACATTGATGCAGAAAAAGATTGGCTACAATGGATGATGGAAACCCACATCCCTGAAGTAATGGCTACTGGCTTTTTTCTTGAAAATAGAATTTGTAAAGTCATTGATGAACATGAAGAAGGTGGAAAAACTTACGCCATACAGTACACGTGCAGTTCTATGCAAGACTTAATAGAATATCAGCGCGATTGCGCTCCCGCGCTCCAAGCAGATCATCAAAATAAATTCGGTGGAAAATTCGCCGCATTTCGCACCATTTTGGAAATCATCCAAGAAAGTCCGCACGTCTTTAAAGATATCAGCGCCAACTAATGTTTTATTACCTTTGAAACCATAAAATTCTCCAATATGATTACAGGACTTGTACACCTCCATTCCACCTTGCGTTGGGTTGTTCTTATTCTTTTAGTCGCAACCATCGTAGATAGCCTTCTTAGAATGTATAGACCATTCAATGAAACCGATAGAAAATTGGCCTTATTCACCTTGATATCGGTACACACTCAGGTATTGATCGGGCTTGTTTTGTATTTCGCTGGCGGACATGTGATGAATATGATTTCTGAAGGTGACGTCATGAAAAATAGTGTAAGCCGCTTTTGGGTGGTAGAACACTTTGCAGGGATGATCATCGCTGCGATATTCATCACTGTTGGATACTCGCGCGCAAAGCGCATGTCGGAGAAATGGGCAAAGCACCGTATGATTCTCGTGTATTACTCTGTGGGTTTGTTGTTGATTCTCCTTTCTATTCCATGGCCTTGGAGAGAAGCTGCAAAGGCCTTAAACGTGGGTTGGTTTTAATATGAGATATGTATTGATAGTTATAGCATCCGTGTCTATCCTGATCGCGGCATGCGGAAATCAAGATCAAAACAGTGCCTCCACCACGGGTGCGGTAGATGGTAAAGATTTGTACAATAAAAAATGTGGTATTTGTCATGGCCGCGACGGAAAGTTAATGGCCTCCGGTGCTCCAGATTTGACCGTTTCTAAAATGGAAAAACAAGGCATCGTACAAATCATTACGATGGGCAAGGGAAATATGCCTCCGCATAAAGAAACCCTCACTACCACCGAAATTGCTGCTATTGCAGATCACGTGATTACTCTTCGCTCACCGCAATGAAAAGTCCTATGATCGAAACCGCACCAAAACAAGAAACCTGTGTTTTGGTCGGTATCATAACGCGTCAACAGTCGAGGGAACTCTTGGAAGAGTATCTGGATGAACTTGCTTTTTTGGCAGAAACAGCCAATGCCATTTGTTTAAAACGATTTACCCAAAACCTCGATCATCCCGACTCGCGAACTTTTGTGGGCAGCGGAAAACTAGCAGAAATAAAATCTTTTGTAGAAGAAAACAAACCCAACATGATCATCTTCGATGATGAGTTGGCGCCTTCACAACTCCGCAATCTGGAAAAAGAATTTAAAGAACTCGAGGTAAAAATTCTCGATCGGAATAACTTGATTCTCGACATTTTTGCTGGAAGAGCAAGAACCGCGCACGCCAAAACACAAGTAGAGTTGGCACAATACGAATACATGCTCCCACGCCTTACACGCATGTGGACACACTTGGAAAAACAGCGTGGTGGCATAGGAATGCGTGGTCCGGGTGAACAAGAAATTGAGACCGACCGAAGGATCGTTCGGGATCGTATTTCGAAGTTGAAAAAGGAATTGCAAGAAATTGATCGTCAAAAAGCCATACAACGTTCTAATAGAGGAGCATTGGTTCGCGTCGCATTGGTAGGGTATACCAACGTAGGAAAAAGCACCTTAATGAATGTTCTGAGCAAATCGGATGTATTTGCAGAAAATAAGCTATTCGCAACATTGGATACGACAGTGAGAAAAGTAGTGTTAAAGAATCTGCCATTTCTCCTCAGCGATACGGTGGGATTTATACGCAAGCTGCCACATCAATTGATTGAGTCATTCAAGTCCACATTGGATGAAACGAGAGAAGCAGACTTGTTGCTGCATGTAGTAGATATTTCGCATCCTCAATTTGAGGATCATTTCAATGTGGTAAATACTACTTTAAAAGAAATTGGAAGTGGCGACAAACCGACAGTCATTGTATTCAATAAAATTGATGCTTACCGTCACACTCCCAAAGACGAGGATGATCTCACGCCTGCCACGAGGGAAAATATTACTTTGGGCGAGTTGAAAAAAACTTGGATGGCGCGATTGGGTGAAAAGGATGTCGTTTTCATCAGTGCTCAAGAAAAGTCGAACCTCGAGGAATTCCGCGACTTATTGTACGAACGCATTCGCGAGATTCACGTCACGCGCTTTCCTTACAACGACTTTCTATTCGATTTAGAATAAGGATAATTCTATACCCACTCCTCTCCTTTCTGGATCTTGATATCGTTCACGAATTGCTTTATCTTCTGTTCGTCTTCTTTCTTACAAATCAGTAAAGTGTGTCCACTGTCCACTACGATATATCCATTGAGACCGTGAAGAACAACGAGCTTTTCATTGGGCACATTCACCACATTGTCTGCGCAATTGTAGAGCATCACATTCTTACCCACCACGCCGTTGGATCTCGCGTCTTGGGCCAGGTGTGTGTGAAGAGAACCCCATGTTCCCAAGTCACTCCATCCGAAATCAGAAAGGATCACATTGACGTTCTTTGCTTTCTCCATGATGCCATAATCGATAGAGATATTGTCGCAAGAGCCGTATGTTTTTTCGATGAATGCTTCTTCTTGATCTGTACCATACAATCCGGCTCCTTCTTGAAAGGCCTTAAACATTTCTGGCAGATGCTTTTGAAATGCGCCTAGAATAGCGGGAAGAGACCAAACAAAAATTCCGGAGTTCCAATAAAAGTCGCCACTTTCAAGAAAGTCTTTTGCCAATTCTATATCAGGCTTTTCAGTGAAGGTTTTAGCTTTTTTCACTTTGGAATCAAATGCTCCAGGAACATCGGCCCATTGAATGTAGCCGTATCCTGTATCAGGGCGCGTCGGTTTAATACCTAAAGTTACCAAGTTACCACTTTCATTCGCTTGACGGATACTGATTTCAATGACTTTCAAGAACTCGTTTCCATTCAGAATCAAATGATCACTTGGAGCGACCATGATGTTGGCTTCTGGTTCTTTCTCACCAATTTTAAAAGAAGCGTAGGCCACACAAGGTGCGGTATTTCGCATGTAAGGCTCACACAGTACTTGGTCCGGCTTTAAATCAGGAAGTTGTTCCAATACCAAATCTTTATATCTGCTATTAGTAACTACCAAAATATTCTCTTTCGGCACGATGGGAAGAAAACGATCGTAGGTCATTTGGATCAAGGTTCTGCCCACACCAAGTATATCATGAAACTGCTTGGGAAACGCTGTTTTACTCATAGGCCAAAAACGCGATCCTATCCCGCCTGCCATGATGATACAATAATTCTTCGAATTCATTTTCTGGTAGTGATTATGATAATTTTTTCAATGCTGCTCTCAAACTCTCAATGGATTGGTGCACATCTCCCACAGAAGCAGTGCCTACAGACAGTCGATACCAGTTGCTGGTCTTTGCCGCGCCAAAAGCATAGAAAGGGACAACAGCCAACTTGGCTTCAGAAAGAAGGTAACCCGTTACCTTCTCCGTGCTATCCAGTAATTCTCCAGAAGAAGTTTTCTTCCCGTTCAAATCGAACTGCACGGTTAAGTATATAGCTGCCATAGGTGCAATCGCATCCACCGCAAAACCTTCTTGCTTCAATGTTTGAATGCCGTTGTAAAAACCACGAAGTCGCTCTTCTAATTCTCCTTTAAATTGAGAAAGAAAGTGCTTCACCGCATCGTCGTTTTGTATGAATCGCGCAGAAGCTATTTGTTCCGCTTTTGGAGACCAAGCGCCAACATGCCCCAGTATGCTTTTCATTTTATCAATGACCTTTCTCGGACCGAAAGCCCAACCCACACGCACGCCGGTGGCTGCCATGCTCTTGGAGATACCATCCACAAAAATGGTAAACGGACGAAGCTCTGGATATAAACTCACCGGGTCATAGTGAACGGTTTCACCATACGTCAAGGTCCAATAGATTTGATCGTACATTACGTACAATGGCTTTCTATCTGCACCTCTTCTCGCATTCTCAGCAATCACTAGTTGACAAATACTATCCAACTGTTCTTTAGAAAACACTGTACCTGTTGGGTTCAATGGTGAACAAAGCGCAAGCAGCGATGCATCGCCAATCAAATCTTTCAACTCACCTGCGGTTGGCATAAAGTTGTTTTCTGCAGAAGTTTCTACAAACACTTGTTGTCCATGAGAAAGGTGGGTATAGTGGTTGTTGTTCCAACTTGGAACAGGGAACAACACTTTCTCTCCTGGATCAACGATAGCTTGGTAAATAGCATAGATGATAGGACGAGCCCCGCCGGCAATTAGAATTTCATTTTCTGCATACTCCAATCCTTGCCAATCTCTAATCTGTTTCGCAACTGCCTTTCTCAATTCGGCCATGCCATCGGCAGCAGGATAATTGGTTTCATCCTCTTGATACGCGCGAATGATTTCTTCCTTCAACGTGGTCGGAATCGGAAAAATTTTAGGATCAAAATCACCAATGGTAAAATTATAAATCTTCTCCCCTTTACTAATCAACTCACGTATTTCACCGGCCAATTTGATGATTTCAGAACCTATCAAGTTTTCAGCCATGGCCGAAACGCGATAGTTTTCTTGCTGGGTTGGAGTATTGCTCATTTGAAAAAGTATTCCTGCTATTCTTTTATTTTGGAAGTTCACCTACCATTTTAGAAGGCACTACGATTTGATCGTATTCTTCTTCGCTCACATAGCCCAAACGAATTGCCTCTTCACGAAGCGTCGTACCATTTTTATGAGCGGTTTTAGCAATTTCTGCTGCTTTATAATATCCAATTTTTGTATTCAAAGAAGTAACCAACATCAATGAATTGTTCACCAATTCGTTGATACGTGTATGATTGGGTTCAATCCCTACGGCGCAATGTTCGTCAAAGGAAACACAAGCATCACCAATAAGGGTAGCACTTTGCAAGAAGTTGTACGCCATCATGGGTTTGAAAACATTCAATTCATAATGTCCTTGCGTACCACCTACGGTAATGGCTACGTCATTTCCCATCACTTGCGCACACACCATGGTAAGTGCTTCGCATTGTGTGGGATTTACTTTTCCTGGCATAATACTCGATCCAGGTTCATTTTCGGGAATAAATATTTCGCCGATTCCACTTCGGGGACCACTCGCCATCATGCGAATATCATTGGCGATTTTATTTAATGACACGGCTAATTGTTTCAGCGCTCCGTGTGTTTCTACTATACCATCATGAGCTGCAAGCGCTTCAAATTTATTGGGCGCAGTGACAAATGGAAGTCCAGAAAACGATGCAATCTTCTGTGCTACGAGTTCCGAGTATCCTTTAGGAGTATTGATTCCTGTGCCCACCGCGGTTCCTCCCAAAGCCAATTCCTTTAAGTGAGGAAGTGTATTCTTGAGTGCTCTTAAGCCGTGATCCAATTGTGCAACATATCCACTGAGTTCTTGACCCAATGTGATCGGAGTAGCGTCCATCAAGTGGGTGCGTCCGATCTTCACCACGTTCATAAACTCTTGCGATTTTTTATCCAAGGTGTTGCGAAGACGTTCAACTCCAGGGATGGTGATCTCCACAACCGCTTTGTATGCTGCAATATGCATGGCAGTAGGATAAGTATCGTTCGATGACTGTGATTTGTTGACGTCATCGTTGGGGTTGAGCAGCATTGTGCCCTCTCCCAACTTTCCACCAAGCTTCACGTGTGCGCGGTTTGCCACCACCTCATTCAAATTCATATTGCTTTGCGTACCCGAGCCTGTTTGCCAAATCACCAATGGAAATTGATCATCCAGTTCTCCGTTGAGAATTTCATCACAAACCGCGGAGATGGCGTCTCTTTTCTCCATGGGTAAAACACCCAAGTCATGATTTGCGTGTGCCGCAGCTTTTTTCAAAATAGCAAACGCCCTGATAATTTCTTTAGGCATGGAAGCCTCAGGTCCTATTTTAAAGTTATTGCGTGAGCGTTCTGTCTGTGCTCCCCAATACACATGAGCGGGTACCTTTACATCGCCCATGGTGTCTTTCTCAATGCGGTATTCCATATACTTTTATTTTCTATTCTACTGAAGTTGCTTTTCCTTGTGCCATAAGGAAGGCTTTCAAAAAATCATCTATATCTCCATTCATCACACCATCCACGTCACTTGTTTCCATGCCTGTTCTTACATCCTTCACCAACTTGTATGGTTGCATCACATAGTTGCGGATTTGTGAGCCCCATTCGATTTTCTTCTTCCCTGCTTCAATTTCGTCGCGCGCAGCATTTCGCTTGGCCAATTCCATTTCATACAATTGAGACTTCAAAAGTTGCATTGCCTTTTCTTTATTCTGCAATTGCGAGCGCGTTTCTGTATTATCAATGACAATTCCAGAAGGTTTGTGGCGCAGACGCACACCCGTTTCGACCTTGTTTACATTTTGTCCTCCCGCACCTCCACTTCTGAATGTATCCCAAGTGATATCCGATGGATTAATATCAATATCGATGGTATCATCCACCAATGGATAGACGTAAACAGAAACGAAGCTTGTATGTCTTCTCGCATTGCTATCGAAAGGAGAGATTCGAACCAAACGGTGAACCCCATTTTCTCCTTTGAGCATTCCAAATGCAAATTCCCCTGAAAACTCCAAGGTGCATTGTTTGACACCAGCAACATCCCCTTCTTGCATGTCGAGCTCCTTAACAGTGTAACCCGCTTTCTCTCCCCACATGATGTACATTCTCATGAGCATCCCCGCCCAATCACAACTCTCGGTACCTCCTGCACCTGCGGTGATTTGCAGCACAGCACTCAGGCCGTCTTCCTCGGCGCTGAGCATGTTTTTAAACTCAAGATCTTCTATTCTTTTTACTGCCAAAGCATATTGGCTATCTACCTCTTCTTCCTCTGCTGCGCCTTCTTTGAAGAAATCATAAAGCACAGCAAGATCGTCCACCCCTGCTTGGCAGTCTTTAAAAGCATCCGTCCACATTTTCTTGTTACGGATTTGCTTCATGACCAATTCTGCTTTCTTGGGGTCGTCCCAAAATCCCGGATCTTGTGTGTGTTTTTCGTCTTCTGCGATCTGCATCAACTTGACATCCACGTCAAAGGTACCTCCTGAGTGCCACTAGGCGCTCATTCAGTTCTGAGATTGCCTCATTATTTATGGCCATTCTTCTACTGAATTAAAATTGGCCGCAAATGTAAGGTTTTCAGACCTTCGGAAGACATAACTTTAGCCAAATCATAATAATTCGTACTCAACAACCAATGTCATCGGAATCCTCAGTACCCATTTGTAGGATAGTCCACACCAGCGATGGTTCATATCCTCTGCGAATGAGGTATTGCGCGGTCTTTTGACTCTTTACTCTCTTTGAATCTCCTTTTATGGACGCAAGTTTCTTGGTTGCCAGCTCTTTCAGTTCTAATTTATAGGCACGGGGATCAATCCTCTTCAATGCATCAGCGATGTTTCGATCACTTACTCCTTTGCTTTTCAAAGCGCTTTTGATTCTAGCGATACCCCATTTATTAAATCGAAATTTGTCATTTACAAATGCAGACGCATAGCGCGACTCGTTGAGAAGGTCCTCTGAAATTAACACTCCGATAATATGCTCTCTATCCTTAAATCCTACGCCCCAATTCACTAACTTTCTCCTTACATCCGCGTGAGCGCGCTCAGCCTTGTCACAATACTTTCTGGCCTTTAACAAGGCCATTTCCATCGTTAATATGCGCCTGGCGGTATTCATCCTGCCAAAGGTAAGGTTCCGATAGTGTAAAATTCAACCGAACTTATGCTAAGTGTATGCTTGACACATTCACAATATTTTTGCGAATATCTTGCTTTGACTACTTTTGCAATATGTAAGGCGTGGACATTGAAGATGTACCTGCCTTATTAAACACTTTTTGATGAAAGCTACATTGATTGAAAATCTGCGCGGATTGCTTCAGGCCGAATCGGTTATGAGCGTTCGTGATGCGGTGAGAGACATTCGCAACGACTGGAAAGCCGAAACCGCAAAAGAAAGACAGCTCCAGATGGAAGCATGGAAGGCATTGGTCCCCGAGGAAGGCACCGAAAAGCCTGAATTCGTATACGTTCCTGATGAACTGGAACAGGTATTTCAAGATCTACTAAAGCAATACGAAGACCGTATTGAAGAAGAAGGAAAGCGACTCGCTCAAGAACGTCAAAAAAACCTAGAGATGAAAGAGTCTCTTTTGAAGGAATTTGAGACCATGATCACCAGCGAGGAGAACATAGGAAAGGCTTTTGCATCCCACAAGACTGTAAAAGAAAAATGGGACTCCATCGGAGATGTACCGGGGGATAAATACCACGACATTCAAGAAAAATGGCAAAAGCTAAATCATAGTTTTTTCTATAATATCAATATTTATAAGTCGCTCCAAGATCACGACTTAAAGATCAATCTGAAGAAAAAAGAAGAGTTGATCGAAGAAGTTAAGTCCCTTTCTTCGGTAGAGCAAATCACAGATCTTGAAGTTTTAGTAAAAAAATTCCAAAGAGAATGGATGAATATTGGTCCTTCTCCAAGGGAAAACTTCAAAGAATTGGGCGATACGTTTTTTGGACTTCTTCGCGATGCCCAAAATAAAATTCAAGCCCACTACGATCAATTGCACGCTCACAGCGACGAAAACCTACAGAAGAAAAAAGCACTCGTAGAGAAAATGAAAGATATACTGGGGATGGAAATCACCAATGCATCTACATGGAATCGTTGGACTGATGAGGTGCTAAAATTGCAAGAAGAGTGGAGAGGAATTGGCTGGGCAAGAAAGAAAGAAAACGAAGAGGTATGGCAAGAATTCAGAGGATTGTGTGACCTGTTTTTTGCAAAAAGAAAAGAACAATTCGATCAAAAGCGCTCGCTTTACAAAGAGCACAGAGATAAGAAGGAAGCGCTTATTGCTAAAGCAAAGGAGCTTCAAGACAGCGCCGACTGGAAGACCGCAACAGAAGGTCTAAAAAAATTACAAGAGCAGTGGAAGGCTGTTGGTTCGGCAGATCCACGTGACGAACAGAAACTATGGCAGCGCTTTAGAAGTGCGTGTGATATTTTCTTTCAAAGAAAAAAAGAACACTTCGGAGAGATGGCGTCTCAACAAGAAGAAAACCTCCGTCAAAAAAATGCACTTCTCGAAGAAATAGAAGCAAAGGAATTAACGGGCAACAAGGGCACCGATCTAGCATTTTTAAAAGAATTCAGCGAGCGTTGGCATGCTGTCGGTTTCGTTCCAAAAGAACAAATCAAAGCCACTATGGACCGATACAATGCAGCTTTAGATAAACTCTATGGTCAAATAAACGCTGAAAGAGAGGAGCGTGAAATGTCCATGTTTAGAAATCGTGTAGAAAACATCAAGAGCGGATCTTCAGGAGATAATGCTGTGCGCAAAGAAAAATTTGCGCTAAAAGACCGACTAGATCGATTACAAGCGCAGATCAAGCAATATGAAAACAACATGGGATTCTTCACTGGTAAAGGTGCTGAAGCCATGCGCAAGGAAATAGAAAAGAAGATTAAGGCCACGGAAAGAGAAATGGAAGAGGTGCGCAAGAAAATGGCCATGCTCAGTGAATAACACTTCTTTTTCGAGTAATTTTTTCAGGTAATTTCTTTCTTTGAGTAGGGGATTTTAGTTTTTCTAAGTACTTTTAGACACACTTTAATTAACCAATAACTCAGGATGAAAAAAATCTTTACCTTCTTCAGCGCACTTAGTCTGGGCTTGCTTGCACAATCCCAAGAAGCACCACGTCCAGTGGGCAACGAAGAAATCATATTTGCCAACACCCGCACATCTGCTGCACCTATTCGAAGCAACAGAGGGTCTGAATTTTTCTGTGAAGACTTTTCCAATGGATTAATAGGTAACAATCCCGTAGGAGAATGGACCACAGGTGGTCAAAACGCCAGTGTATGGGCCATGGCTGATGCCAATAGCCCAGCAGGTTTCTATTCCAGCAATCTTGCTGCGATGGCTTCCCCTACTGCAGATAATGGATGGCTCATTTTTGATGCCGACTTCGCGCAAGATGGGGCCATCTCCACAAGCAATCCCGTGGAAGTTATGTCTGGATGGGTTCAAGCTCCAGAGCTCAACATGAGCGAACTAGAAAATGTCAAGGTAGAATTCAATCAATACTTCAGATATTGCTGCCAGCAGTTGTCACCATTGTCTGTGGAAGTTTCTATCGATGGAGGAGACACTTGGACTGTGTTCAATGCTACAGGAATTTTAGTAACCTCGGCCAATCAACTTTCAGCAAATCCCTTGTTGACAGTAATCGACATTTCATGTGTAGCAGCAAACCAACCTTCGGTGTTGATACGCTGGTTTTATAACCGCTCTCAAAACTCAGCCTACAGTCATTATTTCTGGGGCTTAGATGATATCTGCATTTATGAGACTGTGGAAGAAAATGATTTGGAAATTACTCAGGTTACCAATGGCAATATTGTGACTGTTTGGGAATATACCGTAACTCCACTCGAGCAAGCCATCACTGAAGCCAACGACGGTATGGTAGCTGGCGTTATTTTCAGAAATAATGGACGCCAAGATCAAACCAATTGTCAAATCACGATTGAAATATTGGACGAGGCAGGCAGTACAGTGCTCAACACCACCAGCATTCCAGCATTCGATATGGTAGCTCCTGCAAACGAAGAAATTTGTCCTGCACCTGTTTTGGATACCATCTTCGTATCTACTGGCTTCTTCCCACCGTCCATCGGCACCTACATATTAAGAGCCTCTATTACCAGCGATCAAACGGATGAGATTCCTGATAATAATGTGATTGACAGAACCATTTACTATACCACCAATGAATACGGTCACAACGATTCTACCTTGACTACAGGAGAACTTCGTGGACAAGCAGATCCAGATAATCCAGATCTATTCTTGCAATTTGGAACAGGTAATATTTTTCAGTTTCCAAATGAAGGCAGCACTGTATACGGCTTAACTGTCGATTTTGGCGCCAATACAGCAGCAAACGCAAGTGTAATTGGAGTGATGTATAGCGATCAAAGTACTGCTCAAGCTCAAAACTTTGCTTTGGAAGGATTCAATTACTACACAACTACAGCAACGAGCGGATCCGAAGGACCAATCTATATCGCCTTTGAAGAGCCTGTAGAACCTCTTACAGATGAAGTATATCTGGTAGCTGTAGAAACGGAAGACATTCTTGTAGAAGAAGTAACCGTTATGGCTCAACCCAATAGCGACACGGACAACTCTACCGCTAGAAAATCATTAAACAGCGCGGGTACTCTCGTTTGGTTCTTCAGAAACAACTATTCACCAGCTATCCGAGCCATCCTTACAGACGGTGTCGGTGTTTCAGAGGCAGACAATTTGAAGATCAATTTCAATATGATGCCAAACCCGGCTTCAGAAAACGTACGTGTAGAATTCACTACCGACGCCGCTCAGAATGTAGCTTACGAAATCCGTGACATCAACGGAAAGCTAGTGAAGACATCCAACTTGGGAAATCAAGCTCAAGGAAAGGTTAGCTTCGAAGTAAATGTTCGCGATCTCAGCGCAGGAACATATATGATGAATATCATTGCTGGTAGCCGCATGGTTGGTAGCGATCAATTGATCATCAAATAAACTATTTCATATAAAGATGCATGCAGGGGCTGCCAAATGGCAGCCCCTGTTTATTTTTGTCTGCTTCAAATTTCCAATTGTGATTATACACACCGATTTCTCAGGATTTAAAGACCTCGAAACAGCCGTTACCATCGGCACTTTCGACGGTGTTCACTTGGGGCATCGAGCCATCCTCTCCCGCTTGCTTCGTGAAGCACAAATGGATGGCTTTCAAAGTGTGATACTCACATTCTATCCGCATCCGCGCATGGTGCTTCATCCAGAGGATCATGCTCTTCAGTTGCTCTCAACACCAGAGGAAAAAGCCGAACTCCTCAAAGAACTGGGTATTGATCACCTTATGGTGTACCCTTTTTCTGAAGAATTCAGCCGTATATCTGCTTTTGATTATGTCAGAAATCTATTGGTCAATGGGCTGAATGCGAAAAAAATAATTGTTGGATACGACCATCGCTTTGGAAGAAATCGAGAAGGAGATTTTAGTACGCTTTCTGAATGGTCTGAAATACTTCAATACAAATCACTCGAAATCCCTGCGGAGGAAATTGATAACGTCAATATTTCTTCTACAAAAATCAGAAAGTACTTATTGGATGGCAATGTGTCGCAGGCTGCCACTTATTTGGGCTACCCCTATGCTTTGACAGGGAAAATTGTCCACGGAAATAAAATGGGGCGCACTCTCGGTTTTCCTACAGCCAACATGTCTGTGAACTATCCCTATAAACTTATCCCAGCTAATGGGGTGTATGCAGTGGAATGTAAAACAGAGAAAGGTAGTTTAAAGGGTGTGATGAATATTGGCGTTAGACCTACCGTAGATTCTACACCAGTACGTCACATTGAAGCCCATCTACTGGACTTTGAAGGGGATCTCTATGGCCAAAATCTTACCGTTCGTTTCATTCAAAAAATAAGAGAAGAGAAAAAATTTGGCTCGATTGATGAACTTAAAAATCAAATTCACGTAGACGTTCAAACCACGCGCACCCTGTTTCAATGAAGCAACTACTTATCTATATCTTTTTCGCTTTAATCTCCACGAGCAGTTTTTCGCAATCTTTTCCATTGGAGAATTATGACTCCTTGAAGGTTTTTACTTCTCTCGAAAAAGCGCTTCAGGCGCCCGACTCGGTATTTCGATTGGATCTTTCTAAGAAAAAACTCACCGAAATTCCAACGGAGGTCTTCGATTTCAAAAATCTACATGAACTCATTTTAGATAAAAATAAAATCGAAGTTATCCCAGGAGAGATTATAAAGTTAAAATACCTTCAACACTTGAGTCTCCAACACAATAAGGTATCAGAAATTCCAACCGCGCTGTTGCGCCTTCAATCATTGAAAAAACTCAACCTAGCCGATAATTTCATCTTGCGCATACCCGAAGACATTGAGAAATTGAAAGAACTTAGATTTTTGATTTTATGGGATAATCCAATCAATTATTATCCCAACTCTTTAGGACTTTTGGAGAATTTAGAAGTCCTTGATCTATTGCACAATCAGATGAACATCGACACCCAGTCGCGTCTTCGAAATATACTACCGAAAGCGCGCATTATCATGTCTGCCCCGTGTCGATGCCAAGATGGTGAATGATGTTATTCTTTGCCTCCAATCACTACCACAAACTCGCCTCTCGGTTCATGTTGGGTAAAATGTAGAAGTACTTCAGAGGCCGATCCTCTGACTGTTTCTTCAAATTTTTTAGAAAGCTCTCTGCTGACGCTCACCTTGCGCCCTTCCCCGCAAAAAGTAACAATCTGTTGAAGTGTTTTTATCAAGCGATGCGGTGATTCATAAAGCACTGTTGTTTTTTCTTCTTCCGCAATGGCTTTAAAGCGCGTTTCCCTTCCTTTTTTATGCGGTAAAAAACCTTCGTACACAAATTTCTCACACGGTAATCCACTTTGAACAATCGCTGGAACAAAGGCTGTCGGACCTGGCAAAGCCATCACCTCAATCTGATTTTCAATACACGCTCGTACCAATAAAAATCCAGGGTCTGATATTCCTGGAGTTCCTGCATCCGAAACCAATGCCACTGCGTTGGCGGCTGCAATCCTTTCTGCAAGATTTTTTACTACTTGATGTTCGTTGTTTAGGTGATAGGAAACACAGGGCTTATCGATAGAAAAATGCTGTAGTAGTTTTTTCGTTTCACGAGTATCCTCGGCAATAATAAAATCACACTCCTTCAATATTCGAATCGCCCTCAGAGTGATATCTTCAAGGTTTCCAATAGGCGTGGGAACTAAATAGAGGTGTGCCAATGTTTATCCCAGATGTCTTCGTTCAATAAGCTCCACAAAATCCTGTGTTACTTGGGCATCATTGTTCCAACTATACTTCGATTTTAAAGCATCCAAATGTCTTAGTGCCTCGTCTCTATTATTTGCATTTAGCTTTTCAATGGCTACTTCATACTCTTGATTGTTTCCTTTAAATAATTCCCTTGAAAATTGGAATCGTTGGTTCAGAGTTATGGCCTTTTTCAAATCTGGAATCGGACTGTGCTCCAGCTTTTGAGCGAGGCTACCTGTAGCCGCAGACTTGCTCAATCGATCGTTTAAGGATTCTGTACGCATTTGTCCCAAAACATGATTGAGATCTCCGCTTGGAATCACTTCGTGCTTGTGCTCCATCGATGCTGAGGGAACGGGTTCATTGAAAGCAATCGGCTGCTCAGAAACCGGTTCAGTGGATTCTATTTCTTCAATAACATCCAATAACGTCACCTGATTGGTAGCAGGAGGCACTTCAATGCGGAAAGGCGTTTGAAACTCCTCTGACTCCTGGACGCTTTCTTTTGTGCTTCCCTTTAATGAATCATCGTATGCCTTGTATCTCAATACGACCACTCGTTCAAATAATTCTCTGCTATCTTCAGTGAGTGCTTCCAAATCCTGCAAGGAGAGTTGTCCTCCATTGAGCAAGGCTACCGACTCGCGAATAGCGTCCGCAAGTTCCGAGAGATTTCTGAAATTCTTTGGTGCGTTCATGAGGTGAAATTAGAAAGTTCTGAAATTGTATTCAGGGAGAGCTAAAAGACTTATTAACCAAAATAATCAACGAAAATTACAAATTTTCTCTGACCTTTTTAGGCAGCGCATTTCGAATAAGTTCGTAGCTATGATCTATTAGTTCTAAAAATAGTTCTGGAGGTACTGAACCGTCGGCAGCAACGGTATTCCAATGGGTTTTGTTCATGTGATATCCAGGAATAATCCCAGGGTATCTTTCTCTCAAGTCCACTGCCCTTTCTGGATCACATTTAAGATTCATGCTTTCGAATCGGGTGATGTCGCACAGGGCAAAGATTTTTCCAGCGACACGAAACACCAACGTTTCCTCATCAAACGGCAAGTCCTCTGTCGTGCCTGGCTTGTTCAAACAATACTCTCTGATTTGTTCTAAATCCATGTATTAATCGTATGCTGCGCACCTGATATGGCCTTCGGAATCACCCCCACAAGCTCGAATGCCGAGAATAATTTCGTGTGTTGGGCCTCCATCAAAACGCATTTTGGATAAGGTAAGGTCGTATGCATAAGCCATGGTAAGAAACCCGAGAAAATCTACTTTAAGAAGGGCTGACAAACCTGAACCGCTTCGACCTCCCAAACCAAAAGCCACTTTCTCCTTATAACTCAAGATGGCCTGACCCTCCAAACTCATTGGAGCTCCGGATACGAGATTAAGCAAAAATGCCGGCTTAAAACTCAATTGATCACTCATTTTAATCGACTTTCCATAGGCCAATGTCCAGTGGTTGACCAATTCACCTTGATTGATTCCTTCTATACGTGAACGGTTCAATTGGCGCATGGAAACTCCGTAAAACCGATCGTTTTTATAAAGCCAAAGACCAAAATGAACCACAGGAAAAACAAAATCACTTGCAGAAGCTGTTATCACTGGATCAATATCTTGTTGCTCCATAAGAATATCCGCGAAATTGACCCTAAACTGTTTGAATCCTATGCCGAGTCCCGAACTTAAATAATAGCCCTTTCTCATCCGCATGTGGTAGGCGTAGTTGATATTGACGCCAGTATAGGAAAACGGGCCTACCCGATCGTTTTCAACCACTGCCCCTATTCCATGAAAATTAAATTTCTTTTTACCAAATTTTCCATGCACGCTCGCAAAGCCCGTGGACGGCGCTCCATCGATGCCATTCCATTGGCGACGCACTCCCAATCTCAAGTTAAGGCACTCCGCATTTCCAGTAACTGCGGGGTTGTATTGAATGTAGTTATAGGTAAACCATGAAAACTGCGGAAGCTGCTGTGCATTGGCTTCAGAGCAGAATGCCAACACAAGGATTAATATGATTCTGATGTTCTTCATTTCAGAATCGATATTACACCCGTGATAGGTGGTATCTCCACCTCAAACGAATTGAGTTCGATCACATAGAAATACGCTCCCATAGGAAGTGCATTGCCCTTATTGGTACCATCCCAAGGTTGGGCGTACCCTGTAGATCGGAATACACGCTGACCCCAACGGTCATATACCGTCACCACACTTGCATCGAAGCGTTGAATTCCTGAAATGATCCAAGTATCGTTTACTCCATCTCCGTTCGGTGTGATCCCTTCATAAATAATCAATGGAGGTCCTACTGTAACCGTTGCTTGTCCAGTAACCACGCACCCTCCCACTTCTCCAGTCGCATTATAGGTAGTGGAAATCTCTGGAGTACTTTCAACGGTGTTACCTGTGCTCTGATTCAAATATGTATCAGGACTCCAGGTCACATTATTAGCGTTGAAAGCGGTTATCTCAGAAGTTCCCCCTAAAAAAATCAAAAAGGGAGATACCGAAGTAGAAAGGTCCACTGCGCTCCCTGCTATCTCCATGGAAAACTCACATGGACCATAGTTGGGCAAATGATCCGATCCTAAGATCACCAGATATGTAGTGTTTGCTTCAAGATTATTGACTTGATGCGTAAATGCGGCGGCAGAGCTATTGCAAGGACCAATTCCGGTATAAGAAGCTGTATTGCAATAATCGCCTGCTGGATTGACGCTATACACCGCGATAGTAAATGTATTTGGCCCTGTAAAATCGTCGCAATCACCTGGAGTAACAGAAAATTGAGCATTTCCACCCGCTGAAGACCCCGTTTGAAAGGTAGCGTAATACGTCATGTTCACATTCATGCAGCCCAAATTCAAGGGCACATTGATTAGACTATCTTCCAATGGCGTCGCCTCAGCGCACAATTGATTTGCGTCTGCGCTCGAACAATCCTGTGCTCGAAACGACAGGGCAACTTGCAAGATGAGTACAAAGAGAATCCAACGCTTCATGTAAGGGCAAAATTCAATGGATAAATCTTTCAAAAAGGAAGCCCTCAGCAATATTTTAAACATTCACATGTTTAGGAGGGCAATTTTTTCAACGAAGAAAATCAGAGATTGTTGCCTACTGAAACTCAAGGAGTACGGCATTTTTCTCTACCGCGTTTCCCTTTACAACTGAAACTTTCTTCACTACCCCTGCTACTGGACTTTTTATTACATTTTCCATTTTCATGGCCTCTAAAATAACAAGTGCTTGATCCTTCTCCACCGCAGTTCCTTCTTCCACAAGTATGTTTAAGACCATGCCTGGCATAGGCGCTTTGATATCTTTCACCTTCTTTACTCCAGCACCTTCCATTCCTAGGCTTTTAAGTAAGTCATCAAAACGATCTTTCAGGCGAATTTCGTAATCGTTTTGATTCACTTTCAACGTCACCACTTTGTTCTCAGTATCAATGGCTACCACTTCAGCACTATAGCTTTTGTCATTCCATAAAATGTGCAAGCCCTTTCCAGCGCTCACTACATCCAATTCATAATCACGTCCATCTATTGTACCTTTCATGCCCGAAGAAGCAGGACGAATATCAAATGTGATCCCATTATTGACGGTTGCGTGGTACATTGTTCTTTTTTTTGCGAAGCTAAATAAATATTTCAATTGGCAGGAATCTATATCCATATCCCTTTTTGTAAACAAGCTTGTCACTACTGCGATTTTCATTTCTCTACTTCCCTTTTGAGAAAGCCAGATATGATGGCAGCCATGAGACAGGAGCTAACATCGCGATCCGTAGAACTCGAGAACGAAAAGATTCAAACTGTCTATTTTGGGGGTGGTACTCCTTCATTGTTGTCTTATGAGGAAATCATGCAGTTCTTTGAAGTTCTGCAAAAGCACTACAATCTGGATCATTTGGAAGAAATTACCCTCGAGGCCAATCCCGACGATTTCTCCCAGGACTTCATATATGCCATTGAAAAGTCACCTATCAATCGATTGAGCATTGGGATTCAAAGTTTTTTTGATGAAGACTTAGCTTTTATGAATCGTGTTCACTCTGCTTCCCAGGCAGACCGATGCGTTAAGCTCGCACAGGATAAGGGAATTGACAACATTACCATCGACCTCATTTATGCAATTCCTTCAAGCAACATGGAGCGTTGGAAAAAGAACGTAGCACAAGGCATAAGCCTCCATGTGCCGCACATCAGCTCCTATTGCATGACCATAGAAGAAAAAACCACTTTTGGAAACTGGGAGAGAAAAGGAAGGCTAGTGCAAGTACCTGATGAAAAAGCATCCTCTCAATACCTATACTTGGTTTCTGCATTAGAAGATGCAAACATCCATCAATACGAGATTTCCAATTTTGCGAAATCTGGTTTTGAAAGCAAGCACAACAGCAACTATTGGACAGGCATACCATATCTGGGAGTTGGACCCTCCGCTCACAGTTTCAACGGAAAGAATTCACGAAGGTGGAACGTCTCTAATAACATCAGCTATATGAAAAAAATGATGGCTGGAGAACACTATCATCAAGAAGAGGTTCTCACCCCACGTGACCGATACAATGAAACCATAATGACCTCGCTTCGCACCAAAAAGGGAGTTTCTCTAGAATACATAAAAAAAGAATTTCACCTCGACCTATATACCTCATTTCAAGAGTCAATAGAGGAGCACATGCGACACGGTCTTGCGCTTTTGGAAAATAAGTACCTTCGACTCACTCCGCAAGGACTCTTTGTAGCAGATAAAATTGCTTCCGATCTTTTTTTACTTGAAGAAAAAAATGAACATTGAAATACGCCTCGACGAAAAAGTGTATGCAGTAGATCTGCAAAATGGAAAGGACATATCCATTCCTTTACATTCTGACGGACCCCGTGCTTGGTACGTTGACCGAATGAATATTCGGCCCGTTGAAACAGACTCTTTCATCGGCAGTGTAGCACACGGAGGAAGCGTCAATTTCAGAGAAATTACTTTCAATCCACATGGACATGGTACGCACACTGAAACATTCGAGCACATCAGTGAAGAGCGTATTTCAGTATATCAAGCATTGTCGCTTCATCATTTTCTTGCATCCGTCATTACCGTCACTCCTTCGATAGTAGATACTACATCAGAATGGATGAAAGCAGGTGATCTCATTATTCATAGAGAAGACCTCCTTCCATTTAAAGAGTGGATTCAAAAATCGAAAGCACTTGTTATTAGAACCGTGCCGAATCATCCAGATAAAAAATTTCGCAATTACTCCAATACCAATTTCCCTTACGTGCACGCCGATGCAATGCACTACATCGTAGAGTGCGGAATTGAGCATTTATTGATAGACCTTCCCTCCGTTGACAGAGAAGAAGACGGAGGATTGCTCCTTGCACACCATGCGTTTTGGGGAGAAACGGCCTACCGCAGACAGCATTGCACCATCACAGAGTTCATTTTCGTAGATGATTCCATCTTAGATGGAAGATATCTTTTGAATTTACAAGTGGCTCCATTTGTTAATGACGCCACTCCTTCGAGACCCATCCTTTACCCACTACACCCATTAAGTTAGTCAGGGCAAGCTTGGATAAAAACCTCTTGATTTGGAAATGAGAGAGTACTAAAAACGCTTAATTGTTTTATCAAAGTTGGACTCTTCCAATGATCACCCTCAAAAAGTCTTACCACGAGTAATCGTGGGCTGCTATTTTCGATGAAATACTCTTTAATAACACCCAACCTTTTCCACTCTTCTAAATAATTGGTTTCCTTGCTTAGATCCGAAACGTTCGAATCGATGTACATAGAGAAAGCATTCCCTATGGCTCTATAAACACCCCTGTTCAATGGAAAAATAAAACATCCGTATGCTTGTTTCGACCCGATATAGTATTTAACATCTGATGGAGATTGATTTCTCTTTACCCCTAGAGCCCCAGGATCGCCACTACCACACGGATAGAATAATTCATCAAATAGAATAGGACCGTTGTTATCTTTTATGGGAAAAAGAAGGGTGTTCTTTTCGTAGCGACATGGCATCGGGTTCGTGCTATACAAAGTGTCTTCACCGGGACGGAATAAATAGAGTATATTCAAAAGATACATTGATCCTTTGATGGGTAAGTAACCTTCGGCATTGCATTCAACAACGACCTTATTGGGTTGGTTGCCCGGTTTAGCTTGGATATAAGAAAGTGGAATTAGATAGGATGAACTAGTGGAATCAAATGGAAAGAATACGGAATCTACTTTGAGTTGAGCATTTTTAATGGGTTTAAAATCTCCGTCATATAACGAGATACTATACTGAGAAAGAACATTCGTGGAAATATTCAGGAATAAAAACAAAAACAAAATGACTTTCATTTGAACCCTTCTTAAAGTGACCTGTAAAGCTACTAAAACAAACAAACATGAAAAAGATTCTCTTCTACTTTGGTTGCTTGCTCCTTGCTTACAACAACCCCGCCACATCACAATCGCTTGGTAATTATTTCTATAATACCACAGAAACTGCGGCATCCGATTTTCACATTCCTGTCAATTACTCTCAAGGAAATACCATACGGCTTAAAGCGGATATATTAATGAACGTTCCGGCTTCCTCTTACACCGCAATCTTCAGTATTTCTCAATCTGGTCAGAGTGTTCCTCTTGTTGACTCCCTCATGTCAGATCGATTGAGAGAAATAAAGCGAAACCTAGTACGATTGGGAGTTGAAGAAAAAAACATACACGTAGACGCCGTATCATCCGTTCCTATCTACTCGTATGTCCTTGAAGAAAAAAAATTCTCCAAACGAGCCATAGAAATTCCAGCTGGCTTCGAAACAAAAAAGAACATTCACATTCTTTTTAACGAGCACTCTATACTAGACAATATCATATCAATAATGGCCCTCGAAGATGTTTACGACCTTATAAAGGTAGAATACAATGTTGGCGGATCACAAGCATTCTATGATGAACTGCGCAATGCTGCGCTTGGGGTTATTCAAACCAAATCTAAAACTTACGAGGCCTTGAACATGCACTTAGACATTGTGAACCTCGCAGACGGATTCAGTTGTATTTACCCCATGGAGCGGTATAAATCATTCACCGCCTACAACAGTGGGTCGACGATTTATGAAGTGACGGCGGCTAGGCAGAACAACATTGAAATCAACGGAGGTAGAAATACCATCAACTTGGACAAATCAAAGTCAACTACGCCTTACTTTCTTGAAAACACAGCAAAGAAAAGCTCTATTTTCTATGACCGTATTGCGTATAATCAATTTGATAAAATCATCAATCCCGACTTCGAAGAACCCTCTATTCAGTACATGTATACGCTAGAAGTAACCTTCACTGTGATGAAAAAAACAGATCACGAGCGGCTACAAAATTTAAACAAACCCGAAACCTTACAGCCCATTGATGATAAAAAAAGAAAGAGAAAAAGAAACCAATAATGAATTAAAAAGTGTGGAGCGATGCTCCACACTTTTTCTTACATTCGATTACAAGAAATTAGTTCATATTGAACAGGAAGAAATTCATATCAACACTTGCTCTCTTACCTCTAATACCTTCTGCATTGAAGCTAAACGAATTGTATAGTTTATCGCATTCTTGGGATCCAACACCTGAGATGCCGCTTCTATTTCTCGGACACGGCTCACCGATGAATGCTATCGAGGAGAATGAGTTTGTTCAAGGGTTTCGTGAAATTGCCAAAAAGCTCCCCAAACCACAAGCTATTCTTTGCATTTCGGCACACTGGGAAACGAAAGGAACCTTTGTTACTGCAATGGAGAAACCCCGCACCATTCATGACTTTGGAGGTTTCCCAAAAGAACTCTTTGAGGTTCAATATCCAGCGCCGGGTAGTCCGATATTAGCAAAGGAAGTTAAAGAAATAATGGTCCCGACCTTGGTAGGCGAAGATCTCGATTGGGGACTCGACCACGGAGCCTGGAGTGTGTTAAAGCATTTGTACCCTCAAGCAGACGTTCCTATTATTCAAATGAGCCTAGACTATAATGCCACTCCCGATCGACATTTTGAATTGGGACGAATGCTTTCCTCTTTAAGAAAAAAAGGCATCCTCATCGTTGGAAGTGGAAATATGATCCATAATCTTCGCATGGTAGCATGGGACAAATTCCACGAGAAAGATTATGCCTACGACTGGACAAGAGAAGTTTCTATACAAATGAAAGAGTTTATGCTTAACGGAAATTTCCAAGCCTTGGTTAAATACTCCGCGAATGGAAAAAACTGGAACATGGCTATACCGACACCAGAGCACTATTTACCCCTTCTATATATTCTTGCATTGAAAGGAGATAAAGAAAAAATATCATTTTTCAACGACAAGGCCGTGGCGGGATCTCTGACAATGACCAGTATTATGATTAGCGCTTAGAAACTGCGTCAAACATCAAATAAAATGAAGCGCCTTTCTGGGGCTTAGACCAAAAAAATACGTCTCCTCCTGATTGCGTCATAATATTTTTAACCATCGCCAAGCCTAGTCCCGTGCCGGTTGACTTCGTAGTAAAATTTGGAACGAAAATTTTCGATTTATCACTCACCCCAGTTCCGTTATCATTTACCCGAATGATTATTCGGTTTTTAAAACCACGTATTGCAAGATCTATTTTTCCCCTTTTATCAGAGGGTATAGCTTGAATCGCATTGGTGATAAGGTTGTTGAAGACCCGAATGGTTTGATCTCTATCCGCTGAAATCATTGCGGTTTTCAGAGCATAGATTCGGAGTTGGATGTCAACTTGTTCGTCTCTTTTAAAAATTTCTATAACATTCTTTGCCAACTCCGAAACATCAAATTCTTCGAGGTTAGACTTAGGCATTTTTGCAAAATTTGAAAACTCATTAGCAATATGAGAGAGTGTATCAATCTGTTCACTCATGCTTACTACAAAGGCCTTCAGTCTGTTTTCAAAATCGGGAGTCTTATCGTCCCAACTTCGAAGCAAATGCTGTACACGTAGCTTCATTGGAGTAAGTGGATTCTTGATCTCGTGCGCCACTTGTTTTGCCATTTCCCTCCATGCACTTTCTCTTTCTTCTCTAGCAATAATGCTAGCCGAACGTTCTAACTCCTTTAGCATTATATTATACTCTTTCACTAGCGCTCCGATTTCATCATCGCTGTTCCATTTTAAAGGTTCGTTGGAAGTTCCAAGCTGCACGCTACGCATCTTTTCTTCCACTTCTTGAAGTGACTTTGTTATATACGTGCTCAAGAGATATGCGAGCAATGCGGCAAGCAAGAAGAGGAGAATATAACTTTGCCCAAGTTCTACTAAGAACTTAAAAATATCTTTTCCTTCAATAGCAGAATTTTCATAGACCACAGAGGTGATCGCGATGGGTTTATTTTCGATGTCTTTGAATCGCCAATAGGCGTACGCAAAATTGCGGTCACCCACATTCTTTTTTATCACCGCTCGATCGCTCCCTGTGCTCAATTGCTTAAGGATGGTGTAATTTACTTGATAGGGAGCTTGAAGACTGTCCATTCGATCGCTGTTTGCGGAAATCAAATAATTGCCGCTTAAATCATACATCACAATGAACAAGTCATGAACATCGCTCAACTCGCACACCTTATCGCTAAATGCATATAGAAGAGAATCAGAACTTAAATATCCGCCGTGTTGGTTTAGGAAGTAGTCAAGAGATGCCTTTACTGCGCGCTCCTTTCTTTCAAGACGTTGCTCGTTGTACTTCTCACTTTGTTCGTAATGATCATAGAGTGCGATACCGCCTGTAACAAGGAAGCTGACCAAAATAATAGCCAACATAGATAGATAAATCCTTGTGCGAAGGGTAAAGCGAAACATGATTCAAAGGTCGCAAATTTCGAGCCACCTAAGGTATGAATTCCAATAAATGAAGAAGGACGAAGATTAGCCGTTTAAGGCATCAGCACCCGCAACGATCTCGAGGATTTCGTTGGTAATTGCCGCCTGACGCGCTTTGTTATAATTGATCTTCAGCTCTTTTACCAAGGCGCCTGCATTGTCTGTTGCCTTGTGCATTGCGGTCATTCGAGCACCGTGCTCTGCAGCATTGCTGTCCAGCAAGGCTTTGAATAGTTGAATCTTCAATGATCTTGGGATAAGATCCTCAAGGATTTGTTCTTTGGTCGGTTCATAGATGTATTCCACCTTGGAGGCAGAGGCTCCACCTGTTTGGACCACTGGCAGATACTGTTCTAACTTCACTTGCTGCATTGCAGCGTTTTTAAAGCTATTGTATGCAATCACCACCTTATCAAATTTGCCTTTGGCAAATTGATTCATGATTTCGTTAGCAATTTTCGATACGTTTTCAAAAGTCAACTTATCGAAAATGGTGTATGGCGTTTCTCCAAAACCATCTGTGTAGTGCATATTTGTTTTGCGATATACATCAGCGGCTTTCTTTCCAAGAGACAATACCTTTACGTTGGCGCCAGCATATTGCGTGCGCAACGAATTTCTTAGCTCTTTCAATACGTTATTGTTGAAGCCACCACAGAGACCTCTGTTGGATGTGATGGCCACAACAAGAACGTTTTTCACATCTGATTCACGGCTGTAAACACCTTCACTCGCGTCGAGCGTTGAGCTCACGTTTGAAAGAATTTCTTGAAGCTTCTCAGAGTAAGGGCGCATGCGAGTTACAGCATCCTGTGCACGCTTAAGTTTGGCGGCAGACACCATTTTCATGGCAGAAGTAATCTGCATGGTGGAGTTTACCGAAGCAATTCTTATTCGTATTTCTTTCAGGTTTGCCATGTCGCCTTTGCCCCTTTGATATTATTTGTACTTAGCAGTCATTTCTTTAGCCACGCTCTCTAGCGTATTGGTGATTTCGTCAGTCAACTGACCTGCACGAAGTCCATCCAAAACATTGCGGTGTTTCATATCCATTACCATTAAGAAATCTTCCTCGAAAGCCTTAATCTTATCTACTGGTACCTTTGACAAAAGGCCCTTTGTACCAAGATAGATAATTGCGATTTGCTTTTCTACCGACATCGGATTATTCTGCCCTTGCTTAAGGATTTCCAAGTTACGCTTTCCTTTTTCGATAACGAATTTGGTTGCTTCATCGAGGTCAGATCCAAACTTTGCAAACGCTTCCAATTCGCGGTATTGCGCTTGGTCGAGTTTCAATGTACCAGCTACCTTCTTCATCGATTTGATCTGAGCAGATCCACCCACGCGGCTAACGCTGATACCTACGTTGATCGCAGGACGAATACCGGCGTTGAAAAGGTTCGATTCAAGGAATATTTGACCGTCTGTGATCGAAATAACGTTTGTCGGAATATACGCAGATACGTCTCCTGCTTGTGTCTCGATAATTGGAAGAGCAGTCAAAGAACCACCCCCTTTCACCTTTCCTTGCAGGCTCGCTGGTAAGTCATTCATCTTCTCCGCAACACTCTGTGTCGCATTCACTTTCGCAGCTCTTTCTAGAAGTCTGCTGTGCAAGTAGAATACGTCTCCAGGGTATGCTTCACGTCCTGGAGGGCGACGAAGAAGAAGTGATACCTCGCGGTAAGCAACTGCTTGTTTTGATAAGTCATCATAAACAATCAATGCTGGACGTCCCGTGTCACGAAAATATTCTCCAATAGCACAACCTGCGAAAGGAGCATAGAACTGAAGTGGAGCCGGCTCAGAAGCAGTAGCAGCTACTACAACTGTATAAGCCATTGCACCCGCATCTTCCAAAGTTTTAACTGTTCCTGCTACAGTAGAACCCTTTTGACCAATAGCGACATATATACAGAATACAGGTTCGCCTTTATCATAGAATTCTTTTTGGTTAATGATCGTATCGATCGCAACAGTAGTTTTTCCTGTTTGACGGTCGCCGATGATCAACTCACGCTGACCCCTACCGATTGGAATCATCGCGTCAATAGCCTTGATACCCGTTTGAAGAGGTTCATTTACTGGTTGACGATAAATGACCCCAGGAGCTTTGCGCTCTAGAGGCATTTCATACAAGTCACCATTTATAGGACCTTTACCATCGATGGGTTCACCTAGCGTATTTACAACACGACCGAGCATTCCCTCACCTGCGCGAATGGATGCGATACGGTTTGTACGTTTTACAGTAGAACCTTCCTTCAACTCGCCCGAGGGCCCGAGTAATACGGCACCAACGTTATCTTCTTCTAGGTTAAGCGCGATACCACGCACACCATTCTCGAACTCGATCAACTCACCAGATTGCACATTCGACAATCCGTAGATACGAGCGATACCATCACCCACTTGGAGGATGGAGCCCACTTCTTGGAGTTCGGCTTCTGATTTGAAACCGGCCAGTTGCTCACGCAAGATGGCTGATACTTCTGCAGGTTTAACTTCTGCCATGGTCAGAATAATTTTTTATGTATAAAAGCCGGAATTTAAAATCCCGGGATGAAGAGATTCTTTTCGAATTCTCTTCTTAAACTCTTTATTTCACCAGAAACGGAGGCATCTACTTGTTGATCTCCCACTTTAAGGATGAAACCACCAATTAGATCTTCGTTCACAAGCTCGTCCAACTCTATGCTTTTTCCACCCGCGAGTTTCGTGGCGAGATCAGAAATGATAGAACGTGACTGGCTATCTAAAACAGAGGCACTTACTACATGCGCGGTAATTACTTTCTTGTACTCTTTCACTTGTTCAACAAAAGAGGCAGAAATTTCACCCAGCATACTTTCTCTTCCCTTATTAGTAAGAAGGCGAATAAAAGCACCTGTAATCTCATTCACTTGAGAACTAAAAAGCATGTCCAATACCTTATTCTTCGTATCCGGTTTAATGACCGGACTAGAAAGCATTACTTTCAAATCTCTGCTTCCTTTTATGGTGTTTGCAACGAGCTGCATGTCATTATAGACATCATCCAGCTTTTGCTTTTCCAAACTGAGGATCAGCAGGGACTTCGCGTATCGGGTAGCTATTCTAACTCCTTTCATGATCTTAGTTAGCGCTGATATCAGCAGCCATTGCTTGGTTCAATGCTTTTTGCTTATCAGAGTCGGAGAGTTTCTCTCTCACCAATTTCTCTGCAATATCAATAGAAAGAGTAGCTACGCTGTTTTTAAGTTCAGTGATAGCTGCTTTCTTTTGAGTTTCGATTTCTGCTTTGGCGGCAGCAATCATACGATCAGCGTCGGCTTGTGTTTTGGCGACTGCTTCAGCGCGCAGCTTCTCAGCCACTGCTTTTGCGTCTTTGAGGATTTGATCCCTTTCTTCGCGCGCCTCTTTGAGCAGTTGCTCATTGCCAGCTTGCAACTTCTGCATTTCCAAACGTGCGCGGTCCGCTTCATTTAAAGCGTTGGCAATACCCTCTTCACGCTCTTTAAGAGACTGAACGATGGGCTTCCAAGCGAATTTGGAGAGCAAAAACAAAACGATAAGGAACGATATACTCGCCCAAAAAACTGTACCTACTGATACACTAAGCAAACCTTCCATTTCCTGAGGTTTTCTTTGTTAAAATAGACGTTTCGATTATCCTAGAGCTACGAGCAAGCACACGATCACTGCGAAAAGAGCAACACCTTCTACAAGTGCAGCAGCTACGATCATGTTAGCACGGAGGTCTCCGGTTGATTCAGGCTGACGAGCCATAGACTCGAGCGCAGTGCCACCGATACGGCCTACACCGATACCAGCACCTACTGCAGCTAGACCTGCACCGATACCTGCTAAACCTTGGTTCATCATTGTGTCCAAAAGAACTGTAAGGAATTCCATTGTGTTATGGTTTTAATTATTGCGTTTTAATTAATGATGTGCTTCTTCGTGATGATGTTCCTGCGTAGCATCTCCAAAATAAAGGGCCGCAAGCAACGTAAATACGTAAGCCTGCAGGAATGCTACTAAAAGTTCTATAAAGAACATGAACACCATGAAAATTACTGCCCCAATTCCCACGCTATATCCAGCCACTGCACTGCTCTGTCCAAACAACAATACCAGACCAACAAAGGCCAGGATGATAATGTGACCTGCGGTGATATTGGCAGTAAGACGTATCATCAATACAGTAGGCTTGATGAATATGCTGAGAATTTCAATAGGAACAAGGATGAGTTTAATTCCAAACGGAATACCTGGAGGCCAGAATATGTGTCCCCAATAATGGCCGTTTCCAGAAAAAGATGTGATCACAAAAACAATCATTGCAAGTACCAAAGTGATACTCATCGTTCCTGTTATGTTGAATCCTCCTAAGAAAGGAATTAGACCCAACAGATTACACATCCAAATAAAGAAGAAAACGGTCAGCAAGAAAGGAACGTAACGATCTGCCTTTTTCTTTCCAATGGAGGGAACTGCAACTTCATTTCTTACGAAAAGAATAAATGGCTCTAACAAGTTCTGTAAACCTTTGGGAGCTTGACCCTTTCTCTGCTTGTAGGTTTTTGCCACATTCAGAAATATGATCACCATCAATACTAGAATGAAGAGCATTCCAGCTACAGACTTGGTGATACTAAAGTCCAGTGCTTTGTGACCATGAGCGGCATGAGTGTCTTCCACAGGAGCAGTTACTACAGCTAAACTATCCGTTGCATGCGCCGAGCTGTCCACTAGGACTTCGTGACCTACTTGCGCATAGGCCAATGGCTCGTGATGGGCCTGCTCTCCTTCAGAAATGTAGATTATTTCGTGATGATTCTCATAAGTAGTACCGCTTGATGCTGTGTACGGCTTGAATTGCAACTCACCGTGAGCATCGAACCCATTCCAAAAGTTGCTAGACATAAACATGTCCAAATGTCCATGGTTATAAATAATAACAGGAAGGGGAATGTAAATACGTCCAACAATATGAATTTGATGTGCATCCGAGATATGGTGCATGATCATATCTCCCGGGCGGAACTTTTCTTCTCCGGCATGATCAGTACCGCTTGCAACGGCTACAGTCGTACCGAAAACAGACAACAAGCAAATAACGAATGTTTTTGCAATGTTGGTTTTAAAATTTTCAAGCAGATTTGGCATAGCTCTTTACCCCTTTGAAAATGCGCGGCAAAAGTAGGCACGTAATTGATAGAAAAAAGCATAACGTTAAAAAAATCTTTATTTTTCATAAAAAACCTTTACCAGACAAGGGATTGGAGATAAAAAAAACATATTAACCGCATGTTCATTCATGGAATCAGGCAGCCGCCCACTCGAATTGGTATCCACTGGTGTAAGAGTTCTTTGATTGAACCAAGGGCTTTAGGCTACCTTTACAGCATTATTTAGGAAAATATAATGAGAACGAACCATGACATTGATTACCGCATTTTCGGAGAAGAAATGCAGTGTGTAGAAATTGAACTCGATCCACAGGAAACCGTTATTGCTGAGTCCGGCGCCTTCATGTACATGACCGATGGCGTACAAATGGCCACCATTTTTGGGGATGGTAGCAAATCCAACGGAGGATTTTTCGATAAGCTACTTGGCGCGGGTAAACGACTTTTAACGGGAGAAAGTCTATTCATGACTGCGTTTACTCATCAGGCCGCAGGAAAGGCAAAAGTCGCTTTTGCTTCTCCGTACCCCGGAAAAATCATCCCTTTGGACTTATCCCTTTTGGGAGGCAAAATCGTTTGTCAAAAAGATAGTTTCCTTTGCGCAGCAAAAGGGGTTTCCGTTGGCATAGAATGGCAGCGAAAGCTCGGCACGGGACTTTTTGGAGGTGAAGGCTTTATCATGCAAAAAATCGAAGGTGATGGACTAGCCTTTTGCCATGCGGGCGGACATATCATCGAGCGGGAATTGCAACCTGGTGAAACATTGAGAATCGACACGGGATGCGTTGTTGCATTCACTAGAGAGGTGGATTTTGATGTTCAATTCATCGGAGGAATTCGAAATACTTTCTTTGGCGGTGAAGGAGTTTTCTTCGCCGTGTTAAAAGGGCCTGGAAAAGTATGGTTACAAACCCTGCCTATTTCCCGATTGGCTTCTCGAGTGCTTTCGTATGGCACAGGAGCTAGAAAAGAAGAAGGAAGCATATTGGGTGGATTGGGCAACTTGCTCGACGGCGATGGTCGATAAATCATATAAAATAAATACTTCAGAATTTTTAGAGCTCGCTTCAGAAGCGGGCTCTTGCATTTTTGATGTGCGAAGTGAGTCTGAATTCGTTCAAGGACATATTCCAAATTCCATTTCTCTTCCTCTTCTCAACAACGAGCAGCGCCAAAAAATTGGTCTGTGCTATAAAACGGATGGACAGCAAGCGGCTGTCGATCTCGGGTTTCAGCTGGTTGGACCTTCCTTTTACAACATTATCCAGCGCGCACGCCAGTTGTCCAACAATAAAAAAATACTTCTTTATTGTTGGCGTGGTGGATTGCGGAGCAACATTATGACTTGGCTTTTGCGGACGGCCGGTCTCGAAGTCTACCTGCTCGAAGGCGGCTACAAGTCATTTCGAAAAGCGGCACTCGAATGCTACTCCCAACAACGAAACTACCTTTGTCTCTCGGGGAAAACGGGCACAGGAAAAACACAGCTATTGGAAAAGCTGAAAGAAAATGGTCAAGAAATTCTTCATTTAGAAGCATTGGCCTCTCATAAAGGCTCGGCGTTTGGAGGCATAGAAATGCCTGATCAGCCAACGCAAGAACAATTCGAAAACAATATTGCAGATATACTTCTAAGGATACCGACCAATCATTCGGTTTGGTTTGAACATGAGAGCAGAATGATCGGAAAAGTGCGGATTCCAGACGCTCTTTATGACAAACTTTGTGAAAGCGCCGTTGTAGAAATTCAAATGGATCGCACACTTCGGATCGAGAGAATACTCTCCGAGTATGGACACTTCAACAAAGACATTCTCAAGGAAAAAACTCTGATTCTTCAGAAAAGAATGGGTCCGGAACAAAATAAGAATGCACTTATATGCCTTGAAGAAGGCGACACGCATGGCTGGGCTGCAACACTTTTAGAATACTACGACAAAGCTTATACCTTCTCTAATGAGCGCGAAGGAAAAAGATCGAAAATGGAACTTGAATACAATGGCAACAATCAAAAAGAAGTGATGGAGCAACTGCTTATCTTCGCCTCTCATCAAGACTATGGAAGAAGCAAATATTAAGTTAACCTCTTTCAGTAAAGGAAGCGGGTGCGGGTGTAAAGTAGCTTCGGATGTGCTCAAGAGAATACTTCACAGCACAGAAGAGCTTCCGACTCCCTCTTCGTTACTAATTGGCAACGAGCACAGCGATGATGCAGCGGTGTTACAAATCAATGAGCAAGAATGCCTGATCAGTACCACCGACTTTTTTACACCCATCGTTGACGATCCTTATGATTATGGAAAGATTGCAGCAACCAATGCGTTGAGCGATGTATATGCAATGGGAGGAAAACCTGTACTAGCCTTAGCTGTTCTTGCCTGGCCAACTGACAAGCTAAGTCCAGAAATTGCTTCCAGAGTTTTGGAAGGCGCTCGCTTTATATGCAGGATGGCGGGTATTGCCCTCGCGGGCGGCCATACCATTGAATCCACCGAGCCTATATTCGGCTTAGCGGTGAATGGCTTGATTCACCCGAAGCACATCAAACGAAACAATACTCCGAAAGAAGGCGATTTGTTATTCTTGACCAAACCTCTCGGAGCAGGAATATTTAGCGCTGCATTAAAAAAGAACATACTTAAGTCAAATGACTACGATACCATGTTGCGATACATGTGCCGCCTGAATGATGTTGGTTCAGCATTGGGTGAGCTAAAAGGTGTAAGCGCTATGACAGACATTACAGGTTTTGGCTTATTGGGTCACCTCGCAGAAATGCGGGGAGAAAATAAATTAAGTGCGCGAATTTACTTCGACAGAATGCCTCTTTATCCGGGGCTACAGAAGTACTTGGATCAATTTGTTTATCCTGACATTACTACCAAAAACTTCAATGCAATATCATCCAAGACAAGTACATTGAATGCTACTCAACTCTTCACCTTGTGCGATCCTCAAACTTCTGGAGGGCTTTTAGTCAGCCTCCAACCTGCTGAGTTCGAAAAATACAGACAGATAGTTCAGGATTACAACTTAGGAGATTTTGCACTCACTCCTATTGGTGAGTGGTCCAAATCAGGTTCCAAACCAATAGAAATTCAATAATGGCTTCACACAGCTTCGATGAACTTAATAAACATGTTCGGGATCGTTTGATTCACACTGATTGTTATATTGGGGAGAATCATAGCTTCTTCAAGATTTTTCAGCATGGTGTGGTCTACGATAAGAATAAATCTAAAAACAAAACATTTCGGACATATTTTCATCTTCCGCTTTGGATCCAACAATTGTATTGGTTTTTACGTGCGCTAAAATTTATTTCTAAGAAAAAAGTACTTCTTAAAAATTACTTGTTGTTGGACCCTGGAAGAGGCATTTCCGCTGACTCTGGAGTCGTAAGTAAATCATATTTCTTCCATAAAATAAAATCAACAAAACCGAATGATCATTCTGTAATTTTTATAGAAAAAGAAAAAAAGCAACACATTACCCATGACGCGGCTTGGAGTGAGATCAATGGGATGCATCTTTTCATGACTACCAAAGAGAAAAAGATGTTTGGTCAAGTCGCTAAAGTTGCTAAACAACTCATAGATTCCAATTACTTTTCAAGTTCAGAGAAGGCTTACATCTTAAGCGCGCTGCATAACTTTTTTCACACCTACCGACAATACAGTTTTATTCTTGAAGGAAATGATGTTAAACGGTGCTACTTCATAGCGCACTATCACAATGAGGGAATCATAGCGGCATTAAAAGACCACGGAATAGAAGCCATAGAACTTCAGCACGGGCTTATCAGCACCAACGATCTGTACTACGTGTATGATTCATCACTGAAAGATAAATTGAAAAATGGATTTTTCCCAGATAGAATCATTGTATTCGGTCCATATTGGAAGAGCGTGCTTTTACAAGGCTGTGAGTTCGATGAAAATCAGATTGCCATTGGAGGAAATTTTGTTCTTTCTCCCGACATGCCACCATCCAGTTTCTTAGAGAAGAAAAACATCGTCTTGGTTGCTGCCCAAAAAAAAATGAGTTCCGTTTACGCCGAACTTCTAGAAACGCTGCAAAGACATCTTCAAAAACATCCAGAATGGGAATTGGTTGTGAAACTTCATCCTTTAGAGCAAGAGTTGGAGTTGTATGAATCATGCATCAAAACCCCTTCTCGAATCGCTCCATTGGAGAGCAGTATTTCAGAGTGGTTGACCTTATCAAAGATTCAGATCTCCGTTTATAGCACCACTTTTTATGATGCCGCGGGTTATGAAATCATGAATTTTGCATGGCAAAAAAAAGGACTGGGAAGCGATTATGCTTTGTCAATGGTAGAAAGTCGCATCGCAGAAGGCTGGGAACCAGACGAAGATCCAATTGCACTTTATAACAAGAAAATCAGTGAAGGATACTCCTTTCCTCAACGGACTGATATTTATGCGGCCTTCAACCCCCTTGTTTTTGAGTAGGTTGCTCTGTTTAAGTCGATTTTTTCTTATATTTGGAGTCCTTAATTGTTCAGAGCATGAAATCACTTTACAGTATATTCATATTCTTATTTTTCGTTTCGTCCGCTGCATGGAGCCAAGGCACTTCTGGAACCGCAACATTGATTACTCCAACAGCCTATTTCGACGCTACGCCGACCGTACCAACATTGACTACTTACAGCTTGGTAAGCTCCAGCGCACAGGTTTTTCCATCGTGTGCGGGAAGTCAAACCGTATATTGGTTAAGATTTAACATTCCACTTCCAACCTTGATCGAGGACCAAACGAGAGCAGTGAAAATCACCGTGAATCCAACTGGCTTTACACCGGTAATTGACTTCTTCGACAGTTCTGTTACGTGGAGGGAATGCGTAACTGGTAATATCCTACGTACCAATGCCACTACCAATACCATCTCACACGGGGTAAACTATTTTGTACGCATTAGTTCCACAACCCCTGCAGCGGGAGCTTCATTTCAAATAGGCATAGAATGGTATCCAGTAGCGGTTCTCAGAGACAGCAACAGTCCATTTCCTTTTGGGGATACGGACGGGTATAATTTCTGCGATCCCATTCGCCGAAACAACCTGCCTGCTTCCATACAGGCGCACCGCTGGCACTTTACCCCAGTTACTACACCCAATTCAGGCTCTTGCACTTTCTTGCAGAATGGAAATACGACGCTCACTCCTTCCATTACCTCTTTGAACTGCATTTGTTATGGCATTACATACAACGTGCAGGCGGAAGTACAGGTAGACAATCATTGGTGCGGCATTGGCCCCCCAAGACCCTTGACGATGCAAGCTGGACCTACGACGAATATTATTACTGCTACAAACTCGATACTGCCAATGTCTGGGCAAATCCAAGCCAGCAACAACTGTAGCGGTGCCTCCTATCAATGGGAATTTTCTTCTCAAAACGGAACCACATTAACAGCCACCACGACTTCTCCTGCAGTGATTTTAGAGAACGTGCCTTGTATTCGATTCAACCGCATTTATCAAGTGCGAGTGCGTGTTACACAGTGCAATACTGTTGGCCCTTGGTGCGGAATAGCAGGTGCCAACTCTGCTCCGTTGATTCTATTCACACAGCAAATCCCAGTAATTCCAGTACCGGATTTCAACGGCACCCCCAACGACTTCTGTTGGGCTCAACGAACAACTTCAGCATTTGTGGATGTCGATTTCTACCCTGGAGTTTCCAATTACATCTTCCAGTTTACCCGCGTGCAAGGGTCATCACCATTCACTCCAATAGCGAATCCAAAAATTGTATACTCTACCACTTCGGGTTGTCTGTTGAGCTTCGCACAAGTTTCTACAAATTCGTATTTTAGAATAGGGATAAAAGCAGGGATCGGATATTCGAGCACGGGTGCAGTTTCCAACCCCTTAAATTGCCCAGAGCCACAACAAAGCGGTGACTGGTGTCCTTGGTGTTATTTCTCCACTTCACCAGCGCCCGCGCCTATTCAATCTATGGCCTTAGCTCCAAATGAATTTATCCGCAACCCAGATGATACAGAAGCTACCATCAGAGAAGAAATCATCGCTGAAGATGGTACCTCCATTGAAGTCTACGGAAGAGGTGATCAGCGCTACTTGTTAATGGATCTTCAAGAAAAAACACTCTCCAATAATGCCATGTTGCAACTCTATAACTTAAATGGTCAAATGGTTTTCGATCATTATATGGGCGGTGTTGAAGGAGTAAGTGCACTGCAGATAGAACTGCCAGCCTACCTTCCAACAGGAGTCTATGTAGCCAAGATCGCTGCAGAGAACACCATCAAAACACACAAGTTTTTCTTGCCAAGAGATTAAAATTCCAAGGATAATTGATCCGGCACCAGTGTAAAAGTCATTCGATGATGAACACAAGGGCCGGATTTTTTTATGGCCAATCGATGGTCTTTTGTTGGATAACCTTTGTTTTTATTCCAACAATACTCTGGAAACTCTTCATGCAACTTCATCATCCATTCATCGCGGTGTGTCTTAGCCAATACCGAAGCGGCTGCAATATTCATGAATCGGCCATCTCCCTTGATGGCGCATGCATGAGAAATACCAGGATATGGATGAAAAGCATTCCCGTCTATGGCGATGAACTCTGGTCTAATCTTCAACTGGTCAAGTGCGCGATGCATTCCTAAAAAGGACGCATTGCGAATGTTGATTTCTTCGATTTCCCTTGGCGTGATGAATGAGACGGCCCAGGCAATTGCCTCCTGTTCGATGATGGGGCGCAATAAGTTCCTGTGCTTCTCTGTCATCTTCTTAGAATCGTTGAGCAGAGGGTGTGTAAAATCAGATGGCAATATGACCGCGGCAGCTACAACCGGACCTGCCAAGCAGCCACGGCCCGCTTCATCACAGCCGGCCTCTAGCGATACATCAGAGAATTGTCGTTGAAGATACATTTATGAGTTTTGACAACGCAAGATAGACTCCCACATGGCATCCGCACTGCGATCCCAAGTAAAGATTTTGCCTCTTTCCAATCCCCGAGCAATGAGTGTCTTTCTCAAGTCTGCATCTTGATCCATACGCTTCAAGGCTTCGGCAATACTGTCTATAGAAAATGGATCTACTAACAAAGCAGCATCACTGGCTACTTCTGGCATCGAAGTAACATTCGAAGTAATGACAGGTACTCCCAGTTTGAAACCCTCTACAATAGGAATTCCAAAGCCTTCAAAATAGCTCACGTATACATTTGCTTTCGCCGCTCCCACGGCCATCTTCAAGTTTCTTGCATCCAGTCTACCCGGAAAAATAACTTCTGGATCGTTCTTGAATCTTTCCATGATTTGACCTAATTCACCGTCTTTCCAGAATGTATTTCCAACAATGACCAATCGAGTTTCGCTCTTGGTTTCTTGTTTGAATCTTTCAAACGCAGGCAACAAACGCTGTAGATTCTTTCGGGGGTGAATAGACCCGACAAAAATGAAATACTCTTTTCCTCCCGTTAACGACTGTCTTGCTTGTTCTTTTTCGCGGTCTGTCAACGGTATGAAATCATCGTTTGCACCATTTGGAATGATGTCCAGCTTGTCATCCGCTACGTGATAATGCTTTTGAATATCCGATGCTGAATAATGCGAAACAGTAGCTACCCTCTGGGCCTTTTGGCAAAATAGAGGCGACTTTCGTTTTAGAAATTTCGTATAGATGGCTGGAATATCTTGAGGATAGTGCTCAAAGTTGATGTCGTGAATGACCACCAGCTGCGGAATCTCGGTTCTGAGTGAACATTGAGCATCTGGTGAGATGAACAAATCAGGCTTTATTTTCTTCAATACACTTGGTACTGCATAATCATACCACCATGTCATCAACCACGGGTGTCTAGCGGGAGGGAATATCACATGCGGAATTACATTGTCCGCAAAAATGAACTCTTGGTTGAACTTTCTGTCGAATAAAAAATGAAATTCTACCTCCGGATGTCGCTTTACCAGTCTTTTAAAAATCTCAAAGGTAAACCACCCCATTCCGTCCATTCGGTGGTGCAAGAGATGTCTGGTATTTACAGCGATTTTCATTCTAAAAAAAAAGCTGCTCGGAAAACCACGAGCAGCTCACTATCGTTGATGTGATCAATTACAGACGAACGATCCCTTTGTGACGTCTTTCGTCAGAAACAGAGAGTTTCTTACGGCCTTTGCGGCGACGTGAAGCCAATACGGCGCGCCCTTTAACAGATGACATGCGCTTACGAAAACCATGCTTGTTTCTGCGCTTTGTATTGGAGGGTTGGTAGGTACGTTTCATTTCTTTCGGGTTTTAATCGAATTGTTTATTCCTTAAAAAGGGTTGCAAATATACGCTAATTTTCTTGCTGACCAACGGTTTATTGGTTTTTTTCTATGGTCAAAGACCAAAATCCGCTTTCGACATTTTTTCTGTCACTTGAATGTCAATTTTCTTATTGATTAACAGCGCCTTACCTCTGACATAGCCCTTGGCTTCCAGTTTTAATTCATCCGTAAAAAAAAGCTTGATAGCATTCCCAAGAAGTGACTGCAGCACGTCAGGCTTGGCGGTAACCCGCAGCACTTGGCTGGTAGAGCTGTTCTTTGGAATAACGATCTCTTCAAACTGATCAATAGTTCCGAAGAAGGTATTCTCAACAAAGACGTCAATCTTCGACTCTTTCAATTTCAAGCTATACCAATTGGGATTATCAATCGTAAAATAGATCTGCAAAACAATTCCATCGTCATTGATCTCTCCTACCACCACGTCTTGCACATCGCTCACCTTCACCTCTTCATACATGGAGCATGAAGAAAGCGCTAGAACAAAGGCAATAAAGAAGAAAACGCGTTTCATTTATTCTGAAAAATATTTATGAAAGAAAGGAATGGTTTCAATGCCTTTGAAGTAATTGAATACTCCATAGTGTTCATTAGGTGAGTGAAGTGCATCGCTATCTAAACCAAATCCCATGAGAACTGACTTGAGTCCCAATTCTCTTTCGAAAAGCGCTACAATTGGAATTGAACCTCCTCCTCTTGTTGGAATAGGCTTCTTACCAAAAGTGGTCTCCATTGCTTTGCTAGCCGCGAGATATGCTTTACTATCGGTAGGTGTTACTACAGGTTCGCCGCCGTGATGTGGACGAACATCTACCTTCACGCCCTTTGGAGCCACGCTCTCAAAATAATTCTTGAAGAGTGTAGTGATCTTTTCAGAGCTCTGATTAGGGACAAGGCGCATCGATATTTTAGCAAAAGCCTTCGAAGGCAAGACTGTCTTAGCTCCTTCTCCAATATATCCTCCCCAAATTCCATTGCAGTCGAGTGTTGGACGCGTACCGGTGCGCTCAAGAGTGGTATATCCTTTTTCACCATGCACCGCATCGATGTTTAAGTCCTTTTTATAGGCTTCTTCATCAAAAGGAGCTTTATTCAGTTCAGTTCTTTCTTCTGAAGAAAGCTCTACTACATCATTATAAAATCCAGGGATGGTAATATGATTGTTTTCGTCGTGCATGCCTGCAATCATTTTAGCCAATGCATTGATTGGATTGTAAACCGCTCCGCCGTATACACCGCTATGAAGGTCTCTGTTGGGTCCCGTTACTTCTACTTCTATATAGCTTAATCCGCGCAAACCGCAGTCGATACTCGGAGTATCGTTGGCAATCATCGAAGTATCCGAGATTAGCACCACATCCGCTTTGAGGCGTTCTTTGTTGGCAATACAGAAAGGTCCAAGATTGTTGCTTCCTACTTCTTCCTCCCCCTCGATCATGAACTTCACATTGCACGGAAGTTCTCCTGATTTCCACATGGCTTCAAATGCTTTAACATGCATAAACATTTGGCCTTTATCATCACAAGCACCACGAGCAAAGATGGCACCTTCTGGATGAATATCGGTTTTTTTGATCACGGGTTCGAAGGGTGGTGAAGTCCATAAATCCAACGGATCTGGAGGTTGTACATCGTAGTGACCGTATACCAACACGGTTGGTTTGCTTGGATCGATGAGCTTTTCTCCGTAGACGATGGGATAACCATCCGTAGGACAAAGCTCCACATTATCTGCACCTGCATTTTGTAGAAATGCAGCCACTTTTTCGGCTGTATTTAGAACATCCTTTTTGTAAGCTGGATCGGCGCTAACGCTTGGAATGCGCAATAACTCTAGCAATTCGTCAAGGAATCGCTGTTTATTTTCTTGAATATAGGCTTGTACTTTTTCCATACTGCGAATATAATGGTAAAAAAAATCCCCCGCCATGGCGGGGGATTTACTTCGTTAATGTTGCACTTTATGAACGAATTCGTCGTAGCTCAATTTCTTCACGTTTATGGTACATTTCTCACGTACGATTTTCGCTACTTTATCTTCATAAAGAAAATCATATATGTTTTGAACCTCTTCACGATTGGAGAGTGATTTCTTCGCTAACTCCTCTAATTGTTCATCCTCCAAGCTCATGCCGTATTGCGCATAGCGCTCAGCAAGGATGGACTTCACGTGTGACTTGGCCTCATCCATGGTCACCTTAATTTCGTTGTCGCGGATGATTTTGCTTTGAATGAGCTGCCATTTCAAACCTCCTGCGTAGCTGGGGTATTCCTTCTCTATTGCCTCTTCTTCAATGGGTTTTTCATTGGTCATAATGATCCATCTCTTCAAAAATGCGTCAGGCAATGTTGGGTTTACCTTATCTACGATGGTTTTTACAAATTCTCTTTTGAACAACCATTCACTGTCTTTCTCAAACATCTTCTCCAAATCTTCTTTCACACGGTCCTTCATTTCCGCTTCTGAAGTCACTTTGTTTTCACTGAACAATTTATCAAAGAGTTCTTGGTTGAGCTCCGCTGGTTCCATTCTCTTGATCTCTGTTACGGTGAGCTGAAACAAACCCGACAGGTGATGTACTTGATCGTGAGTGATTCCTAGCATGCGTGCAAGATCCTCGTGATTGGTAGAAAGCAAATGAGGATTCACCTTCACTACATCGTCTTTTTTAAGTCCGATAAGGTTCTTTTTGGTGTCTTCATCCTTAATATACTCAATAGAAACGGTTGTTTTACTTTGAATTCCTCCTTCTAGATTGTTTCCATCGGCATCCAGTTGGGCGAGGTCAGCCATAAGCATATCTTCCGCATCGCTGGTTTCAGGAGAAGAAAGCTTTCCGTATCTTCTAGCAAGGTCTTTCATTTGACGCCCGATAAGCTCCTCATTAACGTCCACTCTATAGAAATCGAACATCATAGCGCTATCAAGAGCAACAGTCACTTCTGGAGCAATTCCCAATTGATAGGTAAATTGGAAATCTGAAGGATTGTCCCAATTTCCCAAATCATTATCAGTATCCACGGGAAGTGGATTTCCCAAAACATTGATATTGTTTTCAGAAATATGCTTATAGATAGCATCCTGAAGCATTTTATTGATTTGCTCTGCGAGAATAGACTTTCCGAAGCGTTGCTTCACAAGACCCACAGGCACGTGGCCAGGTCTAAAGCCGGGCATATTTACATTTTTACGATAGTCCTTTATGGCTTTCTCGTATGTTTCGTTGTAGTCCGTTGGCTCAAGTCTGATAGTTAGTTCAGCGTTGAGGGCATCAATGTTTTTTTGTGTGATATTCATGACCTAAAAAAAAGGGGTGCAAAGATAGTTAAAGGAGATGAGTCTTGGATTGATTAAGTTTATTATATTTGCACCCTCAATGCGGGCGTGGCGAAATTGGTAGACGCACTAGACTTAGGATCTAGCGCTTCACGGCATGGGGGTTCGAGTCCCTCCGCCCGCACTTCTCAAGAAGTCAAAGGGGTTGATTCGCTACAGAAATTTACGCAGCCTCATAAAATTCAAGATAATTTTTTTCTCTAAATTTTTATTCCCACTGGTATCTTGACATCATCACCCATGTATCAAGACATCTTAAGCTTTCTTACCAAAATAAGTAGCCTCCTTCCATTCTTTTGAAACCATCCTATCGAGGATTGATACATATACAATAAAAAAGCCCCTTGCTGATGGCAAGGGGCTTTTCTTATAAAGCTTTTTGCAATTACTGCTTCATGATACGTGTGCTGGCTTTGTTCTCTCCATGGTACAACACCACAGTGTAATAACCACTGGCATAATTCATCATATCCAGGGTAACAATGTTCACTCCTTCAATGGTAGTAAACTTGGTATTGTGTACCTCACGTCCCATCGCATCAATAACGATCATTCCAACTTGTGCTTCCGCTCCACTGACAAAGGTCAAATCCACATTGCCCTCTGTCGGATTGGGGAACGCATTCAGTTTTTCAAAATTAGGAAGTACTTCTACTTCAATTTCGAATTCTTCATCAGCCACTTCTTGACCTTCACGGAAGGCGGTACCGCTTCTGCTTGCTCTAAGTGTATAGCATAGGGTAGAGTTGAACGCCCCTTGGAAACCATATACTTCCACACGATAGGTTCCAACCGGACCATTATTGAAGATGATGGCTTCGTTGGCTGTTCCGCTATTCTGAGAAATTCCAACCTGTACATTGCTCGGATTCAATAGACGTACATCATAGTCCGCAGGAAGGTTGGTCATATCAATGCGAATATTGCGATTGCTCGTGGTGTTGCTAAAGCGGAACCAGTCGCGGTCAGTGGCAGTACCAATGCGCGCTGTAATATTCGTATTTACAGAAATAGATTTCGCTTGGCTGCTGCTATTGTTTGTTTCATAAATATCGGAACATGCGGTCGCCGCTGTTGTGGTAAAGTTGATTGCTGCGCTGAACGCTGAAGTTCCTGCGCTGCAATTGGTGCGTACACGTGCGTTATAAGCCGTACCTGCAGTAAGACCGGTTAATACCAATGAATTGGTGGTTGCGTTTGCAGCGGTCCAAACAGTGGCTGTATTAAGCTTGTATTCTACGGTGTAAGAAACAGCTCCACTCACTGCTGTCCAGTTCAATGTAGCCCCCGTCGTTGTAATAGCAGAAGCAGCAAGTCCAGTTGGTACGTTGCAGCTAACTCCTTGAACGATCGTAATGAAGTAATCTTCAACTTCTCCATATTGGAAAGTTTCACAAGCAGTTGGAGCCGCATTGTACTTCATTGCAACACGCATTCTTGTAGTTCCTAAAACTGCAGTAGAAGGAACAGTGAATGATCCACTCACAGCAGTGGTGCTTCCTGTTGTATTACCGAATACTTGCTCTCCTGCATCGAGGAAATCTAAATCGCCATTGTAGTCAATCCAAACTCTCCAAAACTCAGAGAAAGCAGTACCTGTATAACCTGGGGTTCCAGTAAATGTGTAAGAAGTATTGGTAGCCAAAGTAGTTCCCAAGGTTGCGCTAAAGTTTGCATAACCATTGTTGTTACCACTGGTGTTGCTAAGCGTGTTCAAAGAAACATTGTTTATCCATTCATCCACGGTGCTTTGTCCTGCTGACGCGCAGTATGTTGGCACGCAGCCAGTGGTTGTGAATGTAGAAGAGGCGCTAAAGTTACCAGAGCTTGTTGCAGAACAAACTGTTTGTACTTGCCATTCGTAGCTTGTACACGTGTTCAATGCACTAAATGCAAAGGTGGTAGCTGTGAGTCCTGTCACGTTCGTCCAAGTGGTTGTTGAAGTTGGTCTCCAACGCAAGTTGTAGCTTTGTGCACCATTGACCGCAGCCCAAGTAGCTGTAGCACTTGAGGCAGTGAGAGATCCAGAAGTCAACCCCGTTGGTGTTGCGCAGATACTCCCCACAGGACCGCATGCTGTGCTATTCAATAATGCTGCACGGAAACCTCCAGTAGCAAATAGTGCTTGCATTCTTGAAATTTGTCCATTGCTAAACATATACATACACGCATCATCAGAGTAGTCCATGTAGTTCATGAACATGTCGCCGTTTGGTCCGTTGGTGCAAGACACTTTAGGGAAAACTGGACAGCCATAGTTAGGTCCGCCTGCATTCGGTGTATCACTCACTTGGTCAGAACCCGTGCAGCCTGTGCCATCGTCTCCCCAAATGTGAAACAAGTTGAGCCAGTGTCCTACTTCGTGAGTAGCAGTGCGGCCCTTGTTGAAAGGAGCCGTAGCAGTGCCAATGGTTCCGAAGTATTGAAAGTCGCATACAACACCGTCAGTGCTTGCAGCACCACCAGGGAATTGAGCGTACCCCAAAATTCCACCACTGATATCGCATACCCAAATGTTGAGGTATTGATCACGTGACCATGCGTTTACTCCTCCAGTAGAAGAAGACTTCACTTGGTCGTTGGTACCAAACGCGGTAACAGAAGTTTGTGTTCTTGTGATACCCGTAGTAGGATTTCCGTTCGGGTCGATGGTTGCCAAGCAAAACTCGATATTGGCATCCCCTGCAAGGCTTGCAAATGCTGCAGGCACGTTTGCAACGTCCGCATTGAGTTTTCTGAAATCGGCATTGAGCACATCGATTTGTGATTGAATCTGTGCATCAGAAATGTTCTCCGCTGTTGTATTCCAAACCACGTGCACGACCACTGGAATGGTAACTAGAGCGCGATCGAGACCACCGCCCTGTTGAATAAAATCGTTGGTGAAATTTTCTATTTCCTGACGACGCAGTTCGAACTTGCTGTCGTTGGCTTTTTGATATTCAAAAGCCTCTTGAGTGCCGCACACTCTTTGAGCGAATGATGCTTGAAAAAGCATGGCCATTGCGCCCACTAAAAGTAAAACTTTCTTCATGTTTGATTTTTGGAGTTATTTGTGGCTAAATAAACGACGACGAATTTAACACAATTTGTTATTCACACATACAATTTCACCACCCTTCTGTACCCCATATAAGTCATTTTATAAACCAAATTCGTACTCTTGCGTCTAATGAGCTTTTTTAACAAGAAATGATCGCCGAAAAATCAAATTATAAAGACCAAACACTGGAATTAATCGCTGTAACTTCAAATCTGCTGTTTACTTTCCTTTATATAAAACAATCTTCATGGGCTTTCTTTTTTGGAGTTCTTGGACCATTGCTTTTGGCCCTCGTACTAAGAAAAAAAAGATTGATAGCAGAAACAGCGCTTCAAGGAGCGTATATAGTTTTAACCTTTCTTGGACTGGCCAACACTTCCATGGGTTGGAATATTTCAAGCCTGAATGTTTTGGATCATTTTTGCATTGTTGTTAGTGGCGTTGGATCTGTATTGATATTAGGCTTTTTACTAAAAAAATACAGCAACGCTGATCTTCCCTATTTAGATAGTTTTACCACTGTATTTGCGTTGATTGCTACTTTTCTTATGATGTGTTTGATTCACGAGGCATGGCTTTATTGGATCATCATCAATGGAGTTTCAGTTGTTTTATACTTAAATAAAAAACTCTATTTTGGAGTATTGATGTTTTTGATTTACTTATTCATGAGTGTAGATGCCTACTTTCGTTTTGGAATACTTACATGAAGATTATTCACATAACTGGTCCAGAAAGCACAGGAAAGTCAACGCTCTCCGAATACCTAGTTCATTCTTTGCCCCATGCTATTCTTGTTAAAGAGTATGCACGTTTTTGGCTCGAGTCGAGGAAACAAGAAAGTTACACAGAGCAGGAGGTGTTAGAAATGTTTCATGGCCAATGCGCTTGGTGGAGAAATGCCAAAAGTGTAGATTCATCCTACCTTATCTGTGACACGGACACTTTAGTATATGCTGTTTGGATGAGTTTTGTTTATCACCACGTGCATCCAGAGGTTGTTCTTGGACATCATGAGTTTGAGCCCGATATCAGTGTGCTATGTGCACCCGACATTCCTTGGGAATTTGATCCGCTGCGAAGCAATCCAGAGGATAGGCAAGCATTATTTCTGTTGTATCAAAAAGAGCTTGAAAAACTGTCAAGGCCTTATTTCATCTGCAAAGGAGAAGGCGAAGACCGAATGTCAAAAGTCCTGTCGGATATATTGACCTACTTTTCCATAGATCATTCTAAAGAAAAAAATACCTATTAAAGAGCCTGTAGCATTGGCTATCATATCGGAAGGATCACTCGTTCTGGAATTAAACCATTGCTGCTGGAAATACTCAAGTACCCCGCCATAGAGCAGGGAAAGAATAACCGCTACATAGAGTGCATTTTTATGAATGAAATAGAAGACGGATTGTTTTATAAAACCGATAGCAAGCATCAAGGTCCAAAGCGCAAAAATCGATGCGTGCACTAGTTTATCGAAGCGTAGAAACGACCATGGATCATGGTACTCGATGTCGGAAGAAGGAAGCGAATACACTATAATAATAATGGCTGCCCATAGAATAGGAGCAGCCATATATCTGAAAGTACTTTTCAAAATTACCCCACTAGTTGCTTGTACGCATCAGCGCTCAATAAACCAGAAGTATCCTTATTACTCATCTTAATTTTTATCATCCAACCCGCTCCGTATGGATCTTCATTCACTGCCACGGGGTTGGCTTCTAGTTCAGGATTTACTTCCAATACTTCACCCGCCACAGGCATAAACAAGTCACTCACGGTTTTCACAGCTTCCACCGTTCCAAACACTTGATGTTCTTCGAGCGTTTCACCTTTCGTTTCGATTTCAACGAAAACGATATCACCCAATTCGCCCTGAGCGAAATCAGTTATACCAATGGTAGCCACATCTCCATCGATGCGAACCCATTCGTGATCTTTGGTATAAAGTAGTTCTGCGGGAATATTCATTGTATCCTCAATTTTTTTGTGTCGCCAAAAATAGGATAAAACCAATAAGCCTTACCTTTCGTCACAAAACAAATTTTTATCATGACTACGGTTGACTTTTTAATGCTCATTACCATAGGTGTATTGGCGGGCCTCATGAGTGGTTTTGTTGGTGTTGGCGGAGGCATTCTCATTGTTCCTGGATTGGTTTTTCTTCTTGGAGCCTCCCAACTGCAAGCCCAAGGTACCAGCTTAGCGGTTATCATGTTACCGGTAGGAATTTTTGGGGTGATCAACTACTATAAAGCCGGACATGTGAATGTTACATACGCCGCGGTCATTGCTGTTGCATTTGTCATAGGAAGCTATTTCGGTTCGAAATATGCTCTCAAAATACCTGAGCACAAAGTGAAGTTTTTCTTTGCATTGTTTCTCCTTTACGTAGGAATAAAAATGCTTTCTTCTTCTTGGGGAAAGATGTTTTCCTAGGCCTTTTTTCTTCTTTCTCTTTCTTTGATAATTAGTGAAAGTTCTCTACCCGTTTGGCCTTTCACACTGGTGTTTTCCTTTGCTCTGCGTATGAGATAAGGAATTACTTCTTTGATTGGACCATAGGGAACATACTTCGCAACATTGTACCCCTCGTGTGCTAAATTAAAACTGATGTGATCGCTCATTCCAAAGAGTTGCGCAAAGTAAACTCTACGATCGTTTCTTGCTATGCCTTTTTCATCGAGCAAACGTGCAAGTTTCGAGCTGCTGGCCTCATTGTGTGAACCGCAACAAATAGCAATATCTTCGATATGTTCTACGCAGTATTCCAATGCTAAGTCAAAGTCTCTATCGCTCGCTTCTTTGTTAGGTTGAATAGGATCTTGATAACCCTTCTCTAAAGCGCGAGCTCTTTCTTTTTCCATGTAGGCCCCACGTACCAACTTGAATGCTGATTTGTATCCGAGTTGACGCGCGGTTTGATGCGACTTTTTGAGAAAATCCAAACGATCATGTCTATACAATTGAATGGTATTGTAGACAATGAATTCATCTCGATTGTATTTCTCCATCATCTCGTTGGTCAGTCCATCAATCGCGTTCTGAATCCAACTGTCTTCTGCATCAATAAATACGGGCGTTCCCGTATCATGGGCAAGTGCACAAATTTCGTCCACTCTTGTTCTGACCCTTTGCCATTCCTCTACTTCAGCGTCTGATAAAGGAATTCCATCATTAACTTTTTCCAATAATGAAAAACGTGCAACACCCGTTACCTTGAATACACAGAAAGGAATATGTACATTGTTGTGAGCGGTTCGAATAGTACGAAGTGTTTCCTCTTTCGTAGCATCAAAATCCGCCTCTGACTCTTTTCCTTCTACAGAATAATCTAAGATGGTTCCGATTCCGCCCGCATCTAAAATTTTAGTCGCCCTCGCGCACTCAGAAATGGTTTCCCCTCCGCAGAATTGTTTGAAGATGTTTCCTTTAATCGCCCAGCCGATGGGAATGCCCGCTCCGATAGCAAGGTTGGTCATAACATCGCCTACTTTAACTAAAAAAGGATTTCCTATTAACTTAAATAAATAATAGGCCCTATTCAACTCCGAATTGCTTTTCCCTTTGAAAGCGATTTCAGTATTATCAAAAGACAAATTCATGGTGGCAAATATATGCACAGCAAGCAAAGCATAGCGAATGTCTGTTTTACAACGCTATGCTCTTTCTGAATAAAGAAATTTAACTCTCCTTCTTTCTAAAACTAGTTTACTATCATTTTAACGGTTTCGCTCTTATATCCAAATTTAACCTCGATACTGTATACTCCCGAGGTTAAAGTTTGTCTTGGTCGAATCATAAACGGACTCCTTGATTCAACGATATAATTGTTTTGCTCGACCAATTTGCCAAGCATATCAAAAACCGTGATTTGAATGTTTCCTGGATCCGGAGTTAAATAGAAAAACTCACCTGAATTTGGATTTGGAAAAAGCATTTGTGCGCTTGTAACTTCTTCTGTTATCAAGGACTTTGAAATGGAAGGCATTCCAGCAGCCGCAGCAATGCAAAGTAGTTGGTATCCGGAGCTAAACTGTCCGGTGCTGGAACTGAAGACAGGTCTAACTCTTACTCGATAAAATTCACCTGGCCCAATTCCCGGCACGCTGCTTAATTGTATAAATCGCGATGGGTTGTTGACGTTGACAAGCATTGCACTCGCTCCTACAGGTAGATCATTGGCGCTTACTTCTAAGAACTCCCATTGCCAACCTTGAGCCCCACAAACATTGATGTCTGTTGCTATAAAAGATGACAAAACCCTTGTTGTCGGGCACCTGTCTATGGATCTTAGCTGAGCTATTGGAGGAGAGCCAATGGTAATACTGTAGTTAGGACTTACCACATTCACTTGAGTTACATTTCCCGCCGCGTCTGGAAGATTGTATATACACGAGTATATAGTATTATACGTTGTTGCATATTGCAATCCATTAAAAATTCCAAACGGAAACTGCGTTCCTGAAGATGTTGCCGAATAAACATTCGGTCCGTTGGTCAATGTAATTGTGTAATTGGAACAAGCAATCCATCTCGCCTTAAGAAATCCGCATAAAGAAGAAAAATTCAATCCATTATCTGGTTGAGATGCTCTCAAGTGTTGACAGCAGCAAGTCACTGTGCCATTGGAGTTAACCTGATTTCCACGGAGTGCAAAGAAATAGGTTTGCCCTACCACCAAGTTACCAAACACCAATATCTCTTGACCCGAGCTTGTCTCATTCTCCGAAGCCAACAAACTTGTACCAGAAGCATCTTGAAGTTCAATAAGTATATCCGAAGCCGATGAAGAGGCCTGAATTCTCACTCCGTTAGACTGTGCGACAAACCTATACCAAACATCCTTTCCGCCGCCTAGAGCCACTGAAGAAAGTGCTTCTGGAGAAACCGTGGCATTTGTTAAGTTTGCTGAGAAGGAGTTGCAGGCTGGATATAAACTTCCTGATATCAATGTTGCGTTGCTTCTATTATCATTCGCAACACAAGGAGAAACGGGGACGAAAATTTCATCATACGCAGCGCATCCCGCTGCATTAGAAACTACAAGATCGACAGAAGTGCTATTTGAGGTAATCCACTGAATGGACGAATTGGTACTTCCGGAAGGGAACCAAGAATAAGAAGTAGCACCTGGGGAATTAGCTGTCATAACAGCAGTTGAACCGCTACAATAAGAAGAAGCAGAGGGCGAAATGTCGGCAGTGATTGGTGCGTATGCCAAGTCCACAACATTAGAAAAAGTACTCAATCCTGTTTGGCCGCACGTGCATTTACAAATAAAAGATCGGTTTTCAGATAATTCGTTGACCCATACTTGCTGACCGATACCGACTAAATCGTCGGGAGTGAGTCCCACTAATTGATCAAACAGATTGCATGCTCCGGTGCTGCAAGTAATATCATACCACTCATATACAAGGTCAGCGAATTGATACGTCTGATGAATTGAAAGCATAGCGCTGTTAACAGATCCACAAAGCTCATCTGTTGGGGAGTAGGCCAATAAATCCGGCGGACTGCAATTGCACGGAGCAATTAGATTCACAAATAAAGTTTGTGTTACAGATTTGCTTTCAATAACTCCTGTTGCCATATGAAGCATGAGAACCGTCAGCGTAACTTCTTTTTCTCCGGCATTCGCATAATAATGGTCTATGGCTTGAGAATTAGTAACGGTGCCATCTCCAAGAGTCCATTCCCTTGATACAAATTGATAGCCTTGTTGAAGAGGTGTTGCATCCGTTAGATTTACTTGCAATCCACTTGTGGAGGCTGTAATGCTCGGATTCCAACCCCATGGATTCGGATTGATAAAAGCACATTTAACCCGTATTCTTTTACATATTGTAGTGATTAGTGCTCCATTGCAGTACACCTTCAAACAAACTTTGTAAGCACCGCTTCCAGCATAACAAACAGTTGGGTTTTGTTGATTACTTGTAGTATTGTTTCCAAAGCTCCATGCGAAAAGTAGATTAGCTGCATTGCAATTGGAAGGTAAGGTTGGAATGAATGTGCGGCAACAGCTGGAAGCAAAAATTTGAAAATCCGTAGGAGCACAGCACGGAGGAGGACACACGACACTCACTGTTTTACAGACCGAAGTATAATATACTTGTCCGGAAATGAGATCTATACAGCAGTCATAATGACAAACAGTATAGGTGCCTGTTCCTGGAAACGTAAAGCTGGCGGCATCTGTCGAGAAACTAGTTCCATTTATGCCGAAAACCCAATACTCACAACCATTGGGATTACCTTCCGGGGTGAGATCATTGAAAGAAACGGTGCATCCACTTACGCTAAAACTAAAGTCTGCGGCCGATGGGGTGCAAGGCAGACAAGCAATCGTTAGAGTGTCGCAGAAATCGTCCCAACAACGCGCGATACCTGGAGGTTGAAAGCAATCTCTGTAACAGATCGAATAAGTACCGGGAGGCAACGTATTAAAACAAAAATTCAATGTATCGCCAATCCCTCCTCCTACTGTGTTATTCGACATATCCGTAATAGTCCAAATATTGCAGGGACTTGCCGGCCCGTCCAAAGTCAAATCAATAAATGAATAACAGCAATTGCCATTATCCACAGTTTGAAATTGAGCATTTGAAGGACAAGGGGTAACGCATCCAAGGCTACTGGCATTAATCGAAGTCGGTGCCAAGGAAAGTGCGGTCGATGTTAGCGTGAACGAAGCCGTATCTACGGGAGAAATTACTGGCAAAAAAGGTGAAACCAAAACAGTATTCGAAACAAAGTAACAGGGTGATTGCATAAGACCATCAGCAGTGGTAAGATGCAATTCATCCAAAGTTGCGGCATCGTCATAACCCACTAAATAATGAATAGGCATGGCAGGAGGCCTCGTTCTTGCCATCATTTTAGGATAATAAATTCGAGGGTGCGTAGTGGTTGAGTAAGTATCAATTATATTACTTGATGGAGTATAGTTTACTGATTGTCGAGGATATTGAGCAGAAGCCAATACAGTGCTGCTAATAACATCGTAATGAAAGAGAAAAGGAAAGGTTCCGGTACTCGTTGTAGATCCGGTGGTAATCGTTTTATTCAGCGCATAACCTGCAATAGAAAGAATACTCGCGTTGCAGATTGCCTCAAAAGTGTAGGCATAATAATCTCCGGAAGAAACAGTCAGCGTTTTAGTAACAGAAAGATCGAAATTACCTGTTTGGTCATCCATTTTGATGATGGCCATATCCCTGTTATCCGACTTATTTACCAGTTGATAGATCGCCCTAATGGAAGCAGCATCATCATGTGCTGCATCAGCACTTACAATAGTCTCGCCCGTTAAGTTGTTCCCCTCATATAGCTTCTTCCATTGTAAAACACCATTATAGTCCACCATAGCGGCTAGCACGGCCTGATCTCCATCGGCGGAAGTCCCACTCCCACCTACGAAGTAACCCGTCACGGCACACGCTTGTACCACGCTTGAAGCCATATCCCAGTCATTGGGGTTTGATCCTAATGGAGAGTCAAAAAATTTCTGCCAAAGAACATTTAAGTTCACATCCAACTTAGCAATGTAGGAGGACTTAGAATCAGAAGGACTGTATCCATTGGCTAAAAATCCGCAGACAACATAACCTTGCACAAAGTCATTGTTACAAGGGTTGTCTGTGGTTGATATAACATGAAGAGCCGGACTGTTTTTCGTGACAGACGATAGCGCGATTCGCCTCTGATTTGTGACGACCAATGAATTGTTGATGGTCATAACAAATCCCACATCAAACAAACCTTCCTTTCGTTGACCGCATATCACGTATCCATTGCCGTTGATACCCCTATTAATATGCAGTACTTTTTCATCGGCAGTAGATCCAACTACTGTCTCATTCAAGACAGTACCACTTTGATCCACCTCCATCAAATGGATTTGCCAATTTCCACCTTGAAATATAGAACCTGCATAAACCACTCCAGTGGAGTCAAACTTATGGGCGCAGCTATAATGGTCGTGATCTAAGTTATGTGTGTAAGTGGATTGAAATTGCGCATTTACAAAAAAACTATGAAGCAGCATAAATGCCATCAGGGCAGTTCCCCAGAGAGTATTGGTGTTCATGGTAGTAAGGTTTAGTACTTGTCTATATCAACAAGCATATCAAATGTAGAAAATTTAACTTACCATAAATAAAAATCCCCATTGCTTATTAACAATGGGGATAACTTTATTCGAAATTTCTGCGACTATTCCACGAACAACTTAAAAGAATCTCTTTGATAATCTTTTATCACTTCAATATGATAAACACCGGATTCAAGTTTTGTGTAAGGCGCGATACTCACTAATTGCTCTCCTTCGCAGACAAATCTATTTTGATATACCACTCTTCCTAAGTTGTCATAGAATCGCACATCGTTCAAGCCATTTGGAAGCATCAGATGAATAAGTTCACCATTATTCGGATTAGGAAATACGTTTGCCGAGACGAACTCTTCTTTATTGATGGTGGTTTTTCGGTATTGCGCAAGCAGCTCGTCTTCGACAGTCATATTCGCACTTCCTGCGACACAAAGCAATCGATAATTGGAGTGAAATGCTCCGGGACCGGAACTAAATACAGGACGAACCCTCACTCTATAATACCCCCCGGGAATAAGACCTGGTACGCTACTCAATCGAATAAATCGGCTGGTGCCGGTTGGAGCTATTACAACTTGTGGAGATAATACGTTGTCATTTGCATCTACCTGTAAAAATTCCCACTCCCAACCTGTAATGCCACACACCACAATATCAGTCCCAACAAATGAACCCACTGAGCGAGTGGTTGGGCATCGGTCAATTGATCTTAATTCAACAAGTGGGTGCTGATTAATGATTACAGAATAAGGAGGACTGACAACAACTGCTTGAACAGGGTTTCCCGCAGCATCCGTTTGATTAAACGTACTCGAAAAAGTTACCTGATATGCTGTAGCATATTGAAGACCTGGAAGAGCGCTGAAAGGTATTTGAGTGCTCGATGAGCTAGCCGAATAGGTGTTAATGCCATCACTGAAGCTAACCGAATAAACATTCGCTCCTGTCCATCTGGCCTTTATAAATCCGCACAAGGAAGAGAAAACATTTCCATTATCAGGTTGCGATGCTCTCAAATGTTGAATACAATAAGTAAAGCTTCCCACTGAGGAAGTACTAAAGTTTCTTACAGCAACAAAATATGTTTGTCCTGCAACCAAGTTGTTTGCAATTAATATTTCTGAGCCTGTTGTAGTCTCATTCTCAGATGCCATTAAAACGGTACCTGCTGCATTCTGAAGTTCTAATACAAGATCGCAGGCTGCGCTGGATGCTTGAATTCTTGCTCCATTCGTTTGTGCTATAAATCGATACCAGACATCTTGTCCTGCGCCTGTAGGCTCGAGGGTAAGAGCTTCAGGAGAGTTACCCGCATTAGAAAGCGAAGAGGACAAATTGGAGCAAATAGGAAAACCACTCGCCGAAACCAAAACGGCCGCCGCACGGCTATCATTAGGCGGTGCATTGGAAGTGCATCCTTCATCAATTGCCGAATCACAATCGTTGTCGATACCATTGCCACAAATCTCCTGCGCTCCGGGATAAACAAGATTATTGGAGTCGTTACAATCTCCCGATGCTGCAGACCAACCTATTTGCGGAATCTCACAAAACAATTCCGGGAAACCCGCACCGAATCCGTCATTATCTCCATCAAAATAATAAGTTAATGTAGGAAATGTGCATGTCCCATCATCTGCATTCGCAATTGGATTGTAATTGCAAGCAGATATGTCGGTGCATCCAGGATCACAGAGCCCACATGCACTGAAGCATTGCACATCAATCGTTTGATCAGTTAATACACTTACAATTCTGTTATATCCACCGAAACCATCATTCACCCCACAAAAATTCGGAACTGTTTCTGCACCTGGCCAATCATTACCATTAATAAATTTATACTGATAAAACTGCGCTTCATTAAGAGATAAAGTCACTTCATAAACACCATCTGCATCGATATCCGTCATGGGAATACCGTTTGGGCTCCATTCCGGAAGTCCAGCAATTCCAAAGCTCCCCGCTAAATGAACACCATTAGGGGAAACAGTCATGTAACTCATATCGACCTGAAATGTGACCTCCTTTTGAGGAACACAATTGGTACAACTTCCAAAGCATACTTGAGGAAGCGTCAATCCTGTGCTTGGGGCGGTGAAAAATCGATTGGTAGATCCGTTGAAGCAACTACCCGAAGAAGGTTCTACTGATGCCCAGCTATTGCCATTTATAAACTTGTACTCGTAGGTCTGACCAGGCATTAAATTAAGCTGTACTTGATATACGCCATCTAGATTGCCATCGCCCATTTGAATGCCATTTGGACTCCAATTGGGATATCCATCACTTCCAAAATTACCAGCTAAGTGAACGCCATTAGGAGAAACGGTGGTATTGAGCATATTCACCAAGAAGGTTACCGTGACAGGTTGTTGAACGGGAACACAATTACCGCAACTGCTAAAGCAAACAGTGTCAAGCACCATGGGAGAAGTTCCCACCGTTATCAATCTATTTGCTCCATTTCCACAAGGAGCTCCAATATTGTCTTCAGCACCCGCAAAAGAATTAGTAATCACATATTTGAATTCATAGGTATAGCCTTCGGGTAAAAACATGGTTCTCTCAAACACATCATCTTGACCCGAATAAGCCATCAACAATTCCCCGGCTACCCAATTTGAATATGAAAATGGTGTCGGCACGAGACCAAAATTTCCGGCCAAATAAACCTCATTCCCTGAATAGTTTTCGTTTGTTATATCCACCTTAAAGGTAACGGGAATAAGTTGCGGATTCCCTGAACATACCGCACATTGCATCCAACAATAAGAAGGTAAAACTAAAAATTCATTGGTTGTCATCACTTGCCTATTTCCATTTACATTGCATTCTATTGGCAGTAAATTCTCGTCTTGTCCCCAGCTATTACCGTTTACGAATTTGTATTGATAAATAGTTGATGGCGTTAAATTCAAATCAACTTCATAAATGTTATCCCCTTCCGGATCGTTCATTACTATCCCACCGGGATTCCAGTTGGGATATCCATCATTCCCAAAAGAACCGGCCAAGTGCACCCCGTTTGGAGACACGATTTGCCCGGTCATATTTACACTGAACCTGACAATAGAGGCATGTGACAAATAAGAGAATAGCACCAATGGTACTAAAAGAAGGATTTTTTTCATGTTGGTTTCGGTTTGGTAAAGTTGAACTAAAATAATAACAATTTCTTTTGATCTATATTAATTCTCACATGATTCTTAAATGATTCCTTATTACTTTCACCACCTAAAACTTTAACCTTTGCGCGGCCATTTATTTTTTCTTTTTCTGATCGTTTCAGCCCTTTCTCAAGCACAAGTTGGCGAAGGAGCGCGCGCTTCCGCACTCGCTGGCACTTCAGTTTGTCTTTCTGATGGTTGGTCAGTATTTCATAATCAGGCAGGACTCGCCCAGATGAAGGGTTGGCAAGTCGGTGCCTTTTTTCAAAATAGATTTTTAGTGGAGAATTTGGGAGACCGAGGCATCTACGGCGCAGGAAAAGTAGGCGCTGGTGTTTTCGCTGGATCGTATCAAAGTTTTGGAGTTCCTGGATTTAATCAGTCTCGCCTAGGTATTGCTTATGCTATTCCGTTAAATGAAAAATTTTCTATCGGAGTGCAAACCAATTACCACAGTTTACGCATTGCGGAAGGCTATGGTATTTCGAGAAGTTTTTCAGCAGAAGGTGGAATTATTTATCGCTTAAATAATGCACTCATTTTGGGAGCGCATATCGAAAACGTGAATAGGCCCAAATTGTCTGAATTCTCTAACGAACGCATGCCATCCACCATTCGAATAGGTGCTGGATATATCTTTTCTGAAAAAGTTAAGTTGCTGGGGCAGGTTCAGCAAGAATTGAATCAAAAGTTACAAGTCAGCTCTGGAATAGAATACGATGTAGCAGAGTCATTGGTGGTTCGGGTTGGAGCTGCTTCACAACCCGGTTTGTGGACCTTAGGGTTTGGTTGGAAGAGCAAGCACATTCGCGCGGATATATCTTCCACTTATCACACAATTCTCGGATTCACGCCTCAAATTTCCTTGGCATATAGTTCCGCAGGATTTCAATGAGCATTCGGGTAAAAATACTTTTGTGTGTTCTTGCTATTTCGGCAGGCAACGCCATGTATGGTCAAAGAGAAGATTTAGAAGTTAGTAAGCAGAACATCATCGAACAACGCATTGAGTTGATTGCATCATTGGTAGATGAAAGTGTTGATCTGGATTACACCAATCTGCTTGAAGATTTCAGTTACTATTTCGAAAACCCTATTGATCTCAACAAAGGTGACTTCGATGCGCTTCGAGAACTTTACTTGGTAAACGAAGTACAGATCAATGCTCTTCAACGCCACTTAGAAATGTATGGTCCATTAAGGAGCATTTTCGAGCTGCAAAGTGTAAATCACTTCGATTTAAATACCATTCGACTCATTCAACCATTCATTACCGTTGGAGCGCCCAATCTTTTAAGCACATTTTCATGGAGAGACTTATGGAAAGAGGGAAGCCATGATTTGTTTTTGAGATATAGGAGAACCATTCAACAACAAGCAGGTTATTTACCCGATCCTCAAACGAGTGAGGCTCCTGCCTTTCTTGGGAGTCCAGATTATCTTTTTACACGCTACCGATTTCAATACAAAAAGAACATCATCGCTGGTTTTACTTTAGAAAAAGATGCAGGAGAAAGTTTAGAAAGAGGGCCTGATTTTTACAGTGCACACCTGTTTATTCGCAACAATACACGTCTTAAAGCATTGGCCATAGGCGATTTTCAAGCACAATTCGGACAGGGACTCACTTTTTGGAATGGCTTGGGGTTTGGCAAATCTCCTTTCGTGATGAATACCAAAAGAAACGCGAATGGACTCAGACCCTATACTTCCGTAAATGAAGCGCTTTTTTTAAGAGGCGGTGGAGCCACCATCAAGTTGGGAAAGTTTGAATTGACTGCATTATATAGCAATAAAAACATCGATGGAAATCGAGTAAACGCTGTAGATTCTGCGGCGGTAGACGATGGTTTGGTTGTATCAAGTCTTCTATTAAGCGGTCTGCACCGTACGCCGAATGAATTAGCAGATAAGGGTGCCGTAAACGAACAAGTTGGGGCAGGGAATATCAAGTATCAAACACGCACGTTTAGTGCTGGGCTTATTGCATCTCACACTGTATATAGTGCGGCGGTTACCCCAGATCAAGCGCTGTATCAGATCAATCGCTTTAGTGGAAAAACTGCAACAAACATTGGTCTTGATTATCAAAAGGTCTTTCGTAATTTCAACTTATTTGGTGAAACATCGCGCAGTGCAAATGGTGGATTTGCCACATTGAATGGGATTGTTGGCTCTCTTCATCCACGTTTATCGGTGAGCGTCCTGCAACGTTGGTTTAGTGATGATTTTCAAACGCGCTACTTCAATGTTTTTAGTGAGAATACCATTCCTCAAAATGAGAGAGGTGTTTTCGCAGGATTTGAAGCCAACATTGCAAAAGGCTGGAACTTGACTGCCTACACCGATCAGGTGCGTTTCCCATGGCTCAAATTTAGAATTGATGCTCCGAGTCGATTGAATGAGAATTTCATTCAATTGAATTATAAGCCCGACAAGAAGCAAGATTTCTACGTGCGATACCGCATCAGAGAGCGAAGCATCAATGCTGGAGATGAGATGTCACGTATCGACTTTACTATCCCAGAACGCATTCAAGAAATTCGATTGAATGCCATCTATCAACCTCATCCCAATTTACAAATGCGTTCGCGTGCAGAATGGCGCATTTATCAGCGAGAAAATCAAGGTGTACAAAGGGGGTATCTCGTTTATCAAGATTTTATTTGGAAAAAACAAGGATCCAAAATCAGTTTCAATACCCGTTATGCCATCTTTAATTGTGCTGACTTCAATACCAGAATTTGGGCGTATGAGTCGGACGTTTTATTTGCCTTTAGCATTCCCGCCCACAGTGGTTTGGGGACTAGAGCCTACGCCATGATCAAATGGGACATCCGCAGAGGCATGGATTTGTGGGTTCGTTATGCCCAGTGGGTTTATACCGATCGTCAGGAAATAGGATCGGGAAATACATTAATTGAAGGGCAACGAAGAGGGGATTTGACCGTTCAGTTGCGCTATCAATTTTAAAAAAAAGAGAAGCCTGTCGTACGACAGGCTTCTCTGGATTTATTTGGGTTAATTAATATAGAATTTGACTTCTATGTCTTTTGAAATTTAATCGTCTTCACCTTTCCACTATCAGTGGTAATTTGTACAATGTAGATTCCTCGTCTCAAAGATTCGAGCATATCTAGACGCACCGCTGTGCATTCCTCCCCTCTGGTATCGGGTCTGAATTGCAATACCGTTTTTCCAGTCAAGTCTTTGACTACCAAATTAAAACCTTCCGTCATTGGTTCCTCAAACGTAAGAAACGCTTTGGATTCAACTGGGTTCGGTGTAATGGATGCAGTAGTCACTGGATGGCCCGATTGAGCCATGAGTGCACCGCTTGTAATAAGGGTGGTAAATAAGAAAAGTAAAAGTTTTTCCTTCATACCGTAGGTTGTTTCAAATGATCAGACAAATTTCTTGCCTTTATTTAAAACGGATAACAAATGTAATGGTTTCAATCGGAGAATTAAAATATTTGTCAGAACACTTTAACAACGGCGAATAGCAAGATTAACGCATAAATAGAAATCGTGATAATCAATAGAATTCCATAAAATGTCATTAAACGATAAAAATATCTTATAGACACTTCCAGTTCATCCTTATCCATTGATTCAATGGCGTTCATTCCCGTAGTGCTTGCCCTGTAGCCAAAGTACGCAGGTAGAAACCCCAAAAAAACAAACAATAACATTCCCAAAAACAGGATCAACCCTTCCAAATCATTTCCACGAATCCCTCTTAGAGAAAACAAGGCGCCGAGGACACTCAAGCCCAAAACAACAAATCCAGTAATTGCCATGAATCTCATCCAACGATAAGCTCCGAAAAGATCAGCTCTAGCATCTGGGGTAAGTTGTAAATTGGAGTTATCTGAAAAATTTTTGTCGAGTGTTTCTTCCATATTTCGTGTTTTTTTTAAGAGATTAAGTTGTTTGTACCTGAACCTTTGCTAAAGGATCAAACAAATATACACTTCCGGTGCTTAGTTCGACGCACTGTATTCTCTTTCTAAGCTTGTTGCCCTTTTTAAAGGATCTCCTTTCTCTCCCATACTTGAATATGGTATTTGCGGGTAACTCATTCAAGATATGAACGTTGTCACTTCTTCGATCATACTTTGTGAGCGCTGCGAACAGATTGTAATCGCTGTGCGTTGTGGCTCCGGGATCTACTAGGTATCGCTTCAATGGACCCTCAATGTCTGAGGGAAAAACATCTTTTCCAATAAAGGGCTTCATGGTGAAACGAAACGACTGCTTCCATTCTTCCCCGTGTGGTTTTATGCGATGACCAAATTCCAAATGTGCTACCAAATGCGCCAGCTCATGCATTAAGGTTATCAAGAAAGCATACGGATTTAGATTACCATTTACAGAAATTTCGTGCATTTGTCCCTTCATTCCCGCACGAAAGTCGCCATGCTTCGTCGATCGAGGTTGTGTGATGGTGAGATGATGCGGATACTTACGCAGCAATTCACATGCGATATCCAAGGAGGATTCAGGCAAAAACCGCTTTAATGCAGATTCTAAATCAGTTGATTTTTTCACTTGTCACCTCTCCAGTCCATTGGATTTGATCCTCCCATTTCGGGCAAGTATTGCATCTGTTTTTCTTGTTAGTTTTACAACCAACCCCCATAACAATACTGGCCAATAAGAGGCAAATAGTAAGAACTCTTTTCATACTTCAAAAATAACAAAATCAACGAGACTCTCTCAAGGTATCGCGTATTTCCTTCATGAACTCAGAGGGGAAAACAAAGTCATTCAATTCCTGGTTATTGGTGCGGAGAATTTCATTTTTATTACCACTCCACCAAAGTTGGCCTTGGTAAATAAAGTTGATGTAATCACCAATTTCAATGACCGAATTCATATCGTGAGAAACGACCACCGTAGTGATATTAAACTCATAAGTAATTTCTCGAATCAAGTTATCAATAACAATAGCTGTTTGCGGATCCAAACCAGAGTTCGGTTCATCGCAAAACAGGTACTTTGGATTCATGGCTATCGCCCTTGCAATACCCGTTCTCTTCTGCATTCCTCCACTGATTTCACTGGGGTACAGTTTATTCTTTCCCGTAAGATTTACCCGCTGCAAACAGAAGTCCACTCTGTCTTTTATCTCTGCGGGAGAAAGCTTACTAAACATCTTAAGCGGAAACATGATATTCTCTTCCACTGTCATGGAATCAAAGAGTGCACTTCCTTGAAAGAGCATTCCCATTTCCTGTCTTACTGATCTTCTTGACCAACGATCCATGGAGGTGAAATTCCGTTCATCGAAGAGTATCTCCCCCTTATTCACTTCCATCAATCCAACGATGCATTTGGTCAGTACCGACTTCCCAGATCCTGATCTGCCAATGATGAAATTCACCTTTCCTGGATGAAAATTCACCGTGATGTCTTTCAATACATCATTGCCATCAAAGCTTTTCGATATGTTATTTACTTGTATCAAAGCAGTAGCAATTGGGTAATGACATAATTAGAGATCATAATGAGGACAATACTATATACTACCGCACGCGTAGAACTTTGCCCAACTTCCAACGCCCCTCCCTTTGTATAGTATCCATGGTAGCTGCTTACAGAAGTTATGATGAATGCAAATACCACAGACTTAATGAGGGTATAAGAAACTTGAAAGGGCTCGAAATAATATGTAAGACCATATTGATAATCCGTGAGGGAGATAACCCCTGTGCTAACACCTATAGCCGCTCCCGCTGAAATCCCGCAGGCCATGGCCAAGATTACCATGAATGGAAAAATAAACATCGCAGCAACAATTTTGGGAAGTATTAGATAACTCGCTGAATTCACACCCATGATATCCATTGCATCTATCTGCTCTGTGATTCTCATTGTTCCAATTTCAGAAGCAATATTGGAGCCTACTTTCCCGCTTAAGATGAGACTGACTATCGTAGAACTAAACTCGAGGATCATGGTCTGTCGAGTGGTATAACCGATGGTCCATTTTGGAATCCATCCGCTGTCAATATTGGCAGCAGTTTGGAGTGTTACTACCGCTCCCATAAACAATGAGAGCAATGCCACAATTCCCAATGATTGAATACCAATTTTATCAATTTCCTCTACAATGAGTTTGCGATAAACCTTACCCTTCTCGGGTCTGGTAAACACATTTACCATGAGAATATAGTATCGCCCAATATGTCTGTAGATAGAACTCATTCTGACAAATATAAGAAGTGCTTCTATCGAAAGATATTCAATCTTTCAGCATCGAGTCGTAGAAAAATAAAGAGCAACAGTGTGAACCCCATTAGAGAACTTCCACCGTAGCTGAAGAAAGGCAATGGAATCCCGATAATTGGAGCAAGACCTATGACCATTCCCACATTGATTAATAGGTGCATAAAGAAAATGCTTGCCACACAATAGCCATAAACTCTAGAAAACTGAGAGCGCTGTCTTTCAGCCATATTGATAATACGAATAATGAGCAAAACGAAGGTGCCAATGAGCACCAAACTTCCAAAAAACCCCCATTCTTCAGCCACCGCGGAAAAAATAAAGTCAGTCCATTGTTCTGGCACATAGTTGTTTTGTGTCATGGGACCTTGAAGATACCCTTGACCAAAAACTCCTCCAGATCCAACGGTGATTTTCGCCATTTGAGAGTTATAGTCCGCTCCTTCTCTTTCTACAGGCATGGAGAGCATTACATAAATACGCTCGCGGTGGTGTGATTCAAGAACATTTTCAACAATATAGCTGACAGAAAGAGAAAACAAAAGACTTGCAACAGTGCTTACTGCAATGATCCAGTAAAGCAATTTTCTATTCCTAGGAACAATAAAGTTTCGAACGAAAACAATTCCCAGAATAGCCAAAATGGTAACGATTACTACCAATAGATAAATTCCATTCTGCTCTCCGAAAAACGGAAAGTCGATGGTACCGGCGCCGCTCACAATACTTAGTACACCAAATACAATCGCTCCCAGTCCAATAATAAGAACGTTGCCTGATAATCCTTCCCGATACATCACAAAAATGAATGCAACAAATGTCAAAACCGAGCCCACGTCAGGCTGAATTAGAATCAACAAAGCTGGAAATCCGATGATGCCCGCTGCTACTAATCGTGTTTTCCAATTTTTAAATTTCGCACCTGTACTACTGATGTATTTTGATAAGAGCAATCCGACTCCTATTTTGGAGAACTCTGAAGGCTGAATACCAAAGGATCCAACTCCAAACCACGCTTTTGCACCGTTTACTTCTTTTCCAACCACCAATACTAAGGCCAATAGCAAGACAAAGAAGCCATAAATGAAAAGCGCGAGTTTATTGAAGAAATCGCCTTCCATATAAAGCATGACGAGCGCCAAAAAGAAAGAAATCAAGATGAACAAAAACTGACGTCCATATTCTTTAGAAAAGTCGAAAATGAAAGGATGAGATGCGTCGTATGCCGCGCTGTAAATATTCATCCAACCGAAAAGCACTAAAAAAATATAGATGGAAACCGTAGTCCAATCTACCCGAGTCAATGTTATGTTTTGTTGATTCTTCATCGATCGAGAAAATTAGCTTCAAGAATTCTCTTTTCTTCGGCTTTATTGCTCACTGTATCTGTCAAGTATTTCTCAATCATCATGCTGGCGATAGGTGCGGCCCAAGTACCACCAAATCCAGCGTTCTCCACATACACAGCCATTGCAATTTTGGGATCATCTTTGGGTGCAAAGCAAACAAACACAGCGTGATCTTCTTTCGGTTCGTTTTGAACTGTTCCTGTTTTTCCACAAATGACGATATCCTTGAGTTTGGCTCTATTGGCTGTTCCACCTGGCCCTACCACTTTCTCCATTGCATCAACCACCACTCTAAAATGTGCCGTATCAATTCCTGTATCATACCGCACTAAGAATTCATCTCTCGGCTTTCCACCGTTGCCAATTTGTTTAACGGTATGCGGAGAAACATACCATCCTCTATTCGCAATGACACAAGCCAAGTTGCACATTTGAATTGGCGTAATGAGCATCTCTCCTTCACCAATACTCAATGAATATATGGTAGAGTAAGCCCATTGCAACTCTCCATACCACTTATCGTAATAGGAAACTCCAGGCACTAATCCAGTTTTCACTCCAGGAATATCGGTTTTGAGATTACTTCCAAAACCAAAACGCTTGATATAGCCTTGCCAAATATCTAAACCTATTCGAGCGTCTTTAAATCTGCTAGATGGGTCGCGATCTCCTTCCACCACCCGTTGCATAACGCCCCGGAAATAGGGATTACATGAGTGAACAATGGCCATTTCCAAATCATCATTGCTATGTGATCCGTGACAGCCAATAATTCCTCTATTACACACTATTCTTGTCTGAGGGGTAATGGTACCGAGTTGCAGTGCTGTTAAGGATTGAGCCAGTTTGAAAATAGAACCTGGGCGGTATTGAGCTTGTGTTGCTCTATTAAACAGCGGTTTTTGTAAATCAGAGTTAAGCGCCCTAAAATTATTCCCCCGCGTTCTTCCCACCAACAGGTTGGGGTCATAGGTTGGTGCACTGACAAGAGCCAGCACTTCGCCAGTAGAAGGTTCAATGGCGACAATACAACCTCTTTTATTTTGCATAAGTTCTTCGCCATAGCGCTGCAATTCCGCGTCGATGGTTGCGATCAAATCCGTACCTTCTACAGCAGCAACATCGAGCTTTCCTTCAGCCACATTCCGCTCTATTCCTAAGTTATCTCGAAATACATATCTCACACCGCGTGTTCCTCTCAGTTCTTCTTCATATGCCTTTTCAATACCGCTTTTTCCAATGTAATCTCCCCGTCGATAATCGGGTTTTTGCTCTAACTCTCCTTTGTCTATTTCGGCAACATCTCCCAACAAAAGGGCTCCAATACTCTGGGGATAAATGCGAAGTGTACGCGGAGTTCCAAAGAATCCAGGGTACTTATACAACTCTTCTGAAATTCGAGCGTATTCGGGAGGAGTCATCTGCTTAATAATAGGAGAAGGCTTGTACTTCACGTTAGGCCAAGAAACAGCCTTTTTCAAACCCGAAGTCAACTCCTCATAACTCAAACCTACCAGTTTGCAGAAGGCAGTAGTGTCAAACGGCTTAACATCTTTAGGAAGAACCATGAGGTCATAAACTGTTTGGTTCGTTACCAGCAATCTTCCTTTACGATCATAAATCAATCCACGTGAAGGATACACGATGACTTCCTTTTCGGTGAGCGCCACTCCTTGGTTCTTCCATTCATCATTGATGACTTGCAAAGAAAGCAGCCTCAACGCGTAAATGATACCAATTACGCTTACGATAAGAATAATGGTTATTCTTCTACTGTCGAAGTTCACTGTTCAGAATTTTTGGAAGTATAAATCAGATATTGTCCAATGGTCATGAGCAACAACGTAGCCGCTACGGACAAAATTATATGAAGAATCTGATAAAAGAAATCGTTGAAACGAAGCACTTCCATGAAGAAAAGCCAAGTGTGATGAGCGAATGTCAATATCCCCGCATAAGTGAGATACCAAGCGAGACCCATTTTTTGCACGGTTGGCCGTTGTGTGATTTCATACCCTTCTCTCGGAGAGAAAAGGCGCTGAACCAAGGGTTGTAAAAATCCTAGCAACACACAAGCCGACATGTGCAATCCAGGAGGGCCGCTAAAAAAGTCCATCAGCCAACCTACCCCAAAAGAGATCACCAACACCAACCAACGCGGCGTCTCGAAGGGCAACATCAATATTCCGAAAATATAAATCCAAGGAAGTATCAATCCGTCCAGCGGTTGCATCCTATTTACTACAAGACTTTGCAGTAAAATCAAGAAAGCGATTCGCAATATGTTAATCAGAATCGTTATCGCCATCGAGTGTTCTTACTTGTTGTAAAAGAGAATCTTGTTCGTACTTCAAAAGGTCTTTCACCAAGGTGACATAGCTCAGTTTTCTAAAATCTGTACTTAGCTTGATTTTTATTCTGTGAAAGTTTTCTTCGGCCCTATCGTCCATGCTGTAAACATATCCCACCATTTGGCTTGATGGAAAGTGTGAACTATAACCCGAAGTAATTACTGTATCTCCAATTTCTACTTGAACGTGTTTTGGAATTTCTTTGACATCTGCAATTTCTGGATCGCCTCCTGGCCAAGCCAACAATCCAAAATCCCCACTGCCTTTCATTCGCACACTCGCTTGAAACTTGCTATGCAATATCGGCATCACTACCGAGAAGTGATCACTAACGCTGCTAACGATACCGACAATCGAACCATTAGAAATGACTCCCATTTCCTTCTCTACTCCTCCGAGAGCACCCCTATCCAAAGTGATATAATTTCTTTCTCTATTGAGTGTAACGTTGACCACTTTGGCATTGCGGTATTCAAACTTCTTATAGCTCAACGAGTCGAACTGACTAGTAGATGCGGTATCAACGACACTAAAATTTTCTGGTAGTTGACTGCGAAGGATGGCATTTTCAAGAGATAAGCGATCGTTGATTTCGCCGAGCATCAAATACTCTTTTAATTGTGTTCTTTTGGAATAAATGCTTCCAACCCAATCGCGGCTATGGGAGATAAATTCGGCTTTGTGATAGTTGTTATTTGAAAAAAGAACAAAAAGAGAAAACGCCTGTAGTGCCAGGAAAATTAGGAACACATAATACCGTTGAATAAGCGCTAGGATATTCCTCATTTATCCGATCTCCTCTTCCCATGACATGTGGCTTATGCGCCGCGCATGAGAAATTGAAATTTATTTACGTTTTTGAGTGCGATACCTGTTCCTCTGGCTACCGCGCGCAAGGGATCGTCTGCTACGTGCACGGGTAGTTTTGTTTTCATCGAAATCCTCTTATCCAATCCGCGCAGCAAGGCACCACCACCGGCAAGATAAATTCCTGTTTTATAGATATCCGCGCTCAATTCAGGTGGAGTATTCTCCAAACAACTCATGATGGCCTCTTCAATTTTCGAAATTGATTTATCCAACGCATGGGCAATTTCTGAATAGGATACAGTAATTTCCTTTGGAATACCGGTCATCAAGTCACGTCCGCGCACGCTGTAATCCGCTGGAGGATTATCCAACTCCGGAAGGGCTGCGCCCACTTCAATCTTAATTTGCTCCGCAGTTCTTTCACCGATAAGAATATTGTGCTGGCGGCGCATATATTCTTCAATGTCTTGGGTAAGTTCATCTCCGGCAACACGGATGTTCTTATCTGTAACAATTCCTCCTAAGGCTATGACAGCAATTTCTGAGGTTCCACCTCCGATATCAATTACCATGTTGCCCATGGGCTCTTCCACATCGATGCCTATTCCAATAGCAGCTGCCATGGGTTCGTGAATGAGATACACCTCTTTCGCTCCAGCATGTTCTGCAGAATCCTGAACCGCTCGCTTTTCCACTTCCGTAATTCCGCTAGGAATGCAAATCACCATTCGCAAAGAAGGTTGAAATACTCCTTTCGAACGATTGATCATTTTAATCATGCCCTTGATCATGTCTTCTGCAGCGTGAAAGTCAGCAATTACACCGTCCTTTAGAGGACGAATGGTCTTGATGTTCTCATGCGTTTTCCCGTGCATCTGTTGTGCTGCACGCCCCACCGCCACGGTCCTTCCCGTAGCCCTATCTCGAGCGATGATGGATGGCTCATCCACCACGACTTTATCGTTTTGAATGATGATGGTATTCGCTGTACCAAGGTCAATAGCTATTTCCTGTGTAAGGAAACTGAAAAGGCCCATGCTTCGTTGGTTTCTTGTGGTTAACTTCTCCGAACTTCAATCAAAAATCCTGAAACACAGGATCTTTGGCACTTTTTACAATAAGCCACAAATATATCTTTGAAAAAAGCCCGATTTACAAGGCATTTGGCAATAATTTTCTCAAGTTACGAACATAGAAATCATCAAAAAGCGAAAAGGAGAAATCCCTTCCGAACTCTTTTGTAGGTAGGCTGTTATATTTGCGCAATAAAATACACAACTTATGGCATTTACACTTCCAGCACTTCCTTACGCTTTCAACGCTTTGGAACCACATATCGATGCTCGTACGATGGAAATTCACCACGGGAAGCATCATGCAGCTTACACGAATAATTTGAATGCTGCCATCGCTGGCACTCCCTTAGAGAACCTTACCATTGAAGAGATTTTGGTAAAAGGATTTGAGACACCAGCCATTCGCAACAATGGAGGCGGTTTTTACAATCATAACCTTTTTTGGGAAATCATGACTCCCAATGGCGGCGGGTCCCCCACAGGAGCGGTTGCAGAAGCTATTAACGCTGCATACGGTTCTTTCGATAAATTCAAAGAGGAGTTTACAAAAGCTGCTACAACCCGCTTCGGTTCAGGTTGGGCGTGGCTTTGCGTTCATAAAGGTGGGAAAGTTGAAGTATGTTCTTCTGCAAACCAAGATAATCCATTGATGCCTGGAATCGGCTGCGGTGGAGCACCCATTCTCGGTTTGGACGTTTGGGAACACGCTTACTATTTAAATTATCAAAACAGAAGACCAGATTATATCTCGGCATTCTTCAATGTAATTAACTGGAACGAAGTAAATCGCCGCTTCGAGGCAGCGAAATAAAAAATGTACTGCAACGACCTATTCGCATACAGCCGATTTCGCACGCGTGAAGTCCGCATTGGAACGCTCAAGATGGGTGGGGACAACCCCATCCGTCTGCAGAGCATGACCACTACCGATACCATGAATACCGAAGCAACTGTAGCTCAAAGTATTCGCATGATCGAAGCCGGTTGCGAATTAGTACGCATTACAGCGCCCAGCAAAAGCGAAGCTGAAAATCTTGCGAACATCAAAAATGAATTGCGCAAAAAAGGCTATGCTACACCACTCGTTGCAGACATTCACTTTACCCCAAACGCAGCTGAAATAGCCGCAGGTATCGTTGAAAAAGTTCGTGTTAATCCTGGAAATTACGCAGACAAAAAGAAATTCGAAGAAATAGAATACACCGATGAAAGCTATCAAGCAGAATTGGATCGTATTCGCGAACGATTCACCCCGCTTGTTTTGCTCTGCAAACAAAACGGAACAGCTATGCGAATCGGTACCAATCATGGTTCCCTGAGCGACCGAATACTTAGTCGGTACGGCGACACCCCAAAAGGGATGGTGGAAAGTGCGATGGAGTTCTTGCGCATTTGCAGAGATCACGATTTCCATGAAATCGTTATTTCTATGAAGGCTAGCAATACTTTGGTAATGGTGCAGGCTTACCGCTTGCTGGTGCACGAGATGATGCAACAGGGTATGAACTACCCTCTCCACCTCGGAGTAACAGAGGCTGGAGATGGCGAAGATGGTCGCATCAAATCAGCCGTTGGCATTGGAACTTTGCTAGAAGATGGTTTGGGTGATACAATCAGAGTGAGCCTTACCGAAGAACCTGAAGCGGAAATCCCCGTGGCGGCAATGCTTGCCAAGCGCTATGATCACCGGGCCAAAGAGTCTCAAAAAATTGAACCAGTTACGTACCCTCTGAACCCCTTCGAACATCAACGAAGAATAACCCAAGAGATCACCAACATCGGAGGAAAGCATGTTCCACGAGTGATTATTGACTTTAGTCAACGGGAGGAAATCACCGCGGCTTCTCTATTCGGTGCTGGGTTGATGTACTCCATTCCACTTGATAAATGGAATATTGCAGATGTTGCCGCTGACTATATTTATTGTGGCAAAAATGACATCGACTTCGAAATTCCAGGTACGCTCGGTTTAATTTTCGATTATGAAAAATGGATCGAATCGCCTGAAAAACCTAGACAATTCCCACTTTTTTCAATAGAAAATTTCCAACCGAATGTTCATTCGGGAATCATGAAGTTCTTACGCGTTTCTACAAAGGATATTTCTGAGTCTTTCTTAGAAAAAGTAAGAAAAGAGAGTGAACTCGTACTCCTGTTGGAAACAGATAACAGTCATGCCGTTGCCGATTTGCGCGCGGCGTTTTTCAAACTCATCCATGCGGGAATTGAAATCCCCGTTATCGTCTCTAGATCATATAGTGGTTTGAGTGAAGATGAATTCATGCTGTATAGCGCTACAGATGTAGGAGCTTTGTTGATCGATGGATTAGGAGATGGCGCCATGATTGCCGCAGAAGGCATCTCTTTGCAACGCCTTACCAGTACTGCTTTTGGTATCTTACAAGCTACACGCACACGTATCTCCAAAACAGAATACATCTCTTGTCCAAGTTGTGGTAGAACACTTTTTGATTTACAAGAAACAACAGCAAAGATTCGTTCCAAGACCTCTCATTTGAAAGGAGTAAAAATCGGAATCATGGGGTGTATTGTAAATGGTCCGGGGGAAATGGCAGATGCAGATTACGGTTATGTAGGAACGGGTCCTGGAAAAATCACTCTTTATAAAGAAAAAACGGTTGTAAAGAAAAACGTTCCAGAGGATAAAGCGGTAGAAGAGCTCATTGAGTTGATACGCAGCCACGGGGATTGGGTAGAGCCCGTCCTTTAAAACACTACCTTTCTTTTTAGTTCAAAATTCTGGCCTAAGTACACCCGTCTTACCGTTTCGTCAGAGGCTAGTTCTTCTGCTGTACCTGATTTCAAAATTTTTCCATCGTAAAGCAAGTAAGCTCTGTCCGTGATACTAAGAGTTTCTTGTACGTTATGATCGGTGATAAGAATTCCGATATTTTTAACTTTCAATTGAGCTACAATGCGTTGTATATCCTCAACTGCGATCGGATCGACACCAGCGAAAGGCTCATCGAGTAAAATGAACTTAGGGTCTGTAGCGAGCGCTCTGGCAATTTCCGTTCTCCTGCGTTCTCCGCCACTCAGGTGATTTCCGATAAACGTTCTTTTGTGGGCTAGACCAAATTCCTCCAGTAAGCTCTCTAATTTAATGCTTTGTTCTTTTCGACTTAGCTTGGTCATTTCAAGCACCGCCTTGATGTTGTCTTCAACAGAAAGAGTGCGAAACACCGAAGCCTCTTGAGGAAGGTAACCCACACCGAGTTGGGCTCTTTTATACATAGGCTCCGCGGTAATATCCGTACCGTCAAGGGTAATTTTCCCTTCATTCGGTTTGACGAGACCAACCACCATGTAGAAACTCGTTGTCTTTCCAGCGCCGTTAGGGCCTAATAAGCCTACTATTTCACCTTGTTTTACCTCAAAGCTAACACCACCCACAACGGTGCGCTTACCATAGATTCGTACAATATTCTCCGCTCTTAATAGCATAAGACAAAACTATATCATTTTTAGTGACTAACGACTAGTGACTAACGACTAGTGACTAGTGACTAACGACTAGTGACTAGTGACTAACGACTAGTGACTAGTGACTAGTGACTAACGACTAGTGACTAGTGACTAACGACTAGTGACTAGTGACTAACGACTAGTGACTAGTGACTAACGA
>JAIXWX010000020.1 GCA_027491075.1 Flavobacteriales bacterium
CAATCGTTGTCGATGCCATCGCATATTTCCAATGCTCCGGGATTGATTGCTGCATTCGTATCGTCACAGTCGTCATCATTGGATACAAATCCAACTGGTGCGGTGCATGCTAAAGTGGTATTGGTCGCATCTCCAAAACCATCGCCGTCAGTATCTGCATAGAAGGTCGTTTGCACTCCTTCATCAATAGCAAGGTCACAATCGTTGTCGATGCCATCGCATATTTCCAGCGCCGTTGGATTGATTGCAGGATTGGAATCATCACAATCTTGGTTGTTGGAAACATAACCAAGGGGAAGCGAGCATGCATCGATAGAGTTTGCTGGGTCGCCAAATCCGTCATTATCGGTGTCTGCATAAAATGTGATCAAAGTACCTTCATCAATAATGACATCGCAATCATTATCCAATCCGTCACAAATTTCTGGCGCACCAGGGAAAACAGTGGGATTCGTGTCATCACAATCCCCTCCGCAGGATGTGAAACCATCGCTATCTAGATCGAAGTCTTCGTCTATTGATAAATCACAATCATTATCAATACCATCACAAACCTCGGTTGTAAGGGTCAACTCAACCACTACATCATCCGTAGAAACAGGACAAGGAGCATTATCAATAGACCATCTGAGAGTATAAACACCAGCAGTAGTGGCAGTGAAAGTTGCGTTTTCATCATTGATATTGGAGAAGTTTCCTCCAACGGGTCCGTTTATTACGGACCAAAAGGCAGGATTACCACCGCTATTGTTTGCACCTAATGTTGCAGAAAGCGCACAAACCACTTGGTCCGTTCCAGCGTCGGGTAATACTTCATCATCAGTAAAAGTTATAGATACTTGATCGCTGCTGAAAGGACAAACGCCATTAAAGATAATCCACTGAACAATATAACTGCCTGGTGAAAAGACTGTCATATTAGTAATGGGATCGGTACTATTGTCGAACGATGCACCACCAGGACCTGAAACCAAAAACCAAGCGCCATTTCCATTGACAGGAGTACTACCTCCAAGCCCTGTTGTCAAGCCACATACGATTTGGTCAGCACCTGCATTTGCTGGAGTAGGCGGAGCAAAAAAAGTAATGGTAACATTTGAACCAGACGGAGGACATACCCCGTTGGTGATGGTCCATCTAAATACATAAGAACCTTGAACAGAAACCGAAACGCTCGTATTTCGTTGATTTGGATTGACAAAGCTCGCTGTACCAGGTCCTGAGATTTGAGTCCAGGTACCTGTACCCACAAGAGGTTGATTTGCATTTAAAACAATACTAAGCCCACAATTCACTTGATTGTTGCCCGCATTGGATGTTGTAGGATTCTGGGAAATTGTAACCGGAACGGTTTCAGTGAGCGTTCCTGTATCAAACGGAGGAAAAGTTTCCGTTGCTCGAATAGATAAAGTGGTAGAAGCCGATATAGTTCCTGGATTCAGAGTTATGGTTCCTCCGGTTCCGACAACGGAAGATCCCAAAGGAGTTGGTCCGCTGAAAACTTGATAACTCACTCCTATCTCCGATGCCACCACCGACAGGGTCGGGCTGAATGCACCACAGTTCTGCAGGCTATTCGGAAGCACGTCCAATCCCAGATTCGGGGCCACTAGCAAGTGGTGGAAGTACGCGTCAAAAAAACTTTTTTCCGCTTTAGAAGATAAGCTCTTTCCGACACACCCTATTATCAATATTGTGTGTAACCAGTATTTTAAAACGTTCAATTGCATCTATTTATCGAATGGTATTGAGGCAATACGCCTTGAATCAAATGTAATTTCTTCTACGCTGCGCTACGATAATTTGATTCATGGAAAACCTTAAGATTTAAACGTGGTTATTAACTTTTTATGGTCGAAATTTGTCTCGTGTAACTTTGAATTTGCTGTTTCGTCTATCTTAATATGAGTAAAATTGTCTTTCTTTTATGTTTCTTGCTTCCGATAGCGCTCCAAGCGACTATCGTTACCGGAATAGTAAAAGACAAACAGGGGAATCCTATTCCTATGGTCTCTGTAATCTGTGTTGAAACAAGAAACGAAACGATGACAGACGATCAAGGAAGCTATCGATTTATATTAAATCCTGGAAAATATACCCTTCAATTTGATGCTTTAGGATATTGGCCTGAAGAAGTAATTATTAAAGTATCTGGTCAAGAACAAATCATTAAGCCCTTGATTTTCAAAGAAAATTCTAAGGAGCTTTCTCTTTTAGAAATACATGCCGATGCAGGAGATCTGGCCAAGGCTTTGGTCAGAAAAGCCTCCAATGTAAAAAGTGACCTCGCCCAAAAGTATCAATCCCTTCAATGTTCTTTGTACGTCAAATATAGTTTGGTAGAAAATAAGCCAGACACTACTGATTATGATGATGGCTTTGTTCCCGAACCACTCCCTCGTATTGATATTCAAGATCATTTATCAGAGTCTGTTTCTTTCATACAAAAAAAATCACCTCGTGATTTTAAGGAACAAATTCTAGGTCAAAACGATGTTTCAGTGAAGAAACCTGATTTAGGCTATGGAGTCAGCTTCAGCATGGAATTGGGCGAGTCGAACATTGCTCCCGATCAATTCATGTACGATAACACGTATTTAGTAAAAAGCCAGACTGGATTTTTTGAATACGATTTCAATCAAAATCTTCTTGATTTACCCTCAATAGGAGAAAAACCATTGTTATCCCCTATTGCCTCTACTGCCCTATTAAATTATAAATATGAAGTAGATTCCATTTTTTTCGTTGATTCTAAAAAGAACTTTAGAATACAATTCCGTCCGATTTTCAAAACGGAAGCGCTCTTCGAAGGTTATTTCATTCTTGAAGACATTACTTACGCTATCAAATACATCAACGTGCAAGTCACACCTCTTGCCTTGCTCTGGCACAAAGAGTTTAGGATTGAACAGCAATATGAGGAAATAACCGAAGGAGTATATCTTCCGATTAAAAGGAGCATTCATTATCAGATTAAAGAAGGGTCGTCGTTCATGAACGGTTCCACCTTGATTCATTGTTTTGATTATTTTCTCCCAACCTCTTTTAAAGAAGGAACATTTTCAGACCTCACACGCATTTATAATGAAGTGGCTTTTGATCGCGACTCTATCTATTGGGCAGATGTGCGAAGAGAAGAATGGAATGCTCTTGAAACGAGACACGCCTTTCGCTGCGATAGCATTAATAAACTCTATGACGACCCTGAATATTATAGAGAACAGGATAGCACGTTTAATAAAATTAAATTCCTGGACTTTATACTCTATGGAGTTGGTTACCGAAATAGAGCAAAAAACTACCTCTTGTATTTTAATCCTCTTGTTATGCAGGTCAACCCTGTAGGGATTGGAGGATATAGGCATAGATTAGGTGGCACCTTCGAAAAGGAATTCAGCAATAATTATCTCTTAGAAACTCAAGGAGAGGTAGACTATGGATTTCGCAACCGAGATATACGTGGAAAAATTGGTGTTGGATTGACCTATATACCCCGAAAATTTGTTCGAACATTCATTCGGGTTGGCGACTTCTATGACATGATCAATACCTACGCTTCCTTAGGATCCATTTTTAGTAGAAGTAATTTTGTAAGGACCCAAAGTTTCAGCATAGCGCAAAGGATGGAAGTTTCCAACGGTCTCTTTATGGAGCTTTCACTTGAGTTTTCTGATCAAAAACCCATATCCAATCTTGCTCAGGATCGTTGGTCGGGACAAGCATTTGGAGATGTCAATACTCCCATAGATTTTCAACGCTATATCAAATCAGAAATTCGTTTAGATATTCAATACCGTTATAGACAAAAGTATATACTAAAAAAAGGGAAGAAAATAATCATTGGTTCTAACTATCCAGAAGTCAAAATGACCTACCGCAAAGGGATGCCCGGACTCTTTAGAAGTGAGGTAGACTTTGACTTCCTCGAGGTAGGGATTTCTGACGATATGGAACTAGGTAGATGGGGAACCACGGAATGGAACTTAATAGCAGGTTCTTTTCTGAGCAAAAGAAATCTCCGAATCCTTGAGCACCGCTACTTCAGAGGAAGCGATGTTTTCTTTTTCTCAGACCCTCTTAGAAGCTTTCAACTTTTGGGTCCAACGTTATCTACTGCCAGCGCATTTCTTCGCGCCAATTACTTTCATCACTTAAATGGTGTTTTCTTTAATAAAATTCCATTATTGAATCGCTTAAAACTTACAGAAGCGTTTGGAGCGGCCTTCCTGAGTATCCCAGATCAAAGATTCAATCACGCAGAAATTTACTTGGGAATAGAACGGGTAGTAAGAATAAAAAGAGAGCTTTTCAGATTTGGAATTTACGGAGCAACAAGCGATTCCTCTTTGAACAAGGCGCGCTTCGAATTAAAACTCGGAGTGAATTTTTACAATACTTGGACTAAAAAATGGTCTTTCTAAATTTTATTCTTTTTAAAATAAAACTTCTTCTCTTCAAATTCAATATCCGAAAAGTTTCCATCCACTTGTAGCTCACAAGAAGCTACGGAGCTAGCAATGATCTTGTACTCCTTCCCCCTAACTCGAACTTCAACAGGCATTTCGAAGTTTTTGGCGTCGGTTTTCCATTGAAATGTAAAAATCGTTTTTCCTCTTTTTTTCTTTATCGAATAATTCAATTGAGGAATTTTTGAATGCCTTACATATTGATCAAAAAAAGGTGATAAATTCAATTTTGTTTCTCGGTTAAAAAATTCAACTACTTCGTTATAATTAGTAGTTGCATACTTGAATTGTTCATCTGCCATTTTCTTAATAGTACTCCACCATAGGAGATCATTGTTAATGACATGTCGTAGCGTATTGAGAAAAAGCATTCCTTTGACATACATATCGCCATGGCCTTCTTTATTGAGACCATAAACTCCAATGATAGGAGCACTGTTTGACACATCGTTCTTGAGAGCATTCACGTAGGTCATTGCTCTGTCATAACCATATAAACATTCCACATAAATCGCTTCGCTGTAGGTACAAAAACTTTCATGTATCCACATGTCTGCCATATCACCAGCACTAACGCTATTGCCCCACCACTCATGCCCCGTTTCATGTATAATGATATAATCAAAATTCAGTTGCTGTCCGCTTCGGTCCATGCCCAAATATTGTCGTGTATATCGATTGCCATAAGCAATCGCACCTTGGTGTTCCATTCCCAAATATGGAGTTTCTACCAAGGCGTAGCCGTCTTCAAAAAAAGGATATTTTCCGAGATAATTTTCAAAGCACTCAATCATAGGTTTTACCTGTTGGAAATGCTGCTTGGATTTGTCCAAATTCTTTTTAAGAACATAATAATCCAAAGCTAAGGAATCGCCGTACTGTGATTTATACCAGTCGTTCCAATGTGCGTAATCCGCAATGTTGAATGTAACATTGTAATTATTGATAGGATACGACACCTTCCAATTATATACAGTAAAGCCATTGTCCAATTTTTCTGACAGCTCTTCCTGCCCATTACAGACAGCATATAAGTTGGAAGGAATAGTGCAGTGTATTCGCATGCTGTCTGGTTCGTCTCTGTAATCTTCTTTGTTGGGCCACCATAAACTAGCTCCCTTTCCTTGACAAGACACGGCCCACCATGGACTTCCATTTTCCTCTTTTGCCCATATAACGCCTCCATCCCAAGGAGGCATCACTGCTTCCACTGGAATGCCATGATAGTGCATTGTAAAAACAAAATGATCTCCAACTTTGACTTCCGCAGGAAGATCGATAAATACAGCATCGTAATCTCTTTTAAATGACAATAACCCTCCAGAATAAACGATGGAGTCCATTATCATATTCTCAAATAAATCCATTTGAATGCGGGAACTCTTCGCGGTGATCAGGCATTGTACCTCCACTTTTCCGAAAATCGTTTTCGCCACCCCATCTGGGATGAAATGCAAATCATAATACGAAATATCAAAACAAGTTCTTTCAAGGCGATCACCGCCGCGCAATTCATCCCGCATTCCTTGTGCGAGCGTAATGTGCATCATCGATAAAAACAAGAAGGTAGAAAACCACTTTTGCATAGAGCTATTTGTCAAAAAATATAAATACCATATTTAAGGTATTGCAAGATACTGCAAGGACGAGTTCTTTTGTCATTATGAAACCTGTTTTGGTAAAAGCAACTTTCTCCGTGGAGTGTCCACTTGCTCGTTTATGCAACAAAAAGGACAAATGCTGTAAATCTTGGAAGCACGGTAAGAAGTGTAAAAAGTGTCCGAAAAAATAATCCTCCTGTTATTGGGACATGGATATTACATGCAATACCCCCGCCCTGCTTTTTCCTGCCATTAGCTTGATTATTTTAGCCTATACTCATCGCTTTTTAGCCTTGGCTAACGATGTTCGAGCGCTCCATCATTAGAAATAGATCTTAGTGATATTGAGGATTCGGTTTAGCATAAGGCAAGCGAACTATTTCCTTCGCCTTCATGTATCGATCTAAGCCCGATACGGCCACAGTATCTGCCGCCACCAGGTCGATCATACCATCTTCCAAAAGCGTATTTTCGGGAAGATGAATTTCCAATATTTTACCTATTACCATAATGGTATTATTGATAGAAAGCCGATGCACTTCTGCTAATTGAGCGGAGAATTTTACAAGAGATTCCAGCACAAACGGTGCGAAAAAACTGCTTTTATATTCCGGTGTAAGACCAGCAGCCTTGAACTCCGAAACGGACTTATCATAACGTGCAGCGGTGTGATGGGCTTGTTCAATGATCTTACTATGAATTTGATTTACGGTGAAAAATCCAGTTTCTTCGATATTCGATAAGGTATGTCTAGGAGCGGAATCCGGTCGAAAAATCAAACCAAAAAGCGGTGGATTGGCGCCTAAATGAAAGATAGAATTAAATATCGCAAGATTCTCTTGACCTTCTCTATCAACACTTCCAATCAAAATTCCAGATTTATATCCACCTATGGAGTTGATCAGCTGCGCTCGTTTTCGCTGTTCCATTTCCAGCAACTCCGCCTCTGAAATGCTTATGATTTTTGTCATTACTTATAATTTTCTCTTTGGAAATGATTACATTTACTAACAAACCAATCACTACAACATGAAAACCTGCCTACATGTTTTCCTATTGCTTCTTCTTAGCACTCCATTGTTTTCTCAAGGCATTGAATGGAATTGGTTTCAAATATCTCAAAACAACGGGGAATCAGGACTTAGCGTGGTTGAAAAATACAATGATCTTCTTTTTGCCGCAGGTTCGACTACCGATACCATCGAGTTCAACGATACCATATTCAACAACAGCATCAAAACAGCTGTGATATACAGTATGCAAGAAGATGGAACTTCCAATTGGTCAAAAGTTTTGCGCAGCCCTAAAGGTTCTCATCTACTTGATTTAGGGATAATGTCCAACGGTAATATCATCGCCCTCGTGAAGTATGGTAATAGATTAGAATTGGACGATCAGGTGCTGGAATCGAATAACCTAGATTCTATATACAGCGACAACCATGCTGTTGTTTGCTTAGATGGACTTGGAAATCTGGAATGGTGGAGAAATACATCAGGGGCATCTCCCTTCTGGGGAAAATTGGCGATTTCATCTGGCGATGAGATTGTTTTATCTGGTTTCTGCGCTGATATTGAGAACTTTTTTTCTGTCAACCCAATAAACACCTTAGACTCTTCGCAAATATGGACTCCGTGGGGACAGAGTTTCTGGACCTACCATCATGATTACTTTGCCTACCTTGCTAAATTAAGTCCAACGGGTGAGCCTCTTTGGGTAAAAGAGAATGGAGGATATGTTTCCGATGTAGTGGTAAACCCGAATGGACAGATTTTTACTGCTGGTTATATAAACGAAATAACTGGTTTTCAATCCACAGAAATTGTTCCTTTTGGCACTGAGACAGGATATGTTTGTCAGTTTAATGAGAACGGGGATTTTCAATGGATCAAACGCTTTGGAGGAAGCGCTAACGATAATCGTATGCGTGGTATCGCTCTGGATCCCGAAGGGAATGTTTACGCCACTGGGAGTGTTCTCGGCAACAATGTTCAGATTGAGGGGTACGAGACTATACCATGGTCTGAAACAAATGGTTTAATAGTAAAACTCAACGCCAATGGCGATGTAGTTTGGTATAAACTCATTGGCATAGACGGCTGGAATCTTGATGAACCTAACTTCAACTCTGGTATGTGTCTAGCTTATGGAAACGACGGTGTTTTTGTGTCAGGATATGCATACAACTACATCAATAATGACGGATTTCAATTGTGGAGCGAGGGTGCTCCTGATTTGTTTGTGATGCATTTTAACGAAAATGGCATCTGCAATTATGCAAAGAATCACGTTACTTGGGGTTGGAATATGGGAGCAGACATCCTCTTCTCAGAAGGCGATGTATACATATGTGGCTATAGCTATTTGGAGAATTGGTCCTCAGCAGAACCTTCCTACAGTATTATCGGGAAAATTGGAGCGTCTGACATTATTCTTTCATCGAAGAATCAAACATTAACGAAGGCCTCCTTTTCCGTTTTTCCGAATCCGTGCGAGGAATTTCTTTCTGTACAGACAGGGTCCATGGAAGGAATCGAGTTTCACATTTTCAATAGCCAAGGACAACTAGTGCACGTAGAAAAAACCCGCGGAAATGGCAGTATCGACATCCGTAATCTCCCATCTGGGTACTACTTAATCACTGACATTTCCACGGGTTTAAGCCGTAGTTTTTTAAAGCGCTAGTATTATTTCTTCAATGAATCTCTGATTTCACGCAACAAAACAACCTCTTCTGAAGGAGGTGCTGGTGCCGCAGGTGCTTCTTCTTTAGAAGTCATCATCTTGTTCATCCCTTTCACCAATAAGAATAGTACAAAAGCAATGACGACAAAGGATAATACGGAAGAGATAAATTTCCCTAGGAAAATCCCCCCAGGTTGCCACTGATCAATGGTTTCAACGCCTGCTGCTCTTAATGCGGGGTTGAGCAACAATGGAGTAATTATGTTTTCAATCAATGAATTGACAATAGCACCAAAAGCACCGCCAATGATTACCCCGATGGCAAGGTCCAATACATTACCGCGCATCACAAAAGACTTAAATTCCTTCAACATAGTAGTAAGTTGTATTTAAAGGTTTTGATTAATTAGAAGTGCTCAAATATAATTAGCACTAGAACTAAAGCATCTTTTTTACATTCATTTATTTGTAGTACCTCGTGAATGTATATTTGACTTTAGCGGGTCATAACCTTTTCTTAACACCAATAACAATGTGTAATGCGGGAGTATATAATCTAAATTTATCCCTTGAGAGGCAACCTTTTCTTCTTATATATTGTATTACCATTGATGCTTTTCATTGATAGACTTCTACTAATCACCATAACTTGTGCAGTATCTTTTTCGGCACGAGCGCAAGTATGCGATGCCAATGGTAACTTATTCATTGTTTCTAACTACGATGGCGGAATTCTTACCATAAATGTAGACATTGATATTCCAAACTTAGTGGTAGCTATTAGCAGTTATGAGCCTATTCAAGTCGAGTTCACGGGTCCTTTTCTTAATAATGTATCGCAGGTAATTTACGCAGGCTTCAATTCAGTTCAAGGCAATAATAACTGCGGTCAAGGAGATTTTCCTACAGAAATAACCGGCGTAGATCCTGGAATAATATCCATTTCGCCGCCACAAAATCCACCCGCCGTGGGATACAATCCCGCACACGGTAATGGAAATGCACAAATTATTGGCGCCATTGGATCATGTGACACGCTAATCAATGCGGGAGGTGTCAACACTCCAGATGAAATAGTATATTATTTTGAAAACACGACATCGTCACAGCTTTATGCCCATTTCACGCAATACCAATGCTGGCAAAATGAAGTATTAAACCTATCAGAAGGCGGCACATGTTGCATTGAACCTCCGCAGCCAGAAGGATGTGATCCTAACGGTAACCTTATCGTATATTCTAACTACGAAGGAGGTGTGCTAGAAATCAATATAGATCAGGACATTCCCAATCTAAAGATTGGAATAGTCAGTTATGAAGCAACGGATATCAGCATTACTGGACCATTCGTAGGAAATGTCACAGAGGTGATCTACGCAGGCTTTGATGCTCCAAGCAGCGGTTGTGGAACCAATATTCCACAAACTACAGTTTCTGGAGTGGCTGCTTCTATCGTAACCCTATATAGCATCACTGCAGGGAACATTCCCATTGCCAATTTCCTTGGCGAGGCATTGCCTGGAGTAGATATTCCTTTAGTCAACTGTATAACAGGTGCAGAGGGAGATTGCAGTACCTCCAACGACGGCGGTGGAAATAGTGCCCCACAAATTGTACAGTTCTTCCTTTCCGAATTTGGAGCTGGTACAGTGCTCTATTCACATCAAGTGATGTACGGTTGTTTTGGAAGCCCTTACAATGTAAGTGACGGTGGAAATTGTTGTCTTACCAATACTGGCACTCCCCCCAATCCCATCTATCAACCAGGTGCAAGCTATGATTTTATCGATATGGATGAATATAGCCTTTGTGACGGTCCTTTAACCATTGATTTGAGCGACTATCCTGTCTTGTTTCAACCACCCATCTACCCCGGATATGTATGGAGCGATGGAACGCAAGGTCCCGTTATTACTATTTCAGAACCTGGAGTTTATTCGTTTACTGCGGGAGATTATTGCCATTTTGAACCAGAAACTTATTTGACAGATACCATCACCGTCCTCGCCTGTTGCACCGAACCTGATGCGCCGAATGTAAGCGGAGACTTACTTTATTGTGAGGATGAAACCATTACCCCACTTACTGCTCAAGCCACCGTAAGCGGTACTTATACATGGTATGTTGATGCAGGACTAAACAATGTGATTGCTACAGGTGCAGCATTTACACCAAATAACTTAATTGTTGGGAACAACGTTTATTTCGTAACCATTAATGAAAACGAATGCGAGAGCGATCCTACTTCTGTCATTGTTGTAGTTGAACCCTCTCCGAATGTCAACATCATTTCTTCAGCGGGTGCTTCAATTTGTGAAGCAGAAACCACAACGCTTTCTAATTCCATAAACAATGCGAATGCAACTTTTTTATGGTCCACTGGTGAAACCACTCCCAGTATTATCGCGAACACCACAGATACGTACACTCTTACTGTTGCAATCAATGGATGCGCTGGAGTTGACTCGTATGAATTAGAAGTAGTTGAACCTCCAACAGTAGAGATCATCGGACCACTTGAATCTTGTAAAGATGTACCCGTGACCTTTACCGCTGAAGGAGCTACCTCTTATTTGTGGAGCAACGGCACCATAGGTAACACCATTTCAATTGTGGCAACCAATGATACATTGATCAGTGTAATAGGAAGCGTCGGTGGGTGCTCCGATGAAGACGAACAATTGCTCACCATCCTTTTCGGTCCATCCATAGTAACAGACGGTATTCTTACTTCAAACAATGGAGAACCTTTGGAAATCAATGCTACCACCGATGGTGAATTTCTTTCTTGGCTTCCACAAGGAATTGTAGATTGCGACACTTGTTCTAATACCTCACTTACTACAGAAATTGAATTCGAATTATTGGCATCAGCGCAGTCCGAAAACGGTTGTCTCGCTTTCGATACACTAACTATACTTGTCGACAATTCATGTAGTCAGATGTTTATCCCTTCAGCTTTTACCCCCAACAATAGCGAGCCGAATGAAGTTTTTTGCATACAATCTCAATGTATTGAGAAAATGAACTTTAATATTTTTGATCGCTGGGGAAAAGTGGTGTTCGCTACGACAGATCCAGCAGAGTGCTGGGATGGAGGTGTGTCTGGATATTACGTTCCTGATGGAATTTACCATTGGATTGTAACCGGCGTATTTTCAAACGGAGAAGTCTTTGAGAAATTCGGACATGTGCTAGTGTTCCGATAATTAAATTTTGCCTGTTTTCGCCGCATTAGCTACAAGCGCCGCAGTATTCAAGACTCCAAACTTTGTGAGTAGATTCTTTCGATGACTATCCACCGTGCTTTGACTAACGAATATTTTGTCTGCGATCTCTTTGTTTGTTAATCCATCCGCGATCAGCCGCAATACTTCTGTTTCTCTTCTAGTAAGGACTGGCCCAGATTCGGAGGAAATAAAAGGCAAACCCGGCAACTCCGAAATAGGGCCAATAGCCAACTCTCCTTTCAACGCTTTTCGAATCGCTAAAACAATCTCTTCTGGTGATGCGTTTTTTGTAAGATAACCAGAAGCTCCTTGCTTAATCATTTCACTCACATAGGACCTATCTTGGAAAGTACTCACACCAAGAACAACGATGAATGGGAACTCCGTTTTAATACGATGTGTAAGGTCAATGCCGTTCACTTCAGGCAGATGAATATCCGTAAGAACAACATCGGGAAGCTGGCTTCGAATAACAGCCATGGCGTCCATTGCATTTTGACATTTTCCCATCAATACAAAATCATCCACAGAGGCAATCAAATTCGATAGTCCTTCCAGTACTACAGGATGATCATCGACCAATACTATTCTTATTTTATCTTTCATTCCTTCACTGGAAATTCAATAACGAATGATGCCCCTTTTCCCTTTTCGGCATGAACATGAATCCTACCCTTCAAATAATCAACCCTGCTTTTTAGATTTGAAAAACCCATACCACTGTTCGTTTCCCATTCGATCATATCGAATCCATTTCCATCATCCTCTACTTCCAAATGGGCAGTATCGTTGTGTAGCGTGAGCTGAATAATGACTGCATTTGCAGCAGAATGCTTAATCATATTGTTTACCAATTCTTGTATAATCCTATAGGCCATTATCTCTTTATCCGCAGCAATGCGACCGGTCCACTGTTGCGCAGAAAAGTGAACTTTAATACTGGTTTTATCCAATATAGATTGACATAAAGATGAAACGGCCTCAGGCAAACCGAATTTAATCAAAGACTCGGGCATCATATTGTGGGCTACTCTTCGCATTTCATGAATAGCCTCATCCAACTGCGAAATCGACCTTTCAAAAATGCGCACCTGATTTTCTTCAATGATGAGATTTCCTTTAATAGAAGAAAGAGAAAGCTTCACTCCGCTAAGCAAACCTCCCAATCCATCGTGCAGATCTTTAGCAACGCGACTTCGTTCCTGTTCTTCCCCACGAATGATGGAATCCATCGCTACTACTATTTTCTCTTGTTCCAATGCGCTGATTCGCGCCTCTTGCAAAGCAATTTCCTGCTTTTCAGTGATCACTTTTCTCCTCTGAATGGCATATAGAAGAATCAAGACTATAATAATCAGAATAGCCACTCCAGTAATGGTAAGCAAGGTTGTTCTCTGTTGCTCTTCTTTCAAGTGACTCAATTCTCCTTCTTTCTGAATACGTTCTATTTCAAATTGTTTTCTATCGAGTTGATACTTCGCATTCACCTCTACCATTTGTTCTGAAATGCGCTCATTGAGTGTGCTGTCACTGTATTGATGATACAGTTTATAGTAATCCAATGCCAGCACATACGATTTTTGATTTTCAGCTATTTGAGAAAGTCCCATATAGCATTCCCGGGCAACCATCCAATCTCTTGTTTCTAAGGCAAGAGAAAGTGCTTGATTGAGCCAAGGCTCTGACTCGTTAAACTTACCCGTTTCCATGAGAACGATACCTTTCAACATGAAAATGGATGCTTTATAATTTACAAAGTCGAATTCACTCACCAGCTTGATAGCAGAATCAGCATACTGAAGTGCTCGATCGTATTTCTGAATACCTTGATAGCCACCCCCTAAATTTTGATAAAACTGAGGAAGCATCGCTCTGTTGACAACACGATCCATAAATGACGCTGCTTTATCCAAGTAGGCTTCCGCTCCTGCTTTGTCTCCTTTCTTTATCTTTGCAATAGCGCCAGTGACCAATGCACTCACAACAGAATCGTACTCTCGAAGATGTATTCCTAACTCTATGCATTCATTCACATATTCAAGACATGCGTCCAATTGCCGCATATCCTCTAAGTAGGAACTAATATTGCTTTTTACTAAAAGTATCTTCAAAGAATCACCTACTGACTCAAATTCCTTTAATGCAAGAAAACTATAATGCAGTGCACTATCGTTTCGAAATTCTTGTAGAAAAGTATTCGCAATATTGTTGCAACAAGCTCCTATTCTGGAAGCATTACTTGATCTTATCGCAAAAGTTCGTGCTTTTTGAAAATAACCCCTTGCAACAGATGGTTGATCAGAGTTGAACTGAACATTTCCAAAATCAATATAAGCACTTGCGATCCAAGCATCATTATTCCATCGAACTGCATGCTCCATCCCTTTGCGATAATAGTACATCGCCTTAGATGTATCTGTATTCTCATAGAGATATCCTAAATCACGATACGTGTTGAATACTATTTCTGAATTATCAGATTTCAACTGATCGAAAAGTGCTTTCTCTTCATTGGATTGGCCAAAGGAAGTAGTAGTTAGTACAACCAAACACAGGAGAAGAATTGTCCGTCCCATATCTTGCTAAGATATTGGAAAATATATTTTTATAACTGAACAAATTAAAAATCCCCTAAAAAGGGGAGATCAAATTCACTCAAAATAGGGATTGAATAGCGGATGGTAAAAAGTAAAAATTTGGCCTACAAAAAATAAAAGCCATGAAACAATTTTTACTATCAGCCAGTGCACTGCTTCTGTCTGGAGCACTGATGTCGCAACAATTTACGCCCAATTGGATTAGACAATTCGCGGGGCCCAATGCTCAAACCTCTCGTCAAATTGCCGTTGATAATGCTGGAAACAGTATTTCCTGTGGATGGTTTGAGGGAGTAGTGGACTTCGATCCCGGCGACTTTAGTGCTGTATCTAGCTCTCAAGGAGCTAAAGATGCATTTATTGTTAAGCTTAACGGTCAAGGTGTGTACCAATGGCACTATGCTATTGGTTCCAGTCAAGACGACTTGGCCTATGATGTCGATGTGGACGGTGTTGGAAATGTTTATGTAACAGGTGAATTCAGAGGAACCGTAAACTTCAATCCTGCTGGTTCTACCACACTCACTGCATTTAACGGCTACAATTCATTCGTGCTAAAAATTGCTGCCGACGGTAATTTCGAATGGGTAAGAAAATTCGGAGGAACCAATTCTGGATATGAAAGTGGTCGCGCCATCGATGTCGATGCATCGGGAAACATCGTTTCAAGTGGAGTTTTCTATGGAGCGGTGGACTTTAATCCAGGCGCTGGCATAAATGAACTAAACTTTAGTAACTCATATGGATGCTATGTGAGCAAGCTCACTACGACCGGCGACTTCGTTTGGGCCAAAGGATTTCCCGGTTTCTATACCAACCCTGTAGAAATTAAGCAGGATGGAACGAGCAATGTTTTTATCGTAGGTACTTTCTATAGCAATGTTGACTTTGATCCTGGAATGGCAAGTTTCACCTTGGTTGGTCAATACTACGATACCTTCATTACTAAACTCAATAGCCTTGGCGATTTTGTTTGGGCCAAACACTTTACTTCGAGCAGTACTTGTAACACAACAGAAATAGAATTCGATGCCGCTGGAAATATTTATGGTGTGGGACATCACAATGGTACAACAGACTTCAACCCGGATTTGGTGGCCACCGAAATCGTAAGTGCTCCGTCGGGATCATGGAGACCGTTTTTAGTTAAACTGAACAGCCTTGGAATGCTTCAGTTTGTAAAACAACTTTCTCCTAATGCCGTAGGAACAGCACAAGCATTGGAGTTCGATAACCAAGGAAACATGCTCATCGCAGGCACATTCTATGGCACCTCCGACTTTAATCCAGATCCGATAGATGAATTTCCAATGACTTCGGTCAACACCAGTACAGATGATATATACATCACTCGTCTTGATGCCGATGCCAACTTTGTATTTGCTGTTACCATTGGTGGTTCTTCAGCTGACCTTGTTACAGGGTTAGATATGAATCCAGCGAACAACATCACCACTTTATTTGGAACGTTTTCAGGAACCTGCGACTTTCAACCAGGAATCAATCAAGCCACATTGGTAGCCACTGGTTCGACCGACAACTTCATTGCGCAGTATTTGCAATGTCTTCCAACTCAAGCATCCATCGAAGAAACAGCTTGTGGCTCCGCTACCATAAACAACCTTACCTATACAACCTCAGGTGAATATGTTCAAACTCTAACAAGCTTCTTTGGTTGTGACAGCACCCTGACCATTGATCTAACTATCAACCAGCCCTCTTTTGCAGATCTTACCTTATACACCACTGATGTTATCACTTACAATGATGTGCTCTATACTGAAGCTGGGAACTATACGCAAACCTTTACCAATGTAAACGGTTGTGACAGCACACTTTTCATTGATGTTATCATTTTGGATGATGATTTTGAAGTATCACAAAATGGCAATGAACTGATGAGTACCCAATCTGGAGACAGCTATCAATGGGTAGACTGCAACAACAACAACGAGCCTATTCCAAACGCAACCGATGCTATATTCAACCCTGGCCAAAGTGGAAACTATGCCGTCATTGTCTATGGAGATGAAGGAGAAGTGATGAGTGACTGTATCAATTTCACTTTTGTTTCTTCTGAAGAAATTCTAGTAAATGAGATTGCAATATTCCCCAACCCTACAAGAGACATTCTCAACATTCAAGGTTTGAGAGGAGACGAACAGATCAGAGTGGTGGATGCTTCGGGGCGAATTGTTCTTCTTGAGACGGCCAATGGCAGATTGAGTCTCCCACTCCACGTTCAGCCGCTGGAGACAGGATTATACATTCTTCAAGTGATTGGCGGTTCAAACACTTTCAACATTCATATACTAAAAAACTAAACTAACCCGGCTTTAGTTTTTTTGAAAACACCATTCTTCAACCTTGGGTTGAGGAGTGGTGTTCTTCTTTTATACTCATCCAAATTCGTTTCACCCAGCGGTACAATATCACCTCTGAAGTAGGTCCTTGCACGTTCAATTGACTGACTTCGTGAAAAAGTCCATCGGATATGGGGTATCTTGGTGAGAAACTCGAATCAACGAAACGCGCTGATTACTTAGCATTCAGCGCTTTTAAAAACTGCTCTTGATTAAAAGCGTTTTGATCTGTTCCTTCAAATGATTTGATCACATTGCCATTCCAAAGATACCATAGACCGGGAGTATTAGCATTGCCCATCATGGTCCAAAACTTCGGGATATCCAGCACTTTGTATGACGCTTTTAACTTCGAAGTTTTAAAGAAATCAGGAATTTTTTCCGTTTCTTCCTCCATGAAAAGCACATACACTTCTGGCAATTTCTGCGTTTTATTCAATTCTGCGAGTTCAGCCGCCAGCGCTTGACAATGTTCACAACCTGGAGCAAACGCACAAACTATTTTCTTGCCTTCATCCAAGTTCACCGCCTTTCCATTGAAGGTTTTAAACTCTGCAAACATCGACTTCACCTTAGCTGGTGCTTGTTCTGAAACTGCTTGTGGCGTATTGTTAACCGACATCGTATCCACAGAAGAAATGGCCATGCCAATGCTATCCACCGGTTCTTCAACATTGATTAATGGTTCATCAACCACTTCTTCAGTGCTTTTATTGCAAGGACTAAAAGGGAATACCATAAACATGAACAATGCGGAAAATCCAAAAATTGAGAAAGGATAAATGAGGTTGTTTTTTCCCTTTTCGTGTTCGTTTACATTCCTATAAATATACACTATGAGCCCAATGGTGAGAATATTTTTAATCAACGCTTCCAGAGGAGTCATTTTAATCAATTGACCAAAACATCCGCAGTTATCTCCTCCCGCGCCATACTTCATAACCTCCATCGAAAGGTGAATGCAGAAAGCAACCAAAAGCAAAGTGGTCACGGGCAACACCAATCGTTTTAAAAAGTGCTTTTGTAAAACTGCAATCCCAATTGCAATCTCGAGCGCGATAATTAATCGGGCTAAATACGGAGCGGTGCACCAATCAGCGATACCTAAGTCGATCATTTGTTTTTCAAAAAGCCATATCGGTAACATTTTTGAAATTCCAGACAATAGGAATAATGCGGATAGAATAATGCGCGCCGTCCAGGGAAGATATTGTTTCATAAATCGTATATTCTTGAGCAAATGTAATCAAGGAATGAAAAACCAAACTGAAGCTAACATTCCGTTAAAACTCTGGGTCAATCCACTCGAATTCGATTTTGAGAATTGTTGTGACAACTATTGCATGCTCCAGAGGTAATGGACGAGGGCATATAGGCAATTTCCCCAGACGCCGACTGAACCGCGGGATAAAGACCTCCAGAATAATTGATCGTATTGGTGGTGAAAAAATTACCTAAATTATCTCCATTAATCGTAGCTCGGAGTTCACCCTGTCCATTGGGTTGTGTATACAGGCGAATAATGGTGTTCGGTTGTATAGATCCATCGGTTTTATAAACTGTACCTGCCGCTGTAAAACACCCCTTACCAGATCCCTCTGAACGGTGACAGCTCAAACAGTTCTGCCCTTGGTTGTGACTGCGTGAGGTATTCGCCGCGCTCACATTAGAAACACCACATCCACCATTCTCCTCTTCTTCATCTCTTGTGCATGACGCAAAGACATAAATCATGAGTGCGAGCGCTAAAAACCATTGGATTTTTTTCATAATAGAAAGCTGAATACAATATTCAAAGAAGAAATAAAAAAGTCAAATTGAGATGCCATTAACATTTTTTCTACTTTGTAAAAAAAACAAGGGGAGACAAAAGTCTCCCCCCATTTATTAAGGTTACAATAGGTTAATTAACAATCATACACTTTTGAGTTCTTACCTGAGTTCCTTCAATGACCTGTACAAAATACAATCCTCCCTCACAATCTCCCACGTGCATCACTAAAGCGCGCTTGTCATTAGAGGCCGACTTACCAAGAAGCACAACCTCTTTGCTTTTACCTTGTGCATCCAATAAGCGTACAGACGTTTCTACAGACTGAGTAGGAGTAAACTCCACTAATAATTCGTCTCGATTTATGGCTCGAACACTGAATTGTTGACTTTCTGCAGGTGGCAATGCCGCTGGAATAGGCTGATTAGAGATTTGTATAACCTGCTGGTGACTTACAGTGTTTCCAGAACAATCAGTGGCGGTCCAAGTACGCACGATCTGTGCATCTTGACAACAGTTGTTCTCACTAAATACATCGCCGTGGCCCAACTCGTTGTTGCCGTTTACAACTCCGTTATAGAAAAACCACAAACTCATTCCATATGCCGTGTTGCGGTTATTCGCACCTACTCCCACTTGAACGCCGTAATAATAGTTTGAAGGAGCATGAGTCAATTGTAGAACCGCACCCGCGAAGTCACCATCTCCTATTAATTGACTTGTACTTTGAAGTTCATAATAGGTCCAATTAACGTGTTGACCATTAGAAACATTCATATCGTCCTTATAACTTCTACCCAAAGCACTCCATTGGGTCCAATTTCTTGCACTAGCTAAATCAAGGCTTAAATTCCATTTCTGATTAGGATTCTGAACATTCACTACAGTACCAGTAACGTGAGCAGTTCCTGTAACTGTATTTACTTGCATGTTCCCTCCTGCACTGTCGAATCGATAATCGGAAGTAGCACCAAGTATTCCAGGAAGCCATACGGCAATATCGCCGAAGAAGACTTGCGCATCCGACAACTGACAATTCTCAATGGTTGAAGCAACATCCACCTGCACTTCATTGAATACAACAGGTACATCAGTATCACATCCATCTGCAGCCGTAACTACTGGAATTTCAGGAACACTATAACAGTCCACTGTGATATCCGATGGATAGTCGCTAAGAACTGGAGCCTCGTTATCTTCAATAGTTAAGAGTTGCTCGTAAGAAATTTGATTTCCGCAGGCATCCGTAGCAGTAAAGACTCTTTGAACCAACCCCACTCCATCACATACTTGTCCATCTGCTATATCAGTCCATGAAATATTAACGCTGGAACAATCCTCTGCTTGTGGAAGATCCAATGGCATTGTGGTACCACAAGAAAACACCTGATCCTCTGGAAGATAAATCCAACTTGGACTTTGATTGTCTATTATGGATACCGTTTGTATAAAGGTTGAAGAATTACCACAAGCATCTATTGCGGTCCATGATCTGTATACAGTGCTTCCGCATGCACTGTTTTCCTCAAACTCAAAATATTCTACTGGCACTTCTCCTCCACAATTATCAATGGCAGAAACGAAAGGTACCGGTGGTGTGGCATCACCACACGTCAAATTAACATCCGAAGGTGTCAAGGAAAACGCGGGTGGTGTAGTATCACTCACATCAATATTCTGAGTCGCGGTGCTGGCATTTCCGCATACATCTGTTGCAGTCCATGTTCTAATAACTGTAAACGCCCCCTCACAATTTCCAGGAATGGTTGATTCCGAAAAAACCAGAATAGGTTCCGCATCACAATTGTCCTCAACCGTTATCGAATTAGGTACTGGAGGAATCTCTCCATTGGTACATTGAATTGAAATGTTCTCTGGCACACCCACAATAGTTGGTGGTGTATTATCCATTATCTGTATGGTCTGAGTGGCCATGCCCATATTTCCGCACTCGTCAAAAGCTCTCCATTGTCTGGTGATCATTTGATTACAACCAAAGCCAGTAATGGTTTGTGTGTAGGCAATGGTTGGAATCGGTGTACAATTATCGAAAGCCACTGGCGTAGCTGGTGGTGGAATAACACCACAGCTGGTTGTTATCGATGCAGGTACATTCGTAAAGTATGGATTTTGCGTATCGGAAACTTGAATGTTCTGTACAAACATCGATTCATTTCCACATGCATCCGTTGCTCTCCAATAGCGCACAATCAAATAATCACAACCCGATCCGATGGTTTCATCCCATGAAACCAAGGCAACGGTTTCACTGCAATTATCCTCAGCGATAACGCTTTCTAAACTTTCTACATCCCCACAATTCACCGAAACTTCACTCTGCCCTGTGATAACAGGTCCTGTCTGATCTATCGCATTAATTGTTTGCACGTGTGTACTCAGATTACCACACTCATCTTGTGCTGTCCACGTTCTTGTGACTACAACACCGCAATCAATAAAACTCTGCTCTTCTGAGAAAGAAACCTCCACACTAGCAGAGCAATTATCTAATGCCGTTAGCAACTCAGCTGGAGCGATCTCCGCACAAGTTGTAGTATAATTTTCTGGATAAGATGAAAACACCGGTTCAACTTCGTCAATAAAATTTACATTTTGCATGGCCATGGTCATGTTTCCACACGCATCAAAAGCTCTAAACACTCTTTGTACATGTTTGCAATAGCCTCCTGAAGGAACAACCATCTCTGTTACATTCGAAGTGACCTCACTGCAATTATCCACTGCCAAAGCTTCGGGGAAAACATGTCCATTGACACAACTCACAGTGGTATCGCCCGGCACAAAAGTGAAAACAGGGCCTTCATTGTCCAATACTTGAATCGTTTGATTTACCGAAGTCATGTTTCCGCATTGATCCACAGCCGTCCAAACTCTTTCGATGGTATAGTTGCACTTATCACTGCCTATAACATTCTCTTCAAACAGAACCACAGGTTCGCCGCAGTTATCTGTAGCAACTAGATCAACCACAGGAACCGACTCCGTACAAGATACGGTTTGATTCTCTGGTGCATTTTGAATCACAGGAGCAATAGTATCTTGATAGAAAATATACTGAGTAAAGCTCGAAGCATTGCCACATGCGTCTACTGCAGTGTATATGCGTTCTATAGACTCACTGCATGTTCCTGAGAAAGTAGATTCAGTATAGTAAACTGAAACGCTTGCCGTTCCGCAATCATCACTCACTTCTACAGATGGAATTGCATCACCACAACTCAAGTTGATAGAAGTTGGATTTCCTTCAAAGCTTGGTGCTACAACATCTTCAAACAGGAAGCTTCCACTAAGCGAAGAAGAATTCCCACAAGCATCTGTTGCCGTGATGGTGTATTCCAGTTCCGATATACACTCTGAAATAGGATCTGCTGGAGGACATTCCAGAAATCCTAAGTTAGCGTCTCCATCTACAAAGTTCTCATTGATGGATGACAATACTTGATTGATTTGAGAAAAAGTATAGCTGGTGTTACATCCACCAATGACCTCATTCGCTATTGCTAACACTTCATTTACTGTCGAACCAGTGAATGTACCATTTGAAATGATCAGTTCACCAAGCGGTACCTCACTCGAGCCGAAGTTTGGATCCGCAAGATCAAACCCCACGCTCAAAGTTGCCGCAACCAATTGTCCAGCCAATACATTGTTGTATGTGCCACCAGGGTTTGTTAGAATCCCAGAAGGCAAAGCCGACGGTGTTGATCCTGAAGGCAAGAAAGCGGTTACACTTTGCGGTGTCGTCAACCGTAATTGATTATTGCATCCGATGGTCAAGCCTTGCGGAAATGCATTGTTAAAATTCGCATACAGATATACCGCTGGATTATTTCCGTTAGGATTTGCTCCCCATCCGCCTTGCGTTTGAGTCCTATATCCATCACCGTTGCAGTTTGAAGTACTTGGCACATAAGGAGTAACATTCGTCGATAACAAAACATTTGGATTCGGATCACAGTCTTCAACAGTATAATTTAATCCTTCTAACGTTTCACAAGAAGTAACCTCCTCGCTTGTAATAGTGATTACAGGAGGTATGGTATCATCAATCATAATTACTTGATCGCAAGTGACTACAGCATTATTCGAAAGAGTAATCGACCAATGTCGAATCATGTGAATTGGACACTGTACGCTTAAAATCTCATCCGTGTAAGTATAAGTCATGACATCAGCGCCATATGGAACACCAATCATAGCATTGTCTAGCGGACCGCACTCACCCAAGTATGTTCCCGGACAGAAATACTCCAAGTCAATCTCCTCCTCATCCCCATCATCATCCCCTTCTTCATCCCCTTCTTCATCCCCTTCTTCATCATCATCATTCTCGTTCCCGTTCCCGTTCCCACACGTTCCACCATTCGACCCATCATCATCATCCCCTTCTTCATCCCCTTCTTTATCATCATCATTCTCGTTCCCGTTCCCGTTCTCGTTCTCGTCATTGTCTTGACTACCGTTCGTACAATTAGAAGATCCCGCCGGTGGTGGGGTTTTCGGAGGTGCAGAATTCTGTGAGAAAATGTTTTCTGAAAATACTACTTGAACAAGCAGTATTAAAAAGAGCATAAATATTTTCCTCATGGCTCAGGTTTTAAAAAATAATTACCCAGTTATTTTAAATAATAGGAAAGAGGTACTTCATTACGCCATGTTATTTTGCAAGTTTCAAACTACTCAAATTCAGAATCATTTACTTGATTTTTATCTACAACAAAAACATATACCCCAGGAAATTTTACATTTCAATTCATCATAACGACAATTCAAATACAGCACTTTAAAGAACAATACGCTCACACCTACCTTTGAAACATGTCTTGGATTCTATTATTAAAAGAAAAAAATGAGATACTGTTTTGGGTCTCCCTGGCGCATACAGTTGCGGCCGTGCTACTCATCTGGCCAGCGATCTTCTCCGACACCTTGGTTCAAAACGTCAATGCTTGGCATAAGCCATTAAAATTCTTGCTTTCATCCCTTCTTTTTTTATGGACCATGACGATCTATACAGGCTATATAGAGCAAGACAACAGTGTTCGTTTTTACAGCATCTTTATATCCATTCTTTTCGTATTTGAGAACATATACATCACGTGGATGGCCTCACGCGGAGAGATGTCACATTTTAATCAATCCACACCAACCACTCAGATGATGTTTGGTTTGATGGGTATTGCTGCTACATTGATTGCTGTTTCCACCTTCGTGCTCTCCTTTAAGTTCTTTTCCATTTCCCCTGTTCTACTTTCCTCACCGATGAAGTGGTCTATCATACTCGGGATGTGGTTGTTTGCTCTTTTTGCTATGGAAGGTTTAGTGATGGGATCTCGATTATCCCATACCGTTGGAGCTCCCGATGGAGGTAGTGGAATTCCCTTTTTAAATTGGAGTAAGAAAAACGGGGATCTTCGAATTGCACATTTTATAGGGATGCACGCTTTACAAATGGTACCGTTGTTATCACTCCTATTCGCACAAAAAATAAGAGATGTGATTCTTATTGCCACCGTGTATGGCATTTTCGCGGCGTACACCTTCATCAGAGCACTTCAGGGCTGAAATATGAATCGAGATAAGGCCTTCTCCTGAAGATTCGCTAAGTTTTCTTCATAAAAAAAACACCTAGAAATCAATCAAATAAGCGATGAATCAAAGAAGATTTGCCCTTGCCGTTTGTTAAATAAAAAAAAAGACTACTTTTGCCGCGGAGAGTTGGCAGAGTGGTCGATTGCGGCAGTCTTGAAAACTGTTGACTGTAACAGGTCCGGGGGTTCGAATCCCTCACTCTCCGC
>JAIXWX010000030.1 GCA_027491075.1 Flavobacteriales bacterium
AGCATAAAAAAGTAAAAGTAAAAGAAGAACTAAATTAAATTCTTTTCGCAATAAGTGAAAGCGTTTAGTTTTCATGGATTAAGGAATTTGATTAAGGTGAACCGAATGTAAATATTTTCCATTCTCAAAACAAGAAAATATTGGATTTTAACAGATTACCTAGGAGGAATGTCAAAAATGACTACATAAGCACCCTGATTGAAATATGCTGGAAACAAAAAAGGCTGCCTTTTGAGACAGCCTCTTCTTAAGTGACAATTTTCAATTCTTAATATGGGTACTGATTGGAAGCAATCATTTTCGCAGCAATAACTCTTCTGCTTTCTTTAATATTGAATACTTCTGATTTCGTAAATCTTCGCAGACCCATCAACATCATTTTTAGCTCATCGCCCTCTCCAAAAGAAATTAATGCTTCTTTTCCAGCAGCACTAATTTTCTCTGCAGCACTATAAAAGAAACAACGCATCATTTCGATTTGCTCTGCAATGGCATCACGACCTTTTAACTGTGATAGCTTTTCGGTGCGCAGTAATACGCTTTCTGCAGCATAGGTTTGAATGGCAATATCAGCGATACTCATCAACACTTCCTGTTCTTTTTCTAATTGCATTGCCAACTTTTGCACTGCTGCTCCAGCCACTAGAAGTAGCGCTTTTTTATACTTTTCTACTAAGGCATGATGTATTTCGAAAACATCTTCTGAGGCCTCTCCAAAATCAGGAATCGACATCAGTTCGTTGGCGACATTCATGGCAGGGCCCATTAAATCGAGTTCACCTTTTAGAGCCTTCTTTAGAATCATATCTACAGTCAACAGGCGATTTATTTCGTTGGTGCCTTCAAATATTCTGTTGATTCTGGAGTCGCGGTAGCTTCTTTCCATTCGGGTTTCTGCACTGTAGCCCATCCCTCCATATATCTGTACCCCCTCATCGACGCAATAGTCAAGTGTTTCTGACCCGAGTACTTTGAGTATTGCACATTCGGGAGCAAATGAAGCAATTCCCTTCAACACCGCTTGCCCTTTGTCCATTCCCGATGCGATCAATGCTTGAATTGCATCGTCGATGTTTTGCGTAGCTCTATAGGTTGCGCTTTCTAGAGCATAGCAACGAATCGCTTGTTCCGCTAGTTTGAATCGAATTGCACCGTATTTTGAAATAGGTCTTCCAAATTGTTCTCTCTCATTCGCGTATCGAATGCTGTCGGTTACTACTCCTTTCGCTCCACCAAGTACACCTCCAGCAAGTTTGATTCTTCCTATATTGAGAATATTCACGGCTATTTTGAAACCGTTGCCACGCTCGCTGAGTAGGTTTTCTACAGGAACCTTTACGTTATTAAAGAAAATCTGACGAGTAGAGCTACCCTTGATCCCCATTTTCTTTTCCTCAGCATTGAAGGAGATCCCTTCCATTTCGCGGGTTAAAATGAATGCGGATAAATTTTCGTCGTTATCAATTTTGGCGAAAACAGTGAGCACATGTGCGAATCCTCCATTGGTAATCCACATCTTTTGTCCATTGAGAACGTAATGCTTCCCATCCTCTGAAAGCACAGCTCTTGTTTTGCCGCTGTTCGCATCACTTCCGCTTCCGGGCTCTGTCAGACAATAGCATCCTTTCCATTCGCCTGTGGCTAACTTCGGGATGAACTTTGCTTTTTGATCTGCGTTTCCGTAATATAAAATAGGCAGCGTACCAATTCCAGTGTGCGCTCCATATGCTACACTAAAGCTGTGGCCTTGACCAAGAGCCTCGGTGCAAAGCATAGAAGTTTTGAAATCCATTCCCATTCCCCCAAGATCTTCAGGAACGGATATTCCCAAAAGCCCTAGCTCTCCAGCCTTTTCTAATAGGCGTTCCATTCGACCTTCCTCCTGATGATCAATTGCCTCGAGATGTGGAACAATATCTTGCTCTACGAAATCTTCGCACATTTTTTTCATCATCAGTTGTTCTTCCGCCCACTCTTCGGGGATGAAAATTTCTGTTGATTGTGTCTTGCGAATGAGGTATTCGCCTCCGGTAATTGCTTTTAAGTCTGCCATAATATTTTTTTTAAAGCATTTCAATTATTCCTGCGGCTCCTTGACCAGTGCCAACACACATGGTTATCATGCCGTACTTTTTATTTTGTCTTTTAAGTTCGTTCATCATTTGGACGGTGAGCTTGGCTCCTGTACAACCTAGGGGATGTCCTAAAGCGATGGCTCCACCATTTACGTTTACTCTAGAGGGATCCATATCTAACGTACGCATGACGGCTAGGCTTTGTGAGGCAAAAGCCTCATTCAATTCGAAAAGATCGATATCCTTCATTTGTAAGCCTGCTCTTTTTAATGCCCCAGGAATGGCATAGATTGGTCCTACGCCCATGATGCGGGGCTCAAGTCCAGAGACGTGATAGCTAGCAATTCTTGCAATAGGAGTTGCATTTAACTCTTTGAGTTTTTTTTCTGAAACAATCATTACGAATGCAGCACCATCTGAAGTTTGACTGCTGTTTCCAGCGGTAACACTTCCCTTCGCATCAAAGACCGGTTTGAGTTTGAGAAGCGATTCCAAATTGGTGTCTTTTCTCGCTCCTTCGTCGGTATCAACGAAGTATTTCCTTTCTTTTCGTTTTTCTTTTTCATCGAGGAAGACCTCGGTTAATTCGATGGGAACGATTTCATTTTTGAATTTTCCTTGCTCGATGGCGGCGACCGCTTTTTGATGTGAGGCCAAAGAAAATTCGTCTTGGTGCTCACGACTTATTTTAAATTCTTTTGCCACCGCTTCAGCTGTAAGCCCCATGTTCCAATACCAATCAGGGTGCTCCTTTGCTACTGATGGATGAGGCACAATGCGCCAGCCACCAAAAGGAATTGGCGACATGGTTTCCACACCACCTGCGATGATACAATCGCTGATTCCTGCATGAATTTTTGATGCGGCAATAGCTATGGTTTCTAATCCACTTGAACAATACCGGTTGACGGTCATTCCGGGAACTTTGACGGTATTCAGCCCCATCAAAGAAATCATCCGGCCTATGTTCAGGCCTTGTTCTGCTTCTGGGGTAGCATTGCCAACAATTACATCATCGATGCTGTCTTTTTCCAATTGAGGAAAATCTGATACAAGTTTTTGTATCACCTGAGCTGCCAATTCGTCGGGTCGCATGAATCGAAACATTCCGCGAGGTGCCTTTCCAACGGCTGATCTATAACCTCCTATGATATATGCATCCATTTATTTCGTTTCTTTAGTTTCTTAATATTTTACCTGTAGTTATCAAGCTTTGCATGCGTTCCAAAGATTTTTTCTGAACACACAACTCTAAAAAGGACTTTCTTTCCAAATCGAGTAAAAACTGTTCGCTCACTTGACGAGGTTGAGAAAGATCACCGCCCGCCATAGCAAAACCGAGCTTTTCTGAAATCACTCGATCATGATCACTGATATAATTTCCGCTCATCATGCTATTTGCTCCTACGTAAACTATTCCTAATCCTTCGTTGCCAAGCACTGTTATGTCTTTACGTGGAGTAGGAGCGACGTATCCTTTTTCTGCCATTTCCAAGGCTACTTCTTTAGCTCGCGCTAGTTGCAATTCTCGGCACACGACTACTTCGTCAATTCCTTTTCGCAAGTATCCATGATCAAATGCCTCATACGCGCTGGTAGAAACTTTGGCTTGGCCAACCGTTAAAAACCTTTGTCGGAAAGTATTAATTCTTAGATCTCCTTCTTTCATTTCATCGCTACAACGAAGGGCAAACTCTTTTGTTCCTCCGCCTCCAGGAATCAGGCCTACACCGAACTCGACCAATCCCATATACAATTCTGCATGGGCTACAACGCGATCGCAGTGCATGCTCAATTCGCAACCTCCGCCCAAGACCAATCCATGTGGGGCAGCGATCACTGGTACCGAACATGTTCTCAAACGCATGGAGGTATTTTGGAATGCCCTTACCGCCATATCTAACTCTTCATAGTCTTGTTCAGCGGCCATCATAAAGATGAGACCCACATTTGCTCCAGCGCTGAAGTTTTCAGATTCATTATAAAGCACTAAGCCTTTGTAATCTCTTTCAGCGATATCCATGGCCTTGTGCAGACCTTGTATGACTTCGCTACCAATGGTGTTCATTTTAGTGCTCCACGAACACGTTAAAATGCCATCACCAATATGACGAACCACTACACTCTTGCTTTGCCAAACGATACTCTCTGGAGGAAGTTGCGACAGAACGATCATTCGGTCTGACGCAGGAACGGCCTTGTGAGACTTGGATTCAAGGTCGTAACACCATTTTCTACCTTCTTTAAATTGATAGAATTGCGTTACTCCACTTTTCGACATTTCATGGACCCAAGGAGCTAGAGCTACTCCCATAGCATTAGCGTCTCTGACGACTGTTTCAATTCCAATGGCTTCCCAGTATTCGAAAGGACCAAGAGCCCATCCAAATCCTGCTTTCATTGCGTCATCTATGCGATATATTTCGTCGCTGATCTCAGGTAAGCGATGCGACACATAAGCGAATAAATTCAAAAAACTTTTCTTGTAGAACTCTCCAGCTCTATCACTACCACCATAGAGAACAGGTATTCGCGAACGGAGATCTTCAATGGTTTTTGTCTTTTCAAGTGTTGCAAATTTTGCTTTTTGTTGTTCCTCGTATTCTCCTGTAACTAAGTTTAAAGACAGTATTTTGGAACTTCCATCTTCGGCCTTTGTCTTTTTATAAAAACCACCCTTTGTCTTATCTCCCAATGTGCCCTTTTCGAGCATTCTGGTAATGAAATCAGGCGTTTCAAATACAGACTTTCTTTCGTCATTGGGACAGTTATTCAACACCCCATTTGCAACATGGACGAGTGTATCCAAACCAACCACATCACATGTTCTAAACGTCGCGCTTTTGGGACGACCTAGTACAGGGCCTGTCAACTTGTCTACTTCCTCTACACGCAAGCCCATTTCTTTTACCAGATGAAATAAAGCTTGTATGCTATAGACGCCAATACGGTTCGCGATGAATGCGGGCGTGTCTTTGCATAGTACGGTAGTTTTGCCTAAGAATTTTTGACCATAGTCATTGAGAAATGCCAATACTTCCGGATGTGTTTTCTCGGATGGAATCAGTTCCAATAACTTCAAATAACGGGGAGGGTTGAAGAAGTGCGTTCCACAGAAATGACTTACGAAATCAGCGCTTCTTCCCTCAATCAATTGGTGGATTGGGATCCCTGAGGTATTGGTGGTAACGAGCGTCCCTGGTGTGCGATACTGCTCAATCTTTTCAAACACCGCTTTCTTAATATCCAATCTTTCTGTAACTACTTCAATAATCCAATCTACATTTTTGATCAAACCAATGTCATCATTGAGATTTCCAGTAGTGATTCGATTAGCGAACTCCGCTTTGTAGAGAGGGGCAGGATTGGATTTAATGGCTGTCTGCAAGGCTTCGTTAACGATTCTATTTTTGAAAATAACAGAATCAAGAGTGAGTCCTTTTTTTAATTCAGACTCATTGAGTTCTTTGGGAACGATATCCAACAATAAAACATGAACTCCAATATTGGCGAAATGACACGCAATACGAGAGCCCATAACTCCGCTACCAATTACCGCGACTTGTTTTATTTTTCTGTTCATTTATTTGGGGTTGTGTTTTCGAAAAAAGGACTCTTTTCAAGCAGTTCATTGATTTCCTGCATTACTTCAAAGAATGTCTTCAGTTTATTTACTGGAATGGATTTTCGCAATTGTTCATTGAATCGAATTACAACATTCCGAGAGAGATCTCGAGTTTTCTTTCCTTTGCTGGTAAGATGAACTTTTACAACGCGCTTGTCGTGTTTGTCCGGTTTACGGACAATTAGTTCCATGGCTTCCATGCTTTTGAGAATGCGCGTCAAGGATGTCGGTTCCATGCCCATTTTAGGACCTAACTTGGTGCTTGGTGTACCTTCTTTATCAATATTGAGAAGCACATAACCGATGGCCATAGTCCCTCCAGACTTGGCTGCTTCAGCGTTGTAAGCTTTGGAAATCTTGGCCCAAGTCCATCGAATATGAAAATCTACCGTTTCTTCTGGTTTCAAGGAAATTGAGTTTTGCGCTACTAATTAAAGTAAAAATACTATGCAAGCATAATATTGTTTCAAAAAAAATCAAAATATCATTGAAATTTCTTTGAGATCGCAGATAATCGTGCCCTTTGAAGGAGAGCTCAGGTTCAATTTCCCATCCTCTTGGGCTTCAATAATCTCGGCTTGAATTTTCTCTTGGGAATAAACAAAATCGCTGAGCACTCCCTTTTTCCATAATTGGGAATTGTAGGCGGAGTGAATGACATCGTATTGTTTGTTGAACAATTGTCGATACCTCAAATCCAATTGATCGATATATGAAGAAAGTATTTCCTCAATGGAAATATGTTTGCCGGTTAAGTTCAAAAGAGAAGCAGCGCTGGGATAATCAAAAAAATGTTGATTTACATTGATGCCAACACCAATGATAGCGCTTTGAGCGCAACCATCCATCCAGTTAAATTCGATAAGGATCCCAGCGATTTTTTTATTCTGGCAAATGATATCATTGGGCCATTTGATGTAAGTGTCTCTTTGGGTGAAATGTTCGACCACCTCTCTCACGGCCAGGGCAGTAACTTGACTAAGAAGAAAAGTTCTTTCAGAAGGAATAAAGTTGGGATAAACAATTATGGACGATAAAAGGTTTTGACCATAGGTCGCTTTCCATTCGGCTCCGCGTTGACCTTTGCCTTGAGTTTGCTCTTGTGCCGTAATGACAGTGCCGTCTGGAGGAGATGTCAGTTTTAGGAGGTTGGCAGCATAGTTGTTCGTCGAGTCTACGGATTCAAGTCGGATTATGGCTCGGTCTCGAAATATCATCGCTTCAAATATGCAGCGAAATTGTTTTACAAATGGTGATTTGCGAAAGTTGTAATGTACTTTTGCTATCATTACTAAATAATGAAGGTGAAAAAGAAACAGATTAGTGACACAGAAATCTTGTTGAGTGAATTGATTAATGGAATGCAAGAGGTGAAAGCAAGAGATATTGTAGTTTTGGATCTTAAGAAAGTGGATCACGCAATAGCAGATTATTTTATAGTCTGTCACGGATCAAGTTCAACTCAAGTCGAGGCTATAAGCCGTTCGGTTGAGAAAGAAACGCTCAAATCACTCGGCATTCGGCCGGCGCACGTTGAAGGAGCTAGAAATGCTCAATGGATTTTAATGGATTATTTCGACATAGTCGTTCACATCTTTAGCGAACAGGCACGAGAGTATTACGCTGTTGAAGAGTTGTGGGCAGACGCTGAGTTCAATAGAGTGGAAGAAAGAGCTTAACACATAAAAGAAGGATAGTAAAGGAAAAATAAATTATGGCAGAAGAACAAAGAAGAAGTCAATCACCCGTTGATCCTAAGAAAGGAATGAATTTTTACTGGATTTACGCTTTGATTGCTACCATTCTCATTGGAATGTTTCTATTCAATAGCGGTAGCGATGGGAAGGCAACGGATTACTATAAGTTTAAGCAATACGCGGAAAAGGGTTTTATCGAAAAATTGGAATATGATGGTGTGAAAGCGATCATCTATTTGAATAAAACAGGAAAAGATAGCTTGGCTACACTTCTTCCTCCGCAAGGATTCCAGGGATTTTCAAAAAGCGCTGATCTCTGGTTCAATATACCTCCTGGTGAGGATTATATCAAAGAAATAAATTCTTATGGAGAGTCTAAAGGCTTTACAGTTGCCTATTTACCACCCAATGAAGCAGCACAGAGTCTAATCTACTGGATTATTGCCATTGGAATCATGATTGTTGCTTGGGTATTCATCATGAGAAGAGTTGGTGGCGGTGGTGGACCAGGAGGTCAGATCTTCAATATCGGTAAGTCAAAGGCCCAACTTTTTGAGAAAGGAAAAGGCACACAAATCACTTTTAATGATGTGGCTGGATTAGAGGGAGCCAAGCAAGAAGTCCAAGAAATTGTTGACTTTCTTAAGCATCCTAAAAAATATACGGAGTTAGGCGCGAAAATTCCCAAAGGTGCTCTTTTGGTTGGTCCTCCGGGAACAGGGAAGACAATGCTTGCGAAGGCAGTTGCAGGAGAAGCACAAGTCCCTTTCTTCTCTCTCTCAGGTTCTGATTTCGTTGAAATGTTTGTGGGAGTAGGAGCCAGCAGGGTACGAGATTTATTCAGACAAGCGAAGGAAAAAGCTCCTGCAATTATCTTTATCGATGAAATTGATGCCATTGGAAGAGCCCGCAGCAAGAGTGTGAACTTTGGTAGCAACGATGAAAGAGAAAATACACTCAACCAACTGCTCACGGAAATGGACGGCTTCGGCACCAATAGTGGAATCATCATTTTGGCAGCAACCAACAGAGCCGATATACTAGACAATGCATTATTGCGCGCTGGACGTTTTGATAGGCAGATCTACGTAGATATGCCAGACTTGAATGAGAGAGTTGAGATTTTCAAGGTTCACCTGAAGAATGTGAAAAAAGACGATACCGTGGATGTTGATTTTCTCGCTCGTCAGACTCCTGGGTTCAGTGGAGCGGACATTGCCAACATTTGCAATGAAGCAGCATTGATTGCTGCTCGGAAAAACAAAGCAACAGTAGGCAGAGAGGATTTTCTCGACGCCGTGGATCGTATCATTGGTGGTCTGGAAAAGAAAAATAAAATCATCACTCAAGAGGAAAAGGCCACTATAGCATATCATGAAAGTGGACACGCTATTGTGAGCTGGTTGTTGGAGCACGCATCCCCATTGGTGAAGGTTACTATTGTACCTCGAGGCAGATCCTTGGGAGCCGCTTGGTACTTGCCTGAAGAGCGTCAGATTACCACTACTGAACAAATCTTGGATGAAATGTGCGCTGCATTAGGCGGAAGAGCGGCTGAAGAAGTTGCATTTGGGAAAATTTCTACAGGCGCACTTAGCGATTTAGAAAAAGTGACGAAGCAGGCTTATGCGATGGTGAGCGTTTATGGTCTCAATAAAAAATTGGGAAATATCAGCTATTATGATAGCAGAGGCGAAAATCAATTTACCAAACCGTATAGCGAAGAAACCGCCCGTGTCATTGATGAAGAAGTAGGTAAGATAATCGAGAAAGCTTATGAAAAAGCAAAAGATTTACTTACAAAGAACAAAGAGAAGTTGGATACACTAGCCCAAAAGCTGCTCGATCGAGAAGTTATATTTAAAGACGACTTGGTAGAGGTATTGGGTGACCGACCTTGGAGCGAAAGATCTCCTGAAATCAAAGTGAGCGCCTCATAGGCGCTCTTTTGTTTTCTTTATCGTAAGTTTGCGCCCGATAAATTATTGCTTTGAATAACCTCACTATAAGAGCCATCGCAGGAACTTTCTTTTCTGCCATCGTTGTAGGTGCTGCTATCTGTGGAGCGTGGGCTCTTGGTGCCCTGTTTTTTTTCTTTGCAATGGTAGGACTGGTCGAGTTTTATCAAATGGTTTCTAGAGATTCGGCAGAAAAACCCAGAACTCCCTTCGGGTATATCTTGGGCGTAGGTCTTTACGTGATGGTCATGTTCTACGCAATGGATATCATTGAAGCATGGACTTTTTGGTTACTCTCTCCTGTAGTCATTTTATTATACTCCATGGAGCTGTATCACTTGGACAAAAGAGCAGTAGATCATGTGGCCACCACTGTCATTGGTCTTATCTACGTCGTCGTTCCATTTGCCATGATCAATGAACTTGCTTTCACCAATGGAAAGTTTGAATGGGAATTGCCAATTGGTTTTTTCATCATTCTATGGCTCAATGATTCTGGAGCCTATTTTACAGGAAAGTTCTTAGGCCGCACAAAGCTCTACGAAAAGGTTTCTCCCAATAAAACATGGGAAGGACTTGCTGGCGGTATTGCATTCGCCATCGCTGCTGGATTTCTTTGGAGCAAGTATTCTTTTTCATTGGATCAAACACAGTGGATAACTGTTGCCGCGATTATTGCCGTATTCGCAAACATCGGTGATCTGTTTGAATCTCATTTGAAAAGAAGCTATGGCGTTAAAGATTCAGGAACAATCATCCCAGGACACGGTGGTGTTTTGGACCGATTTGATGGATTACTTTTCGCTCTCCCATTAGTGATCTTTTACTTAAATTTTATACAACGTACATGACAATTCACAAAGAGGGTTATAAAATCATTGCTGTTACATTTCTCAGCCTCTTAACCCTGAACATTATCCTTTATTCTCTTACCGAAATAGCTTTGTTGAGATTAGGCTTTTCTATTGTTTCATTGGTGTTCTTTTATTTGGTGCTTCAATTCTTTCGTTTGCCAAAGCGCATTAATACTTCACATCCAGAAGAGTTGGTAGCTCCCTGCGATGGAAAAGTAGTGGTGATTGAAGAAGTTGAAGAACCAGAGTATTTTAAGGACAAACGCATTCAGGTTTCTATTTTCATGTCGCCGTTAAACGTTCATGCCAATTGGGTTCCATGTGAAGGAGAGGTGAAGTATGTGAAGTATCACCAAGGGCTGTATCTTGTTGCATGGCATCCAAAATCGAGTACGGAAAATGAACGAACTACGGTGGTGATACAAAGAAAAACAGGACAAGAGGTGTTGCTGCGTCAGATTGCTGGTGCCGTTGCTCGCCGAATAGTATACTACGTCAAGCCAAATCAACAGGTGAACAGAAACGAGCAATTTGGGTTTATCAAGTTCGGCAGCCGCGTGGATTTATTTTTTCCTTTGGGAACAGAAATCGTTTGTAAAATAGGCGATATCACCAAGGGAAATGAAACGCTTATAGCACGCTGGTCGAAGTAGATAATGATTTTTGCAGAGATAATTAGTATCGGCGATGAGTTGCTCATCGGCCAAACTATAAATACCAATGCCGCATGGATGGGACAGTTGCTCAATGCCAGTGGCGTAAAGGTTGCTCGTGCGTCTTCTATTGCTGATCATCAAAATGCGATTACCGAAGCCGTAAGTGATGCTTCACAAAGAGCTTCACTGGTCTTGCTAACTGGAGGCTTGGGTCCAACAAAAGATGATATCACCAAGAAGACCCTTTGCGATTATTTCGGAAGTCAGTTGGTCATAGATCAAGCTTCATTGGATCGTATTACTGAGTTTTTCGAAAGAAGAGGACTCCCTATGCTGGAGGTAAATCGTCAGCAAGCTTTGGTTCCTGACAATTGTACGGTTTTGCATAACTTGAAAGGCACTGCCAATGGGATGTGGTTTGAGAAAGATGGAGTGGTGGTTGTATCTATGCCAGGTGTTCCTTATGAAATGGAATACTTGATGACAGAAGAGGTAATGCCAAGAGTAGCAAAGCGTTTTCAACTTCCATCTATTATTCATAGAACGATTCTTACCGCCGGAGTTGGAGAGAGCTTTCTTGCTGAGAAAATAAAGGATTGGGAAGATTGCCTCGCAGGAGATCAAATACATCTTGCTTATTTGCCGTCTCCAGGAATGGTAAAACTTCGAATGAGCTCCTATGGAAGCGGTTCGGAAGAAGAACAAAAAGCGAGAATAGCCGCAAGAGAAAAGGAATTATTAAACATTATTGGTGGTTACGTATTCGGTTTTGAAAAGGATTCTATGTCATCGGTTGTCGCGAAATTGCTTCGTGAGAATAACCTAACACTCTCCGGTGCGGAGTCTTGCACGGGAGGGATGATCGCTCATCTCATCACATCCGAACAAGGTAGTAGTGATTTTTATAGAGGAAGTATGGTGAGTTATTCGATAGACGCTAAGCTAAGAGTGCTCGGATTGAACGAATCTCTACTTGAAGAAAAAACCGTTTACAGCGAGGAAGTGGCAATAGAGATGGCCCAATTGGCAAGGAGTAGATTTGATACCGATTATGCGTTTGCAACCACAGGCGTGGCCGGTCCAGTGGATGTTGATGGTGTAAAGGTTGGAACTATCTGGGTGGCAATAGCAGGTCCAAAAGGCGCGAAGTGCCAAATGTTGCGCTTAGGAAATAACCGAGATAGAAACATTCTAATGGCCTCCAATGCCGCGCTAAATCTCATTAGAAAAGATTTTTTCTAAGAATTTAGTTCTACTTTGAGAAAAATGTTGTTTATTTGCAGCCCCAATTTACAGGGTTAAAACCTTAAAGAAATGGCACGTATTTGCGAAATAACAGGAAAAAAGACCATCACAGGAAACCATGTTTCCCACTCAAATATTAAAACCCGCCGTAAGTTTTATCCAAACTTGCAGTTCAAGCGCTTTTGGTTGGAACAGGAGAACCGTTGGGTAGAATTAAGAGTTACTCCAAAAGGAATGAAAACGATCAACAAAATTGGTCTTGCTGAGGCATTGAAGCGTGCAAAGGCCAATGGTTTTGTAGATTGATTTAAATAGAATTTTATAGGGTTTAAACATTAAAAAACGCCGTCCTTTGTTGAGGAGGGCGTTTTTTGTGTAATTAACTCACACAATATCAGCTAACTACACTAAACCAAATCGGTTTATCTATTTATGGGTCTCATTGCTTATATTTGCGCCCCTAAAAAGGAAACCTTTCCAAATTAATTGATTCATGCAAAATAGATCATTTACCTGGATTTTTGTCATTCTGCTCACCCTCGCGGTGGCCTACCAACTTTCATTTGGTTGGGTAGCAAGAAGCTTTGAGAAAAAGGCACATCAATGGGCAGTAGACTCGATCGCTCAAACAGAGTTACAAGGAGCTTCGGCCGACTCAGCCATTTTCGCATTGGAGAAGAAGATTCTTCGCGATAGCTCGGAGGCTAAAGCTTATCCTCTTCTCGGTCATAGCTACTCTTATCTGAAGCAAAACGAGTTGGCGCTTGGTCTCGACTTGAAGGGAGGGATGTCGGTAACACTAGAAGTGTCCATACCGGATATGATTATCGCATTGAGTGACTACAATCAGAATCCAACTTTCATCAAGGCTATCGCTGATGCGAAAGAAGCACAGAAATCATCTAGTGATGATTACATATCCCTTTTTGAAAAGGCTTGGAACAATCAGAATAGTGGCATCGAGCTATGGAGAATTTTTAACAATCTTGAAACTCAAGACAAATTCCCTGCGAAAATGTCTGATAGCGATGTAATAAAGACGCTCCGTCAAGAGGCTGAGATTGCTATCAACAACACGGAGAACATCATTAGAAAGCGTATTGACCAATTCGGGGTAACTCAACCAAACGTTCAAAAGCAATCGTTGACTGGACGCATTTTGGTAGAACTTCCTGGTATTGATGATAGAGAGCGTGTTCGAAAGAATCTAAAATCTACAGCAAACCTGGAGTTTTGGGATACCTACTTCAATACTGAAACCTTTGGTTCGCTCTCTGTCGCTAATGAGAAACTTGGTAAACGCTTGGCGCCACAGTTCTTTTCTACAGACTCTTTGCGAGCAGAGAAGGACAGCCTCATGATGGCTGCTTTAAAGGATACGACCTTAACGCCCGTACAACAAGATTCTATCAGAAACTACTATGCTGATAACACTGTAAAGCCTGATAGCCTTCTATCAAGAGAAGAGTTGCGCAAGAAGAACCCATTGTTTGCATTGATCAATCCAAATATGCCTACAGGTTCTAATATGGTAGGTATTGCAGCAGTTTCTGATACAGCAGCAATCAATAGATTGCTTTCAATGAAGGAGGCTAGAGAATCCTTACCACAGGATCTACGACTTCTTTGGGGGGCAAAGACGGATCAAAATGCAGCTACGCTTTATGCCATTAAGGATGTATCTCAGCGCGGTAAAGCACCCATTGATGGAAAATCCATCGTTGATGCTCGCCAAGATTTCGATCCTATCACGGGAGAAGTGACGGTGGAAATGCGCATGGATAGCGAAACGGGTACTCCAATTTGGAGAGAAATGACCAAGAAAAATGCGGCAGACCGCAACCGCCCGATTGCAATCGTGATGGACAACTTGGTTTACTCCGCTCCAGCGGTGAATTCTGAAATCCCAAATGGTAGCTCGGTAATTACTTTTGGAAAAGGGGAGACAAGAGAGAAATCAATTCAAGAAGCGAAGGATCTTGCTGGCTTGCTAAAGGCCGGTTCACTTCCAGCCCCAGCAAAAATTATTGATGAAGTAACAGTAGGACCTTCTCTAGGTGAGAAGAATATCAAGGCGGGTTTGATGTCTTTCATTATCGCCTTTGTAGTTATTCTCCTGTACATGATATTCTACTATGCATGGGCTGGTTGGGCTGCTAATGTAGCATTGATCGCTAACCTGTTCTTTTTGATTGGCGCATTGGTATCGCTCCATGGAGCGCTTACTCTGCCAGGTATTGCAGGTATTGTACTTACCATGGGTATGGCGGTGGATGCGAACGTATTGATTTACGAACGTGTAAAAGAAGAATTACGCTCTGGTAAGAACATCAATGCTGCGATGAAAGATGGTTTCTTAAAAGCCATTTCTGCAATCATCGACGGTAACGCAACAACTTTGATAACGGGTATTGTACTTTTCATGGTGGGATCGGGTCCGATTAAAGGATTTGCTACAACCTTGATCATAGGTATCTTCACCACGCTATTCACAGCAATAATTATCTCACGTTTGATTTTGTATCGTCGTTTGGATAAGAAGAAGCCAATTACGTTTTACAGCAATATCACTAAGAACTGGTTTACTAAAATCAATTACGATTTTGTTGGTAAGAGAAAGATCTATTATGCAGTGAGTATTGTTATTGTAGCCGCCGGTATCACTTCTTGGGTGACAAGAGGGTTCAACCTCGGTGTTGACTTTATCGGTGGAACTTCTTACAAGGTTGAATTTGTGGAGAATGTAGATGCAGATGCCATTCGAGGAGCACTCGAATCAGCTTTGATCAATGATAATGGATCGAAAGCATCAGCTTCTGTTCAAAGCATTGGAACAAGCGGTAAAGAGTACAAGGTAACTACAAACTACCTTATCGATAGCACAGACCCGAATGCGGACGAGTTGGTAACAGCAAAAGTGAAAGATGCACTTTCTTCTGTGAGTAAAGACTTCAACATGGACTCTTCCTACAAAGTGGATGCTACCATGAGTGACGACTTCAGAAGAGAGGCCACTTGGGCTGGTATCATCGCCTTGGTGTTGGTGGGTATCTACATCTTTATTCGATTCCAAAAGTGGGATTTTGCACTCGGCGCTTCGGTGGCATTGTTCCATGACGCGTTGGTCGTAATAGCCGCATTTACTTTGTTGAATGGCGTACTACCTTTTAGTTTGGAAGTAAACCAAAACTTTATCGGAGCCATACTCACCATCATCGGTTATTCGATCAATGACACTGTGGTTATTTTCGACCGAATCCGTGAATATCTAAGAAGCAATCGTGGTGAAAAATTGGATATCACCATCAACAAAGCTCTCAATAGTACCTTGGGCCGCTCGATCAATACTTCGATGACGGTATTGCTTACTTTGGTCGTCATGTTCATATTCGGAAGTGATGATATCAAAGGTTTCTGTTTTGCAATGATTGTGGGGGTGGTTTCAGGGGTGTATTCAACGTTGTTCATTGCAACACCAATTGTTGTAGATATGCGAAAGCTATCGGGTTCAGATAAGACAACAGATGAAAAAGCTTCTGTTGCTACTGCCTAAGCTTGGATAATAAATGACTTAATCCCGGAACTCGTTCCGGGATTTTTTTTGAACTACTTTTGTCTCATGTCAGCCAGTGAAATCATTCTCATTTTGTTTGTATACCTTATGCTTTTTGGGGCAAAGGGTGTACCTGCTTTGGCGCAAACGTTGGGAAAAGCAGTATATCAATTCAGAAATGCCGCGAAAGATGTGCAGAATGAGATCATGTCTGGCGCCAATGAAATAAAAAAACAAACCGAGGTTCGGCTCGATCAATTCGATGTGATGGCAGATGAAGATCACAATTACAACCAGAATGTTTCTATTCCCAGAAACAAACCAGTAACTCCTAAGGAAGAAAGTACTTCTCCAAGCCCCAAAAATGAAGAGAGTAGTGATCCACAGTAATGGAGACCAGCAGCTGATTTACTTCCCTGATTTTTTTGAGAAAAGCGCGTTACAAGATTTAATCACATCGCTTAATTGGAAAAATAATAAGATACAGGTTTTTGGGAAGATCTATGATGAGCCTAGATGCACTGCTTGGTATGGTGAGCCTTATAAGTATTCAAGCATTGAATGGCCTGCACAAAAGTTAACGCCTCTTCTTCAAAGCATTCAGCGTCAAGTGGAGAATCATGCTGAATTTACTTTTAATTCTGTATTGGCCAATTGGTATCGAAATGGACAGGACAGCATGGGTTGGCATATTGATAATGAGCCAGAAATGGATCAAACGTGCATCGCGTCTGTCACATTTGGACAAAAGAGAAAGATGTGTTTCAGATCGAAGAAAACCAAAGAGAAAATAGAGATTGAACTTTTAGATCGTTCGTTATTACTTATGTTGAATTTTCAATCGGATTGGCAACACGCTATTCCAAAGTCACGCAGGACCATGACAGATAGGATCAATCTTACCTATCGAAGAATTATTTAGTGCGAAAGCTTTCCAGCTTGGTCAATTCGGTATTTACTTTTTGTTCCCAACGGGTTTGCTCAAGTTCATTGAGGCCGTTATTGGTTTGCGCATTGTATTGCAATTGCTCTTGAAAAAGTTTGTTGTTTTGTTCCTTGTAAATCTTCTTAGCCATTTCGGAGAGAGTCTCATAAGTAAGAAGATTTTTTTGCTGTTTCATGTAGTCGCTGATCTGTTTGTTCATTTTTCGTGCATAGAGCTCTGTTAAATCAAAGAGCCCTTGTTCGTGTCGTAACAATGCTTTGGATTCTTTTCCCCTCAGCACCCAACTAGAAGAAAGATCTACGAAACTTTCATAAACAACAAGATAACCATGGGTAGTGGCGTGAACAACATAGTTGATGCCACAATAAGTAAAAGCATTTTGATAACCACTTGGCTTCTCCGATTTCGCATAGTGGGTCCAATTGAGAACAGAAGAATTATAAGTCAACAATTCATTTTCTTGACTAAAAACGAATTGACTCAGGAAAATAAAAATTCCAATAAATATGAAGTGTCGCATGGTGTTGTTCTTTAAACACGCTTTCTCTCTCCAATTTGCTGTCTCCACATGGCATAATAGAGTCCTTTCTCTTCCAATAGGCTAACATGATTTCCTGATTCGATGATTTTTCCTTGTTCCAAAACGAAAATTCGATCAGAATGCATAACCGTTGAGAGTCGGTGTGCTATCAATACCGTTATTATATCGTTTGAAGCATTAATTTGTTTCACTGTTTCGTTTATTTCTTCCTCTGTAATGCTGTCAAGGGCACTTGTTGCCTCATCAAGAACTAAGAGGCCCGGCTTGCGCAACAGCGCTCTGGCAATGGATAACCGCTGTTTTTCCCCTCCAGAAATTTTAATTCCTCCCTCTCCAATTACAGTATCAATGCCTTGATCAGCACGTGCCAATAAAAGCTGACAACTCGCTTTTTGAAGAGCATTGTTGATTTCTTCGTCGGTGGCATCGGGTTTTACAAACAATAAATTCTCTTTGATTGTACCTGCAAAAAGTTGAGTGTCTTGTGTCACAAATCCAATCTGCCGGCGAAGGCTATTTATGTCCAACTCACTGGCCTCAATTCCGTTGTATTTAATCTCTCCTTTTTGCGGGCGATACAACCCTACTAACAACTTAACAAGAGTAGTTTTTCCACTTCCACTTGGACCGACAAATGCAATTGTTTCGCCTTTTTTTACTTTAAATTGAATGTCTTCTACTGCAGGTTGATTGGCGGTTTTATGTTTATAGGACACTTGCTCAAATTCAAATTCATGTAACCGCTCAATTCGCTGAGGGTGGTTCGGTTCATATTCTTTCGGAGTGTCGAGCAATTCTTTAAAGTTTTGAAGGGAAGCTTGTGCTTCTCTGTAGGAGGTAATCACGTTGCCCATCTCTTGCAACGGACCGAAGACAAAAAATGAAAAGAAAGTCAGCGTTAAAAGTTCCCCCGGAAGTATTTGATTTTGAAAAACTAACCAATACAAGAAGGCAATTAGACAGGTTCTCATGAAGTTCACCGTAGTGCCTTGAATAAAGCTGAGCGATCGTATGTATTTTACTTTTTGCAATTCAAGCCCGAGAATCTTTCCAGTTGTGGTATTCAATCGACTTACCTCTTGATTTGTTAGCCCCAAACTTTTTACGAGCTCTATATTGCGAAGTGATTCGGTGGTGCTTCCCGCAAGAGAAGTAGTTTCTCCAAGTATTCTCTTGGAAATAAGTTTTATGCGTTTGCTAAGCAAACTGCTTACCAGGGCTAGCACGGGCGCAGTAATTAAAAACAATGGTCCAATCAACCAATGCACCGAGATAGCGTACTGCATGACGAACACTAAACCCACAGCGCTTTGAAACAAGATTCCAATGAATGAGGTGATGAACTTTTCGGAATCGCTCCGTACTCTCTGCAACTTACCGAGTGTCTCACCGCTTCGTTGGTCTTCAAATACTTCATAAGGTAATTCAAGCGAATGTTGGATGCCGTCTGTATACATTCTAGCACCTGTGCGCTGGATTACTACATTGGTAAAATAGTCTTGAAAATTTTTGGCAATGCGTGAAATCATTGCCGCGCCCATACTCAACAATAGAAACGTAACCAAGTCTGATAAAAAAGCACTGGATCGGCCAGTGTAATCCGCATGGTTCACGGCAAGTTGTTGAAACATCCTACCCGTAATCATTGGATCGATTAATGAAAAGCATTGGTTGATTGCTGCTAGGATTAGAGCCATCAGCAGCGGTTTTTTGGAGTACTTTAAGTACTGATACAGGAGTTTCATGGACGGTACAAACTTAAAGTTTGCTGGCCAGCAAAAACTTAATGTAGATCAATATTTTACTTTATTTGTGCCATGAGGAAGGACTTAATTATTGTTCACGAAGAAGTGCTCGATGCGTTAAACGAAGGTAAACCTGTGGTTGCATTGGAGTCTACAATCATAAGTCATGGTATGCCGTACCCGGAAAACTTAAATACAGCTACTCAAGTGGAAGTAGCCGTTAGGAACCATGGCGCAGTACCATCAACGATTGCTGTTATCCGGGGAAAAATACATGTAGGATTGGATGCTAATTCATTGAGCGAATTGGCTCAATCAAAAGACGTTATGAAATTGTCACGCCGCGATCTGCCTTTTGCCATTAGTGAAAAAAGAAACGGAGCGACCACTGTTGCAGCCACGATGATTTGTTCAGAAATGGTGGGAATAAACGTTTTTGCAACTGGAGGAATAGGAGGGGTACATAGAGGAGCTGATCAGAACTTTGATATAAGTGCCGACCTGTTTGAGTTGGCCAAAACATCCATTGCAGTTGTATCGGCCGGTGCAAAGGCCATTCTCGATTTGCCAGCTACATTAGAGTATTTGGAAACTTTAGGAGTTCCCGTTCTTGGTTATAAAAGTGATTTTTTTGCAGCGTTTTACACCCGATCATCAGGTCTGCCCTTGGAGATGGTAATGCAAGATCCACAAGCAGTAGCGCGTTTTCTTCACGCCAAATGGTCGATGCATCTTCATGGGGGAGTACTAATAAGTAATCCTGTGAGCGAGGGGAATGCAATGGATCAAAAGGAAATGGAGACCGCCATAGAAATGGCATTGGAAGAGGCAAAGAACTTGGGTGTAAAAGGAAAAGAAATTACCCCATTTCTTTTGAGAAAGATCAAGGATGTGACGAAAGGAAGAAGCCTAGAGACAAATATATCTTTGATTTTAAGCAACGCCGCTTTAGCGGCGCAAATAGCTCGGGCTTATCGAGATATTTCTCAACAAGAACGACCATAGAAGTTTGGCGCAACTTCTTATCTTTGTTGCATGGCAAAAGCGTTTGAAACCCCAGATCATATTTTAACAGAAGAGAAAATCAAACAACGCATGTTGGATGATTATAAACTCGCATGCATTAGCCGAGAAGCTTCCTTGTTGGGAAGAAAAGAAGTTCTCACTGGTAAGGCGAAGTTTGGAATTTTTGGTGATGGAAAGGAACTGGCTCAAATCGCTATGGCCAGACAGTTCAGAAATGGAGACTGGAGAGCGGGATACTATCGAGACCAAACTTTTATGATGGCTATCGATGAGCTAACAGTGCAACAATACTTTGCGGCGTTGTATGCCCATACAGATGTGGATCAGGAACCCGCATCGGGTGGTCGACAAATGGGAGGACACTATGCCACCAGATTTCTAAAAGAGGATGGAACATTTAAGAATGTTTCTGAACTAAAGAATTCTTCTGCAGATATTTCTCCTACAGCGGGTCAGATGCCTAGACTTTTGGGTCTGGCACAAGCTTCGAAAATGTACAGACAATTACCAGATCTGCATTCATGGACTGGGTTTTCAAATAAAGGAAATGAAGTAGCATTCGGTACTATCGGCGATAGCAGTACTTCTGAAGGATTGTTTTGGGAAACGATGAATGCTGCTGCTGTATTAGGAGTGCCACTATGTATGAGTGTTTGGGACAATGGATGGGGAATTTCTGTTCCAAAGAAATATCAAACCGTTAAAGAGAGTATTTCTGAAGCTTTAAGAGGTTTTGAAAAAACAACGACCACGAATGGCATACAAATTTTTAAAGCCAAAGGATGGAACTACCCAGAACTTCTAATTACGTATGAAAAAGCGGTCGCGTTCTCAAGAGAAAATCACATTCCAACGCTAGTTCATGTGGAAGAGCTCACCCAGCCTCAAGGACACAGCACTTCCGGTTCTCACGAAAGATACAAAGACAAGGCATTGTTAGCTTGGTATGAAGAATACGATTGCTTGGTTCAATTCAAGAAGTTCATAGCAACAGACGGCGCAGCGTCTGAAAAAGAGCTTGATAATATCAGAGAAGAAGCAAAGCAATTTGTAAGACAAGAGCAAAAAAAGGCATGGGCAGCTTTTCGTGAGGATATCGAAGAGGATAAGCGTGCTTCTTTGGAATTATTGAAAAACCTTGCTAGCGCCTCTCAAAATAGTGACGTAGCATCCATCACTGAAGAGCTAAGTAAAACGAATGAAGCCATTCGAAAAGACATTATTGGCGCTGTAAAACGTGCATTACGAACTACAAGAAAAGATAATTCTCAGGAAAGAAATACTCTTCTTAACTGGTTAGAGAATTCCATGAGGGATTGCGAGCGCAGATATAGTTCGTTTTTATACAGCGAATCTGCTCAAAGCACGAGTCATGTTAAAGTGGTCGATCCTACTTTCAACCCCGATGCTGAATGGGTAGATGGTAGAATTATCCTTCGCGATTTTTGGGATATGACTATGGCGAAGAGACCAGAGGTTCTCATTTTCGGAGAAGATGTTGGCAAAATTGGGGGAGTAAATCAAACCTGTGAAGGATTGCAGGAAAAGTATGGCGATTTACGGGTAGCAGACAGCGGAATTCGCGAGGCTACAATTCTAGGACAGGGTATAGGAATGGCGATGCGAGGATTGCGTCCTGTGGCAGAGATTCAATACTTGGATTATATTTTCTACGCACTTCAAATCATGCGAGATGATTTGGCTTGCATTCAATACCGAACCAAAGGAGGTCAGAAATCCCCATTGATTATCAGCACTCGAGGCCATCGATTGGAAGGCATTTGGCATTCAGGAAGTCCCATGGGAGCTATTATTCATAGTGTACGAGGAATGATTGTCTGTGTGCCTAGAAACATGATGCAAGCCGCTGGAATGTACAATACCCTTCTGCAATCCGATGAACCTGCTATTGTTGTAGAATGTCTAAACGGATATCGCACGAAGGAAGCAAAACCTACCAACCTCGGAGAATATACGATCCCGCTGGGAGTTCCCGAAGTAGTAAAAGAAGGGAAAGACATTACTATTGTGAGCTATGGTTCGACGTTCAATCTTTGCTCACAAGCAGCAATTCAGTTAGAGAATGAAGGTATATCCGTTGAGTTAGTGGATGTAAGAACACTTCTACCCTTCGATACACAAGGTGTTTGTGCGAAAAGCGTTGCGAAAACAGGACGTCTACTGATAGTAGATGAAGATGTTCCAGGGGGAGCTTCGGCTTTTATTCTCGATGAAATAATAAATAAACAAGGAGGCTATTTTTCTTTGGATAGTCAGCCAGTAACCCTTACTGCCAAGCCGCATCTGCCCGCTTACGGTACAGATGGGGATTACTTCAGTAAGCCTTCTATTGAAGATATTTTCGATGCAGCGTACTCCATTATGAGCGAGGCTCTACCGACTGATTTTCCTCCTATTTATTAATTGAGTATCAAAATTTAGCTTGTTCAAAACTTCGAAACTTTGCAACTGGATTTGTTATCCTTGCAGAAAAATAGTGCTATTTTAGCATTCTAGCCACCTACCGTTTTTATGAATTTAAAAGCTTTAGCCGTTTCTCTTCTTTCTTTGCTTTTATCCTGGAACATATGCTCGGCACAAGCGCTGCGGGGCAAGGTAACCGACGGGGATACTGGTGAGCCACTCTATGGAGCGAACATTATAGAAAAAGGTACCACCAATGGTGCCATCGCTGATTTTGATGGTGAATTCTCTCTAAGACTTGAAAAACTTCCTGCTGCGTTAATCGTTCGCATGATAGGTTATAGTGAAACAGAACTCACCGTAAATTCCTTAACCGAACGTCTTGATGTGCAGCTTTTCGAAAATACGGTCACTGGTCCGACCATTGTCATTTCGGATACAAGAATCACCGAGAAGCAAAAACAAGCCCCACTGACGGTGGAAAACATGGATCTTATTGCCATCAAACAAGCACCAAGTGGTAATTTTTATGAAGGCTTAGGTGCTCTTAAAGGGGTGGACCTCACCACCGCTTCTTTGGGCTTTAGAATCATCAATACCAGAGGATTCAACTCCACTTCCCCCGTTAGAACGCTTCAGTTGATTGATGGCGTAGACAATCAAAGTCCGGGGCTAAATTTTTCTCTTGGAAACTTTTTAGGAGCGCCAGACTTAGATGTGAAAGGTGTTGATATTATTCAAGGCGCGAGCAGTGCTTTTTATGGACCTGGAGCCTTTAATGGAGTGATCTCTATGGAAACGAAGAATCCTTTTTTATTCACAGGATTCAGCGCACAACTGAGGGTCGGAGAGAGAAATCTGGTGGAACCTGTAGTGCGTTGGGCGGAGAAGTGGAAAAATAAGAAGGGATACGAATTCATCGCTGTAAAGTTCAATGTTTATGCAATGAGAGCACTGGACTGGGAGGCGGATAACTATGATCCCGTATATGAGGCGAGACATGGAGCCGCGAACCCAGGGCGGTTCGATGCAGTCAATGTTTATGGAGATGAGTTTTTCAACGGAAATAACTTTGAATTCAGACCATGGACGTATAAAGGTCTAGGCACATTTTATCGCACAGGTTATAAAGAACGCGATGTTGTGGACTACAACACGGAGAATTTGAAAGCCAACGCTGCGGTTCATCTTCGTGTAAAACCCGAACTCGGTATTAATTCTCCAGAACTCATCTATGCTGCCAATTATGGTCGTGGTAGTACGGTGTTTCAAGGCGATAATCGATTCAGACTCGAAAACATTCAGTTCTATCAGAATAGATTAGAGCTTCGCAAAAAAGATAAATACTTTATTCGCTTCTATGCGACCAATGAAGACGCTGGTGATAGCTATGATCCTTATTTTACTTCTTTAAGAATATTAGAGGAAGCGAGATCCGATGCCGACTGGGCGAAAGTGTATGAACGATACTGGGATCAACTGATTGAACCAACCATTAATCAATCGAATTACCCAGGATTGGTTCAAAATCCCAATTGGCCTGGGCCAGTTGTAGATCCAGATTTTAGTGAGTTCTTTCTCCCATATGATTATGAGGCTTTAGAAACTTGGCAGAACAACAACGCTTCCAATCTCGTTCAGTGGCACGCCTTGGTTGAGGATTCTACAAACAATGGCAATGCGGGTATAGTGGGAATTGATCCAGATGGGTATTTCGAGCCCGGAAGTCCGGAGTTTGAAGAGGCATTCAACAGAATTACCCGATTGAAAAATAATGAGGGAGAAGGAGGCACGCGCTTTTTTGATCGCAGTGCATTGTATCATGCTCATGCAGAGTATCAATGGGAAGATAAATTCTTCATTCAGTATAAAGCAGGTATGAATGGCCGATTGTATCGTCCTTTCACGGATGGAACCATTTTTTCCGATAGTACGAGTAGAATCTCTAACAGCGAATTTGGTGCATATCTGGGGTTGAGTCGAAAATTCCTTGAAGATAAACTCGTGGTCACCGCAACGGGTAGAGTGGATAAGAACCAAAATTTCGATGCTATTTTCTCGCCAGCAGCTAGCGCAGTATACCAACTGAAGAAAGATCATTACATCCGAGCCTCTTTCTCATCCGCCTTGCGTAACCCAACGCTTGCAGATCAATTCCTTTATCTCAACGTTGGACCCGCTATTCTCAGTGGAAATCTTAATGGTGTAGATAGCCTCATTACGCTTTCAAGCTTTGGCGCATACCTAAACAGTCTTCAAACGGACAGCCTTGAATACTTTAATATTGATCCCATTCGCCCAGAACAAGTGCGATCTGTGGAATTGGGATATAGAGCGATCTTTTCCGATAAACTATTTGTAGATGCTTCAGCATATCATAGCGTTTATACCAATTTTATCGGGTTCAATATCGGAGTAGATGCCAGTTTTGATACGGAAACTAATCTCATTAACGATGTTCAGGTTTTCCGATACAGCGCTAACTCCAAGAATACAGTTACTACACAAGGACTAAGCGTCGGAGTAAATTATTATGTATATAAAGGTCACGCGATCAATGCCAACTACAGTTACAATAAGTTGGTTCGTGCAGATGAAAACGATCCAATTATTCCTGCTTTCAATACACCAGAACATAAGTACAATGTTGGAATTTCTGGGTTGGATTGGTTGACCGATAAAAAAGGAAACAGTTTTGGCTACAGCATAAACTACAAGTGGATTGAGGGATTTCTTTTTGAAGGTTCTCCACAATTCACAGGAATCGTTCCTACTTACACCTTGCTTGACGCGCAACTGAACTATGATTGGAAAGTAAGAAACATGAACTTTAAACTTGGTGCCTCGAATTTGTTAAATAATCTTCAGTTTCAGACCTATGGTGGTCCACGGATCGGAAGAATGATTTACTTTACGTGGCTCTATGAATTCAGTAAATAACCAAACCCAAATTTTTATTTTATGAAAAGAATCTGTACTTTATTAATTCTTGCACTTGTAATGGTGTCGACCAACTTGGTTGCCCAGCGTTATCTGACACAAACATTTGACGATGTTACTGTTACTTCGGGAGTAACATACGGCGTGAATGCTACGGTTTTACTTGTTCCTATAGTAGGACAAGCGATTCCTGAAGAGTTGAAGATGGACATCTATCAGCCTGCTGGAGATGCCGAAACGAGTCGTCCAGTGGTATTGTATTTCCATACTGGAAACTTCCTTCCTCACCCACAGAACGGAAGTCCTGGTGGATTGCGTACTGACTCAGCAGCAGTAGAGATTTGTACTCGCCTTGCTAAAATGGGATACGTAGTGGCATCTTGCAGCTACCGTCTTGGTTGGAACCCTCAGTCTCAGGATCAGGATGTTCGTGTAAATACGTTGATCAATGCAGCTTATCGTGGTGTTCAAGATTGCAGAACGGCTATTCGTTTCTTCCGTAAGTCGCATGCAGAAAGTGGAAACCCATACGGTATCGACCCTAACCGTGTCGTAGTTTGGGGTCAAGGTACAGGAGGATACATTGCTTTCGCTTCTGCTACTATTGATGAGTATTTGGACATCGTTTTACCAAAGTTCACCACAGAGATCAACGGTAACCCTGTTCCGATGGTCATCGAGTCGATCAATGGAGACATTTTCGGTACTTCATATGGAGTATTCGGTGGTGATACACTTTGTTATCCAAACCATACAGGATATAGCTCTGACTTTAATGTTATGGTAAACATGGGCGGTGCTTGTGGAGACATCTCTTGGGTAGACGAAAGCGACGTTCCAATGATCTCTTTCCAAGTTCCAACTGATCCTTTCGCACCTTATACTACTGGGACGCTAATTGTACCAGTGTTGAACTATAACGTTGTAGAAGTGAGCGGTAGCTACGATGTTCAAGAAGCAGTCGCTGGTTTTGGAACCAATGACGTATTTGAACTAGCGGAAGGATATGCTCCTGGTCTTCCATATACGACTTCTGCAAACGAACTCAACAATGGCTTCAAAGGTCTTTATCCTTTGGTTGGAAGCAATCCTTTTGATTCCGCTCCATGGGAATGGTGGGCTTCTACCAACGTAAATAACGCGAATGGTTTGGCGACTAACCCTGACATGTCAGAAATGAAGGCCATGTCTTACATTGATTCAATCATGGGGTATGCTGCTCCACGTATTGCTTGTGCCCTAGATTTGCCAGAAAGCCCATGCTTCGTTGGTATTTACGAGAAAGAAGAAATGGATGTGAAGGTGTTTCCAAATCCAGCATACGATAGATTCACCATTCGTTCAGGTGATAATATCAGAATGTACACTATCTATGACATCACAGGAAAAGTAGTACGTTCACGTCAGAACATTAATGCAAACAATGAAGTGGTTCGCATTGAGGATTTGACAAGAGGAATCTACATGGTAGAAATTACTACCGATTCAGGTGTAATGACCAGAAAGATTACAAAAGAGTAATTCTTAAAATTGTTGCATATAAAAAAGGCCTCTCAATCATTGAGAGGCCTTTTTATTTATAGTTGAATAATCTTAGTTATTGTTTGGAGCTCCAGATGGAGACTTAACAGGAGCGCCAGCAGGAGCACCGCCAGCAGGAGCAGGAGCATTTGGATCTGGCTCTACATTTCCTTTAATGCGAACTACTTTGGTTGGTTCGTTTACTGCATTAGAAGTAATGGTAACAGACTTGTTGATTGGACCAGGACGCTTGGTATCATACTTTACTGTGATCGTATAGGAAGATCCAGGTGCAATTGGATTAGGATCACAAGTAGGCACTGTACATCCGCAAGATCCTTTACACTTGCTCAAAATAAGAGGCTCTGTTCCTGAATTCGTAACCTTGAACTCACAAAGACCATTTCCACCGTATGGAACTGTTCCATAATCGTGTACTTCTTTATCTACAGCGATAGAAGGACCTGAAACAACTGGAGTTTGCGCAATGCTTAACGAGGCGGCACCAAGAACGAGGGCAAGGGAAAGAAAAATTTTTCTCATGTTTTGTTATTTTGATTTATTGACGTTATTCCAAAATTAAGGCCAAATAGTTTCAAAGAAATGAACCATTAACCATTAATTAACAGGCTATTCCTTTATTTCTCCTTTAATAGATAACACTAATTGAGGGTTATTGACGGAGTTGCTGATCACTGTAATGGTTTTGCTAAACACACCCAAGCGATTGCTATCGTATTTTACGGTGATCTCAGTGCTCGCCCCTGGAGCGATAGGATTTGTGTCCCAATTAGGAACAGTACATCCACAACTCGCTTGGCAACGTTCGATTAAAAGTGGCTGGTCACCTGTGTTTTTTGCAATGAATGTATAGGTAGCATCTGCTCCTTTGGCCATGATTCCAAAGTCATGTGAAGTGGTGTTCATTTCAATGTTCGCTCCACCTACCGTTGGTTGTGTATATGCTACAACACCCAAAAGGATAAAAGAAAGGCTAAGAATGATTCTCATCATAATATGAATTTTGCTACAAAGATGGTAGAGTCTTTTCCAAGTTCAAATTAATTAACGCATCATTAAGCACATTCACATGGCTGAATCAACGGGTAATTTGGAAGGCCTTTCTCAAATAGGACTGTTCTGAGCGCGCTACGAGCACGAAATGGCCATTTGGAATATCGGACACGTTCAATATAGGACGCACACCTGAGGTGATTACTTCGCTCTTTATGAGCGCACCTCTCATATCAAAAATTTGAATTTCACTAATTTCAAGAGGGCTTTCAATGGTGATAAAGTCTTTTGCTGGAATTGGGTAAATCGCGAGGTTTTGCGCTTCAAAACTCTCAACAGAGTTGATGAAAATCACTCCCGATTCTACACATCCAAATTCATTGGTTAATTCGACTTGATAAATCTGACCGAGATTGTCAGGGAAAGGTCCCTCTCCGACAACAGGTTCCCCGTCGATGGTCCATACCGCTGTTCCAATGGCTTCACAATTCAAACAACTTACAAAACCTACTTGCGCGTCCCAATTCAACTGGGGAATGATACCATCGCTTACTATGATGGTTTCCGAAACGCTAGCAGTGACACTGCCCGAGGTTACATGGATGTTAATGGTATACTCTCCTGGAGTAAAATAATTGAAAGGTAGCGTAGTAGCACCCATCACTTGATTTCCTCCAATCCCAAAATTGATAACGGAAACCGCGTTATTAGGAAGATCAGTTAAGTTGGTTACTTGCAATAATGAGGGAGCGCAGAAATCAGTTTGATTGACTTCTAGAAAAGCTTCCAAAACCAATAAAGGCTGGCTTTGAGTAGAACAGTTGGGAAGATTAGTAGCAGTAATAACGTACCAGCCATTTTCCGTTTTAGTACCGTCAAAGACATTTAATGTAGGGTTGGTCCCAAGCACTGGAACATTGTCCAGCTCCCAAGTCAGCAAATCCGCATCGCAATTCAAACAGTTGATAGTAAAGTTATCTTCATCAAAGGTTAAAACGGGCTGAATAGGAATTTCATTGGCCAAGATTGTTGCAAAGGCTGATTCAGAAACGCCGCCAATAGTTACTCTATATTCCAATTCTAAATTGCCTTCATTTTGTATCAAATAGGTGAATGCATCAACGCAGCCTGATTGGATCAGCTCTCCGTTTAAGAAGTATTCACAAGTATAATCTTCACCAATTACCGTTTGATTGATCACCTCAATAGTAAAGGGAACACAGCCCATCATTGGACTAACGGCGAACGTGGGACTGCTGTATTGACAAGATCCATCATCCACATCGGCATCAGGATCATAATTGACTGCATTTATATTCGTGCATCCACCATACAAACAAGATCCATCGTCTTGGTTGGCCGTAGGATCATAGTTGAATGCAGTAGGATCGATGCATCCTGTGTAGATACAGCTTCCATCATTTACGGACGCCAATGGATTGAAGTTATCTGCCAGAGGATCCGTGCAACCAGGATAAATGCAAGAACCATCGTTCTCATTTGCCTGTGGATCGAAATTGAGGGCATCAGGATCGGTGCATCCAAGGAAGATGCAAGAACCGTCATTCGCATTTGCCTGAGGGTTGTAGTTTGCAGCATCAGGATTCGTGCATCCTTCTATTATGCAGCTGCCGTCGTCTAAATTAGCCTGAGGGTCAAAATTGATGGCCACAGGATTGGTACAACCAGCAATCAAACAGGAACCATCATCAAGGTTTGCATTTGGATTGAAATTTACTGCAATAGGATTCGTGCATCCGGCGATGATGCATGTGCCGTCATCAACAGTTGCATCTGGATCGTAATTAGCTGCTTGAGGATTGGTGCAACCGAGATAAAAGCAAGAGCCATTATCCTCTGTGGCGTCAGGATTAAAATTGTCTGCATCTACATCTGTGCAGCCTGGGACAATACACGTCCCATCATCCAAAGTGGCCGTTGGATCAAAGTTCGTAGCCTCAGGGTTGGTGCAGCCGCCGATAAGACATGACCCATCGTCCAAATTGGCGAGCGGATTGAAATTTATTGCAATAGGATTTGTACACCCCGGAACGATGCAAGAGCCATCATACCAATTGGCGTCGGGATCAAAATTCAAAGCCCCTTCAATCGTGCATCCTGGGTATCGACATCCGCCATCAGTCACAGTGGCGGCCGGATTATAATTCATGGCTGTGGGATCCATGCAGCCGGGCGTTTGGGTATTTAAAAAAATATTCATCCGCACCATGGGCATGGTAGCAAGGAAGAACAAGGCATTGAAATTATAGTAGTTTACAAAGCTGGTGTTTTGAGGCGCAATACCACTTCTACCTATTCGCATTGGAGCATTTCCGTCAAGATTTTTGACCATGGCGAGGTATATGGTATCATTAAACATTTGAACAGGAGTGTTCAATTGAAGAACGACCGTAAACTCTTCTCCTTCTTGATTAAGGTCAGCAAGGTTGACTACATAAGGATCGCTTTGAGCAAGCACCGTTTCCATTGTTTCGTTGTATACTACCGCTTGAATAGTGCTCCCAACTTGTGTGCCCTCGCCAATGCCCACAGCAACGCTGGTGCATTTTCGATTCGCAGTAAACCCTTCGAAAATATTCCCGATTTCGTAAGGCTGGCCGTTATAGCTGCTAGATGGAACAAAGACGTTTTCTAATGGACCTTCATCACGCGCAAAGGTGAAGGGGGAAATAGTGTAATCTAAAGTATCGCGGTTGTCGAGAGGATTTTCATCGGTCTGATTTTGACTTAATCGGATTTCGACATTGTAATCTCCGAGTGTTGCGGGAGGGGTGTAGGAATTAGGGGATTGAAAATTTACCGTAGCTCCACTCAGCATCGTTTGATTGGGAGTGGTTTGCGTATGAATTTGTACGTCGGAAGAGTTGAGGACTCTCGAGGTCATGTTCACGCCCGTTTGGGTGAAACCCCCGATGTTGGTTGCTGTTCCTCTGAATCTCAAAGGAGGGATCATCGTTATGGGATATTGATCATATTCCAGTTCGTTGTATATGTTTACGGGAGTAGGATTGACCGTATATCCTGAATTGGTAAGTAGCAGGTCGTTGTCATTAGGAGCATAGATGGAGATATCATCTATTTGCCACCAATAATAAGTGCCTGAAAACTCGAATCGTATGCGCACATTGCTCTGATTTGCCGCAATGGATGATAGGTTAAATGTTTGCCAAACGGGATTAGCAGAATTGGTTCCTGTATTCTGTCCTGCATCTACCCATGTGGTACCGCCATTGATAGAAACTTGGACTTTGCATGTCGCAGTAAAGAGTCTAAACTGTTGGAGGAAGGTGATGGATACCGAGCTGTATCCAGAAAAATTCAGTAAGCCAGTAGTTAGCCACGCAGTGTGCGGTGCTGGGTCAGGACCGGTGCCTAATCCTCCGCATCCGGGTACACTATCGTCCCACCAATTGGAGTCGAATAAGAAGAAACCATTGGAAGCAGTATTGCTCGCAATTGGGCTCGCCGCACCTGAGCACGTGCCGCGCGGTCCCACACTCACATTGGGCGTTGTGCTCGGACCACGGTATTCCCATAATCCTATACCGCTAGCGCTGGTATTGGTCCAACCGGAAGGTAGTCCTGTTGCAAAATCCCAATTGTATAGCACTTCACCAAAAACTTGGGCGAAGCCAACACTTGTGGAACTCCACAAGAATAAAACGATTAGATTCTTGATTACCCGTCTGAACATGTGTTTCTAAGCGGTCTGAAAGATATGAAAATTAGTCCTTTGTCTGTTCAAGTTGCCAATTTTCGAACAACTCCAATATTATTCCGTCTGCGAGACCAATTTTAGGAACAATCATCTGCTGTATGCCAGCATAGGTCATCAATCGTATATAAATATCACATGCAGGGATAATTACATCCGCGCGATCGGGTTTCATTTTTAGCTTAGTGATACGCAGGTCCATTGATATAGAAAGTAAGGCCTCGTATTGATTTTTTATCTCGGTAAAGGAAATGGTTTGATTGGGTTTTTTACCCAGAATTTTGAATACGCTATTGATGTTGCCACCGGTGCCAATAGCGGTGATATGATCTTGCGCAGATACACTGCTTTGGATCCATTTTCTCGCTTGTTCCCAAACTTTCTTGTCCGTCGCATTGGCAAGCATTCGAACGGTGCCCAATTCGAAGCTCTTGCTTTTGATTCTCTTGCCATTTTTTATCAATGTTAGTTCAGTGCTTCCACCGCCAACATCAATATACAGATAGCTGTTTTTTACATTGAGATTCTGTGCGAAATAATTGCTGAAAATTAGATTGGCTTCTTCATCTCCCGAAAGCAGCTCGATTTCAATGTTGGATTCTTCAAGTACTTTTTTAATAACGGCCCGTTTGTTTTTTGCCTCTCGCATCGCACTAGTAGCGCAGGCTCGGTAGAATTCGATGTCATGCACATCCATCAAATACCAAAAGGCTTTCATGGTTTTTACTAGCTGCTGAATGCGTTGTTTGGAAAGCTTGCCAGTGGTGAAAACATCCTGGCCAAGACGCACGGGAACACGAGTAAGACTCACTTTTTCTATGTGATATTTTCCATCAGAAAGATGAACCTCTTCGATTAAAAGTCGAATGGCATTTGAACCGATATCAATGGCGGCGAATCTCAATTTTCTTTACTTGGGGATGTAAAGAAAATAACTCCTATTTTTTTTTGAGCATTTCATAATAGGCCTTCTGGGCGTCAAAACTCTTGGAATCCGCTACAGGCTTGCGATAATCGTTTTTTTGTAATTTATCAACAATCCTCACTTTAGCGTCTGGATGCAATTGAAGATCCAAAAATTCTTGGATCTCTGCTTTCAATAAAGGGTCAAAAATAGGAGTGGTAACTTCTATACGGTGATCAATGTTGCGAGTCATCCAATCAGCACTCGAAATGTAATAAAGTGGTTTTCTATTGTTGCAAAACACACTGATTCTAGCATGCTCAAGATATCTTCCAATGACAGAGACGCATTCAATATTTTCGCTCAACCCCGGCTGGCCTGGTATTAAACTGCAAATGCCTCGAATAATCAGTTTGATTTTTACCCCGGCCTGACTTGCCTCGTAAAGCTTGCGAATCATTCCTCCATCTACGAGGTTATTCATCTTGAGGATGATCCACGCCTGCTTTTTCTTTTCCGCATTTTCAATTTCTTGGTTGATCAAATCCATAAACCTTCTTCTCGTATTGAAGGGGGATACAATCAAATGGCGAAAAACGTGTCTGGTATAATTGCTTTCAAAGAACTCAAATATTTTACGGACCTCTCTTCCAATTTCTTTATTCGAAGTGAGAAGGGAAATGTCGCTATAGATATGGGCAGTTTTTTCGTGAAAGTTACCTGTGCCGATGTGGGAGTAGCGCACTGTTCGCTGTCCTTCTTTTCTGCTTATTTGGATTAACTTAGAGTGTACTTTCAATCCGGTAACTCCTGGGATAACGCGTGCACCAGCTTCTTGAAGTTTTCGAGTTACATTAATATTATTTTCCTCATCGAATCGGGCTTGAAGTTCAACCACGGCGATAACTCGTTTTCCATTTCTTGCAGCATTGATCAATGCATTAATTACTTGTGATTGTTTTGCAACTCTATACAAGCTAATTCTGATGGTGCGGACTTGGGGATCAATTGCGGCCTCACGAAGCAAGTCTAACAAATGCGTGAAGCTCTGATAAGGATAATGCAGTAAAACATCCTTCTTTGATAAGGTTTTGATAAGGGATGGTTCTGTCTTGGTCAGCGGATGCTTTAAAGCGGGTAGGGTTTCATAGCACAAATCTCTTCTTCCAAAACTTGGGAATTCCATTAGGTCGCGCTTGTTATGATACCGACCACCGGGGATTGCGTTTTCCTTATTCTTTAATGCAATCTTTTTTAGAATAAAATCTAGAAAATGAGAAGGGATTGCCTTGTCATAATTCAATCGTACATATTGGCCTTTCTTTCGTTGACTTAGGCTTCTGGACATTTTCTCTACTACTCCTTTGGATAAATCATCATCGATATCCAATTCTGCGTCACGTGTAATTTTTATAGTGTACGCTTTAGCACTATCAAAGTCGAATATGCTGAATATTTTTCGAAGCCTGTATCGAATCACATCCTCGACAAACATCACATAACGTTTGTCATCTTTGCTTGGGATTTCAACAAATCGTGACAGGCTGGTAGGTACTTCCATTAATGCATAGGCACCATGGGATTTGTCCGTTTTATAACCTAGTTCAATGGCTAAATAAAAGCTATTGTCATCCAAAGGCGGAAAAACGCTTTTAAAGTTGAGCATGATAGGAACTAGATAGGGTCTTACTTGTTTTTCAAAGTACTGCTCTAAAAACTCTTTTTGTTGAGGTTGAAGTTTTGTCTCGTCTATGAAGTGTATTTTCTCTTTGCCGAGCTCCGTAGTTATCTGCTTGAAACATTTGTCGAATTTTTCCTGAAGCTTAACAACAGTTTCTCTGATCTCAACAAGGGTTTGTTTAGGATCAAAATCCATTGGATCGGCAATGCGCTGATTGAAGTTGCCTGCGCGGCGCAGGGTGGCTACACGAACTTTGAAGAACTCATCCAAATTGTTCGAAAAAATACCTAAGAAGCGCATTCGCTCAATGAGAGGAACACTTTTGTCCATGGCTTCTTGCAATACTCTATCATTAAAACTTAACCAAGATAATTCTCTGTTAACGAACTCATTTTGTTTGTTCTTTCTTTGCATACCACTGTTTTGATTGTAGAAATCGAATCAAATTTATTTGTTCAACTCAACTGGTAAAATTAAATTTTCTTTTTTTATCAATAACATAACGTGGAACCAAACACCCGAAGTAACTTCGGATCCTCAATTTAGCCTTGTTCCAATATGAAGAAGTTCCTGCTCATCACGGCATTTCTCTTTCCTTTACTTTCCATTTCTCAAGTAATTGTTTTTCGTGATAAGTCGACCTTGGAGTCACTTAATGGTGTAGTTATCACAAGTGACTTGGAAAATGTTTCCGTTGTTTCAGATGTCAGAGGTAGGGCAGATATAAGCGTATTTAAAGAATCAAACTTTATCTCCGTTCAGTTTATTGGCTATTTTGGAGAAAGCACGTCATTCGGAGACTTGAAAGGTAAAGGTGTTTTTTACTTGACCGAGTCGTCGTATTTTCTAAAAGAACTGGTAGTTAGTGCTGCCAAGTTTGACGAGAAGGCAAGCGACATTCCACAGCAAGTACAAGTGGTTTCAAGAAATGACATGAAGTTTCAGTCACAACAAACTTCCGCGGATGTGCTTCAGCAAACAGGAAATGTGTTTGTTCAAAAAAGCCAGATGGGCGGAGGTAGTCCAGTTTTACGAGGCTTTGAAGCGAATAAAGTACTTATTGTAGTCGATGGGATAAGGATGAACAATGCCATCTATCGAGGAGGCCATTTGCAAGATGTAATTACTATTGATAACAACATGTTGGAGAAAGTGGAGGTCGTGTTTGGTCCAGGATCCGTGGTGTATGGAAGCGACGCTCTGGGAGGTGTAATGCACTTTCACACTAGAAACCCAATCTATTCTCCCGATAGCGTGAAGTTGATCAAAGGTGGGGCGTATATGCGCTTCTCATCGGCCAATAATGAAAATACTGTGCACGCTGATTTTCAATTGAGCGGTAAGCGATGGGGGAGCGTCACTTCAATCACATACAGCAACTTTGGAGATTTAAGGCAGGGTAATAGTCGCAATCCATTTATTCAAGATTATTGGAGAAGGAACGAGTATGTGGAAACATTCAATGGCAGAGACAGTATCCTCAAAAATGATAACCCGAATATCCAAGTGGGTACTGCTTATCAGCAATACGATTTTTTTCATAAGCTGGGTTTCAAGCCTTCGAAGTATGTAGAGCACATATTAAACATTCAGGTTTCAACGAGCAGCGACGTTCCTCGCTATGATCGACTTTCTCAATATCGCAATGGCCGATTGCGTTGGGCTGAATGGTATTATGGGCCGCAATGGAGAATCTTGACCGCATACGAAGTCAGATGGAGTAAAAAAAATAAGATGTTTGATCAAGCGAGAATTATCGGTTCTAGGCAACAAATCGAACAAACCCGACATACTAGATTATTCGGAAACCCTTGGAAAACGTCGCAAATTGAGGAAGTTGAGGTTTTAGCTATCAACGCAGATTTTGCTAAACTGCTACCAGGTAGAAATGAATTTAGATACGGTGCAGAATACGCTTACAATGACGTGATTAGCACTGCCAGAATGGAGAATATCAATTCTAGCGATCAACAAAAAGCTCCTACGAGATACCCCGATGGAGGCAGTCAAATGCAAAGTGCTGCGTTGTATGCAACGCACGCATGGGAAATATCCGATCGTTGGATTCTATCAGATGGTATTCGTTTCAACTATGTTCGACTAGACGCACTCTTTGATGACAAGTCTTTTTTTCCATTTCCTTTTTCTGAAGCCACACAAAGTCATCAAGCGGTAAATGGAAATTTGGGGGTTGTATTTTCGCCCCGTCATCATTGGAAGTTCTCCCTTGTAGCGAGTTCTGGATTTAGAGCTCCAAACGTCGATGATCTCGCGAAGGTTTTTGAAACCTCTGGTCCCGTAACGGACGCCCAAGGAAATACTCTTGAAAGGGGAAATCTAATTGTCCCTAATCCTAACTTAAAACCAGAACTTACCTACAATGTGGATTTGGGGGTTTCGAAAGTAATCGAGAATAAAGTTACTGTTTCGACTACTGCCTTTTATACATCATATAGAAACGCTCTTACTATTGGGCCCTCTTTACTGAATGAATCTTCAGTTGTTCTGTTTGATGGAGATTCATCGAATGTGGTTACTATGATGAATACGGCAACTGCTTACCTCTATGGGGGGAGTGCTCAACTTACCGCGAACGTTACCAAGGCATTTAGCATGTCTTCCACTTTGAATTATACCTACGCTCGAATCAATGAAGCAGGGGAAGAAACTCCTTTGGATCATATTCCTCCATTGTATGGTAAGACCTCCTTTAACTTGCAGTTGAAACGCTTTCGAGGAGAGTTTTTTGTGATGTATAACGGATGGAAGCGCATTGAAGATTACAGACTTGGAGCGGAAGACAACGAGGCTTTTGCAACAGAATTTGGCATGCCTGCCTGGTATACCTTGAATATTCGTACCAGCACACAGTTGCATGAGAAGTTAATGCTACAAGTGGCTTTAGAAAATATACTAGATGCAAACTACCGTACTTTCAGTAGTAATGTAAGCGCACCTGGACGGAATCTAATGATTACGCTGCGAGGTAGTTTTTAAGAAAAAAAAACTCTCTCCATTGGAGAGAGTTTTCCAATTTCATATAGAAAAGTTAGAGTGCTTTCATTGCCGATTCGTAATTTGGCTCTTGAGCAATTTCGGGCACTTGTTCAGTGTATTTCACCACACCACTTTCGTCGATAATTACTACAGCACGACTCATTAGACCTGATAACGGACCGTCTATCATATCTACTCCATAAGATTTGCTGAATTCATGATCCTTGAATTCAGATGCTCCATGAACATTTTTCAAACCTTCGGCGGCACAAAAACGATTGTGCGCAAATGGAAGATCTTTGGAAACATTCAATATAACAGTATTCTCCATGGAACTAGCAAGTTCATTGAACTTGCGGGCCGATGCCGCACAGATTCCAGTGTCAATACTTGGGAAAATATTTAATACAACTCTTTTTCCTTTAAAGTCATTGAGTGTAATCTCTTTTAGTTCGGTATTAACCAATTTGAAAGTAGGGGCATTGGAGCCTACTGATGGTAGCTTTCCTTCTGTTTGTACTGGATTTCCTTTGAAAGTAATTTGTGACATGAGGTATAATTTTTTTATTGCAACATTCAGAAAATAAATTAGTTCAATGAAGTAAGCTTCTCCTCTAAAAGCTTAATTCTTGTTAATGCATCCTGTTGTTTTTTTCTTTCATTTTCCAATACCTGTTCAGGTGCATTGTTAACGAATTTTTCATTGCTTAACTTGCTTTCTACGGACTTTAAAAATCCTTTGGTATAGTGTAATTCTTCTTGAATTTTTTTTCTTTCTACTTCAACGTCTACGTTATCTGTGAAGGGAACAAAAAACTCTGTTCCTTTTACAATAAATGTAAATGAATTGATAGGTTTTTCATTCACGTATTCAATGGCTTCGGTATTGCACAAATGACTTATAGAAGCATCGAAGCCTTTGAAGTATTCTTCCTGCGCAACTACCTTGATGGTGATTTTCTCTTTATTTGGAATGTTGTTTTCTTTTCTTACGTTACGAAGTCCAATGACCACTTCAGTGAATTGAGAGAAAGTAGTGAGCAATGTTTCGTTGGTATTGGACAACTCGGGCCATTTGGCAAGACAAATAGAGTCTTGAGCTGAATTTCTATTGCCGAGATAACTCCATATTTCCTCGCTGATGAACGGCATAAAAGGATGAAGGACTTTCAAAATGGTTTCGAAAATTTCAACCGTGGCTTGAAGTGTTTTGCTGTCTATTCCACTGCCGAAGGGAGGCTTTATCATTTCCAGATACCACGAACAGAAATCGTCCCAAATCAGTTTATACGTGGTCATCAAAGCCTCATTTATTCGGAACTTATCATAGTCATCGTTTAAGGTCTTTAATGTTTCATTCAATTTGGACCTCATCCATTCGATGGCTATCGAGGCGGATTCAGGTTGTTGCAGCGCAGGATCAACTTTCTCCTGCCAGCTTTGAACAAGTCGAAATGCATTCCAAATTTTGTTTGCAAAGTTTCTACCTTGCTCGCATAACCCCTCATCAAACAACAAATCATTCCCAGCTGGGGAACTCAATAACATTCCCACGCGCACGCCATCAGCTCCATACATTGCAATTAAGTCCAGTGGATCAGGGCTATTTCCGAGCGACTTGCTCATCTTACGTCCCTGTTTATCTCTAACAATACCGGTGTAATACACATTTTTAAAAGGCAATTCTCCGCGGTATTCATATCCCGCAATAATCATTCGAGCCACCCAGAAGAACATGATTTCTGGTGCAGTAACCAAGTCGGCTGTCGGGTAGTAGTATTTGATTTCATCCTCAGAGTAGAATCCATCGAATACGGATATTGGCCATAACCATGAGCTAAACCAAGTATCCAAAACATCGGGGTCTTGAGTGATTTCTTCAGCGGTAATGGCAGGATGAGTAGCTCTGAATGCTAGGAGCGCCTCCTCCTTGGTTTTTGCAACTACGTAAGATCCGTCAGAAGTATAGAATGCAGGGATACGATGGCCCCACCAAAGCTGTCTGGAAATACACCAATCCTTAATGTTTTCCATCCAGTTGCGATAGCTGTTTTTAAACTTTGAAGGCCAAAACTTGATGCGGTCATTCATTACATTTTCCAAAGCGGGCTTGCTAAGGTCTTTCATGTCCACAAACCACTGCTTAGAAAGACGAGGTTCTATGACAACATCAGTCCTTTCCGAGAATCCCACCTTGTTGATGTGTTCTTCTGTTTTGACCAAATGCCCTGCTTTTTCTAAATCTGCGATGATTTTCGTACGCACTTCAAAGCGATCCATTCCAATATACAACTGACCGGCTTGACTAATGGTTCCATCAGGGTTCATCATATTGATTACTTCCAATTGATGCTTTTCGCCCAAAGCAAAGTCGTTCATGTCGTGTGCTGGTGTTACTTTCAAACATCCAGTACCGAAGTCCATTTCAACATATTCATCCAGAATGATCGGCACTTCTCTATTCACCAGAGGTACAATTACTTTCTTGCCATGCAAGTGTGTGTAGCGTTCGTCTTTGGGGTGAATACAAACTGCAGTATCTCCTAGAATAGTTTCTGGACGTGTCGTTGCGATGACTACGAAGTCGTTGCTTCCAGCGATTTGATATCGAATTTGGAAGAGTTTTGAAGAAATTTCTTTGTAGATTACCTCTTCATCGGATAGAGCGGTCAGTGCTGCAGGATCCCAATTGATCATGCGTTCGCCGCGGTATATTTTTCCTTTTTTGTATAAGTCAATGAAAGAATCAATTACACTGGCGTAGTATTTTTCGTCCATTGTAAAGCGCGTACGATCCCAATCGCAGCTTGCTCCTAATTTCTTTAGTTGATCTAAAATTATTCCACCGTGTTTATGGGTCCATTCCCAAGCATGTTCGAGAAATTCATCGCGACTTAGATCGGACTTTTTGATTCCGTCTTTGCGCAGTTTTTGAACCACTTTAGCCTCTGTGGCGATGGAGGCATGATCGGTACCTGGCACCCAGCATGCATTGAATCCGCGCATGCGGGCTCTTCTAACCAATACATCTTGGATAGTATTATTGAGCATATGCCCCATGTGCAATACGCCAGTCACGTTGGGTGGCGGAATCACTACCGTGTAGGAGGGACGTTCATCAGGAACGCTTTTGAATAGACCAGCATCCATCCAATGCTTATACCACTTGTCTTCTATCTTTAAAGGCTCGTATTTCGCCGGTATTTCCTGTGCCATGTATCTCGAATTAGGGTGCAAATATAATCACCTGCCATTCTAAATAAGGCCTTTTGCTTTGAGTTCAAGGTACTTGTTGACCGTGTTAATGCTTAAATCTTCGGGCTTGCTAAGGATCGTTTGAATTCCACATTTCTTCAATCGGTTTACCATTTGCCGTTTGTCACTCATCAATTTAGCGGTAATGGTTTGGGAGTATATGTCAGAAACAAATTCTGCTTTGGTTGATTGATAGGAGGTAAGCTCAGAGTTTTCAAAAATAATTACCACCAGTAAATGTTGCTGATTAACTTTCTGAAGCACTGGAAGTGCCCGTTCCATCGCGTATATAGATTCAAAATTGGTGTAAAGGATAATTAAGCTTCTATTCTTAATGATATTTTTAACAGAACGATAGAGTAGATCGAAATCCGCTTCGAATTCTTGGGGACGCTCATGATATAAAGCGTTCATGAGTTTTTTCAGCTGTATTTCATTTCTTTCTGCGGGCAGCGTACTTCCTATACGATGACTATATGATATCAAACCCACTCTATCATATTTTTTCAATGCAATATTGCCAAGTACCAAAGAACTGTTGATGCTGTAATCCAACAAACTGAGACCATTGAATGGCATGTGCATGGTTCGACTTTTATCCAGAATAAGATACACATTTTGACTTCTCTCCTCTTGGTATTGATTGACCATGATTTGATTTCTTCTTCCTGTTGCTTTCCAGTTCACGCTTCTTAAATCATCGCCATCAGCATAAGGTCTGATTTGTTCGAATTCATAGCTATGGCCAATTCTACGTAGCTTTTTAATTCCATCCATTGTGGATATTTTGGAAAATGCCAACAGTTCGTATTTCTTCATTTGAATCACACTAGGCATGACTGGAAGTGTGGTTGGCTTAGAAAGAACATATCGACGAGAACACAATCCCAACCAGATACTCACAAACGCGTTTAAGTTGCCAAAGGCATACTCACCTCTCGTAACAGGTCGCAAAGAGTAGCATAGCGTTTCTTTCGCTTCTGGAGCCAGTGCATGATTCATTTTAAAATCTCGCCATTGAAATTGAAAGGGAACCTCATCGAAAAGCTCTAACTTCAATTTGAGGTTGGAAGCGTTGTGTAAAGCGATTTTTATAGTGTTTTCATCTCCCAGAGACATCATTCGCTGGTGTTCACGCTCTCCAGTCAACTGAATCAATCCACTATAAAGTATCACTATTTCTAAAAACAGAAGAATGAATAGCGCGTAGATGGAGAACAATCCTATGAGGAGAAATCCGCGGAATGCAAAACCAAATGCCATGACTACCACGCAGGCTGCGAAGGATATAAAAAATCGCCTGTTCAGATGAAAATCTGAAATGCCAGAGTGTATTTTATTTAGAACTTTCAATTAACGAGGTACTTCAACTGATTTAATAATCCCTTGAATGATTTCTTCCAGTTCTACCCCTTCCATTTCTCGTTCATGACTCAATATCAATCGATGATTCAATACTGGAACAGAAACGATTCGGATGTCATCAGGAGTGACAAAGTCTCTACCATTCATGGCAGCAATGGCTTTGGAAGTGCGCATCATTGCTAAAGAGGCTCTAGGAGAAGCTCCCATAAATAAGTCACCATTGTTGCGTGTATTATCGATGACTGCTGCGATGTATTTGAGCAGTTCGGGACGGATATAAATTTTTTCGATTTGTGATTTGAAATCTTTTAATGCTTCTTTTCCAATTACTGCTTTTACTTGATTGGCTGAACGAGTATCAAAGTCACTTTGGAATCGCTCGAGTATGGCTACTTCTTCTTCCATGGAAGGATATCTCAGTTTTATTCTAAACAAAAATCGATCTAACTGAGCTTCTGGTAAAGAATAGGTTCCTTCCTGCTCAATGGGATTCTGCGTCGCAATGACGAAAAAAGGATAATCAAAAACAAACCGTTGTCCATCGTAGGTAATTTGCTTTTCTTCCATTACTTCCATAAGTGCCGCTTGGGTTTTGGCTGGAGATCGATTGATTTCATCAATCAAAACGATGTTGCTAAAAATGGGGCCCTTTCGAAAGCTGAAAGTGGATTCTTTAAGATTGAAAACAGAAGTGCCTGTAACATCTGTTGGCATTAGATCAGGTGTGAATTGAATCCTTGAGAAATCAGCTTGTATAGTTTGTGCCAATAGCTTCGCAGTGAGGGTTTTGGCAATGCCAGGAAGACCTTCCATAAGAACGTGACCTCCAGTGAGCAAAGCGGCAAGCATAAACTCAATGGCATCGTCTTGACCGACGATTACTTTGGCGATCTCCCCTTTTACACGATCTATAGCATCTGCTAAACTGCGCACATCGACTCTAGCCGTTGGATCAATGCCAAGCTCCCATTCACTCAATGATAAATTTTGCATTTCTTCACTCATATCATTTACTGTTTTTATAAAAAGTTTCTAATCGATTATGAAAAGTCAACATCTCTGAAGTATAGACAGGACCTATGGCTTCAATGTGAAACCAAAGGTCGAACAATACTATTAATTCCTGACTCGCTATTCCCGAACGTGTTTCTAGAAGTCGAAGTAGAGGTTCCGTTAGCTCCTTGCGCGTTGAAGGAATTTTAACTCCATACCGATCTCTCACATAATGCTTGAAAAGTTCCTTCTTCATAAGAATTAATTTTGAATGATCCTTTTGCTCCAAAAATAACTGTGATATAACTTCAGCGTATTCTATACTTGTATTGTCTTTTTTCTCTTGAAGCGGAATAATTCGTTGCTTTCTCTTCGCCCCAAATAGCAGATAAAGAAAGACACCAAAGAGCATGAAATACCACCCATTGCTAAGTGCTCGCTCACTTAAGATAAACTCCATGAATGATTCATCAGGAGCTTGATTGTATGAGTCAGGATCTTCAGTTTTTATGAAATCGAACTTTCGATTTTCTTCGGCCCACCAAATTTTTGAAGGCTTAATATCTTTGAAGACGGACGATACATAATCAAATGTGTTTCTCTCTTTTAAGAAGTAATTGGTAAAAATTCTTGGTTGAAGGTGCAGGTGAAGTTTGCCTTTACCATAATTGATCTCGATAAAATTGACAAACGCCTTTGCAGTAGGCAATGCACCCTTCGAAACGAAAGTGCCTAATGTGACCATTTGTCCGCTGGCATAGTAGCTCATCCAAGATTCATTGAAGTAGAGCCAAGTAGTAGCTAATGTATCGAAGTCATACACATAACAGAGTTGAGCTTCTTTACTGGATCTACTTAATCGCATTTGAATATTCTGACTTTGAAAATCGTGAGAAAAGACGGACTCTTCAAACACGGGGTAATTGACCATTTCCTCTTGATATACTTCCTCATCGAAATGAAGAACAGGAATCTTTGTATCCAAATAAAGAGAATCCAAAAGAGCTTTATCTAAGTCTTCTGCCGCTAGAAAAACTGTATTCCCACTATCAATGAAATCAAGCATGGCAGACAAATCTTTTTCATTATAGAAGAAAGTATTGCCAATAAATACGAGCAGTTGATTTTGGGCAGTATCTGTGAGGTAAAGATGAGTGCTATCTTGTATCGAATAGAATGGGACACTGGAAGCATTATTCCTAAGCAATTGCTCGATAAGGTATGTGTCGTAAGGCATTTTTTCGTCTGGTTTGTACCTTTCATTCCAGTCGATTTCAGAATCGCTGTAAAACACCACTAGGAGCACACCTGCCCCGAAGAAGACGAGCAAAACAATAAGCCAATTGGTATTTCCTTTCTGCTTCATGCTTTCACTTTGGGATCAATACTATGGTATATCTTCTCGATTTTTCTAAAATGCACCTCTTCAATAGCATGATCACCGTACCACACTGTCTCGTAACTCCAAGTAAGTTGGCGAAACATTGGATACGCCTTATCATTTCTCATTTCATTGAGAAAGTTGCGATTTGTCTTTTCTTTTTTCCATTGTATTTTCCCAGATAAATGAAGGTTTTGAATGGTTTTAAGATAGAGAATACGCACCGCGCTTCGAAATTCTTTTTGTGCAATACACTGTTCTAGCAATTGATCGAGCTCTGCCTTTTCAAGATCTTTTTCTGCATTATCAATAGCGAAAGAAATGATGTCCGAGGAGATTTTTTGCTCCTTCGAAAACTGCACATTTCGTAACATGTAGTATAGTGTTAATGCAAGAAGGAGAATAAAAACGGTGGCCGCAATCCATTTAACGGTTGGGCTTTTGATCCATTCTGGAGCTGTTTCAATAGGTGGTATTTCGAAAGACTTTTCTTCTTGATTTTCTTTCTTTACTTCTTCTTCAATCCTTGGTTTTTTGGAATATTCGATTTCCTTCTTTTTATCTTCCCATTCCTTTACGGAAAGAATTCCGTCGTCAGCCGACATAGAAAATGTCGTACTCAGCAGGCATAGTGTTAGTATCAGATTAAGCTTCTTTTTCCAAACCATATGCTCTTTTTTTAGTACCAATAAATGAAATACTATTCTTTAATGATTGGGCATCTGTGGACTCTAAAAGGGAGTGATAAACCAGGAGGGTTGAAATTAGGCTTATAGGAATAACAATGAATAGTGCGAAAAGCAAAATTAAACTGTAAACCGCATAAGGTACTTCGGTAGCAAAGGGAAAAGTGCGAGGTATATTGATGCTTATAAACTCGAATAAAAGATACAGAATGTTCAAAGGTTTGCCAGTGAAAAGCAAACCAAAAACTTGAACCAGTGCACCGTTTACGGTTAGAAGGATGATATACTGTATGCCGTGGACAGTAAAAAATGTACCCATGATTCGGGAAAAACCGTGAGCGCATAGTGATACTGCCTCGCGCAGCGTATTCCACATCCAAGTTCGTTTTTCAAACGTTGCAATGAGCCAAAGCATGCAAAATGGCCATGTAAACAACATGAGAAAAAATGTTAGAAATGGACTTAGATGAGTAGGTAAAATAGCTATACCTCCGATCAGTAGTGCGTTGAAAAAGTTTTTGATTGAGCCCGATTGATGAATGGATAATTCTTTAGTGGTGGAGCTATAGGAAACAATTGAAATAACTGAAAATCCGACTAATAGAAAGATATAGATAGGTTCAATGATGTTTGTGTTTATGAGGAACTGAAAAGGAAACCAAGCCCAGACAATATAGGACAAGGAAAAGCGCAAATCGCTTAGATCATATATCTGCTCGAAATTTCCGCTTGTATAGATGGCAATGCATACTCCTATTCCGAGGGCAATAAAAAAAGATGTTTTGGCTAACTTGGATACATGTTTGCCAAACAAGTAGAGTGACTCGTTGCACAGGATAGCAGATGATTTGATTTTTTTAAGAACGATGTTCGTTTTTCTAAAAAGAGGAATTTCTTCATTATTCGAAACAGAGGGGGCGGCTTTTCGATATTTTAAACAAGGGTAAATAACGAAATACCCGGCCACAATCAGAACACTTAACAGAATAGAAAGGGCACGAATGGCATTGGGGATTTCTGTATATCTAGTAAGAAAGGCCTCTATTAATGCAGCATAGATCAACAAAACAAAAACAGCGATCATAATTCGAACCGCTTTCCCTGAAGCCAATACCAATGCTTCCAGCCGAGAGTAGGTTCCTGGGAACAGAATGCTCTTGGACAAAATGAAACCTGCGCTTCCAGAAAGAACAATCATGGATAGTTCTAATGTTCCATGTTGCATGACGGTAAGAAAACTTTCCACTCCTAAGCCACGAGAGAAGAAAAAGTGCATAAATGCTCCAAACATAACGCCATTGGAAAGCAAGACGTAAGTGGTACCAACGCCCCAAAGCAATCCAAACACAAATATGCCAAAGCTGATTTGAATATTATTGATTGCAATGCGTACAAACATTTCCACGGCTTCCTCGCTTTTATACACCTGCATGGGATCATTATTCTCAATATTGGACTTGGTCATTTCTACATAGTATTCCCCAAGCACTACCCTTGCAAACTCAGGGTAGTATATATCACTAAAAATTCCAATCAAAATCCCACTGCAAAAGATAACGAAGGCAAGGAGTAAGGTATCTCTTGTTTGGAATAAAGCGCTGGGCAATTGCTCTTTTAAGTATTCTGAAATACCGTTTTTCCCTTTTTTATTTTTTCGATAAATGGTGCTATATACCTTCTGTGCAATCGAGTTCAGATAAACTCTTACCGATCTATTGGGATAATAGGTTCTGGAATAACTTAGATCGTCCGTTGTTTCGATAAACAAAGTAGTTAAGCGCGCGGGATCCTTGTCATTGCCATCAAGGATCTCTTCAAGTTCCTTCCACTTTTCTTTATTTTGTGCGATAAATTCCGTTTCTTGCATACTCCAATTAGCGGCAACTAGGCCTTAAAGGTAATGAACTAATGAATGCATGAAAACAATAGATGTAAAAACAACTCAGAATGTAGTAATTACTTATGAGCTGGCGTCTTTCAAAGAACGGTTTTTTGCTTGGTTCATTGATAGCTTAATCAAATCGATAGCCGTTTCTATTTTTGTGTTTCTTGCCTTTGTAGTGTTTGAAATCGATATAGAAGAAGTCTTAATTGTTTACATGATTTGTACGGTGTTCGTAACTGTCACATTCTATTCTTTATTGTTTGAGGCGCTATGGCATGGGCAAACTCCTGGTAAGGCGATCTTGGGCATTAAAGTGATGAAAGTGAATGGGAGGCAAACCGTGTTTTACGACCATCTGGTGCGTTGGATTTTTCGAATCTTGGATATTTATTTGTCAGCGGGTATATTTGGTTCGATTGTCCTGTTGAGCAATACCCGAAATCAGAGATTGGGTGATTTACTTTCTAACACTTGCGTGATCAAGCTCTCTAAGAAGAACACATCCGTTACATTAAAGCAACTTTTAGAGTTGGACTCAAGAATTAGCTACGAACCAGTTTATTTGCAAATCAAGAATTTTAGAGAAGAAGATATAGTTTTGATAAAGCAGACCTTGGACAGATATCAGCGTTTTAGAAATCAAGGTCATAAAGAGGCGTTGCATGAATTAGCCGATAAGATGGCAGATAGATTGAATTTAGGGAAGGAAGAAACTAATAATCCCACTAATTTTTTAAAGACGCTGATTCGGGATTATGTGGTACTCACACGCTGAGCTCTTCTTCCCAGGCACTTCTTAGATCTTCCTCCGTAACAGCAATATCCCACGCACATGTCCCAAGTGATGCAGGGATGGCAATGAGAATTTGTTTCCCGTTATTTTTTTTGTCTTGTATAAGATACTTCACCAGATCTTCCCAGTAAATTTTTCGTGGAAGCGGGAAGGGGAGTTGGATAAGCTGTCTAATTCGCATCAACTGATCTATAGGCAAGTGGCCTTTGAGGTAAGCTACGTAAGCCTCTACCCGCATCCCCAGAGCAACGGCATGACCATGCGAAATGGGAGTTTCATTTTCTAGAAAATAACTTTCTACCGCATGTCCTATGGTATGACCAAAATTCAGAATTTTACGAAGTCCTTTTTCCAAGTAATCTTTCTCAACAATTTCCTGTTTTATCTGCGCACTTCTTTCGATGAAAAGCGATACATGATCTGCATCGGTGGGTTCGATGGTTTCTAAGGCCTCAAACAAGCGGGAGTCTGCTATGATGGCATGCTTCACCATTTCAGCATAACCGCTTAGTAACTCTTCTTTAGGTAAACTCGAAATGAACGGGGGGTAAACAATAACTGCTTTCGGCTGAGCAAATGATCCTATTACGTTTTTATAGTGGAGAAAGTCTATTCCTGTTTTTCCACCTATTGATGCATCACACATGCCCATAAGTGAAGTCGGGATATTGACAAAGGAAATTCCTCTTTTGTATATGGATGCAATGAAACCTCCAAGGTCGCTCACTACCCCTCCGCCGAAGTTGATCAAAAGCGCTTTTCTGTCTACTTCCGATTCCAAGAGCTGTTCAATAATTTGAAGGGCGATTTCAGGTGCTTTAGATTGTTCTCCTGGTTCTATTTCAAGAATTTCTATTTCTGAGGGCTTTTCAAAGATTGGAAGAAGAATATCCAGGCATTGCTCCGCGACATTGGAGTCTGTAAGAAGAAAAATTTTGGAATACCCGCTTGTTACAAGCTGCATATCTTTCCTTAGGCTGTCTATTGAATAGTGAAATCTCAAAATCCCGGTCATCGGGCAAATGTAAAATAAAAAAGCCCCTTGAAGGGGCTTGGGTGGTGCCAGCTGGAATCGAACCAGCGACACAAGGATTTTCAGTCCTTTGCTCTACCAACTGAGCTATGGCACCGTTTTTTTGGCGGGTGCAAATGTAATGAAATTTTATTAAAATGGAAAAAAAAGAGGATTTTTCTCAACGTATGACGTAAGTCGATGAGAATTAACTTTCTGTTCATGACAAGGCTATTTTGTCTCACGAATATTGTAAGGTGCAAAGTGGTACGTTTGTCTGAATTTCGGACGAAGGTTACTTTTTCATCGACGAATTTTAATAATAAACCGATTTTTTTAAAAAAAATTTGTTTTTTAACAAATAAAGGATATACATTTGTTGTCGCTTGAAGACTAAATCAGGCGAACGCTAACCATAAACACTTTATTAATTAACCAAATTCTCAGTTATGAGTAAAACATTACGCTCTGTTAAAGACGTAGAAGGTTGTTGTCAAACGACAACTACACGTTGGTGGGGAAAGGCCGTGCTTTTTCTTGCTCTTTTTGCTTTCTGGGGTACAGTCAGTGCCCAAGGGGATGATGTTCCATGTGAACCATCCTTAGAACTAACTTGTCCTCCGGACGTTACCATTTCATGTTCTGACGACCTCGAACTTGCTCCTGGTATGCCAAATTATGACCTCAATCTTTGTGAGGATTTTTGGCCTGCAGGCTCATCTGGTATTTCGAACACGGCAACTTTGGAATTTTTCGATACACCTATTTCAGGTGGTAGTTCATGTCAGTACTCGTTTGTACGCACTTGGGTTGCAACTTTCGGTGATTTGAGTGCTACTTGTTCTCAAACTGTTACCGTTATTGATAACGTAGGTCCAGAAATTTCTCTTTTGGAGAATATTTCTGTTCAATGCGCGGACGATGTTGTTGCTCCTACAGTAACAGCGAATGACGCATGCAGCGGTTCTGACGTTGTAGTTGAGCCTTTCGAATCACATACAGGAGCACCAATTTCTATTTGTGTATTGACCACTCCAATCGTTCCTGGTCCAGACTATAGCATCGTTCTTTTCGGTCAGCAAGCAGCTGGTCGTGCCGCTTCAGACAAGTGGGCATGGCTGCCAGGAGCTTCTTTGAACGTTTATGACGATGGTACTGCCCATATCGTAGGTAGTGTGGTAAACGTAAGCAACTCTAATCAAGGTTGGAACGTAAATATGTGGTTGAAGACAAAGAGAAATTGGACCGATTGGTCTGCTCTTGGTCGCAGCTACAAGGGAGCTACTTCATTAGTAGGTCTGAACTACATCAATTGGGACTATTTTGAATTGGTTGATGATTTCTCAACTTTAACTGGTTTCGGTGACTATGTTGGTAATATCCTTTACATGCAGCACATGCCATCAACCTATTATTTCGGTTTCCAATCAGGTACTGCAGCAAATACATTCACAAACACGGATGGATTAAGTGGTTGGTTCTACTTCAACGGTTGGTACAATGGTACTTATGTTGAAAACCAACACGGAGACCTTTTCACTGATAAGCAGTGTGTTCCAAACGAACCAGATTTGACATGTGAGGATGAATTCACTTTCTTCTTCCGTGCTGAGGACGCATGCGGAAACAATACTTTCGCTTCTCAAGTAGTAAGTGTAGACGATACCATCGCTCCAACTTTCGACAACTGTCCATCTGATGAGACAGTAGAATGTGGCCAGCCTCTTCCAGAAGTGGCTACCGGTCTTACAGCTACAGACAACTGTGACCCAGAAGTAAGCGTTTCTTACCTCGGCCAGTCTGAGCCTGAATTGTCAGAAGACGGATGTACTTCAACAATCACTCGCACTTGGATTGCAGAAGATAACTGTGAAAACAGAACTTTCTGTATTCAGACATTCACTATTGTGGATACAACTGATCCTTTCTTCACCTTCATTCCAGACGGATACACTGCTGAGTGTGATGAAGAGTTGACATTTGAAGATGCTGCTGCTTCTGATATTTGTCACCCAAATACGACTACTGTAACAGTTTCTTCAGAAACAATTGAAGGATCATGTATCAATGAATACTCCATTGTGCGCACATTCACTGCGAATGATGGTTGTGGTAATACTGCTACTGCTACACAAACCATCAATGTTCAAGACACTACTGACCCAGTATTTAATGAATATCCAATTCAAGTAGAAGTAGAGTGCACAGAGGTGGACAATGTTCCAGCTCCAACTGCAACGGATAACTGTCAAGGTGAAGTTGTTGTTGTTGTTATCAATGAAGAACTAGGTTCTGGCGGTTGCTTGGGCGTATTGATTCGCACATACCAAGCTACTGATGCTTGTGGAAACACTGCAACTGCAACTCAGTTTATTACTATTCTAGATACAACTGATCCAATAATTGTAGCTCCTGAGCCAATTGTTGCGGAGTGTGACAACGTTCCAACTCAACCAGTATTGACTGCAACAGACAACTGCGGATTGGAAGTAACTGTAGTTCCAAGCTCTTCTATTGCAGAGGGCGATTGTGAGAACGAATATGTTATCACTTGGACTTGGACAGCAACTGACTTCTGTGAGAATGTTACTGTTGTTTCTACCACAGTAACAGTACAGGACACTACGAATCCAATTCTTTTCAATATTCCTGCTGACACAACTGTAAGCTGTGAGCAAGATCTTCCAAGCATACCAACCAACGTATTTGCTACTGACAATTGTGATATGCAACCAGAAGTTGCATTCACGCAACTGTCTGCTCCTGGAGATTGTCCAAACGAAGAAGTTATTACTCGTATGTGGAGAGCATTTGACAACTGTGGTAATGAAGCTATGGCTGTTCAAATCATTAACGTGGTTGATACCATTGCTCCAGTAGTAGAAGGAATCGAATTGTTGGCATTTGAGTGCGATGAGGACATCATCTGGGTAGCTCCTTCTTTTGAAGATGCTTGCGGTGATGCTACTATCTCATTTGAAGATGTAACTTATTTCGCTTCTGCTTGTACTTCATCTTATGGTCGCATCTATACCATCGTTGACGCTTGCGGAAATGCTACTGAGTTCACTCAAGTGGCAAACGTTTCTGACGAGACTGCTCCAATGTTTGAAGGTTCAATTGAAATCGATCGTCCATGTGATGACTTTATGGGAACGTATGTTGAAGTTTCTGATAACTGCAACGACTTTGACGTTTCTTTCGTAGACGAAGCGGTTAGCGGCGGCTGTCAAGGACGTATCATCCGTCTTTACACTGCAACTGATATTTGCGGAAACACTTCTACTTTCGAACAGTTCATTACATTGACTGACGAGGTAGATCCATTCTTAGTGGAAGCAACTGCTGATCAACAATTCGAGTGTGGTGCTGAGTGGATTGCTCCAACCGCATCATTCGATGA
>JAIXWX010000032.1 GCA_027491075.1 Flavobacteriales bacterium
CTGGTAGAGAAGAAGAATATAAAAAGATGAAAGATTTGCTTCAGAGCAAGTAATTCTAAGGACCCTGGAAACGGGGTTTCCTTTTGATAAATTTACTTTACATAATGTAAATTATGATTCTGATCACGGTCTAATAAATGGATCGCTAAAGCGGTTATCATTCAAAAATCCCCAATCTGTAAAGGTTTTCATAAATGCTATCAACGCTTGCTTCTCTTCCTGGGTCATGGCCATTCTCAAAGGATGAATTCCCGTTTCTTGATTCGGAATTATATCTTCGTTGAACTCCGCTAAGTCAAAAAAACCTCCGTTATTTCCGCGGCGCAACATAAAACTTAATTGAGGGTGACGTTGAATGCCACTGTTGTAAAACTCCACAACTTCCTCTAAGGTCGAGAACCTCCCATCGTGCATAAACGGTCCAGTCACTTCTACATTTCTTAGCGAAGGAACCTTAAACCAACCATTTTTCGTGACATTCAAAACAGGATCCAAACCAGGTTCTCCTTTGTCCTGGTACCAATTATCCAACCCCACATTCTCAGCTGCTGACATTCCTCCCATTAAGTTATCCCCACCGTGGCAAGAAGAACAAGGAAATTTTATAAAGTATAGATTTTTTCCCAAAAGCTCTTCCTGGGTAAAATTTGAGAAACCAACACCATTTCCAATATCCCACTTGGAGTTCACAGAAATCATACTCCTGATGAAATGAACTAATCCATCACTAATTCTTTCTACAGTGACCGATTCATCACCAAATGCCTGTAAGAACAAATTTCGATAATATGGAAGGCTCTCCAACTTAGCAACCATATAATCTTTGTTTTCAAGCCCCATTTCTACGTGGTCTGCAATAGGCATTAAAACCATATTTTCAAGATGCTCCTCTCGTAAATCATGAAAAAAGAACTCTTGAAGACCCGCATTTAATATTGCTTGACTATTGCGCTTTGTCAAGCCATTATCGAAACCGATACTTTTAGCCAAATTATCTGCAAAGCCAAATGCTTGCTTATGACAGCTTCCACAACTAACACGATTGTTTTTGGAAAGTTGAGTCTCGTAAAATAACACTCTGCCTAACGTGGCTTTGTGATTATCCACTTGAAAACCATCCCACGGATCAAAAGGTACATCTCCAGCCACGCTGTCATAGCGCGATACTGTCGCTGGAAGTATGGGATTTCTTGACTCTGGTGTGGGTGATTCTTTTGTACATGCTACAATAAATGCAATACCCGCTAATATTATGTAAACTAGCTTTCTCATGAATTCTTTTGCTTTATAACCTTACAATTAAAAACAAGGATGTTGGTGCTAGTAGTGATAATGATGTTTGAACTTTTTCTATACTTTCATTGAATTCAGGGAATGTATCATTCAAATCCTCTTCAAGAATGGTTTGATTTAACCAACGAAAACCTATTTCTGTTCCAATGCTCACTTTTTTTGAAAAATGATATTGTGCAAAAAAGAAGGGGGCGGCTCCTACTCCACGCTTTTCAACGCTCAACATTGTTTCTGAAACTTCCCCTTGTGGGTCTGTGAAAGTTGTGTTTCTAGAAGTGCTTTGGTTACTGATGACGGCATCGACACCGTATCGAAAAGACCATTTTTCATTGAGGTTTTTATAGAAAACGAGTCCTAAACGCACATCCAAAGCAGTGGTATCTACATTGAAATTGGTGTTTCCGTTTGATGGAGAGGCGAGTTCTTCCGATTGATTCTGATAAAACCCTAGACCAGCTCTAAAGCCATACTTCCCAAAGCTTTTCTCAAGAGTGAATAAGTAGGGGCTCCATTCGAAACGGCTTTGATCTCTATCGAATTGGCTAATCAACGCTCTGACATTCATTCCAATTTCGAAGAAAGACGAATCTTTCTGTGACATCGCCACAAAACTTGGACACACCGCAATAAGAAGAACGATTATTTTTTTCATAAAAGCTTAGTTGTTAATAGCTAAGCAAATATAAGAAAAACCTTAGAAAAGACTTTCTTGCTTTCCTGGTGCTTTTTTTGGATCGTTTTCTAAATCAGTTCCAATGGTCTCATCCGGGCGGTCTAACTCTACTTTTTTAGAAGGTCTTTTCGCTTTGATCATTTCTTGAAGTAAGTTCTCGCTTTGCATTTCCATCTGTTCATCTGCCTCCAAAAGATCCACATTCAAAACAGGCAATGAGGTCAACTTATTTCCAAGCGCTTTGAGTCCTTTCACAGCGATAAAGTCGCGCAGGTTGACGCTTTCATCTGTTTTGTTCTGTGCTTGTTTGAACTTCTTATTGTATCGAACATACAAGGTTGGATGGTGTAAAAGCGTAGCGATTCCCAATTTGGACTTTTGATGTTCTGTAATAAATGTCACTGGACCTTTTGATGGTTCAATTAAAAAGCGCTTCACGAACCATTGCTCTTTTTCCCCGTCGAAATACACGGCAGTAAGTGGTTTTTCGGGAATAAACTTTTCAATGATCACTTGATTATCGTCAAAGTGCGTACTAAGCTCTGGAGTGAGTAGTTTATATACACCTGATTGCAGTACAACAAGAATTTTATCCTCCGCTTCAAAATCTCCAAGGAATCTTCCGTGACCTTCTTCGTTTAGGCGCATTACGCTTTCGTCGATCCATATTTTTCGAGCGCCGAGAGTACTTATTCCCGCTTGCTTGAGTTCAACTTTCTTTACAGGATACTTTGAACAGACATTGCCAATGGCGTCTCGCCCTTTGATTGCAAGTTCAGAAAAATCAATATCAAACTTCAGCTTTTTCAAACGTTCGAGTTGGCGCAAGTGCACGGTGACTACTTCTGCTTCGCCATTAGGGTTTGCTGAGAAATGTAAGACTTCACTGTTGGGCGCACCCTTGGTAAGATCATATTCTCGATCTCTAGTAATCGCAGTCACCGCAAATCTCTTCATCATCGCAGGACCATTTTTACCATCTCTGTATATTAAATTGTAGATGGTTCTTTTGTCTTCTTTCTTCCAAACAGCAGCGTGAATGATGTCTTTGCCCATAAATGCTTTTTGCTGAACTTTCGACACAAGCATTTTCCCGTCCTTTCTGAAAACGATGATGTCATCTATGTCACTGCAATCGCTCACGAACTCACCTTCGTCTTTTTTCAACCCAATCCCTATGAAACCTTCGGTTTTATTTACAAAAAGTTTGGCATTTGCAATTGCCACTTGGGCGGCTTGAACGGTATCAAACGCTTTAATTTCGGTTTTTCTATCCTTTCCTTTTCCGTGTTTAGCTTTAAGATCTTTGAAGTACGCAATAGTGGTATCTACCAGCTGTTTCAGACTTTTCTCAACTTCCGATATATTTCCTTCTAGCTTCGCTAAAAGTTCATCGGCTTTAAAGCCATCAAACTTAGAAATCCGTTTGATTTTTATCTCCGTGAGTCTAGTTACATCCTCATTTGTGACCTCTCGCAGGAGGTGTTTAACGTGTGGTTTAAGTCCCTTGTGAATCGTGTCAATAATTTCTTCCCAGGTTTCACATTCTTCAATTTTGCGATATATACGTTTTTCAATGAATATTTTCTCAAGGGAAGCAAAGTGCCATTGTTCTCTAAGCTCGTGAAGTTCAATCTCTAATTCTTGTTTGATAAGGTCCTTCGTTCTTTCTGTGGAGATACGAAGAATTTCGTCTACACTCAAAAACTTTGGTTTATCATCTTGAATCACACATGAGTTGGGCGATATACTCACTTCACAATCAGTGAATGCATAAAGCGCATCCATTGTTTTATCTGGACTGACACCAGGAGCAAGATAGACAACTATTTCAACGTGCTCAGCTGTATTATCCTCGATTTTTTTGATTTTTATCTTGCCTTTTTCATTGGCTTTAAGAATAGAATCAATAAGAGAACCTGTTGTTGTTGAAAATGGAATTTCTGTAATGACTAGGGTTTTTTCTTTGTCATCTTTTTTGATTCGAGCTCTTACCCTCACTCGACCCCCACGAAGTCCGTGATTGTAATCTGAAAAATCAGCGGATCCAGCGGTAAGAAAGTCAGGAAGAATATTTGTCTTTTTTCCTTTGAGTATATCGATACTCGCATCGATAAGCTCATTAAAATTGTGCGGTAAAATTTTACAAGCAAGACCAACAGCTATTCCTTCTACGCCTAGGGCAAGTAGCAAAGGGAATTTAATCGGAAGTGTGTCTGGCTCTTTATTTCTTCCGTCATAACTCGAAAGCCAATGGGTCGTTTTAGGATTAAACACTACATCTTGGCTAAACTTATTCAGTCTAACTTCTATGTATCGGGGCGCCGCAGCACTGTCGCCAGTAAAAATATTTCCCCAATTTCCTTGAGTGTCGAGGAGTATATTCTTTTGACCTATTTGAACAATAGCATCACCTATAGAAGCATCTCCATGGGGGTGATACTTCATGGTGTTACCAATGACGTTGGCCACCTTATTGAAACGACCGTCATCCATTTCCCACAAAGAATGCAGGATTCGGCGTTGCACTGGTTTTAAACCGTCATTGATATGGGGAACCGCTCTTTCTAGAATTACATAAGACGCATAATCCAAGAACCAACCTTGGTATAGGCCCTGCACTTGGGTGATACTTCCCAAGTGCGAATTTTCTTCATGAATGTTGTTTTCTTCAGACATTCTAATTCAATTAAACTTCTTCAACTACTTTCACATCTGCAGTGGCTTCGGTTAAATCTTTCTCCACTTTGAGGTTATTGATTATAAACTCTTGCCTATCCGAGGTGTTTTTACCCATATAGAATTCGAGCATATCTTTTAGATGTGCATCTTTTCCAATAACTACAGGATCTAGGCGGATATCTGCACCAATAAAAAACTTGAACTCTTCGGGACTTATTTCACCTAACCCTTTAAAACGCGTGATCTCTGGTTTACTTCCTAGCTTGGCAATCGCATTTTGTCTTTCTATATCGCTATAACAGTAAATGGTTTCTTTCTTATTTCGAACTCTAAACAAAGGTGTTTGTAAGACATATAAGTGACCTGATTTCACCAAGTCAGGAAAGAACTGAAGAAAGAATGTAATCATTAAAAGTCGAATATGCATTCCGTCGACGTCGGCATCGGTGGCTATAACGACTTTATTATATCTCAAAGAGTCGAGCCCATCTTCAATGTCAAGAGCCGCTTGCAACAAGTTGAACTCTTCATTTTCATAGACTACTTTCTTGGTAAGGCCGTACGTATTTAATGGTTTGCCTTTTAAACTAAATACTCCTTGTGTTTGGACGTTACGAGAGATGGTAATAGATCCACTTGCACTATCCCCTTCTGTTATGAAAAGCGTAGTCTCAGAAGCAAGTTCATGTTTGTCACAAAAATGAACCTTGCAATCTCTGAGTTTTTTATTGTGCAAGTTCGCTTTTTTCGCCCTTTCACGAGCGAGTTTCGCAATACCTGCCAATTCTTTTCTTTCTCGCTCGCTTTGAAGAATTTTCCTTTGCAGACCTTGGGCAGCCTCGGGGTTTTTATGAAGGAAGTTATCGAGTTCTCTTTGAAGGAATTCTAAAACAAAGGCCTTCATGCTTTTTCCTTCCGGCTCAATTTCATTAGAGCCTAGCTTGGTTTTCGTTTGAGATTCGAAAACAGGTTCAATCACTTTTACTGCAACTGCCGCTACAATCCCAGATCGAACGTCAACAGCTTCATATTCTTTCTTAAAAAAATCGCGGATTACCTTGACGTAAGCTTCTCTAAAAGCGCCTTGGTGGGTACCACCTTGAGTGGTGTATTGGCCATTAACGAAGCTGTAATATTCTTCACCGTATGAATTTGTATGAGTTATGGCGACTTCAATGTCTTCGCCCTTCAAGTGAATGATGGGATATAGACTATCTTCGGTAAGATTGTTTTGAAGTAGATCTCTCAAACCATTCTCCGATTTGAATTTCTCTCCATTAAAGACAATTGTAAGACCGCTATTCAGGTAAGCATAATTCCAAAGCAATCTTTCAATGTATTGAGATCGAAATTGAAAATTGTGGAAAATTGATTCATCGGGAACGAAAGTCATCGCCGTTCCATTCTTCGAATCGGTTTTAGCCACTTTAAAGTCTTTGGTAATTTTCCCTTGTTTGAATTCAGCCGCTTTTGTTTCCCCATCACGGAACGATTCCACTTTAAAATAACTACTGAGCGCATTTACCGCCTTTGTACCCACTCCGTTCAGTCCTACTGATTTTTTGAAAGCTCTTGAATCGTATTTACCACCGGTATTAATTTTTGAAACGCAATCGATCACCTTACCCAAAGGAATACCTCTTCCATAATCTCTTACGGCAACGATTCCGTCTTTGATTACTATATCAATGGTTTTTCCGTGCCCCATGACAAATTCATCGATGCTGTTATCCAGGATTTCCTTTAATAGAACATATATCCCGTCATCAGAAGCGGAACCATCCCCCAACTTTCCTATATACATTCCAGGACGCAAACGAATGTGTTCGTGCCACTCCAGCGATCGGATATTGTCTTCTGTATACTGTACTTTTTCTGCCATCTCTTGTTTTCCTTTACTCATCTTAGATCAGGCGCCGAAAGTAGAATGAAGAATATTGTGCTCGGATGTAGCGCCTTCATATTTTTCAACACTGATTTTGCAAAAATATTTAGCAATGAGCTAACTTCAGGGAAATCTTATTCACCGAACCAAATTTTGGATTCATCGATTACTTCATTTTATTCTTTTTGTTTTCAGTTAAAAAAACTTAATTCGTAACAATTAATACTATAAACCCGACCAATATGCGGACTCATTTCAAGGTTCCATTTGTTAATGCGTTACTTCAGTCATTACTATTCATTTTATTTATTAACAATGCATTAGCTCAGACCTGGCAAGAGAAAATGTTTGATCCAAGTGTAAACATTTTTGAAGTTAAGCAAGACTTCGATCAGTTTTGGAGTGGTCGCCCGATAGAGAAAGGGAAAGGATACAAACAATTTATGAGATGGGAGTCCTTCATGGAGCCCCGCTGTTTTCCTACAGGAGAGCGTTTTTCTCCAGATGCTGTTTTCGTTGCGATGGAGCAACAGCCCGAGATGTTCGCCCTGAATAGCATGATGAACGGTGACTGGAGCTATATTGGGAATACAAGTATACCTACAGGAGGAGGTGGCGTTGGAAGAGTGAACAGCGTTCGAAATCAACCGGGAAGCTCTACCATATATTATGCATGCGCCCCTGGTGGAGGCCTTTGGAAAACCACCAACACTGGCGTTTCTTGGACGCTTATGAATACCGATCAACTCGCGTCTATTGGTATTTCTGATATTGCAATTGACCCAAGTGACGTGAATACGTTATATATCGCTACGGGAGATGGTAACGCTGGAGATACCTATTCTTTAGGAGTTCTTAAGTCGACCGATGGTGGTTTGACTTGGAATCCAACAGGGCTTTCATGGAATGTTCAACAAAACAGAACAACAAGCAGAATAATTATCCATCCAACCAATAATCAACTACTTATTGTAGCAACCAACAATGGAATTTGGAGAACCATAGACGGTGGAGTTAATTGGACACAAGAGCAAACGGGTTCTTTTAAAGATTTAAAGTTTCACCCTAGCAATCCATCGATTGTTTATGCTACGGGAACTTCTTTTTTCAGATCTACGAATGCAGGAGATACATGGAGTAACGTTACAACAGGGCTTCCCACCACGGATGTTTCCAGAATGGCACTTGCTGTGAGCCCTGCCAACTCTAGTTATGTTTATATCCTGGCTGGTGCAGGTAATTTCGGTATGAAAGGCCTTTATAGGAGTACCGACGCAGGTTTAACCTGGACACAAAGAAGCGGGACATCCCCAAATATTCTGGGTTGGTCCGTAGCAGGAAATGATACAGGAGGACAAGCGTGGTTTGATTTGGCACTGGAGTGTGACCCCAACAACGCGGAGATAATATACACAGGTGGAGTAAACATTTGGAAATCGACCAATGGAGGAACCACATTTACCCTTAATGGACATTGGTTTGGAGGTGGTGGTGCACCCTATGTCCATGCAGACATTCATGCATTGTTTTGGGTGCCTACGACTGGTCGACTCATGGTAGGTTGTGATGGTGGTGTATTTACCACGACGAATGGAGGAACGACTTATACAGATATTAGCTCCAACTTACAAATTGCCCAACAGTATCGCCTAGGACTGTCCACTTCCAATTCTAACTTGGTCATAACAGGATGGCAAGACAATGGTACCAATCTCAAAAATGGTTCAACGCATACCCGTCCTATCGGTGGTGACGGAATGGAGTGTATTATCCATACTAGCAATAACTCCATTATGTATGGTGAGCTTTATTATGGGGAAATTCTTAAAAGTACAAATGGGGGTGCATCATTCAACACAACGGTTTGTGGTTCAGGTGGAACGGGTGTGAATGAGAACGGAGCATGGGTGACACCGTATGTTTTGGGTAATAATCCAGAACATTTATATGTTGGAAAGACAAGGGTCTATTTTTCCAATAATGGAGGAACATCGTTCACTGCATTAGGCGCTATGGGAACAGGAACCATTAACTCACTTCACGTAGCTCCAGCAAATAACAATATTATTTACGCTTCCAAAGGTGGAACACTATACAAGACTATTAATGGCAGCACCTTCACAACGGTATCTGGCTTGCCAGGGTTGTTTATTTCATATATCACAACAAACCCAAATGATGCCAACGAAGTTTTTGTGACTCTATCTGGTTTCACATCTGGTCAGAAAGTCTATAAGACCACGAACGGGGGAACCACTTGGACTAATATTTCTGGCACTTTACCAAATATTCCTTCAAACTGTATTGTATATCAAAACGGCACCAATGACGGAATTTATGTAGGTACCGATGCAGGGGTATTCTACAGAGATGAGAATACAGGTGTTTGGCAACCCTACATGAATGCTCTGCCTAAGGTGGTAGTCACAGAGTTGGAGATTCACTATTTGACGGGGAGGATTTATGCATCTACGTATGGAAGAGGCCTTTGGTCAGCGCCTCTATTCTCACTACCTCAAAATGATGCAGCCATTGTTGCACTCAATGCACCCGTCGGAACGTATTGCAACAACACGATAACTCCTCAAGTACAGGTTTTGAATGTAGGTTCGGATGCCATCACCTCTTTGCAGTTTGAATATGCAGTAAACGGTGGGGCCTTTCAAAACTTTTCTTGGACGGGCAGTATTCTAAGTTCGGCCACATTAAATATCAACTTGCCTTCCATATCACCACCTACAGGAGCGTTGGATTTCGAAGTAAATATTATCACCGTAAATGGAGTTGTGGATGATAATGCCGCCAATAACTCTGCCGCATCCATTGCTTACATTACCGGAGGTGACAACTTCTTAACTTTTCATCTATTAACAGATTGCTACCCTGAAGAAACTACCTGGGAAATAAAACAAGGGTCAACAACTATTTACTCAGGAGGTAATTACAACGGGTCAACACTCAATGATGTGCCCCTATGCCTTCCAGATGGATGTTACGATTTAATTGTATATGATACCTATGGCGACGGGCTTAGCTCTTCGTTATGCCCTGATGGTAATTATTATATTACTGATGACGGAACAGGTGCTACGATTTTATCCATGACCGCGGCAAACTTTCAGTTTCAGGCCACTCAGACATTTTGCTTGGATTCTTCACTTCCTGGATGCACTAACCCGTTGGCTTGTAATTTCAATCCATTGGCAGAAGTGGATAACGGAAGTTGCACCTTTGGACCGGTGAATGATCAGTGCAGCGGAGCTATAGGAATCACAGTAAACTCGCCGAGTTTATTAATGTCTAATAATAGCTCCTGTTTAAATAACTCCACTCCAAACTGTGGTGGTATTCTTCAAATCCAAGATTTGTGGTATTCGTTTGTTTATACTGGTGGAAATATTACCATTGAAACATCAGCTGGTACTATCTCTGGTGTGGAGCCCCTAACCGATACTCGTATTGCTGTTTATTCTGCTTGTGGGTCGGCGCTCATCGAGTGTGATGATGATGACGGCACAGGTTTTTATAGCAAAATCGATCTCTTGTGTGCCAATTTAACCATTGGCAGCACTTACCTCATTCAGGTAGGAGGGTATGAAAACAGTGTAGGTTCATTTAGACTTCAGGTTACATCGACCGCAATTCCCGGTTGTACTAATCCAATAGCATCTAACTATAATGTTTGTGCTACCACTGATAATGGAACATGTATCATTCCTGGATGTACGAACCCTGTGGCAAGCAATTACAATCCTGCAGCAACGGTGGATAACGGAACATGTATCATTCCTGGATGTACGAATCCTGCGGCAAGCAACTACAATCCTGCAGCAACGGTGGATAACGGAACATGTATCATTCCTGGATGTACGAACCCTGCGGCAAGCAATTACAATCCTGCAGCAACGGTGGATAACGGAACATGCATCATTCCTGGATGTACGAACCCTGTGGCAAGCAATTACAATCCTGCAGCAACGGTGGATAATGGAACATGCATCATTCCTGGATGTACGAACCCGGTGGCAAGCAATTACAACCCTGCAGCAACAGTAGATAATGGAACATGTATCATTCCTGGATGTACGAACCCGGTGGCAAGCAACTACAACCCTGCAGCAACAGTAGATAATGGAACATGTATCATTCCTGGATGCACAAACCCTGTGGCAAGCAACTACAACCCTGCAGCAACAGTAGATAATGGAACATGTATCATTCCTGGATGCACAAACCCTGTGGCAAGCAATTACAA
>JAIXWX010000023.1 GCA_027491075.1 Flavobacteriales bacterium
CTTGACCTGCACCTATAGGCTCTGCGGTCAACGCTTCTGGTGAATTATTCGCCGAGGAAAGATTAGCGCTCAATGTGCTGCATGATGGGAATTGATTTCCCGACAATGTTAGTGCGCCAATGCGTGTATCATTGGATGGACCAGATGGACAGCCTTCATCAATGAAGGTATCACAATCGTTGTCTATTCCATCGCCACAAATTTCTGTAGTTACAGTGACGGTTACGTTCGAAGTGGAAGTCACTCCGTTGATATCCGTTGCAGTAACGGTATAAACTGTGGTTACAGATGGTGCTGCTGATGCAGAAGATGCAGCCGCGGTGAACCCAGCTGGATTCGAAGTCCATGCATAGGTGAGGGTGCCTTCTCCGGTTCCAATTGCAGACAAGTTCACTGTTGTTCCTGCGCATACTTCATTGTCGTCAACATTCGCAGCCACCTGTGGGCTTAATCCGTTGATACCTGTAAACTGACCAACAATGGTAGAAGCAGAAGCAGAAAATGCAGATTGCCCTGAAATATTTGTTCCCGCAAAAGCAGTATAGGCAGTAGTTCCTACAGGAGTAACACCTAATACAATGTCATCCTCATTACCTACTACGTCTGCGGCGATATAGGTTGCTGCAAACTGAACATCCACAGACGAAAATCCTGTTTGTGAAAGTGTCCAGTAGCGGGTTATGAAATTGGTAGAATGAAGATTCAATGGAGATTTCGCATCTGTTAGATTCACTCCAAGAACACCATTGGTTGCTGTACCGTTTACAACAATTGTACATGGAGTAACATTGGTAGTAGCATCTCCTACTGGTACAAACCAAGAGAAGTTAGATGCACCCGTTGGAAACTCTCTTCTTACTTCACCAGCGCCCACTGCAATCAAACGATTCGTGCCATTTGGACCTGCTGCGTAAGTTATAGAACCCATATTCGTGAATGTGATGTTGTTTGCACCCATGGCAATAGAACCCGCTTGCATGTCTAACACTCCGCTTATTCTAACGCTGCTCGCCAATGTAAATGATACATCTGTATTGTGATTCAATGTTAGATTTCCTAAAGTGTTGGATGTAGGGTGGAAACGAATTGTTCCCAAGGTATTGATGACGCTGCGTTGAAGTAACCAGTTGGAACCGTTCACCGCAATTCTTCCAGAGGCGCCAAATGTGAATGCAGTTCCGATGGCTGTTCCATTGAATATCGTCAAATTCGTAGATCCAATGTCAAGCGTTCCGCCATCGTTGACTGTAATTCCTCCACCTGAGTTGTTGGCCACTAAAATTCCACCGGTACCATTTACTACTACGGTGTTGGCTGTTCCAACTTGAATACGGAACCAGCGAATTAAACTCGTTCCACCATTAATGGTTTGCGTACCCGCAGTTGTTCCATTCGTAAATAATGTAATGCTATTTGCATCCGCAGGTGGAGTCACTGTTCCAACATAGGTCATGTCTCCCGCTAAGCGCACTGTTCCAAATGGGGATGCACTCGGACCATTCAATGTTGTATTGTCCAACGTCAAGTTTCCAGACACGTCGGTATTGCTTCCTTTAAATGTCTTCACGCCCGAACCTGTCAACTTCAAATTGCGATAGGTAATAGCATCGTTCGTCGTGTTCGGAATGTTTAGCGCGATATCTTTATACTCAATGGTACTGCCAATGGCAAGCAAGCCAAATGTTGGAAGCGTCGTGTTTTCAATGGTCAATTCACCTGCATTGGAAACATCCGCAGGTCCTGTGAAAGCGAAAGCCGAAGGGATGGTGAAGTCAACGGCATTCGTTCCGTCACCCACCACTACTTTCGATCCTGATCCGCTTACAGTCCATGCCGCAACAATGGTTGCGGTCGCTCTGTTTCTGATTTCAAAAATTTGACCCCCTGTGATAAAGTCAGTTGGGGCATTGCCTGTTCCATCCGTATTCTCTCCCCAAGTACTTAATACCTGCAAATCACCGGTTGACTTGGAATAAAATCTCGCTGTACGTGTTCCAGTAACAGATACGTTTTTGGTTGTTGCACCTGTTGAGCTGTGAGAAATATTACCTGTGTTCACTCCGATGGAAGGAGTGTTCATCACCACATAAATACTCAAAGGCTCTCCAATCACATTTCCACCCGATTGAGGAATGGTCAAGGTATTCGTAAAGCCACTTCCGCTGGTAGTAGATATCTGGAAACCTGTTGGTGCATTGATGGTGATGTCTGTGGTTAGATTATCGCCACTGACGGTGTAGGTTTGTTCCGCACTTGGATTGGTATCTACTTGAGAAAAACCTGTCAAAGAGGTAGGAGCAACAAGGATGTTCGGATTGGTATCGATCACCACGCTACCGCTGATGGCCAAACCATTTTGCCCTGCCGCTGGCGAATTGAATCCCCAACCACCAGTGGTGCTTTGACCTGTCGCATAATAGCGAATGAAAATGGTTGTACCCGCTGGAACATTTTGCAAAGCACTTATAGCACTTACATCAACCGTCGGTAGCACTGCTGGGGTAGTTTGAATGTTGATGGGACTTCCAATTAGTGTGAAGTTTGTTCCATCCAAGCTGTATGCAAATTGCTGATTCGTACCGGGTGCGGCGGTATATCCCGCTGTACCAGCTACTCTTGCGTCTATTGCAGACAATGACACAGCATATCCTGCCGCAGGGGATATTGTCACTTGAAAATAATCGGTATTGGTAACTGCTATTCCATCATTGGAGAAACCTACCGTACGGAAAGAGTTAGTGCCTGCGCTGGAAGCGGCACCAGGTCCGCGAGTAACGTTGCTCGCTCCAGAAGTAGAAATTAAGTTGCTATTGAATGAAGTTGCAGCAAAAGTTGCCGGTGATGATTGTCCGAAGAAATCCCACGCAGCGATAGGTAGTCCAAGAATATTAAACGTATTTGAAGTTCCACTTGTCAAGCCTGTGCTCGCCGCAGTGAGCGTGAAGCCCGCACCTGATGCGGTGTGATTTACCGCATTGAATGTGGCAATACCAGAGACTGCTGCTATGCTCAAAGGAGTAACAGCCATTGTTCCGGTAGATGTAACATTTACTGTGGCCGTAAAATCAGCATCGGTGCTCAATAAAGCATCTTGAGCACGCACCACTACTGAAGGAACCATGTTGGTACCTACTAATGTATTGGATGGCTGCGTCGTAAAGTTCAAGTTGGTGGCAGTAACTTCCAAACGGTTGTTGTCTCCCGTATTATTGGTCGCTGCACCACCTGCGCTACCAGTTGCAAAACCAGAACCCGCTATATCCGCACTTGCGGATGAAATGGTATAGCCAATCAATGCATTGTCTGTAACAGGTGCGTTAAAGCTTGCTCTCAATGAAAACGTTTTTGTAGCGTTATCACCTGCAACCAAACTCAAACCTGTGAAAGATGCAGAAGCCCCGCCTGCTATTTCCGCAATCTCGGTAGTTCCATCGTAGATAGCCAAGCGACGAACATTCGTTCCTCCCGTTACGGAGAAAGTCAAAGCAGTTAAGGTCGTAGAAGCTGCGTCCGCATCCGCAGAAGCACTACCGTCACGAATAATGAATCTTCCTATTTCCAAAGAAGAAGAAGTGAGATTTGTTTCTTGAAACGAAGCGTAGTTAATGTTAGCCGTAGGAGTGAAAGTACCATCAGCAATGATATCAGAAAGGTTGTCGTTGCCACCGCCTGCTGTTGTAGTTGCAGTAACAGAAAAATTATCGATACCAATGGCTTGTCCATTTGTAGAACCTCCTACACCAGTGAACAGCCATCGAATGTAATAACTACTTCCATTCGCAATATTCAATCCTGAAATCGTCACCGTCTTACTTGTTGCAGTAGGCGGATTCAGCACTGTCGTATTGTTGGCATCACCAGTATAACTCTGATCACCCACTGTAAAGGCGGTCCAAGTAGATCCATCTGTTCCTCCAAAAAAGGTCCAGTCAAAAGCGCGTGTACCCGTGCGGTACTTTTCAAAATCCCATGACAGGGAAAGATCTGTAATGATCTGCCCAGAATTATTGGTAATCTGTAAGAATATTGCTCTCGGTGAACTAAATGAACCAGAATTCAGAAAGCCGATTGCCCGATCAGTAGAACTTCCGGTTACTCCGTTCGCAAAATTATATGCACCTGCTGTGGTGCTAATAATTCCTGCACCAGAAGTTCCAGCAGCTGCAGTTGTAGCTGTTCCTGCAGAAGTAAAAACTGATGTAGAAGATGCTACTACGTTAGAAATCCTCCAACCACTTGGCAAGGTTGCCGTTGCAGTATTTCCAATCCCGTCAAAGTTTTGGTTGAACGGGGTTGCTCCAGTTGTAATGGACAACTGGGTAAAGCCCACAAAAGAAAGCGCTAGGCCAATAGTCAATAAGACTGCTCGTAGCGTCCTATTCAACAGATTTGTGCTGTTACTCATGAAATTAGATTGTTGTTTTGGGTTGATTAAATCGGCGCAAAATTAATACGTTGATTGTTAACCCAGTATTACCTACTTAACAACAATCCAGTAACACTCCGATGCCTGAACCTTTTTAACAAGCAACCCGCGTGAAGTCTAATGCGTTAGTTACCATTTTTCTAAAAGAAAATGAATGTGTTGGTCTTGCTGATGACACACCAAAACGTACACCCCCGCGGACCAATTAGTCGTATCCAACTGTATTTTATCCGAAGATGCGTTTGCTACCTGATGAATAACACGCCCAGAAATATCCCTCACCTCAATTTGCGCTGATATCGGGCACTCGATCGTCAAAACATCGTTTACTGGGTTGGGATATACTTTCCACAATGAAGCATTCGATTCAGAAACCCCAACACATACAACTTCGTCAAGAAATACTTCTGACTCGCTACTGCAACCAAAGCCGTCGGTGACGGTGGCAGTGTATACCCCCTCTTGATCCGCCTCTAGCGTATTCCCAACTGTGCCATTAGACCATAAGACATCGAAATCAGTATCAATCTCTATCGTTGCCAAGCTATCCTGACAAAACTCAACCACCTCCTGTAGTTCGAACTCTGGAAGAGGTAGGAAAAAAACTTCCACTTCATCGCTGCCTTCGCATCCAAGTGTGTTGGTCACCGATACTCCAAAAGTTCCTGAAGCAGTCACTACCAGTTCTTCCTCTACGGAATTATCGGTCCACAAGATGGTGTTCCAATCTCCAGAAGAAAGTATAACCTCTGTGCCTTCACAAGCCTCAATGTTTGCTCCAAGATCGGGTGTAGGAAGAGGAACAAATTCTACTTGGGTAGAGGCGAGGGTCACACATCCTAGTTCGTTACTAACGGCAACACTATACTCTCCACTTTCTGATACCTCAATGGAAGTGGAAACTTCATCTGTAGACCAAACGTGTAAATCACTTTCATTTGTGGTTGAAAGTGTCAATACTTCGCCCTGACATTGAAAATAAATTTCATCCAATACTACAACAGGCAATGAGGAAACTGAAATTATAAGAGTATCACGTGTCGAACAAGCTTGCTCATTGGATACTTCAGCGAAAATTTCATTCACCCCTAAATTCAGATCATTCGCCAAGACTTCAATCTCGGGCGTTTCAAAGCCTTGACTCCAACTAATGTTCGAGAATTCTCCTACAGCAATAAGCGAGAGAGTATCATTGACACACACATTTATATCTTCTCCGAGAGATAAAAGAGGTGTACCTCGAATTTCCAATACCGCTGAACTGTAGGCAGCACAACCTCCTGCATCTGTAGCTCGCAAGGTATAAATGCCTGCATCATCTACAGATAAAGTATCTCCTACAAATCCATTGGACCATTCATACAAAGCATATCCTTCGGGAGCAGCCCATGCCACAGACTCATTGGAACAAAAAGAAGCATCTTCTAGCACTACCGAACAATCATTCGGTAGGATATCCAACCGTTGGTCAATTGGCAAGGTGTAGATAAACAAGCGTGTTGGCTTACCAGTAGCCTCTATCAAGCCATCAGCGTTGGGTGATACTATTCCAAAATCATTATCGTTGATTACAGCTATGGTCGAATCGTTGATAATGGTCAATCCTTCTGGTTTGTCTAGAGTTCGATCCCAACCAGCCTCTAAAAGGTCTAGAAGAAGTTCTCCTTGAGCAACCACAATTCCATTTTCCAAGCACGTCTCTGCATTAATCAATTGCTCCGGTGTAAGCCCTGAGAAATCCTCGCTATCAATAGAGGTCGCTTGAGATAAGTCAATTTTTACAATATTCTTATAATTCCATTCATTTCTTTCCGCATGTTCTATCAATAAAAACTCTTCATTACTCACTGCAACCATGTCTCCAATCTTCCAATCTCTCTCTCTTATTTCTCCAATCGATGGTTTATGGGAATACAAATAGGTTTTCCAAGTATCTGTCAAGGGATCAATCTCGATGATACGGTGCAGTCTGCTGTTGTTGCCTGTTGTCACATCGGGATTATTCGCAGGACTCTGAAGGATGGCATATATCTTTCCATTTGGAGCTGCAGCAATTCCTTCAAATCCGCGGTTGGGTCTTCTTTTACCAACTAAAGCATCTAAACTGTAATCCTCCTCTTCCAATGGAAATGGCGTGTAACGCTTAATTGCTTGAGCATTTTCATCGATTTTCCAAACACTACTTCCATACTCGTCACAGACATAATAATATCCATCTTGACCTCTTACAATACCTTCGCTATCGAGCCCCCATGGGTCTGTTGAAAGAATGTTATCTTGAGTATCCAAAGCCAATTCCCCTGTATTCCCAGCATTCAATGGTAATGGCAATCCTAAAACCGAATTCCCATTCGGTTTTTTCAATGTGTCTGTATCAAGTATCTCTATTAGCCCATTTTCTGCTCTTATGTGATGAATTTTTGGGGCATAATCTGGAAACACAAACACTTTTGTATCTCCCTGCGCCAATGGATGATTAATGGCATCGGCATTGGGTCCTCTGTCGCTAATGATTAAAAATTCATTATCCGTATTTGGAAGATAGGTCAATCCACTAGCACCTCCTTCGAAAACATCAAAACCAGAAGCATTTCCGATAAGCGGACTTTGATCCAATTCAAAGGTCTGTAGTCCCACCTCCCCGCTTACAGTAAGGTCAACTGTCACCTCAAACACGGTCATGGTTCCACTAATCTCATTGCTCAATACCACAAGATCCCTTTCGTTCGGACTGATATCCTTCGGAATAAACATAATTCCCTCAGGGCCCATGTCCAGTGCTTCGGATGTGCCTTCCAACGCCTCCCAGCCTCTATTGTTCACCCATTGGATGAATTGCGGTGAAAATGGATCCGTGACATCATATACCATAATTCCACCTACTCTTTCTAGTCCAACAAAGGCATAATTACGACCATGTATTTCTCCCACAACTACTCCCTCGGGTTCTGGTCCTTTGTCGTCACTTCTAGAATCAAAACTTGTATTATCGTCATTGTTGCTATTGAAGTGATTGGGATCTTGCGCAGAAGTGATTTGCTCAAAGTCCTTTCCGCTGTCATAGATCATTTCACCTTGACTGTTGAGAATGGAAAAAGAGCGCGCTCCATAACTATAAAGTTCGTCAAAATCACCGTCGAAATCAGTATCTCCCAGCGCCGAAGTAATGCGCAAACGTCCCAAGTTCACGTTTTGCTTTAAGGTCGTCTCGTTCGGAAAAAGAAGGTCATCCAAATTGCGCGAACTCACTCTAAACTCTTCATTGAATCCACCATAAGCACGAGCGTCACCTTCATTGGCAATGGCATAATAGGTTTCACCATTGGACTCAAATGAAGATATCGCGTCAGGTTGAAACATCCCTTTAACGGGCCATGTAGCAATATTAATCACGGAGCCGTTATCAGATACATCCATCGCATTCTGAAGTAATGAATGATCTTTAAAACCAAGTCCTTTTATGTCTAAAATGGTGTTGTTGGTCAAGTCAATAATAGCTATAGCATTGTTCTCTTGCATGGTAACAAAAGCGCGCTGATCGTCTTCACTAAACGCGACATACTCTGGTTCCAAATCTTGTTTTACTGAAGAAAGACGATTGTTTCCAAACACACGTGTGCTTTCATCCAGAAATGATATATGTACGTCTTCAATACCAGCGATATCATCTACATCATCACAGTATGCAATTATTTGAACTTCTACAGTTCCATCGGTATCATCTAAAAAATACCTTTCTGTAGTCCAACCACTCTGATTTAGATTTAAAGATATCGCAGGAATATCTTCCCAATTCTGATTGGCATAGGTCTTCAATTTCACCTGCAAATAATCACCAGATTCAAAGTTCTGGGAGAAATGTCTTATTAAAACTTGGGCGCGGCTTCTTCCTGTAACATCCTTTGATTCGAAACTTAAAATATGAGGAGTAGCGCCAGACACCTGCGAATTATCCAGGTCTTGTATACCCCAAAACTGCGTCCCGTGTACAGCAACTCTTCCTCCTAATGCGCTTACCACTCCCCATCTATACTGTCCAGTCAAACCATAAGACATTGGAGATGCAACAAAGTCCCAGTCATTATTCATGCTCTCAAAACTCTGTCTGATGTATTCATAGAGCTGAAAATCGATCGTTACAACTTGATCTTGTGTTAAGTTGCCAACTCCTCCGGCTATATCAATTATAGAAATGCTACCTTCGGGGTCATTCGTGTAATCATCGCTAGGTTCGCCTTCGTTCGCAGTGGCGAGTTTTGTATGGCTATGATCAATCCCAATCATATCCGGGAGAACACCTACGCTTACCTGATTGACAAAGCTTCCTTCGGAAGAAAATATGACCACCGTTCCTGGATCTTGTTTTACAAACCCTTCTATTGCTGCTGCGAGATATCCGTCAAAAGACACGATGCTATTCACCGCTCCTCCATAGGACGATATATCAATAGATCCAGTAAAATTAGGAGCATAAGGATTTTCAAAATCAAAAATATCTATCCGCGATAGGCTTCCATTCACCACAAATAACTTCTTTGAGAAGGGATCGTAAGTAGAAATTTCCGCCGCACCATCTGCAAAAGCGCCATCCAGAAAAGTCGTCGAAATAGGACGTAGAGCTATTTGCGAATAACAAGAATTAGTCAGAATTACAAAGCTCAAGGCAATGCTATAGTAGAGTGTCCTCATGGTCATAGAATAGACTGCAAAGAACAATTGATACTATTTTATAAAGGAAAAGAGAACGTTATCAGAATGGGAGCAATGAGCGCAACTATGTAATCCTAGTGTTAGGCTTTTGTTATTCCCGAGAAGCTGTTGCTCCTAATCTTTTAAGAACTTCAAAACACTACTTCCCTGATCGTTTTTTAACTGCGCGAAGTAGAACCCTGAAGAAAGATGCCCCAAGTTGATCTGCTCTCCGTCCTTTGATATTTGCTTGCTAAAAACCATTCTGCCGTCCGTATTAAAAACACTGAGCACATTTGAACCACTTCCAGATGGGATAGAAACAAAAGCATCACGGTGCACCGGATTCGGAAACATTTCAAATGCAGTGGACTTGACTTCCGAGACATTTACAGTTGAAGATAGAAACCTTGCGACATAGAGACGCTCTACATCATTTACTAAAATTCCTCCAGTCACCACAAGCCGACCTAAATTATCGATGGTAAGATCGTTGATGGTGTGAGAACCGCCCCAGTCGGGGAAATACACTCCATTCGAATGAAAGGTCTCATCAGGGCTTCCGTCGGCCTTCAGAGCGGCTATGAATGATTGATCAATACCATTTTGAGTATAGTTTCCACTAATTAAAATTCCACCGTTGCCAAATGAATTCAGACTTGTTACCTGAATAAGTTCTGAAGATGGAATCACCTCTAATGCAGTTATGCCATCTTCCGAAAATGAAGCATCGGGGGATCCATCGGGCATCAACTGTCGAACATGCACTACACCGTCTCCACCCGAAGCAACTACGAATTTTCCGTCAGCGGTAATCACCAAATGTCCGTTCGACTCATCTTCTGGCGCCTGGGGCATCTCTAAAGATGTAAAGGAGTAATCAATATTCCCCGATAAGTCCATTTTCAACAAGTTATAATTGGATGTTGCTCCTGTGCCCTGCTCTGAATACATCACTAAAACATACAAGTCCGAATTGAATAATTCCATATCGGAGAATCTTCCTTCAAACTCCAACTCAGGCAGTGCATTAAATACTTCATCCGGCAGGCCATCCGCATTCAGTTTGCGAACTGCAGTCGTTCCCAATGTTGGTTTTATAAAAGCACAATATATGTTTTCATTTTCGTCAACTACATAATCGCTGAAAGGAGAAATTATCAAATTCGATTCACCGTCTCCCTCGCCAAAAGTAGTTATGGGAAAAAAATTCTGATTTACTTTAAGAAACCGAAAAGAACCAAACGAAAAGTTACTGCGCTCCATGCATATATAGTGGTTGTTCTCTAGCAGCGTGCAGTGGTATAAATCTTCATTAATAATAAGCGAACTGCCGGAAGAAAAAGTGGTAAAAGTATAAACACCATCACCCGAGAAACCTGCATCCATTGATCCCACTGAATTCAACCGGCACACGGCATTGTCTGCGCTTTCGTCACTGGTTGCGGAACCTCCGGCGATAATTCGAAAGTTATTGTTCGTCAAAACAAATCGACCTCTACTCTCCGGATAGCTTGTTCCGAAACTCGGAACTCTTTTGCCATCTATTCCAAAGTTCTCATCTATAAAAACAGCTTGAGAATAGCATATTTCGCAAAGAAAAAAAAAGGATAGTAATAGTGTAACGTTCTTTCCCATGTAAATAAGTAATTGCTACAAAGATAGAAATTCAAGACGAACGACTAGTCACTTACTTAGCTTCATCAGCGCTCTTGACAATAAAAAAGTATAGGAAAAATAGACTACCACCATAGTCAATGCTATAGCTGCTTTATCTGCTTTATTAAAATAAATAAGCACTCCCACAAAAGAAGCAGTAGCAAGTAGCTTAATAGTGACGGAAGCCATGAATGCTGTAACAAAGCGCTGAGGGCTTTTATTCAATGCATCCACTGCATTATTGTAAAGCAAATGAACCAAGATCGAAAAACCTATCACCGCAAAAAACAACGCAGTAGGTAAAGCATGATAATATCGAACAACAGACATCGCTATCAATAAGACCAGCGTAACAGCAAGGTTGGACCAAACAAATCGAGACAGTTTCACTTCTTTATTAAATCTTTAATGACCGCATACATGGCAATTAGGACGCCCAATAAGGAAAGTACTACCGTCCAAATGGGTTTATCGTTTTGTTGATATGCATCTAATCGAATTCCCCCCCATACAGCGAGTCCAATGGTCACGGCCATTTGCGTAGCCATCCCCGCATAGCGCATCACGTTTTGATTCTTCGACATTAGACAGCCTCAGCAACACGCGCATCGTCTTTCTTCATATCCTTAACCTTTGCTCCCATGTTGCAAGCTCCAGTAAAAGACGCTCCTGGCTCAATGCTCAGTTTATCAGTGAAAATATCTCCTTCTACTTTAGCCGTTCCCTTCAACGATAACAACTGCTGAACATTGACCTTCCCTTTCACTACGCCCTCAATCTCTGCATTTTGACAGGTTATGGTGCCTTCAATCTTGCCAGTGGGCCCAATCACGCAACGTCCCTTGGTGGATAGATTTCCAACGAAAACACCGTCGATGCGGATATTGGACTCACAACGGATTTCGCCCTCTATAGAAGTTCCTTCTACGATGCGATTGATAGCCATGTCTGGCGCTACTTCAGGTGTTCTTGCCATGCTATTTCGTTTTAAAAATTCTCACTATAAAACTGTAAATATGAATCTAGATTCTTATTCTTAAACAGGGTAATATAATTGGATTTGGAGATGACAAATGATGTTCTGTCTGCCTCTCCCAAATCCGACATCACTCTGGCCTCACCAGAAATAGTATTCAAATACTCCATTGCCGCTGCTGCACCCTGAAAAGGCTTGATCAATATGATGTGATTATTCTTATCCAACAAATTGTTGGTCACTTTATATCCAGATGAACTAAAATTATTGGCGTTGTAATCGGTAAGCGATGCCTTGGCTTTCGTCATGTCCGTTCCTTGTACCGGAAGAACAAAGGCCACATAAAACTCTCCGTTCATATCGGTTTTGAAGGTGACCTCTGGAGTGGGTGGATTAGAATTATTAGCTTCACTACCAGCGTTGCCGCTGTTTCCACTATTTCCAGACTCCGGTATTCCTGCTTCTTTGTTGATGTTCTTAAGTATTTCAGTGGCTCTGTCTGCTTCTTCTGTTCCCTGGCAACTCGACTTAATGGCATTCAATTCTGCAACAAAGTTTTCTCGAATACCCAAACTTCCATCTGTATATCCCACGCTCAATGCATGCAGAAGTTTGTACTTGCACTGAAGATGATTGTCTGGCTCTTCTGCCAACACCTTATTACAAGAGCCTAGTGCTTCTGTATAATTTCTTTGAGAAAATAGCGCGTACACTTCTTGGTAGGCTGCAACTTCTTTCTTGTTTTTTTCATCTTGCGCGTCCAGGTATTCTGGGTTGTCGATCAACTTTGCCCAATCGGAACCAGGGTAGCGATTCTTAATTTCTGAGGCCCAATAAACACTAGCACATGTTTCACACAAAGGGTTCTTCTTATAGTATGCCAACTGCTCCTTATACACCCAGGTGCGGTACAATTGATAATGTGTCATGGGATGAAAATCGCTTTCCTCCAAATCCAAAATGCACTGTTCCCATGTGTCTAAAGCGTTGTCTGGATCATCCAGCTTTTCTTTATAGATCACACCCGCTCTGTAATATGCCTCGGCCAAATCGACTTGCATCTTTTGCATCTTCGCCCCATCTTCACAAGGCAAGTTGCTCTTCAGTTCATCCAAGGTGGGAACTTTATATCTATCCTCAGCGGTTTCTTGTGGTTCATTGGGATTGGTGGCTACCACGATACTTTCATCGGGAGTTCCAAAATCACGAGATAGGCGCGTGGTCAATCTCCAGTTATCCTTTAAGGGCCTTTCTCCCCAGTAGTCTTTAAAATTTCGTTGTCCCTTTTCTCTTAATGCTGGGTTATAGGCCCAGAAATTTCCTCCTTGTACACTGGCGGTCGCATTGGTTTGAGCCTGTGCGGCCAACTCTTCATCTTTTCTTCTTCTTTCTTCCGCTTCTCTTTCTGCGTCCTTAACAGCCTTGCGCAGTGCACGCTCTCGTTGAATTTCACTCATGCTACAGAGCTTATTCAAGCTATCCGATAATTGAATTTTATCTAAGTACTGCACCAGTTCATTCAAAGACTCAGCGCGAGCCTTTACTTCACGATATCGAGGATGGTCAATAGCCATATTCTTCGATGTGCTATCGTAGGCCACTTGCGCGTCTTTGTACTGCCTTTGATCAAAGTACAAATCTGCCAACCGAAGGAAAGTCTTGGCGCGCATTTTCTTGTTAGAAACGCTGGCCTTCAATGATTCTTCAAAATAAAAAATAGCGGTTGGTCTGTCCTGTTCTTCCAGTGCAAGATCACCGAGTGCGAAATAAATTTGATCCAAATAGTTCTCATTCTTCTCGTCTTTCAGCATTCTAACGAGCTCCTTCTTGATTTGCTCGCTGTTTCCACCTCTTCTGCTAAAGCTTAATGCCTTATTGATTTTAGCATAAAACTCTAACTCATAAGGGGGCCTGCTGCGAATGACGGCATCGAAATGCGTCAAGGCATCGCTACTTCTATTGGAACGCTGGTAAATCTGCGCTAAAATGAAGTGGGGGCGTGCACGATCTCGCTTCTTCGGTATATTATCAATTGCTTTTTCCAATTTCTTGGCCGCTTCTACCAAATCACCTTGGCGCAAATAAGCATCAGACATCGCCATATAATACTCTGCTACAAGCTGTTTATCATGTTCAGAGGTAGGCTCTGAGCGATTCAATGCTTGGATGGCCTTGCTGTATTCACCCATTTCAGTATACGCACGAGAAAGCCAAGTTGCACTGCTCAGTTGGGTGTTCTTCTCATCGTATTTACCACTGACATACTTGAAGACTTGTTCTGCTTTCTGCCAATTTCTTTTGTAAAAATGACTGCGTCCAATAACCATGTAGTTCTCGTCAATCCACTTGTTAAATGTCGGACGCTTCTTCTCTTTATTGGCTTCCTTCTTAATGGTGTGCCTATTGATTACCTTCTCACTTTTTTCAATAGCCCGCTCCATTTCTGGAAAAGATCCTTTCGCCGTTTCCTCTGTCCCAATAATGAACATCGGTAAAATATTATCATAATCGGGTTTGTAGGCTTCTACTATTTTCTTGTACCCCTTTTGAATACTCTGATCAGCATTGAAATAACCATTGAAATGGGCTGTTGTGTTGTGATACACTCTATATGAGAAGCCGTCCTTTTGGGTGCTACAAGAAGCCACCACCAGCAAAAGGAGCAGGATAAAAGCGGTATGAAGATTTTTAAAACTCACAAAAATTTGGTTTCTCCCAACGCAGGAATCGCAAAAATATTGGATTTTGACCACTTTTCCTTAAAAATCAGCCCAGTTGTGTTTTTATTTGCATTGAAGTAGGCATATTTTGAATGGAGACACCCGTCGCAAATAGAAGGAAACGTATTCTTAAAAAGCTGAGAAGCCGCTTCAGGCTTATCATATTGAATGAGAAGACGTTTAAGGAGCAATTGAGCTACTCGCTCACTCCCATGAACGTGATTATCATGTTTGGCGGGCTATTGCTCCTTTTTGGCACGCTCATATACCTTCTGGTGGCATTCACTCCACTCAAAGCATACGTAATCCCTGACTTCACAGACTACTCTTACCGAGAAGACGCCAGATTGGCCCGACTTAAAGTAGATAGCTTGATGGAGGTAGCACGGATAAATGAACAATATGTTCAAAATCTTCGCTCGGTCATTACGGGTGAAGAATTGAAAAATCAAGCCGATACAGGGACTAAGCAATTTTCAGAAGTAGATCTCAATTATGCCATTACGGATGTGGACGAAGCGGTGCGACAACAAATCAGCGCGGGCAACCGCTACGACTTGGACATGGGCGAATCGGAGGAAGACAGCAAAAAGGGATTTCTGCTCTTTAGACCAGTAAATGGGACGATTTCAAATCGATTCAATCCAAAAGAAAAACATTTTGGAATTGACTTGATTGGCCCGGCCGACGAACCAGTGCGCGCAGTGCTTGACGGAACAGTCGTTCTTGCCTATTTCACTAGCGACGACGGTAATGTGATTCAAATACAACACCCGAATAATATGGTTTCCGTGTATAAGCACAATTCCGCTCTTCTGAAAAAACAAGGTGATCGCGTTAAAGCCGGAGAATCCATAGCTTTCATAGGAAATAGCGGTGAGCAAAGCGACGGCCCTCACTTGCATTTCGAGCTTTGGCTAAATGGAATACCCGTGGATCCACTTGGATACATCCGAGAATAAGACCGCTACGAAGAATACATTTGACGCAGTACCTCCAAGCTTTTGATTTCTCTCATTTCATCCAAGTGCAACCTGAAATAGAGAAGTATCAAATCCAAAAGATAATGCCTACCTTCTCCAGTGAGTTTAATGGCATCGGCATCAGAAACACTGCTCTCCGCAAATTTTTCCCAAATCTCTTTCCAATCTCCCTGCAAATAATGCGGATGGGCTGGTCGCAAGGAAGCGGTAATTCCTTGGGCCAAGTCAAAATACCCATCGGAAGGATTTATTCTCAATGGAAAAAAACCATAGTACCGAGTGAGCTGCATCAAAAACCAGAGGTGAAAGTTGCCTACTCTTTCCTTATGATCCAAAAACTGAAGGCTATGCTCCAAGAAATGATAGAGTGCCTCGTTCTCATAATCGTCTGCGATGGTTTTGTGAACTATTTCATTCAGAAAGAGCACTACTGAAGCCTTAATTGGATCAAATGGAATAGAAACAAATGGGATGGCCATTCGAAGATCTTTGAGTTGCCACAGACCCCTTTGATCCTTTGAAACGGCTGAAAAATCTACAATAATGAAAGGTTGAAACAAAGGTGTAAGGTTGTTTTTCAACCCCCCACCTGAACGAACTAAAAAGGACTTTAGCCCGAATTTCTCAGTAAAAATACGGATCACCCATTGGCGGTCCTTGTATTTAATGGTTTGGAAAACAATTCCTTTTGTACGTTGCTCCAATCGATTTTTTTACTTTCTTCGCAGAGAATCTAATCTCTCCGTCTGTTCACATATTGTGGTTAACATTTCAAATACTTTCGAAATGTTCCACTCAAAAATTCGAAGATATTTGATTCCGATTACACTTGAACACTAGTCCTTACACGGACACTTCTTGAATAGTGAATAAGTTACATCGTCCGAAAGGGCGGTGTATGTTTAAAGTTAGGTTAGGCAGGGCAATCCTTTGGGTTGCCCTGTTACTTTCTAACCTATTCTATACTCTTATTCGTTGATCATTTTATACAACTCGCCAAGATCCGGCTGTAGAATGATCTCAATTCTTCTATTCTTTGCTTTATCTGGACTTACTGGCATGAACTCGCTTCGACCAGATGCTACAAGATTGGTAGATTTCATATTGCTGTTTGCAAGCATAATCTTTACAACTTCTGTTGCTCTCAACACGCTCAACTCCCAATTATCTCTAGGGGGAGCGGTGGAAGAAAGTTTATCTGTGTCGGTGTGCCCTTCTACATACACTTGCATGTCTACTTCGTTCTCAATGGCTTCCGCCAAGTCAACAAGGGCTTTTCTTCCGTTTGGATCTACTTGGGTAGAACCCGATGCGAATAAGAGCTTTGCTTCCATACTCACATACACGCGCCCGTCTTTCTCGGTAACCGTTAAGCCTTTATCTCTGAAACCCAAGAGTGCATTTTGAACCTTGTCCTTTAATGCCGAAGAAGCTTCTTTCTGCGCGTTTAGAAGATCTTCCAGCTCTTTCATTTTTACCTCTCTTTCCTTCAAATCGGTATTCGCTTTGTCGATAGCAGCCTGCTTCACATTCAAGTCTTTCTCCAATGTCTTGAGCATGTCTTCCTTTTTTTGCAAAGCTTCTTGAGCTTTGGAAAGCTCCGTTGCCAACTTCTGATTTTCTCCAGTAGCCTGACTCAGAAGCTCGTTGCTTTTCTTAGAAAGAATATCATTCAATTCATTGATTTTATCATACTGAATTTTTAATTGTCTATACTGCTTTCCCATATCAGCAGTATCAATTCTTAACTCTTCCAATTCCTTATTGCGCACACCCAAATCGCTCGTAAGCTCCTTTTCTTTTGCTTCTAACGATTCTTTATCTTTTTTTAGTTGATCGTTTTCAGAAACCAACGAGTTCTTCTTGGCTTCTAGATCCGTGTATTTGCGATGACTCACGCAACTTGTGGCAAGCATGGATAGCGCAATGCCGCAAACGAGTATTAATTGCTTCATATATGATTAATTATTGAGCAAAATTGACTTAATTTTTTAAGAAAAAAACAAGAAAGGACGAATAATTTTGAACCGACTCGATGCTACTTCTTCAGCTGATAATGCACTTTCACTGAAAGGTCCGTAAGCACCAACTTAGAAGTAACATTTCCTCCAATATCTAGGTGCGCATCAGAAATTAGGTCCATTAAATCTTCGGAATTCCTTTCGTTGATATATGGGGAGAACTTTACGGAAAACTCCGCTTCTTGGGCGTTCATCCTAGCCAATGAAGAACCAGCATAATTCAAAACCAAGTTTTGTCTTACTTGATCCAAAGCATACATCAAAAAATCCTTCTGTTCCTCTCTGGTCAGCTTGTGCATTTCATCCGCCCATTTAACAACAGCGACCATGTCCTTCTTAAAGCAGATGCGCATCCAATGAATAAACTGACTTGAAAAAAACACATTAGGATCTTCCGAAAATGCCAAAAGACGGGCTCTCCAAAAATTGCCGTCTACATAATGAGTGATGCTCTGAGCCACTTGACTTTCCACTCCTCTACCTAGGAGATACCCGAGAATATCTTCATCCCTCAGCTTTGGGATATGCAGGGTTTGAACCCTAGAAAGAATAGTAGTGAGAATGCGCTCACTGTTATTGCTTACGAAAAAAAACAAGGTATTTGCCGGAGGCTCTTCAATCGTTTTCAAAAGTTTGTTGGCGGTTCCAGAGCCTAAATACTCAGGCAGCCATAGAATCAAGAAACGATAGCCTCCATCGAAACTCTTTAAGCTGAGTCGCTTCATGATATAATCTGCTTCAGCCACGGGCAATTGAAGCACTTTATTATCCTTCGTGATACAGTCTCTCCAATGATCCAAGCTCAGATAAGGCGATTCCAATAATGCCTCTCTCCAAGGAGCGGCATAAAACCCCGAGTTGGTATCTTCTCCACCACGCTCTGACTTGGGTGCAGGGAAATATGGAAATGAAAAGTGTACGTCGGGATGTTGCAAACTTGCATGACGCTTACAGCTTACACAGGCACCGCAACTGTCTTCATGCGATTTGTTGGGACAAGAAATATATTGGGCAAAGGCTAGCGCCATTGCCAAGTTACCAGAGCCCTCAGGACCTAGCAACATAATGGCATGAGCCAAACGCCCCTCTTTGTAGGAGTGTAAAAGCCTTTCTTTGGCGTCCTTTTGTCCAACAATGTCTTTAAACTGCATAAACTTTGGGTGGGCTGTGCTGGATTCGAACCAGCGACCCCTACGTTGTCGACGTAGTGCTCTAAACCAGCTGAGCTAACAGCCCTTAATTTGATTTTGCCAATCGAAAGCCGACATCATAAATGCCTTCTAACTGCTCATGGCGCATGCCTTGAAAAATCTCCACTTTATATCGGCCCGACAAAGGAAATCTCTTTCTTTCACGAAACAAAATTCTATTATCATAGATTTTTCCAAGACCACTTCCATACCAATTTCCCATAGGGTCTGCCAGAGGACAATCCAATGTATCTGTGCTCTTTTTACCGTTTGGAAATTCCATTTCTATAAACAGGTAAAGATTCCGATAGGCGTATTCCTCCCCGTTGCGGAGATTTACATAAAAATTATAAAGGTGTGTTGTATCCTGAACATCAAACTCAAATGACTTACCTTCTTTCGCAGACCATTTGCCGCCGTCAATACTCTGATTTTCCTCATAAAACACAGCGTCGTCGCAGGAATATAAAAACAGCGAGCACAAGGTTATCATCAAAAAAAACAAACGCGTCATGACTGTTCTCCTCCCTTTTGCTCTGGGCGCGGGCCTCTGTTTCCTCGCTGTGGACCTCGTCCACGATTGGGTTGTCCTTGATTTTTTGGACCTTGACCTTCACGAGGTGGATTTTGAGGATTACTAGGTTTATTGCCTTGTGGGCGCGGACCCTGTTGCTGAGGCCTCTGGGCAGTGTTGGATCCTGTAGCGGGCTGTCCACCTTGTCCTTGGCGAGAATTATTCGGTCTTCGATTCTTATTGTTGGGCTTCCTACGCTTTTTCTGATCAAAGCGAGTGAGACTATCTTGACCTACTACCTGGGCGAAGTCTGTTTCTTCAACTGTTTCTTCCACTTCCATGAAATCCTCTACATCCTCAATGACTACTCCACGTTTGTTGCGTTCAATGATTTCTTTAACAGCATCCACTGAAAGCGGGAAGGGTGACTCCTCTGGCTTTCCGTCATAGGTGTAGTATAAAGTTCTCTTAAAAATATCCGTCTTAAAGTGAGAGGCAGTTCCTTTTGGGAGTTTAAGTCTGATCGCTGTGCTAGGCAGGTCTTTCAATGCCTCGGCATATTGGTCCAACTCATAATTCAAACAACACTTCAGCTTTCCGCACTGCCCTGCCAATTTGCTAGGGTTTAAAGAAAGCTGCTGATAACGCGCTGCGCTCGTACTTACCGCTCTGAAGTCTGTTAACCATGAGCTACAGCATAGCTCTCTTCCGCAACTTCCAATTCCACCCAAACGGCCTGCTTCAACACGATAACCAATTTGTCTCATTTCAATTCGCACACGAAACGCCTCCGCATAACGCTTGATTAACTCGCGGAAATCCACTCGATCGTCTGCGGTGTAATAGAACGTAACCTTGGTTTTATCACCTTGATACTCCACATCAGAAATCTTCATTTGAAGATCCAATTCGCGGGCGATGGTGCGCGCACGCATCATCGTGTCTTGCTCGATTTTACGCGCTTCCTGCCACTTCTCAATATCTTGTTGCGTAGCCTTGCGAAGCACTTTTTTGATTTCATAATTGTCTTTCACCTCTTTGTGCTTCATTTGTACACGGACCAATTCGCCCGATAATGAAACCACACCAACATCATAGCCGGGGGAGGTTTCTACAGCGATCACATCGCCTTGAAAAAGTTCCAATCCTGTTGAGTTTCTGTAAAATCCTTTTCTGCTGTTTTTAAATCTTACCTCGACAATATCAAAAGCTTTTTGTCCCATGGGCACTTCCATACCAGCGAGCCAATCAAACACATCGAGTTTATTACAGCCATAGGTGCCGCAAGCGCCATTGTTTTTACAACCGCCCGGCAATCCATTATTTGAAGAACAACTTGAACATCCCATCTGATAAAATAATTTTCGTTCGCTTCACATCAAACACACGTGAAAGCAACAAATATAAGATATTGTCTTAGCAGCCCGAAGACTATTTAGGCTTGCCTTCTATAACTTTGACAATCTTGCCATTAACAAACTCTTGTTTAATGATAATCTTGCCAGTCTTCTCATCATAACTGGTATACAATCCATCTCGTTTGTTATTCTTGTACGAGCATTCTTCAATCAACTTACCAGATACTCCATAAATCTTGCTTTTACCGTTGAGTTTCCCCTGATCATATTCACACTCACGAAGCACTGGTCCATGCGGATGATAGTAAGTCCACTTTCCATGAGGTTTTTTATCTTTATAAGAACCCTTGCTCTCCAGTTTTCCATTGGCACCATAAATTTCGGTTGGCCCGTGCAGCTCTCCTCGGTCGTTATAGGTTTCCATTTTCTCCATGCGACCTCTATCTGTCCAATAGCTCCATGAACCTGTCTTCTCGTCATTCTTCCAAGACCCTACATAATTCTTTACACCATTGGGATAGTACCCTTCCCAGGCACCATTCATTTTTCCTTTCGAGTAGCTGCCTTTGTCCTTTGGTTTGCCTGAGTCGTAGTAGCTCACCCACTGACCTTCTTCCAAATCGTTCTTAAAGTTGCCCTCCATTAAAAGTTTTCCATTCTCAAACCAATACTGCCACTTGCCTTCTTTTAGGCCATGAGCATAAGTTCCTTCCTTCCACGACTCTCCTGTTCTGTACCGGTACTTCCACGATCCGTGCATTTTTCCCTCTAAATACTCGCCCCAATAGTGTTTTTGACCATTGTCGTACCAATAAATCCACTCTCCGGTCTGAATATCATTTTCAAACGACCCCATCATGTCGGGTTGGCCATCTGATCGAAACCATGAAAACTTTCCGTTCTTCTTTCCTTGAAAGTGATTTCCTGAAACGTTCAATTGACCGTTGACATAATACTCTTCAATCAACCCGTCTGGAGTGCCGTTGAGATAGTGAATTAACTTTCTTGGCTTTCCTGTGACATAGTACTCTTTCCATAAGCCCTGTTTTTTACCAAGGGTATATTTTCCCTCCACCTTGATAGAGCCTCCGCTGAAATACTCTACAAACACGCTGTCGGGCAAACCTCCGGAATAATAGGTGATCATTCTTGGCTTGCCATTTTCGAAGTATTCGGTTACGGATCCATTCCCGTCTCGACAGGTGACCGATCCAGGCACAGAACGGAAGTACATCAGCCTTTGAAGAGAGTCGGTATATTCTTCCATTGTCAAAGTATCGCCCTTGCCATTGAACGTCACCCATGTGCCTGATTTTTTTCCTAGTTTAAAGTATCCCAATTCAAGCAAGACACTGTCAGCGCCAAATGTTTTTTGGATGCTATCTTGCTTATCATTCTTGAAATAACCTTCCACCATGAGGGCACCATTTGGATGATACCTCAAAACGGGACCATGAAACTTTCCCAATTTATAATTAGACACTTCCTGAAGCGCTCCATTTTCATAATAATACTTCCATGTGCTATCCTCCAAACCTCTTTCATACCGCCCTTCACTTCTTTTTTTTCCATTCGGATAAAAATCTTCAAAGTTCTGGCGCTGACTCCAGGAAAGAGCGCTCATCAAAAGAAACAACAGTGTAATGAATCTATTCATACCATACAATTCAAGGTGTGAATATCGTAACATCCGATTTTAGACTTTAGTGTAGAAGAAGGTGTTTATGAACAGTCGATAGGAGATTACTGAACTTGCTCCAATCCTTTATAGTTCCAAGTTTGCAGATTAAACAAAATGGTCGGAATGGCTCCTACAGCTCCAATAAGAATAAACAGAGCAGACATGAGATCCTTTAAATTTTCAAAATTCACTTCAAATAAGGACTCTATCAAAGCAAAACTGAACAATCCTACAAAAGTCCACACCACCATGGATACGACCATCGCTGCAACTAAAAATGGTGGGATGGATCTATAAATTACCTTTCCATTCGCATGGTACATCCAATCATTATCGAGCGTTTCCGATGACAAGTAACGGGGCAACTGAATAACAGATTGAGCGAAATAGACATACAGCACTTGAATCACTAAGCCCAATTCAACAATAGCAAATACCAGTGGTTCAAAAGAAGTTTCTCGAGACAAGTAGTGGTAAAGCACCACGAATGCTCCCAGCAAAGAACACCAAAAACTAATCCTGCCAAAAGCATTTATTAGCATTAGGAATTCAGCTTGAGAACAGCCAGGAACGCTGCTTGCGGAACCTCTACACTGCCCACTTGACGCATTCTTTTCTTACCTTCTTTCTGTTTCTCAAGGAGCTTTCTTTTTCTAGAAATATCCCCTCCATAACATTTCGCGGTAACGTCTTTTCGCAAAGCTTTGATGGTTTCACGTGCAATAATTTTAGCACCAATCGCCGCCTGCAATGCAATTTCAAATTGTTGTCTTGGTATGAGTTCTTTTAACTTAAGACAAATCTTCTTTCCTAAATCAAAAGCATGATCACGGTGTATTAATGCAGAAAGAGCATCCACCTGATCTCCGTTGAGCAGAATGTCCATCTTTACCAAATCACTTTGCTTATAACCTGCCGGGAAATAGTCGAATGAAGCATATCCCTTCGAAATGGTTTTCAATCGATCATAAAAATCGAAGACGATTTCTGCCAAAGGCATTTCGAAACTCAATTCAACACGATCACTGGTGAGGTATAATTGATTTGTTAAGATTCCTCTTTTCTCTATACAAAGCGTCATAACAGAACCAACGTACTCTGACTTTGTAATGACTTGAGCCTTGATGTATGGTTCTTCAACATATTCCAGTTTATCAGGTGGTGGCAATTCACTTGGGTTATGAATCTCCAAGGTTTCTCCTTTAGTGGTGTATGCAAAATAGCTCACGTTTGGCACCGTGGTAATCACCGTCATATCGAACTCTCGTTCCAAACGCTCTTGAATGATTTCCATGTGCAACATTCCCAAGAAACCGCAACGGAAGCCAAATCCAAGGGCGGCAGAACTTTCTGGTTCGAATACCAAAGAAGCATCATTGAGTTGTAGCTTTTCCATAGACGCCCTCAACTCTTCATATTCGTCTGTATCCACTGGATAAAGCCCTGCAAATACCATTGGTTTAACGTCTTCGAACCCTTTCACTGCGACAGTACAGGGATTTGCAACTGTTGTAATGGTATCTCCGACCTTTACTTCTGTTGCCGTTTTAATACCACTAATGATGTATCCCACGTCACCCGCTGCGACAAAGGGCTTTGGCTTAAGATCCAATCCTAAAACACCGACTTCATCGGCTTCATAGGTTCTATCTGTACTCATGAACTTCACCTTATCGCCTTTGCGCAAAGTGCCGTTTAGAATTCTGTAATAAGCAATGATTCCTCTGAAAGAGTTAAACATGGAATCAAAGATCATCGCTTGCAATGGCGCATCGACATCTCCACTTGGAGCAGGTATTCTTTCAACAATGGCCTCTAAAATAGAATCTACTCCCAGACCCGTTTTACCGCTTGCCGATAAAATAGAATCTCTTTCACACCCAATGAGCTCTACGATTTGATCTTTTACTACCTCCGGCTCAGCGTTAGGTAAGTCCAATTTGTTCAAAACAGGAATGATTTCCAAGTCATGTTCCAGCGCCAAATAGAGATTCGAGATGGTTTGTGCTTGAATTCCCTGTGTAGAGTCAACGATAAGCAGAGCCCCTTCACATGCGGCAATGCTTCGTGATACCTCATAACTGAAATCCACGTGTCCTGGAGTATCAATAAGGTTCAATACATACTTTTGGCCCTTATATGTATAATCCATCTGAATGGCGTGAGCCTTGATGGTGATTCCCTTTTCTCGCTCAAGATCCATATCATCAAGCGTTTGCGCAACCAACTTGCGATCATCTACGGTGCCAGTGACCTGCAAGAGTCTGTCTGCCAATGTGGATTTACCATGGTCGATGTGAGCGATGATACAGAAATTGCGTATATTCTTCATAATCTTTCCCCGCTTATTAGGGTTGCAAAGATAATAGAACCACTGTAAGACAATGCGTTCTATTTAGTCATAGCTTCAAAACTCTTCTCGAGCAGCATAACCCATTGTACTTTGTTTGGTTATAATCGAATTGGGGTCTTCCACGACATTAGACGCCCCCATTTATTCTCGCTCTTGTATATTCGCATTATGCGCAAGGCCACTTTAATCGTCTTTTGTTTTCTCTCGTTGATCAGTTGGGCTCAAGAAGATCCCTTCGCGGGAAAACTGGGCTCCTGGAACGTTCTCAATGTCAGTAAAGACTTTAATAAGACCTTTGGTGTTTTTGCCGAAGCTCAACTTCGAAGTTTATCTTTCTACAATGAATTTCACTATTATGAATTCAAAGGTGGCTTTCACTATGATCTCGATAGTGTGTTTTCTTTTATAGTCGGCGCTGGGCGTTATGATACGTATTCTTCTGGCGGCAATTTCGAAACCCCTGTGAAAAACCAAGAAATACGATCCTGGGGGGAGTTTCGAATTCGGCACGAATTTCGAAAAACACGACTGGACCATCGCTACCGGGCTGAGCAACGATTCACTTCCAATGGTTATCGAAATCGTTTTAGATATCGCCTGTCTCTTACAGTACCAATTAATAATTTAGAAATTAAAAAAGGTGTTGCCTATGTGCAGTGCTGGAACGAACTTTTTTTCACTGATAAAGCCACTTATTTCGAAAGAAATAGAATTTACCTCGGTATTGGAAGAAAAATGACCGACCATCTTACTATTCAAAGCGGATATCTTCATCAGTTCGATTATAATTTGACCGACGAAACAGGAAGAGACTTTTTACAAATAGCTATATCTATAGACCTTTAAATACCGCAAACAATGAACAAGATTATCTACTTGATATTTTCATTATTCAGCATACAGCTCTCCGCGCAAATCAGCGGATCACTTCAATTTGGGGGAGAGACCAGAAACTTCATCTATTACGTTCCCCAAACACTACCGCCGCAGGCGCCAATGCTCGTTTTAGTTTTGCACGGAGCAACTCAAGATGGGCCCGCCATTGCCAATGTTAGCAACATGCATCAATTCACAAACTCCGCAAATGCCGTGGTGGTATATCCCGATGGAATAAGCAACAGTTGGAATGTAGGATTGTCGGTTGGAGGAAGCACCGCTGATGATGTTGGATTTTTGGATGCATTGATCGATTACTTCATTAACGACATAGGCGTAGACCCTCAAAAATTATATTCCTGTGGCTTTAGCAATGGTGGATATATGAGCTATAAAATGGCTTGTGAATCTTCGCATTGTTTCTCAGCAGTTGCCTCCGTAGCTGGCGTTATGACTCAAGGAATGATCGACAATTGTGGAGATCCTGGAGAAACTTCGATCATGCACATTCATGGTACCTCTGATTTCATCGTTAGTTACAATGGCTCTTCCTTTTCTGGTTTATCTGTGCAAAGCGTAATAGATCATTGGAATAATGCAAACAACTGCAGCAATGTGTCCACTACTATTGATATTCCTAATACCAATTTGACAGATTTCTCTACTGTAGAAAAAATCACTTGGACCGACTGTCAAAACAACTCCGAAGTAATCCTGTACAGAATAGATGGGGGCGGACACCAATGGCCTGACACGGAAGCTGTGCTGGGTGGTGTTGGAGCAATCAATAGAGACATCAATGCCAGCGAAGAAATCATTTCCTTCTTCCAAGATCACTCTTGCCCATCCATCCAAAACACCAACAATGAGGAGCTCCTAAGCTTCCTGGTTTATCCAAATCCCACTCATGATAAAATTCGAATTTCCTTACCGAACAATCATTCGGTTCGCATTGAAATCAAAGATCTTTTGGGAAAAACACTATTTACAAAAGATGTTCAAAATAACGTTGACGTCAATTGTCAGGATTGGCCAACTGGAATTTACCTTGTTTGCAGTTCTGGTCAAGTCGAAAAGTTTTATAAGAACTAACACCCCAAGGCTTTTTTCTATCAAAAACATATCGAATAGAAATAACGGCTGAATCCACTATATTTGAGCCTATGAAGACCTTTATTCTCTCTTTATCTTTTGCGCTGCTTCTTTGCGGAGGAGGTGCCCTATATCTAGCGACATTTACGGATAGCCTTCCTGGCGCAATGGAAGAAGGCTACGGCGTGAATCCATCCAGTAGAAGGTATTTCGAGTATCTCCGTCATCGCGATCCAAGCACTGGAGAGATTCCTCGCGACATGCACTTAAGAGTGCGAGAATACACCTCGCGCCTTCCGCATAAAGAATATGATAGAAGCTTGAATTGGATTCAGAGAGGTCCAATCAATAAGGGCGGACGGTCAAGAGCGCTTGCATTGGATATTCAAGATGAAAACATCATCCTTGCTGGAAGTGTCTCTGGTGGAATGTGGCGATCTGCCAATGGAGGTCAAACATGGACAAAAACTACTGCACCCTCACAGATACATACTACTTCTTGTGTTATTCAAGACATTCGACCAGGTCATGAAGACACATGGTACATGGGCACAGGAGAAGAGTTTTATGGAATCGTTAGCGGAACCTCCTTTGTTTCTCTGTACAGCGGAGATGGAATATTCAAGAGTACCGACAATGGGCAATCATGGCAACAATTGACTTCGACTGCATCAGGAACTCCCCAAAATGTAATGCAAAACGGAAGCTATGATTTCATTTGGAACATGGCCATTGATTATTCCAATCTTGAACAAGACGAAGTGTACGCTTCGGTGTACAATGGTATCATTCGAAGTGTTGATGGAGGAGAAACTTGGAGTCAAGTGCTAGGATTCACGGCCGCTGCTTCTCAATATGTAGACGTAGTTGTAAATGAAGACGGAGTTGTTTATGCCTACATGAGTTTTGGCAACGGAGCCAATCCGAGAGGAGTATATCGCTCTCCCGATGGAATCAATTGGACAGAAATCACACCAGATGGGTGGTACGATCAACAGCGGGGTGTGATGTGCTTTAATCCTATGAACGCGAACGAAATGTTTCTTATCGCAGAAATGGATAACTCAGTTACTACGGTTGATCATGTCCTTTATAAATACACTTACGTATCAGGCGACGGCACGGGTTCGGGAGGTATTTGGGAAAATAGAAGTGCCAATCTCCCAGATACACCATGTGTGCTTCAAATTGGCACCAACTTCGATTTCGCTACATGGCGATCGCAAAATGGATTCGACCTTTGTATTACACATCACCCTACACAAGAAGCGCTCTATATTGGAGGAATCAATATTCATAGAAGCACTTCCGCATTTCAATTAGACGATGAAGATTGGATAGGCGGTTACAGGTGCAATATCGAACAACCTACCAACTACAGTTATCCCAATCATCACAGTGATCAACATGTCATGGTCTTTTCTAGAGTAAACCCCAATGTAATGTGGAGTGCCAACGACGGCGGAATTTACCGCACTGACGATGCTCTCGCAGACAGCGTCGCATGGATCCCTTTGAATCACGGGTATCTAACCACCCAGTTCTATACCGTTGCAATGGAACAAGGGCATGCTACCAGTGATTTTGTATTCGGTGGTATGCAAGACAATGGTACTTGGATTACACACACCACAGATACACAAGCTGATTGGAAAGAAGTACATGCAGATGATGGCGCATATTGCGCGCTTCCAGAAGGAAGAGATTTCATTCTTACCTCGTCTCAACTTGGTAGAATCTATAAGAAAACAATCAACGACCAAGGACAGCTTACCAACACCGAACGCATTGATCCAACATCAGGACCGAGCTATCTTTTCATCAATCCGTTCATTCTCGACTCTCAGACCCATGACGATATTTGGATGGCAGGCAATAGAACGATTTGGCATTTGCCCGCTGTTAGCTCTATTGAAGTAACAGGAGACTATATCAATAAACTAGAACTTGGAATATGGGACAATGTGAGCGAGAGCATCATTCCAGTTTCCGCAGGCCCTATTACTACATTAGATCAATCCATCATCGATAACACGAAACTCTTTTACGCTTCTTCCAATGGCAGAGCCTGGATGTTGGACAGCATATTTGTAGATCCTGTTCGCACGGAAATCACTTCCGATTTGTGGCCGAACAACGCCTATGCATCTTGCATTTCGGTGAACGACTTGAACACGGACGAACTGATGATTTCATTTGCCAACTACAACGTCAATAGTATCTTTCACTCTTTAGATCAGGGAGAAACATGGGTAGACGTTAGTGGCAATCTTGAAGAAAATCCCAATGGCACAGGCGCAGGTCCTGCAGTATATTGGGTAGAAATTTATCCATCCACGCCTCAGATTTATTTTGCAGCAACAAGCGCAGGTCTGTACAGCACTTCGCTTCTAGACGGCATGAACACTCTTTGGGAAATGGAGGGAGCAGAAACTATTGGGAACATTGTTGTGAACATGATTAAGGCGCGCCCATTTGATGGGAAAATAGCCATTGGAACGCACGCGAATGGAATTTTTACTTCGTCCTTACCACCTGTTGAAGCGGCCTCTGTTAGCAACGTGAGTATTTTTAGTTCAGATGTAAAAGTATTCCCCAACCCTTTTAACGATCAAGTTTCCTGGAATTTTACCACCAAGAAAGATCTATTGATACAACTGGACGTATTCGATCTTCAAGGTAGAAAAGTTCACACCGAAAATCTAGCTAAGAGCAGAGCAGGTGCTCAAAATTTGAATTGGAGACCAACGAGAGAACTTCCAAAAGGTACCTATTTATACAAACTTTCAGTAGGAGACATTATTAAAACGGGTAAAATCATTCATCAATGATAAACCGAATGTTCAATCGGTATTGGCTGCTTTTGTTTACCGTTTTCAGCTTTGAATGCGCTTTCGGAAGTATGACCATTCAAGTAACTGACCTGCCTCAATTAACGCCCATTTTAGATACACTGTATCTGGCTGGAACAGTGAACAACTGGGATGAAAATTCTTCGAGTCACATCCTCACGAATAGCAATGGAGTTTGGTCTGTAGAAATAGACGGAACAAATGGAAGTGTTATTGAATTCAAAATTACTCGTGGTACATGGGCCAGAGTGGAGGGTTCCATCAGTGGTGGGTATATTCCTAACAGAACGGTAGTTTATCAAAATGGTGGAGTGATTCAAATAACCATTGCCGGTTGGGAAGATTTTGACGGCACTACGACTGTTACTCCGCATGTGAGGGTGCTCGACTCTAATTATTACATGCCGCAATTAAATAGAGCAAGAAGAATTTGGGTAGTGCTTCCGACAGATTATTACGAAACTTCTATTTCCTATCCTGTCCTATATCTTCAGGACGGTCAAAACCTCTTCAATGCAGGAACTTCATTTTCCGGCGAGTGGTCTGTCGATGAAAGCATCATCAACGAAGTGGCCAGTCCATGCGCTAAAATGATCATTATTGGAATTGACAACGGTGGAGAAAACCGCCTTAACGAATACGCTCCTTGGGTGAATAACCAATACAATGCAGGTGGACAAGGAGATGAATATGCGGCGTTCATTGTTGAAACCTTAAAGCCCTTTATTGATAGTTACTTTAGAACACTTCCAGATCGGCTTAACACAGGAATAGGGGGTTCCTCCCTGGGCGCTCTCATAAGTGCGTACGTGCTTTTTACTTACCCAGATGTGTTTTCAAAAGCTGCACTGTTCTCTTCTGCCTATTGGTTCAATCCAGAGATTTATAATCTAGCGGAAAACCATGTTGTATTTCCTGATACTCGAATCTATCACGTCTGCGGCACCAATGAAGGCAATGGAAGTGTTTTGGAAGATCAAAACGACATGATGAATAGCCTCAATCAAGTGGGATATGATCCAGGACAATTGGAAGATATTGATTGGGTCGACGGGCAGCATAGCGAATGGTTTTGGGAAAGAGAATTCCCCGCTGCGGCAGACTGGCTTTTTGTCTGTCTTTCCAAAACTGGAAATATCTCTCATTCAATTTGCCGCGTTTATCCCAATCCAGCAGAAGATTTTCTTGTTGTAGAAAGTCAAAATGATATTCCCATTGACTCAATACAGATTTTCAATCTTGAGGGAAAGATGGTTTCTAATCAGATGACAAATACAGGCAGAAGTGCACAAGTTTCCCTACATGGTCTTTTATCAGGAACCTATACTATAAAAGCGAAACTTCGAGGTGAATTTTATTTTGAATCCACTTTCTTAAAAAAATAAATATGTCAGAACAAATTTCGACCAACACAGCGCCCAAACCCGTAGGTCTTTATCCACATGCTCGCAAAGTAGGAAATTTACTATTCCTTTCAGGGGTGGGTCCGAGAGTGGCGGGCAGCGACGCAACAGATAGCGGGGTACCTGGACTAGTGTTAGACAAAAATGGTAATTTCCTAGAGTTCGATTTTGAAGCTCAATGTCATAGTGTTTTTCAAAACGTACGCTCCATATTAGAGGCAAGTGGAAGCAAGTGGGAAAATCTCGTAGACGTGACTGTTTTTTTGGTCAACATGAAGCGCGACTTTCACACCTACAATCGACTTTATGCAGAGTACTTTAAAGATGCCATGCCTTGCAGAACAACAGTAGAAATCAACTCTCTTCCTACACCCATAGCAATAGAGCTAAAGTGCATTGCTACTGTTGACGTATAATTTTCTTGTAATAGGATCGTTGCTTTGGCACTGACTTTGAAAAGCACCTTGACATGAAAAAGATTGCATTCATACTCGCAATGGCCTTCGTTGTTTCCGACCTCGTTGCTCAGACAACGAAGCCTCCCAAAGTAAACATCAGTTACTTGCCCGCCATGGGTTATCGCTCCATCCCCAACAACGCATTTCGCGCTGGTGAGAAAGTGAGTTATCGAATTCACTATGGAATGATCAACGCTGGTACTGCAACCCTCACAGTAAACGAAAGTCCTTACAAATTCGGTGGCCGAGAAGCATACCACGTTGTTGGTGAAGGAAAAAGTCTAGGTTCTTTTGACTGGTTTTTCAAGGTTCGAGATCGATTTGAGACGTATATCGACAAAGAAGGAATTTTCCCCTACCGCTTCATACGCAATTGTGATGAGGGCGGGTATAAAATCCAACAAGATTATACCTTCCATCAAGAAAAGCGAGCATATACCGATGAGAAAAAAAATAGCTACGCCACTCCTGACTTTGTGCAAGATATGATTAGCGCATACTTCTATGCACGTACCATGGACTATTCAACAAAAAAGAAGGGAGATATCATTACCATTCAAACCATTGTTGATGGAGAGATTTACCCAATGAAAATGAAATATTTGGGAAAAGAAACCATCAAAGTAGATGCTGGAACATTCAACTGTATTCGCTTTGCCCCGGTCGTTCAAAAAGGGCGTGTATTTAAAAAAGAGGAAGACCTGAGTGTCTGGGTAACAGACGACTTAAATCACATCCCTGTTTTGGCGCAAGCAAAGCTAAAAGTAGGAAGTATTAAAATGGAGCTTACCTCTTACGAAGGTTTGGCTTCCACCCTCGCAAAGGTGAATTAACAACCACTGATAAGTTCATATGAAAGGGAATGTGTTCGAAAGACACATTCCCTTATTTTTGCGTCAAACTTTTTATTCATACAACATGAAAGCCTTAGTAGAAGCATTTCCACAGCATTTAAAGGAAGCCTTAGAAATCGGACGTACCGCCACATTCAACATACCTTCACGTTCTTTTGAGAACATTGTCATATCTGGTCTCGGGGGTTCTGGAATTGGAGGCAAAATCGTTTCACAAATCGTTGCTGAAACCTGCTCTCTTCCTATCATCTGTACCAACGACTATGTGCTTCCCGCTTTTGTGAATGAAAAAACCTTATTGATCATCAGCAGCTACAGCGGCGATACCGAAGAAACCGTTGCCGCATTCCATGAGGGCCGATCCAAAGGTGCTGAAATCGCTTGTATTACTAGCGGAGGCAAAATTGCAGGTTACGCAAAAGAAATGGGGTTGAATTGCATCCTTATCCCTGGAGGAAATCCTCCACGATCTATGTTTGGCTACAGCGCTGTTCAGCAATTTTTCGTTTTAGCAGCATACGGCATTATCGATCGTTCATTTGAGACTTCTATTGAAAATACCATTCGATTGATCGAAAGCAATATCGCTGATATCAGAGCGACTTCCAAGTCTATCGCCGATCGCATTGTTTCTCGTATTCCAATTCTATATAGCGAAGCTCAATATGAAGGATTGGCTATTCGTTGGAGACAGCAAATAAATGAAAACAGTAAAATGCTCTGTTGGCATCATGTCTTCCCTGAAATGAACCACAATGAACTTGTAGGTTGGACCGGTGGTGACAATCGCGTTGCGGTGCTCATTATTCGCAACGAAGACGATCACAAACGTTCGCAAATTCGCATGGAACTATGTAAAAAACTCATGGGTGAAAAATGCGATACCATTATCGAAGTACATTCCAAAGGAAGCAATAGAATTGAGCGTACCTTCTATTTGAATCATCTTGGCGACTGGTTGAGCATTGATTTAGCAGAACTTCGTTCCGAAGACCCTGTGGCCATCCCAGCAATCATTTACTTGAAGGGAGAGTTGAGTAAAATCAATTAATCTGTTTATGCCCCATATCACCTTTTCTGATCTCGGCACCATGGACTATAAAGAGTGTTGGGATTTGCAAGAAAAACTCTTCTCTGAAAATGGTGATCTCAAGTTAAGAAGAAGAAAATACCCAGAAGAAGAGATAGCCGATACCACCGACTATCTCTTCTTTGTCGAACACCCTCATGTTTACACCTTAGGGAAGAGCGGCGACATTTCCAATCTACTCCTATCCGAAGAAGAACTCAAGAAAGTAGGAGCATCCTTCTACCCCATCAATCGCGGCGGAGACATTACTTACCACGGACCTGGTCAAATCGTTGGCTATCCCATCTTTGATTTAGAGCACTATTTCACAGATATTCACAAGTTCCTTCGGTATTTGGAAGAGGCAATTATTCGAACCCTTGCACACTACTCCATAACAGCAGGGCGCATTGACGGCCTCACTGGAGTTTGGATAGATGAGTCAGATCCTGCTAAAGCCCGCAAGATTGCTGCTCTGGGCGTTAAGTGTAGTCGTTGGATTACGATGCATGGATTTGCATTCAATGTGAATACCGATTTATCCTATTTCAAGAACATCATACCCTGTGGAATAGACGATAAAGATGTTACAAGCATGGAGCGGGAGTTGGGACGGAGGTTCGATATGGAGGAAGTGAAGTCGCGACTCCTTCTTGAAATACGGCAGCTCTTTGAGCACGCTCACTAGCGTTCGCGGAGGACATTCGCTTCGCTCATGGAGCACGCTCGCTGCGCTCGCGGAGGAGCTAACGCCAGATACAGAGCTCTATAGAGCTCTATCGAATTAAAAAATTATCGCCTTCGGCGATTTACTCCGCGAGCAAAGCGAGCGTACTCTTTACCTACTTTTGTGCCATGGAAAAGAAAAAAGTAATGCTCGGCCTTCGACTCGCTACTGATCCCCGATGGGTCAACGTCGTGGAGAAAAATATCGAGGAAATACTTACCGATCATGCCTATTGCGAACAAAAAGCCGCCAGCAACGCCATTACTTGTATTGTCAAATACCCAGAATATCCTGATCTCGTAGATGAAATGGTCCGAATATGTCGGGAAGAAATGGAGCACTTCGGGATGGTACATCACGAATTACAAAAAAGAGGATTAACTCTTGGCAGAGAGCGGAAGGATGAATATGTCAATGACCTTGCAAACTTTTTCAAACAAGGCGGAAGCAGAGAACAACAATTTGTAGATCGAATGCTCTTTGCAGCAATGATCGAAGCAAGAAGCTGTGAACGTTTCAAGATGCTATCCGAAAACATCTCTGATGAAGGATTGAGATCTTTCTATCGCGAACTCATGGAAAGCGAGGCAGAACACTATGCTACCTTTATTGGCTTTGCTCGAAAGTACGGAAAAGACATCGATGTGGATAAACGATGGAACGAGTTCCTAGAATACGAAGCGGAATTGATGAGTAAGTATGGAAAAAAAGAAACCATGCATGGCTAATCAGATTTATATCAAACAAGCGACTAAAGAAGATATACCGAATATTCATTCGGTGATTTACAATGTCTGGCCTCAAACATACGCATCTACAATTTCTCAAGACCAAATTGATTTCATGCTTGACATGATGTATTCAGAATCATCCTTGATACAACAGATCGAGATTGAAAAATGTATTTTTCTTATAGCATTTCTAGAGGGGAAACCCGTCGGGATTTCTTCCATATCCTCCGTCGAACCCGAAAAATTCAAACTTAACAAACTCTACGTCGACTTGGCTTTTCAAGGGTACGGTATTGGAAAATTATTACTTCACGAAAGCATACAAAGAGCGATCACCGCAAAGGCGAAAGCCATGACCCTGAACGTAAATCGCTTCAATAAAGCGAAAGCGTTCTATGAAAGCCAGGGTTTTGAGATTATTGATGAAGTTGATGTATCCATAGGAAATGGGTTTTACATGAACGACTTCATCATGGAAAAAAAACTAATTGGTTAGTTCTATTCTAAAGGTGGTACCTTTACCTGGCTCGCTCGACCGAATGTATATTCGGCCCTTATGATAATTCTCGATAATCCTTTTCACCAAAGACAATCCGAGTCCCCAGCCTCTTTTCTTGGTGGTATATCCTGGCTGAAAAACGGTATTCCATTTGCTTTTTGCAATCCCTTTGCCAGAGTCAATTAACTCAACACAAGGTGTATCATTCTCTGCAAAAATTCGTGCCTGTATGCTTCCTTCACCGTCCATGGCATCTACTGCATTCTTCACAAGATTTTCCAATACCCATCCGAAAAGTGATGCATTGATGAACGCACGCAAGTGGGGCGTTTCATTGGTAATTCTAAACTGTACCCTCGAACTCACTCGCGGCATGAGATAGCCAAGTGCTTTAGTAACCACTTCTTCTACATCCAAATCCAATAACTCTGGTACAGATCCGATTTTCGAAAAACGATCCGTTATGGTGTTGAGTCGCTCAATATCCTTGTTGAGTTCAATCATGGTAGCACTATCCACTCCTTGCGCCTCCAACAAGGAAGACCAAGCCATAAGGGAGGAAAGAGGTGTCCCAAGTTGATGCGCAGTTTCCTTGGCCATTCCAACCCAAACCTGATTCTGTTCTGCTTTTCTAAACGTAGAAAAAATAAGATAGCTGATCAACAAAAAGACCCCTATCAAAATAAGTTGAAATACAGGAAATAACTGAAGTTGTTTCAACACTTGCGAGTCTTCATAAAATATAAACTGTTCACCTTGGCCAGGGAGTTTAACTCGAATTGGTGTATTCTCCTTCTTCATGTCGGCCAGTCTTTGGGCAATCGATATATCGACACTGGTAGTATCAATATTGCCCACTCGAATCACTTGCAATTGGGTGCTATCGGTTACAATTACCGGTACAGAAGCACTATTGATTACAGTTTCTGAAATAAATGAATTGATTAGATCATCCATGGTGTGTTGAAGCTCCATGAAAATATAACTATCATTGTAATAGACTTTAACCCCTACCTCTTGAAATCGAATTGGCTCATACTTCGCTCGCATTACTCGATACAATGAGTCCACAAATGACCTTTCACTTTCTCTGCCCTCAGGAAGATTGGCACTATTACTTAATTCTCCTTTCTCATCGTAAATCAAAATGGGTATGGTGGTATTGCTCCAAATAAAGTCCGTTACAAAAGTGAGGTCATTTTGATCGTTCGGGTCGCTCAATATTTGATACGCCTTTGCAAGGAGGTTCGCCTTCTTTCGCTCCTCATCCCGTAGATTCTCAAATAGGTTTTCCGTGAATTCCACTAGCTCGGCTCTGCGTTCGATAGCAGCGCTCCAAAGCCTTACCTTCTCTCTTTCTTCTTCGCGTATTTTTCCAGCAATGTGGTTACTGTACCAAAGTGTAATGCCCACGATGATCATGGCCACCACGAATAAAAAAAGTTTCCACCGCTGTTTGTTGCTATACAAGTTCACAGAGCGAAGATAATGAAAACAGCTATTTGACCTCGTTTGCCTTGCGTGCAGCGTCCCTCATTTCTTCACTATCCCATGCGTTATCTTCAGAATTATTAATGAATCGTACATCCTCAGACAAAAGTCTTTCTTGAAGTTCTATTTCTTCTCTTGCACTAATGATGTACTGATCACCACTTCCATAATGATGCACCAATCGCTGCATTGCTTGTTCGTCATACTTAATAAACTCTTGTGCCTTTCGCGTGGCAGTGTAATTTCTCATACCCAGTTCATGCAAAACATCCACGCCCATAAATACAGAGCTATGAAGGCTTTCTCTATACGTTCTTTCCTGTCCATTCTTCATCAGCTCATAGCTATGAAACCGGTGCTTTGTTCGAATGAAAAGTTTTAAATGTGGTAAATGTTTGCTCGCCAGCTCTGCTAGCAGGATACTTTTCTCTTCAGAATCGAGAGCGCAAATGAGCAATTTCGCATCGTGAGCTCCCGCGGCAATAAGCAGTTCGTGTTTCGTTGCATCGCCAAAGTAAACTTTGAATCCCATTTTCCGAAGAAATCCCACCCTTTCACTGTCATAATCTAAGATCGTGGCGGGCACCCCATTGGCTCTTAAAAATCGACCTATAGTGCTCCCATAATGGCCAAATCCAGCAATTATAACTTTGTTCTTTTCCTCGATTGTATCGGCGGGAACTTCTGGTGCCTGGTCTACACCTATTACTTTTGGGGCAATAAATTTCTCATTAACAAAAATCATAATTGGAGAAATAGCCATGGTGATGGTGGTAACCGCAATGCAGATTTCCGATTGATATGCATCCATAATTCCCAACTGAGAAGATCCACTCAATAAAATAAACGCAAACTCTCCAACTTGAGAGAGCATTACAGCAAAAACCGAAACTTGCACAAAACTCAACTTGAATCTATAGCCCAATAATAGTAGCACCGCGGATTTTATAAAAATGACTAGCGCTACAATGGTTGAGATCATTAAAAGATTTTCTGCTATTAAGTTAAAGTTTATGGTACTCCCAACGGCGGTAAAAAAAAGCCCTAGCAATAAGCCTTTAAAAGGTTCCACATCGCTTTCTAGTTCATGCCGAAACTCGCTGTTGGCTAGCAAGACTCCAGCAACAAAAGCTCCCAATGCAGCGCTAATTCCCGCGAGGTACATGAGATATGCCACACCAACCACAATAAATAGTGCGGCCGCAGTGAATAACTCCGGCATTCGTGTTTTAGCAATTAATCTCAGAAAAGGATTTACCGCAAAGCGACCGGCTACGATGAGAACACCCAATGCTCCCAAAGAGAAAAGAACCGACCACACAGAACTTGATTCCGCTTCGCCTGACGATGCAGCTGGCGCCAACAGTGGCATGATCGCTAGAACTGGAATTACTGCAATATCTTGAAGCAGCAATACCGCGAACGATGCCTTTCCAGCTGGTGAGTCCGAAAGTCCTTTTTCCTTTAGAGTTTGCAAAACAATCGCAGTACTAGAAAGAGCAAAAGAAATTGCGACAATGAGAGAAGCCTGAATTGAAAATCGAAACAATAGATAAAAAATTGGGAAGATCAATAAAGTGGTAAAAAGCACTTGAGCACCGCCCAATCCCATAATGAGTTTACGCATTCTCCAAAAGCTTTGGGGGTTGAGTTCAAGTCCAATCAAAAAGAGCATCATCACCACGCCAAATTCTGAGGCATGCATAATATCCTCACCTTCTTCTCCAATGAATCCCAGAATAGAAGGACCAATCACTACTCCTGCGATAAGGTACCCCAAAACACTTCCGAGTCCCAACCTCTTGGCCAATGGCACTGCGATGAGCGCAGCGACAAGAAAAACAATGGCCATTTGTAAGAATGTTGCACTCATAACTCCGCTTTTTCGTATTGATGAATATTGAGATAAGAACGTTGGAGCAATGCTTCATGATGTTGTTTCCCTTCACTTAGTTCCTTTAGTAATCGCGCATACTCCTCACCAAAACTGCTGCAGTACTTGGCGTCCGCAATATTGGATTGATGAACAACAAATGGAGGCAAGTAAATCATCTTGCACAGCAAAGCCGTTTGCTCAAAGGGGCGAAGAAACTCATTAATCGTAAACCTATTTCTACCATTGTGTTGGTAGACCTCTTTGCTTCCCCCTGCAGAAACGGCATTAAAGATGAGTTTGTCTTTCAAGGCTTCGCCACCCTTTCCATAGGCCCAGCCATACTGTAATACAAGATCGATCCACTGTTTCATCAAAGGAGGGCACGAATACCAGTAAATCGGATGATGCCAAATTATAACGTCGTGTTGAAGCAAGAGTTCTTTCTCCGCAGAAATATCAATATCGAAGTCGGGATATAATTCATACAAATCCCGGATTGTCACAAAGTCAAGGGCTTTGACAGATTGAATCATCTGAAAGTTCACTTGAGAGTCCTCCAGACGCGGGTGTGCCAGCAATAGTAAGATACGTTTCATTCGAAGCGAAGATATTTCATTGAATCCACAAAATTCAGATTCTCGAACAAATAACTTGTGGTTTGGTTTCTATATCTTAGACCCTAACCGGGCCTCAAAAATGATTGGATTTCGCTTTACAGAATGGATTCCCGAAGCCGATAAAAGAAAACCCTTTGATCGGCTTAAGCCGCTTTTTATAGAATTATTAAACTACACCAGTGGAGATGCTAAGGATGCATTAGACTGGATGGAGGAAATTGATAAGCAACAACCGCTTTTTTCTGATGATTACACTCGTGATGATTTCGAGCAAGAGTTGAAGAGAAATGGATATTTAAGAGAAGAATATAAAGACGGTAAAAATAGTTTGGGTCTGACCGCCAGGTCTGAGCAAGCAATAAGGCAGCGTGCGCTAGAACAGTTATTTGGAAAGATGAAAAAGGCTTCTGGCGGAAAGCACAGAACGCGTCAACAAGGTGGAGGAGAAGAAAGTACAGAAATTACTAGGCCCTTTGTTTTTGGGGACAAGCCCGAGCAGATTCGCATGAGCGAATCTTTACGCAATGCTCAAATCAATAACGGTACAGAGGAATTTCGTATCACTGAAAATGACTTAGAAGTTTTTGAAACTGAAAACTTATCCCAAGCATCCACAGTGCTAATGATTGATATTTCTCACAGTATGATTCTGTATGGAGAAGATCGCATCACTCCGGCAAAAAAAGTGGCAATGGCACTTTCTGAACTGATCATGAAACGGTATCCAAAAGATTCATTGGATATAGTGGTTTTTGGAGATGATGCATGGCCTGTAAAGGTAAAGGATCTCCCTTATCTTCAAGTAGGACCGTACCACACCAATACAGTTGCTGGGCTGGAATTGGCGATGGATATTTTGCGCAGACGCAAAGCAAACAATAAGCAAATATTCATGATCACTGATGGCAAACCCTCTTGTTTGAAAGAAGGAGGGCGCTATTACAAAAACTCTTTTGGACTTGATCCATATATAGTCGGCAAATGTCTAAACCTCGCCAGAGTGTGCAGAAAGTCGGGTATTCCAATCACCACTTTTATGCTCACCGACGATCCTTATTTGCAACAATTTGTAGAAGACTTCACAGAGGCCAATCACGGCAAAGCACTCTTTACTGGATTACAAGGATTAGGAGAAGGTATCTTGATTGATTATGAAAGAAACAGAAAAAGAAGACGCAACTAAGTATGAAAAATATTCAAGATATTAAAACCCTTGGCGAGCTCAAAGCTTCAGGGTACAAAAGTAAGAGCATCAAAGCAGAACTCAGAGACAATTTGGTTCGTTCTTTAAAACAAAAAAGCGATCCGTTTCCGGACATAGTGGGCTATGAAGAAACTGTAATCCCCGATATTCAAAGAGCGCTTTTAAGTGGACATAGTATGAACCTTTTGGGATTACGCGGACAGGCAAAAACAAGGATTGCAAGAGGAATTACCCGTTTGCTCGATGAGTACATCCCTGTTGTATCTGGCAGTGAACTCAACGATGATCCCTTACAACCCATTAGCCGATATGCGATAGATTTAATCGCCGAACATGGAGACAACACCCCCATTTCATGGATGCACCGCAGCGATAGATATGTAGAAAAACTAGCAACACCGGATGTCACCGTAGCGGATCTTATTGGCGATGTAGATCCCATCAAGGCAGCGAATTTAAAGCTCAGCTATAGCGATGAGAGGGCCATTCACTTTGGATTGATACCACGAAGCAATCGGTGCATATTTGTCATCAATGAGCTCCCTGATTTACAACCGCGCATCCAAGTTTCTCTCTTCAATATTCTGCAAGAAAGCGATATTCAAATCAGGGGTTTTCGTTTGCGCCTGGAGCTCGACGTGCAGTTCATTTTTACGGCCAACCCAGAGGACTATACGAATCGAGGAAGCATTATTACTCCATTAAAAGACAGAATTCAATCTCAAATTCTTACACATTATCCAAAGAGTTTAGAATTGGGGATGGCCATCACCCAGAGAGAAGCCAAAGTAGAAAAAACAAGACTCAAGCACATCGATATCCCTCATACGATTGCAATGCTCATAGAGATGATTGCATTTGAGGCCCGGGGATCAGAATATGTGGATCAAAAAAGCGGTGTTTCCGCCCGTTTGACCATTTCTGCATTGGAGAACTTGGTCAGTTCTGTTGAAAGAAGGATATTGGTCAATGGAGAAAAAAATGGAATCGCCCGCATTGGTGACTTACTGGCAGTAGTGCCCTCCATCACGGGTAAAGTGGAATTGGTGTATGAAGGTGAACAAGAAGGCCCGCAGTTCGTTGCTATGCGCTTGATGGGTCAGGCGTTGCGAAAATTGTTCCCTCAAATTTTTCCAAACCCCGAAACCTTTAAAAGAAAAAAACAAACTTCTCCCTATGATGAAGTGATTACTTGGTTTACCGGCAATGAACTCGAACTTCATCGCGACGCCCCAGAATCAGAATACAGAGAGGCCCTCTTTTCCGTTCCGGGTCTCTACAGTGTTGTGAAGAAATATTGTCCTGATTTACCTCAAGAATATGAGTTGCTAATGATGGAATTGGTTCTTCATGGACTGAGTGAGTTTAGCCTCATTGGTAAAAATGTAATGAATTCATCCATAGAGTTCTCCGACGTAATGAATAGCCTTTTTGAGGACGATGAAGACGAAAGAGCCTAATCTATGGAAACCAATAGGAATCCATTGAGTGGGGTATTTTATATCTAATTAGTAATGTAGCATCAATCAAGCGCTTTAAATTAGCGCCTCTCTATTTTTGGATTATGAAAAGAATGCTTGCGGTAACTTTCGCCCTTTGTCTGGGTGGTTTACAAATGAACGCTCAAACAGTGGATGGAGTAAAGTATTGCGGCCAAGTAGGCCGTACTGCTAAATTCTTTGAACAACACCCACACTGTGTCAACGAGTCGCGCATAGCACAAGATCAATTGGAAGCGGAATATGCCGAAAGCATGGCAAATCGCGGGGGAGACATGATCATCTATACCATTCCTGTTGTTTTTCATATCATTCACAACAATGGAGAAGAAAACATCAGTGATGAACAAATTTTCGACGCTTTAAACATTCTCAATAGAGACTTTAGAAAACTCAATCCAGACACTGCTTCAGTTGTAGAGGCATTCGAAGACATCATCGCCGATGTAGGGATAGAATTCCGATTGGCGAGCAAGGATCCATTCGGCAATTGCCACCCAGGAATCAATCGGGTGCAAAGCGAGTTGACCACAGAAGGTGGTAGTGAGATGAAAGCTTTGAGCGTATGGCCCCGAGATTCATACATGAATATTTGGGTATGTGCCGACGCCGGAGAAGGAGCGGCAGGCTATACATTTTTGCCCGCCACAGTAAATGGAGGTTGGGGTCAACTCAACGACGGGATCGTATTGCGTCACGACTACACGGGTTCCATAGGCACCAGTAGTCCTTTCCGCAGCCGCACACTCACACACGAAGTTGGTCACTGGATCAACCTTTTTCATACTTGGGGTCCTGGTAACTCTCCAAACGAACCAGAAAACTGCGACATCGACGACCTGGTTGAAGACACTCCAAACACCATCGGATTCCTCTCATGCAACTTGTCTGGAGCTTCTTGCGGAAACGAAATTGATAACGTGCAAAACTACATGGAGTATAGCTATTGCTCACGCATGTTCACAATTGGTCAAGCCTTGCGTATGAGAGCTGCACTGACTAGTCCAATAGCAGAACGCAATGAGCTCATTACTGAATCCAACCTTATAGAAACGGGAGTAATCAATCCAGAACTTTGTTCTGCGTCGTTTGATATTGATATGAACTCTGGTTGTGTTGGTCAAGAAATGCAATTCTTTGATGTATCCTATCACGGCGTAACAGAATGGACTTGGAACTTCGGAGACGGCACTGTGATTACAGGATCCGATCCGTTAATCTATAAAAATCCTGTTCATGTATATGACACCCCCGGAGTTTATACCGTTTCACTTACCGTGGGAAATGGAACCGAAACCTTATCAGCAACGATCAACAATGCACTCACCATATTTGAAGAAGGTCTTCTAGAAAGTCCATTGGAAGAGGGATTCGAAGCTACATTCCCAGATAACAAGTGGATTATTTACAATGTAAACGGTGGTCAAACTTTTGAAATCACACCCAGCGCTCAATTCTCTGGCGACAAGTCTTTGCGCTTGAGAAACTTCAGCAATCAGGTTGCTGGAAGTGTGGATTATTTTCTTTCAGCTTCCTATGACATGAGTGCAATGGATACCGTTTGGCTTAGCTACAAATGGGCCTATGCAAGTAAGGCAACAGAGCAAACCAATGATCGCTTGCGCATTCAAGTGAGTGGTGATTGTGGAACCACATGGAGTACCCGTCGCACCCGAACTGGAGAGGCAACACTTGCAACAGCTGATCCAATGAATAATCAATTCACTCCTACTTCCACAGCCCAATGGAATGGAGAAACCATCATTATTGCGGATTCTATTTGGATGACCGATGGCTTTCGTATTCGATTCGAGTTCACCGGTCAAGGTGGAAATAACTTCTTTATAGACGATATTAATTTGACATCTAGTGACACAGTCACGCAAGTTATTTCAGGAGTTTCCGAAGTGAGTCCGTTGTTCCTGTATTCCGTTTATCCCAATCCTGCTTCAGAAAACGCAACGCTTCACTATGTAAGTACTCAAACCGAAAGCATAACAGTGAAGCTTTACAATGCACTCGGACAAATGGTCGGAGTCATTTACGATGGTCAGATTGGATCCGGTGAATATTACTGGAACATTCCTCGTCCCGCTGCAGGAATCTATACGGTAGTGTTTGAAAAGCCCGGTTATAGGGCAACAGAGAAGGTCATGTTTTCTCCAAGATAAGGGGGCTGTATCTTCTATATTTGCGGTATGAATATTCAAACCGCAAAAAGCAATACCAAAGCAGCTGTAAGGGCCATTGTCATTTCTAAAAGAAATGTTGCCGATACCAAAGGACTTACAAAAGAAGAGTTGGCCTATTTGATATCCGAAGCAGGTCAATTCAAGGATGTAGTTCAGATTCAACGTGCAGGTGAACTTACGCGCTATATTTTAATTGATCCAGATCTACACGATGCCGAGATGATCGAGATGTGGCGTGCGAAAGGAAAAGATCTACAAGCTCTAGCCAATGGAGCCAGCACCGATAAGCTGATCATCGTCAATGAAACAAAAAATAAACATGTTTCCCTTGCCCTCGCAGAAGGTGCTGCTTTGAGCAATTATCAGTTTTTAAAATACTTCAGAGACAAGAAGAATAAATCCAACTCCTTGGATAAAATATTCGTTCGTGACAACAATCTAAAAGATGCGGAAATAGAAGAATTGATGCGTGTCGTTTCTGCCACTATGATGGCACGCGACCTCATCAATGAGCCCGTGTCTTATCTTACCGCTGTGCAGTTTGGAAAAGAGATGCAAAAAGCAGGGAAAGCACATGGATTCTCTGTGAAGGTGTTGCAGAAAAAAGAAATAGAAGCGCTTAAAATGGGTGGCTTATTGGGGGTAAACAAAGGAAGTATTGACCCTCCCACTTTTACCGTGATGGAATACAAACCGAAAGGCGCCAAGAATAAAAAGCCGCTGGTTTTAGTAGGAAAAGGAGTTGTATTTGATACCGGAGGACTCAGTTTAAAACCTACCCCTGGTTCTATGGATGAAATGAAATGCGATATGAGTGGCGGGGCAGCAGTTGTTGGTGCGATGTCGGCCATCGCATCCAATAAATTGCCGGTGCATGTCATTGGCCTTGTTCCAGCAACCGACAATCGACCAGGGATGAATGCTATATGTCCACAAGACATTATCACGATGCATGACGGTACGACCGTAGAGGTACTCAATACCGACGCGGAGGGAAGGTTATTGCTTGCAGATGCGCTGAGCTATGCCCAAAAATACAATCCAGAATTAGTCATCGATTTGGCCACGCTCACCGGAGCTGCGATGCGCGCAGTGGGATCCTATGCAAGCGCCGTCATGGGCACAGCAGATCAAAAAGTGATGGAACAATTGCAGAAGAGTGCTTTCGAAGTATGGGAGCGCGTGGTTCCATTTCCACTTTGGAAAGAATACGGGGATGAAATGCGCAGTGATATCGCAGATTTAAAAAACCTAGGTGGGGCCAATGCCGGCCATATTAGCGCGGGTAAGTTCTTAGAACACTTCACTGCCTACCCCTGGATCCATATTGATATTGCAGGACCGGCATATACCAATTCTTCCCAGAGCTATCGTACAAAGGGAGGCGTAGGCGTAGGAGTGCGTATGCTCTATCATTTCATAAAAACGAATTACGCGAAGTAAAATGTCAGAAAGAAAAGAAGATAAAGTACGTGTAGCCATTACGTGTGGAGACCCCGCCGGAATAGGCCTTGAAACCATCATGAAGGTTTTCGCCGACCCGAGGATGATAGAACACGTGACCCCCGTTATTTATGCCCATCCTGAAATTGTCAAGCAGCATAAAAAAATAAATAATATCGAGGAGTTTCAATACAACTCCATCAATTCCGCTGCCGAGGCACTTCCTAAAAAAGTGAATCTCATCAATATTTGGAAAGATTTCAAAGGGACAATAGAACTAGGAAAGCCAAGCAAAGAAGCAGGAGAGTTCGCATTTAAAAGCTTAGAAGCAGCAGTGAATGATATTGCATCCAACAAAGTAGATGCCTTGGTCACTGCGCCAATTAATAAAGATACCATTCAAAGCAAGGACTTCAATTTCCCAGGACATACAGAGTATTTGGCAAAAATTGCAGGTACCGACAAGGTGCTGATGTTTTTGGTAAGCGACACACTCAAAGTCGGTATTGTCACTGGTCATGTTCCACTTAAAGATGTTGCAAGTCAAATCACCAAGGAGCGCATTCATGAGAAATTGGCGCTCATGCAAGAAAGTTTGACGAAAGATTTTTCTATCAATAGGCCTCGTATTGCGGTGCTGGGTTTGAACCCCCATGCTGGAGACAATGGTCTTTTAGGTACAGAAGAAAAAGAGATTATTTTACCAGCAGTGAGAGAAGCTTTTGAAAAAGGACAACTTGTTTTTGGCCCTTTTGGCGCCGACGGTTTCTTCGGTTCTGGTTTGTACAAGCAATATGATGCCGTACTGGCCATGTATCATGATCAAGGACTCGCCCCTTTCAAAACCATTGCTTTCGACCATGGCGTGAATTTCACAGCCGGATTGCCCATTGTTCGCACATCCCCAGATCACGGAACAGCATACGACTTGGCAGGAAAAGGAATTGCAGATGAAAACTCACTTCGCGCAGCGATATTCGTGGCATGTGACGTTTACAAGACGAGAAAGGAGTTCAGAGAATACGGCCTAAATCCTCTTCAAAAACAAAACGTAAACGATAAAGACGATTATCGCGAGTAACCGAATAAATACTCGGTATAAACCGAATGAACATTCGAATACTAACCATTGGAAAAATTTCAACTTCTTTTGTGAAAGAAGGAATTGCCCTTTATGCTAAAAGGTTGGCTCACTATGCACGAGTTGATGTAATAGAACTACCCGATGTCAAGCAAAAAGAAGCGGACCTTCAAAAAGAAAAAGAAGGGGAGTTGTTCTTGAAACAGTTACGCCCAGAGGATTATGTTGTCTTATTGGATGAAAGAGGGGAAGCGTTGAGTTCACGGGAGTTTGCTCAAGTGCTTCAGAAGCGAATGAACAGCGGCGCAAAAGTTCTTTATGTATTGATTGGCGGTGCCTTTGGTTTTTCAAAAGAAGTATATGAAAGGTCAGATGCTCAATGGTCTCTTTCTAAGATGACCTTCAATCATGAGATGGCACGACTATTCTTATTGGAGCAATTGTATCGCGCCCACACGATACTCAAGGGAGAAAAATATCACAACGATTAGTTGTCAAAGGAGAGTATCCTCTTTACCGCGTCACCAACCCTTGAACACTATCAATCCAAAGATTACCTTGAGACAGGTGGATGAGGTATGTTCCTGCTGGCCAAGCGCTGGTGTTCATTTCAAAGTGGCCACGGTGAAGGATTTGTTCTATTGGAATCATTTGTTCAAACAGCATTTTGCCATCTACCGAATAAACGTTCAGCCGGAAGTCTTCTGCTGAAAATTGACTACGGAAATGTTCTGGGAAAGTAAATTCCAATTTCATCCACGTATTCGCCGGGTTGGGAAATACCCTTACCGTTCCATCCAATCCAACGGCTTGTTCTTCCGCGTTCACCAGTTGACAACCCGGTTCCAAGCACCCGTATTCATCGGTTCTGAACAACCAAGGGGTGACCTGATTGTTGATCAAAGAAGCGCTGGTGTTGTCGATCCACCCCGTCACCAACAACCCACAATCCGACA
>JAIXWX010000013.1 GCA_027491075.1 Flavobacteriales bacterium
GGGGATTTGCCAAGCTCGAAGAGGATAAGGTTCATGTTAGAATGGAATATAGATTATTTGATAGCGCCAATCCCGTTAACCCAGAATTGTGGCCATTGAGAATATTTCGAGGGAGAAAACTGAATTAATTATTCTAAAAACACATCATGAAAAAAATACTATATCTCGTGCTTATTCTAATAAGCCAAATGATTCATGCGCAGCCATGTAAAGTACATAACTCAGAAACTGAACTTGCAACAAAAAACCGGACAAGAGGTTGAGCGGCATTTTAGATTTTCGTTTATTCTTATCAATCTCCTTGTCTTTGGATTTCGCCCTCGCTGAGTTTTCTTAATTTTCTTTTCACTCGGCTAACATTATTCCTCTATAGGTTGCTGCTCAGTAGAGCTTTTCTCCACTTATCTCAGCAACTTAAAAGAAATGCCTACCGCTTTTTAATACCAATAAAGCTTTTAAACAAAGCGAGGGACAAGGGTAGGTGTTATGTCAAGCTACATTATGAGTGAGCAGTGATCTATGTGGGTGCAATTCTTCTGAACGTGAATGGAGTGGTAAAGTGTAAGTCGGCGATAATTTTCCTATATTCGTTTTACTTTAACCTATTAACCATGACAAGCATTCTTTCAATATCCTTGCTCTTATTCATCCTTCTCCAGTCCCATTTTTCTAGCGCTCAGATAATATGGACGGAAGACTTTGGAACAGGCTGCAATCAAGGGCAAATGGTGGAGGCTTTCAATTCGAGTTGGACGGTTACTAACACTGGCTTGAATGAAAATACCGCAAACGCTTGGTTTGTGAGCGCTACAGAAAATGGCAATGTTGCAGGAACCTGCGGATCGGGCTGTGGAAACGATCGCTCTCTGCACATGGGAGCCAATGGTTCTTTTCTCGGAACGGACCTTGGCGCAGCCTACTTTGAAGGTATAGCTGGTTTTGCATGCGACCTGTTCGGGTGCGGTGCAACGGATAAACGCGTGGAATCTCCTATCATCAATTGCTCGGGCTATTCTTCTATCTCTTTGGCCTTCATTTACCTCGAAGGCGGAAATCTGATAGATAATGCAACGCTCTGGTATTTCGATGGAACCACTTGGACGCAACTAGCGGATCCAGCTAAAACATTCAGTACTACGTGCAGCCCTCAAGGGGTTTGGACCAACTATTCTATCAACTTACCGGCATCCGCAAACAACAATCCCAACGTCAGAATAGGTTTTCGTTGGGTAAACAATGATGACGGTGACGCAACGGACCCGAGTTTTGCTGTGGACGATGTTCAACTGACTGGCACCACAGAAACGGACTGCTGCACTGGAGATTTTAACTGCGACGGATTGGTCGGTATCGCTGATTTGTTGATCCTTCTATCCGAATACAGTTGTATTTCTGGATGCTCCACGGACTTGAGTGGAGATGGCATCGTAGGAACAGCCGATCAACTTGAATTTCAGGCACTTTTCGGTACGATTTGCCCCTAATTCAAACTACTTAACAAGGACTTAAACAAGATCTAGGGAATCCTCACTACATTTGCACGAATTTATTTTAAAGGTAAATTCATGTCTTATTTATCAGAAAAGATTGTAGGTGAGGGTCTTACCTACGACGACGTACTACTCATTCCAGCATATTCACAGGTTTTGCCCCGAGAAGTGAGTATCCAATCGAAATTTTCCCGAAACATCGTTCTCAATACTCCAATTGTGTCTGCCGCGATGGACACTGTTACGGAATCGGCTATGGCAATTGCCCTGGCGCGTGAAGGTGGAATCGGAGTGATTCATAAAAATATGTCCATCCAAGCTCAAGCTGCGGAGGTGCGAAAAGTAAAGCGCTCTGAAAGCGGGATGATTCAAGATCCAATTACCTTACCTATCGATGCAACCGTGGGAGATGCTTTGGCAATTATGGCTGAAAATAAAATCGGTGGAATACCAGTGGTGGATGATCAAGGAATTTTAAAGGGTATTGTTACCAATAGAGACTTGCGATTCGAAAAGGATCCCTCTAAGGATATTGTGAAAGTGATGACTTCCGAGAATGTCGTGACTACCGATAAACCGAAAGACATGGTTGCGGCAGAGGCTATTCTTCAAGAAAGAAAGATTGAGAAATTGCCAGTTGTGGACGCAAATGGAAAGCTTGTGGGGTTGATTACCTATAAAGACATTATCAAATTAAAAAGATATCCCAATAGCTGTAAAGATGGTTTTGGTCGCTTGCGCTGTGCGGCTGCGGTTGGAGTCACGCACGATACCATGGACAGAGTTGATGCTCTTGTCAAAGCGGGTGTAGATGCCGTTATCATTGACACAGCGCATGGTCATTCTAAAGGAGTCATTGAGACGTTGAAGAAAGTAAAGGCAGCCTACGGTGAGAAGGTGGATGTGATTGTAGGGAATATCGCCACTGCAGAAGCGGGTTTGGCTTTGGCAGAAGCGGGTGCAGATGGTGTGAAGGTTGGAATAGGACCTGGTTCTATCTGCACTACTCGCGTCATTGCAGGTGTTGGTGTGCCTCAACTTACTGCAGTGATGGAAGTTGCTGGTGCACTGAAAGGCACTGAAGTGCCTGTTATTGCTGATGGAGGAATCCGATTTACTGGGGATATCGCAAAGGCGCTTGCGGGTGGTGCATCTACTGTAATGGTCGGATCGATGCTCGCGGGGGTGGAGGAATCACCAGGCGAGACCATCATTTATGAAGGCCGAAAGTTCAAATCTTATCGCGGAATGGGCAGCCTTGAAGCCATGCAGCACGGATCAAAAGATCGCTATTTCCAAGATGCCGAGGATGATATCAAGAAATTGGTTCCCGAAGGAATCTCAGGAAGGGTGCCTTATAAAGGTTCTGTACAAGAGGTTATGTTCCAAGTCATTGGTGGTTTAAGAGCGGGCATGGGCTACTGCGGAGCTCCTACAATTACCGAGTTACAAAAGGCCAAGTTCATTCGAATCACCAACGCAGGAATCAAAGAAAGCCATCCACATGACGTAATGATTACCAGAGAGGCACCGAATTACAGCCACAAGTAGGGTAAGTGGTATTACATTTGTCTTCCGTTTCGAAAATTAACCTTATTCGTTTATGAAACTTATGAAGTTTGTTGCTAGTGTATTTGCTTTCACTGTTTTATCTCTATCATCTTACGCTCAGGATAAAAAAGCAACCATCCTGACGGTGCAGGGTGAAAATGTCACCAAAGAAGAATTCGAGAATATTTTTAGAAAAAACAACAGGGATTCTGTCATCAATGAAAAAGCATTGGATGATTACATGGAGCTTTTCATCAACTTCAAACTAAAAGTTCGTGAAGCCCGTGACTTGGGAATGGATACCGTACAAAAGTTTAAATCGGAATTGGACGGATATCGTCAAACCCTCGCACGTCCTTATCTGACCGATGGTGCCATGTTGGATGTAATGGTCAAGGAAGCGTATGATAGAATGAACTATGAGGTGAGAGCAGCTCATATTCTTGTGAAGTGTGAATCGAATGCATCTCCCGAAGATTCTCTAAAGGCGTTTAATAAAATCATGGAGATTCGCAATAAGATCTTAGCTGGCGCGGATTTCTCTACCATTGCCAAGCAAAGCAGCGAAGATCCTAGTGCAAAAGAAAATGCAGGAGACTTGGGCTATTTTACCGCGTTTCAAATGGTATATCAGTTTGAAGATGCGGCTTTCAATACTCCTACTGGTCAGTTGAGTATGCCAGTGCGCACTCGCTATGGATATCATATCCTTAAAGTTTCCGACAAGAGACCTGCTCGTGGCGAAGTAAGAGTAGCGCACATTTTGGTGAAGGAGAAAAAAGAAGATAACGGTGCTGAAAATGCGCGCCTAAAGGCACAAGAAATTTATCAAAAGGCAAAAAGCGGAGAGAACTTTACCGAACTGGCTTCTAAGTTTAGTGAAGATGCTAGCAGTGCTAAATCCGGCGGTGAACTGCCTTGGTTTGGAACCAATAAAATGGTCAGTGAATTCGAGGAGGCTTCTTTCGCCTTAAAGAATGACGGCGATGTGAGCGAACCTTTTAAGACCTCTTACGGTTGGCATATCGTCAAAAGATTAGGACATCGTGGTCTAGGAACTTTCACTGAGATGGAGAAAGAAATCAAAGCGAAAGTGAGTAAGGATAACAGATCGGAAAGAACGCGTGCTTCATTTATCAATAAGCTGAAAAAAGATTACAATTTTTCATACAACCCCGCGCTATTAAATGCGATTGCTGCTAAAGCGGATACTGCGGTCTTTAATGGCAAATGGAACTTGAAAAAGAAAGAGCTTAAAAAAACACTTTTCACCATCGACGGGAAGGCTTTTAAAGTAGCGGATCTGCACAAGGTAATTACTTCGAAGATGAAGATTAAAACCAAGTTTACTCCCTCTCAGTATATTGTTGACGAGGGTGAACACTTCATGGAAGTATCTCTTTTGAAACATGAAGACGCCAAGTTGGAACAGAAGTATGACGCATTCAGATTGTTGATGAATGAATACAGAGAAGGAATACTTCTTTTCGAATTGACCGACCAAAAAGTATGGACCAAAGCAGTGAAAGACACTATTGGCCTTCAAAATTTCTATGAAAAGAATCAAGCGAGATTTATGTGGCCAGAAAGATTGGACGTAACGCTCTATACCTGCGGAAACGAGGCCATGGCTCAAAAGGTGAGAGAATTAATTGCTAAAGGAACTGATAATGCTTCCATCGCTCTTGAAGTCAACAAAGACTCACAGCTAAATCTTCAAATTGAAGAAGGTGTATTTTCAGAAGAAGATAGAGATGTTTTGGCCAACGTAGCGAGAAAGACAGGATTGAGTACCAACATTCCTTTTAATGGTCAGATCGTCATCGCAAATGTGAAGGCCATTATCCCACCTTCTCCTAAGAAACTTTCTGAAGCAAGAGGATTAATCACTTCTGAATATCAAAACTACTTGGAACAGCAATGGATTGCAGAACTCCGCAAAAAGTACACGTACAAAAAGAATTCTGAAGTGCTTCATTCCATCAAATAAGAATGGTGCAAAGAACGATCCTACTGATATCATCCGTAATCGTGCTTTCCTGTAACAAATCAGGAGACAATAGCGCTATAGTAGCTCAGGTAGGTGAAAAAACATTGACCTGGGAAGAATTGAACAGTGTCATTCCAGATAATTCTACACCGGAAGACAGCATCATGCTGGCAGAAGGATATCTTCAAGATTGGATACGCCAAGAGGTGGTGTTGAGCCAAGCGGAAACCAATCTTTCTGAAGATAAAAAGAATTTCGAAGAATTAATTGAGAATTACAGAAGATCTCTTCTGACCTACGCCTACGAGCAAGAACTTATCCGGCAAAAATTGGATACCTTGGTCAAAGAAGAAGAAATCGTACAATACTATAATGACAACAGAACAAATTTCGAATTGAAAGATTACATCGTAAAAGTAAAGTTCTGTGCACTGAGTTCCGATAGCAAAGACATTAAGCAAATGAAAAAACTTTTTGCTGCTAATTCGACTCCCGCAGATTTTATGAAATGGGAAGCTTTCTGCATTGAAAAGAAGGCGTCCTACTATTTCAATGAGGATAAATGGATGTTATGGGAAGACTTGGTAGAGCAAATTCCATTAGAGGTATATGATGTAGAGTCTTTTCTAAAAAGAAATAAGACAGTTGAACTTGAAGCGAATGGAAACTTGCACCTCATTGCGTTTCTAGATTATCAATTGAGTGGTAGCCAAAGCCCATTGAGCTTTGAAAGAGAACGCATTCGCGAAATGATTATAAATAAAAGAAAACTCGATTTGCTTTCTAGAATGAGGGAGGATCTGTATCAGCAAGCAATTCAAAATAAACAAGTAGAGGTTTTCACAGGAAAAAAATGAAGTATATAACTTACATATTGCTCTCTCTAATTTCTTTCTCTTGCTGGAGTCAAGGTGAACTCATCGACCGAATTATCGGTGTGGTAGGTGATGAGATAGTATTGCACTCTGATATTCAAGCTGCCGTTCTTGAAGCATCACAAGGAAGATCTGCTTTTGCAACACCTCAAGAGAGATGCGATATATATGAATCGTTGTTGTATCAAAAACTTCTGCTCAACCAATCTAAATTGGATAGTATTGAAGTAGCCGATGCCGAAGTTCAACAGCAAGTAGAAAGACGTTTGAGTTACTTCATTCAAATGTTTGGAAGTACCGAACAATTTGAGAGTTACTACGGAAAGACGACTGCACAAATGAAGGAGGAATACTTTGACTTGATCAAAGATCAATTGCTCGTTCAGAAAATGCAAAGAGAAATTACCAAGGATGTTAAGGTTACTCCTTCGGATGTACAAAAATTCTTCAAAGAAACTCCCGTGGATTCCTTGCCGTTGATTGGTGAGCAAGTGATGTATTCTCAAATTATGATCGATCCAGTGATTAGAGAGTTGGAGCGTCAGCGCACAATTCAGTTCATGGATTCAATCCGGAATGATTTAATCAATGGCCGAACTACCATGACCTTGCAAGCAGCTAAATGGAGTGAGGATCCGGGTTCTAAGTACAAAGGGGGATGCTATCCGCTTCAACGAAAGGGGTCTTTTGTTCCAGAATATGAAGCTGCCGTTTTTGCAAACAATGAAGGTTCTTTTTCTCCAGTTTTTAAGTCAGACTATGGCTATCACTTTGTTAAAGTGGTAGAGAAAAGAGGAGATTTCTATGAGTCATGCCACATCTTGATGACACCTAAAGTGTTCGATGAGGATTTGGCGGGTGCAAAGGTCAAATTGGACTCGCTCAGCTCTCAGTTGAGATCGGGGGTCATTACGTTCAAAGAGGCTGCTCTTCGATACAGCACGGACAAAGCCACACGCAACCAAGAAGGTCGAGTGGCCAATATCAATTCAGGATCAAGATTCAACGTGGCGGACTTGGATCCAGAAACAAATCTTGTGCTCAGCAAGCTGAAGGAAGGGGAGACAAGCGAACCGGTGCTCATCAAGAAAATGGACGGTGCCCAGGCTTATGTGATCTACAAACTCGACGCTAGAATTCCAGCACACCGAGCTACGATGGAACTGGACTATGATATCTTTAAAGAAGGAGCTCAGGCCACAGCGAATCAAAGAGTGGTGGACAATTGGGTAAACAAAAAAATTGAGAATACATTTGTTTCAATTGATGCGGAGTATGCAACGTGTGATTTTGATTTCAATTGGTTGAAAATAAAAAAATAAGTTATGGCAGATTTGAATTTTGAATCAGATGCTAAAGCACTTGATTCTCTCAAAATAAAATACCAGTCTTTGCAGTCTGAAATTCGCAAAGCAATTGTGGGACAAGACGATGTAGTTCGCAATGTTTTAATCTCTGTATTGGGAAACGGCCACTGCCTATTGGTAGGGGTCCCAGGATTGGCTAAAACCTTGTTGGTAAATACCATCGCGCAATCTCTTGGTTTGAGCTTTAACAGAATTCAATTCACTCCTGACTTGATGCCGAGCGATATCATCGGTTCAGAAATTCTGGATGAAAATCGCCAGTTTAAATTTGTGAAAGGGCCTCTTTTTGCAAACATCATCTTGGCAGATGAGATCAACCGAACTCCACCAAAAACGCAATCGGCACTGCTCGAGGCCATGCAGGAAAGAAAAGTAACGGCTGCAGGAAAGACATTCGATCTTCCTTCTCCGTTTTTTGTTTTAGCTACGCAAAACCCAATCGAACAAGAAGGAACCTATCCGCTACCAGAAGCGCAATTGGACCGATTCATGTTTAATATTTGGGTAGACTATCCAACCTTTCATGAGGAAATGGAAATTGTAAAGGCAACAACTTCAGGCAAGAAGGTGTCAATTCAGTCTGTGGTAAGTGGAGAAGAAATTACGTTTTACCAGCAGTTGATCCGTAAAATGCCTGTAGCGGATAATGTGATCGAATACGCAGTTAAGCTGGTTGGAAAAACAAGACCAGGAGGTGCAATGGCTCCAGATATGATCAATCAATTCATTTCGTGGGGAGCCGGTCCTCGTGCTTCACAAAACTTAATTGTGGCAGCCAAGTGCAATGCTGCTCTTAATGGAAAGTATAGTCCGGATATTGAAGATGTGAAAGCGGTAGCTATACCCATCCTGCGTCACAGAATAGTTAGAAATTATAAAGCAGAGGCTGAAGGTTATACCATCGAGAAAATCATCGACGGAATTCTTTAACTATTTTTTCCTGAGAAATAAAGCATAACAGAAAATCATTGCTGTGGCAAAATCCCACAGGTGCATGACTATGCCAATGAATAAGTGCATGATTAATCCAATGACCAGAACTTGGTCTTTCCATTTTCTTAAAAAAATGAACAAGGGAAATGACAATTGAAAAAGAATAACGAAGTAGTTCAAACCTTTAGTGATCAAAGCATGCTGTACCCAATCACTTTCTACTATAGATCCCCAAGAAAAACGATCAATTCTTAGCGTGTAATAAATCGCTTCTCCATTTAACCACATGCTTCCTGTACATTTTGATAAGCCGCTCACCCAATAAACAATCATCAGTTGTGCTACGGCAACGTACCATCCCATCCGATTGAGAACTGATTGGAAGGAAGTGTATCTAGATGTATTCACTACAGACATGTAAAATGCCATTAGAAGCATCAATAGATAGCTGCTATTAAAAATAGGATAACCTGAATAGTAAAGTAATAGGCCAGTAAGCCAAGTAAGGATTCTAAAAATGAATGAACATCTATTTTCCACGATGCTCAAAGCTGCCAATACAATGTGGGGATAATAGACATAACCAAACCAAGAGGGTCTATAGTTTAGCATATTAGCGAAGTTGAGAAACAGCCCTTCTCCTGCACTATGGTGGAGCAGCACGCTGTCATTTCCCCATATGAGATGTCTTTCGCTCCAGAGCGAAAGTGCCATGCAAAACAACCAAGTGTAGGTCAATCTCGAGAAAAGACGTAGCGCTCCTTCGTATTCAAAGGGTCGCTCGAAAAGAGAAAGAAGGTATTCCAAAAATCTTCTCATCGCAGAATTGCAATAACTGGAAATTCGAGATACTCTTGATTGCGCTCCCTTTGCGCTCCTTGAGGAGGAATAAACGTATAGTGTAATCGTATTTGCATACTATCACAAGGTATTTGACGGTAAGCGTCATGCATTTTTTGAGCGTAGTGAAACGCTTTGTGGTACTCGAGAGATTCTGTAATAGATGCCCAAGAAATCACACCATTTATAGAAGTATAGTTTCCTGCTACTTGCTGCGATAAACCGCTGCATAAATTTTGTTCCACATATTCCATCGCGCTATGCACTTCCATTTCGTGAGAGGCAGTAGCATCCGCCCAACTGGACCAAGTGTTTTTAGAAAAATAACGATATTCTAACTCTTGATGGTACTCAGGGATGGAGGGGGCGAACATGGTCCATGATTGATAAAAAAACGGAATGGAGTAATGGTAGGCAGCCACTCTCAGAAACGAGGGAATACGAAGAAAATCAAGGCTATAAATCGTTGTAAGCAAGAGGTGCACGGTCGTGAAGCCAATGAGTGTCAGCGTAGCTATTTTAAAAGGTCTAGTCATTTTTTATTGCCTTCACAAACTTAATATCAAATCTTTAAGATACCTTTCGCACATTGAATTATACTATGGAAATCTCAGCAAACGATCCTAAATTGAAGTCATGGGTGGATGTACCCTCCGGTAGTGACTTCCCTATTCAAAACTTACCTTTTGGAGTTTTTCGCACGGAAAGCCAATTGCCCAGAGTGGGGGTGGCCATAGGAGATAAAATCCTGGATTTGAAAGCACTTCATATTCTAGGATATTTAGAAAATCTACCTTTTAAACTCGAAGATTTTTTGGCTGACTCCTTGAATCCGTTGATGAGCTATGGAAAAAAGGCGACACGAGATCTCAGACATCGTATTTCGAAATTGTTGCGTTCTGATATGCCTGATTTAAGAGATCGTGAACATCATGTGAAGCAGGTATTGGTCAATCAACAAGAAGTACAAATGCTTATGCCTATTAAAGTTGGAGACTATACCGATTTTTATAGCAGTGAAGATCACGCTCGCAACGTGGGCACTATGTTTCGCGATCCTGCGAAAGCACTTTTGCCTAATTGGAAACATCTTCCAGTAGGATACCACGGGCGCGCTTCGAGCATCGTAATCTCAGGCACACCTATACATAGACCGATGGGACAAGTAAACCCATCGGATGAAACTCCTCCAACTTTTAAAGCGAGTGGACAACTCGACTTTGAGCTCGAAGTGGCATTTATTACTTTCGATGGAAAACCCATGGGACAGCGCATATCCACCGATGAGGCGGATGATTATATTTTCGGATTGGTATTATTCAATGATTGGAGTGCAAGAGACATTCAACGATGGGAGTATGTCCCTCTCGGTCCTTTCCTCGCGAAAAATTTTGCATCCACTATCAGTCCTTGGGTTGTAACACTCGATGCTTTGGAACCTTTCAGAACAGAGGGTCCGGTGCAGGATCCAGAGGTACTCCCGTATTTGAAGTTTAAGGGAAACAGAAATATTGATATAGCACTCGAAGTAGCTATTCAACCCAAAAGTGCTCAGGAAACGGTTGTGTCAAGAAGCAATTACAAACACATGTATTGGAACATGGCTCAACAGTTAGCACACCATACTGTGGGAGGGTGTAATATTCGATGCGGTGATATGATGGCCAGTGGAACAATTAGCGGTCCAACCGAAGGATCATTCGGCTCGATGCTGGAGATTGCATGGAAAGGAACAAAGCCAGTAAGTATGAATGATGGATCTACCCGAACATTTATTCAAGATCACGATACTGTCGTGATTCGAGGCTATGCTGAAAAGAATGGAGTGAGATTAGGATTCGGTAATTGTTCTGGAATGGTATTGCCTGCCTCAGATTTTTCTTAATAGAAAAAATGCTGTTTGGATTTGTCCTTCCATCCCGATTGTGATTCATAATCGACGAAGAATATTTTTACTTCGGCTTGAGATTCATAATCCACGAAGTATATCTTTTTCTTGGCCTGGCTTTCATATTTTGTAAAAAACCATCGCCCCTCGTTGCCGCTGGCTTGTGATTCGTAATCCACTTTGTAGACCAAAAGGTCTGCTTGAGATTCGTAATCAACGACGAATACTTTAACATCCGCCTGCGATTCATAATCGACGGAATAGACAGTCTGAGCGAACCCCACTAAAGTGAAAGCAAGCGCAAGAATGGAAGTGAAAAGGAATTTCATGACGGTAAGTTACGAAAAAAAATGCCAAAAATTTTCTGGTGAGAAATTCTTAATATAAGAAGTTGTACCTTTGCAACAATCAAGGGCCCGACCCCTGGATTTGACAGCAAGAAGAATAGCTGTGTAAGCATGCAGAGCTTTTTGTACTGAGGCTCTGAAATATCAAAGTACAAGTCAGAAATGACAACAATTCATACGCGCTCGCTGCCTAATCACAGGATGTGATTACGCTTAATCTCGCCCGATGGGCGAGACGGGTAAGTCCCGCCGAAAGACAATCGTTCCCGGTTTCTCGGCAATGGGGCTTCATCAAAGGGGAAATCGCCGAGGACGATGCTCGTAGTCCAAGGTTAAAAAACCCGAGCTAAGGGAGAAGCTTGGCAGCCGACAGCCTGGCCCTCTTCGAAAACCAACTTTCGGATAAGCATGTAGAAAGCTCAGAAATTCCTTGTTTGGACGCGGGTTCGACCCCCGCCGGGTCCACTTACGGGAGTGAAGCCATCGGTTTCACTCCTTTTTATTTCTAGAAACCTTGATAGTCGCGGACTTTGGAAGAAAATGGAAGGGATAAAAGGGGTTTGCCAGACATCCCGAGTTCTGGTCAAACCCCTAGGAAAAATAGTTCTGATTAAAGCTATTTTGTCAAGCACTGGAGCTGAACTATAAACTAAATCGAGTTTGCCCAAGTCCGGAAGAGCTCTCTCAAAAAGAGCAGCCAGGGATTGATGATCGGTACTTAATAGACTCAGCTCTGACCTCTTTTGGTCCATGGCCATCTGATAACGAGCGGATCCAGTTTTATAGGTTGCTGTATCGATTGTACGACTGAAAAATGCATCCTGAACGTTGGCAAGCTTAAACTCTAGATCTGCTATCTCCGCCTTTAGCTTTGATATTTTGGATTTGCGTTCGGAGATGGCCAGCTCGAATTGTTCCTGGACTTTTTTTAATAGAATCTCCTGAAGGTTATCTGGCAAGGACATCTCTTTCAATGCGCTCTTGAGATCTTCATGGGCTTTTATTCCCGATAGGGTTTGATGAGAGCTACATTTTTTGCATCGGTAATATGGGAATAATCCTCCATGACGGCCTCGAGACATGCATCCGGTCAATACGTGGCCATTAACGCAGGTAATGACTCCACGTAGTGGTAATTCTTCTTTGATGATTTTGGCGCCGTGATTTTCGTTCTTTTTTAATCGGCCCTGGACAGAGCTCCAGAGATCCGGAGATACAATGGCCTCATGAATTCCTTTGATAATTTCTGCAGGCTGTCCTTTGTAGGCCGGTACATTTACATAGCCCATATATACTGGATTCGATAGAATGCGATATAGCGCTGAATTGCCTTTAACGGTCAGTCCTCGAGCTTTGGCCCTTTGAAAAGTTTCTGATAGCGTAAAACCTTTAACAATGTCTGAGAAGATTCCCTGGACAACAGGAGCTTGATCAGGATGAACAAGAATAATCGGTTTGTTTTGTTCGTCTCTGGTATTTTTGTATCCGAATGGAGCTTGATGCAGATACCTTCCAGAAGCTAAAGCTGTGTGCATTCCGAAGGAGACGCGCTCACTGATCACGCGCCGCTCGAATTCTCCATACACCAGAAGATCCGTTCTCATTTTGAAGAAATAAGGACTAAAAGGATCTACACCTAGATTCTCCGTAACGGAGATGATGCTGATGCCAAATCGCTTTTCAAGATCTTCAATCTCAGATAAGCCTTGCATGGTATTTCTGATCAGCCGGTCGTATTTGAAAATGATCAGATAATCGACTTTTGAATGATGGATCTTGAGATAAGATCTTAGATCTCCCCATCCAGGACGATTAAAGTTTTTAGCACTGTAGCCTTCATCGACGAATTCAGTTAATAGTCGAATACCATATCTCTCACAGTATTGCAGTATCTGTATTTTTTGTCCTTCAATGCTGAAGTTAGATTGATCTTCATCGCTGATTCGTATGTACGCTATGGCTGTTTTCATAAGGCAATATATAGAGTTAGCTTCAATTATTCCAAGAATGCAACTTCTCGGCTTCGTATTTAGCTTTACTAATTAATAGTGGTGTCCATCTACCTTTATTTCTTAAAGCAATTTCTTCACTCCATATATGTACTGTTTCAAATCTATCATCCATTTGAACATAACTTCCGTATAATTCTTGGAATAACTGGAAGCTAACAGCACCTAAACAAGATGGCTGGCTTTGTGCTTCGTCTGAAAGTTTGTTGTTTAATTTAAGCATTGTTCTTCGTATTAAGAAGAGCTGTATATTGTTCTCGAAGCCTATCGTATCTCTTCAGGAGTGTTTGATATTCTTCCTGTAGTTTGTGGTATGCATCCAATTCAAGGTGTTTAATTGCTTCCCAGGTATCTCTGAATTTTTGAGGATCTTCAATACCTTCCATTGCATTCACGCATTCAATAGCTCTGGTTGCATCGTATTTCATGTTGAAACATGCAACAGGATAATCATTTTCAGATCTTACCTCATTGTCTGCGTTCGGATCTATGATCCATTTGGTAGGAGTGTGTCTACTCATGGCTTGCGGTTTTTGTTGATTCTTCTATTATGGGTTGCAAGTAAATTTTTACAATACCAGGCTCAATATTTTTCAGTATAATGTGATTTATCAGTTCTGAATTATTTAGGTGTGTTAATCCGATTGTGTCATCTGATCTAATGATTATCTCTCCATATATATCTTTTTGAACGCATTTTTTAAATGCTCAATATGCCACATTCTTAGTATATCGATGTATGGCTTAGCTTGCTGTTTCATGTTGATTGCTCTATTATTTGTTGAACAAAAATCTTAGCCCACAGATCCAGGAGTGCTTCACTCTCTGGATCTAGGGGTGGGCTTTGATTTATGTTATGAATGATGGTCATTAAAATTCAAATTCAATTTGATCATCTTGAGGCGCTTGATACACCGAATCCTCTTCTTGATTAGTCTGGCCACTGGCCACGATGTAAAAACAGTCCACTGTTTCACGCTCTTTGATTTTCCAGTCCTTTTCATTGATACCTGCTGCAGCTGCTATATCGTTCCATTTCTCAGCAAGCTCAGAGCTGACCTTCAATTGAACTCGTCCGGATGAATTTTTTGATTGGCTAGGATTGAAAGTAAAATCGTGATACGTACACCAAGCTTCTACGCATTTCTTCATATAGGTAGGAGTCCAGATGTCTCTGCGAGATCCCAGAGATGTTTTATTCTCATGAAGAAAAGCTGCGAGTACAAGTGATGTCGGAATTTTAAATTTCGGATCTGGAGAATGAGAGAGTATATCTTCAGCTGTGGCCACTCGCTTGACCTTTTCAGTGATAAAATCATCGGCCCAGGGAAAGAATATTGGTCCCATTTGTTGCCTGGCCATTTGCTTTGTAGCTGATCGCATTGGAGGCTCTGTCTGGCCAATGGAGAAGTATCCTGTTAGCATGTCGGCCATAATTCGATAAAAACCACACCACTCCTCTACTGACCAGTCATCGAATATTCTTTGGCCTAAATCGAATTGAGGATCTTTCTTTCTATCGTATTCCACACCTTTGGAGTGATAGAAGTCCGAAGTTGTACCAAACCAAATTCGACGTCGCGTAGAATCATCATTGAGTATATTTTTCGGATAGAAGTTGGAGGTGATAAAGAATTTTGGCAGCTGATCTCCTTTGAGCTCGTAATGCTTACCGTATTGCGGACGAATGATCATAAAGCCATTAATGGCCGTATATATTTTATCAAACGGAAATCCTAATTGGGCATCGTCAAACCAACACATATCTGTGTTCTCATCGACATTTTGAAACATGTGTTTATCTTCCCATATATCACTCTTGCGAGCTTCAAAGCTCACGGTGTTATTGAAGAATTTTAATGAGCGTCCTAGTAGGGATTTTCCAGTTCCTCCCTTGGAGTCCATAACATCTCTTTCTTCATTGTCCGAGATCCAACATGCCACAGCTCGAGCGCTGTCAAATTTTGTATGAAGCATGTATCCCATGATGCATGCAAGATTTATAAAAGATTGTTCCTGTTCTTCCTGTTGCCATGGTTCCAGGTATACTCCCCGCAGCTGATTCAATTCGTGCTTTGCATATACTTCATTCTTCTCATACCACGAGATTTTTTGATCTTCTGATTTACCCTTGTTAAATGCTTCGAATTCTGCCTTCCAGTGAATCCTAGAGATATTTATAAAATACTGCAAGAAGGGATGATTTTGATTCAGGATCTTGACTCGAGCTTTTCCAGAATCATCTCGATAGAAATCTAAAAATTTTTCAGGTAGTAAAACCGGGGCTTCTTGATTTCCAGGAATGCGAATAATAAGATCTTCGAAAACATATTTATTAAGTGATCCGGGCGCATAGGTCTGAATTCCTGAAGATTTTATCTCCCAGGCTACGTTGTTAAAGAACCAGTATTGAGTATCTCTGGAAGCTCGCTCAAACGATTCCTGGAACCATGGTAAAGCTTTCATAACAGACTCCGAGATCTGCTTAGTACGAAGTATCATATTCAGCACATCTACAGGTAGTCTTTTCTCGTAGATCCAGTTATGCAAGTAATTCTTCAGCTCATCATTTTCTTTTTGGTTGATCTCTCTTACTACATGGCCATCTTTTCTTATGAGCATAAATCCGTTTTTGTTGGTATTGGATTTATACCTGAAGTAATTCTGATGAGCTAGGTGATGAACTGCAAATTGTGGGTTGAACTGATATCCTATTTTCTTGACGCCTCCAGACTTGTCCTCTTGAATCGTATAATCCCAAAATCGCATTGGGTAGCTCACCGGTAGCAATCTATTTCTGAATTCCCATTCGGAATAGTTCTCACACCAGTTCTTAAAATCCTTGCAGTAGTTCTGTCGCCAGTCTTTTTTTTTGCCGAGCTCTTCAGGAAGTCTGATCCAATGAATATCGACGTACTCCATGCAGATCTGATAAGCCTTTTGTTTACCCGTTTCATCGAGATCATAGCAGATATAGATTTTTCTGGCCATGGATCTGAGTTCGTTATAGAGGGTAGGAGGAAGGATAGAGGTTTCCGAGTCTAAGCAAATTGCAGGGCAATTTGCAAAGGCCCAGAAATTAATGCAGTCACTTTCACCTGAAGCGATGACGATTTCATCGAGTTTGAAATTTTCTACTTTCGCTTTGATTTCTGAAGGGGTGAGCTTTCCTTCTTGTTCTAGTCTGTCCTGATATTTCTCTATTTTTTCTTCAAAGAGTTCCCGGACTTGAGCGAGACCGAAGTAGTAATTTTTCGGTTTGGTACCAAACCACTGAAATCTCCATTTTTTCTCGAGCTCGTATGGTTTGTAGATCTTCCAGGAATCACCTCGTTTGCTTGCGAAAATCGGAAATGAAGGAGTGCTCTTCCAGATGTGTCCTTCACATTTCTCATCGAAGGTTGTATACGAATCAAGACTGTACATCTCAAACTGTTCCAGTACTTCCTTAAATCTAGTAGCAAGGGTTTCGTTTTTTTGACAGTTCTTATTGAATGCTGCAAGCTCGTGAGTCTCTGGACTGGCTTTAGTCGCTATTTTATAATGTGGATCCGGTCGCTTATCGACTTTGATTCTTTCGTACTCAGGTCTGCGAGCTTGGAATTTACCTGCAGCTATTTCTACGGTAAATATCGATGCGAGATCTAGAAGAGCTTCAGTGTACTCCAGATTCTTCTCTGTCATCCACAGATCTATCGCACTTTTCATTTTGCCCTGGAAGGAAGGATCTCCAAAATCAATCACTCCCCATACACCTTTAGATTGATGAGCTGCAGCGGATGCAGTCTTATCGTCCTGGCGAATTTTGAATTTCTTTTTTGGCTCATTGGGATTGAATCCATGATGAGCGGATCCATACAGCTTATCGATGATGTCGATACCTCCACCTGAAGCTCTAAGAATCTCTTTTTTTAATTCTATGTAATCTATTTTTTTCTCTGACATACTAGCTTGCTTTGGCGCTGATGAAATTTCCTTTGCCGGTCCATTCCTGAAGGAACATCTCTGCGTTTTCGTTATAGTTTTTAAGAAGAGCTTTCAATCTGTTGTGCTCTGCGTGCTTTGGTGCCGGAAGAATGATCTTCATCCAGCTTCGAAGCTTCATCCATTCGTTTAGAATCCGTTCTGGAGGAGGCCATATATAGCCATTATCATCTTGCTTGATGACTGCCCACTCGAAGAAATTTTCCACTGAGAGCATGCAGTTTTCTACCATGTCCTTTGATGAATGCAGTGAATAACAGTATTGAGTAAATGAGTAGCTTTCAAACACTAGGAAGTTTAAAAACTCCATTCGTATCGATGCTTTCATCTCAAGCTTTGTATCAAAGCTTCGTTGAATAATTGTACTTTTTTGAAGTTGCAAAAAGAACATCTCTACACTGTAGGAGAGATCATCGAGCTCAATGATTCTAAACATGATAAGACGGTTTAAAGGTTTATGGATCCATTGAAGCGAACTTCTGTCATCATGGCCTTGCACTCCTTGATGGCCATCTCGAAGTAAAGTCGCTGATTTTCGGTAGTTGCTTTGGAATGGAATTTTTGCAGCAGCTCCAGTTGCTGAAGCAGCGCGTGGTTTATGATTTCTTCTCGCACGCTCATGGTTAATTAGATTGGTCCAATCAATCCGTATAGAGTACCATGTTCTTCCGTTTCCGTTTTTTCAGGAGCCAGCTTAAGTCGCATGGGTTTAGGACTTGTCCAATTGAACGATTCACAGATTTTTTCGGCGAGCTGTCGATTTTGAACGATGGTACTCGATGATCTTATATAAACATGAAGACCTTCGGGATCAATACTCAAATACCACTCATCTTTATTTTTATCATCCGAGTAGAACGCTATTGTTGAATTTTCAGTAAGACTTAGTTTCTCTACTATAGCCTTGCTGAAGCAGATAGTTCCCCGGTGTTGAATAGATATAAATTCTTTACCCACTTTGGAGTTATTAGAGGACTTGAGATTCGCTGAAGTGTATTTTATAAGGTTCATGGTCTGTGGTTTTAATTATCGAGCTGATGTTGGTTTTTTTTGATTGTCTTGGCTACTGCAGTGAGGTTTTTTCGACACCGGTGATACCTCATTGCTCTAGCTTTCTTTTTTTTCGATGCTAGAATCATTTTCAGCAGTACGAAATCAAAATCACTTAGTGTTCGAGTTCTTTTTTTTTTAGATCCAAGTATCTTAACGATGCTGTTATAGATCTGCCTGAGCATTACACCGATGAAGAATCCGATGGCAAGCTCTGCGAGTAGCTGATAGAAGCTTGTTTCCATCTTAGTAGTGTTTTAGAAAATCTTCTGGTTGTATTTTTTCTCCAGTGATCCCACTGAGATACCTGGCCAGAGCGATCGCGTGACTCGTTTTCATTTTACCAGGGTATTTTAATAGCTGATAGAAAGTTCCCCTGGCGGGATTTCCCAAACACTCCCGGAAGGACGATAAGGCCATAAAATCATCCATTTTCTTGACTTTTCTCCAGTACAGCTCCAGGCCGCTGATCTGTGTCACTGTTTCTTTCATAGTTCCAATATTTTGAACTTTTGTTTATATTTATGTCACAAACATCAACAGAAATTCTTTTTAAACATCAAAATAATTGATGTTATATATCAACATTGAATAGTGAATTACGAAATACACATAGGAGAGAGATTAGAGTTTTTTGTCAGAAATGCCAAGCATGGCAAGGGTTTGACAGGGTTCTCTAAGTTTATTTGCAAAGCTGGCGGATCTGTTCACAATATGTATGGATCCGCTGATCTTGATTTCAAGGTTGTACTTAAAGCATGTGAATTCTATGAAGTGAGCTTAGCGAAATTTTTAGGACTAGAGGAAACAGACATTTCAAACAGTGGAAACATCAGCTTTAAGGCATCTGAACCCGCCGATCTAAGAATGGATCGTATGGAGAATAAAATCGATCAAATACTGAATTTACTAAACCAGAAATAATTCATGAGACTTTTGATACTAATTTGTCTTTCCTGGGCCTTGATAAATTTGATTTCGTGCGATTCAACTCCTAATAAATCTCCTCAAGAGCTGAGAATGGAATTAAGAAATCAGGAGGCATTAAATTTTTCTTCTTACTTAAAGCTGACATCTAGTTTGAAACCTAATCAGGTTTTGGTCAAAACTAGATTATTCGGTGCTGATGAGTATGATCAACGAGGTTTTGTATTTAGTTATTCCATTCGTAACACCGCTTCTGTAGCGATATACAAGGATGTTCAAGTCGTCGTAGAGTTAGTTTCTAAAACTCAATCAGTGATTGATAAAATTGTTCTCACCAAGTATGAGTTTTTTCAACCAGGACAAGAATTAAGCTTTAACGATGTAATTAATCCTAATCATGAAAAGGACCTTGCATCATTCAATGCTTACGTATTAGGAGCAAAAACAAAAGAGTAATAACGACTACTGAACTCATTAAATCTTCATTACAATGCAAGCTGAAAAACGAATAAATCTTCTCCAGGCTCAAGTAAGGTTTGAGTTCGGAGGTCCAGGAGAAATGATTCTGGTTTTACCAAGTTCACTTGAAGCTTCCTTTTGGCTGACTAATCTAGAATCTGCAGAGTATAAAAAAGAAGATCTTAAAGGGCTTTTTGTAACTGTGTATGATTTAGGAAACGAGAATGTGAGATTAGCCATAGACTCTCTTCATGATGTAAAGGCTTGGTTTACTGATGTTGTTGTATTGAAGCGGAATTCTCCAGAGGAAAAAAAGAATCCTTTGAGTTTGATTAAATCTTTGAAAATCGCATACCTAGATCAAGAAAGTCAAACGATAGAAGAGCTGCCTGGAGAACTGTATGTTTCCGGACTTCATTACGATGACACTGAAGCAGGCTTGAACTGGAAGAAATAAATATTAATTCACTGGTATCTCAATGAAATCTATATCCTCAATAAAACTAAAAGTTTTAGTCAGAATGGAAATTCGATTATAGGACTTGGAGAGATTTGCAGGTCGATTTGCGTTTAACTATATTTCTTTGCCTTAATAGCTAGTTTAGTGAACTTTTTTGAGTACCGCGGGAGCAGATAGCTTCTTCCTGGAATTGTCTCAGTACTACGAGCCATTTCCAAAAGTGAGGAAGTAAAATTTTGAATGATGGCTAGTTTCACATTAGGCTTGAAATGAATTGCTTCTAACTCTTCGATCAACAGTGTTGCTTCATCAAATAGCCTTCTCATCTCATAGCAGAGCCCAAGCTTATCTACCGTCGTTGTTTTTTTTGCGAGTTCTTTAGCTTGATTAGTCGTTTTTTCAACCTCAGAATTGAACTGAATAATTCTTTTTTCGAGATCCATCATTTATAAAATTTAACCCCAATAAAAATAGGAAAAAAATAGTTTTGGGGAAATGGGCGCGACCAAGCGGGTCAATCGTGAGCTATCCTTAGAGTGACGTAGTCTGTAGAGGTCGCGCGCTATGTGCGACTCGCCGCAACCTGAAAATGTTAAAATTTAGTGTTTTTCTAGTGATATCAATGCTTTCAGAAAGGGTTAATTGGTTGCGGATTTTTCGCGACCAAAAGGGGTAAAAGGACGCGACCAAGGTCGGTTTTTCAAAAAATCGATTATTTTTGTATCCAATAGCGATAGGACAGGAACGGATTAGGACGTTTCGCGGTAGGGATCTTTGGATTGCATACTGGCGCCTGTGTAATCGCTATTTTCTTTTGAACATGCTTTTTAAGGCAAGTTTTTTCCTTCCCGTTCTGATTATCTCAACATAAAAGTATTTGTTTTGCAGATCAGCTCGGTATTTAACGAAGTTCAATCCCTGCTTGTCCGTACCAAAATCAATTGCCTCGCCTTTATCCAAAATAAAAGGTATTAACCGAAAGTCGTCGATGATTACGTGTACCTGACCTCTTGCTGCCTCTTTGTAACGATCTCCGTGACTGTTGAATACGTGAATGATGTCATAAACACTAACCATTCTAACGTAACCTGTTAAATCAAGATCTACCTTTTCTCGTAAATATTGTATTTCAGATTCGGTCAATGGCCATTCAACCCATTCATCCCTGGTTAAGCGTACTTCTCCTTTCCAGATAAGATAAGCTTTCTCAGCGAGCTTCTGAATTTTGTTTTCTAGATCGGTCATCCACGGATCTTGACATTCCGGGCGATTCGCTCGACGCCTTTAAACCCTAAATAGAAGGCCAGAACCCATTCTACCAGGTCAAAACCCCTATTGATGATATTGGGATCAATATTGAGCCCCTTCCAAAAGATATATAGGCTCTTATAGATTATGAAGTCTCCAAGAATCACCAGGGCGATGATTGGCCGAATATTCTTCGATAGCCAGGAATCGGAGTTCATGTCTGCAGAATGTCGCTCGGTAATTTCTCGTTCGAGCTCCAAGGCCCACTCATCAAGCTCTGCCAGAGCTTCTGCTTTTACTCCAGGATCTATTCCTGCAAGATCAGAAACCTTTTGAATAACATTTCGAACAATGGACACCGGAGGAAACACCATCGAAGCTACGTCGAGGATCTCTGCAGGCAGATTGACTCCGCGTTCTTTGGCATTGTCAATCAATGCGCGAAGTCTTGTTTTTCCATGTTCTCTCCGGAATCGTCCCATGTTCTACTTTTTATTCGATTTCTTTCGTTGCGCCCCTTTTCTAGCGGTTCCTTTGCGCTCGGTCACACACACGTTACCTGATTTGTCGATGTAGTAGAGCTTTCCTTTTTCGCGCTTGATCGCGTTTTTTACTATGATTTTACCCATTACGATATGGTTTGTGAGGTGAAATTGACTGATTTGCGATCCACGATCTCTCCAGACTTAATCACCAAGATCGAAATGTTGTCTGGAGCTTCCCAGGTTACTCGGATCGTCGTATTTTTTGAAAACGGAATATCTTTCGCCTGGAACGAGCTGTTGAGGATTTCTGTACCTTCGAGCTTCTTTAGGAGCTTCACCTGCCATTGGACAGATTTACTATTCCAGTCCAGTACGTTGAACTCGGTGATTTTTGGAGCCTTAAACATAATGATGTAGGCATATATACCTAGCGCTATGGCGACGGCTACAAGAAAGAACATCAGTGCGTTTTTCATGCTAAATTGACTTTGTTACCTATGACTTTTTTAGGATCGGACCCGAATTGCTTTGTTGCTTGAGCAACGAGTAGATCCATCGAGATGGGAACTTCGAAATGAATCGGATCCCAATAGTTTGAGAAATTTCCGCCCCATTTCAATCCATGCTTCTCTGCGATGGCCACTATTCCGCTTTTCATCCAGGCATCTCTGGAGCTCGCTTTTCTCAAGAATGTAGATCCTGATTGAGCATTGATATCAATGGCCAGTCCATAGTTATGTCTGCTCCGACCGGGTGATGCATTTTTGGAGTTCTGTCGTTTGAGTTCTGCTTGCCTCTGCCACGACCGGTAGCCACTGGTGATGATCACCTTCCATCCGGAAGCTTCAACGTCTCGTATGAAAGCTCGGAATCTATTTTGGTGAACGGGATGCAGATCCTTGATAAATGATTCGTGCTGCACACTGAGTATAAGATTGAGTCCTGACATGGTATCTACAATTTTTTCGAATGTTTTATTAGAGGCATATAGAATGATTCCTATAGCCGCTAAACACAGTCCGACGGCTACATATAACAGCGTTTTATAATTGGTTTTTAAGTTAGATTCCATCCTTCATTGATATGATTATCGTTCACATGGCCATCACCATTTTCTTTTATAATCATTGCGCTGATAAGCTTCTTCAGAGTGGTTTCATCTGCAGATAAAATTTCATCTGGCTTAATGCCTGACCTATCACTGACAAAATCGATATATCGTTCTGTATTGTTTTCGTTCGCAGGTGCGTATCTATTCACCACCGCTCTGAGTGTAGTCGCGGTTCCCTTGTTGATCCAGTTTCGAATGAGAACGAACATCGCACGAACTCCCCACTTCATCTCGCTGAATTGTTCGAAGCTTCCATCGCTGTTTTGATCTTTTGGAATTTTTCCTTTCCATGCATTATTGGAGATTCTTAAATTCCCAGGATTATTGTTTCGAATTCCTCTTGGTTTAGTCATGTCGGCTGCAAATTTTTTTACTCCTTCGATGACAGACTTTTGTACTTCGCTCACCTTAGCTCTGTTCAGATAAAGCATTATACCAATCACTAGAATAGCGATAGTACATCCAAGTATGATCCAGTTCTTTTTTGACATTTTAGTAGCATAGAAGTAATACTGCAGCTGCAGATAGAATTGCTATCGCAGCTACCAATATTTTGACACTTTTTGAGGGCTTCTCGCTGCGAAGAAATTTCAGTAGCCGGTCTCCAATGGAGAGTCCTCCAGAAACGATGGCTACAATGAGCGCTATCGTTTGTAATGGCGGCATGTTAGCAGCGATAACGGCCCCGACTACGTAGCTGACGCCACTTAACTTAGCTAGTATTAAATCGTTCATACGCATATCTTACATTTTACGAACGAGGGTTCCGTTTTGAAGAATAACCACTCGGCCAGTGGCCAGATTTGTATCGGCCTGAACATCTGCAGCTGTCACATAAGTTGAACTTACACCTTGTCCAGGTAAGATTTGAATACCTTGATTTCCAAATACTGCGAATATGATGGAGGAACCATTCAGCACTCTAAATCCTGCCGTTTGCCAGAATTCGGTGATACTTTCATTACTGCGAAAAATATTTTGTGCGCCTCTACGAACTAATATCCAAGGAAGTGAAGCATTGACAGCTTCGACCAAAATTTTGGCGAGGCCAATATTTTGATTCACGCCGATACCGACACCATCAGAATTATTACTTGCCAAATTTGAGATCAAACGGATTGCTTTTCCAATCGGTCCAGAGACCTCCTCGAATGCAATTTGACTGCCTTGAGCAGGGGTTACAAACTTTTCTAAAAGGTACGCTGCTTGAGCGTCACTGCTGCTCGATTTTACTTTCTCATCTAGATCAGGTTGGGGCTCACCACCTCCACCTCCAGGGCTATTCGCGTTGATTTCGTCCAAACGAATAATAATCTCCTCAAGCAAATCTTCTGTCTCCGTATTATTCCCATGGTTATAATTAGCCGCTGAGAAAGAAGAATAACCGGCATCAGGATTGACACCGGTTACTGCTTCTAACCAAAAACCAAGCTGTCGTATGATCTCGAGAAAACCATCGGTAAGATTGGATCTGGAACTATGTGGAGCGAGAGATTCTAAACTCATGTGCGTAGCGCTTTAATACCGGCTGATATTAAAATTACTGCTGCAGCAACGGCCACTAGGACAACGCCTAAATTGAACAGCGTTGTTTTTTCAATTGTCACTTCCGCTTTTATCACTGGAAGCTCTCCTGCTTCCAGATTTTTAATAAGTTGTGTTTTCCAAAAGGACATAATAGTCTACGGTAAATTGTCGTTTTCTAGAAGCGCGATTGCTTTTTGCTGCTGTGGTCCTGAATAGGCTTCGTCTCGGATCCATTCCGTTAAGCTGCCTGCATTCTTATCACCATGGAGTTGATTCCATCGGTTGTAGAGGGCGGTTCGCTGATCTCTGGTCAGCGCTGTTATTTTGCTATAGGCATTTTCTCTGGTACTGGACCAGGCAAAAAGACCTTTCATCGCATCATAAAGCTCTGAAATGAGGGGATCTGGTGACCATCCTTGAGGAATACCTGTTCCGTTATTAGGTAGCTTCACTGGAGCCATATTATTCGCTTGAGCTTTCAGCTTTCCGCTATTGCGTCCAATGAGGTAAATGAAAAGTATTAAAGCGACACAAATGGCCGCTATAATACCTATCATTTGATTTTTATTCACTTCTACAGCCATCTCTGGAGTGCTTATTGAGCAGTACTGGATGACTTGATTTTGCGGTACATCTTGAAACCGACGAAGGCTATTGCTATGCCAACGCCTATCACGATGAAAGCAGTTACTTTCTTGTTCATGATTCTAGGAATTATGGGATTTGTAAAATTTTGAAATACTTGAAAGATGGTAGGATCTGAAATAGTTGGAGCCTCATCGATACTTGCATATTCTGCAGAGCAGGAATCACAGTCACATCCTTTGCAGTGAGACTGCTCTGGTTGAAGTCGATCAAGTCTATCCAATAGCTGCTGTTTCTTGTCTGCAGGAATATTGGAAGCGATGATCTTATTTCTACGACTATTGATTTCTCCGGTATGCATTAGGATTTTTTACTCTTTTTCTTCCAGATGATGATTCCGATAATGGCAATGGCTATCACCACTCCAATGATGATAATCATTTTACCATTGCCTGCAGGAGCTGCTGCAGGAGCATCAGGCATGGGGGCGTCGCCGCCACCTGCTCCAGAGAGCGCGCCTGCTGCATTGGCGAGCAGTCCGCCTCCGCCTCCAGCACCAAGACCAAGTGCAGAACCTATGCCTGCAAATGCATTCTTGAGTCCGTTTGCAAGTCCGCCGCCTGCCTGAGCTACAGTTGCTCTGCCTTCGGCTTTTGCGGCAATTTTTTCGAGCTTGAAAGCTTGTTTGTCTTCACGGCGCTGCTCTCTGCGTTCACGGGCTTTTTTACCGAAACCTAAGAACTCAGCCTCCTCTTCAGATATTCTTCCAAGTCGAGATTGATATTTTTCTCTTACGTGTGTCATGGGTGATTCCAGTGCTTTATGATTACCATTGAGATGATAATCGAAGTGTTTAGCAATTTCTACAGCTCTCCAAACTTTGTCAATCAAACCTTCTTTTTTCTCATCGTTGAGATCTTCCCAGGGATATACTTCTGTATGTGCCCGAATAATTTCCTTCACACTATACCCGTCCTGGATAAATCTCTTAATCGCCCACAGCTGAGCGGCCTCCTCGCTCTTGCCTCCATTAAGATGGCCGAGCTCATGATAGAGAATGAATTTCTTCCATATCTCAGGTAGATTATCCCAGTACTTTTTGGAAAGTCTTAGAACTCCAGTTCTTACATTGACTAGTGCCGGACCTCCTTTTGGTAATTCGGGAAGGAAAATGACCTCAGAGAAGAATTTCATAGATGATAAAAGCTCCGAATCCGGGGATCCGGAGCTTTGAAGATTATGATGTCAAAGAATGATTATTTACGCTTGCTGCCTTGAGATATTAGTCTCTCAACGCCTCTTTTGCTGTTACGAGCACGACTGTCGAATTGACCTGCTGCATTGTGCACTCCGCCGAAACGAAGCGTGATGATACAGCTTCGACCAGGAAGGAGATCCATAAGGACCAAATTCTGATCGTCGAAGTTGAAGTCGACTCCGTCGTTGACGAAATCACACTCAATCTTCTTGGTAGCCAATTGATCGGGAGAATAGTAGTCTCCAAGATCGATGTAGTTTTCCTCTGGTCTCTTAAATGGAGACAGGGTCACCACTGTTAGATCGGTGGCAAACTGATCTGTTGAGTCGGATTCGATGGCCATCCCAATCAAACGAGTTGGGTTGGTTGTACGGAAGTTACGAAGCATTCCGATCGGTAAACCACTACGAAGAGCTGTCGCTACTACGTCGTTGGTACCAACGGTCGCACCCGGTACAACCTGTCCATCGCGAAGGATACCGGCAACAGTGTAACCTGCAGCTGCAAGTTCCGCTTCAGTGGTAAACATCGCAGGAGAGACGGCAATTCTGCGTTGAATAGCCGCAGATCCTTTATTGGTGATGCTGAACTTAAAGTTCAGAGCACGACGGGCGAAAGGCCCTGAATTTTGAGAACCGCCTTTGGGGTTTCTCATTTTCTTACGGCCATCGAAGCCTGAATCGTCATCATCATCATTGAATGAATAGTCTTCGCCTTCGTAGCCATAGTCTTCGCCTTCATAGCCGCTGAGGTGTTCTACCTCTGCGTCGATGGCTGCAAGCTCTCTTCGAACTTCCATAGGGTCGGTGATTATTAATTGTCTTTTCATTTGAAAAAAGGGATTTCTAGGATTTTTTCTCTTGATCATTAGATCCGGATCTCTTGAGATGCGTTCTGATGGTACCAGTGAAGATTTTACCAGTCGAATCTGCTTGCACTTGAACAGTCTGATGAGCGAATAGAGCGATTCCAATCGCTAACACACTGATCATAATTGAAATCAATTGAAGGGTTCTCAATTGCTTATTGGTAGCGTCTCCAAACATTTATTGAATAATTAGGATATCAAAGGGAATACTTTGTTTCTCCGCTACTGCATCATTGCGAGATATTGCTATTGTTCGACACTTTATAAGTATTTAGAATAAAAAAGCCCATCATACGATGGGCCTTCTCTAACCATTAACCAAAACTAACCTTATAGAACTCGAATATTTTCAAATTCATCTTCATTGATTGTATCCAATTCTGCTGACCAGTTGCCACGATCGTCGCAATATTTTACCTCAATGGATTTCGGACTATTTTCCCATCCATTGATAGAGACTATGACTCCTGACTTATTCGGAGCTTGCGACTCATCAGTAAAGTATCGTCCAATAAGAGCTTCAGCTTCGTTTTTGGACATTTCCTTTTTAAGCTTGATCGCGTGATCTTTGAACTGCTGTGTTTCTCGAACCTTTGGTTCAACCTGCTTCTTATATGCCGCTTCAGGTTTTTTTTCTTTTGATGCAGCCGTTGAACCTTTCGTTTTTTTTTCTGATGCATCCTTCTTCGATGCAGCTACAGGTTTCTTCTCTGTTCTGGTGGGGGTGTTTTGCTTTGCCATGATATTGATTTATTTTGGGGGTCCTAAAATTTCAATGATTTTTGCCATCACTCTTGCGTTGATGAACTTGCTACGAACTTTATATCCAAGTGGTGAAAGCTCTTCGAGTTTTTCTTTGTTTAAAAATCTAGAAAGATCCGACGGACAGAAGTCATACATTTTTGCAAGCTTACTTTTGCTGATTCGTCCTTTTGGTATGTAATGATCTTGACTCATCCGCCGATGTGCACTGTTACAGGTGAATAATCAGGTAGTGTGCGAACCTTCTCAAATGCCTTTTCAATCATTTGATTTGGAAATTTATTTCGCATGTAAGAAGTAAATGTCTCGTTGGTTTTGAATAGTGTGAGCGTGTCACTCCATCGGATGAGATCTGGAGGAACATCGGATAAGCTGTGAAATATGAAAATGAGATCGAGATTCTTTTGCTTTGTATCCAGGACGAACTTTCTGACAGACTCATCGACGTTTTTTCGAATGAATCGAGTCGCGTCTTCGATTACGACCAAGCTATTCCAGGCATCTGATTCTATTGTCTGAAAAATACGATCCGTATCACTGCTTATAAGCTTGAAAGCGCCTTTATCTTGGCTTTTCACATTATCGAAGCCTATTTCTTTTATCCGTTCACTTTCTCTCTCTGGGTGCAGATAAGTTTTAAATGTTTTCCAAACGGGACTATCAAACGTATCACAGATAATTCTCCTTTTGGGAATCTGGTATATCAGATTTTTCACAAAATCGGTTTTTCCGGATCCTCGGCCGCCTACGATTAATGATACCTTATTTATTCGCGTATTCATTAGTCTACAAAAGCATCTATTAATCGATCGGATACGATATCGGCCAGAACAATATAGAAAGCTACTTCGCTTCCTATTTTAATATTTTTCATTTTCACAAAAGCCTTCGCTGATTTTTTCAGCTTTGACGCCTCCTTTTCTGTTAAGTCGACGGCTTCACTTTTTTCTTCTAGGCGTACTTTGGCTGCTAAGAAGCGATCAATCAAGAAAGTCTCATCATCGGTCCGATCAGAAGGCTTTTTCTTTATAGCCACACGATATACTTCTTTCTCCTCTTTATTCAGAATTTGCGATCCCTTGATGGCATAGAAGGCCCCTCCTGCTAATCCAAGAATAGCATCAATAAGAGTCACTAAATTCTCAGCTGAATCCTCTGGAGTAATCACTTCGGCCAGAGATGTAGGCGTTGTTGCTATGGATTCCGAATTTTCTTTGGAACTAGATTCCGTTTTCAGCTCAGGTTCTTTAAAAACCGGTACAGTTTTTTCCTCAGTAGGGATCATCAGCTCTGCGGCCAGATCAATCGTATTTAGCTCTTCTTGCATATACCCTTCTCCTTGTGTTTACGTTCTGTTACGATCTTGCTGAGCTCTTCATATTTTTCGCCCACACGAAGTGCCTCTGGAGCAAAATGAGAAAATAAGGAAGCGAAGCCTTCCTCATCAGTTGCGATCATTAGGAGCTTCGATTTAATAGCCTTGATCACCTTTCTGGTTTCTATCCCATTTCGCAGCTGTGATACATCAATTCCCATGATACCTAAAAACTCTACAGTCACGTAGCAAAAATCTTCTAAATCCTGCTGTAGTTCTGCTACCTGAATGCGTAGCTCTTCATTTTCAAATTCTAGATCCGTCATAAATTAATTGGATATTTGCGCTTGAATTTCTTCTCAGCATGATGATAACTAAATGAACAGATCTGCTCATACTTATCAGTATCTAGTTCTCTACTAGACCTATATCGATCGGTGTGCTCTCGAACTAAACATCCCGTTTCTATTGCGAAAACGTATATTTTGCAGCCTTTTGGAATAGCTCCATGCTGTTGATAGGCGAGCTCCTCATCTGATTTAACCCGGATCTCTTGAATTTTACGTCGGCCTTTTCGCAGGGCTCTATGGATTTGACTGATAACTACCAGTAATATCATTAATGTGAAAAATGCGACTAGACCTTCTCTCGCTAGGTTGCCGCTACTAAATGAATCCACATACCAGTTCCAGAATTCCATATTTTATAGATAGTCGTTTAAACTTCCATTTTGAATAGTGAACCATTGTCCTCCAGGAATAGGTCCAACAATTCGAGCATCAATGAAATCGGTCAGCACTCCTCCAGTAAATTCTTCATTTTCCAATGTAGGATTCAAAATCAGTTCTCCTAATGGTAGATCTGGACCATAGGCCAAGAGCTCGCCTGGTGCAATGGTTACTGATTCGGTTTGAGCTGATATGGTATTGAAATAGCTCCAATTCAGCCCTGGTCCGTTATAAATTACTAGAGCTTCTACAGTATAATTTTGTCCTGAGTACATAGTGCTCAATGTTAAACTACCTTCGACAAGCTCCAGATAGTCATCGTCGCTTGCAATAAAATTCCCTGGTACATTGGTATTCTGTAGGGCCCAATTGGCCAGAAATAAATCACCGGTAGTGATTCTATTTAAGCTACTATTGAGATAATCGTAGCTTGTCTGAGGAGATACAGTGGATCCCATATTGGCAATTACAAGGGCCACGCTTGCAGGACTCGCATCTATAATTCTACGATTTTGATTGACTTGAATAATGCTTTCAATTTCTACATTACTTGCGTCCCTGGTGTTCAAATACTCAGTAAGCTTGGATAACCTGTCTACTCGAGCTCTTTGGCTTGTGTCAATCGGAGTTCCTGGCGTCAGACAATACCTGAGGAGCTCTTCAGGGAATGTAACTTGATTTGCCGCGTAAGTGAGAAAGAACTCTTCGCTTACGGATCCATTCCAGGATTCAATATTTCGCTGAACAAATTGTTCAGCTTCGTTCAATTCTAGTGGAGGAGCTTCGGATGTTAGTTCACTTTTGGAACATCCCGTGATCAAGATGCCACCCATCAGGATCAAGAAAGAAAGAAGTCTAAATGCCTTCATTTTGTGTGATTTATTTTTGTTTTATATGATTGGATAAAGCTTCTCTGGTGAGTCCAGTGAAGAAGCAGTCGTTGTGATTCAGCAGAATTTCTTCAGTAAGCAGACAATGAACAAGCAGTTCTCCAGTACTCTCTGGATGTTCGAGATTGTATCTTTTTCGAACTGTAGGGTTTGAAAATCGACTTTTGATAATGCGGTCAAATAACATCTGTCGTCGCGCGTCTACTTCGATGATGTGCTGCCCTTCTTGTAGAACGGGCTTGTTCTGGTTTTCAGCCATCATCGATTGAAGTCCTTCGATCTCTACATCTTTTCTTCTAAGATCGAGCTCTAATTTTTCGATTTTTTTAAGATGTTCGCTTGTGACATCGAGTGCAGTAAGGAGTTCAGCGATTACTCGATTACTCGCTTCAGTAGTGCTCAAACTGTTCTTTTCTTGAACATCTTGAATCATTTTAAAGAACACTTTGGTGTTCTCACGAGCACGGATTGTGATGGCTTTGTATTCTTGAGACTTATTCAATTCCTGACCACCATCCTGATCTGGAGCTTGTTCGCTTGCGCTGTTTGTTTCTATTGACATTTCGATCATTTGAGCTCCTACGAACTTCCGAGAAACTATTTTATCAATCAATAGCTATGGAGAGAAATAACGGATTTAACACAATACTATCTTGATACACAAAAGGTCAAATTCATGGTATTTGGAGCACCTTGGTCGCGCGCTAATAATTATTTAATCTATTGATAATAATGGGTGTACGATTTTTGGTCGCGCGTGGTCGCGCCATGGTCGCGACCTCTGAAAAGCCTTTCTTTTCTACTATTTCCTTTCTTTTTTCTCTTTTGGTCGCGTAGTAAATAGAAAATTAAGATTAAAAGAAAAAAGAAGGAACAAAATCGAGTAAAAAAGGGCCTCCTCCCTTATGTCGTTCAATAAGGCAAAAGGGGAGCTAGCTGAAGCTAACTCCCCTTTTAGATACTAAGCGGCCAGAGGCCGCAAAGCCAGTACATAAAAAGAAGTGATTAAGCGGCCATGATGCGCACGACAGTTTCTAACAGCAGTTTGTATTCCTCTAACTGGAGTCCACTTACGGGAGTGAAGCCATCAGCTTCACTCCTTTTTATTTTCAGCATCCTCGGAAACTAACCACTTGCAACCAAAATAGCGTGACATCTTCTGGTCTTCAGATGTCGATAATACAGCATAACGCTGAAGCAATATCAATTCGAGTTGTTCGGTATTCATATTCCAAATGTGCTCATTCAATTCCTGTTTATCAATACCGCATTTATGGTAAAGTGATCTATTCTAAAACCTTCTAGTTAATTTAACGTATATTTGTGTATCCTTTTGAGGATTGTATCATAATTTCTGAATGCTTTAAATAAAGTACATTCGATTCTACTTTACAATTATGGGGTTAAAAGGGTAGAGGTTACTCTCAAATAACACTACCTGAAACCAATTCGTTTTTAATGACTTTTCAAGAAGTAAATTTATCGGAGCCCATTCTAAGAGCTCTTGACATTATTGGCTATAATCAGCCAACTCCCATTCAACAACAAGCAATTTCTCCCATCCTCGACGGAAGGGATATTTTCGGTTGTGCACAAACAGGAACCGGTAAAACGGGTGCATTCTGTTTGCCTATTCTTCATAAACTCAGTGAAACTCCTGGAAAGGGTGGAATTCGTGCGCTTATTCTTGCACCCACAAGAGAACTCGCCTCACAAATCAGCGAGAATATCGCTGCCTACAATCAATTTATTAAACTAAAACACGCTACCATTTTTGGAGGTGTGTCTCAAGTGAATCAAGTTTCTGCACTCCGCCGTGGAGTGGATATTCTTGTGGCTACACCAGGCCGCTTGATGGATCTTATGAACCAAGGCTTCATAAAATTGGATAAGCTCGAGTATTTCGTGCTGGACGAAGCGGACAGAATGCTTGACATGGGTTTCATCCATGATGTAAAGCGCATCATTGCTAAAATCCCAGCAAAACGTCAAACATTGTTTTTCTCAGCAACCGTTGCTCCAGATATAATGAAGCTGGCGAATTCTATTCTTAAGAATCCCATTCATATTTCTGTCGCTCCCGTTTCTTCTGCTGCGCCTTCCGTGAGCCAAAGCATCTATTATGTTTCTAAAGAAAATAAAAGATCTCTTTTAAGACACGTCCTAAGCGATGGAAAAGTTGAACACGCATTGGTATTCACAAGAACGAAAAGAGGCGCAGACCGTGTTGCAAAGGAGTTGAATAAAAATGGTATCTCTTCAGAAGCCATTCATGGCGACAAGTCTCAAGGTGCTCGCGAAAGAGCGCTAAAAGGCTTTAAGTCAAGAAAAATTCGTGTACTAGTAGCCACAGACATTGCTTCACGAGGTATTGATGTGGACAAACTTTCTCACGTAATAAATTTTGAAATTCCAGAAGTAGCAGAAACCTATGTACACCGCATCGGCCGCACAGGAAGAGCTGGTGAGTCAGGGGTAGCCCTATCGTTTGTGGACCGAGAGGAAATGATCTACATGAAAGACATCTCTAAATTGATTAAACAAAAAATTAATATTGTAGAGAATCATCCTTTTTCTTAAATCAAACTATCTGGTCAAGTTTTATCTTTGACCTTATGAGAAAGTTGTTGTTTTTAGGATTCGTTTTTTACTTCTTGCTTTCATATCCTTCAAAAGGACAAGTTCAAGAAAGTACTACTTTGAATTCTAAAAGTAACAACTTTCTTGTTTTTGCTAGAGTATGGGGATTTCTTAAATATCATCACCCACAAGTAGCAAAAGGCAATGTAGATTGGGACAGTGTTTTTTTAGCTCGAATGAGTGATTGGGAAAATTTAAGTACACGAGCCCAGAGAAGCGATTATTGCAGAAATTGGTTCAAGGAGTTGAATCGCACGAGCTCATTAGAACTCAAAAATAAGAAACATAGAGAACACTTACCCGTTGCTGAATGTAACTCATGGATTCTGGATTCAATCTCTTTTGAAAAGGATATACAGAACTATTTGATGTCATTATCATCCAATCAAATTGGAAGAAAACAATTTTATGTATCAAAAGCGAGGTACGTCGGGAATTCCTTGTTTAAAAATGAGAAGTTATATCCCGATTCAGCTTTTCTAGGCAAGGAAATGAGGATGTTAACCTTGTGCAGATATTGGAATATCATTCATTATTTTTTTCCTTACAATCACCTCATTGATGAAGATTGGGACAGTGTTTTTGTAAGGTTCGCTCCAAGATTTTTGGGCGCCGGTTCAAAACAGGAGTATCTAGAGGTACTGCAAGAACTTACTGCTTCAATCGATGATTCTCACAGCAGATTAAATTCCAAAGAATTGGAGGATTTTATAGGAAATCGTTTGTTTCCTTTCTATTACAGATATGTTGAAGACAAATTCATGGTATATGGATTTTATAATGACTCCCTTTGTAATATTTACAATGTTCGAAAGGGAGATGTGCTTATAGCATTGAATGGGGAGTCTATTGAAAAAGTGTATGAACAAATAGAACCCCGGCTTTCAGGATCAAACAACCGAGTTAAAAGACTGAGATTTTGCAACTGGCTAACAAGGCAGGTTCCTCCAAATTCAATTTTCTCTTTTTCTCGTGGAGACTCGATTTTTTCTATAGAAATCGATAAGTTCACAATAAAAGAGATGAACTATAAAAGCAGCAATAATTACCTCGGGTCAAGTTTTAAGTTACTAAATGGCAATATGGCCTATTTGGATATTACAAGATTGCATCCGGACAGTATAGATGATGCTATAAAAGTTGTTGAGAAAACCTTGGGATTAATCATAGATGTACGCGGATATCCTCAATACTTTGATTACAGTTTTATAAATTTTTTATTAGCTGAACCCATTCCTTTCGTCCGCTTTTCGGAGCCTTCAATGGATTTTCCAGGTACGTTTGAAATGGACAAGCTTTTCTATGTAGGAAGAAGAAATAAAAATGCATATAAGGGGAAGGTAATCATTCTTTGCAACGAGGGTTCTCAAAGTGCATCAGAGTATCTAATTATGCAGTTGCAAGCCATCCCAGGGTCTATAGTAATAGGAAGTCCGACCTCTGGGGCGGATGGCAATGTGTCACACATTCCTCTTCCTGGAGGAGTCTCCGCAGTGATGAGCGGATTGGGTGTGCTTTATGCCAATTACAGTCAAACGCAGAGAGTGGGAATAGTCCCTGATTATTTAGTAGAACCCACTATGCGAGGACTTCTTGAAGGTAGAGACGAGGTTCTTGAACGTGCGCAAGATTTGATTCGAGATCTTTATGCGGGATCTGGCCTCAATTGGTCAAGCATAGAACGTGCGCAAATCATTGGTTTAGCTGAAGAACAGCATGGGTATGAATCAGTCAATGAAGCTAAAAGTGATTGGTTAGCTAAAGCGTCATTAAAGAAAAATTCGGCATTGATATTTGAAAGCTCATTTTGCTTAGGTGCTTTGACTTTTCTCGAAAATGAAACAGGAATTTCTAGAATGGAAAGCTTTTTATATCCTTATTGGCTTACTGGGTCGGTGAAAGAAGCAATATCCATTTTTGAGCAAGAGGAAGAACAGCGAAGCTCTGTTTTAGGAATGGACATTCAAGAAGACTGTCGATTTAAAGTACTCTCTGATTATTTACTGCGAAATAATTACGTTCAAAAGAATAGAACGGTCTTGCTGCGTTGTGATTCCATTTTGGAGTATTACATCGGGGAGCATTTTAAGTACAAAACCTTGAAAGAAAAAGACTTTATTTATCTCAAGCACGGTTATGATTTGATCTTTTCAGAAGCCCAAGAGTATGATGATGGTACGGACAAAATGAAATTGCTTTTGAGGTGTATCTACAATAGAATGTGTTTAGTGAGTTATTTGAATATTCCTTCGTATAAAAAAAGAATGGAATATCGGGATTATTATAATTTTTTGAATGTGAAATGGATAAAAGAAGAATACCTGCAAGGGTATCAACTTTTTATTTGGGCGGCGGCCCTTCATCTAGAAGTATGTGGGGAAAGATTACAGCGTACTCTTTGGATGGGTGACTATTTGAGAAAGCAATATGGCAATGATTATGAAGTGATATCCTTTAGGTACAATCCTTTAAAAGAGCTTGTTTCCCGCAACCCACGTCGATTTTATAAAACAGATGTTGTGATAGAAGTAGAAAAACTTACGAGCGTAGACACCAACTATTTTGTCACACCGTGTAGATAGCACCTTACACTCTCTTTTTCCTGATTACATTTGCGCCCGCTTCAATAAATAAGCTATGGATAAATTTGTTTTGGGGGTGATTCGTGAAGGGAAGGTTCCACCAGATTTTAGAGTGCCTCTAACTCCTGCGCAGTGTGTCGCTGTGATGAATGAGTTTCCTCATGTCAGAGTTGTCGTACAACCCAGCCCAATTAGAAAATTCAAAGATGAAGAGTATGCTTCATTGGGAATAGAATTGAAAGAAGATTTGAGCGAGTGCGATATTCTTATCGGCGTGAAGGAAGTGCCTGAAGAGATGTTGATTCCGGAGAAAACATATATATTTTTCTCTCATACTTTGAAAAAGCAGCCTCACAATGCTCGATTATTGAAGTCGATACTGGAGAAAAAAATCCGTCTCATCGACTACGAACCTCTACGAGATACAAAAGGGAAGAGAATCATTGGGTTTGGAAGATATGCGGGAATTGTTGGTGCTTATGAAGGATTTCGAGCTTATGGTCTAAAACATGGGTTGTATAATTTGAAATCACCATCTCTTTGTGCTGATCGAAAAGAAATGGAAATGGAAATGCGCAAAATAGAGCTTCCCTCTCATTTTAGATTGGTGGTCACAGGCTTCGGAAGAGTAGGTAATGGCGCAGAAGAAATATTGAAGATGCTTCCTTTGGAGAAAGTTTCCACAAAAGATTTCCTAACTAAGAAAAATGATCGACCGGTCTTTGTGCATTTGGATACGCAAGACTACTATGAGCGCAAAGTAGATGGAGGATTTGATAAGAAGGATTTTTACAATAATCCAGAACATTATTTTTCCATTCTTCACACCTATGTCAAACGCGCTGATTTATACATTGCTTGTCATCTTTGGGCGGCGGGCAATCCTTATTTAATCACCCAGCATGATGTAGAACAACATGACTGGAAGTGCATGGTGATTGCTGATGTGAGTTGCGATACCAATGGTCCGATTGCACCTACGATTCGGGCCAGTAAGATTTCTGATCCGTTCTTTGGTTATCATCGCTTGGAACATCGTGAGGTAGAATTCATGAATGCGGACGCTATTGGCGTTATGAGTATTGACAATTTGCCTTGCGAACTTCCCAAGGATGCATCAGAAGATTTCGGCAATGAACTCATGGAGAAAGTCTTCCCACTTCTTTTCGGCGACGATCCAGACGACATCATTTGGAAAGCTACGCAAACGACGCTGGAAGGAGAACTAACTCCTCATTTCGAGTATTTGTCAGATTACGTGGAGAATGCGTAATTACTGAGAGGAGAATGTAAAGGTGATAGATCCGTTCTGTTTCTTTACAGATTCTTTCGGATCGAATCGCCATCGTTTTGCATATGCTAAAGATTCAGCACGGATGCATTCGTTGGCGGTGCTGCGCTCATCGAGTACGGCTTGGATGATTTCACCCAAGTGATTGACCTCAATATTCACGATCACCTTTCCAGAGGTCTTGCATCGGTAGGTTGGGCGCGGAGTGGACTTCGCAGTTCTTCCAGCTAAAGCATATTCTGCGCTTACTGGACCTTCATAACTTTTATTGCTTTGATTTTTAAACCAATCGTAATTCTCTTTCGAAGCATTGGTTTTTTGATCACCCGTTTTGTTGTCTTTAGCACGATCCTTTACGCTGTAATCTTTATGAGTTGTTTTGAGAGCGTCTTTTTCTGCTTGTTCTAAATTTTTCAAATTCTGCAATACTTCAGCCTGGATTTCCTCTTGACTTTTACCAGTATAGTTGACTTTTTCACGGGTTTGTTGACTTCCCGATTGGGCCAATAAATTAGCCACGCTTTCACTCATCATCGAGCTGGATTCAGGAGTGGGTTCGGGAGCTTCAAAACTCAGTTCTATTTCTTTGATAGTTTCATCTTCCTCTGTCAAAGCAGACTCGTCAGCTGGTGTGGCAGTCATTAAATAAAGCACTGCAAGGATGAATATATGTGCGGCTAAGGAGAGAATAATGGCTTGATAAACGAACGTTCCTTTGGTGCTAGGGCGTGCGTTTAGCAATTTACTAAGTCTCTCAATATTAGCCGTTTCGGATGCCATGTGTCAAAATTAGGACATTTAATCACAATAATTAAGTTAAAGATTTCGTAATATGCACGGTTGAAACTTTAAAAGTTTTACTTTCGTACATATCAATTCATTTAAAACAAAAAAGAATATGAAAAAGTTATTTGCTATAATGGTGCTCTTCGCTTTCTTTGGTGTTGCTGCATCTGCACAAACTACTGACAAGAAAAAAGACGAGACAAAAGCGAAAACTGAAAAAACCGTTAGTGTTTCTAAGAAAACAGATGAGGTAAAAGCCAACGAAGCGAAAGCTGAAGGAAAGTCATGCTGTTCTAAAGAAGGCGCTAAGGCTGAATCCTGCACCAAAGAAGGCGCTAAGGCTGAATCTTGCACAAAAGGTGAAGCAAAGGCCGAAGGAAAGGCTTGCTGTTCAAAGGATGGAGCTAAGGCTGAAGGTAAATCATGCTGCTCTAAAGAAGGAGACAAAACAGAAAAGAAAGAAGATAAGAAATAATTATAGTCTTTTATAGCGAGAAGCCATTCCACAATCGGAATGGCTTTTTTATTTTATACATTCGTGAGGTGAACTTACAGCAATTGGAATATATCGTAGCAGTGGATCAGTACAGGCATTTTGCTACCGCAGCGGAAAAGTGTTTTGTCACTCAGCCAACTTTGAGTTCTATGATTCGCAAGCTGGAAGAGGAATTGGATGTGCAGATATTTGACCGATCACGACAGCCTGTTGTTCCTACCGAAGCAGGAGAGGCAATTCTAAAACAAGCGAGAGCTATTTTAGGTGAAACGGCCAAAATGAAAGAAGTGGTCTCTAACTTTAAAGGTGAAGTTTCCGGTGATCTCAAATTGGGAATAATCCCTTCTTTATCGACTTCTTTGGTTCCTCTTTTTCTACCAACTTTTTTGGCAGCTTTTCCGAAAGTGGAATTGATTATTCTCGAAGCAAATGCGGATGATTTGGTGCAACGCATGAAATCCAATGCTATCGATGCAGCGCTTTTATCCACGCCTTTGGAGGATAGCGCAATGATGGAGAACCCGCTTTTCTACGAACAGTTTGTGGTGTATTCGAGAGATCCTGATATTCTTATGAAGAAATTTGTAACACAAGAAGATCTTGATCTACGAAGAATGTGGCTGTTACAAGAAGGGCATTGTCTGCGATCTCAAGTGGTTAATTTGTGTATTATGCCAGACGAGAATTGGGAGAGACAGCTTCATTATGACGCGTCTTCACTGGAAATGCTTCCACGCTTGGTAGATGTTCAAGGAGGAATGACGGTTTTGCCAGAGTTGGCGCTGAGGGGAATGGACAAGAAAAATCAAGAAAGGGTCCGTTTTTTTAGTCAACCTGCACCGGTTAGAGAGATCTCTTTGGTGACATTTCGATTGTTGCATAAAAGAAAAATTTTGGACGCATTATGTGAAGTGATTCTTTCATGTATTCCAGAGGGAATGAAGGACTATCAATCTTAACTGAACTTGGAAACCTATAATACTCATGTCGTTGGATTGAACTTTAACCAAATGTCAGCAGGACTGAATGGAAAGTTGGTCACTTCGAGCCCTTGCATGATCTCGAATGCGCGTTGCTACAGAATATCTTGAATTTCGGTAGAGATAAAAAGAAAAAGGATTGCTCGTTAGCAATCCTTTCCGCACTACATCAAAAGTTAGGAGACCCGTGAGCAAAACGACAACTCACTCTATCAACCGGGTCAAATATTTATTAATGTTTAGGGAAAGTCTTATTGGAATATCCCATAACATATTCGAAGAATATCACTACCAATTTTTAATGCCAAAATGAGTTTCCGCCATTTCAGCAACTTGCTGTCCAATCGCCAAAGATGCCGTGGCGGCTGGCGATGGAGCATTGAGTACATGGATGCTGTGATCGGTATATTCAATGCGAAAATCATCACGCGTATCACCGTCTTCACGGAGCAATAAAGCACGCACCCCAGCCCTTCCAGGAGTTATGTCTTCCATAGTCAAAGAAGGCACTAATCGTTGGAGCGTTTTCAGAAAGAGTTTTTTTGAGAAAGCTCTTCTGTATTCATCGATACCAAATTTCATGTTATTGAAGAAAAGGCGCCAAGTTCCCATATAGCTCAACGCGTCAATGGTGTCTGTAAAACTGAAATCTGTTTTGCCATATCCTTCTCTTTTAAATGTGAAGACAGCATTGGGGCCGCACTCAATAGAACCATCCACCATGCGCGTGAAGTGTACACCTAAAAACGGAAAGTCCGGATTAGGCACAGGATAAATCAAATGTTTAACTTTATGCTTGGCTTGTTCTGTCAATTCATAGTAATCTCCTCTAAACCCAACTACTTTTTCCTTGAGCTTTACCCCATCTTTTTTTGCCAAACGATCAGCTTGGAGCCCTCCGCAAAAAATGAGTTTTCTTGCTTTATAAATCGCTTTAGAGGTAACTACTCTATACGATTCACCGTCTTTTTCAAAAGCGAGTGCTTCTTCTGAGGTATGTACCTCACTGTTATTTCCTCTTGCAACCGCTAGCTCTGCCATCCGTTCCGTGGCTCCTCTGAAATCAATGATCCCCGTGCATCCAACATGGATTCCAGCAATACCAGTGCAATAAGGCTCTATGTCTTTTATCTCATCGGAAGTCACTTTTCGCATGCTTTCTATGCCATTTTCGAGACCACTTTTAAAGATCTTATCCAATTGAGAAAGCTCTTTTTCTTCCATTGCTACGATGAGTTTGCCGCATATATCGTGCTTTACATTGTACTGTTTGGCAAATTCGACTAACTCACGTCTTCCATTTACACAATTTATTGCTTTTAAGGAACCCGGTTTATAATAGATTCCGGAGTGAATTACTCCGCTATTGTTTCCTGTTTGATGATCTCCCAGTCCTTTTTCTTTCTCAAGAAGAAGAAGACGAAGTTTTGGATTGCTCTCCTGAAGCTTATAGAGGGTTGCAGCGCCCACGATGCCCCCACCAATGATGATAATGTCAAAATTGTTTTCCACGGGTCAAATATAGATATGTAGATCACAAACAAAATCAATTGTTAAATCGAAGATATTTGTAAGTTCGTAGCATGAGTGAAATTCTAGATCATGCTCCGCTATCCATGCGCGGGAACAAGAAAATTCAGAACGCTTGGACCATGTACGACTGGGCCAATTCAACCTACAATCTAGTAATTGGAACTGCCATATTTCCAATATTCTATACTGCTGTGACGGCAAAGCAAGAGTTTGTTGGCAAGCAGCACGTGGACGACGTGCTATTTTTTGGAGGAATATTTAAGAATACTGAGGTGTTGTCTTATTGCCTTGCCGTGGGTATGGCGGTTGTTTGCTTTTTGTCGCCAATGTTGTCTGGTCTCGCGGATTATTTGGGTAGAAAGAAGTTTTTTCTTCAGGTGTTTTGTTACATGGGAGCACTCTCTTGTGCGAGTTTCTACTTGTTCGATATGAATCATTTTGAATGGAGCATGCTGAGCGTAGTTTTTGCGTGTATAGGCTTTTGGTGCAGTTTCGCCTTTAGCAACTCCTTTCTCCCTGAGCTAGCTGAGCCGCAAGATCAAGACCGGCTTTCTGCTAAGGGATATTCCATGGGATATATCGGTAGTGTGATATTGTTGGTCTTAAATCTCATCGCCATCAAGGTCTTCGGAATGCCTGCAAAATGGTCGTTCATTTCAGTTGCTGTTTGGTGGATTGGTTTTGCGCAAATCACATTCTTTCATTTAAAAGAGACTAAAAGTGGAGGTAAGTACAAGCCTCAAGTTCTTCGCAATGGATTCAGAGAGTTAAAAGAAACTTGGCAAAAACTCAATCAAACCAAACGCTTGAAGAGATACCTCATTTCATTTTTCGTATTTAGTATGGGGGTGCAAACGATCATGCAGATGGCTTCATTATTTGGTACTAAGGAAGTGAGAAGAATAGATGAATTTGGTCAAGAAGTAGTAGGGATGGAATCCGGGCAGTTGATTGTTGCCGTGATTTTAGTACAGATCATTGCCATTCCCGGGGCATACATCTTTAGTAAGCTCAGTGCCAAGTTTAGTAACTTACTTACTCTTAAAATCGCACTTGTTGTTTGGGCTCTGATATGTATCTATGCTTTTGCCATTGTAACTGATCCGCTGACATTCTATATCGCCGCAGCAGGAATTGGTTTCGTTATGGGGGGAACACAAGCGCTCGCAAGAAGCACCTACAGCAAGTTTTTACCGGACACTGATGATCACGCTTCCTATTTTTCTTTTTATGACGTTACAGAAAAAGTAGGCCTCATCATTGGCCTTCTATCCTTTGGCATTCTGGAAGGATATGCTGGTAGTATGCGCATGTCTATTTTGGCATTGATAGCGTTCTTTGTAGTCGGGTATGTGTTGCTCTTAGTAGTTCCTCAAAAAGAGGAAGCACCAGAAGGAATGACCTTTCCTGTTTAACAGCTCCAGAGATAAGTACCTGCTAGAAGACACAAAATGATTCCACCGGCCATGGTTGTTTTTGCCAATAGGCTTGCAACGGAATAGTGATTTTTCGATCTAGCAGAAAGAGTTCTTATGATGGTAAGAGTACCTGGAAGTATCACTAGAATTAGGGTGAAAACACTGGCATTGACGTCTTTTTTGATAGACAAACCAGCCTCAGTGAACACAAATCCTACTGCAAAGAGGCAGGATGTCATTAGTGCTGCAGCGTAGAAGCGGGTCCATTTTTCTCCTAATACAATAGGCATTGTATGGTACTTGCCTTGGGTATCTCCCATGAGGTCTTCTAAATCTTTGAGCGCCTCTCGTGATAGAGATAGAAGAAATGCAAAACAAGAATAAGCGAGAATCCATAACCAAAGAGAGGACTGCAACGCTTTAGGATTGCTGTGTATATCGCCATACTCTTTTAATATTTCAGGAATTTCAAAAACTCCAGTCCATATGGGGACGATGCTCACACAAAATGCTACCACTAAATTCCCGATAAAGATTTGCTTTTTGAAAAAAGGAGAATAAAACCACAACAAAGTTGCAATGCTTACAGGTATGGCCAGTGGCTTCCAAGAGTCGAACTTCATGCATAAATAAACAGAAAGAAGCACGGCGAGAATATTCATGCTTTGATGCGCCATCATTGCCACCCTTCTCTTTACTTTGGTGCCAATGAGCACTCGTTCTGGTTTGTTGATTTTGTCGACTTTCACATCGAAATAATCGTTGATAATGTTTCCAGCGGCGGTTAATAACACAACGACCATGACGGAAATGAAAAAGTCGAACTCACTCATTTGCAACTTCATTCCAAGACAAGTAGAGGCGATGATGGGCTTTATGATAAAAAAACGAAGCACATACATTGTACTTATCACAATGGCCAAATTAACAGGACGGCTGATTTTCAGTAAATTAATTATAGTTGTCACGTGGAATGGTTGAAATCTTCATCAAAATAATTGATAAAGCTACTATAAATTTGACCTCCCTTGCAAAGCTTGATTAGAACTATGGAAGAACAAGTACAAGAAAGTATGGAGAAAGTGAGCCCACAGCCAATGAACGTGCTTGTTTTCGGTAAGCATGATTACATTGTTAATAATACCCAGACCATTCTTTCCAAAGGAGGTTATGAGGTAGTGTGTTTTGTAGATCGAGAGAATGCGAGAATGTATCTTACCGCCAATCCATGTGATATGATTTTTTTCGTAGGTGGCGTAGATCCGCATGACAGATTATTCTTGAAAGGAGTGATTGATGAATCAGCGCCGCACGTTAAATTGTTGGATCATTTTGGAGGTCCAGCAACTATTCTCCAAGAAGTGAATACTGCTTTCGGCAAATAATTATTTCAGAAGATATTCTGAGTCTATCAAAATGTTTTTACCATTTTGATGGGCAGCATAATTAAATCCACGGTATCGTGAAAACGCGCCGTGTTCTCCGTATTTATTAATCGCGATGAATCCTACTTGAAAATCATCAGTCATAAAAGAGTTTATTTTCTCAACTCTTTTTACAGCCTCTTCGCATGCTTCGGAAGGGTGCGCTCCATTTCGCATCAATTCGACTATTAGAAAAGCACTGCAAGCGCGCAATACCGTTTCTCCGAGTCCACTTCCTGTAGCTGCTCCTACTAGGTTATCTACATATAATCCAGATCCTATTATTGGACTATCTCCGACTCTTCCTCGCATTTTGAAAGCCAGTCCGCTTGTGGTGCATGAACCTGCAATATCTCCTTTGGAGTCTTGAGTAATCATTCCAATGGTGTCGTGATTTTCTATGTTGATTACAGGTTTGTATTCACTCTTGATCAACCACTCTTTATAGGCTTTAACGGCATCCTCACTTTTAAAATCCAATAGCTCCATTCCTTGTTCTAAGGCAAATTTTTGGGCACCCTCACCAACGAGCATTACGTGTGGAGTACGTTCCATGACCCATCTGGCGACAGTAACAGGATGTTTTATTTTTTCTAGAAAACAAACTGATCCAGCTCTTCCCGAAGGGGCCATGATACAAGCGTCGAGCGTGGTAAATCCGTCACGATCGGGAAACCCACTTAATCCAACAGTGCTATGCGTCAATTCTCCTTCTATGAGACGCACTCCTTGCTCTGCCATATCTACGGCATTGCCTCCATTGAGCATTGCTTTGATGGCTGCTTCATTAGCAGGGATTCCTGCATTCCAAGTTGAAACAGCTAATCCTCCTTTGAAGATTTCTTTTTTGCTCTTCCTTTTGCGCGTAGCTGCAAACTGTCGGTCTTCGGCCTTGGAGATTAATCCCAAAGAAAGCGCTGCTGCACTCAGTCCGAGTTTGGAGAGAAAACTCCTTCTGTTTTGTTGCGTCATTCTAATTAATTACTTTCTACCATTTCACGCTTCAATGTTTCAACTGTATCTGCAGGCAAATTGTGCAAGTCAAGCAGCATCAATCCGTCCAGAGCGTTGTTGAATTTAGGATCGCTATTGAATGCGAGAATTTTTGCGTTTTGTTGGAGGTATTTTTTTAATAAAACAGGCATCGAAAAACTGGAGGGTTCAATGTCAGCTATTATCTTATCCATTTTTTTCATATCCGCAGCACTTGCCTCTAATAAAGCGGCTGTATCTACATTTTTCACCTTTGGTTTAAAGGAGTTTTTGGGCTCAACGTACTTAGATAATTCATGATCGAAATAGTTTCGTTCAATGAATTGAATGATTAATTCCTTTGAAACCTCTTGATAAGAATTCGATATGGATACTGGACCTATGATATATCTAAACTTCGGGTTGGCGAGTAAATAGAAAAGGATTCCTTTCCAAAGAAGAAACAACGACAATCGATGCTTTTGATACTCTTTAACTATAAAGGATCTCCCTAATTCGATGCTTTGAGAAAGAATGGGATTCATCTTTTTTGACATGCGAAACAAACTGGAAATGTATAAACCTTTCGCTCCGTACTGAGCCATAATTTCAGGACCATTTCCGATGCGGTATGCTCCTGCTATTTTTTTTGCTTCCCGATCCCAGAGGATAAGATGATCATAATACAAGTCGTATTCATCGAGGTCAATGCTCTTGTTAGTGCCTTCGCCTACTGCACGGAATGTCACTTCACGAAGACGACCTATTTCTTTTAATATGTTGGGTATGTTTTCACTCGCAACTACATAGCAGTCGAAATTATCGTATTGCAATGTGCGATAACTTTGCATCGCTTCGATTTCTTTCTCAATTAAATTAGCTGGAACAGCATCAATAATGGGGTCTTCTTTTTGCGGAAAACGAAATAGTCGGAAGTAATCTCTTCTTACTTCAAAACTACTTCCAAGGGCATAGGTCTTTGCCCGCAAATACCTGCCCAATTGATCAGTGTTGGTAAACATCTCCAAATCTTTGGGAGCAATAGGTTTTCCAATCCGCATTCCAATGCTTTTGCCTTTTTTCTTCAACAACTCTGAAGGAAGTGCTAAAGTGCGCAACCCGGGGTGGATCAATCCCAGTAAATGAAAGATTCTTGAATTAGCACCATCGAAGAATACGGGTATCACAGGAACTTTTCCCTTTTTGATGATTTTAATAGCAGAATTTTGCCATTTGCGATCGGCGATGGTTCGTAAGTCGGTTTGAAATGTGCTTACTTCTCCGGCAGGAAATAAACCCAAAGGCAAACCGGCCTCAACATGCTGAAGAGCTGATTTAAGCCCTGAAATGTTATTGTATGCTGTCTTTAAGTTCTCAAAAGGATTAACAGCTAAAAAGTAGTCTTTAATTGGCTCTACATTTTGTAGAAGAAAATTGGCCATCACTTTGAAATCTGGACGTACCGCTGCAATGGCCTTAATCAATGCCAAGCCGTCTAGAGCTCCGAAGGGATGATTCGCAACGATGATAAATGGTCCTTCTGAAGGGATGTGTTTTAGTTGCTCTTTATCGAACTCTAATTCGACATCGAGCGTCTCAAAAAGGCGGTCTATTGCTTGAAGTCCTTCTGACTTGCAGATTTCATCGTAGAGTTCATTCACCTTATCAATTTTGGCAACCCTAGCGAGCAAAGGAATAATGGGATTATCCTTTGGCAATTTCGTGGCTGAGGCCAATGCTTCTTCCGGAATGAGCTTCTTCAAGTGCCTTTGGTATTAAGTAATTAATGATGAATAATGACAGGGTAGCTAGCAGAAAAATCTTCTCCAATCACTCTTAAATTGTAAACCCCTGAAGCAAACATTGCCGCATCAAAGAAGAACTTTTTTTCTCCCATCGGAAAAGCACCTTGGTAAACTTCGTGAACAACTTGACCTGCCATATTGACTAAAACAATTTTGCCCTGCTCATTGGATTTGAAGTTCACAGGAATACAGGTCATGGCTGAAGCGGGATTAGGAAATACTTTTCCAAATGATACAGTGCTTTCTAGTACACCAACGATTTCACCCAAGACTCGAAACTTCCAATATCCTTCTGGTGCTGTAATTGGTCGATCTTGCGTTTTACCGCTATTGCTTGTTGCTTCAACGTAGTAATATATGGTAGTGCCTGCCGATTGAGCGGGAATGAAGCCTTCCCAAATATTATCTGCAGTGAATGCCATGGCCACTTCATTGTACGTGCTAGTGAGAGAAGTTTTCCAAAACACTCGAGCGTTTGCTATTCCAGAACGATGATTGATGTAAGCACTTACCAAGTAAGGGTTAGTGCTGTCTTCTGTATCCAATAGGGGTTGATGTGAAATCAATAAAGGATCTTCCACACCAACGCTGTGCGTGATACAATGTATGGCACCGCTCGCTGAAATAATTTGAGCATCCTGATTATCGCAATCAATTCCAACTAAGTTGTACCCGGGCAATAGCTCTTCATAAATGCGAAATGCAGTGGTATCATACTGTTCGCGGTACGTTGGAAAAATAAAAGTATTGTTTACAAAAACTCCATTGGTATAGGTTCTATAAAAGCCAGCGGTAGGTTGAGAGCTCGGCCACAAGCCAGAAGGACTATCCGGCATGGGAATTCTATGTACTTTGTAAGGTGTTCCCCACTTTGAATTGTAGTTCGCGAGCACATATTCTATGTTGGCATTGATTTGTGGACCGTCTGAAATGCCTTCGGGATATTCACCTACAAGCAATGTTTCCTCATCCAAAAGCTTCATGTGCATGTCGATGTGATTGATTCCATCGTATGGTAGAGCGGTCATTTTTATGTATCGATCTATTCCCAGGTAGTCGCTCACGATTTGATCGATTTCTTCTTCTGTTTTGGCAGAAACGCCATATGGATTGCCAGCTTCGTTTTCTTCTAATATCAACTCAGAGGCGAAAGCTGTTCCAAAACCATCGCTCATCCAGTTGCCGCCAGTATTTACAAGATCTTCTGGGCTTTCGGTAATGGTATAAAGATCGATTCCGAGTTCATTTGCAATCAATTCAGGCGAAGCATCGTCGTTGGGACGGGTTGGACGATTGTAAATCCAATCTACCAAAACTAAATCGTCCACTTCGGACCCATATACGGTATTTCCTGCATAGTCACGAATCCAAATAGAATCAAACGAACCATTGACTAAAGTGATATTGGAGGTATTGGTGATTGCGGGACCTCCAGCGTTTGTCGAGGTAAGGTAGTCTAAAGTTTCAGAAGGATTTTCTGTGAGAATGATCACTTCTGTTTCATTAATGGCTGCTGCCACTATTTGTTTTAGAATAGACGGGTAGGAAGTCCAGGCAATAGTTAATGCTTGAATTTCTTCCCATTCCGCAGCGCATCGAAGATTGGAATAGGGCGGGGGAGAAGCAATGCCACGACCAGACGAAATGGTAAACTCGCCACGTTGAATTTTTTCCAATTCCTCAGCAGAAAAATTCTTAGGAAGAATTTCCTGTGCTACCAAAATACGTGTAAAGGCCAGTAGCCCCAATAAAAGTAAAGTTCTTTTCATAGATATTAAACTAGCGTAAAAGTATGAAAAACCGTGTGCTAATCGTTAGCGAGATGTTACCAATTGATCACAATCGATTTCGTTTCAAATCGAGTGAGATAGACACTATCTTGAACAAGCGAATCTTGGTTGTTATTTATAAGTTCGTATCGATATTTCAACCAAGTGTCTCCATAGCTGCGGCACTCGAAATTACTTTCATTTACGGAAGATGAGACATTCTTCCAATCATTATCGCAGCAGTTACAATCGAAAAAAGCATTTTCGAAACGGAAACTTAAAGTATTCCATTCGTTTGTATTTCTAAGAAAAGTAACGTTTATTTTGGATTCAGGATAAAGATAAAAATCTTGATAGACCGTTTCGCCTGGTTTGTACAAGGCGCCACTGAGCTCCATTTTTGACGGAATCCAGAGCTCTTTAGTCGCTTCGACTTCTACACTTACGATATTCTTTTTTACCCATCTGATATCATAAATGCCCGAAGTATTGCTATTTCCATCAGAAGCCTCAATGAAATTTCCATTGAATGATCCTCCGGAAACTTCTTGTTGATACACTGTAACGTTCGCATTTTCAATAGGTGCGCTGGTTGTAGCGTCTCTGACGACACCTCTCATGTGAAATTCGTTGCTTTCTTCTTTTTTACAAGAAAGAAGAATTAAGAGGAGAGACATCCTGAATATCAATGATTTTGTCATTTAAACTTCGTTTGATAATGCTGATAAACAGACATGATTTTATTTACAAAATGATAGGGTTCTGTCGCTCTACAATAACCGTGTTTAATACCCTCCAATGTATAGTAGCGCTCTTGCATTTTTAGGAGTAAAGCCTCTGCAACATGACCGTCCCAAATGGTATCGGCTTTTCCAAGATGGGCGGCGATTTTTTGAGCGTCCAAAATGTGTCCAGGACCTATGTTATAGCTTGCCAAGATGAACTTTAGCTGTTCTTGAGGGTCACGAATGCGTTCTTTCCAAAATCGTTGCAAATGGTTGATGTATTTCACCCCAGCGCGAATGTTCGGTTCTTCTCTTTGATTGGTATCACAGCCAAACCTCAAAGCGGTTTCGGGCATGAGTTGCATCAAACCAAATGCACCCGACCAAGATTCCGCATAAGGATTAAACCGTGACTCTTGATAACTGAGAGAGGCCAATAAACGCCAGTCCCAATTTATTTCTTTTGAGTATTTTTTAAAGAGCGAGTCGTATGGAGAAATTTTATCAGCGCTTAACTCTGGCAAGACATAAGGACCTCTAAAGCCGAATTGTTTTTCTGGCGTGAAGTACTTATTAAACGTGCTACTCACCTTTTTCTTAACATCGGTTTTGTTGAGCCATTCATCTACTTTTTTAGCTAGCTTGGGTGCGTTTGAGCGCATGGCCCATCCTATTGCTTCCTCTCCGGTTATAGCGAAACTCATATCCAACTCTGGAAAGTCATACTGCTGAATCATGGCCAAATTCTCGTCCGTCACTGTCGAATTCACTTCACCATCCGCGGTAAGTCGAATAAGGTCATCTGTGTTTATTTCTCCAGGGGCATCGTGAATATCGATATCAACTCCGGCACTTTCTTCAATGGCTTTTAATTGAGAATAAAATGATGAATACCGGTGTACCCAAATGCCGTATCCTTCCAGTGCCGAGGTATCACTGACTAGATTTAACACGCTATCGGGTTTGCCTGGAGCGAATTTTCGTTGCACAAGCACTTGCCTGGTATTATAAACTGTATCAGAGAACAGTGCAAAGCGCTTGCGCAAAGGCGTAATTGTTAAGTTGGAGGCTATGATGTCCCCTTCTCCTTTATTGAGCAGTTCAAACATGCGGTCGACGTCATCCAATACACGAACCTCGAGCTTTACGCCCAACCATTTTGAAAAAGCCTTGACCATTTCGTAGTCGAATCCTTTGCCTTGCCCGCGATATTGATAATACGTACTGGGACCGTTTTCAGTTAAGAGGATGAGTTTGCCTCTTTTTTTAATCGAATCTAAATCAAACAATACGGGAGGAGAGAAATGAGGAATGTCACTTTCCTCAGATGAAGATTTGCATCCTGGAAATACGAGAAGCAATCCAAGAAGAAATAGCCACATAATTATGTATATCCTCGAAAGCAACATAGTTTGCAAAATACGAAAAAGAAAAGAAAAAATTTTAAAAACAAAAAGAGACCGACAGGCGGTCTCTTTCCGGTAAGCGGTTTTGGTTTTGGTTGGTTATTATTTTTTCAAAAACTTCTCTGTTCTATTGTCATAGCTGATGTGATACTCTCCTTTCTCGAAAGAGCTGGCATCCAAAGTGTTGCCAACGCCTCTTTTGATGATTTGACCGAAGCTATTGTATAGTTCGTAAGACGTATTACCTGAAAAGCTTATTGTTTTACTCTTCTTATTGTAAGCAAAAGTTATGGGCGCACTCGGATTGTTAACTTCACACTCTAAACTCTTTCTCAATTCGCCTTCGTAGCTTTTTTGCACCACTCTAAAGCGATTCAATCCTGAAACCAATGATGTTTGGAAAGAGTAAGTATTTTTGGTAGAAGTTCCGTTGCCCATTACTTCACCAACATTTACCCATTTGTTCCACTTAAATTGTTGAATGGTATATGGCAGTTTGCCCATTTCACCTGTGGTTTCCCAAATAAGCAGACCTTGTCCGTTAACTTCGATTTTCTTGCAGTCAAACGAAGGTGCTGGTTCGAGTGCTCCTGGGTTAAGGATTTTTGGAGCGCATCCATCTTTGTGCTTTATGACACAAGTGACAGGGTCGCCAACTTTTAGTCCCAGAATGGTTAAATCAATTTCGAATGCTTGAGAGTTTATTTCATCGCTAGTTACTTGGCCGTTAACGGTGACCTCATAAACACAAAAACCAACCCCGTCTTCAGAGACAGAATTGATCACAAATACATTGCGCTGCTGATATCGACCTTCCAAAACCACACTGCCAGCTAGAGCGAACCCAGCAGAAATCAGTAGAAGTATTGCAGATAACAAGTGTTTCATAGGGGGTAATTTTAACATACCAGGACAAAAATAGTTAATTCCTACAATAAATAATGATTTATAGACAAATATGATTGATTCGTGGAAGGCAAATCCTCTTTTACTGCTTTTACAAGCGCGGGAAACAATTCTCGGAAAACGTCATTCAAGCGCCGATCCAGACTCTCGAGATACGGAAGAATAGCGAGCATTTGTTCGCCTCGGGTTACTCGTTTGCTTAGGCCGGTTATACTCCGACTAATTCCCTCCACGGTAGCATAGTTACTTAGCCAGTCGTGTTTGGTCATGAACTCAAGAGTATACTGCATTCTTTCTGGAAAGATTTCTTTACGTTTGTTTAATGAATCGTAGCTTAACGTAGCAAATTTGTCCAAATCCAGCGTATTATAATCGTGCCAAAATTTGGCCAATTGATGGTCCATTAATAGATCTAGGACTATTGGACTCAAAAGCCCCGTGTGAGGTCTGATTTCAGCTCTTAACTCTAAAAGAGCGGGGAAGGTATCCGTGAAGGAGTCCACCTTTCGATGCAGTTTTATTCCGTTTTGAACTTCTGTGTCATAAGATTCATGCTTATTTCCTTTCACCGCATCGGCAATGAACTGACCAACAAGGTGATCTTCATTCCCGAAGGCGAGGTAGAAATGAGCGAGGAAATTCATGTGTTTTTTCTCAAAGATATCTAAATGTTTATCCTCTTCTCTTGCCATTTATCCTTTGAGCATTCCTGCCGTGTACGAAAAACGCAAATACTGTATCTCCTTTTCTACCTTTGATGAGTGAAGATGTCGAACCGAAAGTATATCTATTGGGCGTGCCAACTCATTGGTTGGGGTGTATTTATTTTAGGAAATATCCTTACTGCTCAAATGAGAGATACAGAGATGCAAAGAGTCTATAATGTATCGGTAATGGTCTTCATCATGGGCGTGGGTATAACCCATTCTTATCGTTGGTTAATTCATCAATGGAATTGGTCAGAGAGAAACATTCCAGCCTTGATTCCTCGTGTTTTAGTTTCTTCGGCAGTTTTGAGCTTCGTATTCGTTACATTCAATACAGCCGTATCTGAATTAATGGTAAATCAGCCTCCATTGATCAACAGTTTTCTTTCCACTGCATTTATCACCAATATTCTCACGTTCTCTTTTCTATTCTTTTTGTGGAATATATTATACTTCGCGGTGAAGATCTTTGAGGATTTCAAGAAGGAGGAAATTAAAAATTTGGAATTAAAGGCTGCTAAGACGGAGATTGAACTGAATAGTTTTCGCTCGCAAATGAACCCACACTTCATGTTCAACTCTTTGAATAGTATTCGCGCCCTCATTGATGAAGAACCATTGAAGGCAAAAGAAGCTGTAACCATGCTCAGTGGAATATTAAGGAGTAATTTGCTTTTGGGTAGAAAACAATTGGTGGTATTACGTGAAGAGCTGGATTTAGTGCAAAAATACCTTGCGATTGAGAAAATTCGATTTGAGGAAAGATTGCATGTTGAGCAGCTTATTGATGAATCTTGTATGGAGGTTTTGATACCGCCCTTTATGTTACAGACCATTGTAGAAAATGGAGTGAAGCATGGAATTTCTAAAAGAATAGAAGGTGGTATATTAAAGATTGAAATACGAAAACAACAAGATAAACTAATTATTCTTGTAAGTAATTCGGGGTCATTTGTTCCTGATAAGGATAAAGAAGGATTTGGTGTCGCCAACACACTCAAGCGTCTTCAACTTCTATATGATGACAAAGGAAATTTCACCATTTCAAGCGAAGGAAATATGGTTTATGCAACCTTAACGATTCCAATAAATAATCTATAATCATTATGAGAGCACTAGTAATCGATGATGAACGACTGGCTAGAAAAGAATTGATCAGTTTGTTGAATAAATACGAAGAACTCGAAATAATAGGCGAGTGCGCCAATGGGGAAGAAGCCATCGCTGCTATTGAGGAGCATCAGCCCGATTTGATATTTCTAGATGTTCAAATGCCTGGAATGAATGGATTTGACTTACTAAAGCGATTGGAAAACGTTCCGCAAGTGATTTTTGTCACTGCTTTTGACGATTACGCCATGAAAGCTTTTGAGGTGAATGCTTTGGATTATGTCCTAAAACCTGTGGAAGAGCCTAGACTCGATGAAGCAATACAAAAGTTGATTAAGTCAAATGCCTTAGAAGATAAGCTTGAAACAAAAGGAGAGTTTAGAACAGGCAGACTTGGACAGGAGGATCAAATTTTTCTTAAGGATGGTGAAAAGTGTTGGTTTGTTTCTCTCCATGAGGTGAAGATGTTTGAAAGTGAAGGAAACTATGTTCGCGTCTTTTTTCAAAACTACAAACCACTTATTCTAAAATCATTGAACACGTTGGAAGAACGTCTGGATTACACTTTTTTCAGAGCGAATAGAAAGTTCATTGTGAATTTGCGTTGGGTGCAATCGGTAGAAAATTGGTTCAACGGAGGATTGAGATTCACCCTTAAAGATGGCACTACGGTAGAGGTTTCTCGGAGACAGGCCGCGCGATTCAGGGAAATGATGAGCCTCTAGTGTAGTCAAGCACTAAATCTTGAACGCCAAGATGATGATATCATCTAATTGTTCAATATCCTTTTTCCATTCACTTAGAAAATTTCTAAATTGAATTCGCTGCTCGCGCATGGGTAGGTGAACACTCTTAGCAATGACTTGCTGAAGGCCTTTTCGCTTGAGTTTTTTTCCACCAGGGCCACCAAATTGGTCTGTGACACCATCGCTGAACATGTATACGATATCCCCCGGCTGAAGCTTAATTTCCTGCATGGAGAAGGTCATGTCTTTTCTGCGATCCGTTTCTCCGATAGATCTCCTATCTCCTTTAATCTCTTCTAAATAACCATTATGAAATATGAATATGGGCCTGTTCGCGCCAGCGAAACGTAAAATATTCGTTTCTGTATCAAAGTCGATAATGCTAATATCCATGCCGTCTCGAATTCCGTCTTCGAGCGCTGTTTTATTGAGAATTTGTTGAATTTCTAAATCTAATAAAGTAATTAGTTCAAATGGAGTATTGACTTCCTTCATTTTTGCAACATCCTTGATGATTGTACTTCCAATCAAGGACATGAATGCTCCTGGTACTCCATGTCCCGTGCAGTCGGCAAGGGCAACAAGTACTTTATTGCCAAATTTTTCACACCAATAAAAGTCACCACTTACAATGTCCCGAGGTTTGTAGTAGACATAAGCATCGCTAAAGAATTTATTCAAAACTCCTTTTGGAGGCAACATTGCATTTTGAATGTTCTTAGCGTAGAGAATGGAGTCTGTAATATCCTTGTTTTTGATTTCTAAAAGTGTTTTTTGCTCAACTACTTCCTTGGTTCTTTCGTCCAAGGCTATTTGAAGTTTTTCTTGATTATCTCTTAGGATTTTCTCTCTACGAAGAATGATAAAACGTATAGTGATTAGAGCGAGGAGAATGCACACAAAAATGAACCACCACTGTTGCCAAAATGGTTTGCGGATAGCTAAAGTAAAGGTTAGGATAGCTGAGCCACCTTGTCCATCAGAATTATAGCAACGTACTTTGAACGTATATGTTCCTGGCCCTAGATAATTGTATCGGGCATAGTTTTCAGGAGTGGGGACATTCCAATTAGTGTCATATCCTTCTAAATAAAATTGATATGTTACTCCTTCGGGATTTTTGAGAGAAATCCCACGAAAAAACAACTCAAGTTTATAGTCCCCATAGGGCAATTCGATTTCTGAGTTATTCAAAATGGGTATTTCATTGATCAGAATCTTTTCGAAAGAAAGAATGGGTTCAATGGTGTTTTTGACGTCTTTGAGCGGATTGTATCGCAATAATCCTGATGAAGTCCCGAATATAATATTGTCATGAAAACATGCAGCAACTGTATTTTCTTCGAAAGTTCTAGTTATTACCGGATCTGGTTGAAATTGGTGGATGCTTCCATCTGATAATTTAATACATGATAGTGCTGCTTTATGTGCGACCCATAATTGATTGGATTTATCACAAAAAAGGCTGTAGCAATAATCGCTTCCCAATCCTTGAAACTTGGAGTAGGAGAGCTTTGATGGATCGGTCAAACATATTACACCAGATCCGTCTGTGCCAGCCCATATTCGATTTTGTTGATCTTCTGTAATACTGTGTAGGGTAATTTGCGTATCGCTAAATGGACTTTTGAAATACTTGATTTCTCCGTTAATAAGGTATGGAATTTCTGTGGTGGATGTCGCAATCCAAATTCTGGATTGAGAGTCTTTATATAGCGAACGAATTACGTTGCCCGCTAATCCTGTTTCAATAGTGGCATGATGAATTACTTTTCTATTTTTTAGGTAAAAAATTCCGTAGTTAGTGGCTACATAAATCATTTCTCCCTCTGACTCTAAATCATTAATTCTTGCTTGAGAAAACTCCGCTGCTAGAAAAATTCTTTTGGCCTTGTTTGAGTTTTTATCAATAACGTACAAGCCACTATACTCAGTACCTATCCAAATATTCGACGAAGCGTCCACATATGTACAGGTGATTTTTTCATCTGGTATGCCATAGGATGCATCGTAGGTTTTGACTACAAATCCAGGGTGAATAATGGAGGTGGTTACTTTACCAATATAACCGGTCCATAGAGTGTCATTGCGTGTGTAGAGAGCGGAGGCTGCAACGCCACCTTGCTGATTGTAGGTTGAAAAATAATCCTCTTGAAGTTTATATAATCCTTTACCAATAGTGCCAATCCATAGATTTCCTTCGCGATCAACAAAACTAGTGCGGATATTTTCTGCAGCACTGGTTCCATTTTCGTTGTAAATCTGAAGGGCATTGTAATCGTTGCCAGAAATCTCAGAAAGCTCTACTAGCCCCAATTGATTGCAGGAAAGCCAGAGATTTCTTTTTTGATCTACTCGGATGGACTTGATTTGAACTTCTGTGATTTCTGCTCCTAAGAGAGTTATCGTAGAAAAGACAAATGCGTTGTTTTCTAGTTTTCCTATGAAAATACCCGTATCCTCAGTGGCTACGATGATTTCGCCTGAGGAATAATATAGATCCACAATAGAGGAAAGAGGTATTGATTCTTGTGATACAACCTCTCCAAGACCATTGTCCAGGATGGAAACATAAATAAGACCTAAATCTGTACCTAGCCACAATTTATTTTGCTCATCGATTAACGCACAGAATACCGTATACTCTTTCAGGTTGGATGTGTAGTGAAGAATTTGTCCATCAGGTTTTCTGCAGATAACCCCAGAGCTCTGAGAAATGAACCAAGTGTTTCCTGATTGATCTTGACAGATATCTGTAACCTTTCCTCTGAAATAGCTGGAAAGATCTATTTTAGACAGTTTCCCTTTCTGGAAAATAGAAACATTGCCATTTCCGTGGCCTAGATAGATATTGCCATGCTTATCTTTAAGAGAGCATTCGATTAACTCATCTGCTAAGGAGTCTGAGGTGTGAAAAGCTTGGAACTGGAATCCGTCAAAGGTGAACAATCCTTCTCCTGTACCGATAATCAACTTTCCATCATTAGCCTCTTGTATGGTATTGACATATCTGCTCTCGAGACCTTGTTGTTCAGTATATATTTTGAATCGATAAGACTGACCGAGCAGAACTGCAGGCACTAGAATCATTGATAACAACCAAAGTGAGCGCATAGGGCGGCGGAATCTATTTGGTAGAAGAGATGGGTTTTATGGTAACCTGACCCTGGGGTTTTGGAACCCCGCCGATCGGTATCGTAAAGAAAGGCAATAGTTCGCCATATTGATTACGGACGTAGATAACTACATTGTTATTGTTCACATTTCCTTTCGAAACGTGTTTCTTGAATTGGATGTCCACGGATTTGCCTCTTTCGCTGTTTTTTACGGTGTATTTGCTCTCGGCCCATTGATTTTCCCGAGATGTTTTTAGTAGTAATCCAGAATTGACGCTACTAACCAGTTTGATATATCCATCATTGTCCCAATCAAAATTATATTGAATAAGCGAAACAACTTTATCATCTATATAAGGATATACATGACTGGTTTGATCGGAATCTTGGTGCAGTCGAAAGGTATACTCAAAAGTAAAAGCATTTCCTCCCTCAACGCTTATATTTTTATCAGGCGCAGTGCTGAGGTAGTACTTGTAAAGATTGCCGTCGTCTCCCTTAATTCCCTCGCAGACAAGTTTGAAAATATAGCCACCATACTTTGAGGCCAGCTCACCTTCGGCAGGATTAAAAGGTCCAAATGTATACCAGTGACCATCGTAGGTTGGATCATTTTTAAAGATCTTTGTTGCAAGTTGATTTCCACTTTTAAACTCCCCGATTGGATCAACTCCTCGGGCGTCGTCGTGAGTAATGCATCCCACTCCACCGTAGACCGAGAACTTGGTCATGCTATTGAGTTCACCATTGATCTCATCGTTTTTTCCACCTAAATCAGGATCGAAAACTCTGAGGTATATGGGGTTTTTGTGCTCCTTGGGAATGGAGAAGAAGAAGACTTGGCAATAGTCATCGTCTCCCCATTGGGTGCCTGCATCCTTGCTAAAAGTAACTAAGTAAGGGATGTTTTCATCTGCAGCGGGAACAGGTTGACTTTTCGACTGAAATGAGACCACTGCAAGAAGAAAAATTAGAAACATTTCATTCTTTGTCGCTTTCATTGATTTCAGGATTAAAGACAATCACAAACTCTACTCTTCTATTCATCGCTTTTCCCTCTTCAGTATTATTGTTGGCAATAGGCATGGTTTCGGCATATCCCTCAGTGATGAGTCGGGATGTAGGTATTCCTTTTTTCACAAAATAGCTTTTTACACTCGCAGCACGTTTTTGACTTAGGTCTTGATTGTACTCATGTGTTCCTTGCGAACATGTATGAGCGTTTATTTTTAGGGTAAATCCACTTTCCAGTTTTAACATCGAGGCGATATAGTCTAAATTGGCGAAGGATTCTGATTTGATTTCTGCACTGTTGTATTCAAATTTGATGTCGCGTAGTTTCATAAACTCGACATTCAAAGCAGCGGCATCTCCTTGAGGTATATATTTACCCTTTCGGATGTATTCTTTTGCAAAATTATCATGGTTGAATATTTCAAGACTCAGAGCAGCATTCGTTGTACTCTGTGCTTCTTTCATTTGTTCATAGATGCGATCTAACTCGGCACTCACACCAAAACTATATGTATATGTTCCGGTTGAATCTTTGGTTTCTACAATGTCCTTGGTGAGTGACGCGAATCCTTGATAGTTCATTGGTATTCTTTCATTGGATTTTAAAATGACCACACGATACAGTAGGGTAGACGATCCCGTTCCTTCTGTAAAGTCAGGTAGATCTGTTTTTACCGTGATAACTTCAATCGGCTCTTGATTTGGATCTGGATTGGCTTTCGGATATCCGTCAATCGGTTTTTCAGAGATGTAGATGGTTTTGTAGCTGCAGGATTTTTCATAGCTACCATCTTGCCCTGTTTCGCCAACTGCGCCACATAGAATCGTGTGATAGCCAGGTTCTTTAAATACGTGCATCAAACTGTCCCCTTCAGCGTAAACCTGATCATCGATAATCCAGAAATGTTTGACAACTTTGAATTTACTTAATGGGGAGTCATCACTATAGAACACCATAGGAGAATGAACTACTCCTGTGTCATTGCTAAGAATGAAGGGTTGCTGGTAATCTACAATTTCTAGAACCGTACTTGAAACACTTAGGATCACTTGATCAGTAATTGTATCAAGGAGATTTAAATGAAGTTGGTAAACTCCTGGTTTTTCATAGCAATGCTCAATACTCTTACCTTCAAGAATGTTCCCATCCCCGAGTTCCCATTGATACACCAAGGGTAGATTGTTTATACTATCAATTTTATTGTCTTCTATACGATAACAAAATGTTGTTCTATTATTTTCTTGACAATCAAAGAAGGTAGGTGTTGATTTGGAGAATGAGTAAATTTTATCTCTTTTTTCTTGGCGGTCAGAGCTTAAAAAACCAAATTCTCCATTATTGAATTCACTATAGGCATAGTCATTGAACGCTGTATTCATTGGGAATGGAAGGTGGCGAGGCTCCATCCATTGAAAACTTCCAATGGACTTTGTGAAGTAAATATCCATGTCATGTCTATCTGCTTCTTTGTGGTGGCCATCGCTGCAGAAGTACAATAAACCTTCTCGTGAGCAGAAGGGAAATGCTTCGTTGCCAGAAGTGTTAATGGTTGGGCCTGCATTAATTGGTTGTGACCATTGTCCGTTTCGCAGCACACAGTAGAAGATGTCGCTTCCACCGTGCGTGCCAAACATATTTGATGCAAAGTATAAAATGCTATCGTTAGGTGATAGGCAGGGATGTGCGATGCTGAAGTCACAAGTTTTACTATTAAATGGTAGTGCTCCAGATCGCACCCATTTGTCACCAGCTCTCTTAGCCATACAGATTCCAAGCGAATACACATTTTCTTCTATGTCATTCACTATTTTTTTCTGTGGATCCAGATTCGAGGTGTAGTATATGGTTTGGAAATCCGAGCTGAAGGTTGCCGGCCCTTCATTCAAAATGTCTGTTAACTCTGAAGAGAATAGAATAGGGTTATCAAACTTTCTATTGGGCAATAACTTCGAATAGAATAAATCGGTATAAAAATGGGCTGTATCGAAATCTCCAGGGAGTTTACTTTCGAGTCGTGAACTGCAGAAAACAAGTCCATCCTTATAACGAACCGACCCGAAGTCGCCTTTCGTCGAATTGATGTCTACCGGATTTACTTCGTATGATTGCGCTCTGATGCATAGCGTGTAGAGGCAGAGACATAGGGTGAATAGGGTAGACTTATGTATTTTGTTCCTTAGTGTCATAAGTCGAGGTGTTTGTACCTGAGTTACAGGAATAAGGTTACAAATGGCTACAATTTGGGATTGAATGTGAATCTTTTATTGCGTCTGATGCTGGATTTTGATAGCTGATATCACGATTTACCTAGATGAATATTTAGCGTGTATCTACTATTTTTGTGGACTATTTTCAATTACATGACATTAATTAAGTCTATATCTGGTATTCGGGGTACGATAGGAGGAAATGTTTCAGACAATTTAACTCCTATTGATATCGTCAAGTTTACTTCTGCTTTTTGTGCAATGATGCAGAAGAGATCCGACAAGAAGAGCATAATAATAGTCGTGGGAAGAGACGCGCGTATAAGCGGTCCTATCCTATCGTCTCTCGTATGCTCGACATTACAGGCCATGGGTGCTGAGGTTGTTGATCTCGGATTGGCTACTACTCCTACCGTAGAAATAGCTGTGCCTTTAGAGCACGCTGAAGCGGGGATCATTTTAACGGCTAGCCACAACCCTGGTCAATGGAACGCACTTAAACTACTAAATCATAAGGGTGAGTTCATCAGTGCTGCAGAGGGTAAACAAATGCTTGATATTGCAGAGAATAATGATTTCAAATATGCCTTCGTAGATGAGCTGGGTAGCATCACTCAGAAAGATTATTTGCAAACACATATAAAAGAAATCCTTGATCTTAAGTTAGTAGATCGAAAAGCTATTGCGGAGGCAGATTTTTATGTAGCGGTGGATGCAGTGAATTCATCTGGCGGAATTTATGTGCCGGCCTTGCTAGAAGCGCTAGGAGTAAAAAGAATGGAATTACTGTATTGTGAACCTAATGGTAAGTTTCCTCACAATCCTGAACCACTTCCCGAACATCTTCAAGATCTTTCCAATTTAATTCTAGAAAAGAAATGTGATATTGGAATTACAGTGGATCCCGATGTTGATAGACTAGCTTTTGTCTGTGAAGACGGAAGTATGTTTGGTGAAGAATACACTTTAGTGGCGGTAGCGGATTACATTCTTGAAAACACACCAGGAAATACGGTCTCGAATTTATCCTCCACAAGAGCTCTTCGCGATATCACAGAAAGTGCAGGTCATACCTACGAAGCTGCAGCCGTTGGGGAGGTCAATGTGGTCGCCAAAATGAAGGAAACAAATGCTGTTATTGGTGGTGAGGGGAATGGCGGAATAATTTATCCAGATGCACATTATGGTAGGGATGCATTGGTCGGGATTGCTTTATTTTTAAGTCATTTGGCCAAGAAGAAATTAAAGGCCTCCGAATTGAGAGATGGCTATCCTTTTTATTTTATTTCAAAGAATAAAATAGAACTGCAACCAAACACCAATGTAGATAGCGTCTTAGAACGAGTTCAGAAGATTTACGCGAATGAGCGGGTAAATACTATAGACGGTGTAAAGATCGATTTTGAAAAAGAATGGGTGCATTTAAGGAAAAGTAATACCGAACCGATCATTAGAATCTATGCAGAGAGCGAAACAAAAGAAAAGGCAGATGCATTAGCCTTTAAAATCATGAAAGAAATCCAACAATTAGTGAGTTAGGTTTTCATTTTCGTGCAATTAACCATCACCTTTGCTAGACTTTTTTAATAGAGCATGAACGTATACCTTGATAATGCAGCCACTACTCCAATGGCTAGTGAAGTAGTAGAAGCGATGATTCCTTTCATGAAGGATCATTTTGGAAATCCTTCTTCTTCTCATTCATTTGGGAGAAAGACTAAGACTGCAATTGAAACAGCACGTCGTTCAATTGCAGCTGCATTAAATTGTCTACCCTCTGAAATTTATTTTACAAGTGGAGGAACGGAAGCAGATAACCTTGCTATGCACTCGGCCATTCACGACTTGGGATGTACAGAAATCGTTACTTCTCCTTTGGAGCATAGTGCTGTAATAAAAACAGCTCAGCTATTAGCGGATAAGGGAATCATTAAACTTCACCTTCTCCATCCCGATGCAAAAGGTAATCTTAGTATTGAGGAACTGGAATCTATACTTGCCTCTTCAGGAAAGTGCTTTGTGACGCTTATGCATGGTAACAATGAAATAGCTAATCTTCTTCCTCTCCATACGTTTGGAGAAGTTTGCAATAAGTATGGTGCTGTATTCCATAGTGACACTGTGCAAACGATGGGGCATTATGCATTTAATCTAAAAGAAACGCCAATACAATTCATGAATGCAGCCGCGCACAAGTTTCATGGGCCAAAGGGAGTTGGATTCATATATGTGAGCAAATCCTTAAAGATAAACGCACTGGTAACAGGAGGAGGTCAAGAAAGAGGATTGAGAGGGGGAACAGAAAACATATACGGAATTGTTGGTTTGGGAAAGGCCATTGAACTTGCCTACAGTCATCTTTCAGAACACCAAGCCCACATTCGTTCGCTTAAGTCTTATATGATTCAAAGACTTAAAGAGGAGGTGCCGGGTATAGATTTCAATGGCGACAGCGCTTCTCCAGAAAGCTTATATACCGTATTGAACGTAACATTTCCACCTACTGAGAACAGCGATATGATGCTTTTTTTGTTGGATCTAGAAGGAATTGCTTGCAGCGGAGGTAGCGCTTGTAGCTCTGGAGCAACGAAAGGCAGTCACGTTTTAGACGCAATTAACGCTATTAAACCGGGAAGAGCATCGTTGCGATTTTCTTTCTCTCGTTATACTACGAAAGAAGATATAGATTACGCTTTGATAAAAATTAAGGAGCTGTGCCACGCTTCCGTAGTTGCTTAATTAATTGCAGCTCGTTCCAAAGTAAGCAATGATGGATAGGATGTCTGCGACTCCGATCAAGCCATCGTTATTAATATCCCCGGCACATTGGTTATCAAAAATACAGCTACCGTCATCAACGTTGGCCATCGGGTTATAGTTGAAGGCCGTGCTATCTGTGCAGCCGTCATATTCGCAAGTGCCGTCATCTAGGGTTGCTGTAGGATCAAAATTACTGGCATCCGCATAAGTGCATCCTAGACATGAATAGTCACAAGACCCATCGTCGGCTTGACAAAGATTGCAGAAGTTACATGCATTTGGGTCTATACAGCCATCCGCTACCACGTTGAAAGTACAAGAACCGTCATCGATGTATGCAAGTGGGCTGAAGTTGGATGCAGCGGAATAGGTACAACCATAGCAAGTATATTCGCAAGATCCATCATCTACACCGGCCAAAGGATTGTAATTACAAGCTGCTGGAGCGGTGCATCCGGGAACAGGTACGGCAAAGGTAATACTCCATCCACCAGCAACACTTCCAATGTCACCGCCAACGTCATCAAGTATATACAATCGCCAAGCTCCATTAGCATTATCCCCGCCGTAAACTGAAGCAAACGTAGCTGTACCAGCCGTAGCAGGGTAATTGATTGTAAATGGAATAGCTGGGTATGCGTCCATGAAGAAATCGGTAGGACGATAAGAGCCAGTACCATTGAATGTTGCATTGAATGGAGCCGCTGCTGCATCGTCAATGGTGAGGGTAACTCCAAACCAGTCAGTTCCAGAGCCGACATCGGACATTAGAGAGAACCCTTCGTTGGCAGGGGAAACTAGAACGACATCGACATCATTAGGCCATGTATGACTCACGTTGTTTAGTGTCACGGTCATGGTTGTGATGGAGTTGGTGGCTCCAGTAACATTGATCGTCGATGGAAATGGATTAGCTGGAGCTACGTCGTTGATAGTTATGGGCGCTGTATTGGTATACGTTTGAGCAACTGCGCTGATAGCTAAAGCATGAATTATTAAGAAGGTGTAAAGTGCTCTCATCATTTTGGTTTCGGCTACATTAATAAGTCTGTCTTTTTGCAAAAAGTTGCCTAAAAAGTTTAACTTTCTTCATCAAGGGACCAAGATAAAAAAAAAAGTCCCGAGTTTACTCGGGACTTAAATTCTCATTTACTCTATTTATAAGTGAATAACCTCTCCGTAGGCCGCCGCTGCTGCTTCCATAATTGCTTCACTCATGGTGGGGTGAGGGTGTACAGTTTTGATGAGCTCTTCACCTGTCGTCTCTAACTTGCGAAGTGCGACGATCTCAGCAATCATTTCGGTAACATTGGCCCCAATCATGTGAGCACCTAGCAACTCGCCATATTTTGCGTCGAAGATGAGTTTGACGAAACCGTCTTTGTGACCCGCAGCACTCGCTTTTCCACTTGCGCTGAACGGGAATTTTCCCACCTTGATTTCATAACCGGCTTCCTTAGCTGCTTTCTCCGTATAACCAACACTTGCTATTTCTGGAGAACAATAGGTACATCCTGGAATATTTTTATAGTCTAACGCATGCGGGTGATGACCCGCGATTTTCTCCACACAGATAATCCCTTCAGCGCTTGCTACGTGAGCTAGAGATTGTCCAGGAGTGCAATCTCCAATTGCGTAATATCCTGGAACATTGGTTTGATAAAACTTGTCAACCAAAATTTTTCCTTTGTCAGTAGCGATACCAACATCTTCCAGACCAATACCTTCAATATTAGCTACCACCCCCACAGCGGAAAGAACGATGTCGCACTCTATGGTTGACTCCCCTTCTGCAGATTTCACTTTTACCTTACATCCCTTTCCAGAGGTGTCTACTGAAGTTACTTCGGCGTTTGTCTTAATGTCAATGCCGTTTGATTTGAAATTCTTTGCCAAGGCTTTTGAAACCTCTTCGTCTTCCACAGGAACGATATTGGGCAGATACTCTACCACAGTTACCTTTGTTCCAATGCTATTGTAGAAATAGGCAAACTCAACTCCAATCGCACCGCTTCCAACTATTACCATTGACTTGGGTTGCTCCGACAGAGTCATAGCTTCTCTATATCCAATGATTTTCTTTCCGTCTTGAGGTAAGTTGGGCAATACCCTTGAGCGTCCACCTGTGGCCACAATGATGTGATTGGCAGAAATCTCAGTCACTTTTCCCGAAGCATCTGTCACGGCTACTTTTTTACCAGGCTTGACTTTTCCAGTTCCCATGATGACTTCGATTTTATTCTTTTTCATCAGGAATTGAACGCCTTTACTCATTCCGTCAGCCACTCCACGGCTTCGCTTTACCATGCCACTGAAATCAGGCTTCGGGGCACTTACTTCAATGCCATAATCTTTTGCGTGTGAAATATATTCGAATACTGTGGCGCTCTTTAGCAACGCTTTGGTAGGAATGCAACCCCAGTTAAGGCATATTCCCCCCAAGGCTTCGCGCTCTACAATTGCAGTCTTTAAGCCTAATTGTGAGGCTCTGATGGCAGTGACATAACCACCAGGACCGCTTCCTAAAACAATCACATCAAAGTTCATATCTCGAGGTTATTTTTTCTGCTGCGAATGTAGTTAGTTTTCTTTTGAGCACTGTACCTTATCTTCGCAACCTTATAACCATTAACAAATGCCATGTTGAATATAGTCTTGTTTGGTCCTCCCGGTGCGGGAAAAGGAACTCAAAGTGAAATACTTATAGCCAAATACAACCTCATTCATCTAAGTACTGGAGACATTTTTCGCGCAAATATTAAGGGTGAAACAGAACTTGGAAAATTGGCCAAGAGTTACATGGATAAGGGCGAATTGGTGCCAGATAGTGTTACTATTTCAATGCTACAAGCGGAAGTAGAAAAGCGGGAAGACGCCAAAGGCTTCATATTCGACGGTTTTCCCCGCACGAGTGCGCAAGCAAACGCATTGGACGCATTTCTATCTATCAAACAGACTTCCATTACATGTATGCTCGCCCTAGAGGTGGGAGAAAGCGAGCTGAAGGATCGTTTGTTGAATAGAGCCAAAACTTCTGGCCGTGCAGATGACGCAGACCCTAACATCATTCAAAATAGAATTGACGTCTATAATCGCGAAACAGCGCCCGTTGCCGAATATTACAAAGCTCAAGGAAAGTATAAGGGAATTGACGGAATTGGCTCCATAGAAGAAATCTCGGCTAGACTTTTTGCGGCCATTGAAACTACTTCGGTATCCTAAACATGGCAGACTCAAACTTCGTCGATTACGTTAAAATCTGCTGCCGCTCTGGAAAAGGGGGGGCTGGCTCCATGCACTTTCATCGTGATAAATTCACTGCCAAAGGTGGACCGGATGGTGGGGATGGTGGAAGAGGAGGGCATATTGTGCTCAAAGGAAGTAAGGACGTCTGGACGCTTTTACACTTGAAGTATAGAAAGCATGTCATTGCAGAAGAGGGACAATCTGGTTCAGGTGCATTGAAGTCGGGTGCTCAAGGTGAAGATGAAGTGCTGCTTGTTCCTCTAGGAACTGTAGCGAAAGACGCTGAATCTGGAGAAGTGCATTTTGAAATTACAGAAGACGGGGAAGAGCGTGTTTTAGTCTCTGGTGGAAGAGGGGGACTTGGTAACAACCACTTTAAAACTTCAACCAGGCAGGCTCCGAAATTTGCACAGCCAGGGGAACCGGGAAGAGAGGAATGGAAAATCCTTGAATTAAAAATCCTAGCGGATGTCGGTCTTGTAGGATTTCCCAATGCGGGTAAGTCTACTTTGTTATCAGTAGTAAGTGCAGCAAAACCGGAAATTGCGGATTATCCATTTACCACGCTCGTACCAAATCTTGGTATGATTCGATACAGAGGCGATCGCTCCTTTGTTATGGCTGATATACCTGGTATCATTGAGGGAGCAGCCGAAGGCAAAGGTCTGGGTCATAGATTTCTTCGACATATTGAACGCAATGCTAGTCTTCTCTTTATGATAGGCTGTGATTCAAAAGACATTCATAAGGAATACGATATTCTTGTGAATGAGCTCAAAAAGTACAATCCTGAGTTGCTTCACAAGAAAAGGCTTTTGGCTATTACAAAGTGCGATATGATGGATGAGCAGATGATGGAGGAAATGAAGCCCCTATTGCCAAAAGATCTTCCTTCAGTTTTCATTAGCTCGGTAAGCGGTTTGAACATTGATAGACTGAAGGATTTGATCTGGACTCAAATCAATGAAGGTTAATTACTGAACCAAGAGGTATTTTTTCTCCAATACTTGAAACTCCACACGTCTATTTTGGGCACGTCCTTCATCTGTGGAATTTTCTTTAACTGGCTCTGAACTTCCGAAGTACTGAATCGATAGCCGTTCTTGTGGAATTCCTTTTTTCACTAGGTGATCAATTACTCGTTGAGCCCTTCTTTTTGACAAATCAAAGTTGTATTCATCATTTCCGATGATATCTGTGTGACCAGAAATTTCCATGTACATCGCTTTATTTCTTCGAAGTAGGACATACACTTCATCTAGTTCTTTTAAGGCTTCGGAGGTTAGGTCATCTTTGTCGAAATCAAAGTAGATGTCGTCGAGCTTCACTTTAGTATACTCACTGAGCTCTAGAGGTGGATCTACAACCAAGCTCTTTATCAAATCATTTTCGCAACTGCATTCACTTTTGTTTTTCACACTCTTGACACTCACGTTGTCTACATAAACATAAGACCATCTATTGCTTTCCTTAGCATCACTGTCTGCTGTTCTTGACATGATTTTAAGCTCTTTATCTGCTAAGAAGTTCCCAATTGTAACGAATTCCTCTCCACCTTTTGCCGTAAAAACATCACCGATCATGACCCATTGATCATAGGCGTCAAGCATATGCAGTCTTGGGTTACCCATCGAAGGGGCCATGCGTATTACTTGGTTACGTTCTTGTTTTAATTTTTCTTTGCTCAATACGATTCCAACAGCATCAGTAACATATTTGGAATAATCGGCGGTGCTTATCCACATTTCGATGCAAACTACCTCACCAGCGGCGAGTGGACGAGATAATTTTGAGCAGAGGTATTCTCTGTAGTTTCTTTGTGTAGGGCTGTAAACTGCCATTCCTGCGTATGCGGAACCTTCTTGAGCATTTTGAACTCCGAACATGTTGTTGGGGACACCGGCTTTTTCACTGCAAACATCGAAATGATCAGGCGTTCCTTCATTGAGTTGAAACCAGTCAGCGATGGATTTCAATGTAAGTTGGTTAAAACTAGGAGGGCAATAGACCTTCTGTTCGAAGCTGCCATTTGATATAAGGTTTTGCGCCTCTCCAGAGAGAAAGGCTAGAAAAAGAAATATGAGAATGATCTTTTTATTCACAGGACCAATAACTCTATTTTATTTGAATTATTTTCAAAACAAAGGGTCGCTTTATCAAGCGACCCTTGTTGATTCCAATATCAAGCCAATTTTTATTTCACTTTAATCTCTACTCGGCGGTTTTGAGCCTTTCCGAGTGGAGTGCCTTTGGTATTAGCAGGTGATTGATCATCTTGCGAACTGAGCGTTATTCTTGAGTCTTCAACGCCTTTATCCAACAAATAGGCTTTTACTTTTTGTGCTCTTTTCATTGCCATGTTCGATAGGCGAACATTCACTTTCGCTTCATTTATTTCTTCACTCTCGCTATGTCCAACCAACTCAATATTTATAGATGGGTTATTTCTCAAAATAGTAGCGACTTCTTCTAGGTCTGCATAAAATAGCTCTGGAACATCAGAAGAAAGGTTTGCGAAATAAATTCCGAAAGCAGCGATTTGTTGTTGAGGGGTTGAATTGATATTTCTAGCTACTGCTTTGGTGTAGATAAAATCGGGTTCAAGAGCGTCCATTTTGCCACACATGCACTGGCTTGGTGCGTCTACGGCCACGATTTCTATATTGTCTAGAAAGTAGTAAGCTTCGTTTAGCACGGTACCTGTAGCGCCAGCAGGCTTTTTCATTTTTTCGATTTGCAGTGCATTTTCTTCTCCAAAGCCACCAATAACGATATATTCTTCATTGCCTTTGGCGAGGTAGGTACCGCAAATGGTTTCCCAACCTTCCATTGTCTTTATTGGAGTGTTGTTTTTGATGGTCACTTGGGGAACAAGCGTAATTGCATAGTCATTCGCGTTGGCAACTTTTCTGTCAGAGAAATAAACACCAATGTTGTTTACGGCGAACTTTGAAAGATCGGCCAAGCTTGCTTGAAAACGCACGCAATAGAGTTTATTCTTTTCTAGACGAACTCTGAGCTTCGTTTCCAAGTATGTTCTGTTCTTTTTTGGATCCTTGCTAAATGCTCGGATACCAGCGTAACAGGTTCCATCTGCTGGATCTTCCTTGCCATAATCGTTTTGACCAGCAAGTGTTTTCGGACTCTTTACTCCTTGCGCGAATAAATCAGCACTGGTTTTATTCGGAGTAAACCACGGAGCACACAAATCGTTGAGCATTCCATAGTTCTTCAATGTTTTAATTTCACAGTCTTCAAAAGAAGGATTGACCACGTAATTGTCGGGGCTTGCATTTGAAGACTCAGCCTCTAGCTTGTTGTCACTTTTTGCTGGGGCTTTTTTAGTTGTTTGACCACTGACGGTTCCTGCAACAAAAACGGTCAATGCAATTAAAGCAAAGCGAATTTTCATGATTGTTTTGAGTATTGGTATTCTTTAACGGTATCAATAAAACACTTGAGTTTATCGGGGTGAATATCGGGATAAACTCCGTGTCCTAGGTTAGCGATATGTCTTTTCCCTTCGAAGGCTGACATCATTTCGTTCGTTTTCTTTTGAATGAAAGCGAAGTCGCCGTATAAAATGGCAGGGTCAAGGTTGCCCTGAAGGGTTTTGTTTTCGCCTACCAAAGAGCGCGCGAAGCGAGGATCCATGTGCCAATCAAGGCCAATGGTATTGCAGGGTAGCGCTGCTATTTCTTTCAAAGAATAGTAGGCTCCAAGCGCAAATACCGTAGTTGGTACTTCTTGTATCGCATCACATATTTTTCTCAAGTAAGGCAAAGAAAATTGATTATAACTGTCATTGTTTAAAACACCTGCCCAACTATCGAATAGTTGAACCAAGTTGCAACCAAGTGAAATTTGAGTCTTCAAATACGAAATGGAGGCATCTGTAATTCGCTCAAGCAATGCATGTGCCAATTCCGGTTGAGCCATTGCCATGGCTCTTGCTTTTGAAAAGGTTTTACTTCCTTTTCCCTCCACCATATAGCAGAATATGGTCCATGGTGCTCCAGCAAATCCAATCAATGGAACCCGGTTGTTGAGTTCGTTTTTAATTAAAACAATAGTATCGAAAACATATTTCAGTTGTTCGGTGACATCGGTGGTCAACAGATCAACATCTTCTTTTGATTGAATTACTTTATCAAAGGAAGGACCCCGGCCTTCATCCATGCGATAGGGCAATCCCATTGCTTCTGGGATCACCAATATATCACTGAATAGGATGGCAGCATCCACGCCGTAAATGTCTACGGGTTGTATGGTGACTTCAGCGGCATATTCAGGTTGAAATAACAGTCCCTTGAAGCTTCCTGCCTTTGCTCTGACATCGCGATATTCTTTCAAAACCCGTCCCGCTTGGCGCATAACCCAAACTGGTGTTCTTTCGACTTCTTGGCCCTGTGCGGCGCGAATGATTATGTCATTTTTTAAACTCATGGTAGGTAGGTCGCAATGACTCGGCCGCGAATTTAGCGAAGATATCAGCTTTCTCTAGTGAAGGGTTTTATAAATCAACTCACGATATATATCTCCAGCTTCCAAAGATCGACCCTCAATGCCTTTTGATTGGCGATCTGCTTGACGCAAGTAACCTATAATTCTTTCTACTTTTCGAGCATCGTACCGAGTGCTTGCTGCTTTGTAATCGTTGATAGCGTACGGATTCACTCCAAGAACGGAAGCCGCCTGCGACTTATCGGTTAGCGAAATGAAAACCGCTAGTTTGCTGAAATATCCGTAAAGTGTGGGAACAACCATTTGAATTGGATTATTCTTCGGATTGTTTTCGAAGTAGTGTATTATCCTATTGGCCTTCAAAACATCTTTTTCCCCTAATGCTCTTTGCAATTCCCACACATTGTAATCTTTAGAAATACCAATATTATCCTCAATGTGTTCGGAGGAAATTTTTGTCCCCTTAGGCAGAATAATGGCTAGTTTGGAAATTTCATTGACTACTTTTGATAAGTCGTTGCCCAAGTATTCTGCAAGAATATCGGATACTTTTTGGTCCATGCCAAATCCCTTGGATTGAGCATAAGTTTTTATCCATTCAGATAGCTTATAATCCTTTACTTTTTCCGACTCGAAGTGCACTCCATTTTTCTCGATGGCTTTAACGGCTTTGAGTCTTTTATCAAGCTTTTTGTTTTTAAGAGCAAAGACCAGTACTGTTGTATTTAGTGGATTTGCGGCATATGATTCGAGTTGATTCATTGTGGTCTTAGCCGCTGACTTATCCTCGTCCTTTGAGTCTTCTTCGTCTTCTTCTTTCTTGCGTTTGAATTCCTTCAGTTCTTGGGCTTCTTTCACAATAACAACCTGTTTATCGCCCATCATCGGGAAGCTTCTGGCTTGGGAAAGCACTTGATCGAGCGTTACGTCTCTTCCATAGACAATCGTTTGCCCGAAAGCTCTGGATGCTTCGTCCAATACAGATTCCTCTATTTTATCTGTAATTAAATCGATGAAGTAAGGTTCTTCCCCATGCAGAAGGTAAATGGGAGCCACTTTTCCCATTTCTATATCACGAATAATTCTAAGGTAGTCCATTGTTATTCCCAGCGCAAATGACGTACAGAACGCCCTTCGTTTCTAATTTCTTTTAATGCCTCAATTCCTATTTTAATGTGATTGTCAACGAAACTAGTCGTTACCTTCGCATCACTTTCAGAGGTTTTAACCCCTTGCGGCGTCATAGGTTGATCGCTCACCAATAGCAAGGCTCCAACAGGAATCTTATTTGCAAAACCAACTGACAGTAGCGTTGCCGTTTCCATATCAATGGCCAAAGCACGAATCTTTTTTAGGTATTCCTTAAATTGTTCATCGTGCTCCCAAACCCTGCGGTTGGTGGTATAAACGGTACCTGTCCAATAGTCTAGGCTAAAATCTCTAATCGTTGATGAAACGGCTCTTTGAAGGGTGAATGCTGGAAGAGCAGGGACCTCTGGAGGGAAGTAATCGTTCGAGGTTCCTTCTCCGCGTATTCCAGCCAATGGCAGGATTAAGTCTCCTATTTGACTTCTTTTTTTGAGACCTCCACATTTTCCAAGAAAGAGAACGGCCTTTGGATGAATGGCACTTAAAAGATCCATGATGGTGGCCGCCATCGCGCTGCCCATGCTAAAGTTGATCATTGTGATTCCATCTGCCGTTGCATTAGGCATAGCTTTATCTTCGCCCATAATCGGCACATTATGCCATTCAGCAAATTTCTTGACATAATTATCAAAGTTGGTGAGCAGAATGAACTCACCAAATTGGTCTAAGGGTGTTCCGGTATATCTCGGAAGCCAGTTCTTCACAATTTCCTCTTTCGTATCCATAGTTTTCAAATATAATATATATCGCTGAATGCCTAAATTCGCTGCATGACACCTTTGGCATTGCCTTCTTTTGATGTTCGCTTGCGGGAGACTGATGGAGTAGTTGAAATTTGGGATTCATTTCGCAAAAAGTGGGTCACTTGCACTCCTGAGGAGTGGGTCAGACAACATTTTGCTCAGTATCTCAAGATTAATCTGGGTTATCCCGGAGGACGCATTGCATTAGAAGTAGGTTTTTTGGTAAACCAATTACACAAAAGAGCTGATATCGTAGTATATGATGAAAAAGGAGTTCCTCTGATAATAGCAGAATGCAAGGCTCCCGAAGTTAAATTGAATAATGGCGTTTTTGAGCAGGTTTCGCGATATAATCTTGCAATGAGAGCCCCATATTTATTTGTAACGAATGGAATGAAGCATTTTTGTGCAAAGGTCGATTTAGAGCAAAAAAAATGGGAATTCATGAACGAATTCCCACTCCATATCGGTTAACTTTATTCTCCTTTTTCCCCTTCATCAGACGCTTCAGGTTCTTCAAATTCTAACATGTCTTTTTGTTGAAGAATGTTATACCATTGAAATAATTTCTTGATATCACTATCATAAACTCTTTCAGCGTCATACGTAGGAAGGAACTTTTCCATTTCAACCCGAAGTTTTTTGGGTTCTAATTTCGTGTCTACAGAAGGACCTCCTTTGAAATGTTCCTTCATCTTCAGTAGTACTTCGCGAAGAGGTACGTCTTCTTCAATGGTAAATATACTTATATCTGATAGAGAACTGACCCTTTGGCTCGGGTGAATCGGTAATCTTTTACCGTCTATCAGTGATTCGGCAACGATAATATTCTTACCACCCGCTACGAGTTTAAATATTCCAGGCTTTCCCGACACAGACAAGATTTTTTCTAAAGCGACTTTCATTGAAGGAATTTGTAAATATGTAATTTAAGTACAGCGCGAAAGTAAGGTCAAATTTGTCTTTTAAAAAAAATCGAGAGTATTTCGTTCTATTCGCCGATGTTTTTAAACGAATAGATCTTTGTGCTTTATATCCGCCTTCATTTTTTTTGACTTCCAAGATTTGATTTGTTTTTCTCTCATCATTGCAAGCTGTTTGCTTTCAAAAGTCTCGAAGTA
>JAIXWX010000008.1 GCA_027491075.1 Flavobacteriales bacterium
CAATCTGCCTTAAAGGAAGTTGGGAAGCTCTGAGTAGACCACTGAGCCCAATCTTTCTTATTCTCAAATGTAACGTTCAAGTTAAAGCCTCCATTTGGGTTTTCTGTGCTCACCAATTGTGCAGTGGCCACAGCTGTACCGTTTGGATACTCTACAAAATCTCCGCTAAGGATGGTATAGTACTTATACATTTCTGGAGCATTCCAGAAGGCCATCGCCCAGTTTACAGGATAGAAGCAATTTCCGCTGCTGCCTTGTGGTGTTAAAATGTCGCAATCTGCAATGGAGCCTTCGGCAGGAATTTCTCCTAAGTAGGACTCTTCCATGTCCACCCAAACTGGACCGCCACAGTTGTCCGTCGCTTCTACTTCAGGAGCTGCAGGGATAGCGTCTTCACATGTAAGCACGATGCTTTCTGGAAGACTCACAAATACAGGAGCAATAGTATCGGTAACAGTAATGGTATACGATGTTGTTGCGGTGTTTCCACATTCGTCTGTTGCAAGGTAAGAAACCAAAACAACGGTGTTGCCGCAATCGTCTGCTGAGAGAATCTCGGTAGAACGAACCACAGTTGCACTAGAGCACACATCAGAGGCTGTAAGCTCTTCAAGCTCAGGCATTCCGCATGCTACCACTACATCCTCTACCTCAGTATCAAATGTTGGAGCAATATTGTCGAACACAAAGTAAGTAGCTGAAGCGACAGCGGTATTTCCGCAGTCGTCTGTAGCGGTCCATGTACGAATGGTTTGAATACCACATACCGGCTCAGAGCCACAGTTAAAGTTACCAGCGTCTTCTTCGCCTTCATGCCAATTGAGATTGATGGTTTCCATCGCATCTTTCAATTCGTTGAGCGTGTAGTTCGTCGCACATCCACCAAGACGATTGTTTGCAATTTCCACCACTTCACTGATGGTCATTCCTTCGAAAACACCATTGGAATAAATAGCATCTCCGATAAACCCTGAAGCATCTCCGAAATTAGGATCGTATGCATCAAAACCAATAGCCAAACTTGCAGCGACCAATTGACTTGCCAATTGATTGTTGTAGGAGTTGCCTGGATTCAAAAGATCTGAAGTCAATACAGAAGAAGGCCCACCAGCTGGTAAGAAGTTCTCCACATCTTGAGAAGTTGAAAGGGTAAGAGTAAATCCATCCTCACATCCCACTACAAGACCATTGGGGAATGCGTCTTCAAAGTTCGCATCACGGTATTGCGCTGCTTGGCTGTTGTTTGCACCCCATCCTCCTTGAGAGTACGAAGTAAACTGTCCGCAATCTTCATCTTCACCAGGTAGGCTAATCACTTCTGTAGCGTCATTGAAGGTGACAACCGCAAAGCTGCATGCGTCATCGGCCGTGGCTGCGGGTATACCATCGAACTCAGAGCACAAGAACGTACCACCTTCGGGAACGAACACAAAGTAAGGATCAACGTTGTCGATCACCTCGATGATTTGTGTGTGAGTAATGGTATTACCACAGCTATCTGAAGCAGTGAATACGCGAGTAATGGTATAGCTGCCTAAGCACTCTCCTGGAGTGTTCGATTCTTCAACACTTGCATTGATAAGACCATCACAAACGTCACTTGCAACAGCAGAAGAGCTTGGAATTACTTCTGTACAGTTATAAGAGGCATTCTCTGGAATGCTTATCCACGTTGGAGCAATAGTGTCAACGATCGAAATAATTTGAACTACAGTTTCCATGTTGCCACAGTGGTCCGTTGCGATCCATGTGCGTGTAACAGTTCCACCACAATTCAAACTCTCTTCATTTTCATTGAAAGAGACTTCAATCTCTAAGTCGCAATTGTCGATGAATACAGGTTCAGACCAAGGAATAGAATTTCCACATTGAACAGTAATATTTTCAGGAGCAAAATCAACTTCAGGCTTCACTTCATCTAGAAGATAAATTGTTTGCTCAAAAGTGGAGCTATTTCCGCAGGCATCCGTTGCTATGTACAATCTGTTTAAAGAACCAGCGCAAGCATCATCAGTTGGGGTATCTATAAATGAGACTTCCACTGAATTACAAACGTCATCTACGATTACATAGCTTTGATTTGAATTGAAGTTTTCGCAGAGCACCTCCATAAAGTCAGAACCTTCTATGGTTGGAGCAATTGTGTCAGCAATAGTGTAGTATTGATAGAATGGATCGGACACGTTTCCACAAGCGTCTGTCGCAGTGTAAATAAATGCACCTTCAGTGAAACAGTCATTTTCAGAAAACAAAGTATCTGAAACCGAAATGATAAATGCGCTGCATGAATCAACAGCAGTAGGCTCGATACCAACGGCATTTTCAGTACAATAGAATGTTAAGCTAGAAGGCACTTGATTTTGTGACCAAACAGGTGCTTCACTATCTTTTACTTCGATTGTTTGGATTGCTTGGGAGGTATTTCCACATGCGTCTGTAGCATTAAAAGTGCGCGTAATGGTATAGAGTACAGGACAGTTGCCATATGTAGTATCTACTACAGTCTCATAAGAAAACTCATTACAGTTGTCCGAAAGAACGGGATTCTGGTAGTCAATAAACTCGTAGCACTGCACGTCAATATTCCCTGGAACGAAGTCGAAATTTGGACCAATTGTGTCTACCAAGTAAATTACCTGATCGACAGAGAACGTATTATTACAATTGTCTGTGGCGCTCCAAGTTTTTATATAGTGCTTGTTACAAAGCTCATTTACGAATTCAATTGAAGAAGTTATATTCAATAGTTCGTCACAATTATCAGTAAACACTACTTCATCAAAATCCAAATCTTCAATAGTACAATTAACGTATAGATCCTGCGGTTCTTCCGCACTTGGCAATACAGTGTCAATTAAGAAAATGAATTGTTCGAATTCGCTAATGTTACCGCAGTTATCGTCTACAACGTAGTTGCGGATAATGCGTCCTTCGCAACCACCCGATACTACTTCATCCTCAAAAGAAATGGTGATATTTTCTGAGCAATTATCTTCTGCGGTTATATAAACACCAAGTTGCGCATCGCACGCAATTTCTATTTCAAGTTCTCCTGTAATCACTGGAGCCTCATTGTCTAGCACAGAAATAGATTGAAGGAACTCTGATTCATTTCCACAAGCATCTATAGCAACCCATCTTCTTTGGAAACCATAGTTGCATCCTTCATACCAGAAGTTTTCATCAGAAGATTCGATAGAGAAGTCACTGCAATTGTCTGAAACAACTGGCGTAACTATACCTACTTGCTCGTCACAATTGTATACGAAAACAGAAGTGTTTTCGTCGCTAAACTCAGGTCCTTTTGTATCAGAAACGGTATAAGTAATAATAGCTGTAGTGCTGTTTTCACAGTTGTCTGTGGCAGTCCATGTATACACTATTTGATGGTTGTTTGGACAATTTCCTTGGATAGTGTCTTGAGAAAATACAATATCTAAATCAAGATCGCAATTGTCTTCAAATACTGGCGCAAGTGGCGCAACAATTGTTTCAGCGCAATCAAATGAAGCGTCTTGCACTGGTGAATGCGTTGGATTTTCTAGGTCCGTTACCGTTATAACTGTAGTTTCTATAGTTTCATTTTCGCAATAATCCATTGCACCGTACGTCCAAATGATCTGATAAGTACACTCATCTATAGGTACTATTTCTTGTGAGCTTTGGGTAATGGTGATATCCAATCCACAAGCGTCATAAACGAGTACATCTTGCATTTCCGTTGGTGCATCAGCGCAATCAACGGTGTAGTCTGCAGGATTCTCGATCACAGGACCAGTGAAATCTTCAAGACCAATGTATTGAACGATACTCGCGGAGTTGCCGCAAGCATCAGTGGCAGTGTAAGTACGAATAATGGTTCCTAAACAACCGCCTGACGCCAAGTCATCTATCCATGTTAAAGTAATGTCTCCCGTGCAGTTATCCGAAACTTCAGGAAGTTCAAGATTCTCTAATTGATCGCACTCAATGTAGATAAGTGGAACGATCGGCCCGAATTCAGGAGCTTCTGTATCTATGAAGAAAAATTCTTGAGTACAAGTAACAGTTTGATCGCACTCGTCTACGGCAAGATAAGTTCTAGAGATTGTTATTGGACAACCTTCATTAGAATAAACATCACCTGTCCATGAGATATTCATTAATCCACATCCTGGGTGGTTTACGATTACACCTTCAATATTCGGTGCAGGCAATTCTGACAAGCAGCTAATTTCTTGGTTTTCTGGACAAGAAATAGAAAGATTGAAGCACTCTGTTCCTTCTGCCATAATAGGTTCTGATAATTCGAAACAGCCGTCATCCGATGCATCGAGCTGATCGATGTTGTCTCCTACATTCAACATTGTGAAGTCTCCATCGTAGCTTAATCCATAGAAATATACGGGGTCACTAACGAAGGATGTTACATCAAACTCACCTGAGGTATTAAAGTCAAGGATATTTCCCAATGCATCTGTCATTAGGAAGTAATAGTTGGATGTTGCGAATGAATTGGAAAGAACCTGAACAATGTCATCATCTGAATCGTTGGTGCAAAAAGATAGGGGGGAAGGGCCGCTCTCAAAAGTGAGTGAACCTGCTTGACAAAAGAAGATAGAAAGTGATTCTGCTTTAATGAAAACACCTGAGTCGAGCACGGAGTCAGAAATATCTGCTACTACAAATTTGAAGGAGTATGTTTGTCCAGGTATTACTGCAATTTGCGCACTAAGCACAATGGTGAAACCATCATAGCCTATTGTTAAACCGGTAGTATTGTCTATGTAGTAGGCTGAATTAGAAAGTGACTGACAATTTGATGCAGAGCCATTCGAACCAGGTGAACCGTTATTTACGGTGTTAATGGCAACCGGTAGATTAGTGAATGGCACTAGAGCAATGTTTTGATTATTATAGTTGCCGCCGAGAGGGTTTTGACCAGATACAAAAAAGGCGAATATGTCATTAAAATTGGAGCATACATATTCGTTGTATTCTTCAGAAGCAAATACATATTGCACCATGATCATATCGCTTTCCGCAACGAAGTCAAACGACAATTCGCATACGTCATTGATGGAGAATGGCGTCAATGGGTCCAAATCAACGTCTCCATTCAGAGAAGATGACGATTGATTGAACGAAGTATTTCCTGCGACATTAGGACCGTTTGCATCGGAGGCAAGCCCCGTGGTAAGTAAAATACCTTCGGAAATCCCAATGTTGGTAGTATTCCCTTGGCTAAACGTACCGAAGGCATCTTCGCCACATCGCATTTGAACATTAGAAACTGTCACGCCAGTTCCCAAAAGACTGTTCGCTAAATCCTCCGGCGTGGCCGAAGTATTTATAACCAATTGGCCAATACTCGAGCTAGCACTCAGCAAGAGAATTGATACCAATAAGGTTAGGTTTTGGTAAAAATGTTTCATGGTTGAAATTAGGTTGTAAGAAAGTAAGGTTATTGCTTAATAGGATTCTGGCTACAGTGGCTCAAAAGAAGAGCGTTCCAATCTGCAACAGTTCGTCCTGGATTCGCCTTGATAGATAGGATTAGAATCCCTTTGTTTTCTGAAGGTTTATAACGAAAAGTAAAATTGGCAGTGTTTTTTCCGCTAAGGAAATTGATCAATTCCACCTGGTCGGAGGTATTTACACCACTTAGATCAAAAAGATAATTTTCGCTAAGCGGCTGATCCAACGGAAGCTGAATAATCCCTTGAGAATTGATCGTTGCATTCGAGTAGGATTGGGCCGCGGCGTCAAAAGAGAATAAAATAAGAGCTAAAGCGCTCAACAAAAAAGTCGACAAAGACTTCCTTAAAGTTAGGTTGTTCATGGTGTTAGTGTCCGTTTTTTAATTAATAAATAACAGTGTTTCAATGATTTAACAAGTGTTCGATTGTTAAAATCCATACAAAGATAGACCTTTTGCATAAGTTTCCTAATTTTTTCTAAGAAAAAACGAATTTCGTCGGTAAAAAATACAATTTAGTGGAGTGGTTAAAAAGTTTAATCGAAACGACAATTATGAATTTGGTACGTTTTGGGCTGCCTATTACAACTTAAGTTAACAGCGTCGGTTGTACTATTTTTGGCGCATGATAATAGTTGGGGATACTTTGGTGAGCGAAGAAGTATTTGAGGAATACTTTGTTTGTGACTTAAGTGCTTGTAAAGGTGCTTGTTGCGTAGAGGGCGAGTCTGGCGCTCCATTGGATCAAGATGAGCTTGTTCTTCTTGAGGAAGTATACGATCTCGTGAAGCCGTTCATGAGAAAGGAAGGAATTGAGGCCATAGAGCGCGAAGGTCTCTACACCCTTGATCAAGATGGAGATTTCGTAACTTCTTTGGTGGGCGATCATGGCGAATGTGCGTTCGTTACCTATGATGCCAATGGAATAGCGAAGTGTTCTCTAGAATCGGCGCATTTGGCGGGTGTCACTACCTGGAAAAAGCCCATTAGCTGTCATTTGTATCCAATACGTCTTCAAAAACTTTCCGAATATATTGCTGTGAATTATCACCGATGGCCAGTATGCAGCCCTGCTTGTGAATGCGGATCAAAATTGAAAGTTCCAGTATTCAAATTCTTAAAAGATCCATTGATAAGAAAGTTTGGGGAGTCGTGGTTCTCTGAGTTATTGGGTGTCTATGAAGTATGGAAGCTCAATGACAGTCAAAGTTAATTCACCAGTAGCGTTTTATAATTCTATAATTATTAGTACAAAACAGTGAGAAGGGTGGATCATCTTTGTCTCTATGAGCCGCTATTTATTTTTTGTGTGCTTCTTTTTTTTCGCTCAGGCTGCTTTGAGCCAGTTTTACTATGAGGTCACTCCTCTAAAGATTGGAAATACGAAGGGTTTCGATTTAATATGTGGCAAGATTGGTGAAGACGTTATTTATCTTTCGGACGCTGTCAAACTAAAATCCGAGGTGCCATTGATAGAAAAAGGTGCAATGGCTCTATCTCGCGCCGACTTAAATGAGACGTTTAATAGTATCCAAAGTCCGGAACCACTTTTCCCTTCTTATGGCTCTAAGAGTGATGGTGCGGCTTGTTATAATCCGAATGATTCGACGTTGTATTTCAGTACATACAATTCCATTATTCCTGAACTACAATTGAACACTTCTGCAATCTATCAGGTAAAGTGGAATGGCAAGGGATGGAGTAAAGCCGAGATTCTTACTTTTTGTAATGATGGATTTAATTACCTCCATCCTTGGTTTGATGCAGAACTAGGAGTATTGGTTTTTTCTAGTGATAGAAAAGGTGGACATGGTGGAGCGGATATTTGGTTCGTTTATAAAACTAAAGAAGGATGGACTCTGCCAGCCAACGCTGGAGGACAGGTAAACACCGCTGGGAATGAACTTTTTCCAACAACCTTTGAAGGAGACATTTTTTATTCTTCAAATGGATTAGTGCCAGAAAGGGGCTTCGAGCTTTTTAAAGCAGAGGGGAGAAATCAATGGATGAATGCCATTCAATTAGAAGAGCCATTGAATTCTAAGGCGGATGATTTGAGAATTGTTTTTCTTTCAAAAGATAAGGGAATGCTTTCATCCTCTCGATCAGGCGCGTTGGGCGGTTTGGATATTTTTATTTTTGATAGAATACCGAGATTGAAAAGTCAGCACAATTATTCTGCAATTATAGAAGCGAATGGAAATCCTTTGCCAGATATAGGTTTAGGCGTCTATGAAGAGTCTGGAGCATTATTGCATGAATTCAAAACGAATCTCCAGGGAAGAGTTTCATTGAACTCACTTCTATTGAATAAAAAGTACCTGGTGAAAATTAAGAATGTTACTCCAAAACTTGTCACTTCCACGGAGCTCAAAGTGTTGGATGAAGCGGGTAATGTATTGGGGATTTTTAGGTTTAATGATAAAGGAGAATTGGTATTAGAACTTTTGGAATTCAAGTACCTTGATCTACCACTGGCCGAAAATGTAGATCAAAGTGTTTTGAATATTTCTCTCGAAGGATTAGTGCTTACCAACTCTGCTATCAAGAAAAGGATTCCTATATTGATAGAAGATATGGACGGAAACATTATAGCGTCTATTTATTCGGATGATACAGGTAGTTTTTTCGTGGATGGAATAAGTCCAAAGGCCGAGTATGTTTTTAGAATTGGTTCAAAGTTTAATCCTGATCGCATAGTAGTTCTAAATAGCGGTAAAACGCTTGTCCTTCCTTTTCTGAAAGAAGAAGCATATTATCGAAGAATCTCCCCAGAGAACGTTATAGAGTTAAAGAATGAGAAGGGAGAATCAATACAAATATCAAGGGATGATGTGTTTATAATCAACCGTATCTACTACGAAACGAATAGTGCAAGATTGACCGAACAATCGTTCGGTCAGCTAAATGAGCTTCTCAAGATATTGCGTTTGAATGATAATATAGATCTTCAATTGGTAGCTCACGCGGATTCTCGCGGAAGTCAGGAACATAATTTTAAGCTGTCTTTACTTCGAGCAAAGGCCATTCAAGAATATTTGAATTCCAAGGAGAATTTGAATACGAGAATAGAAGTGCAAGCAAAGGGCGAAACGGATTTGATGAACTTATGTAACGACGGAGCTATTTGTTCTGATCAGGAACATGCAATAAATAGACGTACAGAGATTAAATTTGTACGCAGATCATATTCTCAAAAGTAAATCATGAGCCAAAGAACAGGGTTTGATAAATTATTTCCAGACACGAAATTATCTACGACTAAGGGTATTATTCAGGAAAGTGGAAACTCTCCTCTTCCTGACAGTCAACAGCATCGACCAGTTAGATGGCTGAAGGTAGATAATAAGTATTTCACCAATTTGGATGACGGATTATACCACAGCGCTTATGGAGAAGAAATAGCTCTCGTTTATGATAGGGATGGCAAGGTAGTAGCTTATAAGAATCTGACCAGAGGTACTTCAAGTGAGGCAAGTTCAAGCGGAGTCATTGGTTCGATTGCGATGGTGCTAATTTTAACTGCTATTGGCTACTACGGGGGAGTCTGGAATTTTATCTGGAAAGGAATCTCCGAGTGGTGGTTGACTATTTTCATCATTTTCTGTTTTAGTCTTTATGCGATTGTTTGGACTCCCATTTTTGCCTATCGCGAGTCATTTAGGGAAAGAGAGGGACATAAAATGCTCGAAGGTTTATAGATCGACGTCTTCATCCTCGGACGAATCATGGCCTTTGAAAACATAACTGCCAATGAAGCCGACCAAGAAAGCCACAAAGGCCGGGATGAAGATGGAGGCGCTTCTAGTGGTGCCAGAGAAGTAGAGCAGTACGGCGAGGAAAAGTAAGTTGCGTCCTACAAAAGAAGACCATTCGAAAAAGGATCTTTTTTTTCGTATGAATATGATCGTAGTTCTAATGGTCATCAAGCCCATTCCCACAGCCATGAACAAGAACCAATGGGGGATATGCATCATTTGCATTAATACACCGATGAATAAAATCCCCAGTGAAACGTATCCAATCAGCGAATAAGTTTTTGGCTTTTCATCCTTTTCAGGTAAATCTAAAATGGGTTTTTCTTCGTCTGTCATGTGTTTCTGAACCAAGCAAATCTATTATTGTTGCAATATATTTATGAAGTTCGGAAAATTAGATCATATTGATGGTTTAGATTGGAGATTGCCTGAAATGCATCCCCAGTCAAGTAGAGTATTTTCAGGAGGTATGGCAACAACATCCGTATATTCTGGAGGTACTATGTGGAATATTCCTGAATGGGTTGGAAAGGTATATCCGCCAAAAACACCGAAGAAGAATTTTTTGAAGGAGTATGCCAAGCAATTTTCTACAATAGAATTAAATGCAACGCACTACCGCACTCCAACCCAACAAACCGTTTCTGATTGGCTGGAACAATCGGCTGGAACAATCAAGTTTTGTCCGAAGTTTCCTCAGTCCATTTCTCATTACAGGAGGTTTTCAAATTGTGAATCCATCACCGATGAATTTCTTGAAGCGATATTGAACTTTAAGGATGCTCTTTCATTTAGCTTTATTCAATTACCAGAAAATTTGGGGCTGAGCAGACAGAAAGAGTTGTTGAATTATTTAAGATACTTGCCTAGAGACATGCATTTTGCGTTAGAGCTTAGACATTCTGAATGGTTTCAAGGTTCAGCCAGTGCCGAGGAAGTCTGGTCTGCAATGGAGGAATTAAATATTACTTCGATAGTTAGCGACACAGGCGGTAGAAGAGATGCGGTGCATATGCGGTTTACCGCGCCAAACATCATAGTCCGCTTCGGAGGCAACAATCTACATGCAAGCGATTATGAACGATTAAACGATTGGATAAGAGTTATTGAAGGATTTGCTAATTGTGGATTGATAGAGTTTCAACTTTGGATGCATCAAACCAACAGTCTTTTGACACCAGAGACGTTGATTTATTTCAGTCAGGCATTGAAAAAGCAAGTGGGGATATTTTGCCAAGCTCCGACGATTGTGGCACCAGGCACCCTGGACTTGTTTTCACACTGAAATAAAAAAAGCCGGAACAGAGTGATCCGGCTTTCTTCTCGAAAATTTGCAGGTTTCGAATTAATCCACGTTGTCGTGGAGGAATGAATTGTTGTCTCTTAATTCTGTTCTCTTTTCACCATTCTCATTCGTAAATTCATCCAATGTGAATTTAGAAACCACACTTTCGTTGCTCTTCTGAACATTTTCTAGAGAAACTTTTCTTCTCAAATAGGCAGGTTCGTTTTCGAGATCGTTCAATCCACTTGGAGACTTGAGCTTCAAGGTAAACTCTTTGATCTTCATTTCGCGATCCTTATTTCTTGCAATCATCTCTGCTCTTGCTGGGCGATCGCTGATAGCGGTAGTATTTTCCTTTAGAAAGAATGTGTCACTAGGTTGTGAGGATTTATTGAGAACCTCATTTTTCACCTCGTCGTTTAAAGCGATATAATTTGGTTTTTCAAATGAAGAAGGTTCTTCGCTTTTTAACTTTAAAGTAGAAAGCTCAGGTATGTCATCATTTTGAAAGAGGCTAGGCTGAGGAGTTGCTGACTTTAAGAAAGGTTCGCTGGATTCAATAGCCTCCTCTTGCTTTTGAGCAATTGGTTCTACTGGCTTTACTTCCTCTGTAGGTTTCGATACTTTGTTTGTTACTTCAACTACACCAGAGTCGAGCATGTGCTTAACGGGCTCTTGTTGTGTTTCTTGAAGCGGCACGATGCTTTCAAGTGATTTGCCTTTAAAGCCAGTAGCGATTACAGTTACACAGATATCTTCTCCGAGATTGGCGTCATGGCCATATCCCCAGATTACCTCGGCATTCATTCCAGCTTGTTCTTGAATATGATCAGTTATTTCACTGATTTCATCCATGAGTAATTCGTCTGAGCCGAATGTAACGTTCAAGAGAATAAAGTTGGCGCCGTGGATATCGCTATCGTTGAGAAGCGGAGACTCCAATGCCGTTTGGATTGCGCGAATCGCTCTGCCTTCACCACTTGCTTTTCCGCTACCCATAATCGCATATCCGCTGTCTTTCATGACCGTTTTAACGTCATTCATATCCACGTTCACGGTTCCAGTGATCGTGATTACTTCAGCAATCCCTTTTGCTGCGGTGCAAAGCACTTCATCCGCATGGCTGAACGCCTGCTTAAGCGTTAGGTTGCCATATAGTTCGCGCAATTTATCGTTGCGAATAATGAGCAGCGTATCTACGGCTTCTCTCATTTCTTTGAGACCGAATTCTGCTTGAACAGATCTTTTTCTCCCTTCAAATACAAATGGGATGGTGACAATACCGACGGTAAGGATCCCCATGTCTTTTGCAATCTTAGCAATGACCGGTGCGGCGCCCGTTCCCGTTCCACCCCCCATACCAGCAGTTACAAAAACCATGTTGGTATTGGTTGAAAGCAACTCTCTTACCTCCTCAAGGCTTTCAATGGCAGCATTTTTTCCTACTTCAGGAATGGAACCCGCGCCTCTTCCTTCTGTAAGGGTAGATCCAAGCTGTACTTTACGAGGCACTGAACTCTTGTCTAGTGCTTGAGAATCCGTGTTGCAGACAATGAAGTCTACACCTGTAATTCCTTGTTCGTACATATAATTAACAGCGTTGGAACCGCCGCCTCCTACACCAATTACTTTGATGATTGAGGAGTTTTCTCTTGGAAGGTCAAATCTCAATGAGTTTTCCATGGGGCCTTGATGATTTATGCGTTGTTTATCAGCCGAATACTATTCGAATGATAGATGTCTTTACTAACTTCGAAGAAACTACCATTTTTCTTTTCGAAAACGGTGAGTTTTGAAAAGAGTGAACGTAGGAGTGTTAGTAAATGTGTGTTTAGTTTTGCTTGAGAAAGTTGCCTAACTTTGACCTATGAACGCAGTGCTTCCATCACTTATAAACCTTCGCAAATCGCGGAAAAAAGCGCTCGCCGTTTTAGTTGACCCTGATAAACTATCTTCTAACGAACAGTTATTAGATATAGCTGAACTTGTGGTGCATAGCGGCGTAGATTTACTGTTTGTGGGGGGTAGCTTAATGTTGGAAGAGCATTTTCGAGAAGCAGTAAGAGTTCTCAAATCAAAAGTGAAAGTACCGGTGGTATTGTTTCCTGGAAGTCCTTTGCAAGTGGTACCTGGAGCTGATGCAATTCTATTCTTATCTCTTATTAGTGGTAGAAATCCTGAGTTGCTCATTGGCCACCATGTGCTTGCTGCACCGGCAATTCGAAAATGGAATATGGAAGTTATACCAACCGGATATATGCTTATAGACGGTGGCCGTCCCACAAGTGTGTCCTATGTAAGTCAAACCCTCCCAATTCCAAACAACAAACCGGATATCGCCGTGGCAACGGCTTTAGCGGGTGAGATGCTGGGTTTGAAGTGCATTTATATGGATGCGGGAAGTGGCGCTGAAAACCCGATTTCACCAGAAATGATAAACGCAGTGAGCAGTGAGGTTAACCTACCGCTTATTGTAGGTGGAGGTCTACGTGATGAGAAATCAATCCAACAAGCTTTCACCGCGGGAGCTGACGTGGTAGTCGTTGGAAATGCTATTGAAAACGAACCTGAATTGCTTTTTTCTTTCTCAGAAATTAAAGATAAAAATTATAAATAACATTACCAAAATGATACGCAGACCATTCAACCTTTCCGCGTGGATTGCTGAGAATAGAAACTTATTGAAACCTCCAGTAGGCAATAAAAATCTATACACAGAAGCTGGTGATTACATCGTTATGATTGTAGGTGGACCCAACGCCCGAAAAGACTATCATTACAATGAAACGGAAGAGTTGTTTTATCAGCTTGAAGGTGATGTTAACGTTCGAATACAAGAAGATGGAAGGGCAGTGGATATTCCAATTAAGCAAGGGGAAATGTTTCTATTGCCTGCTGGAGTGCCACATCAACCGCAAAGAGGTGAAAATACCGTGGGCCTGGTTATTGAAGTGAAACGCAGTGATCGAGAAATGAAGGATGGACTTCTATGGTTTTGTGACAATTGCAATAACAAACTGCATGAGTCTTATTTTGTTTTAGAAAATATTGAAAAGGACTTTATTCCTCGATTCAAGGCTTTCTATGGAAGTGAAGACTTGAGAACATGCAAAAATTGTGGAACAGTAATGCCTGTAGATCCTCGATTCGTGTAATTCAAATATATACTCACTACAAATATGAAGTTCTTTATTCTTGCATTTGGGATACTATTTTCCAATTTGTGTAAAGGCCAAGTAGAATCTTATGACGTCTTTATTTTTTCGAACACCGCTTCTCAAGGTCCCACCAACGTGTCGTGGCAATTAAGAAATGAATCGAATGTCATTTTGTTTAGTGGAGCTCTCTCATTTAGTGTGGATGTCAACTCCTACACTATTCCAGTGGAACTGGAGCAAGGTTGTTATGAGCTGCGATTGGTTGGAAACGGGCAGTCGAACCCATCGAGCTTTTATGGAAATATTCAGCAGGAAGGGGCGGTGCTTCCTCCAACTTCTAATCTCGTTTTCGGGACACAGGTTTTTGAGTATCCTATTTGTACAACCATTGTTGGAGAGGTGTGCAATGCGCAATTTGAGGTGGTTCAATTAGAAAATGGTCTTATCTCAATAGTAAATCAAAGCACGTCTTCTTCAGTCTTAAACTACTCTTGGTTTCTAGGCAATGAAGTCGTCGCGTCGGAGTTAGAAAATCCAGAATTTCAATTTACAGCCAACGGCGCGTACTCTGTTTGTCTCTATGCCTATTCAATGACTGAAAATGTTATTACTTGCGAGGATGAATTTTGTCAGCAGGTTGTCATCGACAATTACTTCAATGAGGATTGTCCTGCTGATTTCTTCTCCAGTGGGGAATGTTCAAATTGGATTTTTGAGCTTGATCAAGTTGGTCCTAATGCTCAGGTAATCTGGAGTTTTGGAGAAGAAGAAATAGTGGGTGGTAATTTTATACAGTATAATTTCCCCGAGTCGGGAATCTATCAAGTTTGTGCAATCACAGAAACACCTGATTGTCCTGAAGGCGTGCAGGTTTGTCAAACAATTGAGGTGGATGAGTGCGGGTCTCAGGAGTGTGCCATTGAAATAGTAGCCATCAACCTTGGCAACAGTACTTTCGAATTTACTGCTTATGGCAGCCCGGAAGTTTATCCGATGTATTGGAATTTTGGTGATGGAGCTACGCTTGCTGCTACTTGGGTTGTAGAACATGTTTATTCTCAAATCGGTGAATACGAAGTTTGTGCATTTGTCGAAGCTCCTAATTGTGGTATCCCGGTTGGCGATTGTATAACAGTAACAGTTACTTCAACGAACCCTTGCACCGATGTTAGCATTGGTATCGACAGCTTTATTCAGGATGGAGGGGCAAGTTTTTTTGAATACAGCTTAATAAACGCTAATACGGAAAGCGTGCTGTTATCAGGGGTTGCGCAATACTCTATCAATGTTCCTTATTTCGATCTAATGGCTTGTTTGGAGGAGGGTTGCTATGATCTAATTCTTTGTCCTGGAAGTAATCCGATCAATTGGCAGGCTGTAAATTTATTGGCAACCGGAGGAATCGTTATCAACAGTTGGGATCCCGCTTGCGGAGGAAATGGTCGTATTTATCATTTATCACTTAATTCAAAATGTGATCAAGGATGTTTGAACAATCTTGTATCGGTAATTCTCGAATCTGAAGTTGAGCCAAATTTGTCGATTCCAATTCATTTTGAGTTCAACTCTGAATTGATTGAAAACACTTTAGAATTGATTGTGGAGAATGGATTGAGTCAGGATTTAGAGTTTTGCGTTCCAATGGATTGCTATGATCTTTCGATAGGAGTTCTTTCAGAGGAGTCGCTGTTAGGAAGTATTGTGGTCCTGTCGGACGGGGAGTTGCTCGTAAACAGTCCTTTGGAGATTCAAGGAAGTGCTTCATTTCATTTGGAAAACATTCCTGTCGGATTTCCTCAGGGCGTTTCCTGCTTGACCTCCGTTGATGAGAACTTACAAGATTCATTGGTGGTCTATCCCAACCCAAGTCAAGGTTGGATGTATTTGGATGGAAATACTCAAGGCATATTTTATATTCATGATATGGGGGGGCGCCTTGTCGGAAGTCATTCCAAGAGCGAGGGAAACTGGATGGACTTGACGCATCTTGCCCCAGGGGTTTACATAATTCGATCAGGGAGTAATGCGGTTCGAATAATCCTTGAATAATTGGATTTTGGTTAAATCCGGTTAATAAGATGCCTCGATAGTGTAAAAAGGAGGGGCACATCGACTTATCTTCGCCACCATTGTTTTAATTTTAGGACATGTCATATAACAGACTGAACATCATCACTGGGTGGTTGCTTTTTGTGTTTGCAACTGCGGTTTATTATCTCACTTTAGAACCGACAATGCCTTTTTGGGATTGTGGAGAGTTCATAGCATCGGCCTATAAACTCGAAGTGGGGCACCCGCCAGGAGCGCCATTGTTCATGCTGATTGCCAGGCTGTTTTCGGCTTTTGTAGCTCCCGAGAGCGTTCCATTTATGGTCAATATGTTGTCGGCAATTTCATCGGCTGCTACAATCATGTTTTTGCATTGGACCATTACGCATTTAGCTAAAAAATTGGCGGGAGAGCTAAACTTAGCGCGCACTTGGGCGGTAATTGGAAGCGGAATCATAGGGTCTATAGCTTACACTTTCAGCGATTCATTTTGGTTTTCTGCTGTTGAAGGTGAGGTATATGCCATGTCTTCGCTCTTTACAGCAGTGGTCTTTTGGGCTATTTTGAAATGGGAATCGGTGGTGGATGAAAGGGGATCGCTTCGCTGGATCATTCTTATCGCATATTTGATGGGCTTAAGTATCGGTGTCCACCTATTGAACTTGCTTGCAATTCCAGCCATTGCATTTGTATATTACTTCAAGCGCTATGAATTTTCATGGAAGGGTGCAATTGCTACCGCACTGGCTTCATTGGGTTTGCTTTGGCTCATCCAGAGTGGAATCATCATATATGTAGTGAAGCTTGCTGGATTTTTCGAAAGAACCTTTGTAAACAGCATGGGCTTGCCATTTAACACGGGCTTGTGGTTTTACATTGCGCTGTTGGCTGGCTCTCTAGTTTTTGGAGTTTACTACACGGCGAAAAAGAATAAAGTTGTCTTAAACACGCTCATTCTCGGTTTTGCTGCTGCGGTTATTGGATATACTTCTTTTGCGACCATCCTTATTCGTTCACAAGCGAATACACCCATGGATGAGAACAATCCTGAAAATCTTTTTGCCCTTTTAAGCTATTTGAATCGTGAGCAATATGGTGATCGTCCGCTTTTATTCGGCCAGTACTTCAACACACCAGAGGATAAACTAGATCCCTACTTGGATGGGGCAGATGTGTGGGTAAAATCATTCAGTGTAAGAGAAGATAAATCTACCAATAGACTTGTCTTAAGCGCACGTGAGCGCTTTGAGGCGGAAAAGTACGTGGCGGAGCATCCTGATCAAAAATTGAAGATTATTGAAGAGTACGTCGAAAGTGGTGAAAAGAAAGAAAGTGTAGTCAACTATCGAAAAGAGTATTCAGGGGTTTTTCCAAGAATGTACAGCAGTCAAGGAAACCATACTCAACAATACAAAGAGTGGAGCAATTATCGAAATTGGAACACGCCTTCAGGCAGAACCAAGGTAACCGAGGATGAGAATTACATAGCAAGATTAGAATACCAGTTACAAAACGCCGAGACACGAGAGGATTTCAACTCGTTGATGCGTGCTTTGGATAAGAAGTACGCGGAAATGGTTCCTACCAAAGGCGAAGACTTATCGTTCTTTTTCTCCTACCAAATCAATTGGATGTACTGGAGATATTTTATGTGGAATTTTGCAGGAAAACAAGACGACACGCAAGGAAACGGCGATTTTGTAGATGGCAATTGGCTCTCTGGATTTAATGTAGTCGATGAGGCACGTTTGGGCAGCAGACAGAGTTTACCTGAAATGGAACTCAATAACAAGGGGTTGAATAAATTCTACTTTTTGCCATTGATCTTAGGATGCATCGGATTGGTGTTCCAATTGCTTCGCAATACGAAAGACTTTTCAGTGGTGGCAATGCTTTTCCTACTTACGGGCTTGGCTATTGTTATTTACTTGAATCAAACTCCAATGCAGCCTCGCGAAAGGGATTATGCTTACAGTGGTAGCTTTTATGCCTTTGCCATATGGATTGGGCTTGGTATCTATGGATTGTATTATGCCGCAAATAACATGTCCTGGAAGCAATTGGGGACGCTCGCGGCAATGACTCTCGGAGGATCTATTGTTTTGTATGGAATAGAAAGCACTCAAGATGGAGGCGCTGGATTCAGCTTGTCTCTTTTAGTAATGAGCACAATAGCAGTTATTGCATTTGCTATTTGCACAGCGATCAACTCTGTTATGAAAGGCGAGTCTATCGTAAAGGCTGGATTGGCTATTGCAATTGGTCTCCCCACCCCTTATGTGATGGGTTCTGAGGGTTGGGATGATCACAATAGAGAAAATCGCAGAACTGGAATTGATATGGCTATTAACTATTTGAATTCCTTGCAGCCCAACGCAATCATATTCACCAATGGCGATAACGATACCTTCCCGCTTTGGTATGCCCAGGAAGTTGAAGGCATTAGAACGGATGTTCGTGTGGTAAATCTTTCTCTACTCAATACGGATTGGTATATTGATCAAATGAAGAGACGCGCCTACGATAGCGCTCCAGTACCTTTCTTGATACCTGAAAGCAAGTATAGACAAGGTACTCGTGATGTGTTGTTCTTGGATCCAAAAGATCAAACCAAAGGATTTATGCCTTTGAGCGAGGTAATAGAATTTGCAACCAATGATGCTAACGTTATCAAAAACGGAGATAGAAACATTCACTATATTCCGAGCTACATGTTCAGTTTGAAGGTGGATAGCGCAGCACAAGAAATGTTTAAGCCGTTCTTAAAAGATGGCGACTCGTTGGTAACAGAAATGAAGTGGGGCTTGGTAGATTCCAAAGGCAATCCTAAATCGTATATCACAAAGTCTCAGCTTCTAATGATGGACTTGCTAAAGAACATGGACTGGTCACGTCCCGTGTATTTCGCAGTTACAACGGGCGGTGATGCGTACTTGGGCTTAGAAAGATACTTCCAATTAGAAGGATTGGCTTACCGCTTAACACCCATATTACATAAGGTAGCGGATAATCCGAACTTAGAAGGGGGTGTTGCCACCGATTTGATGTATGACAACATGATGAGCAAGTTCCGTTGGGGAAATGTAGATACACATGACCTCTACCTTGACGAGAACAATAGAAGAATGACATCCAATTTGCGTCTTCAGTTTACGCATTTGGCGGAGCAATTAATCGGAGAAGGCAAAACCATGAAAGCGTTGGAGGTTCTAGATAAATGCATGACGGTGATGCCTGAGAAAAACGTACCGTATGATCAGCCTCAGATAATGTGGTCAATCAGCGAGCTTTATTACGAAGCGGGCGACTCATTGAAGGCGTTCGAGTTGGCTAAGAGAATGTATGAGCTCAATCAACAAGAAATTGATTATTACAATTCTCTCGATCCAGCAAGACAGGGTGCATTGCAAAGAGAAGTGGATATGAGAGCTCGTCTGAATGCCATCATGGTGGGTCAGGCTGAGGAATATTTTCCAGAAAATCCCGACTTGAAGTTGATGCGCCAACAAGTGGATGAAGTGTTAAATAAACTGGAGATTGACGGAGACCTTGTGCGTCCAATTAAACCAAACGTTCCAGCAGCAAAAAAGGATACGATTAAGCAGCAGACTCGAGTGATTGAGTTTAATGACAGTATGGAGCCTAAAAAGCCTTCAAGAAATTAGAATAGACTAGAATTATGCAGGAGTATTTATTGCCATTTCAATCTGCCACGGGAATCATCGATCTTCTGACGTTGGTAGTAATGGAGATTGTATTAGGAATTGACAATATCATCTTTATTGCTATTATTTGTGGATACATTGAAAATAAAAAGCAGCAGTCGCGAGCCAGATTTATCGGATTGACAATGGCTTTAGTGGTTCGAATCATCTTGTTGTCCACAATATCGTTCATCACTCAAATGGTGAATCCTTTCTTTCATTTAGGAGATCATCCTATTACTGGAAGGGGATTGATTCTTTTCGCGGGGGGGATGTTCTTGATCGTTAAAACTACTCTAGAAATTTACCATAAGTTCAAAGCAGCTGACTCGGAAGAGGCTGCTAAGAGCCGTCGTTTGACAATGGGACAAGCCATTCTTCAAATCACCTTTATTGATATTGTCTTCTCCTTCGATTCTATCATAACGGCAGTTGGTCTGAGCAATCACATACCTGTGATGGTTATGGCAGTTGTAATCTCTATGATCGTAATGTTATTATTCGCGCCATACGTTTCCAATTTTATTGAGAGGTATCCCACCATTAAAATGTTAGCGCTGGTATTCTTGATTGTGATTGGGTTGATCCTAACACTGGAGGCACTAGAAGATGCACATTTCCTTCACATGGCGGAAGGCGTTGATGTGAAAACCTATGCATACGTTGCTTTGGCATTTGCGATGATAGTTGAGTTGCTCAATATTCGTTTGCGAAATGTAAAAGAGAAAAGTGCTGCACGATAATCATGGACTCTCGCTTCTTTCAAGAAGTAGTGATAAATGGTGAGCACCTTCAAATTTTTGCCTCCAAAGTAGTTTTTCATCACGAGTCACAATCGCTAATCATTTCTGATTTGCATATTGGAAAAGCGGCCCATTTTAGAGCGAATGCTATTCCCATTCCAACGATTGCGAACAAAGAGAATTTTTGGAGATTGGTAGAGGCAATAGAGAAGGTTAATCCCCGAAAGTTGATCTTTCTAGGTGACTTAAGTCACTCAAAATGGAACACGGAGTGGGATGATTTTAAAGACTTTCTTAAGCAGTACGACACTGTTGAGAAACTACTAATCAAAGGAAATCATGACATTCTTCATTCGAAAGAATATGAAGAAGCAGGAATAAATGTGATGCCTTTTTGGAAGACAGGAAAAGTTCTATGGACACACGAGCCGATTGATTCAGAAGAATTTTATGTTATATCAGGCCATTTGCACCCAGCTGTTAGATTGGTTGGTTCCGCAAAACAAAGCCTACGTTTGCCTTGTTTCTGCTTTGGAGAAAGACAAGGGTATATACCTGCTTTTGGGCAGTTCACTGGAACTGCCTTATATCAACCAAAAGAGGGAGATCAAATTTGGGTAATTGCTAATGATTCCTTGGTGAAAATACCAACCTAGTATTTCACTTCTTTGATGAGCTTTCCTTTGCTGTAGTGCGATTCTTTAGTTTTCTTACCGTGTATATCGTAATCTACGCACACACCATCCTCTTTACCATTGATGTAGTTCTGCTCAGATTTTATTCTGCCATTTTCATAAAAATACTTCCACGTACCGTTTTCTACTTCATTTTTATAAGTACCAGTCCATTGTAAGTTTCCATTAGAAAAGAAAACTTCCTCTTTGACCATTTCTTTTGTAGAATTACTGAAATAAATTACCACATACGGCTTACCGTTAGGATGCTTTCGCATTACTTGTTTGGTGGTGTCAGCCTGAGAAAACATGCTGATAACCAATAATATCATTGATAAAACTTGAGTCATTCTCTAAAGGATGGATACTTTCTTACGTTAAAAAAGAATCTAAGTTTCAATCGGGATAAGCCTTTCTAGTTATGGTGTTACATTTACAGTAAACTCGCCCGTAAACGAAAACTCTGGGCCCACCAGATCTCCTTCGATGCTTTCACGGAGCACAATGCTAAAGCGAACAGTCTCAGTACCTCCGAAAAAGGCGGGAATCACTTGAATGCGACCAGAAACGGCAACGTATTCCCGAAGAGGGATTAAAAAATCATTTTGGTTCACCTCTTGAGCAATAGCAGAAAATTCATTCAATGTTTCGGTGATATCGAAAATAGATTCTTCTACGTTTTCTATTTCTATGATAAGATTTACACCATGAGGCTGCGGATCGGTATCAGCTTTGACGTCAGCCGTAATGTAATACCTTCTGCTCAAGCTACTGTCAGGGTGCACCAAAATATAATTAGCGTCCAAAAGCTTGTAGCTGCTTCCCCTCCATGAATACTCCCCGCAATCGCAGGCATAGGGTACTGCAACGTACTCCTCGTTTTTTTGACAAGAAAAAAACACCAGTGAGACAGCAATACTCAAAAGAAATAATATGGACTTACGCTTCATGATTTTTGGATAGGACCACGAAGATAAGGAATTATTTAAAATCTGCATATAGAAGATACTTGGCCCGAATGGACATATATCTTTTTAGTTCCTCGCTGTATAAAGCCCTTATTTCTGAGGCGTCTTTACCTTCTGTTAGCCAAACGCGAAGCTTTTTACTCCCTGCAAGCTTATCGAAGAAATCTGAAGGCAAGAAGAATGACTCTTTTAAAGGAAACTCTCTGTAAGCCCCTACGAGCCAATCAAGATACAATTGCTTGTGACTTGTAAACCAAAATTCTGAAAACTCATTGACAAGGTGTCCTTTGCAAATTTCTCCTTCAAAAGGAGGGTTCAGAACTACGCCGGGAATGTCTACAGGGGTAAATGTGTAACTGCCATGCGGAGCATTGGGATAGCCAAAGCTTTGGAAAGGATAGGGAGTGCCGCGACCTACACTAATAGAGGTTCCTTCAAAAAAGCACAGAGAAGGATAGGCATAGACAGCATTCATGTTGGGTAGATTGGGAGACGGGGGAATGGGAAGAACATACTTGTCTTTGTGGCTATAATTTTTGCATGGAATTACTTTGATTGACGCTTGTATTCCATTCTTTAACCATTTCTCGCCGTTGATCATTTGTGCCAATTCACCTACCGTACAACCGTGGACCACTGGAATGGGAATCACCCCTACAAACGATGTAAACTCTTTTTCCAAAACAGGTCCGTCTACATAAAAACCATTGGGATTTGGGCGATCTAATATAATCAATGGAATAGACAGTTCTGCGCATGCCTCCATCGCATAGTACATAGTGGATATATAGGTGTAGAAGCGAGCGCCAACGTCTTGAATATCAAATAGAACAACGTCTAAGCCTTGAAGCATCTCAGGCGTTGGCTTTTTATTTTTTCCATACAAAGAAATCAATGGAAGTCCAGTTTTAGCATCGATGCCATCCAACACTTTATCACCAGCTCCTACATTACCTCTAAAACCATGCTCTGGTGCAAATACCTTTTTGACCGCTATTCCTTTAGAAATTAAAGTATCTACCAAGTGAGTTGTGCCAATGGTCGTGGTGTGATTAGAGATCACTCCTACTTTTTTATTTAGCAGCAACGGGATGACTTCAGAGTCCAACTGTTCCGCTCCTGTGAAGATTCTTGTTGAAGAAGTCTGGGCGCTACAGCTCAATTGCGCGACTAGGAAAATAAAAAAAATCAATCTCATATGGCAAAGTTGCATCTTTCTTCATTTCAAATATCAAGCCTGATGTAATTTTACGCAGTAAGTGAATTTTACAAGATTTATATCTCAACGTGTTATTCGCGGCGATCGCGAAAGCAGAATATCCCGTCCCATCGTGCGCATTGCCACTATAGGAATTGCGGTAGGCGTCGCCCTTATGATTCTTTCTCTTTCCATTGTGAAAGGATTTCAGAAAGAGGTGCGAAACATGGTCGTTGGTTTTGGTTCTCATTTTCATGTGGTTTCAAACCGGGATAATAGTTCCAAAGACTCTCAACGCATAGAGTATAGCGACTCATTGTACAATAGTCTAAAGTCCATTTCAAATGTTAAACACGTTCAGGTGTTTGCTTCAAAACCAGGAATTATCGAGTCGGCTGAAGGTCTGAGAGGTGTCGTAATTAAAGGAGTAAGCCATGATTTTGATTGGAGCTTTTTGAAAGGGGTGTTGAAATCAGGAGATATAATTCCTGTGGATAGTTTAAATGCGAATCAAATCGTTTTATCGTCGCTCATCGCAAAAAAACTGAAGGTTGAAGTAGGCTCAAAAGTGAGTTTATTTTTTATCAATGATCAAAGTGATGTTCGTCAACGCAATTACACCGTTCAAGGAATTTACGAAACAGGTTTGGAAGACTATGATTCGCAATTTGTGTTCGTAGGAATATCGCACGTTCAAAAGCTTTCAGGATGGGGTCTTGAAGCGCAATTGTTGATTGATACCGTTAGTAACAACGGTTGGATCGCAATGGGAGCAAGTGGCTTCGGTGGAGATGGAAATTACAGGTACGAATGGTCTGTTCCTAGTTGGAAAGGCGAGGGGCCGCATTTTCTCAATGCTTTAGGAGATACTTCTGTATTTGTAATTGTAAAGGATCTTAACAATACCAAATTTGATACTTCGAAGACGGTCATAGATTTTATTGAAGATCCAAGTCCTACAAGCGCTGGAAAGTTTGTCGTTAGAACTATAGATACAGGAGGAAGTGAAAGCAATTATATCGGGGGATATGAAATTTTAATTAAAGATTACGAGGCCCTTTTGGTGAGCGATGATCAAATTTTTAATCTTCTACCTTTTGATTTGACGGTAAATAAAATTACAGAAAGAAGTCCTGAGATTTTCAGTTGGCTGGCCATGTTGGATATTAATGTAATCATCATCATCGTGCTCATGATTGTGATTTCCATCGTCAACATGACTAGCGCCTTATTGATTATTATTCTGGAAAGGCAACAGATGATTGGGACATTAAAGGCACTTGGAGCTACCGACAGACCTATCATGTGGATTTTCATGAATAACGCAGCATTCATTGTTGGTCGGGGATTACTATTTGGAAACATTCTGGGGTTGGGAATAGCTATCTCTCAGTACTATTTTCACTTTATTCCTTTGGACCCAGTAAATTATTATGTAGACACGGTGCCCATAGAATTGGTGTGGATGGATTTTCTAATTCTGGACCTCGGAGCCATTGTTGTTTGTCTCATCGCGCTTTTGATTCCTGCGAAATACGTAAGTCGGATTTCTCCGATAAAATCTATTCGTTTTAATTAAGGTCCGTGACATTACCTTTGCTGTCAATATTTTTAGTATGAAGTACGCTCAGAATGTATTGGAAACCATTGGAAATACTCCAATGATCAAACTCAATAAAATCGTTAAGGATATTCCCGCTTTGGTATTAGCCAAGGTAGAGACAACCAATCCAGGAAACTCCATCAAGGACAGAATGGCGCTGAAGATGATCGAGGATGCGGAGAAAGACGGTCGTTTAAAACCAGGAGGTACGATCATCGAAGGTACCAGCGGTAATACTGGAATGGGCTTGGCTATAGCTGCTGTTATAAAAGGCTATAAATGCATTTTTACCTCTACAGATAAACAATCGAAGGAAAAATTTGATGCTCTTCGCGCCTTTGGTGCAGAAGTAATTGTCTGTCCTACGAATGTAGATCCAGAAGATCCTCGATCATACTACAGTGTCTCTTCTCGCTTGGAAAAAGAAGTTCCCAATAGCTGGAAACCCAATCAATATGATAATCCAAGCAATGCTCGTGCACATTATGAATCTACTGGTCCAGAAATATGGGATCAAACAGGAGGAAAAATTACTCATCTGGTGGTGGGAGTTGGCACAGGTGGCACCATCTGCGGTACCGCTAAATTTTTAAAAGAGAAAAATCCCAATGTGAAAATTATAGGGATTGATACTTACGGTTCTGTATTCAAGAAGTATAAGGAAACTGGCGAGTTCGATAAGAACGAAATTTATCCTTACATCACAGAAGGAATTGGTGAGGATTTTTTACCAGAGAACGTGGACTTTTCTCTTATTGATCATTTTGAGAAAGTGACGGACAAGGATGCTGCGATCTATACACGATTGATTGCGAGACAAGAAGGAATTTTCGTTGGGAATAGCGCTGGTTCTGCTATTGCGGGGCTTATTCAAATGAAAGATAAATTCACAAAAGACGATGTTGTAGTTGTTATTTTTCATGATCACGGCACGAGATATCTTGGAAAGATGTTCAACGATGAATGGATGCGAGATAGAGGTTTTTTAGAAGAAGAAAAAAAATCTGCCGCGGATCTAATCAAATCTCATCAAGACAAACCTCTCGTCTCCATTGGCTCAGGGGAGTTGGTGAGTCACGCCGTTGCGAAGATGAAGAAATTTGGTATTTCTCAAATTCCAGTTTTTAAAGATGGAGTGCCCGCAGGCTCTGTGGATGAAAGCCATATTTTCCAATTATTCGTTGACGATGCTAAAACCATGGACAAGAAAATTGAAGATATAATGGGAATGGCATATCCAACGGTAATGGAGGACGCGTCAATTGAAGAAGTATCAAGACTTATCAATAAAGAAACTCCAGCAGTACTGGTAAAAATGAGTTCTGGTAAATATCATATCATTACTAAATATGATATTATCCAGGGCATATCCTAGTTCTTAGTGCTTTTTGAACTCTAGCACTGCTTTGCGGATGATGCTAACACATTCAAGCAGTTGATTCTGCGTTATTACCAGTGGTGGAGCAAAGCGAATTATATTTCCGTGAGTGGGTTTTGCGAGCAATCCTAGTTTGGCTAGATTCATGCACAAATCCCAAGCAGTGTGGCTGTCTTCGCTGTCGTTGATTACAATTGCATTTAACAGCCCCCTTCCTCTTACAAGGGTAATAAGGTCTGTTTCGTCTTGTAGATTTTTCATTTCTTTTCGAAAAATCTCACCAAGTTCGAAGGCATTTTGAGAAAGATTTTCATCAACAAGAACCTGAAGTGCTTCCGTAGCAACCGCGCAGGCCAATGGGTTTCCGCCGTATGTAGATCCGTGCTCTCCCGGTTTAATTGTGAGCATGATGTGATCATTAGCAAGCACTGCGGCTACGGGAAGTGTACCTCCACTGAGGGCTTTCCCCAAAACTAAAATATCGGGCTTCACATTTTCATGATCGCAAGCAAGCATTTTTCCAGTTCTGGCCAATCCCGTTTGCACTTCATCTGCAATCATCAGCACATTGTACTTAGAACACAGATCGCGCACTCCTTTCAAATAACCATCATCCGGTACCACTACACCTGCTTCTCCTTGGATGGGCTCAAACATAAATCCTGCAATATTTGGCTCGTCTTTGAATGCCTGCTCTAGAGCGTGTAAATCATTGTAGGGAACTATTATATATCCAGGTACAAAAGGTCCAAAACCGTTGGTGCTACTTGGGTCTTGAGATGAGCTAATCGCAGCCAATGTTCTCCCCCAAAAGTTACCACTTACGAAAACCATTTTCGCTTCGTTGGCTGGAACTTTTTTCACATCATAAGCCCATCGTCGAGCGAGTTTCATAGCGGTTTCGCCGCCCTCAACTCCTGTATTCATGGGAAGTACTTTATCGTAACCGAAGAAATTAGTTATAAACTTCTCGTATACCCCGAGTTGGCTATTGTAAAACGCGCGAGATGTAAGGGTAATCTTCTGCGCTTGCTGAACAAGTGCCCCTACAATTCGAGGATGTGAATGACCTTGATTAACGGCAGAATAAGCACTCAGAAAATCATAATAACGCTTGCCCTCTAAATCCCATACAAATACTCCCTCTCCACGGTCTATAACCACGGGTAGTGGGTGATAGTTATGCGCACCATAACGGTCTTCAAGTTCTATAGCTTTTTGTGAGGTTAAAGAGGCTTGGTACACCTGAGATTCAGACATAATTATTTTTTTTTACAAAGTTAATTGAAACAATTCATTGGAAAAGAAATAGGTTTGTTCTTGTTGTACTTTAATCCTATTTCGAATACTAAAAGACAGTACATTTGCTGTATATTTCAAACAAGAGTTGTTTCTTCAACAAAAGACAGAATCAGTGTGGGGGGCTATTTCGTGGCTCTGATTTATCAAGACCTGCCGTTTTGGGAGAGAGGACGGTAGGAACCCCACACTGAATCTGTCTTTTTATTTCCTCCATCCTGGATTTATACCTATTTTCGCAGACTATACGTAAAAGTACATCATACAATGTCAGGAAAAATAACCTTTACAATGATCAAACCTGATGCAACAGCAGCAGGACATACCGGAAAAATCATTGACAAAATTATTGGTGCCGGATTTAAAATCAAGGCAATGAAATGGACAAAACTCAGCAAAGAAGAAGCTGGCGAGTTTTATGCAATCCACCGCGAACGTCCATTTTTTGGAGAATTAGTAGACTATATGACAAGCGGTCCAATCGTTGCTGCGATTCTCGAGAAAGACAATGCTGTGGAAGATTTCAGAAAGCTCATCGGAGCTACTGATCCTCAAAAAGCAGAAGAAGGTACCATTCGTAAAATGTTTGCTACCAGCATCGCTGCCAATGCTGTCCATGGTTCTGATTCAGACGAAAACGCTGTTATTGAAGGCGCATTCTATTTCTCCTCTAGAGAGCACGCCTGAACATAACGAATAAGTTATCAAAAAGAGCAATCATGGAAACGTGATTGCTCTTTTTGCTTTTATCTTCACCCTCACTATTAAACCAAATACTTTTTTTAATTAACGACATGAAGAAAATCAAAGTCGCCAATCCCGTCGTGGAAATGGATGGAGATGAAATGACCAGAATAATCTGGAAGTTCATTAAAGAAAAACTGATATTCCCCTACTTGGATCTCGATATCAAGTATTATGATCTAGGAATTGAGAATAGAGACAAGACCGATGATAGAGTTACAGTAGAGGCAGCGGAAGCAACTCTCAAGTATAATGTGGCGATCAAGTGTGCTACCATTACACCGGATGAGGCAAGGGTGAAAGAATTCGGTCTGAAAAGTATGTGGAAAAGCCCTAATGGCACAATACGAAACATCATCGGGGGAACAGTGTTTCGAGAACCAATCGTGTGCACCAACATCCCAAGATTAGTGCCTGGTTGGACTAAGCCAATAAATATAGGTCGGCACGCTTTCGGAGATCAGTACAGGGCAACGGATACAGTTACGCATGGAAAAGGAAAACTGACCATGACTTTCACCCCTGAAGATGGCGGTCCCGCTCAAACATGGGAGGTATATAATTTTCAAGGCAACGGCGTGGCCATGTCAATGTATAATACCGATGATTCCATTTATGGGTTCGCCAGAAGCTGTTTCAATCAAGCACTCGCCAGAAAGTGGAACCTCTATCTTTCTACAAAAAATACCATTCTGAAGGCCTATGATGGAAGGTTCAAAGACATTTTTGAGGAAGTGTATCTTAGTGAGTTTAAAGGCAGGTTTGACCTAGCGGGAATTATCTACGAGCATCGTTTGATCGACGATATGGTGGCTTATTGCTTGAAAAGCGAAGGTGGATTTGTTTGGGCTTGTAAAAATTACGACGGTGATGTTCAGTCCGACATCGTTGCCCAAGGATTTGGTTCTTTGGGATTGATGACTTCTGCTCTTATTACTCCAGATGGTAAAACGATGGAAGCTGAGGCTGCACATGGAACAGTTACGCGTCACTATAGAATGCACCAACAAGGTAAAAAAACATCAACAAATCCAGTGGCATCTATTTTTGCTTGGACGCAGGGCTTAGCCTTCCGAGGCTCATTGGATAAGAACCAAGAGCTTATCAATTTTGCTCAAACGCTAGAATCTGTTTGTGTTCAAGTTATTGAATCCGGCAAAATGACAAAGGATCTTGCATTGTGTATCTATGGAGACAAAACAAAAGATGAACACTGGATGACTACCGAAGATTTTCTCGATGCAATTGAATCTGAATTGAGAAAAAGAATGTCATAGAACGCGCCGACACGTAGTGCGCTGAAAAGCGCACTACGTATGCGTTATCGAATACGTTGAATACTAAAGTCTGATGTTTGCAGTAAATGGTAGAACTTGTTTTCAAAACCACTTTCATTTCCTGTTCTGAAGAAATCAAATCCAGTTCCTTGAAGCCCTTGTACCTTTAATTCTGAAAAGTGATTTGGAAAGTCTTTGCCATAAAACAATAGTCCTGTACCGTAGTATAAAAACAAATCATAACCCAAAACAGAGAACTCTGTAGGCTCTGTCTTAAAGCGTTTTCTATACGCTTCCATCCATTCGATATTTTTCTCGCTGTTATAATCCAAGTAAATCGTATTGGGATAACTAACTTGGTACTTATTTCTATTGTCCGCAGTGATGGTCTCTAGGTTCTCCCACGATTCTGGTCCAATCACGATGCTATTTGTGTTTTTTATAGCTTCGAATACCGCGTAAATCGCTTTCTTATCTTTAGAAGGAAGCACGACGATATTGCGCTTGGTTTTGGACAACTTCGAGGTAAGTTCCGTAAATGATCCTTGACCGGAGTACTTTAAGGTCAAAACAGAGTCTTTTCTTTCAGCCCAATAGGATTGAGCAAAAACTTGAACTTTGCGTGTGTCTTCCAGATCTGTTGAATTAATCAACACAACGTAATCGGAAGAAAAGGTCTTTGCTATTTCTCCACCCATAGCTTCCCATACTGTTGCTTCGCTTGGACATGCCTTGCTCATATTTGGCGAGCTCAAGAGCACTTTATTGCTTAGAGGGAATGGAACAACGATATGTGCACCTGTTTTTTGAGAAAAAATACTTAACTCCTGAATAGGGTCTTTGAATCCAGGGCCAATGAACAAATCTGCTTTTGAAACTCCTTTGTCAGTTAAGGCAGCTTTAATGGATGATTTGCCATCAACCACGTCTTTCACATATATAGTAGCGTTGAGCCCTTTATTTTGTAGAGTATCGGCGGCCATTTGAATACCGCGGTACAAGTTAATTGCTGCGTCTCGAAAGGTACGATCCCGCTCAGTCATCAAAGAATCTGGAGTCTGACTGAAAAAAGGCAGTAGAACAGCAGCAGTGTATTTTTCCTTTTTCTCACCTCCAATGATGACGACGGGCGTGCTTACCGTTGGAGTTGTTTCGGTAATCGGAGCAATCGAATGATCATTCGGTAATGCTTTTACGGGAATATTGATTTTCTGTCCTACACTCAAACTCTCCTGCATGCCTGGATTGGCAGACTTAATCGCCTCTACGCTTACTTTGTATTGGCGAGAAAGGGCGAATAATGTTTCGCCCGCAACCACTTCATGCTGGTGAAAATTTTTATCGGAATTGGTTTCGGCGTTGGTTGCGGAGGGAATTGGAATGAGTATTTCTTGTCCTTTCTTTATTCCGTTCTCAGATCCAGGATTATTCTCAACTAGTAAGTTGATGTCAACATTGTATAGCTTAGCAATAGAGTAAAGAGTTTCTCTTTTGTCAACGGTGTGTGAAATATAACTTTTATTGTTCCGAACGATGGTTTTGCCTTTGGCTATTCCGGAAGCATCCCGAGGTATTTTTATTATTTGACCTTCCTTAAGCGAAATGTCTGCTCCTGGGTTTGCTGAGGCAATAGAATTCACATCGCATTTATAGATCTTGGAGATGGCATATAGTGTCTGACCTTTTTCTACAGTATGAAAGTAGAACGACTGTCCATTAACCTCTTGCAACGGCCCTACCACTTGTGCTTTGCTGCTACATGCAGAAAGGAGCACCGAAAGAACCACAATAAAACACAGTTGAAATAATTTATTCATTTTATTCCCATTCAATGGTTGCAGGTGGCTTGGAGCTTATGTCGTAAACTACGCGATTTACTCCTTTTACTTTATTGATAATATCATTAGAGACTTTGGCTAAGAATTCATGTGGAAGTCGACTCCAATCTGCTGTCATTCCATCTGTACTATTCACCGCGCGCAGAGCTACAGTGTTTTCGTAGGTGCGTTCATCCCCCATTACGCCTACACTTTTTACAGGAAGTAAAATCGCACCCGCTTGCCACACTTCGGTGTAAAGATTATTTGATTTCAAAGCATCGATCCATATCGCGTCGACCTCTTGCAAGATGCGTACCTTTTCTAAAGTAATATCTCCCAAGATTCTTATTCCAAGTCCAGGGCCAGGGAATGGATGTCTCTCAAGAATAGATTCTTTTATTCCCATTGATCGACCAACACGGCGAACTTCGTCCTTAAATAAGAGCCTTAGCGGCTCCACAACTTTTAACTTCATGTAGTCAGGAAGACCTCCAACGTTGTGATGCGACTTAATGGTCTGGGAAGGACCTCCGCTTGCTGATACCGATTCAATTACATCGGGATAAATGGTACCCTGACCTAGCCATTGAGCATTTTCTATTTGTTTCGATTCCTCATCAAAAACATCAATAAATGTTTTTCCAATCGCCTTGCGTTTTGCTTCGGGATCTGACAAGCCCTCCAGGGCTTTATAGAAGCGACTGGATGCATCAACTCCTTTCACTTGTAAGCCCATATCTCTATAGCTATGAAGTACATCGTTGAATTCGTTTTTTCTCAAAAGTCCATTGTCCACAAAGATGCAATGCAAGTTGCTTCCAATAGCCTTGTGCAAGAGCATAGCGGCCACCGATGAGTCAACACCACCAGAAAGACCCAGAATAACTTTATCATTTCCAAGTTGGTTACGCAAGTCTTCGACCGTTTCCTCGACAAATTGATTGGGAGTCCAATCACCTTCGCAGCCACATATATCAAGTACAAAATTGGAAAGGAGCTGCTTTCCATCGATGCTGTGGTATACCTCAGGATGAAACTGTACCCCATAAATTTTCTCTTCTCCCAATTGATAGCCTGCATATTCAATATCTCCTGTGGAGCAAATCACTCTAGCATTCGGGCCCGCTGACTTGATGGTGTCTCCATGTGACATCCAAACTTGACTTCCTTCAGATATGTTTCGCATTAAGGCGTTCGAACCTTCCACTTTGGATAAATGTGCTCTTCCATATTCGCGGTGGGTTGAGCGCATCACTTCTCCTCCAAGGCTCTCTGCCAATAGCTGAGCACCATAACATATTCCAAGGAGAGGTCTCACGGAAGTATATTCTCTCACGTTTGGTTTCGGGGCATTTTCTTCTTTAACAGAAAAAGGGCTTCCAGAGAGAATTACACCTTTAACATACTCGGTGATTTCGGGCGCTTTATTCCAAGGATGTATTTCGCAATAAACGTTGAGTTCGCGAATTCTTCTGGCAATGAGTTGAGTGACTTGTGAACCAAAGTCAAGAATAATGATCGTTTGATGCATGCTGCGAAATTAGTTATTTGCGAGCATACATTTGTCCAAGAATATTAAGCACTATGATACTTTCTAATTTACTCAGAAAAAGATTGGTATTGGCTTCGAAAAGCCCAAGGAGAAAGCAATTGTTAGAAGGTTTAGGTTTAAGCTTTGAAATTAGACTCAAAGAAGTAGAAGAGGAATTCCCCTCAGATTTAAAGGCTGGCGAAATTCCATTGTTTCTTGCGTCACTAAAAGCGGCTGCTTTTCGGTCTGAAATGAAGGATGATGAAGTTATTATTACCGCAGATACTGTAGTATGGCTAGGAGACAAGGTATTGAACAAGCCTCAGGACCGCACTGAAGCATTGTCAATGTTGGAGAGGTTAAGTGGCCGCGCTCATACGGTTTACACTGCCGTGAATATTATGTCTAATTCCAGATCTATTTGCTTGTTAGATGAGACGGAGGTTCGGTTTAAGAAACTGGATAAGAATGAGATAGAGTATTATGTAGATGAGTTTAAGCCTTTTGACAAAGCGGGCGCTTATGGAGTTCAAGAGTTCATCGGATATATCGGAATTGATAGTCTGAATGGGTCATTTTACAATGTAATGGGGTTGCCAATACATAGGGTTTATGAAGAGTTGAAGCAATTCTGAGTTAAAATATTGTTTATATCACATAAATTTCTATTTTTGCCCCCTCAATTTCGAGAACGTTCGGAAGGGTGGGTGAGTGGCTGAAACCAACAGTTTGCTAAACTGTCGTACTGGGTAACTGGTACCGGGGGTTCGAATCCCCCCCCTTCCGCAAAATTATCGGGGTGTAGCGTAGTCCGGCTATCGCGCCTGCTTTGGGAGCAGGAGGTCGCAGGTTCGAATCCTGCCACCCCGACTTAACTTGGTAAAACAGGTGAATTGAAAGACAACGCCGGTTGTCTTTTATTTTTTGGAAAGTTTGATCTCGTAGCTCAGTTGGATAGAGCATCTGCCTTCTAAGCAGACGGTCAGGGGTTCGAATCCCTTCGGGATCACTAAAAAGTAAGGGCCTTCTCTATTTCAGCGAGAAGGCCCTTTTTTTATGGAATAAATTCAAACTTACTCACGCGTTTTTTTTACTTCCCCTCTTCAACCAAGGGGGGCGCTATTTTAGGCTTACCCAATCTACTGGCTTCTAGGATAGGAATATTGGCTTCTGTGGGTATATAAATTACTTCTCCGCTTCCATCGTTTAAGCCTTTTACCCATAAATACTTAATATAATCTTCATTGCCCTTCAAGCCCTCTCCGATAATGCGGTTGGCCTCTGCTACCCCGCGTGCTCTTTCTATTTCGGCTTCGGCATTCAACTTTTCTGCCTCTAAATTGGCTTTGGCTTCTTCTACTTTAATCTTTCTGTTTTGTTCTGCCTTGGCAAACTCCGCTCTCCCTTCCATCTCTTGCGACCATACACGATAATAGGGCCTAATACCCACAAAAAGACCTAGTAATACTATGATAACGACAACTAGCATCGTCACTTGCTTGCTCATTTGTTTAGGATTGTAATTCATTTTGTTTTTTAATTTGAGTTGTTTGTGCGAATTTAAGGTATCTTATTCATCCTGACATATATCATAGAGCTGTGTAACATAAGTAGCCGACTTTAGTCCTAGCAAACCTCAATTTTGTGGCCAATAAAAGATAACAAAATGAAGCTAGAACAAATCTACACTGGTTGCATAGCACACGCAGCATACTACCTTGAGAGCAATGGAGAGGCGGCCATTTTTGATCCGCTTCGAGAAGTACAGCCCTATTTAGACAGAGCACATAAATCTGGAGCTTTAATAAAGTACGTTTTTGAAACGCATTTTCATGCGGACTTCGTAAGTGGTCATTTGGATTTGAAGAAAAAGATAGGCGCTCAAATCGTTTATGGTCCGACTGCTAAACCAGGTTTTGAAGCGATCGTTGCAGAAGATGGACAAGAATTTAAAATTGGAGACGCAACCATTCGTGTGATCCATACTCCAGGACATACCATGGAAAGCACTACCTACTTGGTAATCGATGAAACAGGCAGGGAGCATGGGATCATTACCGGCGACACATTGTTTATCGGCGATGTGGGCAGACCTGATCTTGCTCAACATGTGATAGCCGATTTGACCCAAGAGAAGTTGGCAGTCCTTCTCTATGATTCATTGCGAAATAAAATAATGACGCTTCCAGATCATTTGATGGTCTACCCTAATCATGGAGCGGGCAGCGCCTGCGGAAAAATGATGAGCAAGGAAACAACAGATACATTGGGCAATCAGAAAAAAGTAAACTATGCGTTGCAACCCAATCTTTCGAAGGAAGACTTTATCCATCAATTGTTGGATGGATTAACCACTCCTCCCGGGTATTTCCCACAGAATGTTCTGATGAATATGAAAGGCTATGATAGCTTGGATGTAATTCTGGAAAGAGGACTTCAGGAACTGAGCGCCGAGGCTTTTGAGGCAGCGGCAAATGAAACGGGAGCGCTTGTTCTCGATACACGATCTGGGGACCACTTTGCAGCTGGATTTATTCCTAATAGCATAAACATCGGTATCGATGGAAACTTTGCTCAATGGGTGGGAGAATTGGTTCCAGATGTTAAGCAATCAATTCTTCTTGTTGCCGATCCTGGCCGGGAAGAAGAATGCATCACTCGACTTTCGCGCGTCGGTTATGACAATACCATTGGCTTCTTAAAGGGTGGATTTGAAACTTGGCAAAAAGGCGGAAGGCCATACAATAGTTTTAATCGAGTTTCACCGCAAGAAGCAAAAAAGAGAATATTACAAAAACAGGTTTTGATTATCGACGTAAGAAAGAAAAGTGAATTTGTTTCTGAGCATGTTTTGAGTTCTGTAAACATTCCTTTGAATGAACTAAACAAACACCTCTCGGAGATTCCAAAAGACAAACATTTTCTGATTTTATGCGCTGGAGGTTATAGAAGCATGATTGCGGCTTCAATTCTTCAGCAAAGAGGCTGGACGAATTTTGAAGATATCATTGGAGGCTTCGCAGAGCTTAAAAAATCAGGTGTCACAATTTCTGAGTATGTCTGTCCAACAACAATGTTATAACAAGAGTGTACACCATATCCAAGTCGAAAACATAAATTGTAATGGTTGTGTTAAGACCATTACAGAACACGTAAGTATTTGGTTATCCAGAAAAAGGTAACAACTCCGTGCTTTCGAAAGCCAAATCAAATGTAAGCTGCGCTTTAGGAAGGTTTTCTTAAAGAATCATCCAAAGCAAAGCCATGAGCAAAAGTTGAGACACTATATTGATCCATACACCTGCCTTAAACATTTGTGAAGCTTTGACATAACCACTACTATATGCTATAGCATTTGGTGGGGTACTCATAGGAAACATAAAGTCGCAGCTTGCAGCAATGGTTACTGGAATTGCAAAGAGCACAGGATCTATGTTTAGTCCGACGGCCAAGGCACCAACAACAGGTACGAAGATGTTTACCATCGCTAAGTTACTCATAAGAGCAGTTAGGATCAAGCCAGTAAAGCACAATGCACTCACAAACAGAAACGTGCTTTGACCCTGAAGGGAATTCATCAAAATGGTTATTTGATCTATAAGTCCTGATTCTTTAAATGCCTCTGCTAACGCTAAGCCGCCACCAAACATCAAAAGTACACCCCACGGCAGTTTAGAGGTATCATCCCACTCGAGCAAACGTTCGGTTTTATTGGAAGATGGAAGAATAAACAAAACGATGCCCGCAATCATTGCGATGCTTACATCACTGAATTCAACCCCGTAAGGCTTGACAGCAGCCGAAATAGGTTCTTGTATTATCCAAAAAATGGCCGTTAAAACGAAAACGGTAAAAACCAGTTTTTGCTCCATAGTCCAACGTCCTAGAACCTGATATTCCTTCTCAATGATTTCATTGCCTAAAGCAAACGTACCCAACTTATTCGGGTAAACTAGTTTGACCAGAATAAAGTAGGTGATCAAAAGGAGAGCAAAACTGAAAGGAAGACCAAGTTTTAACCAATCAAAAAAACTCACTTGGCGCTGGAAAACTTCTGAGCTAAGAATTCCCGCCATGGCTGCATTTGGCGGACTACCAACCAAGGTCGCAATGCCACCGATACTCGAACCATATGCGATGCTTAGCATAAGGGCTATAGCAAAGTTCTTTTGACCTCTTCCATGAAGTTTTTTATCTTCTCCTAGTAGTAATTGAACAACAGAAAGTGCTATTGGAAACATCATCAGTGCAGTGGCAGTATTACTTATCCACATTGAAACAAGATAGCTGGACAGTAAAAAACCGAGAATAATATGATTGGCACCAGATCCTGTGCGTTTCACTATACCTAAAGCTAGTCGCTTATGCAACTGCCATTTCTCCATGGCTAAGGCAATAATAAAACCACCTAAAAACAAAAAGACGAATTTGTTGCCATAGGACAAAGTAGTTTTTTCTATGCTCAATATTCCTGAGGCAGGAAATAGTACGATAGGTAACAATGATGTAACACCCATTGGAACGACTTCTGTAATCCACCAAATCAGCATCCAAGAAATGATCCCAAGTACAAAGGCGTAGTTTGTAGGTATCAATAATGCCAGTAATACACAAGAAATTGGACCTGCTAGTAAAGAAATGATTTTATGTCGGTGCATGGCCTCAAATGTAACAGAAATGATACACTACCTTTGGCAAATGAGTCAGCGTTTATTCAAAAAGAACGACCTTATAGAAATCGAAATCCGAGACATGGCCTTCGGCGGCGTGGGTGTTGGAAAGGTTCCAACTGAAAAGGGTGAGTTCACCGTGTTCGTTCAAAATTCCATCCCTGGTCAAATCGTTAGCTCCAGGGTCGTCAAATCCGGTGATCGATTTGCAGAATGTAAACTGGAGCAAGTAATTAAGGAAAGCCCTCAAGAAATCGATCATCCGTACCAAGCAATACCGGGTGCGCCGTATGCTACGCTGCCTATCGATATTCAACAGGAATATAAGAAGCGCACCACACTAGAACTTTTCAAACGAATTGGAAAGCAGGACCAAATAGAGGAAGTGTTGGACGAGTTTATTTCTAGTCCTGCTATATGGCACTATCGAAATAAGATGGAGTATAGCTTCTCCGTAATTCGTTATGATCAGTCTTCTGGAAATGAGGTAGATGATTTTGCTCTGGGATTCAAGCATCGCGGCACATGGTGGTGTGTGGAAAACTTGGACAAAGACTCTGGAATGTTCGATGAGGATTGGGAAACAAAGTTGATTCAACTTCGAGCTTGGTTCGAAGCGTCTGGTTTACCAGCTTGGTTGCCGCCAAAAAGATCGGGCTTCTATCGTTTCTTGGTGGTAAGAAAAAGTTTTTTGGAAGATCGATTATTGATTAATTTAGTTACTACAGACCGAATGATCGATCGGTTCGATGTTTCTGGCTTTATAAAAAAGGTGCTGGAACTATACGGGTCTCGAATTGCTGGCATAATTCATACTATTAATAACGATGAGGGAGATAGAGTAGACCCTTTGAACGGCAGCACGAGACTCATCTACGGGGTTCCCAAGATCACAGAACGAATCAACGGATTGAATTTTGAAATAAGCATGCAAAGTTTTTTCCAGACAAATCCAGCCAGTGCAGAGCGATTGTATAGTAAAGTTGTCGATTACTGCAGTGATTTGAGCAAGGGTGGTTTTGTTTTGGATTTATTTTGTGGAACAGGCACCATAGCGCAGCTATTGGCTGGTAAAACAACGCTGCCAGTTATTGGAGTAGACATCATTGAGTCTGCCATAGCGGATGCCAAGAAAAATGCTGCACGCAACGGAATCTCTAATGTTAGTTTTCATGCCGCGGACGTCGGAAAGTTTCTTTTGAGTTTTCCGGAGTATGAAGGCAAGATAGACACGCTTGTTTTGGATCCACCAAGGGGTGGCATTGCCCCAAAGACACTTCGAAAGGTGATAGCATTAGGTGCTCGGAGAATTGTCTACGTGAGCTGCAACCCAGCTACACAAGCTAGAGATACCCTAGAGTTAACACAGGCGGGATATGTTTTGAAGAAAATTAGTTTGGTGGATCAATTTCCACATACTTCTCACATTGAATCCGTAGCATGTTATGAGAAGATTTAATGTAACTTTCCAACTTTAATTAAGACAGAATGACCATAGAAAGGACTTTAATTGTAGATGCCACTACGGTGAATATGAAAATTACCCGTATGGCTCATGAACTCTACGAAAGACATCATAAGTCTAAGGAAATTTTTCTTGTCGGTATAAAGGGACAGGGTATGGATTTAGCCCAAAGAATCGGTCGCGAATTATCCCAAATCTCTCCTTTGGAGGTTCATGTTGAAACGATCTCCTTGATTAAATCAAACCCTAGTAACAAGGAAATCAGTTTTTCGAGTGAAAGATCGGCTTTGAAAGGAAAAACAGTAGTCTTGATTGATGACGTGCTCAATAGTGGGCGAACCTTAATTCACGCTGCTGGTTTTTTAGTTGAAGCAGAATTAAAACAAATGAGTATTGCAACATTGGTTGAGCGCTCTCATAGAAGATTTCCAGTAAAAGCAGACATAGTAGGGTTAACAATATCAACTAATTTGAAAGAACATATTTCCGTTGAACTAACTAAGGGTAAAGAAGGAATTTACTTGGAAGCTTAATGGAGGTGTTGATGCACTTTGTTTAAAATCGTATGGACATCCTCGTGACCATCTAGTAAAAGTTCAACTCCCGTTTCTTTATAGAAAGTCATCCTGCGACTCAATTCTTGCTCGATAAATGATATCATTTCGGCTCTGTTTTTATCTCTAATCAAGGGGCGATTTTCTTTTTGAAAAAATAATCGCTCGGTCAATACGGCCGGTTGAACATTAAGAAAAAAACAAGTTGTGTGTTCTCGCAACATTTGACGATTGAGTTCATTTAGAATGACTCCTCCTCCGCAGGCTATTACAATGTCATGGTGTTTATTAGCAAGAATTTCCTTTAATGCTTTGTGCTCTGCCTCTCTGAAGTAGGGTTCTCCAAATTCATAAAAAATAGAAGCAACTGTTCTTCCTTCATTTTCTTCGATGCAGTGATCAAGGTCGATATATTGGTAACCCATATCAGAGGCAAGCGCTTTTGCGCAAGTGGACTTGCCGCTGCCCATAAACCCAATGAATGAAATTCTCATAAGTGAATAAATTTTCGGACGAGTAGTCAGTAATCCATGAGCCTCTCCAACTTTATGGCATAGGTAGTAAAAAAAAGGTGACAATTTTTCACGAAGTACTGAATGGAACGGAAAATGTTGTGCCCTTTTAAAATCAAAAGAAATGGATTTCTCAAAATTTACTTTAAAGTCTCAAGAGGCCATTGAGCGCGCTCAGCAAATAGTGCTTTCTAAAGGTCAACAAACCATTGAGAATGCTCATTTAATGAAGGGACTTTTGGAGGTGGATGAGAATGTTACTCCCTTTCTCTTAAAGAAATTGAATGTGAATGTATCGCTTGTAGAGCAAGCAGTGGATAAGATTATTGATTCGCGACCAAAGGTAAGCGGTGGCCAGATAGGCTTGTCTAGTGACAGTTCCAATACCCTTCAACTTTCAATCGCTTTAGCCAGAGAGCTAAAGGACGATTTTGTAAGTGTTGAACACCTCTTACTTGGTTTGGTAGAAGGTAGAGACCATACCTCGCAGATGTTGAGAGACGCAGGTTTGAATAAAAAGGATCTAAAAGCAGCGGTACTAGAGTTGAGAAAAGGAAAGAATGTTACAAGTTCTTCTCAAGAGAATACTTATAATTCTCTAGATAAGTATGCCAAAAATTTGAATAAAATGGCGGAATCGGGCAAACTCGACCCGGTGATTGGTCGTGATGAAGAGATTCGTAGAGTAACTCAGATCTTGAGCAGAAGATCGAAAAACAACCCGATCATTATTGGAGAGCCGGGGGTTGGAAAAACAGCAATCGCAGAAGGTCTTGCACACCGTATTGTAAAGGGCGATGTGCCTGAGAATCTTAAGAGCAAGACCATTTTTGCTCTAGATATGGCCGCGCTTATTGCTGGAGCGAAGTACAAAGGAGAGTTTGAAGAGCGTCTAAAGAGTGTTGTCAACGAAGTGCAGTCAAGCGAAGGAGAGATCATTTTATTCATAGATGAAATTCATACCTTGGTTGGCGCTGGAGGTGGAGAAGGTGCTATGGATGCAGCTAATATTTTGAAACCTGCTCTCGCTCGTGGTGAATTAAGGGCCATTGGCGCTACTACATTGAACGAGTATCAAAAATATTTTGAGAAAGACAAAGCGCTAGAGCGAAGATTCCAGAAAGTCATGATCGATGAACCAGATAGAGAAGCGGCCATTAGTATTCTTCGGGGCTTAAAGGAGAGATATGAAAATCACCACAAGGTTCAAATTAAAGACGATGCCATTATCGCTGCCGTGGAGTTGTCACAGCGCTACATCACGGATCGTTTTCTTCCCGATAAAGCGATCGATTTGATTGACGAGGCTGCCGCTAAGTTGCGAATGGAAATCAATTCAAAGCCGCAAGAGTTGGATGAAATTGAAAGAAAAATTATGCAACTCGAAATTGAGAGGGAGGCCATCAAAAGAGAGAATAATACTTCGAAGCTGGAAGAACTGAACCGCGAATTAGCGGAGCTAAATGATGCTAGAAACGATCTTAATTCGAAATGGCAGGCAGAGAAGGGGATCGTTGATGCTATACAAAATGCGAAAAAGGAAATAGAGAATTTGAAGTTTCAGGCAGAACAAGCAGAGCGAGAAGGAAATTATGGCTTGGTCGCGGAAATTCGCTACGGGCGGATTAAAGAGTTTGAGAATACCATTGAGCAAGAACAAAGAAAATTGCTCGAAATTCAGTCTAGCTCAAAGCTAGTCAAAGAGGAGGTGGATCCTGAAGAAATCGCAGATGTTGTATCTCGCTGGACGGGAATACCAGTTACACGATTGGTGGAAAGTGAGCGGGTAAAATTGCTTCGACTGGAAGAAGAGATTGGAAGAAGGGTTGTTGGGCAAGAAGAGGCTATTGCAGCGGTAAGCGACGCGGTGAGGCGCAACAGATCAGGATTAAGCGATGAAAGAAAGCCCATAGGCTCATTTATTTTCCTTGGCACAACAGGAGTGGGAAAAACAGAATTAGCGAAAGCACTTAGCGAGTTTTTATTCAATGATGAAAATAGCATGACGCGCATAGATATGAGCGAGTTTCAGGAAAGACATGCGGTGAGTCGATTAATCGGAGCTCCTCCAGGTTATGTGGGCTATGATGAAGGAGGTCAATTAACAGAAGCGGTTCGTCGAAAGCCGTATAGCGTGGTTTTATTGGATGAAATAGAAAAAGCACATCCGGATGTATTCAATATTTTGCTACAAGTTCTAGACGATGGCAGGCTAACCGATTCCAAAGGTCGTGTGGTGAATTTTAAAAATACCATCATCATTATGACCAGCAATATGGGAAGTTCAATCATTCAAGAAAATTACGATTCTAGCAAGAACCCGGACGATCCTGCTGTTTTTGAAAAAACCAAGGAGGAGGTGATGTTGGTATTGAAGCAGAGTTTAAGACCTGAATTCTTAAACCGAATTGATGAGATAATCATGTTTACCCCACTAAGAAAGTCGCAAATCGAAGCAGTTGTTAAGCTACAATTGGATTTGCTTTCTGAAAGATTGAAATCTAACGATATAAAATTGGTAATTACCCCATTTGCGTTGCATTATCTTGCAGAAAAGGGTTTCGATCCTCAGTTTGGAGCCAGACCCGTAAAACGAGTTATTCAGAAAGAAGTACTTAATGAACTTTCAAAATACATATTGTCGGGTAAAATAGATAAAACCCAGGAAGTTGTTCTGGATGTATTTGATAATCAAGTGGTTTTCAGGAAGAAGATTGATAAAGAGGAGCTCATTGAGATTTGATCTTGAAAAAAGATTGGATTTTTTGAAACCTTATATTGAGAGCGTGCGTAACAATGGTCAAATGTTTCATGGTTAGAACATTTGATTAATAAAGAAATCTTCTCATTAAGAGTATTAAGGTTAATTAAGGTTAAGCAATAAAAAACCCCGGAACGCCGGGGTTTTTTGTTTTATTTAAATCAAAGCTTATTTTCCTTCAGAAAGCTTTTGCATTTCCTTTTCAAAAGTCTCCTTGAATTTTTCATAATTGTAGTCTGCCTTCAACTTTTCGTTTTGAGAAAGACCGCTGCTATAGGCATCTGCGATTTTTTGACCAGACAGCTCAAGAGCAATATAGTGAACATAAACTCCATCGGTTCTTTTGGTGGTCACCTCACAAATCTCCATTGCTCCTTTCAACTGTTGATCAACTACAGTGCGAGCCATTTCCTGAAAAGTTTCAGTTACTTCTTCTTTATTGTTGAACTCTGTAGAGTTGACATAATTGTCTCCAACAATTTTCATCGTAGAGCTAATGGTTTTAGCCAATTCAGCCTGCGCATTAGAACGTGCTTTTTTCTTAGCCGTTTCTCGGTCTATACTTTCACCAGTCGCAGTTGATCTGAAAACATCTGAAGTGCTTCTGTAATCTTTTCCTGAGCAGTATTCGTTGATAACTACCTCACCAACTGGTGCTGGCGTTTCAACGACTTTGTTTTTCTTTTTACAGCCAACTCCGGCAAATGAAATAAGAGCTACTGAAAGAATAAGGGTAAATTTTCGAGTATTCATAATGTTGGTTTTTTTCTTTATTATGTGTTTGATGTTTTTCTACAATCGTGCCAAAGCTAGAAAATTGATTCGATAATTGAAGGAACAATTTGCTCTTCGAGGCGCTGTTGACCTTTTTTATAGGCTTCCATCCCAGCTGCGGCCTTATTCAACTGCAATCCTTTGATGTTGTTTGCCCCTTCTTTAAACACAATGTTACCCGCTTTATCAGTAACAATGATGTTCATATCCAAAAAGGCAACGGTGAAACCTTGAGCTTCTCCCCCCTCTCTGGTATCTGCATTTATTTTTACCAAATAGTCAGCATTGGCGCTTTGGGTGAGTTTTAGACCTTTTTTTACCATTTCGGATTGAAGCGCTGTAGATAGGACACTGGAAGCCGTGTTTGCTCCGTATTGAAGCTCTGAAGCCTGCACAGCAAAGGTTGGAGGAATAAACTCAATAGGGACTTTGCGTACTTCCGTTTTTAAGTTACCCATAATCCCCTCAGTGATTTTACGGTCCAAGTCGACAGGTTGAAGAGGGGTTAAGTCAATCTCGATGGTTAATTCTGGATTTTTTTCTGAGGTGTTTAGGTCTTGTATTAAAACAGCAACGTATCCTTTTTCATCCGAGGCAACAGCGCGAGGCCTCATGAATCGACTACGAGGATACTGATGAAGTGTGCTAATGCCTTTGACTGGTAGGTCTTTATAAATCACATTGAATCCCGTGGAGGCAACATAGTTGTTTTCTGCCCCAAGCATTATTTTTTGTTGGGTGGGTTTAATGCTTAGGCCTGAACACATCTTCTGGAGATCCGAATAAATCTGGTTGTCCAAGAATACCTTAGTGCCATTTTGATCAAACTCGTTCACTTCGTTCCAATAGTCTTTGATGGCTAATAGCCCTCTTAGATATAAATCTACCGCAGCAGGCAGATTGCCCATATTCTCGGCATCCTTCCCTTTGAGATAATAATCATTGGCTACGGAGAGGGCCAAATTCTTTTTTTCCCTTTTCTTGGCTTGATATTGAGCCTTATTGAGTCGATAAAAAATCCAGTATTCATTTTCATTCTCCCAAATACCGGCAACCTCAAAGTCTTCAATCTTCTCGTCGGAACTGGTAGAAATGGTAGAAATAAATTCTTCGCTGAAATTCTTATTGACTTCAAGGGTATTCAGAAAGGTGGAGCCCTGAACTCTCACAGATATTTCTGTGGCTAAATCGTTGAGCGCATTTTTCTTAGCAATATTTTGATAGTCTATTGGCTGTGCCTTTTTATTTGCGCTGCCAATTCCAATGTAATAAGATCCGTTTACTGGACGGCTATCTATCCAACCGGGCTTCGGCTCTGTTGTTGGTGGTTTGTTGGAACTACTTGCAGTTGGTTTTGTCGAGCAGGCTAGAAGCAATACCATTGCAAAAAAGGCGCTAAAAAGGGATGATAAAATAGTCTTCATGTTATTTTACTATTTGCTTCACAGTGGCGCCAATATCGTTAGACATTTGTTTAGAAATGTGATTGAACAACTCATTGGAAAGTTCTCCAGCTGGTCGAAGCTCTTGACGTGCATTGAAGAGTCCTATCAATGATCTGCGATCTTGCTGATTAAAATTCACATTGCTTCCGTTTGAAGGAAATAACTCATTCACATCACCATCATAGCGTCCATATCGGACTTCATCGGTTATAGACTTTTCAAGGATATCCGTTTTAATGAGCTCTCCCGTTTTAAGATCTATTAATTTAAACTGAAAACTCACATTACAGCTACTGCTATTGCTATACTCTGTGAACGTAACAGGCTTGTAGCGGGTCTCGAAGTAATATTTACCGTCTTCATTGTTTAACTTCTTTACACGAAAAGCTTCATAAGCTTCTCTGTTGGAGGTGCGCAATTGACCTTGACGAGTGCTATAATTAAGAACTGTTCCGGTAAGGATGGCTTGTGCTCCTACAAGTTGACCAACATTTACGGCAGTCTTATCGTCGACTACTCCAGAAAGCTGGAGTTTTTGTTCTTGCAGAATGGCTTGCATGTGCTCACGATCTACAATGCGGAGAAAAGGATCATTGATATTCGTAAGTGCTTCCAATGTATAAGCTGAAACTTTTGCATCCAGACCTGATGTAGAAGTGGAGTTGACAAATGGCAACAAGGCTATGGTATAGGTGCCTTTTTCCAAACTCTGGCTCATTAGTTTTTTTGCGTCCTTGTAATCACTTCGTCGAGCCACAACTTTTTCAAAGCTGGCATAGGCTTCCCGGTAGTGTTCTGCTTTCATGGCGCTGACACCCGCATTGTAGAGTGGTTCCATAAAGGCAATGTCAGCAAGATCTCTGGTGTCCTTGTAATTAGGTTCGAGGGTCTTAATTTCCTTGAACTTTAATTCAGCCTCTTGAAACTTTTGTTCTTCAAGAAGCAATGCTCCTTCATCATAGAGCTGTTTGAGGTAGTCGGACTTCACATTTTCATAATCACTTAAATAGAAATCCGCTAATTCTAGTCGAATGCCCACACCTTGAATTTTATCTCGGTAGTCCCGTGCTTTTTGAAAGTTATAGACAGCTTCTTTTTTTGAACCAAAATTTCTATCGCGTGCAAAATCGTTGAGCATTTGATTCAAAACCAACTGCCCTGTTTTTTTCATACCAATCTGCGCCTCGATGTTGTTGCGGTTTTTCATCAAGGCAATATAATAGTTGTTAGCTGCTTCTGTTGTTAAACCAGCTGCCTCCTGCTTCAAGGCCATTTTGGTGAATTTCTTACTCGTGTTACACCCCAATAGTGAAGCGAATATGACAAGGAAAATAAAAAGCTTTTTCATAAGCAGTTTGGTAAAAAAGAGAGAGTAGGTGGAATGCCGATCTGATTGAGGTCGGCATTCCAAGAAGTGCTTTACTTTGACTCGATGTATTGATTCAGCTCATCGATACTGCTTTCAAAGCTGAATGCGTCGTTGACTAAAAAGTAATTGTTTTTGTCTACACAATAGTCGTAGGCGAACTTTGCGAAGTCGAGCTTAGTTTCCTCAAACCCAAACAGGGAAATTACTTCTTTGATTTGAGCTACCGACATACAGTTAGACTTCGCTACTTGTTTGGCAGTAGTAAGTTTGGTGTCATCAAATCCTTTGCTGCTGATGCTTCCTTTTGCAGAGTTGAAGGTATTGGTGTCCATCGCTCTTGCACATCCTGCAACTACTTTCTCCTGAACAACTACCTCTTGTCTTGGACGACTTTGTGTGGTGTTACCAGTACTAGATGAGCTCGAGCTGGAACTTGAAGTGGTGGTGGTAACGGTAGTGGTTTCTTGAACTTCAACTCCGTCCATTCCTTCAATATTCATGTTGATACCCATATTAAGTCCTCCAACATTCATATTGACGTTTACCTTTTCCCCATCTGCTGGCTTAGAGGTTACCGTGGTAGTTGTGGTCGTAGTTGCAACTGGTTTTGTAGTAGTAGTGGAAGTAGTCGTGGGAGTGCTGATTGTTTCTTCGTTTTGACTGTAGTCCGTAATAACAGTACCGTTCGTAGAAGAAGGTTCTGCAGTGGTTGTAGATGCCCCTCCCATTTCAGAAGCACTCATAAAGCGCAATACGTATTCTCCCTTTTTGTTGACGCGAATAACGTATGTGCTCTCCATTCCTTTTTGCACAGCAAAATTGTTGTTGCTGAAGTCGGGTAACTTCGTGTCTTCAAAATCAATACGGGCCATGTAGAATTCAGATGTAAGGTTTGAAACCTTTACATTCGTTTGTGGGCTAGCATTTTGTTTTTCTCCATTGAGGATCAGAGTAAACTTATCTCCATTTTCAGAAAAAACCACTGCATTTGCGGTTTGGGCGAATGCTGCAGAAGAGAATAGAGCAAGGGCTAAAAAAGTAAAAATGTGTTTCATGTTGCTTTTTTTATTTGGCGGTTAAAATTAGTGTTTCGCAGCCAAATGGCTAAGGTTGTGCCAAAAAAAATCTATTCTCATCGAAACCGCTATTTTTGTCGGGTCTTTGACCTGATTTCAAAGGCTAATGAGCAGGATATGAAAAAGATACTTGTTTTAGGTGCGGGAAGAAGCAGTGCGCACGTCATTCGATATTTATTAGAGAATTCTGAAGGTCGTTGGGAGGTCTGGGTGGCTGACGTAGAAAAGTCGGCCTCGGAGTCTAAAATATACAATCACGAATATGGTAAGGCTTTCGCGTTGGACAGTCATAACGAGGAGCTACGAAGAGAGTTGATTTCTAAATCGGACATAGTGATTTCAATGCTTCCCGCGAGCATGCACCCATTGATTGCCACAGATTGCGTCATCTTAAAGAAACATCTCATCACTCCTAGTTATGTATCGGATGAAATGTGGCAATTGGACCAGGCTGCGAAGGAAGCTGGAGTGCTACTCCTGAATGAAATGGGAGTAGATCCAGGAATTGATCACATGTCGGCCAAGAAAATATTGGACGAGATTCACAAGAAAGGCGCTAAGCTGCTGAGCTTCGAGTCATATACAGGCGGACTCATTGCGCCGGAAAGTGACAATAATCCTTGGAACTATAAGGTAACCTGGAATCCTAGGAATGTAGTATTGGCTGGATATGGCGGTACTGCGAGATATCAAAAGGACGGATCTCCAAGATACATACCCTATCACCGGCTTTTCAAGGAAGTGGAGCGAATTCAACTCGAAGGATTCGGTGGTTTTGATGGATACGTAAATAGAGACTCTTTAAAGTATAAGAAAATCTATAATCTGGAGGAAATTCCGACCTTGTTGCGTGGAACCCTGCGAAGAGAAGGCTTTTGTGAAGCTTGGGATGCTTTGGTTCAAATGGGTTTAACTGACGATAGCTTTTCTCTGGAAAATCCTTCTTCAATGACATGGTCACGGTTGACATCTTCATTCCTTGACCTCAATTCACAAGAGAGCTTACCAGAGGTTTGTGCTCGAAAACTTCAGTTAAGCGCTGAGGTTGTTGAAAAACTAGATTGGTTGGGAATATTTGATGATTTACCCTTGGGTATAGAACAAGGCAGTCCTGCTGTGGCCTTGCAGAAACTTATTGAGCAAAAATGGAAGTTAGATGAAGGTGATAAGGACATGATTGTGATGTGGCACCGCTTCAGATATCAAACAACCACCGGTCAAACAAAGGAGCTCACTTCTGCTATGGTTTGTCTTGGAGAGGATGAAGTATATACGGCCATGTCCAAAACGGTTGGTCTACCCATCGCCATAGCAGCAAAACTTATTCTTTTGGGTCAATTGATCTTAAAAGGTGTTCAGTTGCCATTGCTTCCAGAGATTTACGAACCAGTTTTAGAAGAATTAGCGAAATTTGATATTGTTTTCGATGACAAGGAATCCAATCTATAATGAGAAGCTTCTTATGTATTTTATTTGTTTTGCTCGTTGTTGAACTTTTTTCACAGCCTGGTAGGCCTGTTCTGCCCGAGACCTATAGCAGAAATACTACTGAGGATTTTCGTAAGGATCAAGAGCTGGTAGAAAAGTGTTTGGTATGGTTGTGTAAAACACCAATTAATGAAGATGTTGCCTTTCGAAGCGAAGTGAATTACTTTGTTATGGAATGGCTCGCTGGAAGCCCACAGATTACTATAGATGTGAAGACCAAGTACGCTCCTTTTGTAAACGACTATCCGGAATTGATGTTTAGTTTGATTCATGGAATGGCCCTGTACGCGTTAAGGCATAAGGCTCCATATGATGAGGAAAAAATTCACCTAAAAGGCCTAGAAACTGTTTGCGATATGATTGAAACCAGCGAAACACTATATGAGCAGAAAGAACTGCGAAGAGCTTTAAAAGCGAAGAAGCGAAATAAGTTAAAGGCATATATCGAAAAAGAATATCTGTCGCAAGAGAAGTGATCGAACAAATGTCCCGTTGTTTTTTTTATATGAAGAATGAAAAAGTTTGAAATTCCTGAGAAGTATAAATCGAGTGTCATCGCAACTGTAAAGGATTGGAGAAAAAGACGCGATCCTCGCAAGCAGGATGTATCTCCGTCTAGCTTGGATTTTGGTCCAGTTGAGTTTATTCTTCCACGTCACTTTGGGTTCTGCTATGGTGTAGAAAATGCAATAGAAATTAGCTATAAGGCCATAAATGAGAATCCTGATAAACGCATATTTCTTTTAAGTCAAATGATCCATAATCCTGCTGTCAATGAGGATTTGGAAGCAGCAGGCATTCGATTCATTATGGACACAGAAGGCCATCAGTTCATCGATTGGTCAGAAATTACAAGTGAGGATGTGGTTATTATACCGGCATTTGGTACAACTATAGAAATCGAGGAGAAGCTCAAGTCCTTAGGAGTAGAAACGAAGAAGTACAATACGACTTGTCCATTCGTAGAGAAAGTATGGAAACGAAGTGCAGAAATTGGACAAAAAGGGTATACCAATATTATTCATGGAAAATATAAGCACGAGGAGACTAGAGCCACTTTTTCTCACAGCAACCAGCACAGTGCCAGTATCATTGTTAGAGATATGAAGGAAGCACAAAAGCTTGCCGGATATATCACGGGTGATTCACCTGCAGACTCGTTCTATGAAGTTTTTAAGGGCAAGTACAGCGAAGGTTTTCAAGTGGAATCTGATCTAAAGAAAATTGGAGTAGTGAACCAAACCACCATGTTGGCTACGGAAACACAAGAAATTGCCGATTTTTTCAAGGGAGTTGTTACTAATAAGTATGGACCAGATGCGTTCGCTGATACGCGAGATACATTGTGCTATGCCACTAACGACAATCAAGACGCTACGAACGCAGTGCGGTCGGTTGGTGCCGATTTAGCCATCGTGATAGGCGGTTACAACAGCTCGAATACCAGTCAGTTGGTCACTATTCTAGAGGAAACCATGCCTGTTTACTTTATCAAAGACCAAAATGAGATAATTGATAGAAATACCATACGTCACTTTAACTATGGGCAGAATCAACTCATTACTTCTTTTGGCTGGTTGCCCATCAAAGCGAAAGTGCGAATTGTGCTTACCAGCGGGGCATCTTGCCCTGACACTGTCGTGGAGAGTGTTTTAGAACAAATTCTTGGAACATTCGAAAACACTCACGAAATAGAATCTGTGTTAACGCAACTTATTCAGGAATAAAATAGCGTCGAATTCTTAATGTACCTTTAACCCCTCTAAAAATGAGGGATTGATTCATGCCTGACATTATTCAACTTTTACCGGATTCAGTCGCCAATCAAATAGCGGCAGGAGAGGTGGTTCAGCGCCCTGCCTCGGCTGTTAAAGAATTAGTGGAGAACGCCATCGATGCAGGTGCGGATACGATTCGAGTGATTGTAAAAGATGCTGGAAAAACGCTCATTCAAGTAGTTGATAATGGCAAAGGAATGTCAGCGATGGATGCGCGCATGTGCTTTGAGCGCCACGCAACTTCTAAAATCAAGAAATCCGAAGATTTATTTCATATTCTCACTAAGGGATTTAGGGGAGAGGCATTGGCGAGTATTGCAGCGATTGCACAGGTCGAGTTGAAAACACGGCAATCACAAGATGAGCTGGGAACCCAAGTGGAAATTGAAGGCTCAAAATTCAAGTCAAGTGAACCGATAAGTTGTCCCGCGGGCACTAGCTTTTCAATAAAGAATTTATTTTTCAATGTACCTGCGAGACGCTATTTCCTTAAAAGTGATGGAATTGAGCTGAAGCATATTATGGATGAAGTGCAGCGTGTAGCATTGACCCATCCTGATATAGAGTTTAGCTTGCATCACAACGGAGCGGAGTTATTTTCTTTTGTAAAAACCAATTTGCGACAGCGCATTGTGCATGTCCTTGGAGCGCGATATAATGAAAAATTGGTTCCAGTTTCCGAGGAAACGGACATAGTTGGAGTGTCTGGATTTATCGGAAAACCAGATGCTTCCAGAAAAACTAGAGGAGAACAATTTTTCTTTGTAAACAATCGATTCATTAAGAATGCTTATTTACACCATGCGGTGATGAGCGCTTATGAGCAAATTTTACCGGATGGTCATTTCCCACTCTATTTGATATACCTGGATATAGATCCTGATTTGATTGATATTAATATTCACCCCACCAAGACAGAGATTAAGTTTCAGGATGAAAGGGCGATTTATGCGATCCTACATGCAGCCATAAAAAGAGCATTGGGAAAGAACAATATTACTCCCAGTTTAGATTTTTCTCAAGATCCATCTATCGCTATTACTACTCCTTTAACCCATCAGGAAATCAAGGTTCCAGAAATAAAAGTCAATCCAGACTATAATCCTTTTGGAGAATCATCGAAAAGAGAGAGTCTCGCGCAGCGCTGGGGAGGTGAACGCGCTGGAAACTCCAAGGGATGGGCTGAGTTATTGGAGATTAGCAAAATGGTATCGCCCCAAGAGGAACATGTGGCGACATTATCAGGAACTTCCGATTTATTCGAATTGGAAGAGGGAATTCAGCCTATTCAATTGCATAGGAAGTACATTTTTTTCGCAGAGGAAAATGGGTTGATTTTGGTTGATCAGCAACGAGCCCACCGGCGAGTGTTGTTTGAAAGATATCTCTTGCTCATGGAGCGAGGAAAGGGAAGTGTTCAGCAATTGTTGTTTCCTGAAGAAATAGAACTTTCGCCAGCTGATATTCATTTGATAAAAGAAATGGAGGGTGATATTCAGTCTCTTGGATTTGAAATATCATGGCCTAGTGCTACGTCACTAGAAATTCGTGGAGTACCAACGGAAGCAAATATTTCCGATGTAGGCGGTTGGATAGAATCTTTCTTGGAATTATTTAAGAATGAGGCTCATTCCTCCACCGTTGGTCTTCGTGAAAAAACGGCTTGGGCAATGGCCAGTGGCACTTCCATCCGTTATGGCCAAATGTTGACAACACCAGAAATGCAAGAGTTGTTAGAAAGATTATCACAATGCAAACAGCCTCAGGTTATTCCTTCTGGGAAACCTGTTTATCTTCGAATCAGTTTAAACGAATTGGCTCAACAATTTAAATAAGATGTACCAAATTACTCCGGTAGTTAAGAATATTATCATAATTAATGTCCTTGTTTACTTAGCTTGTGCAGTAATACCAGGACTGCAAGAGCAGGTGACAGGATATTATTTTACTTCAGAAAATTTTCGGCCCTGGCAAATTTTGACGCACATGTTTGCGCATGCACCTCTTCGCAGCGGAAACTTTGCGCATATATTTTTCAATATGTACGCACTCTATATTTTTGGTTCGAGGTTGGAACTACAATGGGGTGCAAAAAGATTTTTAACCTACTACCTTATCTGTGGGGTGGGAGCATTTTTTCTCCATGAGTTCATCAATTTCATGGAGATATCAAAAATCACTAAAAGTTTGACGTCGGAAGAATTGAGATTGGTGTATGAACAAGGTTCGGACGCCATTCGGGAAGGAAAGAACTTCGTAGATACTCGGCTCGCAGATTTGAATATTGCGTTGAACGTAGGAGTTGTTGGAGCATCGGGTTGTGTGTTTGGTATATTGTTGGCCTTTGGAATGCTCTATCCGAATACAGAATTAATGCTCTTATTTCCACCAATTCCATTGAAAGCAAAATGGTTTGTGATGATTTACGGTGCATTAGAACTGTATTTGGCACTTGGCAATAGACCCAACGACAATGTGGCTCACTTCGCGCATATTGGAGGAATGATCTTTGGCTATTTATTGCTGAAGTACTGGCAAAAGAAGGACGGACATTTTTATGGTAACAGTCAGTTTTAATGAATGAGCGCTTTTACTGAGATCAAGAGTTATCTTCGAGCAGGCGATGGGTTCAAGCGTTTGCTGATCATTAATTTTTCCCTATTCATTCTCATTCAAATTGCACATGTGATATGGAGAATTACCGATCAGTCTGAATTGTCGCGCTTTCATCCTGATGTTTATTTAGCAGCCTCTAGCAGTTTTTCGGAAATGCTTAAACGCCCGTGGTCTCTTATTACGCACATGTTTGCTCATGAAGATGTTGGTCATTTTCTTTTTAATATGATCGCACTGTACACCACGGGTAAGTTGTTCAGACATTTTCTTGGACCTTCAAAACTGGTAGTAAATTATATACTCGGAGGATTATCGGGGTATTTTCTTTTCTTTCTATTTTATAATTTATTTCCTGCTTTTGATGAAACTAGTTTCATACTGGGTGCCTCCGCTGCGGTGATGTCAATCATCATCACTGTAGGGGTTCTACGGCCAGACTACTCGATTCGATTGTTTGGTGTTTTCGAAATGAAGTTGATTTGGTTATGCGGAATTCTAGTACTTGTAGATTTGATAAGTCTTAGAAAGGGATTCAATTCAGGGGGGCATATTGGTCATTTAGGAGGAGCTTTGTTTGGTTTCATATACGCAACTCAATATAAAAAGGGAAAAAATATGGCAAGCTGGCTTGAACGTTTATTTTACAAATGGAAAGGTCTGTTTTCTTCTAAGTCCAAAAAGAGTTATAACACTGGCAGGCCGAAAACCGATGAGCAGTTTAATTCTGAAAAACTTGCACGTCAAAAAAGAGTAGATCAAATCTTGGATAAAATTGGCAGAGCAGGCTATGATAGTTTGTCCAAGGAGGAAAAGGAGTTTTTATTTAAGTATAGTCAGAAGTGACCGAAACGGCAGCAAATAGCGAAAAGAAAAAACGGACATTCACTTTGAATAAGGTGCTATTGTGGTCCAACTTTGGGAGCATTCTATTGCTATTGCTCTCCTATTTGTGCGTCCATATATCACCTAAGTCTCTGGGATATCTGACGCTTTTGGGTTTGGCATATCCTGTTTTGTTATTGGTGAATATACTGTTTCCAATTGTTTGGTTTTTTAGGAGAAAGCGATTTATGATTCTTTCTCTCCTGGCCATTTCTATTGGATATACCCATCTCACTGATTTTTTTAATTTCTCTCTGGGAAAAGAGGCATCCGAAATGGATCAGTCCAGACTTGAAGTGATGACCTATAACGTTCATTTGTTTGGGCTTTATGATGGTGAGGAAAATGTAAAGAAGAGAAATAAAATTTTTGATTTGCTTAAAGGCGAAGCACCCGATGTTTTATGTTTTCAAGAATTTTTTCATTCAGATAAAAAGGATTTTTTTGTTACCAGGGATACATTGATAGAATTTCTACCTACGAAGTATTATCATGAGCGATACACGCACGCGAACAATGGACGAAATTATTTTGGTGTCGCATTGTTTTCGAAGTATCCAATCGTGAACAAAGGATTCATTCCTTTTGAGAATGACGTCAACAATTTTTGCATCTACGCGGATTTGAAGGTTCAAGGTGATACGGTTCGCGTTTACAACGCACACCTTCAAAGCATTCGATTTAAGCCAGAAGATTATGCTTTTGTGGATGAGAACAAGAATCAAGAGGAATTAAAGACAGGGGTAATTCGGATTGCATCTCGTTTGAAGAGAGCGTTTTTAAAACGTCAGGAACAAGTAGATAAAGTAGCTGCGAGTGTTTTAGAGTGCAAACACCCTGTAATACTATGTGGCGATTTTAACGATCCTCCCATATCCTATACATATGAAACTTTTACTGATATTCTTGAAGATTCATTCAAGGAATGTGGAAGTGGTATAGGAAATACCTATAATGGCGTTTTTCCATCGTATCGTATTGATTATGTAATGCACTCTAAAGATTGGAAAGCCGTAGATTATAGAACCGTGAAAGCGGATTTATCAGATCATTTTCCTGTTGTAGTGGGGTTGAAGCGCAGAACAGAAACAGAAATGGCATTGAACCAATAATGTGAGCTATTGTTTGAAAGAGTATGGCTAAAATGAAAGTAGTCATTATTGGGTCTGGAGTTGCTGCTTTAGCTGCAGCTGCTCGTCTTACACAAGCAGGATTCCATGTGCATGTTTTTGAGAAAATGGCTACGCCCGGCGGTAAACTCAGCGAAAAATGGATTGGTCAATACCGATTCGATTTGGGTCCAAGTCTCTTTACCCTTCCGGAGAATGTAGAAGAGGTATTGGACTTATTTGGCAAGAATAGAAGTAGTTTTTCTTACAAGAGATTAAATCCAGTTTGCGAGTATTTCTATGAGGACGGCACTCGTTTTTCGGCAGCAGCAGATCATACGGTTTATGTGGAGAAATTGAGCGAAGTATTTAATGAAAAGAAACACACCATAGAGAAATTTTTAAAAAGCTCGAAAGCCACTTATGAGTTAACCGCTCCTGTTTTTTTGAAGAGTGAACTTTCTTTTTCAAAATTACTTTTTAAGGCGGATACATACAGAGCAATTTTCCAACTCTATAAATTGCCATTGCTAGGGAGTCTAAATGGAAGTTTGAAGAAACGTTTTCGATCGGAAAAGATTATTCAATTATTCAATCGGTATGCTACTTATAATGGTAGCAACCCTTATTCTACGCCAGCGATGATGCAGTTGATTCCTCACCTAGAAAACGGTATCGGAGCTTTTCTTCCAGAGAAGGGGATGTATGATATTTCTAGAACTCTATACAATCTTGCGCACGAAAATGGTGCTGTATTTCATTTTAATTCGAGCGTCGAAGAAATAATTCATGATGGATCAAAGGTGAAAGGAGTGAGAGTGAATGGGGAAGTAATCTCCTCTGAGATTGTTATATCTAATCTGGATATTACACCAACCTATCGTTATCTTCTTAAAAATTTTAAGGCACCTGAGCGTCTACTCAATCAAGAGAAGTCGAGCTCTGCTTTGATTTTTTATTGGGGTGTTAAGGCGGTATTCTCGGAAATGCATGTACACAATATTTTTTTCAGTGATAATTATAAAGAAGAATTTGATCATATTTTTCTCAGAAAAGATCTCTACTCGGATCCTACGGTTTACGTGAACATAACCTCTAAGGAATGCACTCAAGACGCTCCGGTGGGTTGTGAAAATTGGTTTGTTATGATCAATGTACCTCACCTTGCTGGTCAGGATTGGCCTGATCTTATTGAGAAATCTAGAAAGAGAATTATTGCTAAGTTGAGCAGAATATTGAAGAAAGATATTGACTCGTTGATCGAAGTAGAAGAGGTTCTCACGCCCCAGCTAATTCAGGATCGAACGGGATCATTTTTGGGCTCATTGTATGGAAATGCTTCCAACAATACATTTGCTGCCTTCCGACGGCATAATGTCCGAAGCAATGATTTGAAAGGAATGTATTTTTGTGGTGGTAGTGTTCATCCTGGTGGTGGCATCCCTTTGTGTATGTTTAGTGGAAAGTTGGTGGCTGAGGCAATTAAAGAAGAATATCTATGACACAATTGTTTCGAGAGAGAAATTTTCTGATCTTTTTTCTTTCTATTCTGCATATCGCAGGTATCATAGGATTGCTTGTAGCTAAAGATCTATTTTTATTGCTTACTCCTTTGAATTTGATCTTGTGCTCCTTGCTCTTACTCAATTACTCCAGAATGTTTTCATTGAGAACATTGATTCCCCTTATAGCTATTGCTTTTGTAGGGTGGGCTGTGGAAGTAATTGGTGTTCGCACAGGTTGGATTTTTGGACACTATGAGTATTTGCATGGTTTGGGTTGGCGGGTTCTAAGTGTGCCGATTTTGATAGGTCTTAATTGGGCGATGCTCTGTTTTTCCTCTGTTCAATTAGTGCGTTATCATTTTCAAGTGACCAATCCTTTTCGGGGAGCATTGTTGGCGTCTTTATACATGACCGCTTTGGATTCTATAATGGAATTCGTTGCACCAGATTTGTTTTTCTGGACCTTTTACAGCGATTACGCCCCCTTGCAGAACTTTATCGGATGGTTTGTCGTAGGTTTTTTATTGAGTTTTACTTTCTTTAAAGAAATGGGAAAAGAGAAGAACGACGTTGCACCGTATTATCTATTCATTCAAACAATATTCTTTACAGCACTGTATTTCTTACTCTAGTGTGCTCGTTTAAGCATGCGCTCGTACACAGTGATGGTGAGTAAAAGCATTGCCATTCCGTAAAAGAAATCATCTAAAGGAACGCTCCAGATTCTAATTCCCAAGTTGTGTGAGTCGTTGTACCAAACAATCATGTCAGAAACTGTTTCTGGACGTAAATTGACCAAGGGATATTGAAAGAAGTTTAGCCCTGTAAGCACTCCGTTTGAGAGGAAAAAAGGAATCAGCAATATCAACCAAGATAAATGGAAGTATCCCATGTAGTTTGACTTCCATACAAAGGTGTTCAACGCCAAAAGAATAAATGCTGCTAATGATGCGCTGAAGGTATACCAATGGCCAAAAAATACTATCATGAATGCGATAGTTACGACCATGTAGAAAATGCTGATAAAGAAGGAAGCGGTTTTTAAAGGTTGTTCAGGAAGGAAATAACGGACACATTCATACGAGAAGACGCAGGCGTAGGGAATGCAGATAAAGAATAGCCACTCTTCAATTGGCAGTTGAAGCAGTTTAACTCCAAGTATGTAATTGGAATTGAATCCCCAAATCGAATTCGCGGTGAAGTACGCGTCCCAGGGAATGAAGACCATCATCATGGTGATGGTGGCTGGTAAAAGGGCCTTCCAATTTTTATAGAAAGGCATGATTTTTTGAAAGCTCAGTAGGAAAGGAAAAACAAAACACAACGCATCTACTAAAAGGTAATAGAGGTGGGTACTCATGCTGCTTTTGTGGCTTTGTTTGCTTTGTACTGTGCGGCTTCTTTAAAATACTTCAGAGGAACCCAGAGCATTCCAAAGCATTCACCATGAGCTTTTCCTAAGTGTTTATGGTGTACCTTATGAGCTTTCCGAATAGCTCTGAAGTAAAGATTGTCAGTGCGTTTGAACCAGTCGAATCGCTGATGAATGAGCACATCATGTACTAGAAAATACGCAATTCCATAAAATAGGATGCCCATGCCCATGTAAAATTTAAAATCAAATCCGTGCATTGCTCCAAACATCATCAGCAACCAACTTGGAACAGCGTATATCAAAAAGAACACATCGTTTTTCTCGAAGAAATGTTTATGAGGAACGTGGTGATCTTCATGAAAAAACCACATGAAGCCATGCATCACAAATTTGTGAGTTGCCCAGGCCATAAATTCCATAACTACAAATGTGGCAATTACAATAAGGGCATTCATTTTAGACTGTTATTTTATTGCGTTCTTTGATTACCAGTGGAAGAGCGATTTTGAACCATTCGGTATACATTTTAGGATTGATCCTAACATCATTTAAAAGTTCATCTAAAGAAACAAACTTATAATCGCTTACCTCTTCTGGATTGGGAGAAGGAGTGCCTGAAAAGCTTCCAAACAGAACATGATCCAATTCGTGTTCCGTGAGCTCATTGTCCAATGGGGCTTTGTAAATAAAAGAAAACATTTCCTTCAAGTCGCAGGCAATGCCCATTTCCTCTTGAAGTCGTCTTTTTCCAGCGGCGATATTGGATTCGCCAAGTCGCTGATGGGAACAACACGCGTTGGTCCAGAGACCACCGCTGTGGTATTTATTCATCGCACGACGGTGAATGAGCATCTCTTCTTGTTCGTTGAATAAGAAAATTGAAAAGGCACGGTGAAGTTGTGCTTCCCTATGCGCCTGCATTTTCTCCATCACGCCAATTTCGTGATCGTATTCATCCACAAGAATGACAGATTCCATTATACCTGATACTTTTTGAACTCGTTTACCAATGAGGAAGATAGTTCTCCGCTTGCAACGATAAATTTAATTGCTTTTTTCCAAAAATCATTTCTAAAATCAATTTGATTGCTTTTAAGAGCGTTCAGAATGATGTTGGCGTCCTCGTTTAAATTTGAACTGTAGTTTACAATCCATGGAACTTCTGCTTGAACCGAGTATCTCAAGAATCTAATTTCTGGATTCCAAAAATCTGCCTGGATAGCGTCTTCTATGAGTTGTTTGCCTTTTCCGAAGTATGAAAACTTTTCGTCTACCCCACTAACGACTTCCGCATACATCGCAGTGGCAACTCCTTTATACGCTTTGAAAACGGCATTACTTTCGTTTGCATTGCTCACACCATTGTAATAACTCTTTATTCCAGCTTCTCCTTGCGCAGCAAAATACAGATTTCTATAATTCTCCAGTTGGGAGTGAGCCTCAGCGTGAAAAACAAGAACAAGAAGTAATATTATCAGTCGCTTCATATTAGAGCATGTTGAGATTGTGTTGAACGTAACTCTTCAACACCAGTGCAAACTTCTTCTGGTTTGGAATGCGTATGCGTTCCTGCATGATTCTATTGCTCGGAAGTGATTTAATTTTCTGAAACAAGCGGATATAATAAGTGTATGCGACATATACCCCAAATCGAGCATCTTTTGGCAACATAAGAATTCCTTTGTAAGCCTCATGAAAATCTTCCGCAATCTCTTTTTCGATCTTCGTTTTCGTACCTTCATCAAAACGGCTTAGATCTAGCTCTGGAAAATAAGCTCTGCCAAGACTTTCGTAGTCGGCTTTTATGTCTCTTAAGAAATTGATCTTCTGAAATGCAGCTCCCAAGCGCATTGCATAGGGCTTTAAACGCTGATACTCTTCAGTATCTCCTTGTGTAAATACCTTGAGGCACATGAGTCCTACCACTTCCGCGGACCCTAGAATGTATGTTTCATAACCACCACGATCGTAGGCGGTATTGTCCAAGTCCATTTCCATGCTTTTCAAAAAAGTATCTACTAATTCCCAATCGAAATTATAGTCGTGATATGCTTTCTGAAAACTATTGAGAATAGGATTTAAGGAAATTCTATCTTCAATTGCGTTCACTGTATCTGCTCGAAAACGTTCCATTAATAAGGTTTTATCATAGTCATGGAACGTATCAACGATTTCATCTGCGAACCTTACAAATCCATAAATGGCATACACCGGATCCCGGAATCTTTTTCCGAGTGTTTTGATACCCATGCTAAAGCTAGTGCTGTAAGCATGAGTGGTTTTGCGGCTGCAATAAATCGACACTTCGTCAAATAGCGCTTTTTGGTTCATGGTTAAACGGTTTCCGGTTTAGAGAGTAGGATAAATTTATGTACTTCGCCTGCAGCAACTTGGCCGCTAATAAGGCTTGGAGGTACGCCAGGGCCTGGGGTGGTCAATTGACCTGCATAAAAGAGATTATCTAGTTTTCTACTTTTCATTCTAGGCTTGAGAAATGCAGTTTGCATCAGTGTGTTGGCCAAACCGTATGCATTTCCTTTGAAGGAATTGTAATCACTGATAAATTCTTCGTGGGCGTAGCTTCTTGAGTAGACAATGTGGTTGGTAATGTCTTCTCCTGTATATTTCTTTATTCGCTCAATGATGACTTGCAAGTACTTGGCTCGAGCAGTTTCATCACTTTTCATTCCAGGTGCAACGGGTATCAAGGCAAACAAGTTTTCGCATCCTTCAGGAGCAACACTTGGATCTGTTTTGGATGGCGCACATATGTAAAAAAGTGGCTTGCTCGGCCATTTTGGATCATCATATATCTCGTGTGCATGATGATTGAAGTCTTCATCGAAAAATAAATTATGATGGAGAAGTCCGTTTACTTTTTTGTTTATTCCAAGATAAAAAAGCAGTGAACTTGGCGACATCACTCGTTTTTCCCAATAATCTTCGGAATAGGTGCGGTATTCTGGGCTAAGTAATTGTGATTCCACATGGTGATAATCAGCACCAGCAATTACGGCATCACAATAGGAAAGGTTGCCGTTACTCCATACTCCAGATACTTCTCCATTGCTTACTTCGAGTTTTTCTACTGGAGAGTTAGTAAGGAATTTAACCCCTAACTCTTCCGCTAGCTTGGTCATCGCTTTGGCGATTTCAACCATACCTCCGATAGGATACCATGTGCCTAATGCAATGTCAGCATAGTTCATCATGCTATATAGAGCAGGTGTTTTCGAGGGTTTGGCTCCGAGAAAGAGCACAGGAAACTCGAGCAATTGAAGAATCTCTTGATTCTTGAAGTACTTTCTTAAGTGAGAACTTATCGAGGTAAAAAGCTGCAAGCGGAAAGATTCCTTTAAAAGACGGAACTCTGCAAACTCCATAACAGACAGGGAGGGCTTCCAAACAAACTCACCCATTCCTGTGTCGTATTTTATCTTTGCCTCGTTAAGAAAACGATCCAAGGCATTGCCAGCACCGGTTTCCATCGATTCCAAAAGCTCCTTGAATTCATCTAGATTGGCTGGAATATCCAAACCCGTTTTGTCTTTGAAGAAGACCCGATAAGAAGGATCCAACCGAATCAAATTATAGTAATCCGATGTTTTCTTACCGAATTTGGCAAAGAATGCGTCAAAAACCTCAGGCATCCAGTACCAACTCGGTCCCATATCGAACATAAAACCGTCTTCAGAAAAGTGACGTGCCCTTCCTCCAGTGGTACTGTTTTTCTCGAAAACAGTAACTTGATGACCTTGGGAGGCGAGCGTACACGCTGCGGAAAGCCCCGCAAATCCACTTCCTATAACGATTACTTTGGATTTCATAGATTGGTTAATACAGTTCAAACATCCTTTTCTAAGGTTTTGTTCAACGTTTATCATTAATCACTTTTTATGCGTAACATTTTGATAATAAAAATAAAAAAGCCGCTAAGTACTATTAGCGGCTTTGAGGAACGTTAAACAAAACTAACGGTATCTTAATTTTTGACCTTCTCTGATAATGGAGGTCTCTCTCAGCTTATTCAACTTGCACAGAGCCGAAACAGAAGTGCCTCTCTTTCTCGCAATAGCGCTAAGGGTTTCTCCTCTTTTTACAGTGTGGAATTTCTTGGATTCCCTGCGTGCCTTAGAGGCATCTTTATTGAATTCTGCAACCGCTGCACTATGATTGAAGTGAGACTTGTGCAATACAAATTCCCAATCACGCAAAGATTTTTGATTCGGGTCCACCAATAATGCTGGATTGATGGCATCCCCCATGAATCGCACCTCAAAGTGCAAGTGCGCACCGTATGAACGACCTGTATTTCCACCCAAACCTATTTGATCACCAGCCTGCAAGTAATCTCCAGGTTTTACATGTCTTTGACTCAAGTGTGCATAAAGGGTTTCAAGACCATTGGCGTGGCGAACCACCACTACATTTCCGTAAGAAGCATGGTATTGACTGATTCTCACCATTCCTTCAAATGCAGCCCAAACAGGATCACCCGTCTCCAAATCGATGTCCAATCCGTAGTGCATTCTGCCCCAGCGTGGACCAAATGGGGAGGTGATCAACCCATTGGCTGGATAAACAAAATCACATGCTTCTCTACATAAAACAATGCTAAGAGGCTCTGCAAGGGCGTCCTTGGCCTCTTTTTGCTCAAAGAGGTTTTTAGTATCCCAGTCGCAATACATATCGTATGCAGGGATACGCTCTAGAGAATCTTCTAGACTCCATAAACCCAAATCAATACTTTCTTCAGAATATAAAGATACGTTGTCCAGATCACTTTCTAATGTCCCTCCAACATGTGGCTCATAATTCTCCCATGAAGCAGTATCCTCCATGAGTTCTATAGCGCTTTGGGTATATGCCTGATTGGCATACAACACCATGGCGATTATAGCAATAGTATATGAGCGGAGCAGGTTCATTCCGGCGGCAAAAGTATTCTTTGAGCCTATTCTCGCCAACTAAAACTTGTCAACGAAACGTTAATGCGCCTACTACTCGGCAAATGTGTCGACCAATCGAGGCTAACGTTCGATGAAAATGATTTTATGATTCGTCGTACTTTTGCACCCGAAACAAGAGGTATGAAACTAGACATTTTAGCCATTGCAGCGCATCCCGACGATGTAGAAATTAGCGCCGGAGGTACCATCATACGAGCAGTGAATGAAGGAAAGAAAGTAGGAATTGTTGATCTAACCAAGGGTGAAATGGGAAGCAGAGGCAATGGAGAACTTCGACTTCAAGAAGCGGAGCATGCTTCGAAAATATTAGGTATTGAGGTCAGAGAGAATCTTCATTTAGCCGATTGTTTTTTCACCCACAACGAAGAATCACTAAGAGCAATTATTGCCGCAGTTCGAAAATACCAACCCGATATTGTCTTGACCAATGCCCCCAGCGATCGTCACCCCGATCACGGAAGGGCGTCTAAGTTGATTCGTGATGCCTGTTTTTACAGCGGATTAAGAAGAATAGAAACCAACCAAGAACAATGGAGACCGAAGGCGGTGTACATGTTTAACCAGGATTATTACAACGCACCAGATTTCGTGGTGGACGTCACCGATGTATGGGAACAGAAGATTCAAGCGCTGAAAGCATATAAAAGTCAGTTCTTCAACCCAACAAGTCCAGAGCCTGCGACTCCCATTTCTGGTTCTGAGTTTTTCGATTTTCTAAAGTCAAGATGCATGGATTTTGGACGTCCTGCGGGATTTTTGATGGCAGAGGGATTCTTGGTTGACCGGACGCCTGGCGTTCGAAGTCTCTTTGATTTGATTTAACAGAGCATTATCCCAAGGACTTTTTATAGACTGCATCAAACTTTTTTGCTACGGCAATAAAACCATATTGCATGTCTGTGGAAATTTTCAATGCCTGTGCTTTGGTTTCATCGTAAGGTTCATTTGCGATAGATTGAAGGCCATGAACAAGAGCTTTTTCGTCTCGTTTGGGAATCAAAATGCCATTTCCATCATGAACACATTCCGAAATGCCTCCGACATTGGTGGCAATCACTTTCATACCTGAACTGAGGGCTTCAATCATAACGCAAGGCAGATTTTCATAATTACTGAATATGACCAACGCGTGAGCCATTGCCATCATCTCTGCAATTTCCTCCCAAGATTTTTTTGAAAAAAATGTAATAGAGTCGGAGCGAATACCGAGAGAATGGGCGTAGTTTTTAGCTATTGTATTATCACCATCACCTCCAATTAGGAGCTTGACATTGCTTTTTTCTTGAGAAAATTCTTTCCAAGCTCTTAATATCCCTGAAATATTTTTTTGCGCTTCATCAAATGTGGATACATGAAGAAACACTTTTTCGGAGTTGTTTTTTTCTCCTATGTGGAATAAAGATTCGTTTACGACATTAGGAACCGTGATATAATTTCCATGAATCCCTTGTTTTTTCATAGCCTCGCCCAGGTTGGATGATACCGGCATAATGGCAGCTGCACGCTTACCAATAAAACGTGCCAAGAACTTAATCTTCCAAGGAAGTACGCCTCTTTCATCTTTATCAAATCCAGTCCAATGTTCAGTAATAACGTAGGGAATTCCCCATTTTCTTGAAGCTAGATATGCTTGCCACCCCTCTGGCCAAATCACATTGTGATGAATGATATCAAACGAACCAACTTTCTTAGATAGTTCGTCCATAAGAGATTGAAAGATCCTCACCTTATAAAAGACTCCTTTATTAGAAGGAATATACGCTGTGGTATGAGGAATATCTTCCAAATGACCGTGATCGATATGCAAAGAGGTCGATTCGGAAGGTGCTAGGTATAGCACATAAACGTCGTGCAAAGTAGAAATGGCTTGGGCATGTCGGTGCACGAAGTTGCCCAATGTTGGGGAGCTCTTGTGGGGAAACCAAGAACTTAAAAAGAGGACTTTCAGGCGATGTTTGGACTCGATCATACGCGGTGCCAAGGTAATAAAAGAAGGCTAGCGCGGATATTTACGAAAAAACCGCTTGCATAAGTCGAGGAAAGGTATTTTCTTTGCAGCCTCGTAAATGGTGGTCGTAGCTCAGCTGGTAGAGCCCCGGTTTGTGGTTCCGGTTGTCGTGGGTTCGAGCCCCATCGATCACCCTAGAGAAAAAGGGTCGCGTAAGCGGCCCTTTATTTTTTATTTGATTCTTCTTTGATGGCTTTCATTAAATCTTCTAAGTAGTCGGCTTGAATCTGTTGTATCTCCAATAATCTTTTATTCTGATGACTTAGCAAGTAGTCTATCTTCTCATTTAATAGTTTTATTTCTAACTCCGCCTTTAAGTTGACTTTATAATCATGCTCGGCTCGAATCCTGTCTTTTTGTTCTTGCCTGTTTTGGCTCATCATGATAATTGGTGCCTGTATTGCAGCAATGCACGACAATATAAGGTTGAGAAGAATAAACGGATAAGGATCAAAAGATTTTCTTTGAAGAACCCATATGTTGGCGATTATCCACAACAAGATAAATCCAAAAAAGAATAGAATAAACGTCCAACTTCCTCCAAAGCTAGCCACGCGATCGGCAATGTGTTGGCCGAATGTGGATGCAGTCTCTATCTCATCTTGGATGTTCTCTGAAAGAATGGAATTGTTTTTTATTGAGTCTAAAACGGTGTTGTCGAGTGCTTCAACTCCGCCTAAATCTTCCGCAATGAGATGGGTCAAGTAGAGTCGTCTCATTTCATTATGCTCATGAAGAGAAATGGAATCTGACTTTTGAATGCCGGGATAGTGCTCTTGAATGAAGTAAAACATTCTTTCGCGCAGATCTTTCATATCTACCTCTTCACCAGAAGAGATAACAGTCTTGGAAATATAGCTAGTTCGCATGGATGCAATGTAGGTTATTCTACGGATTCGATTTAGAGTTTAACGTAATTATAAATCAAGCTATTTCTTTTTTTTAAGAGGAACTCATTTTCTTCTTAGAAGGAGAGAAGGATAGATTAAGAAAAGTATTTTTATTGTTTCCGTTTATACACTACCTATTGGTTTAAGCATAAATGTTGCGATGGAAAATTGGGCATGCGAAGATGCATAAACAGAATAGGATAATTCAGTAAAGAGCGCGGTATAATTTTTTGGAATCAAGTGTTTTTACTCAATGCCTTTAACGTATTCTTCGATGACACGATTTTCAATTGCAAATTCACTTCCGCTAAATCCGATCAGGTCGCCGTATGAAATATTTTGGAGATAGGCTTCGAGCATGGGTCGGGCCAATGGCAAATAACTCCAGTGCCATTTTTCTTCTTCATATCCCGTTCTGCTTTTTTTCTTATTCGTATAGGTTTGATAGAAACCATACATACCTGCGTTTTTGACCATCCACTCGTATGTTTTTTTACCTTCTCCAGAAAGGAAGTAGTTATTTTCTAGGCTATTAATATCTATATCCGTTCCCCAGTGGTGTCGACTCGTTCCAGGCATTGAGGAGTATTTCATTATCTCCCTTACGCGCTGCGCAGGAGAAAATTTACTATAGTCGGCACGGATCCATTTTTTTTCCCAAATCACTTTTTGAGCATCGAAAGTTCTTGTAGCAGAAATGATGACGATGTTCACACCTTCTTTCTTGGCGGCGTTGTGCATTTCAACGAAAGCATTGTATGCTTCTTTTCTTAAGTAAATGTCAGGTTTGGTAGTTAAGGATTTATCAATACGCACAAACGAAGTATCCGACGCAGGCTTTATTTTTCCCAAGAGTTGTTCTTTAGAAAAGGTTTGACTGAAGGCAAGCAACGAAGCAAGAAAAAAGGTCAGCGCGAGGGCCGACCTTTTTAGATATTTTTTTGAATACGTCATTTTTTTTAGTGAATTCCTTTTGATGCCAAATATCGTTCCGCATCTAAGGCAGCCATGCATCCCGTCCCTGCTGCGGTAACCGCTTGACGGTAAGTTTTGTCTGCGGCATCACCAGCCACAAATACCCCTTCTACATTTGTTTTGGAGGTTCCGGGTATATTAAGGATGTAGCCCGTTTCATCCATGTCGATGTACGGTTTGAATACATCTGTATTTGGCTTGTGTCCAATAGCCACAAAGAATCCAGTGATATCGATTTTTCTTTCTTCTCCAGTTTTATTATTGACAATAAGAGCACCTTCAACTCCTGTTTCTCCTAGGATTTCCTTAGTTTCAGAATTCCATAGGATTTCGATATTTGAAGTTTGTTCTACGCGATGTTGCATGGCTTTAGAGGCGCGCATTTTATCACTACGAACAATCATATAGACTTTTTTACAGAGTTTCGCAAGGTAAGTAGCCTCTTCAGCTGCGGTATCACCAGCACCAACAATGGCTACATCTTGGCCGCGATAGAAGAAGCCATCGCATACTGCGCACGCGCTCACTCCGCCTCCAGCTTCTCGTAATCTTGTTTCGCTTGGAAGGCCCAACCATTTGGCAGAAGCTCCAGTTGAAATGATAATCGCGTCGGCGCTAACAGTATGTTTTCCATTGTCAATTTCTACATAATGCTTTGGGCCAGTAAAGTCGACTTTTGTAATGAAACCATTGCGAACATCTGTTTCGAAGCGCTTGGCTTGCTGAAGCATATCCTCCATCATTGCTGGACCATGAATTCCATTGGGATACCCTGGGAAGTTATCGACATCTGTGGTGTCCATTAACTGTCCGCCCGGCTGCATTCCTTGATACATCACAGGCTTCAGGTCTGCTCGCGCAGCATATATAGCCGCAGTATAACCAGCAGGTCCACTTCCAACTATAAGGCATTTTACATGTTCTTTCGCTTCCATTTTTGCGATTGTAATTTTATTAATGAAGGCAAATATAAGTAGCCTTGATAAGTGAATTTCGGGCTTCTAATTTGCCGTTGATAAGTTGATTGTTTTGCATTCCACGAATGACGAATCTTTCGATTCAATGCGGCTTTTCTAGGGAAATTTTGAGAAATTCATCCCAAAGCACATCCTCTGGTGGAGGCGCTATGATGGTGATGGGAATTTGTTTAACTGGATGGATGAATTCTATTTTACGTGCATGCAAGTGTATGCTCGCATTATCGTTGGTTCTGCGACTTCCATACTTTATATCCCCTTTTATTGGACAACCCAATGAAGAAAGTGTTGCACGGATCTGGTGATGACGTCCAGTTTTGGGATATACCTCCATAAAGGTATAATTCTCACCTTGGCCAATCACTTTGTAGCTCAATTCTGATTCTTTCCGATTTGACGCAGGCTCATTAAAAGCAAATGTTTTGTTTTGCTTTTCATCTTTCCATAGGTAATTTACAACTCTATCTTCTGCTAGAGGAGGAAGCCCCTTCACCACGGCCCAATACGTCTTTTGTACTTCCCTATACTTAAACATGTTGGTGAGTCTGTTAAGGGCTTTGGTGGTTCTTGCATACAATACTACACCGCTTACAGGTCTATCTAGGCGATGTACAGTGCCAATGAAGGCTAAACCGGGTTTATTGTATTTGTATTTGACATACCCTTTAACAACATCACATAGAGTGGTGTCGCCTGAAATGTCGCTTTGAATGATGTCGGAGTTGCGTTTATTGATGGCAATGATGTGATTATCTTCGTAGAGGACTCTCAGATTATCTACATTGCTCATTACGATGGGTTCTTTGGGAACCGTAGTCCATTCCCTCCCAACTTTGGGAGTGCCTTGATTTTCCATTTACTTGTTTAGATATTATGCGGTGTGGTCCGCTTCTAGGATGCAAAAATACTAATATTGTTCGCTGTCGTTTGGGAATTCTACATTTTTCACATCCTTCACATAGTGTGATACAGCCTCCATCATCATTTCCCCAGCGTTCATATAGCGCCTTAGAAATCGAGGAGAAAATTCTTGTGTTATGCCAAGCATGTCGTGAAGTACGAGGACTTGTCCGTCGACAGCAGCTCCAGCGCCAATTCCGATGACCGGAACACGCACTTCTTTTGCAACTCTTTCGGCGAGATTTGCGGGTATTTTTTCTAATACGATTGCAAAACATCCGCATTCATCCAAGAGCTTGGCATCATGGATAAGTCGGTCTGCCTCTTCTTGATCTTTCGCTCTTACTTGATACGTTCCAAATTTGTAGATGCTTTGGGGAGTAAGACCCAAGTGTCCCATGACAGGAATTCCCGCCGTTAGAATGCGTTGTATGGAATCTTTGATTTCTTCACCGCCCTCCATCTTAACAGCATGCCCTCCTGTTTCTTTCATAATACGAATGGCGGAGTTGAGAGCTTCTTTAGAGTTTCCTTGATAAGATCCAAAAGGCATATCTACCACAATTAGGCTGCGTTTGGCGGCGCGAACGACGCTTTGTGCATGGTAAATCATTTGATCCAATGTTATAGGCAAAGTTGTTTCGTGACCAGCCATTACATTAGAGGCGCTATCACCCACCAATATGACGTCAATCCCTGCTTGGTCTACGATTTTTGCCATAGAATAATCATAGGCAGTAAGCATGGATATTTTCTCCCCTCGATTTTTCATCTCTTGAAGAGTGTTCGTGGTGATGCGCTTTACTTCTTTTTGAACTGACATAGGACAAAGATATACAAAGCTAGATGTGTTATTTTTACATGAATTGTGGGTAACTAGGCAATACTTGATGTTGGAAGTTCGTTGAGATTTAGTATTTTAGCCCTAAACCATATCTAAACCAGTAAGAATGAAGAAGTCATTGGTCTTTTTCGTTATCGTAATAATGTTTTTTTCTTGTAGAAAAGAGAAAGAGGAAGTCGTCTTTCAGGACAATACAATTCCATACTTCGATCAAGTTCCTAGAATCCTATTGGAAAATTATGTGAATCGCGTTTTCATTGATCTAATTGGTCGTGAGCCAACGGATGTGGAAATGAATACTCAGGTAGATTTGCTGCGATCAACAAATGCGTCTGAACCATCTCGAATAGCATTAATTCAGCGACTCATGTTTGATACGACTCAAGTGCCTGGAGATGGAAGTTATCGCGAGGCGTATATCCGAAAATTTTATGAAGATCAAAAGGGAAGATTTCTCGAAGGAGCTTCAGAAGGAACACTTCAGGACGATTATAATCTATGGAAGTTTTTAGCTTACCAAGATTCCCTTAATGGAAACATGATCGGTTACGAAATTTTTAATAACGAAGCCAGCAAGATGCTCGCAGTAATAAACAGTCGAGTGCAGCTACAAGAGGACAGCATTTTTTTTGAAGAGATGTGCAGAAGGATGATGTTCAATTCTCTTTATGATGAAATCAATATGAACACCTTCAATTTTATCAATGCGACTTTTGATGATAGTTTTGGAAGATTCCCAACTCAATCTGAATATGACGCGGTGGAAGATGCTATTGAGTTCAATGGCAGCGGACTGCTGTTTGGCCAAGATGTTTCAAGCAAGGTGGCTTACCTAAACGTTCTGGTTGGTTCTGCTGAATTTGATGAAGGATTTCTTCGTTGGGCATTTAAAGCTTATTTAGCAAGAGAGGCCACATCCTCTGAAGTGTTTACAAAAGTAGATCTCTATAGGAGTGGGTCGAATTATTCATTATTACAACAATATATCTTAACTACTGATGAATACGCAGGTTTCCAATAGTTGTCAGCAAGATGATAACAACCAACAAGCGGGCTTGGGAAAGTTGGCCCTTCTAGCAACCGCTGCTGCTATAGCGGTACAGGGTTGTAAAAAGGAGAAAGAAGGGATCTATGAACTCAATGATGTGCTGATTGCAGATCAGGATGCAGTAAAAGATCGAATGAAAACGAACGAGCAGTTTGTTTCCATTCTTTTTACAAATCTGTTTCAATCAGGAATTTCTAGTGACATCGTTTTTGAGCTCAATCAGTGCTTTTTAAGTATCGGTGATCAAGAGCTGGCAAGAGAAGTGTTGATTTCGAATTTCTTCAATCAATCCAATGTACAACTGCCATCGGTAGAAGTCATGATGCAGGATTTGGACTTATTCATCATTGATACTTATAAACGATTTTTTGTGAGGCTGCCCTCAGAAGGCGAAAAGACCTGGGTAAAGAATTTCATCTTGAGTAATCCATATATGACACCAGAACTGGTGTACTTCAGTTTCGCATTGAGCAACGAATATTTATATTACTAGGAGGGCACATGATACGTAGAGACTTTATAAAGAAAACAGCATTAACGACTACTGCGGCCATGGCCATGCCTTACATTCTTCCGAGCGGCAGATTGTTTGCAGCGAGTGGAAATAGATCGGCTTCTCATGTGGTGCTGGTTATGTTTGCAGGAGGCGTGAGGCATCAAGAGTCTGTTGGAAGGCGATACCTGGAGGGTAGTCAGGCCAACGAACCTTACGAAGGAAATATCATGTATAACATGCTCAGTGGCGGAGCACCGTCAATGAAAATAGTTTACGGAACAGGTGAAGGAGGAATCAATCCAATTCCATCGATTCTATCTACGCCTCTCGAGCAACAAGGAAGATTATTTACGGAAGTAGAAGCTCTTTCGGCGGGTCATTTTGGAGGTTTGAATTCTATTGTTCAAGGAAGTGATTTTGCCGGCCAAGGGCTCAAGCAACGCCCTATTAATCCAACTGTTTTTGAATACCTAAGAAGACATGGCGGATATGCAGCTACGGATACTTGGTTTGTAGGAAATGGTATCGGAGGATCATTACCACTTTTAAATTATAGCAGTCATCCTGAGTATGGGATAAAGTATGGCGGAAACTTTTTTGCACCGCTTATCACGTTCAGTGAAACAGGTTATGAACTCTTGGGTAACGGAAAAGTGTACCATCCAGAAAACGAATTGGCGCCGATGTATCGATTGAAGGCATTCTTAGATAACAACTTCGCGAATAATGGTGCAATGCTCGACTCTCTTGGGAACACGGAAGAGGAAAAGCAAAGCATTAAGGAATTTATGAATTTGATGTATGAGAAAGTACAGAATGGTTCGTTGCTTTTACCTCCCATTACAGATAATGGCGATACAGCGACCATAGGTTTTGCATGCGAAGTCTTGAATTGGTTTAAACCTGCATTTACAGTAGTCAACTTAAGTGCCGTGGATCAGTGCCATAGTGATTTTACAGGTTATCTGAAATCATTGCATAGAGCAGATCACGGAGTGGGATGGTTATGGAATTACATTCAAACGCAGATACCTGAAATGGCAGGAAATACTACAATTATTTGTATTCCTGAATGCGGAAGAAATCTCTCTCCCAATGCTATTTTAGATGATAATAACTGGCTAGCCTACGATCATAGTGACGCCAATGCTTTGAGAGTTTTCAGCCTGATTGCAGGCCCCGGAGTTCAAACGGGAGTGGTTGGAAGCGAGGGCAATCCGGTGGGTTCTGTTCGCGACGTGGTTCCTACAGTACTGGAAACGTTAGGTGTTTCCGCAGCTAGTGTACCTTCTGGTTTAATTTCAGGGATGTCCTTTTTAGATTATTAAACTATGAGAAAAAAAATAGCAATGATATTTTTCTACCTCATCACGGTTATGATGTGGTGGGGTTGTGAATCTGAAGAGCCAGATAATCCATACGATGATCTAGAGTATCCAAGCACCTCTAATGCGGCAGCACAAATAAACATTCCAGAAGGAAATTTTGCTTGGCTGCATGCGAAGGTGTTTAAGCCGACATGCAGTAATTCCGGTTGTCACGATGGAACTTTTGAACCTGATTTTCGAACCATTGCGGGCAGTTATAATTCGCTCGTATATCAACCTGTGATCGCAAATGATCAAGCAAACTCATTCGAATTTCGCGTAATCCCAGGCAATCACCAAAGTTCATGGCTTCATGAACGTTTGACGGTAGATGTAATCAATACTTCAGGAATGATGCCCTTGGTAGTGGATACAGGCTCGACAGATTGGATAACTCAAAAGAATTTCTACATAGAGAAAATAAAAGCATGGATCGACAGCGGTGCTCCAGATATGTATGGCAATTTGCCTGTAAATAATCAACCCAATCCTGCTCCTTTAGTGTATGGTATGTTGGCTTTTCCAAATGGAAATACCACAAATCCTTATGAAAGGGAACAAACTCCATCTCTGCCTATTGGTAGTGTACTAATTAATTCTGGGTTGGTGGATTTCTGGTTTGTTGCTTTCGACAATATTGCGGGCTTAACAAACTATAGCTCATTCACTGTAAAGGCTTCTTCTAGTCTTTCAAATTTTGAAAATGCTGTGGACGTGCCTTGTGTATTGAGTAGCCCCGTTCAAGGATTGGATTTTACTGGTTCTCCGGCGATGTTCTATTACAAAGCGACACTTGACTTTAGTGCACTTCCTTCTGGTGAAACAATGTTTTTGAGAGTCAATGTAAGCGACGGCGTTCAAACTTTGCCAACAGAGGTGCCGAATGAGTCCTCGAATTATTTCTGGTATTTATTATTTTCAGTAAAAGCACAATGAGACCAATTCATTTAGTTTATATAGTTATTACTACACTTTTACTTTCTTGTAAGAAAGATGAGGCAGACCCCGTGGCACCCATCATTAAATTCGTATCCATTACTACCACGCAAGTCGAATCTTTTAACAACGAGGTGAAAGTGGTTTTTTCTTATGAAGATTATCAAGGAGATTTAGGAAATGAAGATCCAGATATACTTTCCGTCCGAGTGAAAGATTCGAGATTGGCCTCACCGGATCTTTATCATATTCCTCCAATGACTCCGAATTCCCAAGAGTTGCGAATTAAGGGAGAGTATGAGTTGGCTTTAGAAACACTTTTCCTAATAGGAAATGGAAACTCTGAAACAGCAACTTTCACCATCGAAGTAAGAGATAGAGCTGGAAATTGGAGCAACAGCATCCAAACTCCTGCCGTAACCATTACTCCATAACAGAATGAACATTCGGGGAATCATTTTATTCTTCATCCTATCTGCGGTAAGAATAATTGTTGTTGCCCAAGAATTGCCTGAATACGATATGTCGGACACTACCTTGACCGACTGCAAAGGCATTCTTTATGACGACGGTGGAGAGGATGGTTTGTATTCAAACTTCGCTAACTTCACTACTGTTATTCAAACTGGTGGTCCCATCGTATTAACATTCTCAGGTGAGTTTGTTATAGAGCCTAATCTAGATCTTCTTTTAATATACGATGGTCCCGACATCAACTCTCCTTTACTAGGAGCTTTCGACGACCAGAATTTGCCACCTGTCCTAACAGCAAATTCCGGAGCTGTAACACTTGTTTTTACCTCTGATCAAAGTGCCGCTTATGCGGGATGGACAATGGAATGGGAAACAATTGTGCCACCACCCATTCCGCCTCAATTGAATATCCTTCCAAATCCAGTTTGCCAGGTGCAAATGCTTCAAGCGAACTTCAATTATGATTTCTATTGTGAGTGGTTAAACTCTGCGGTTTTCGAGGTAAACTTAGAGGGAGAGACGTTAGATGTTTCTTCAGTGGATTGGAATTGTGTTGATGATAGTGTGGGATTTGTAATGCTTAATTTGGAAAATCCTATTGATGTTAATTGCACCTATGAGGTAGTGATGGAGATTACCATTCCTGATGTTTGTGGAACTCCTTATTTTTTCATTACAACCACAGACTTTGAAGTGGATAATTGTCCCATTGACGGCGCGATTGAAGCACAAGAAGATACGATTTGTCCAGGAGCCTGTACATTTATTGAGTTTGTTTCATCGGGATGTAATGACTACCAAATCACTTGGAATAATGGATTGCCATCAGGACCTGGTCCATATGAAACATGCATTGACACGACTACTATTTACATTGCGAATGTTACTGATCTTGTCAGCGGTCAAAGCGCAGTTTTTTCTTATGCAGTAAATACTTTTTCAAGCGGTATATTATCAGAGAATTTGAGTGTGTGTCAGAGCATTGATGGGTTCGAAATTCCCTCGGATACTGTTGGTTTCTGGAGTGGTCCGGGTATTCAAGATGATGAGACCGGTCTGTTTGAGCCCGATAGTGCTCAAGCGGGTGTGAATGTGATTTATTTTGAAGCACTCGGATGTATCGACAGCATAGAGATCTTCGTGGAAGCTATATCTACAGAAAACTTCGATGCAGCCTGTCCAGGTGCGGATCCATTTTCGCTAGCCGCTTTTCCTTCTGGTGGTATTTGGTCAGGACCGTTTACAACCCCTCAAGGTTTATTCAATCCAACCGATCAAGGGAGTTTTGTCGTTTACTATTCAGTAAATGGATGCAGCGACAGTGTTAATGTTAACGTTGACTCCATAGGAGGGCAATTTCAATTGGATACGTTGTGTCAATCTGTTTGGACCGATACACTTTTATTTTCTCCTTTGGGTGGTTATTGGGAGGGCATTGGAATTTTAGACTCATTGTATGGAGTATTTGCGCCTCAAGAAATGCCTAGTGGAGATTATACCTTTGTTTATAATATTTATGGGTGCTCACAAGATTATACAGGGCACATACTCCCTGTTTTTGCAGGAGACAGGAATCATAGTGTTTGTCCTTTAGAAGAACCACAAGTTTTTTATGATGATCCACCAATTCCTTCTGGAGGCATTTGGAGCGGTGATGGGATTATTGATTCAGAAAGTGGATTTTTTGATCCTTCGATTCCCGAAGACGGTAGCTACGTTGAGCTTCTTTATACAGTCGAAAATGGATGTGTGGATACCATGTATGTATACGTAAAGCTAACAGAAATAGGACTCGATACCTTGTTTCTTTGTGTGGGCGATGATGCGGTCATTCTCAACGAAGAAAGTGTTGCAAACGATCCTTCATGGGGTGGTGATTGGTTGGGCGAGAATATCGTTTACGAGAACGAAGAATGGGTTTTAAATGTGCCGACTCAGGAGTCGGTATTTCAGGTCACCTATTTGCGGAATACTTGCACAGATTCAATGGTGGTGGTGGTGTATGAACCAGAAATTTTCATACAACCAGATACATTGTGTAGCACTGACAATCCTATAACGCTTTCTCAAACCTCTATGCCTGGACAAGCATGGCAAGGAAGTGGCATAACCGAATCATCATTCGGGATATTTGATCCGTCAGTGAGTGGACCAGGCGAACATGAACTAATCCGCACCAATCGTGGTGGTTGTGCGGATACTTTGTACCTCATTGTTGAAGAATTTCTTCCAGCTGCTATTACAGGTATCAATCCTACCTATTGTTTTGAAGATATTGATCATCCTGTTTTTTATTCACCCGAAGGAGGACAGGCTAGCGGAAGTTTTACTGATTCGATTTTAAACACCACTGTAATCGGAGCGGGTGAATTTGAAGTGATCTATATTTCTCCTTCACAAGTATGTCCTAGTTCTGATACAGTTGTTTTTTCTGTTTATCCTGAATTGATAACTAGTGTGACAGTGACTGATACGACCTTATGTGATCAGCAATCAGCCACAATTGTAATTACGGCAAACGGAGGTAATCCAGCATTTCCAGTCACGTATGAATGGTCCAATGGAGCCTTTCCTATTAATACTCAGACAACTGCCCCGCAAGAAAGTATTTGGATTGTCGCCACCACTTCAGATGGATGTTCGGACGATGCTGTAGACTCAGTATATCTGGAGGTATTGCCTCCGATAGAATATGCGATAAATACGAGTGACACATTATGTTTTGGTGACATTGGATTTGCCAATGCAGTGCCTTTGTCAGATGGAGGGCCATATCAATTGATTTGGAATGGTCAAGAACAGTCATCAATAGATGCTGAGGCTGGAAGTGCTTTGCAATTTGAAATCGTTGACTTGATTTCTGGATGCGAACAGGATACCACTGTCCTATTACCTTCTTATCCTCCGATTTTGGCCAATTTCTCTTTGAATCCAAATCTCGATTGTATACCTTACGACGAGCGTGAAGATATTCAAATAATTGATTTTTCTCAAGGAGCCATAAGTGGTGAATGGAATTTAGGCAATGGTGTGACATCATCTTATGTTCCAGGCAATGCTCCTCTTATGTCATTTGTCGGGGCGGGTGAAACGGTCATATCACTTATTGTTTTTAATGAAGGAAATTGCAGCGATACAGCATTTTCGAACGTTTGTATTTTACCTGCAGATCCTTTGTTTATTCCAGATATTTTCTCACCCAACGATGACGGTAATAATGATCTATTCTTGGTTCGAGGAAGAGGAATCGTGGAGCTTGAACTATCCATTTACAATCGATTTGGACAGCGAGTTTTCTTTACCAATGATAAAGACGAAGGATGGGACGGACGTCTATTGGGCTCAGCTCTGCCTTCGGGAAATTATGTCTACGTAGCCATTATTGTGATGGATGATGGAGAAACAAGAGAAATGAAAGGAGAGGTGGTGCTAATACGATGATGAAGCATATTTTAAATATCGCGTTTGTGTTGGCTGGATTGATTCTTAGTTGTCCCGGCATTGGGCAAGATGCTTCTTTCTCACAGTTTTACCATTTAGGTCATTGGTATAATCCAGCGAGGGCTGGTGCAATGCAACAGCAGGTGAAAGCAGGAGTTCATTATCGACGACAGTGGGCTGCGGTAGGGGATGGATTTCGTACCAATGCTTTTAATGGGGAAATAAGGTCCTTGAAGTCACCTTTTTCAGCGGGATTGTTGATTGTGGATGATAAAGCTGGAAAGGCACAATTGAAGACTTTTCAGGCCCAACTTTCCTTAGCGTATGTTATAAAAATAAATTACAAGAGTTTCTTAGCTGCTGGCTTACGTGTTGGATTTTTCCAAAGAAGTATTGACATGAATGGTTTGAAGTGGGATAGCCAGTACAACGGTTATCAATATGACCCAACATTGGACAATCGGGAATTGGTATTTGCATCCACTACGGGCTCTGTGCTGGATGTGGGCGCCGGTACTTTTTACAGGAAAGACGGAAAGTATCGCTGGGGCGCTGGCTATGCGTTTCATCATACAGGCCAGCAAATCACGTATCTCCAAAACGGAAATGATTTTTTGCGAATTCGACAAGTTTTTATGGGTTTTGTAGAAACAGATTATAGAAGGTTTACAGGCAGACTGGATGCGATCGTCCAACGTCAAGGAGGTGCTATGGAGGTATTGGGATTTGCTCGCGGTGAATATCGTTTTGGAGCAGAAAGTCGCTACACGAAAGAAAATAATAGTTCTGCTGTTTATCTCGGTTGTGGATTTAGGGCTACAAATGCAATTGTGCCGATGATTGGATTTGAATGGGAACGTATTCTAGAAATTGGTTTCTCTTACGATATCATGCTTTCAGGAATTGCAAGAGCAACAACTTTTTCTGGTGGTCCAGAAGTAGCCTTGATCTATCGGTATTCTATTGATAAGCGCATCAAGATTCACTGATCGCTTTTCACCGTCTCATTGTTTGCAAATAATTCATTTTTATTGGCGGTAGGGGCGGTCAAGTTCTTTTTTTTGAGAAAAAATACGTTATGTCATCTTTTGAAATTGTAGGTGGAAATAAACTTAAGGGAACTGTTATTCCTCAAGGTGCTAAGAACGAAGCCCTACAAATTATTTGTGCGGTATTGCTCACGGCAGAAGAAGTGACGATTACCAATATACCTGAAATCGTGGATGTCTTGAAGTTGATAGATTTATTGCAAGACATGGGTGTTAAGGTGAAGAAATTGGCAAAGGGTCATTATGTATTTCAAGCGGATGCAGTAGATATGGAATTCTTGAAGTCTGCGGATTATAAAAAGAAAGCAGCAGCGTTACGAGGTTCTATTATGGTGGTTGGACCCCTTCTTGCTCGATTTGGAAAAGGTTATATTCCAAAGCCGGGTGGAGATAAGATCGGTCGAAGAAGATTGGATACTCACTTTCTTGGCTTTCAAAATTTAGGAGCCACCTTCCACTATGATCAAGGCGATAGTTTTTACAGCGTGGAAGCTTCGAATCTAAGAGGTACCTATATGCTTTTGGATGAGGCTTCTGTTACTGGAACGGCAAACATTGTAATGGCTGCCTGCATGGCAGAAGGAACTACAACCATTTATAATGCTGCTTGTGAACCTTATCTTCAGCAATTGTGTGGAATGATTAATCGCATGGGTGGAAAGATAACTGGTTTAGGATCGAACTTACTTGTTATAGAAGGCGTGAGTAATCTTGGCGGGTGCACGCACCGCTGCCTGCCCGATATGATTGAAATAGGAAGTTTTATAGGAATGGCCGCAATGACTCGAGGAGAAATTACCATCAAAGATGTGGGCTACGAACATTTGGGAATCATTCCAGAGGTCTTTAGAAGAATGGGTATAACTGTGGATAGAAGGGGAGATGACTTATACATTCCAGAACATGACCACTACGAAATAGATACTTTCATTGATGGTTCAATCATGACTATCAGTGATGCACCTTGGCCTGGATTTACACCTGATTTGATTTCTATAGCATTGGTTACAGCTACTCAAGCAAGAGGTAGTGTCCTCATACATCAGAAAATGTTTGAAAGCAGACTTTTCTTTGTGGACAAACTCATTGATATGGGTGCGCAAATAATCCTTTGTGACCCGCACCGTGCGACGGTTATTGGCTTAGATCGTCAAAGCAGCTTAAAAGGAGTGACCATGACTTCTCCCGACATCAGGGCCGGAGTGAGTCTTCTTATTGCTGCCTTAGGAGCGAAAGGCAAATCAATAATTCACAATATCGAACAAATCGATAGAGGTTACCAAGATATCGAGCAAAGACTGCAAGCATTGGGAGCAGATATTAAAAGAGTAAATTAGAAACTCATATTTTGGGATCCTTTGGCAGAGTATTTGGCAACGGATTGCAGTAATTTTTTAATTTTGACCGTAATTTATATCACATGAAGAAAGTAATTGTATCCCTATTAACTGTTGTCGCAATAGCTTCAGCTTATAGTTTTACTATTGAAAAAGAAAACGCTAGCGCTCCAAAAACAGATAGACCCCAGCCAAAGGTTGGAACTGCCATTGGTGATACAGCTCCAGAAATTGAATTGATGGGAGTGGATGGAAAGCCTCAGAAATTGAGCAGCTTGAAGGGTAAAATGGTGCTGATTGATTTTTGGGCAAGTTGGTGCGGACCTTGTCGCAGAGAGAACCCGAATGTAGTGGGTGCTTATAAAAAATATAAGAAGGCGAAATTCAAGACAGCTAAAGGGTTTGAGATATTTAGTGTATCACTCGATAACAACGCTGAAGCTTGGAAAGCAGCCATTGCAAAAGATGGCCTGGTTTGGAAAAATCATGTTAGTGATCTTAAAGGTTGGAATAGTTCTGCCGCAGCCTTGTATGGCGTGTCTAGCATTCCAATGAGCTTCTTGATTGACGAAAATGGAATTATTGTAGCCAAAAACCTGAGAGGTCTTGAGCTACACACGAAGATTGACGCTTATGTAAAGTCCCTGTAACAGGGACTTTTTTGTATCTGCCAATTTTTCCAACTTCTTGGCGCTGGCTTGGAAGTTGAATATCCGCGATTAAAATAGAATTCGTCATGACAAACGAGAAGTTCGAAACCAACGAATCACCAGCAGAGTCTCAGGCAGCGGAGCAAAATCAAGAGGCGCTTCATCAAGAACAGCCTGTCCAGGAAACGGAGAAGGCTGACAGCACATCTGAACAAATGTCAGAGTCTGATCAATTGAAGAAAGAACTCGCCGATTGGAAGGATAAATACACCAGACTTTTTGCGGAGTTTGATAATTTCCGAAAGAGAAATGCAAAGGAGCGTATTGAGATACTTCAAACAGCAGGTAGCGATATCATCAAAGAGCTCTTGCCCATCTTGGATGATTTTGACAGAGCGGCGAAAGCCAATGAAAATCTTGAAGATGTTGTGGTAATCAAAGAAGGATTTTCTCTCATTCACCACAAACTATACAAAAGACTTGAATCAAGAGGGCTAAAACCAATACAGTGCATGAATCAGCCTTTTGATACTGATTTTCACGAGGCCATTACTTCTATTCCGGCACCAGAGGAATCTCTTAAAGGAAAGGTAGTAGATGAAGTGGAGAAGGGTTATGTACTTCACGATAAAGTAATTCGATTTTCAAAAGTGGTCATTGGCCAGTAAAAGAATGATATGGCAAAAAGAGATTATTATGATGTTTTAGGCCTTTCGCGTAGCGCATCGGAGGCGGATATTAAAAAAGCCTATCGACAACTGGCCCTGAAATATCACCCCGATAAGAATCCCGGAAATAAAGAAGCTGAAGATCGCTTTAAGGAAGCTGCGGAAGCCTATGACGTGTTGAGTAGCCCAGAGAAAAAACAGCGCTACGATCAATTTGGACATGCTGGAATGGGTGGTAGTGGCGGCTTTGGTGGTGGTGGAAGCATGAATATGGATGATATCTTCTCGCAGTTCGGAGATATCTTTGGCAGTGCCTTTGGTGGTGGATTCGGAGGTGGCTTTGGCGGCGGTGGATCACAAGGACGAAGAGTGAAAGGTTCGAACCTGCGAATCAAAGTAAAACTTAACTTGGAAGAAATAGCTCTTGGTACTACCAAGAAGATCAAGGTCTTTAAATTAGTAAATGCAGAAGGTCTCACCTATGATACTTGCGCAACGTGCCGCGGAGCAGGCCAAGTGAGACGAGTAACCAACACCATCCTTGGTCAAATGCAAACTACAACTACTTGTCCAGCCTGTCATGGTGCTGGAAAAGTCATTAAGAGCAAGCCGAAGGATGCCGATGAACATGGTCAAAAGAGACAAGAAGAACTAATTGAAATAAATATTCCCGCGGGTGTTGCAGAAGGAATGACCCTAAATGTTGCGGGTAAAGGAAACGCGGGTCCGTATGGAGGGGTGCCAGGTGACTTATTGGTCCAAATAGAAGAGGAGGAGCATCCAGAATTGAAGAGAGAAGGAAATAATCTTTATTACGACTTGTATATCAACTTTGCGGATGCAGCTCTAGGCTGTTCTGTTGAAGTGCCTTTGGTGAAAGGAAAAGCTCAAATTAAACTTGAGCCTGGAACTCAAAGTGGAAAAATCCTTCGCTTGAAAGGCAAGGGTGTTCCCGAAGTGAACTCTTATGCTACAGGGGATTTGCTCATCAACGTTAATGTTTGGACTCCTGTAAAGTTAAATGAAGAAGAAAGAAAGTGGTTGGAGAAGCTCAGAACCTCTTCTAACTTCCAACCAACTCCTTCTGGAAAGGACAAAAGCTTTTTCCAAAAAGTTAAAGAAATGTTTGGATAGTATTTTTATGCCTGATTATCTGTATCATTGATAAAAATAAGGTTTATGAATAGCTTGAAGTTTTTGATCCCAGCCGTCATGATTTTCTCATGTACTCAGAAAGTCGCAGAGAGCACCCAAAAGAAAGATGTGAGAATTTTCGAATCGACCGCTGCATTTTCGAAAACAGCTTTAGTTGGGATAGGAATCATTGAGCTCGCTCGTGGATTTGATACATACCAAATGAGCCCAGTAATTCGTAAAGAAAACGATAGAAATTGGGTTGATTTTGATGATAAGCGAAAATACCTAGGAGAGATTTATCAAGGCGTGACAGCTTCTTCAGAAGGACTCGATATGCGCCTTTCTCCGCGCCTATTAAATGTAGGCCCAGACTTCGTAAGTATAGCCTTTGATTGTGTGAGAGTTACAGAAGATAGTTATGTTGTAATGATCAACAAGCAGACAGCCGAGCTCGCAGAGATTAAAAAAGATGACGCTCGTTTTACCTACTTAGATTTGAATACCTACGCGCAAGAACACACCAAATTTGGTTTTGAGTTTGACCCATCAACCAATCCTCTTCGTACTGCACCCTCAGATGATGCATCTTTAGCAATATCTGATAAAGGAGACTCAGCTTGGAAAAATGCCAAAAGCAGTAGAATAGAGGCGGAATGGATGGAAATTCAAGTGAGTGAAACCCAGGAAAAAGGGTGGATTCGTTGGAGAAATGGAGAGGATATGCTTATTCGTTTTAACGAAGGCTGCTAGTTTCTTAAATGCACTTAAAATAATCGAAAGGTTCTAGGCAATCTCCACATTTGTAGAGTGCTTTGCAAGCAGTGCTGCCAAATTGCGAAATCATAACCGTGTTCTTTGAGTTACAATGTGGGCAGCGAATATCTCTGATTTTGCCCATCAATAGCGATTTGTCTGAGGAAGTACCTACAGGCGGAGCAATACCAGTTTGCCGAAGTTTTTCTTTTGCTTCATCAGTCATCCAATCCGTAGTCCAGGCCGGGGAAAGAACTGTTTTTATAGAAAATGGGGCAATGTTTTTTTCTACCAAGATTTCCGCGATATCTTCTTCGATGGTCTTCATGGCAGGGCAACCGCTATAGGTGGGTGTAATTGTCACAACGACTTCTTGAGCGTTGATTTCCACGTTTCTTACAATTCCCATTTCCACGACATTGATCACAGGGATTTCTGGATCTTCAACTTCTGATAAAATATCCCAAATCGCTTCTTCGCTGTACTTCATGTTTTTTAAAACTTGTAAAAGCGAAAAGTGTTCTCTACCACTTGGAGTTTGGATAGGTTCTTTGTAGAAACTGCATGTCCGCTAGGATGTAGCCCAGGTGTTCGGTGTGCTTTCCATGTTTTCCTCCCTTATGAAACCATGCGTCGACAGGTTTTTCCAAAGTGGCTTCTCGAATGATTGAGGAAATCATGAGGTCCCAATCAGATTTGAGTAAAGATAAATTGACTCCGATACCACTTTCAAAAGCTACTTCATCAAGAGCGTCGTTCAAGAACATTTCACCTGTAAATTCCCAAATTTCATTCAAGGCGGTTTGCAATCGTTGATTCGATTCTTCTGTGCCATCACCAAGGCGCTTCATCCAGTCAGCACTGTGTTGCCAGTGGTATCTTACTTCTTTTATGGACTTTTCAGCAAATCCTTTAAAAAACTCATTTTTAGAATTCGAGAGTTCTCTCAAAAAAAGATAATAGAAAGAGGTGAATAAGAACTGACGAGCAATCGTGTATCCATAATCACCGTTGGGTAGTTCTGCGATAAGAAGATTTTTGAAATCAGGGACGTCGCGCAAAAACGCAAGTTGATCTTCATCCCTTCCTAGATTTTCAATCTCAGCTGCATACTTGAGCATGTTCGTGGCTTGACCGAGATAATCCAAAGCAGTATTTGTAAGTGCTATATCTTCTTCTAAGGCCGGACCATGCCCGCACCATTCACTCAAACGCTGTCCATAAATAAGAGAAGTATCTCCTATTCTCAGTGCATATTCAAAGATTTGTTCCTTTGTCATATTACATGTGACCTATTTCAGGTGGAATATCATAGAAAGTTGGGTGGCGATATACTTTATCATTCGCAGGATCAAAGAGGATTTCCTTTTCATCTGGAGAGGATGCGGTAATTTCATTGCTAGGAACTACCCAAATACTTACTCCTTCCATTCTTCGCGTATAAACGTCTCTTGCGTTTTCTATTGCCATTTTAGCATCAGCAGCATGCAGACTTCCTACATGCTTGTGCGCCAATCCACTTTTGCTTCGGATGAATATTTCAAATAGAGGCCAATCTGCTTTGCTCATATGATGAAAGAATTGTCTAAATTAGAGGGCTAAAATAACGGAGAATTTGTTGTTTTCTCTATGATTTTTGTTGGTATTATGGAAATAGGTCAAGAATCACAGACGTATTTAGTAGATTCAGCTAGAATCAGAAATGAAGTTCTCAAAAGTTTAGGTTGTGTGTGACTTTTGTTACCGCCTTATAACCAGCGCTTGCTTCAAATTTGCATAAAACAGAAAAGAGAATGCAACTTCATGAAATTTTAAAGCAACCTAATGTGCGAATTATAGATGTGCGCAGTGTGGCGGAATTCAGCGGCGGCCATGTCATCGGCAGTACAAATATTCCTTTGAATGAAATTCCTAACAGAATTTCTGAATTGAGGGAAGTCACAGGACCCATAGTTCTATGTTGTGCCAGTGGTAACCGTAGCGGTCAGGCCACGACTTATTTGGAAGGCCTCGGATTTAACCAAGTCTATAATGGCGGTTCTTGGCTGGATGTAAATTATTTTTCTTCTAAAAACGGTACAATATGATATCAACAATAAAAAAATTCTTTGGAATGGAGTCGGTGGATATTGCCTCTTTGATTTCAGCAGGAGCTAAGGTTATTGATGTGCGCACCCCAGGGGAGTATGCAAGTGGCCACTTTAAAGGTTCAGTGAATATTCCATTGGATTCGATATCTTCCAAAATGAAATCCTTAGATAAAAGTAAGACTTACGTTTTGGTTTGTAGAAGCGGAATGCGCAGTTCAAGCGCTACAAAAATGCTGAAGGCAGCTGGATTTTCCAACGCCTATAACGGAGGCAGTTGGACCAATATTTAAATTAATTTTTATGAAAAAGGTATTATTAGTTTTCTCGATTGTGTTTACTTTGGTAGGAATACTTACCTCTTGCAACGCACAAAGCCCTGGAGGTTCTGATTTAAAACCAAACGACTTTAAAGCACATGTGGATCAAACCAATGTACAGTTGCTGGACGTAAGAACACCGGAGGAGTATAGCGCTGGGCACATAAAAGGAAGTGTTAATCTAGATTGGTACGATGCTGCATTCAAGACGAAAGCTGCGACTTTAGATAAGTCTAAACCAGTTTATGTTTACTGTGCGGTAGGAGGGAGAAGTGCACAAGCGAAGAACTTACTTCAATCTCTTGGGTTTACTTCAGTATTCAATCTTTCTGGGGGAATAGAGGCTTGGAAAAAAATGAATTTACCAATCGAAAAATGAGCGAGCAGAAAGAAACATTTGGGGATATTATCAAAGGATCCATTCCTGTGCTCGTAGATTTCTATGCAACCTGGTGTGGTCCTTGTCAATATCAGTTGCCCATTATGGATGAAGTTGCATCGGAAGTGGGTTCCAAAGCTCGAGTTTTAAAAGTAGATATTGATAAGAACCAAGCATTGGCCGGTCAACTCGCAATTCGCAGTGTTCCAACATTGATGATTTTTAAGAGTGGCGAAGTGAAGTGGAGAGTGAGCGGGGTGAAAACCAAGGAAGAGTTGGTACAACTTCTAAATAATTATGCATCATGAGTTACTGGGAAATTTTTCAAAACAGTTTCTTCGGCTACGCTTCTTATTTGAAAGATCAAATCATTCATCCAACATGGCATAGCTACTTTTGGTGGTTAGTTGGCCTTTCGCTTTTTGCATGGAGTTTAGAGCTGCTTTTTCCTTGGAGGAAAAATCAAAGAGCGATACGCAAAGATTTCTGGCTGGATGGTTTCTATATGTTCTTTAATTTCTACATCTTCTCGTTGATTGGGTATACCGCTGTGAGCGATGTAGTCGTAGTGGCGATTAATAATGCACTTTCGAGTATCGGAATTACCAATACTGTCGCCATAAATGTCTCAAGCTGGCCTGTTTGGGGTCAGTTTCTGCTAATGTTAGTGGTAGTTGATTTTGTTCAATGGAATATTCATCGCTTGCTGCATCGTATCCCTTTTCTATGGGAGTTTCACAAGCTTCATCACAGCGTAGAGGAGATGGGCTTCGCGGCTCACTTGCGCTATCATTGGATGGAAACAATAGTATATAAGTCAATACAATATATCCCCCTTGCGTTTTTAGGTTTTGGATTGTTGGACTTCTTTGTGATTCATATTTTCACGATCGCTATTGGCCATTTGAATCATAGCAATTTACGCGTTACTTGGGGTCCACTGAAGTATATATTGAACTCGCCAGCTATGCATATCTGGCACCATGCTAAAGAGTTGCCGAAACACCCTTATGGTGCAAATTTCGGACTTACTCTTAGTGTCTGGGATTACCTGTTTGGAACAGTCTATATGCCTCGGGATGGAAGAGACATTCAGCTCGGATTTGACGATATGAAAGACTATCCGAAGTCGTTTTTTGGTCAAATATTTTATCCGCTTATTAAGACAAAAAAAACAGGAGCCAAATAGGTTCCTGTTTCTTTTTATTTCTTTTTGAGATTAACCTGCTTTTTGCGATTCTATCGACTCCTTGGCTCTCTGCTTTTCAGCATAGGCCATCGCTGCTTCTCTTACCCAAATACCTTCAGAATAAGCTTTTTTTCTTGCTTCAATCCGCTGCTTATTGCAAGGCCCATTTCCTTTAACAACTTCATTGAACTCGGTCCAGTCGATTTCTCCAAAATCATAATGTCCTCTAGCATCATTCCATTTGAGGTCTTTGTCTGGAATGGTTAAACCCAAATATTCGGTTTGAGGCACAGACATATCAACGAATTTCTGACGAAGTTCATCATTGCTATGTCTTTTAATCTTCCAGGACATATTTTGAGAGCTGTGTGCAGATGCTTTATCGCTTGGGCCAAACATCATCAATGAGGGCCACCACCAACGATTAAGGGCATCTTGTGCCATTTTCTTTTGAGCCTCAGTGCCTTTTGCAAGAGCAATCATGATTTCATAGCCCTGACGCTGATGAAAGCTCTCTTCCTTGCAAATGCGGATCATCGCTCTGCTATAAGGACCAAAGGAGGTTCTTTGCAAACTAACTTGATTAACGATAGCCGCTCCGTCCACTAACCATCCAATGGCTCCGATATCTGCCCAACTCAGTGTAGGGTAATTAAATATACTAGAGTATTTGGCCTTTCCTTCATGCAATTCATTGATGAGTGTATCTCTATCAACACCAAGGGTCTCTGCTGCGCTATATAAATAGAGGCCATGGCCCGCTTCGTCTTGCACTTTTGCCAGGAGAATGGTTTTTCTTCTCAAAGAGGGCGCTCTTGTGATCCAATTACCCTCTGGAAGCATACCCACTATTTCACTGTGAGCGTGCTGAGCTATTTGTCGAATCAAGGTTTTACGATACCCTTCAGGCATCCAGTCCTTAGCTTCTACTTTATTTTCCGCATCTACGTATTGCTGAAATTTTTCTAGCAAAACACTATTCTCCATCAATTTAACCTTTTAGCGACAACAAGATTAATAAAAGAAATGTTCAACAAACAAAGAATTCCTCTGATTTATATCAATACTGGCACAAACTATAGCCGTTTGGCTACATTTGCGACCTAGAAATCAAACGGAGGCAAGATACATCATGAGACCTAAATTTCATCCATTGAAAGTCAAAGAGATCCGCAAGGAAACAGCGGATTGCGTTAGTATTTTGTTTGATGTTCCGAATGAATTAGCCCAGGAGTACCAGTTTAAGCACGGTCAGTATTTGACCCTTCGCGAGACGATTGGGGGAGAAGATATCCGTCGCTCTTATTCCATTTGCAGCGGAGTGTACGACGGAGAATTGCGTGTAGCTGTGAAAAAAGTCGAGGGAGGAATATTTAGTTCATGGGCGAATGAATTGCTTAAGGAGGGAGATGTTTTACGAGTGATGACGCCAATGGGTGCATTTACATCTGAAATTGAGCCAGAGAAAAAGAAGAAGTATCTATTGGTTGCCGCAGGAAGTGGTATAACGCCCGTGTTATCTATTGCTAAGACAGTGCTAAAGTCGGAGCCGGGTTCCGAAGTTTGTCTTATCTACGGAAATCGATGGTTCAATACCATTATTTTTCGAGATGAATTAGAGGATTTGAAAGACCGTTATTTAGGTCGATTCAGAGTATTTCATGTTCTAAGTGGAGAGCCTAACGAAATACCATTGTTTCATGGTAGAATCGATGGCGAAAAGTGTGAGGGATTTGGCAAGGCATTCATTGATTTAAAAAGCATAGATCAAGTTTTTATATGCGGTCCAGAGCCGATGATTCGTTCGGTTTCTGAAAGTCTAGAAAAGGTAGGCGTGAACAAAGAAAATGTCCATTTTGAACTTTTCGCATCACCCGGTCAAATAAAACCGAAGGATACTACGGTTATTGAGAAAAAGCAGCCATCTGACAGGATGTCTAAGGTCAGTGTTGTTTACGATGGTCAGCAAGTGGATTTTGAAATGCCAATGAATGGAATGCCCATTTTGGATGCGGCCCAAAGACATGGAATGGATATTCCCTTCTCTTGTAAAGGTGGAATGTGTTGCACATGCCGAGCGAAATTGGAATCTGGTACTGCAGAAATGATTGTGAATTATGCTTTAGAACCCGGCGAAGTAGAAAACGGATTTGTACTCACGTGTCAGGCAGTGCCCACTTCTGATGAAGTGTTAGTCAACTTCGACGTTCAATAGCGTCAAACAAATTCGCTGAGCTCGAGCCATCTCATGCCTTTGTTGTCTAAGTCGGATATAACTTTGCCTAGTTCTGCGGTGGTTTTTTCTAGTTCTATGTGGTCGGTAAGACCTGAAGCAAGTTTTGTTTCCAGTTCTTTCTTCTTTATTTCGAGTTCAGGTATCTCTTTCTCAAGCTGATCAAATTCAAATTTCTCCTTGAAGGTAAGTTTAATTTTTGACTTTGTATCAGACGTTTTTTTATCCTCCTCGGGAAGAATAGTTTGTTTTTGTCGAAGAGCTTCTTGCTTTGCCATATCGTCCATGGCCATCCGATATGCAGCATAACTTCCGATAATATCTTTTACATTGCCATACCCATCCAATACAAATACATGATCAACCAGTTTGTCTAGAAAATATCTATCGTGACTCACGATCAATAAACATCCAGGATATTGTTGAAGGTATTCTTCTAAAGCACTTAATGTAAAAACATCTAGGTCGTTGGTTGGCTCATCGAGAATAAGGAAGTTCGGATTTTTCATCAAAAGCAAAAGAAGCTGAAGGCGCTTTTTTTCTCCTCCACTAAGCTTTTCAATGTAGCTGAAGTGCATTTGCTTTGGAAAAAGGAATCGCTCGAGCATCTGAGCGGCAGTGATGGTTTTGCCTTTCTTCAAAGGAACGAACTCAGCAATTTCTCTCACTGCTTCGATCACTCGTTGTCCATCCTTCAATGGAATTCCCGTTTGGCTGTAATATCCATAAACGACGGTATCCCCGACAATCACTTTCCCCCCGTCTGGTGAAATTTGTTGAGTTATTAAGTTTAGAAAGGTTGATTTTCCAGTGCCATTTCTTCCTACGAGTCCTACTTTCTCCCCAGTTTTAAATACGTAGTCAAAACCAGCAAGAATTTGTTTTTCTCCAAAGCTTTTCTTTACTTTATGTAGTTCTAAAATTTTACTTCCTAAACGGTTGATGTTGATTTCCAACTCAAGCGCATCCGGATCGCTGTTCTTTTTTACTTTTTCTTTGAGCTCTGCGAATGCATCCATTCTGCTTTTGCTTTTGGTAGTCCTCGCTTTCGGCATTTTTCGAGCCCATTCCAATTCCCTTTTAAAGAGGTTCATGTTTTTTTCTCTCGAACTTTCTTCCAGCGCTTCGCGCTCCGACTTTTTCTCCAAATAATAACTGAAATTGCCTTTATAACGATAGATGCTTAAATTTTCTAATTCCAGTATCTCATCCGTAATGTTTTCTAGAAAATAGCGATCGTGAGTTACCATGAATATAGTCATGTTCGATCGATTCAAAAACTCTTCCAACCATTCGATCATATCTAAATCGAGATGGTTGGTAGGCTCATCTAAGAAAACAAGATCGGGCTCTTCTATAAGTACTTTAGCTAAAGCAATTCTTCTTTTTTGCCCACCGGAAAGATTTTTTACGATTTTTTCCAAATTATGAATTTCTAATCCTCCAAGAATTTGCCTGGCTTTGGCTTCGTAATCCCAAGCTCCTGTTTGATCCATTTGGTCATGAGCTTTTTCCAGTCCTTCATGATGGAGAAGAGCTTTTTCATAAGCGGCAATCGCACGCGTCATGGGATTATCTGCATTGAATATGTTTTCCAATATGGTGAGTTCGTTGTCCAATCCATGCTCTTGAGCCAAAAAGCCAATGCGCACTTCTTTGTTAAAACTAACATTACCGCTGTCTGGACTTTCCTGTCCCACGAGTATTTTAAACAAACTTGACTTTCCAGTACCATTGCGTGCTACGAGTGCTACCTTTTGTCCTTTTTCTATTCCGAATGTCAGATTTTCAAAAAGCACTCTTTCTCCATAAGATTTGGAGAGATTTTCTACAGATAAATAATTCATCGTTTGCAAAGATAGGCCCGCATTCTCCGATATTGGTGCCCGATTTCAAAGGATGTAATGAAAATTAATTGGCATTGTAAAACATGGGATGCTCTTTCCAAGGAAGAGTTGTATGCAATCATTCAATTGCGGATTCAGGTATTTGTGATCGAGCAAAACTGTCCTTATCAGGATTTGGATGGAAAAGATTTGAAAAGCAAACATCTTTTTGCCCTGGCTGAAGATGGTTCCTGTGTTGCATGCGCCAGGTTAGTTCCGCCAGGGGTTAGTTACGCTAATTATTCAATTGGAAGAGTAGTAAGCGCTTTGCATCGCAGAGGAGAGGGCCTAGGAAGGGAATTGATGGTAAGGTGCATTGCTGCAATTCGCGAAGAAAAAGATGCCAACGAGATTCGCATTAGTGCTCAGTTATACTTAAAAAAATTCTATGAATCTCTTGGTTTTATTGCGGTTGGAGAGGTTTACCCTGAAGATAATATTCCACATATTCAAATGTATTTGAACTTATAGTTACATTGCAGGATGATAAAAATCTTAGAGGATAAGTTTCTAGAGCTCGAAAGTCGCACAGAGCACTTGATTTCATTGACATCTTCTTTTTCAACGGAGCAATTGCAAAGACCAGAGAATCAAGATGCATGGAGCGTAATTCAAGTATTTCAGCATGTGTTGTTTAGTGAAAGCGGCACCTTGGGTTACATCATGAAAAAGTCATCTGGTGGCTGGGACATGCTGGAAACTGAAGGTCAACAAGAGAGAGAGAACGCCATGAAGTTGGTACAAAGATTGGCCTCCAATGAACGCTACAAAGCACCAGACGTTTTGCCTGCGCCTCCAAATAATGAATCGCTGGAACAAATAGTGGAAAGGTGGAAAGAGTTGAGAGGTAAGTGGAAGACTTTTTTAGAAGTCTTTGAAGAACAGCATTTGGATAAATTAGTTTTTCGTCAGCCTGCCGCTGGAATGATTACAATGGATGCAACCATGGACTTTTTACTACACCATTTGGTGCATCATGAACCTCAAATAAATCGTATTCTTTCTTCCATTAAATGAAGTGGGGAGAATATATATCTCTGGAAAAGGGTCACTACAATTTTTGCATGTGGATTGCTTTCTTTATCCCATTGCATAAAAAAACGGTGACTTTTTTAATCGGTTTGTTCGTGATGTATACCATCATTTATTTCATTCGGAGAAAGAGCACTTTGAGCTGGGTATTCCAGCCAGCGATGTTTTTTTCAGCCTTGCTTTATACAATGCTTTTTGTAAGTGCATTTAATTCTTCTTTTCCGGAAGTGGCTTGGAAAGAACTAGAGTTTAAGGCGAGTATGTTTGTATTTCCACTTTTGGCTTTGTTGCATCCTGGGCTCAGTAAAAATGAGCTGTATAGAATATTTAATGCCTTCACGACGGGCACTTTGCTTTTCGCACTGGTCGCATTGAGTTATGGTATTTATAGAGTAAATCAATATGGCTCTTTGGATTATCTGACATATAGCAAGTTAGGAATAGTTTTTCATCCAACGTATATGGCGGTTTATCAGAGTTTAGCGCTATTGTGGATTTTGATGCGTGGGGTACGGCAAGATTATTTCTTTTCAATCAAGTGGATACACTGGATCGCCGGAGGATTTACCGTCTTATTCATCTCCATGCTCGCTTCAAAGGCTGGGATAATATCTGCAGGAATTTGTATATTCCTTGCTGGTTTCGCTGCGCATAGAAGATACATCATTCCCAGGCATTATATCCTTGTTTGTCTAAGTTCTTTAGTTTTTTTGTTTGCTACCTCGATGTTGCTTCCTCTCACTGCTTCTCGATTTGAACGTTCAGCAAAAGATATTGCAACAGCTCCGGTCGGAGAAAATTCTCCAGCATATTCTAGTACAGAACTTCGAAAGGTTACATGGGCGGCTTCTTTTGAAGTGTTGCGCGAAAATCCTTTTGGATTGGGCGCAGGTAACGTGGGCGCAAAGCTGGAGGAGCTATACGAACGCGATGGAGAAACCTACGCTGCAGAACATCAATTGAACACACACAATCAGTTTTTACAAATTGCAGCCGAGTTGGGGTGGCCTGGCCTGTTCTTGTTGATCTTAATATTTCTTCTATCCTTCGTTCAATCTATAAAATCGGGAACTTTTGTATTTCCAGCATTTATTTTGGTAACCGGGGTTAATTGTCTTTTCGAGTCAATGCTGGAAGTACAGGCGGGAGTGGTATTTTTCTTTTTCTTTCTTATGGTTTTTGTCAAAACAGATTTTAAATCCGAGGGAAATCATTGGGTATAAATGAATTAAAAGGTTTTTCACACCTGCCAAATATGGGGTTATAAATTGTACATTTGCGGCACCTCTTAAGGAATATCGAATGTCACAAATAGAGCTTTTACTTCCCAAAATGGGCGAGAGTGTAGCTGAGGCTACTATAATAAAATGGGTAAAAAAAGAAGGCGATGCGGTGAAGGCCGATGAGCCCATTATTGAAATTGCCACAGATAAGGTGGACAGTGAAGTGCCTGCTCCAGAAGATGGAGTTTTGTTAAAGTGTCTTGTAAATGAGGGCGATGTTGTTCAAGTTGGACAGCCTATTGCACTTATTGGTACCGGCGCTAGTTCTTCGGTAGTTGAGGCTCCTGCAAAACCTGCGGCTCCCGCAGTTCATAGCAATGGAGCAGTATCCTCACCCGTTCAAGTGGCAGAAATTGCCTCGGTTGGTCAAGAGATTCAGCTCGCTGAAGAAATTCTTAAAAGTGGACCAAGCGGTAAGTTTTATTCTCCTTTGGTTCGAAATATTGCGAAGGCGGAAGGCATCAGCCTGACAGAACTGGAGAAGATCACTGGGACGGGCCAAGGCGGTCGAGTGACTAAGACAGACATCCTTCATTACGTAGAAAACAAGACTTCAGCACCGGTTTCCGCTCCTGTTGTCGCTTCAACCTCGGCCTCACCTTCTGCACCAAAGGTGGCTGCAGTGGAGAAAAAGTCGAAGCCAGCGGTGTTTATTGGAGCAAATGACGAGGTAGTGGAAATGGATCGAATGAGAAAACTCATTGCCGATCATATGGTAATGAGTAAGCAGACCTCTCCGCACGTTACGTCTTACGTCGAAGCGGATGTTACCAACATTGTGATGTGGCGTGAGAAAATCAAAAAGCAATTTGAGCAAAAACATAAAACGAAGTTAACCTTCACTCCTTTGTTTATTGAAGCGCTTGTTCGAGCCATCAAGGATTTCCCTGGTGTGAATGTCTCTGTAGACGAAAATAAGATTATATATCGCCGGGACATAAATATCGGAATGGCAGCTGCGCTTCCGAGCGGTAATTTAATTGTGCCAGTCATAAAGAATGCCGATATGTTGAATCTCGTTGGAATAGCCAGCAAAGTGAATGATCTGGCGGATAGAGCGAGAAATAATAAGTTGAGTCCAGATGAAATTCAAGGTGGAACCTATACGTTGACCAATGTTGGAACATTTGGAAATGTGATGGGTACTCCAATCATCAATCAACCACAAGTCGCTATCATGGCAGTTGGTGCAATACGAAAGAAACCCGCAGTAATTGAAACACCCTACGGTGATACTTTAGGAATTCGCCACATGATGTTCTTATCTCATAGCTACGATCACAGAGTGGTAGATGGAGCATTGGGAGGTTCTTTTGTTCGCCGCGTTGCCGACTATTTGGAAGCATTTGATGTAGATCGTGAAGTATAAAATTTGAAAATCAGTAACTTTACGACCTCACTAAGATTAACACTCGAAATTTAATTGATATGAAATCCGCTCTTGGTTTGATTTGTTTTCTATTGATCGCGTCTTTCACTTGGGGCGCTGAACCCCCAAAGGATCGAGGAGACTACACTGCTCGTTTCATGGAAGGTAACAAGCTCATGGAGGAAAAACTATGGTTGCAGGCCATTAAAGAGTGGAAAACTATTTTAGAAATAGATCCCAACAATGCAAATGTCAATTACAAGTTGGGGTATTGTTTGTTGCAAACAGCTAATGCGAAGAAAGAGGCATTGAGTTATTTAGAAGTTGCGACCGCTAAAAAGGTTTCTAAAAACTACGATCCATTTGATTTAGGAGAGAAAAGAGCGCCCGTTGATGCACTTTACTATTTGGGTATTGCTCAGCATTTGAATTATAAACTGGACGAGTCCATTGAATCTTTTACCAAACTTAAGAAAACGCTTAATAAGAAACACAGGCTTCAGGGCTTGGCAGATATTGGGCTTTCTCAAGCTGAAGAAGCAAAGAGACAAATCGCAGATCCAAAGAATTATATCATTACCAATTTAGGTCCTGTTGTAAACGGTGCTGAGAATGACTTCAGCCCAGTGCTTTCATTGGATGAATCTTCTTTGTTCTTCACCAGCCGAAGACTTCGTCCTGACTCTACCAATTCTCGTATCATCAACATTGAAACTGGAGAGTTTAGAGATGATATTTACGTTTCTTTCAAAACTGCTGAGGGCGAATGGGGTCCACCCGAAACACTCAATCTAAATTCGGATGATCACGATGCCACAATTAGCGTATCACCAGATGGCCAAACACTTTTTGTCTACCGAGACAGTCTCGGTGATGGTCGTGTTTTGTATTCGAAACTTATTGGTGAAATATGGAGTGATCCAGCCAAATTAGGTTCAGACATCAATACTGCTTCATGGGAGACACACGTCACGATCACTGCAGATGAGAATACGCTTTACTTCGTAAGTGATCGTCCTGGAGGATTGGGTGGTCGAGATATTTATAGGTGTGTAAAAATGCCAGATGGTACTTGGAGCCGTGCACTGAACGCTGGTCCAACAATTAATACCGCCTTGGATGAAGATTCTCCATTCTTAACTCCTGACGGAAAAGGAATGTATTTCGCCTCTCAAGGTCACAATAGCATGGGAGGATTTGATTTGTTTTATGTTAAGCAAGGAGCAGATGGAGAGTGGGGCAAACCTGAAAATATGGGGTATCCGTTGAATACCGTAGAAGATGATGTGTTTTTCCAGCCTATGGCGGACGGAAAACGCGCTTATTATTCTTCTGAACGCGATGGAGGATATGGAAAGAAAGATATTTATATGATCGATCTTCCAGACAATAGCGGTGCAAGCCAGTTGGCTGTTCTGAAAGGTTATATCATAGGGGAAGAAGGTCAAGAGCTTCCCTCTGATTTGAAGATTGTAGTGACCAACACCAAAACAGGTGAAGTCATGGAGTACAAGCCTAGACAGCGCGATGGAGGCTACTTGGCAATCTTGAATCCATGTACAAGTTACCATATCGATTATTTAAAGGGAAAAGAGAAAATCAAGCAAGACGACATCAATGTACCTTGTGAAACAAACTTCCAAGAATTAGAAAGAGAAGTTTACTTGATTCCAGTGAAATTGGATGAGGCAAAGAAAGAGGAACCAAAAGTGGAACCAAAAGTGGAGAAGAAACCTGAACCAGCTCCAAAGGTTGAACAACCTAAGAAAGAAGAGACAAAAGTTGATTTAGGCTATGATCCAAAGAACCCTATTAAGACGCAGTTTATCGAGTCGTTAGGTTATGCGGAGTTCTCTAGATATTTTGTGTATGACAGCAAAGACTTTGGCGCTAAAGAAGTGAAGTTCCAACAGTTTGTGAAAGACATCCAGAAGATACTTTATGATAAGGGTAAAGTAACCATCAGTGTTGAGGCGAGTGCATCGCGTGTTCCTTCATCTAAGTTCAAAAACAACGATGAGTTGGCTGCATTCCGTGCGCAATCTGCAGAAGATATGATTGCAGGAGAGCTCGAGAAGTTAGGTTATAGAAGAGGAGAGCATTTCATGTTTACTGTGTCCCGTAAACTTGTTCAAGGTAAGGCCTACGAGAAGGATGCAACTACCAATAAGAGCGTTTACGAACAATTCCAATACATCAAGATTAAAGTAGAAGGATAGTATAAGAGTTTATAAAATCGAAACCCTCGGAGACTCCCCTCCGAGGGTTTCTTTTTGCTACCCTTCGCCGAACGGTGTTCGGCTTGCTACTCTGTGAATGAGAAACGCATAAGTATAAAGGATATTTTATTGGGCTTTCGAGTTAGGTGATTTACCTTGCGCGATATATTTGAATATGAAACTTCACCTTCAAAAACCGCTTGCATTTTTTGACTTAGAAACCACTGGCACCGATGTGGCCAAGGATCGAATTGTGGAAATTGCAATCGTGAAAATAATGCCTGATGGGCAAATCAACACCCTGCCATCAGAATCAGGAAGCGCTCATCGCTTTCTTATCAATCCTGGAGTACCCATTCCTGTGGAGGCTTCGATGGTTCACGGTATCTATGACGCGGATGTGAAGGATGCGCCTACCTTTGAGCAAGCTGCTCCAAAGCTTTTCAAGTTTTTATTCGATTGTGATCTGGGTGGTTATAATTCAAATAAATTCGATATCCCTCTTCTAGCAGAAGAGTTCCTTCGCGTAGGGATTGACTTTTCCATAGAAGGAAGAAATCTTATCGATGTGCAAGTAATTTATCACTTGATGGAACCCCGGAATCTCAAGGCGGCATACAAGTTTTATTGCAATAAGAGTTTAGAGGATGCACACGAGGCTCTTCCGGATGCTAGAGCTACTTATGAGGTGTTTGAGGCTATGCTAGAAAAATATAAGGATGTTGAAGTGGAGGATGGAAAAGGCAGTATGATAAAGCCGGTTCAAAATGATATGCAGGTTATTCATGCATTAAGCGAAAGAAGAAAGAAGGCTGATTTGGCTGGCCATCTTATTTACAATGAGAAAGGAGAGGTAGTCTACAATTTTGGAAAGTACAAAGGCATGTCTGTTAAGGATATTCTCATTAAGGATCCTGGTTATTATAGCTGGATGCAGAATGCTGAGTTTCCTCTCTATACCAAAAAAGTACTAATGAAAATCAGAGAAAACGGATAGTCCATATCACTAGATGATTGAACCTTCCAAGCATATAACGGTGTTGGTGTCCAATGATCTCGAATTCGATCAGCGTGTTGCCAAGGTTTGCACTACATTATTGGAACAAGGCTATAGCATCTCGTTGGTGGGGGTGTTGAAGAAACAGAGCAGAGCTTTTTCAAGAGATTATCAAATAGTACGTCTACGGGTCTTTTTCAGCGCGGGCGCTTTATTTTATGTCTTTCTTCAAATTCGTCTTTTCTTTTTCTTGTTGTTCAAAAGAACAGATGCCATTTTGGCTAATGACTTAGATACCTTGTTACCAGCATTTCTTATCTCTAAGCTCCGCGGAAAAATATTGGTTTATGATAGTCACGAGTACTTTACAGAGGCAGAAGGTTTAACTGGTCGCCGTCTTGTTAAGGCCATTTGGACTAGAGTTGAGCAGTATATTTTTCCGAAGCTTCAATGGGTATATACAGTGAATGAAAGCATTGCTGAAATATACAGGAAGAGATATAAAGTTGATGTTGGGGTGGTACGAAATGTTCCATTTTTGAAGGATTGCCCTCCGACTATCGAGAGACCGAAGGATCGTTCGGTTAAGCAAATTATTCTTCAAGGTGCTTACCTCGACCCAGATAGAGGGGGTAAAGAGGCTGTGGATGCCATGAGTATGGTGCAACATGCTCGTTTGCTCATTGTCGGCAGTGGACGGGAAATGCCTGAAATTCGAAAGCGTGCTGGCTTGCTTCATGATCGTGTAGAGATATTGGGAAAACTACCATTTTCAGAATTAAGAAAGCACACCGCAAACAGCGATATAGGCTTGTCATTGGATAAGCCCTTGCATGACAATTATAGACTGTCTCTTCCAAATAAACTCTTTGACTATATTCACTGTGGTGTACCAGTGATTGGTAGCGATCTGCCAGAGCTCAAGCGGATTATTGAGCAATATAAGATTGGATGGCTCGTCAAGGAAATCACTCCAAGTGCGATAGCCGACGCTATCAATCATGCACTGTCCGATGAGCAATATGACGAATTTGTTGAGAACTGTTTAAAGGCCCGCGAGGAGTTGTGTTGGGAAAAGGAAGGTCAGTTTATTATTGAGCTATTCAGAAGAGCTTTTTCAAAATATACTTGAACGGAATGCTCAGCGCGTTGATGATTAGCCAGTGTAACGGTAAGATTTCGCTTTTCATTTTCCATTCTTCTATATACAATTTTGATTGAAATTGTTTAGAAATTCCTGTTGCACTGCATGTTGCGATCATGGTATTGGTTAGTCCTACCTTGGAGTTTTTTATTTTGAAAGATAAATGTGTTGCATAGTCTGCCAATACTTTCAATTCTGGCTTGAAAGGGGGATTTGGTAATGCACTCTTTTTGTAGAGAGCACCTTGTTGATGAATGGTATTTTTGAGAAAGATTTTTAATCCGAACGAAGGCTCAAATGTTGTTGGCACAAGAGGATGATTGGAATGTACATTTTGAATTCTACCAGCAAGAAGTTCTATATCTGCCTGTAGCAACGGCATGATTCGTTCGAATACATTGGGATCTGCTAAATAGTCATCAGCCCCTAAAACATAAATCCACGAACCGCTGGAGTATTGAATTCCTTTGTTGATAGCGTCATATACTCCCTTGTCTTTCTCACTGATTAGTTTTGCAATTTTACCTTCAAATTTTTTTATTACAGAAAGAGAATGATCAGAAGACATTCCGTCAATGACAAGAATTTCAATATTGGGAAGTGTTTGATCTAAAACAGAAGTAATTGCTTTCTCAATGGTGAGCTCAGCATTATAACACGGAATGATAACGGAGATAATCGGGCTCGACATTAGGTGGTCACTTTTTCGACAAGAGATCCATTTTCACAAACAATGATTCTGCTATTAAATTTTTGCATGGTTTCATAATCATGCGAGGCCATTACTATTGCTGTTCCTGATTGTGCGATGGCCAACAGTAGGTTGAGAATTTCATGGCTCGTTTGAGGGTCAAGATTTCCAGTTGGTTCGTCGGCAAGAATCAAAGAGGGGGTATTGAGAAGTGCACGTGCAATGGCAACACGTTGTTGCTCGCCTCCAGAAAGTTGATGTGGCATTTTTGTGCCTTTGCCTTCCAACTGTACTAATTCCAGAACACTTTGCATTCTGCTCTGAATAGCTTTTTTATCATTCCAGCCCGTGGCACGCAAAACAAACTCGAGATTATCATTTACAGAGCGGTCAGTGAGCAATTCGAAATCTTGAAACACAATTCCCAGCTTTCTTCTTAAGAAAGGAACTTTAGAAGCATTTAAATGATGCAGTTCGAAACCGCAACAATACCCCTTTCCAGAAGTGAAAGGAAGTTCTCCATATAAGAGTTTTAGAAGTGAACTTTTACCGCTACCAGTTCTACCGATAAGGTAAACGAATTCGCCGCCGTTTACTTCTAGATTGACATGATCTAGAATCACATTGTCACGTTGCATGATGCGAACGTCTTCTAGTTTGATAACTGTTTCTGAGAAGGACATGCGGTGCGAAGTTTAGTTAAAATAAATTCTTAATGATATATAATCGCGAAAAACACTATTAATGCTTTCACTGTATTCATTCCCGATTTCAGGACTGTGCAAATTGGATGTGCCTCGGCTATACAGGAGCTCAAAACGCATCGCGTTCTTTTTACCAAGTGTGGTTCTTTTCGAAAGTCCTGCTTCGAAGTTGGGAGTAAAAGAAGTGGTGGGAGGTTGTACGCTTTTCAGGCTGTTGTTAGCAAAGATCGCTCTTGCGCCAATAAGAATATCTGGAACAAATTTCTTATTGAATTTGTACATCACATGAAAAGGTACTTCAATGCTGACTGGGTATATATAGCCTTCTTCTTTCAGGGTTTTTTGAACATCGTATTTGATATGCGAATTAATGATAGATGCTTCGATAGCCGGTCGAAAAATCCAGTTTTCTTTTTCTATATTATAAAAAACACCAGCATGAATTCCCCAAACACTTACCGGAGATGCGCTAAGCACTCTAGAGGTATTGGGAATAAACACTGCACGGCTATCCAATCGTAAAACACCTTGTGTAGCGCCCAACAAAAAGCCGAGGTTCTGAAATTTCGGTTGATTCGTAGTATCCTTTTGGGCCTTACTCGCTGTTACAACTAAAATGAGGGTAACTAGGATGAGTGCTTTCTTCATGCATTTGGGTTAGTGGGGTAAAAATAAAAAGTCCCGACACAGTATTTGCATCGGGACTTTTTATTTATTCAATACTTACTCGTTGATTAGAAAAGGAGCTTTTCCATCGGTAATGATCAGTTTGGACCCGGGCTGGGTGCTTATTTTTTCGAATGTTTCTAGGCTTTTGAACTTGATAATTTGTTCATTGAGGCCTTCAGAAACAATTCTATTGGCGTCTCTTACCCCTTCAGCTTCTACACGTTTGCGCTCAGCTTCTTGTTTTTCTCTTAAAAGAACGAATTCCATCCGCTGCGCTGCTTGTTCGGCTTCCATCTTTTCTTCAATGGCTCTATACAAATTCGGTGGAAGCTTGATGCTTTTCATAAGCACATTTTCTACGATGATACCGCGAGCGAGCAGTGTTTCATTCATTTGGTTTTTAATGGCTGTTTCGATGGCCAAACGATTTCCAGTGTGCATGTCTTTGGCCATAAATTTAGATGTAATGTCTGCGGAAGATGCACGGAACACAGGAAGGACAATGGTTCTTTCATAGTCTCGTCCGATTTCTTCAATGACTTTTGTAGCCATCGTGCCATCTACATGATAGAGGATCGAAATTTCAGCTAGAACATTCACCCCTTCTTTAGAAGGTAAATCCAGGTTGACCTCGAGATTGATGGTTCGAGTAGGAACGGGAATGATGGTCGTCACAAACGGATTGAACAAACGAGGGCCTTCTTGAAGAACTCTTGGGTTGATTTTCCCTAAGGTTCTTTTTACACCGACTTCTCCCTGTCGGATCACTTTACATGAGGAGGTGCTGAGCGCTAAGATCGCCAGACTGAGGATGAGTATTTTTTTCATATTTCGAAAAGTTTAATTTTAACAATTAGACAGTCGAATATCAGTAAGAAGTTCTTCATGATTATCAGCTTTAACAGCGTTTAACGAAAAAGCCGCGCTAAACTGGGATTTAACGCGGCTTTAGTATAAAAATTCCTAAAAAATCAATCCACTTTGAATAGTGTGTCCTCTAGGGAAGGATTGATAATGATGTCCATGGTAGTAACATCGAATGCTTGGCCACCGGCATTGGTTTTTACAAGCGTCGGGAACTTCACTCCTCCAAACTCCTTGTAATCCTTGTAAATTACCTCAATGGTCATGGATTCGCCTCCTTCTGTTTGTGTGGCAAGATCTTTAAGTTTAAGACCTGTTTTCACGCTGAAGTAGGTGGTAGTCATTTCGCCAGTTTCATCAGTTATTTCCATCAAGTAGGCTTCCTCTCCATCAATGATATCAATTCCTTTTAGGTCTAACTTCGTTTTACCATTGGAATAGTTGGCCTCAGGAGCGATTTCTATTTGCTTTCTAATATCATTGATTTCATCAGGTCCTAGATCTTGGCTTTGTCCCATTTGAGACATTTTACCCTTATCACCATCAAACACCTGTTTCATTAAATCCATTGCACCCATCTTCACGGTGGTCAGTAATTTTCTGTTGTCCTTCATCTTTACGTTCATGTCCAAGTTCATTGGACCCATTGCCATTTTCCCTGTTTGATCAAACGACTTAATGGATGAGATTTTGGCCTTTCCTCCAAGTGCATTTACGTAGGCGTCGATAACGCTCTGTGCAGTCACGCCTGCTGGTACCGGCTTAAGATCTACGAATACAGTTCCGTCAGGGTTATACAAATCCACCTTACCACTTGCGGCGAAACGATTGAGTTTATCTACTACTTCCTTGTTTCCAACGATAGTGATATAAGCATTTTTGGGTTTGATTAATTTTTTAGCTAATGCTTGTACATCAGCAGCAGTAATAGCATTTAATTTTTGAAGGTAGGTCTCGTAGTAGTCCTTTGGCAAACCATACTTTTCGATATTGAATGCGAAATTTGCTATAGTTTGTGGTCTTTCCAATGAACGCGCAAAACTACCTGTCATGATATTCTTTACAGTTTGTAGCGTACTATCTGCTACAGGTTCGTTAACGATACGTTCCATTTCGTAAAGGAATTCAACCACAGCACTGTCTGTTACTTCATTTCTAACACTGGCACCAGCGCTGAAGTATCCTACAAGTTCATCATTGCTTATTTCGGAATAAGCTCCATAGGTAAATGCTTTATCTTCTCGAAGATTCTGCATCAAACGCGCTTGAAAACCACTTCCACCAAGAATATTGTTGAGCACATTTGCAACAATTGCCTCTTGTGTACCGGGCTTAAGATCGATTGGATACGTCACGTCTATAACGCTTTGTACTGCACCTGGAACAGGAACAAATGCTACTTGATTTGCAGCAGGTGCTACTGGTGTAGTGTATTTCATGGAGTTGACATTTCCTCTTTTCCAAGCGCCAAAATATTGATTGGCTTGAGCCTTGGCTTCTTCGGCGGTAATGTCTCCAACAATAACAAGATACGCTACGTTAGGTTTGAAGAAAGTATTGTAGTAGTTCACCAAATCATCGCGAGTAATTTTTTCAAGCGTACTTTCTGTCATGAACTCTCCATAAGGGTGGCTCTTTCCATATTTCAGTAAAGATCCAATTTTCGAGCTGATGGATCCAGGATCCGTTTTCTCATTCACCAAAGAAGATTGTGCTTGTTTTTTTGACTTATCTAATTCTTCTTGAGGGAAGGTAGGATTTAAAAGCACATCAGACATTAGCGCTAGGAACTCATCATCGTGTTTTTTCAAACAAGAACCGAAGATACCATCCGAAGAAGTAGAAAGACTAGCTCCGAGGTAATCAGTTTGTTCATCGATTTGGGCCTTAGACTTAGATGCTGTTCCCGCCCCGAGTAGCTCGCCAGCAAATCCAGTGTAACCAGCTTTATCTCCTTCCAGAACTGGATCGATGTCTAAGTTGATACTGTAGGATACTCTTGGGAGTTTTCTATTTTCAACAACAATCACCTTCAACCCATTTTCTAGGGAGAACATTTGATATTGACCTATTTGAATTTTAGGCGCAGCACCAGGAGTAGGTATCTTGGATCGATCTACTGGAGCTGTTGAAGTGCAGGAAGCTAAAATGAGCGTTACTGCTGTAAGGGCGCTATATATTAATGTTTTCATTGTTATTTCTGAATCTATTTAAACAGCAGAATTATTTTACCTCTGAGCTATTGGGATCATTAAGAAAGTATAGAACCACTCGATTGTCTTTTACATAAAACTTTTGAGCAGCTTTACGAATATCTTCTTTTGTAACGGCCATGTAGCGATTGATTTCAGTATTGATCAAATTTGCATCGCCGTAATACATGTGATAATTGGCAAGACTTTCAGCAATACCTGCTACGGTAGAGTTGGCTTGTACGAAATTGTTTTCCATTTGATTTCTCAGTTTTTGAAACTCATTTTCAGAAATCAACTCATTCTTCACTTTCTCGATTTCTTCATTCATCGCGTCTTCTACGACTTTGGGGTCAATGCCCATGTTCGCTAAACTGAACGCCATTGTCAAGCCGGGATCTTCTACATTATAGGTAAATGCACCACTAAAAAGAGCCAACTGCTTTTCTTCTACTAGTGCTCTATTCAAGCGTGAGCTTTCTCCACCAGCAAGCACTTGGTTGAGCATATCCACAGCATAGAATTCTGTAGTGCCTTGAGATGGGATGTGATAAGCTTGTACAATCATCGCTAATTGATCTTTACCTAAAACCGTATCTCTTACTTCTCCTTTATTCAAAGGCTCTTTCACAGTTGGACGAGGTACTTCTTTGGCCCCTCTAGGAATACCTGAAAAATATTTATTGATCCAATCTTTCGCTTCTTTGACATTGATATCACCTGCAATACTTAATACGGCATTGTTGGGTACATAGAACGTTTTGTAGAAGTCAACAAAGTCAGCTTCTTGTGCAGCATTCAGATCCTCCATACTACCAATGGGTGCCCAAGCATAAGGATGCACGTCGAAAGCGGCGTCCAATGTTGCTCCAAATAAATTTCCATACGGCTGATTGTCGATACGCTGTCTCTTTTCTTCTTTGACTACTTCTCGCTGTGTTTCGATACCAATGTTTTCCACCTTTGCGTGCAACATGCGTTCGCTTTCCAACCAAAGACCTAACTCAAGCTGATTGCTGGGAAGAATCTCATAATAGAAGGTACGATCTTGTGAGGTGTTTGCATTCAACGCACCACCTGCATTTTCTACAAATTTGGAATATTGACCACGACCAATATTCTGGGATCCTTCAAACAGCAAGTGTTCGAAAAAGTGAGCCATTCCAGTGCGGCCTTTTTGTTCGTTTTTCGAACCTACATGGTACATGACAGAAACAGCAACGATGGGTGTGCTGTGGTCTTCGTGAAGAATTACATGAAGTCCGTTGGGCAAGGTATATTGCTCAAATTTTATGTTTTGAGCACTTGCTGCCACGGTCAATCCACCGAAAACCAAAAAGAATAAGGATTTTATTGTTCTCATTTGGGGTTAATAATTTGGCGAAGCGAAGGTAAGCAAACCTGATCACTCGATTTCATTCCACCCCTCGAACGGTGCATATTTAGGTTGAACGGTTTATTGGATATAATTTTTGATATTTGTCCCCCCAACCAAACGCATATAAATGATTTATGAAATCCATCCAGATCACCCGCTGAGGGTGTCGGAAGTCAAGGACATACTCGTTCACGGAAGAGAACTAGTTCTTAGTGAGAAAGCCAAATCAAGAATTGTCGCTTGTCGCCAATATCTCGACGATAGAATGCAGTCGCAGAATGAACCCATCTATGGAATCAACACCGGGTTTGGAGCGCTCTACAATCAAACGATCGGGGAGGATGATTTAGGGACCTTGCAAAAGAACTTGCTCCTATCTCATGCTTGTGGAATGGGAGAGGAGGTTCCGGAAGAAGTTGTTCGGCTGATGCTATTGCTTAAGGTAAAAGGACTTTCATATGGACACAGCGGCGTTCAGCTAGATACCGTTCAGCGACTTATTGATTTTTTTAATAAAGGGATCACTCCTATAGTGTACACCCTTGGATCGCTCGGGGCTAGTGGTGATTTAGCGCCTCTTTCTCATTTATGCCTACCTCTGATAGGTGAAGGAGAGGTGCGATACAATGGCAATAGAATGACTGGCGAGGAAGCGCTCGCTGCTGCCGGTCTTTCACCAATTCAACTTCATTCAAAAGAAGGTTTGGCACTCATCAATGGCACGCAATTCATGAGCGCTTTTGGAGTGCATATCGCAATGCGCGCAGGAACCTTGTTCAGAGGAAGTGAGTCTATTGCGGCGCTTTCTCTTGATGCTTTTGATGGGAGAATAGAACCCTTTGATGATCTGCTTCATCAAGTAAGAAATCATGCTGGACAGCGGAGTGTTGCTGCAAGATTCAGAAGCTTTTTAGAGGGTAGTCAGATTATATCACGCAAGAAAACACATGTTCAAGATCCTTATAGCTTTAGGTGTATACCTCAAGTGCATGGAGCTTCCTGTGACACTCTTTCTTATGTAATAAGCGTTTTGGAAACGGAGATCAATTCGGTGACTGATAATCCGATCATATTTCCAGAACAAGACAAGATTATCAGTGGAGGTAATTTCCATGGACAGCCATTGGCTTTGATTCTAGACCAGGTGGCAATAGCCATGGCGGAGATGACATCAATTTCGGAAAGAAGGGTATATAAGTTGATTAGCGGGCAGCGTGAACTACCTGCTTTCTTAGTTTCAAATCCTGGGTTAAATAGTGGATTCATGATTCCCCAGTATACTGCAGCAAGCATGGTCAGTCAGAATAAGCAGTTATGCACTCCTGCCAGTGTAGATACCATTGATAGCAGCAATGGTCAAGAAGATCATGTTTCAATGGGTGCAAATGCAGCAACTAAAGCTTATCGCGTACTCCAAAATTTACGTAGGGTCCTGGCCATCGAGCTACTTACCGCTGCTCAAGCATTAGAGTTTAGAAGACCTCTACGCAGCAGCGATGAGCTAGAGGCACTGCATACTCGATTAAGAAGGGTCGTTCCAATGACAAAAAACGATCATTATTGGAGCGAAGCACTTCAAAAAACCGAGTCCCAACTTGAATCCCTAGTAGGAGATATTTCTTTTTAGTGAATTAAAATTTTATGTCTCCAAGTACCTAGAGGATGTTGAATGGATAGAAGATACAATCCAGATGATAATTGATCTGTTGAGATAAACTTATTATCTGGGCTTACTTGATCTTCATGTAGGATTTGTCCGTTCAGTGCGCTAATGGAATAAGAATGCATATCCTCGATATTGTCTACAATAATGGATTGACCGCGTTCTACAGGATTGGGGTACACGCTAAAAGAGGTATTATTCTCTCTGTCTAGAACATTTCCCCCAGGGTTGTTAACTTTAATACCAGATATAGAGCATCCATTGGCATCTGTTATAGTAATTGTGTAAGGGACCTCATACAATAATGTTATCGGTTCTTCTGTCTCTGGAGCAGGGTCTATTAAAAAAGAATATGGAGCAACTCCACCATTAGGGAGAATATTCACCGCATAAAATGTGTCTTCCTCTAGGAGAATAAACTCGACATTTTGAGCAAGTAAACTTGGTGGATTGATCACGGTATATTCTGCAAAAAAAGTACAACCTGACTCATCTGTAACCAGCACGGAATACTCTCCTGCGCAGAGATCCCCAATTTCACTAGACGTAGATCCGTTGGACCATTGATAGCTAATATCCCCGATTGCATTATTTGTTTGAACGGTGATTGAACCATTGCAGTCGTTGGAGCAAATGGGTTGCGATAAATCAATAAGTTCAAGGGATATTCCGTCTAAAGATTCCACGGTCAAGTTGGCCGTAGCAGTGCAGCCATTGGCATCGATAAATTCATAATTGTAGATACCGGGAGTATTCACCACTAGAGGAGAGGAGTCTGTTGCGTAAGGGGTTGTACCTCCTGAAAGCTCGAATGTGACTGTGGTTTCGCCTCCTATACATGGAATGGCATCGGCTTGAGCAGAAGCAAAGAATGCTACAGGTGACTCTATATTGAAAGTTTCAGAATAGGTATATCCGTTCGCATCCGTAATACTTACAGTATAAATTCCATTTAGTAAGTCAATTCGATCTTCATTGAGATTTCCATCGCTCCAAAGAAAAGTATAAGGCGCAGTGGCTCCACTTACGGTAAGTTGAATACTTCCGTTATTATCTCCAAAACAAAGATTGTTTGATGTGGTAGCTTCTACCGAATAATCATTCGGTTGTTCGATTACAAATGTTTCGGAAAGCGAGCATCCATTGGCATCTTCAACGAATACTTGATACTCCCCAGCTGGTATTTGTTCCAGGTTCTCAATCGATGGGGAATAGGTTATAGACAGAGGGGCAGTGCCTCCAGACACATTGATGCTAGCACTTCCTGTTCCACCAAAAAACAGTGCGTTAGAAGTAGAAATGTCTACCACAATTTCTTCTGGTTGTGTAATTTCTAAATCAACCTCTACCACTTCACCGAGATTATCAGAAATGATTGCATTGTAATTGCCTGCCGCTAATCCAGAAATCAAGAGGTCGGTGGAGCCATCGGCCCATTCGACTGAGTAGGGAGGATTTCCACCAGATATAAAGAGTTCAATTTCTCCATTGTTGGAGTTGAAGCATTGATTCTGAATGATATTGTAATCTACAAGTAATGGCAGCGACTCGGTGATGGTAAGGCTAGTACTTCCGCTATTGTCAAGGCTAGTGGAGCTATTTCCATTGACAGCATTTCCAGCAGCATAGAAACGTATGCTACCAGAGCCTGATGCAGGGGCGGTCCAAACACAATTGAATACATTGTTGGTGGTCACACCATTGTGTTCAATATAGGTTCTTCCTGCCACTGCGCCAACAGTGACGGTTTTTTGTTTTACGTTGGAGGCGAGCGAGGAATAACCCGCCAGTGGAAGATTTCCAGGGGTAGTAAGGGCAGTGAGCTGAAATCCATATCCAACAGGATTTCCTGAATTATTGCTGACGGTTACTCTTAAGTTATACGATTCACCAGGGATATACGAGGTAACAGGTGTTGTGGTGCCTAAAAGAAACATTTGTATGGAAACGGATACTGGTCCAAATGCTCCACCGTTATGACAATTTCCACATAACTGGCTTTCACCAGGCGCACCTGTATTTCCTGCATTAGCGGCGGTCGCTCTTCCATTCGAAGAAGACGTGGTGAAAAGAATCATTCCAATACCAATGACAAAAAGTGCTGCAACGAATTTTAACTTCATGGGTTAAGATTTGGAGAGTTTATATCGGGCAAGATACAACTTCTTTGAAGAGTACCAAATCGCGTTATTTACCGCTGCCTTTGATAACGATAAGCACGGTGTAGGCCAGGATTTTAAAGTCCATGGCTAGAGACATGTTCTCTATGTAAAGTACATCAAACTTCAAGCGCTGAATCATTTGATCTACATTTTCTGCATATCCATATTTTACCTGACCCCACGAGGTGATTCCTGGTCGAACCTTTTGCAGGTGACGGTAATGCGGAGCGCGTTCCATAATTTTTTGAATGAAGTATTCTCTTTCTGGTCGAGGACCTACTAAAGACATATCTCCAATTATTACATTCCAAAATTGGGGTATTTCATCGATTCTTGATTTTCTCAAGATGCGACCAATTGGCGTAATTCTGCTATCCGTTGAGGAGCTCAATTGTGGACCATTTGCCTCCGCATTTTGAAACATGGTCCGGAATTTATAAATCTGAAATGGTTTACCATGTTTTCCAATGCGTTCTTGAGAAAAAATAATCGGTCCTGCAGAAGAAAATTTGATAATGATCGCAAGGGCAATGAACAATGGAGAAAGCACTATCAATGCGAGAAGAGATACACCAACATCAATCACTCGTTTTAGCGTGAATTGCCAAGCGGGCATTATCTCCGAGTTTACTGTAATGAAAGGCACACCGTAGATACTGTTTGTTTGAACAGATCCACTTACAATGTCATACATATCAGGAATGATACGAATGTTGACGTTTTGATCCTCACACAAATTAATGATGGCTTCTAGGTAGTCATGGTCGGAGCTTTCAACGGCAATAATGATTTCCTCTATTTGATGTTCTTTTATTAAGCCTGGGAGTTCAATATATTTTCCTAAGAATGGAATGTGCTGACTAAGTAAATTGTCGGTACCATTAACCCTTACGAAACCAAGGAATTTAAATCCTGGTGATTTCTTCATGGCTATGATTTCTTGATACAGTGCCAGTGCTCTAGCATTCCCTCCAATGATCAGCGTATTAAATCCGATTTTTCCACTTTGAATACGAGCCACAGTGGTGGATGTGAGTATTAAACGTCCTGTTAGTGTAATGGTAAAATGACAAGCGAATAGGAAGAATATACTCTTGTAATAGCGATTGTAATGTCCGAGTTCATCATCAAGAAGAAGGGTAAAAAACAGAAAGAGTACACCAATAAAGGTTGCGATAAATACTTGTGTAAATTCCTTGATGCGATAACGTCTGTAGATACTCAAGTAATGCCCGGAAAGAGTATACAGCAGCATCCAAAAGATACAAACAAATGTCAACCCGTAGTAGTAGTTTTTATCGAACTTTACTTCAATAGGATAACCGAAGTATTCCGATTCAAGGACTTTTTTACGATAAATAAAAAGAAGCGTCCACGCGACAACTGCACTGATTAAGTCGGATAAGAGATATTTAATCGTTTGGAGTACCTTATTCATAAGCAGCAGAGGCGAGCTGTTTTCGTTTTATGGAAAACGTACGAGCTTTAAGTTATCAAGGTAAATATGAATGGGTTCACCTAAATCATCGGGTGCGGCTTCGAAGTAAATTTCGAAATACGAGGCGTTGGAGTTTTGGCTGATGATCAAGCCTAAGTCAATGTAAATTTTATTCCAAACAGGAGCGATGTCACCATCTGTTGTTGGATTAATAATAACAGCCATGTTTTTTCTTTCAGAGGTCCCTTCTCTTGCTATTAGACCTGTGGAGAATTGATTGTTGGAGCTATAGTTTAGCTCTAGAAAAACGACTTCTCCAGAATTGAACTCAAGATTTTGATCATCTTTAAATGCGAGCAGAGCATTTCCAGCTTCTAAAACATAATGACCACATCTCTCACCTTCAAATGCTATATTAGGGTCGTCTGCGATGAGCAACTGTCCTTGATTGGAAGAGAAAGAAACCATTGAAGGACTCGAGCCATCGTAATCTTTTTCCACAATTAATAAATCATTGAAGTAAGAAAATGTGGGAACTACGGTGTCGGTCTGCAAGGGTTTAAGAGTGGTTGAATAGGAGTAGCCGCTGTAAAATGGATATTTAATCCGCATTGAGCTCAATCCATTGTTTTTAATACCAGGGAAGATACCCACGTTTACATTTCCCGTTTCTAGTACGGGAATGCGAGCTGGAAGATCGGTGATTCCAACTACTTGATCGTTGATATATAACCACATTTCGGTGATTTTTTGACTTGAGGTGCCTTCTCCAGGGGCGGTATTAAATTGAAAATCCTCAATGTAAATGAAAGCCGGATCCGGTTCATCGGGATTGCAACTATTGAATATAATCGCGCTGAGAATCAGCAAGAATGCGAATTTCATTGAGAGGCAAGGTTATAAGGGTCGCGAAAATAGCAATGGGAGGGCTATTTTCGGCTGTATAACTTCACATTTATATCTTTATTGCCTATACGTTAAATTTTTTAGTCTTCAGCCAGGATCACACTTTGTTTCATTTTTTCCAGTACCATCATGGCCACCTCGAGGGCTTTGGTGCCATGCTCTAGGGGAACCTGTGTTGGTATATCATTGAGAATCGAAAGTGCAAAAGAGTGTAGTTCGTCTCGAATGGCATTACCTGTTTCAATGGTTGGCTTGTCAAAAATTATTTCTCGTTTTCCTTTTTGCCCAAGATCAATCATTATTGCGAATGGGTCCGGATCGCCTTGAACCTCCCTCATGCGCACGATTTCAGCTTCTTTTGTGAAGAAGTCGACACTTATATATGCGTCTTTTTGAAAGAACCGTGATTTGCGCATTGTTTTCAATGAAATTCTGCTGGCTGTGAGATTTGCCACGCATCCATTGTCCAGTTCTATGCGGGCATTGGCTATATCTGGGGTGTCACTCAAAACGGCTACTCCGCTGGCCGAAACTCTTCTGACGTTTGCCTTTGTTACAGCCAATACGATATCAATGTCGTGAATCATTAAATCAAGCACAACAGAAACATCGGTTCCTCTGGGGTTGAATTGAGAAAGACGGTGTGTTTCAATGAATTTGGGTTGATTGAAGTAAGGAATCGCGGCTAGGAAGGCTGGATTAAATCGCTCCACGTGTCCTACTTGTGCTTTTATCCCCGCCTCTGATGCAAGTTTGATTAATGTTTTTGCTTCCTCGACAGTATGGGTCACAGGTTTTTCAAGAAACACGTGCTTGAAGCGTCGAATGGTGGCCGTCGCGCATTCAAAATGATGCGTCGTGGGAGTCACAATATCAACGACATCCACAGAGTCAATGAGAGATTCCATGCTGTAGAAAGGCATGATCTCAAACTCTGCAGCTGCTTCTTTGGCTTTTTGAATGTCGGGATCAAAAAATCCAACTAACTCAAAAACCTCCGGTAATTCCCGAATACATCGCATATGAATCTTGCCTAAATGGCCTGCTCCCAACACTCCGATTTTTAACTTCATGTTCCTTATCTTCTGCTACAAATTTTGTGAGAACCTCCTTTTACAATGCACTGTTGATTTTTACTTTTCAACACCACAACGGGAATGAATTCGTTTGGTAGTTTTGAACCATGCTTGAAGACAATTACCGACATAAGGGGTTGAGAAAGAAGTTGCTTTCGGAATTGAGTGAGAAAGGAATCACTGATACGAGAGTCCTAGAGGCGATGAACAAGGTGCCTCGACATTTTTTCCTATCCAGTGCTTTTTTAGAATTTGCCTACGAGAATAAAGCCTTTCAAATTGGAGCTGGTCAAACGATCTCCCAGCCATTCACAGTAGCCTTTCAGTCTCAGTTATTAAAGATTGAGAAAGGAATGAAGGTTTTGGAAGTGGGAACTGGAAGTGGATACCAAACGGCTGTTTTATGTGAGATGGGCGCAAAAGTTTATTCCATTGAAAGACAAAAATTACTGCACGACAATGCCAAATCGCTATTGATGAAAATGGGGTATCGTCCCAATTTAGTTTACGGTGACGGTTATAAAGGGCTTCCTTCTTTCGCGCCCTTTGATCGTATACTTATCACATGCGCAGCTCCTTCAATTCCAGATGAATTGCTTCTCCAAATGAAGCAGAAAGGGCTACTCGTGATTCCTTTTGGCGAAGGTGAAGTGCAGGAAATGATGGTAATACATGAAGATGAACATGGTCATTTTCAATCAGAAGTGCATGGTAAATTTAGCTTTGTGCCTATGTTGGAGAAAAGAAATAGCCAACATTGATACTGTTTAAATTAAGTTCATAAATAACGTCATCTCTTGGTCGTTCGGCTTTCTTCAATGCACGCGGAAACATACCTTTGAGTACGGTATGTTGCGCTCTATTACCATAGCTTTTATCTTGTTTTTTTTCTTCTCGAGAACCACTGTTGTGTTTGCTCAAAGAGAAGAGAACTCTATCGTAGTTGCACGATACCAACAAGCACCGAAAGTGCAAGTAGAGATACTAAGCGAGATGATTTCTCAGTCGATGCGGTTTTATATCCAACAACATTTGGTCAAAGAAAACGGTCAGTTACGCTGGGATAAAAGTGCTTCACTGGTTAAAAAGGAACTTGAATCCATTGTCAAGTATTCAGTTAAATATTATAAGTTTAAAGAACTCAATGCCTTTAAAGGGTTCTCAGACAGAGCTGGAACAGCCATAAGCAATCTGCATGGTCTAGCTTTCTCTGATAATGACCCCTTGCAGAAAAGTGACTCGGAGCAGGAACTTCTTCAAAAAGAATATATTTTTTTCCAATCGAAAGTGGAAGAATTGTATGTGATTTTGGACGTTGAACTGGGTATCTTTTCTAACGAGAACTTATACAGCATGAGTAGGTCGACAATCTACGAAGGAGCGCCTACGGATAGTCTGTTGCGTTGGATCGAGTATAAAGAAGGTGTTGCCTTAGAGCCGCAGGATATTGAAATGAATGCTGCTACTCGAGCCCTATTAGAAAAGGGCGATGAGTCTCACATAGATATTGACCCCAGCATTGTGAACAATGAATCTTACAAGCAGGAAGTCTTGCGTTTAGTAGAAGATAATAGTCGCCAACTTGAAGAAATGCGATTGAAGATGGATCGGCTATTGCAAGGGCAGTTGGACTTGATGGAGGCTCGACAGAACGAAACCAATCAAATGCTTCAATCCCAGATCAACGATCTTAGGTCTTTAGTGATTGAACTTGTGGGCGGTAATGAGAGCGCTGATCTTGCGGATGTCATTTCTGCACCAGGAAGTATGGAAATTGAAGAACTTAATCTTCCTTCCGAGATCGATTTGTTTTTTGCAAAAAATCAGGTTCATCTAGATGGAGGTGCAGAGCTCATACTCAATGAGGTGATCGATATACTCGCAAGGAATCCATCGCTTCAAGCTCTAATTACTGGAAGTGCTGATAAGTCCGGCAATCCACAGGTGAATCTGCAACTTTCAAAGCAAAGAGCTCAAAGTGTTAAAGATTTTATCATAGAAAGTGGCATTTCTTCTCAGAGATTGGTAACAAGGTACATTGGCGATTCACAATCTGAAGAAGAGGGATTACAGGAGAGAAAAGTGACTATAGAATTTATTCAATACAAATGAAAATTATCTGCATCGGTAGAAATTATTCGGAACACGCTAAAGAATTGGGCAATTCCGTGCCAACAGAGCCAGTAATTTTTTGTAAGCCCGACTCATCGGTGCTACCAAGGAGTAATCCATTATACATCCCAGAGTGGACCAATGATTTGCACTATGAAGTCGAGTTGATTATTAAAATAGACCGACTTGGAAAGTTCATTGAGAAGCAGTTCGCCTCTCGATATTATTCTTCTGTGGGTCTAGGCATTGACTTTACTGCTAGAGATGTTCAGGAAGACCTAAAGAAAAAAGGTTTGCCGTGGGAGAAAGCAAAGAGTTTTGATGGAAGCGCGGTAATTGGAAAAGATTTTATCTCTATGGATGATTTTCCAGACCGAATGAATATTCGGTTTGAATTGAAGAAAAATGGAGTGATTGTTCAAAAGGGTAACAGTGCGGACATGATTTTCGATTTTGATAGCATCATTGAGAATACTTCGAAGTATTTTACCTTGAAAATTGGAGATTTGATTTATACAGGTACTCCTTCTGGAGTTGGAAAAGTTGAAGTCGGTGATGTATTGGAAGGGTATCTCGAAGGGAAAAAAATGTTTCGTGTAGTGATTAAATAGTCATATCCCCTTTGGAGTTCATGACTCGAGTTTGTGTGCGAATAGATTCTTTATGCAATTGCTCCAGATAGTTTTTTGTAAACTCATCAGTGAGGCCTACTTCTTTAGACCACTCAGAGCGTGTTTGCATGATTTCTTTCCACCGATCTAATTGCAGGATAGTTATATTTTTTTCCTTTTTGTATTCACCAATTGCTTCAGCGATTTTCATTCGATCGCCAAGAAGTTCAATGATTTTTTCATCGATATAGTCAATTTCTTTTCTGTATTTCAGGAGTTCTTGGTCTACTATATCCTGTGGTGCGGAGGTATTGCGAATAGCGAGATTTTCAATCAGTTCTTGGAGTGTTTCTGGGGTAATTTGTTGTTTTGCATCACTCCATGCATTATCAGGATCGATATGCGATTCGATCATGAGTCCTGTCATTCCTAGATCCATGGCCTTTTGAGCGACCGATAAAAGCAAGTCTCTTCTTCCGCAGATATGACTTGGATCGCAGAAGATAGGTATCTCCGGGTGCAATGCCTTCAAAGAAATAGGGATTTCCCACATGGGTTTATTTCGATAGATGGAAGGACCTTGAAAAGAGAAGCCTCTGTGTATTGCTGCTATCGAATGAATTCCAGCATGCATTATGCGCTCGATTGCACCCAGCCACAGTTGTAAGTCCGGGTTAACTGGATTTTTAACTAATACTGGTATACTCACACCTTTTAAAGCATCGGCTATTTCTTGAACACTAAAGGGGTTTACAGTAGTACGTGCGCCAATCCAGAGCACATCCACCTTATGTTTTAGCGCGAGTTCTACGTGCTGGGCTGTGGCGACTTCCACAGTAGTGGGAAGGCCTGTAAGTTCTTTAGCTTCTGCGAGCCATTCCAGGCCAATTTCGCCTACTCCTTCAAAGCTATTAGGACGGGTTCTAGGTTTCCATATTCCAGCTCTGAGAAGTGCGGATTTATTGGATTTTTTAAGTCTCAATGCTGTTTGCAACACTTGCTCTTTCGTTTCGGCACTGCAAGGACCAGCTATCAAGAGCGGCTGTTGATTAGTGGGCCACCATTGACTTATAGGAGAGATTTGTAATGTCTTATTTGAAGGATTCACTTTCACGCAATATAAACAGCCCAGCAAGCAATAGGTTGTGAATTAAAAAAAAAAGAGCAAGCCTTTCGGGTTGCTCTGGGGAGGGTGCCCTGGACTGGACTCGAACCAGCACATCTTGCGAAATACGCCCCTCAAACGTACGTGTCTACCAATTTCACCACCAGGGCAAAAGTTGGAGCTTATGAAGAAACAGGGCCATTGGCCCTGTTTCTTCTTCCAAATTTCAGTGATCCCGCTGGGACTCGAACCCAGGACCCATACATTAAAAGTGTATTGCTCTACCAGCTGAGCTACGAGATCATCATTTCTTTTTTGCGGGCGCAAAGATAGGTGACTTTGTATGAAAGAAAAGAGAATATTTAATTTTTTTCTAAAAGTGCTCTAAAACAAGAGCTTAGAAGCACTAATTTAAAGGGGGGCACCTTTCAAATGGTATACTCTCGTCGAAGTATTTACGATAAGTGATCAGTGTTCTGTACTTCTGAGCTTCGAGATTTTCGACAATCTTTAGCATTTTTGGATTGAAATCGCCGATCCATGTCAGTATGGTCTGTGAATATCTGTTTAACCTAGCAATCTCTTGTTCCCCATATTTGATGAGAGCGGATTCTACCCCTCGACCTTGAAACTCCTTAGATACACCAAAGACCAATCCTACCATCGTTTCTTTCTTCCCGAAACATTTATAGTAGAGAAATTTTATTTTACCCCACCAGTTTAAATTGCCGTTAACATGTCTAAAAATCTCATTGAGCTCGGGGATGTTAATATAGAATCCAACGGGTTTATCTTCATAGTATGCAAAGACCATGATGTCTTTATCCATAATGGGCTTCATGGCTTTTACTATTTGCAAGGCTTGCTGATGCTCCATCCGTTTTAACCCTGCTGTTCCTGCCCAAGCGCTATTATAGACTTCACAAAAGTCAAGTGCAATTTGGCGATCACTTTTTCCTCTGACGTTTGTGATTTTGAAATTTGGATTATCAGAAATGGCTGATAGTTTTTTGTTGAACACCTCTAGAATAGGCTTATAGATATCTCTTCTAAAACACCACTGCTCAAAATAGGTTTGAAAACCATACGATTCGAATAGCTCTTTATAAAACGGTAGGTTATAATTCATCTTGTAGCTCGAGATGTCTTGAAAATTTTCCACCAGCAATCCCCAAAAGGCATCCCGTTCCCCGAAATTGATAGGACCATCCACTGCTTCCATTCCTTCACTTTTTAGCCACGAGGTCGCGGTATCAAACAGCAAATGTGCAGCGTCTTTATTGTTAATACACTCAAAAAAGCCGAGTCCACCGATCTTATGCGATTGGCCGACGGATAGTTTTGGAAAATGAAACGCTGCTATTCGCCCAATAACTTTTTGGGTGTTATCCATTAACAACCAGCGCTGAGCCTTTCCTTCCTTGAAAAGTTTGTTTTTTTGTGGGTCGAAAACCTTCTGTATGTCCTGTTTTATATGAGGAATCCAGTTTTTATCATCCTTATACAAAGCACGTGGCATTTGCAACCACATTTGGGAAGATTGGGGAGTATGTACTTCTAGAATTTTCATTCAAATGATCTAAACGGCCCAAAAGTATTCCATTTCCTAACTTTTTTACTTTGAAATACAACCGAGTCTCTTAAATTCGCATCATCTCAAGGAAACCAAATTTGAATCGATGAAAAAAATTCTTCTTGTGCTTTTATGTGTCCTTTCAATTAATGGACTCTTTGCACAACAACCTAACGCTAAGGTACTTCAAGCATTAAGCAATTCAGAAATAGCTAAACTCCAACCCGCGCAGGTGGATTATTTGAATTTTCTTTCAGAAAATCTGGTAATTATCAGTTCGATGCCTGAAAAAGCAGTTGGACTCGCAGATTTTTCTACCATTCGCCGTAAAGACGGAAAAGCTACCGACCTGAAGACTTTGGATTTGAACCAATTCAATCCACTGTTATTCGTAATTCCGATACAGAAGGATAAAGTGACAGCATACAAATTCGGTGATACAGGTAAAGTAATTACCGTTCTTTCTCAAGATCGCTTGGATGTATTATACGAGCGTTATAAGTCTAATAACGCTAAGAAATAAAATTATGAAAAAAATACTTTTAACACTCTTCAGCCTTTTTCTCTGCTTTATTTCTTGGTCGCAGGAAGTAGGGGTTGGTTCTGTTCCTCTTATTGAGGATTGTGGATTTTTCTTCTTGGATAGTGGTATCAGTGCGAATGATTACACTCCTAATGAAGACTTAACTACCACCATCTGTACAGATGGCACAGGAGAGAATTTCGTCAATATCTACTTCGCGTTCGCCAACCTTGGCAATGGAGATACTCTTCGCATTTACGATGGGGATGATGCTACGGCACCTTCATTAGGTGTTTTTTGGGGAAATCAATTGAATACTACAAACATCACTTCCTCTGGACCTTGTATTACAGTGAACTTTACTTCGAATGATGACCAATCGGTCGGAAGTTTTGGGGCTACTGTGAATTGTGAAGCACCTTGTAACCGCCCCTTCGTTATCGTGAACTCGAGCCAAGAAGTGCGCAATCCCAGTTTGGTGTGTGTGGGTGAGGAAATTACCTTGGATGCAAGTCCAACACAGTTCTTTGGAGATGCAGGTCTATCCACTTGGGAATGGAATTTTGACGATGGAACGACGGACAATACATCTTGGCCTACAGTCACTCACTCATTTGATACACCAGGCGCCTACAAAATAGAACTTTCAGTTACTGATAACACGGGATGTGAAAGTGGGAACTTCATTACGGAGCTTATTTTTGTGGCGACTATTCCACAAGTAACAACGTCTATTGAAGATCCATTCGTTTGCACTGGTCAGGAGGTAGAGTTGATAGGAGAGGCTACTCCAGTAACTTATACCGATCTCCCTGATGGAAATTTCGGCGAGCCGATTTTCGTGCCGGATGATCAGAACCAATGTTTTGCAAGTACTCTTACCTATCAAGCCTTTTCACCGGGCTCGTCATTATTGAATGTTGATCAGTTACTGGGAATAAACGTGAATTTTGAGCACAGTTATATGGGAGATTTGGTCATCTCTATCATTTGTCCTGATGGTTCTGCCGTGGTTCTGCATCAACAAAATGGCGGTGGTACCTATCTTGGCGAACCTGTAGATGTGGAGGGGAGTGATGAGCCTGGAATTGGGTACGATTACACGTGGAGTCCGACTGCGACTAACGGGACATGGGCTGAAAACTCAGGTGGTACTCTGGAGCCCGGAACTTATGAATCAGCTAACAGCTTATCAGGTTTAGAAGGATGTCCCTTGAATGGAGAGTGGCAATTGGAGATTTGCGACTTGTTTGGAGCTGACAATGGATTTGTTTTTGGTTGGTCGATTGATTTTGATCCATCCTTGTATCCTGATATCATTTCTTTCACACCTTCTATTGGTATTGGTCCTGATTCAACATTTTGGTCTGGAAATGCGTTCTCTTCCTTGACCCCCAATATGGACACGGTTGCATTTACCATCGATCAGCCTGGAATCTACACCTATACATACAATGTGTTTGATAGCTTTGGATGCACGCATACTTATACCGAAACAGTGGAGGTATATCCAGGGCCACAGATCAATGCAGGTGACGATATTTTGTTTTGTGGTGAGCCGGTGGATGTTGAGGGTACGCTGCTAAATCCTGTTGGAGGTGTAAACTATACCTACTCATGGGGCCCGGCATCATCGGTAGTTGCAACTAACGGAATTAACTCTACTGTCGACCAAGCTTTAGAAACGACCTCCATTTATTTTTCGGTAGTACCATCTACCGATCCTCAATGTATAGTCAGTGATACTTTACTGGCAATTGTTCCATTAGTGCCTCCTACATGGCCTTTAGACTCGTTGGAATTCTGTTCTGGCTTTGGACTAGAGCTAGTTCCTGATACCTTGACCAATGACTATGAGTATATATGGACGTATGCAGATCGTTTAGATACAATCCCATGGCAGATCGCCGAAACACAAGTCATCATTCCTGAAGCTACAGGTTATTATTATTTGACTTTGGTAGAACCTTTGTGCGGTAAGTCTTCCATCACGCCATACTTTGTCTTAATGAAACCATGTGCTATTCGAGTACCTAACGTTTTTTCTCCCAATGGTGATAGCAAAAATGACAACTTCATTGTAGAGGGAATTCGTGAGTTTGATAACTCCACGGTTCAGATTTTCAATCGCTGGGGAACGTTGGTTTATGAGAATGCAGACTATAAGAACACTTGGTCACCTGAAGAAAGTGAAATTCCAGATGGAGTTTATTACTACATCGTTGGAATCAACAAGCCTTCAGGCTTGGAGTATTTTAAAGGAGAGTTGACAATTCTTCGATAGAATATGATTACAAGAACTTCAAGGGACGCCTACAGGCGTCCCTTTTTTTGCACCTTTGTTCCATGACAAATGCTATTTCCTATCTCGGTCGAATGGCCGAGTGGCTTCGAACAGAACAACAAGAAGATCTTCTCATTCACGAAGCAGGACTGAAGTCAAAAAGCATTCAAAGCCGAAAAGAGGCAGGGATCACTTGGTATCCCTTGAAAGTAAATGAAACTGGTTTTGGTATTGGATCTTATCCATTTATCGTGGTGGAGCGCCCTGTTGATCGCCACAGACATGCTTTTCAATCTGGGTCACCTGTTTCTCTTTTTAGCAATCAAGAAGGAAACATGGAATGCTCTATTCAAGGAATAATTGGTTATGTGGATGAAGAGCGCATGAAAATTTCTTTTTATCTAGATGAACTGCCTGATTGGATAGATGATGGGAAAATCGGTGTTAACTTATTATTTGACACCAAAACTTACGACGAAATGTTTCGCGCTTTAAATGTGGTGATCAATGCTGAGAAGGGAAGAATTAAAGAGCTTCGAGAGTTGCTTTTTCTTGAGAGAAAATCGGAATTTTTAGTACTACCGAATATTCATTCGGTCGGCTTGAATGATTCACAAAATAAGGCGCTTCAAGATATTGTCGCTGCCGAGGACCTGGCTGTAGTTCATGGACCTCCAGGAACTGGGAAGACAACGACCTTGGTGGCTGCAATCGACATGATGGCCTCTGAGGGAAAGAAGCTACTGGTGTGCGCTCCGAGTAATGCGGCTGTGGATCATCTAACTCGATCCATCGCGGCCAAGGGAATTAAAGTCGTCCGAATTGGAAATTTAGCCAAAGTAGAAGAGCAAACTACAGGCTATACAATAGATGTACTTCTGGCAAAAGAGAAGGAGTTCAAAAGAATTAGGGAGCTCAAGAAACAAGCAACAGAGCTCCGAAAAATGGGAGGAAAGTACAAACGCAGTTTCGGAAAGGAAGAGGCAGAACAAAGAAAACTTCTTTTTCAAGAGGCAAAAAATCTAAACCGTGAAGCACGAGAATTAGAATCCTACTTGGTAAGTAAAATTTTGGAGGAGTCACCAGTAATAACCTCTACTTTAATCGGTAGTACACACGAATTTATTAGAGACATTGACTATGATGTTGTGGTCATAGATGAGGCTGGTCAAGCTCTAGAAGCTGCTTGTTGGGTGCCTATTCTAAAAGGAAAGAAAGTTGTTTTAGCGGGAGATCCATTCCAGCTACCTCCAACAGTGAAGAGCAGAGAAGCGGCTCAAAAAGGTCTTTCTAAAACAATGTTGGAAAGGCTGGTATCAAACTTTGATCGTGTTAACCTTCTAGAGGTGCAATACAGAATGCATGAAGACATTATGATGTTTTCCAATGACCAGTTTTATTCAGGTAGATTAAAAGCCCACGTTTCGAACGCTGGACATTTGAATTTTGACGGTGATAAACCGCTGGAATTTTTGGATACTGCTGGGTGTGGCTATGAGGAAATGGAAGGGGAGGACTCGGAGTCGCGACAGAATATTGAGGAAGCCAAATTGATCATGCGCCACTTTGAAAGATGGAGGCATTTGGCCAAGGGCGATGAAAGCATAGCGGTCATTTCTCCCTATCGTGCTCAAGTCAAAGCATTGGAGGAGTTGTTTTCTTCAGTTCCCAATGTCACAGTGAATACGATAGATTCGTTTCAAGGACAAGAAAGAGATGTGGTGTACATTTCGTTGGTACGTTCAAACGAGAAACAGGAAATAGGTTTTTTGAAGGACTACAGGCGAATGAATGTTGCGATGACTAGGGCTAGAAAAAAACTTGTCGTCATTGGTGATAGTGCCACGTTAGCATCTGATAAGTTCTATCGGGAGTTTATTGATTTTACAGAAAAGAAAGGTGCTTATTTTTCAGCATGGGAGTATTATGAAGGTTAATTATATTTGAGAAAAAAAAGGATGCAAGTGTTCTATCGATTTTTTGCGCTCCTTGCGTGCGTGATAGTCTTAAGTTGTGGAAAAGAAGACGAAGGGCAAGCTGTCCCGACTACGAATCAACCCACTCCGAGACTCATATTTAAGTTTAAGTTTGATTCAACTCAAGTTCGACTTAATAACTTAGGTCAAACAGCAAGCATTCCTGCAGGTCATGCAGGACAAAGTCCAGATTTTCATGGTATCAGCGCACATTACATTGAAATGATTACCACCCCATTTACCCAAATTGGCCAAGGTGAAGTGCTTTTTATTGGACCGGAAACCACTGCTGGAGGGCCATCTGCAATAGATATTTCCCAATCGGTAATTGTAGATGAAGGTGAAACATTCATGAGTTTTCCTCTTAGCAGTATTTCGCCAGGTTCCTACGAATACATTCGGGTTTCGTTGTCCTATCAAAACTATGATATAGAGTTCTCTTCGAGTGGTATCGATTTTACTGGAAGGCTTGCGAGTTTTGTGGGATTCAATAACTATATTTCTTCTTATAAGATCAATACGCAAACGGTGGCATTGAACGATGATCGTTTGCAGGGATATTGGGGATTAGAAGTGCCCGTTCCCTTTTCCGATACTATTGTCTTTACTGGTCAGGCGCCAGCAGGAGCAACCACGGTACCAAATCCCTTAGCTGGCACCTCTGCTATACCTGCGGGTTCTTGCGTGGTAACAGGCTCCTTTGATGGAGATTTAACCATCACCGGAAACGAAACAGAGGATATAGTAGTTACACTTTCTTTAAGTACGAATAAGAGCTTTGAATGGTTAGATACCAATGGAGATGGAAAGTTTCAACCGCCTGGTGAAACAGTAGTGGATATGGGGCTAAGAGGTTTAATTGCTATCCGTGAAGACTAGTCAAAGTCTTCAGGATTATTTCGAACAACTTTTACACGCGCTCCAAAGAGAGCATTAGCAATGCTGATAATCAGGGAAAGCCAGAGGGCTGGCCAAAATCCATCTACTCGAAATTGATTGTTTGGAATAATTTCTTTCGCTAACAAAATGATCAAAGCATTGATCACGAGAAGAAAAAGTCCGAAACTAAATAGGGTTGCCGGGATTGTTAAAAACACAATTAATGGCTTAACGAAGGTATTGAGAAGTGCCAATACTAAAGCAGTAACAATTGCAATCCATGGTGCACTAAAAGAAACACCATCAATCCACCAATCCCCAACGAGTAAGGCGAGGGCGGTGACCATCATCTCTAACACATGTTTTTTTAATTTGTCCTCTGTCATGGGACAAATCTATGTGAAAAAAGGGCAATAACTTCTTTAGAAAACCAAGAACTCTGATGGTAATTTTGTAGCAAAATAGAACCTATGAAATTCTTCATCGATACAGCGAACTTAGATCAAATTAAAGAAGCACACGAACTGGGAGTTTTGGATGGCGTTACTACCAATCCAAGCTTGATGGCCAAAGAGGGTATTTCTGGCAAACAGCGCGTCAATCAGCACTATGTTGATATATGCAATATTGTGGGCGAAGGCGATGTTTCGGCCGAAGTTATATCAACGGATTTGGCAGGTATGATAAAAGAGGGAGAGGAGTTGGCCGCGTTGCATCCCAATATCGTTGTCAAGGTTCCGATGATCAAGGACGGTGTGAAAGCACTGAAGTATTTTTCAGACAAAGGCATACGCACCAACTGTACCTTAGTTTTCTCAGCAGGTCAGGCATTGTTGGCTGCCAAAGCTGGAGCTTCCTATGTTTCTCCTTTTATCGGTCGCTTGGATGATGTTTCTACCGATGGTCTAGAACTCATTGAGCAAATCAGAGTGATTTATGACAATTATGGCTTTGACACGGAGATTCTAGCTGCATCTGTTCGTCATCCTATGCACATCATCAAGTGCGCTGAAATTGGCGCTGACGTGATGACAGGACCGTTGAGTGCGATCATGGCATTGCTGAAGCACCCTTTGACGGACTCTGGATTGGCACAGTTTCTTGCAGATCATAAGAAAGCGGAAGAAGCAGCAAAGTAATTGAATGAGTTGATTGAAATATTTCCGGACAACATCGACCGCCGAAAGCTACAAAAGGTGGTCGATGTTCTGAAGGCTGGCGGAACTGTAATATATCCCACAGATACTGTGTATACTTTGGGTTGTGCGCTTTCCTCTCAAAAAGGACTCGAGAAAGTGTCGAAGCTGAAAGGCGTCAAGTTGGAGAAAGCTCGATTTTCTATTGTTTGCGCAGACCTATCCCATATTTCTGATTTCAGCCAACCGGTTTCTAATCCTGTATTTAAATTGATGAAGCGATTGCTGCCAGGATCATTTACATTCATTCTCGAGGCCAATCGCAATGTTCCAAGAATTTTCGCAGCCAATCGCAAAACGATAGGCATACGTGTTCCTGATCATCCAGTTTGCATAGAATTGGTACGGATGCTGGGCGAACCGCTGGTTTCGACGTCAATCCACGACGAGGATGAAATTTTAGAATATTCCGTTTATGCCTCAGACATCTATGAGAAGTGGGGAGAGAAAGTGGAATGCGTCATCGATAGTGGGCCTGGAGGCTTGATTCCCTCTACTGTATTGGACTGTACTACAGGAACTGCCGAGGTCATTCGCCATGGCAAAGGGATAGAATTGGTCCATGAGCTCTTTGATTGATAACATTCTTTCGTTCGCAAGTTTCCCATTTTTTTAATAAACAATATTTGGCTGGGTTTTACTTTGTTCACGGTAAAGTCTGTCCAAATGAAAATTTTGAAAATCATCGGTTTAGTGGCCATGCTATTTTGCGTAAGCGAGGTAAGCGCCCAAGAACCTACTGCGCTCTATGATAAAACCGCCATCTACAATGAAGGAGTGGGGCTTTTTGATCATGAAAAATATGTAGCCGCAAAACAGAAGTTTGAGGAATACATCGCTTTGGAAAAAGATCCTCAGCATGCTTTAAGGGTGAATGCAGAATATTACAAAGGCATTTGTGCCTTGTATTTGCAACATAAGGACGCAGAATTTCTTCTTGAACAATTCGTAAGAGCACATCCAGATTCTCCTTGGAAGCAAAAAGCATATTTCGAGCTGGCTTCTTTCAGCTATAAAAGTAAATCCTACAAAAAGGCTTTGGAGTGGTTTGAGAAAGTGGATAAAGATCAGTTGTCAAACAATGATAAAATTGCCTTTTACTACCGACGAGGGCATTCATATTTTGAACAACAAGATTATAAGAATGCTCGCCAAGACTTCGCAGAAATTAAGAATGTAGAGTCACAGTACAAATTGGCGGCAACCTATTACTATTCCCATATCGCTTACGAACAAAGTGATCTTCAGACAGCACTCGAAGGATTTAAGTCTTTGGAAAAAGATCCCAATTTCTCACCAGTAGTTCCTTACTATATCACTCAGATTTATTACAAACAAAAAAAGTATGACGAGCTTCTAGCTTATGCACCTGCTGTGCTTGACTCCGCCAAGAATAATACTACCAAGCGTGTTCCAGAAATTGCACGTCTTATTGGTGATGCATATTTTATAAAAGAAAAATATGCCGAAGCATTGCCTTACATCGAGCAATACCATGAAGGGGTATCCAAGAGCGAAATCAGTAGACAAGATTTTTATCAATTAGGATATACCTATTACCGCACGGGATCTTATCAAAAGGCAATCGATGCCTTTGGTAATTGTATTGGAGAAAAGGATGAGCTATATCAATTGGCGACATACAATATGGCCGACAGCTATTTGAAGTTGGGTAATAAAGAGTATGCGAGAAATGCTTTTGCCGAAGCATCCGCCGTAGATTTTAATCGAGAAATTCAAGAAGATGCATTATTTAATTATTCCAAACTTGCATTTGAACTTTCCTATAATCCTTTTCACGAGGCTATAACCGCATTTGAGGATTATCTCAACAAATACCCCAATAGCCCCAGAAGAGATGAGGCTTATGAATTTTTGTTGAATGTGTATATGAAAACTCGCAATTACGAGCGCGCATTAGCTTCTCTAGATAAAATTAAAAACAAGGATGTTCGAATAAAAGAAGCGTATCAAATCGTGGCATACAATCGTGGAGTTGAACTTTTTCAAGCGGAGGATTATAGTCGAAGTGAAGAGTTTTTTGATAAAGTAAATATTTATCCGATTAATCCTCTGCTCACCTCTGATGCAAAGTTTTGGAAGGCAGAGATTTCCTATCGTGCAAAAGAATTTGGTGAAGCCATTAAGCGCTATAATTCTTTTCTAACAGACCAAGGAGCAATCAATAGTGAGTATTATGGACTTGCCAACTATGGTCTGGGATACAGCTATTTTAAATTAGCCAATCAGGAAAACAATTTAGAGACGATGCGCGGTTTGTATTCACAAGCCAACGTTGGATTCAGAAAGTATGCAGACGGTACTGGTAAAAAAGAACAAAGAAAATTGTTTGACGCATACCTGCGTGTAGGAGATTGTTTCTACGTTATAAAAAGCTACGATCAAGCCATTCAGTATTATGATAAGGTGGCTGATAATAGTCAAGGAAATAAGGACTATGCCATGTTTCAAAAGGCCATGTGCTATGGATATAACGGTCAACAGGACAAAATGGCTTGGGTAATGAAAAGCCTTTTAACAGAGATACCCGATTCCAAATTTAAAGTAGACGCGAAGTATGAATTGGCAAAGTCCTACTTGCTTCAGAATAGACTACAAGAGGCAATTAACTACTATCAGGATATTATTTCTAACCACAGCACTACTCCATACTTTAAGAAGGCGCTTGCAGATATGTGCGTGATTTATGTCCGTCAGGAGAATGTAGCCCAAGTGAAAGCAACATGGAATAAACTCTACAGCGACTATCCAAATGATCCAATCCTAGTGGATGTTGTAACAGTGGTGAGAAGCACTCTGATTGAGGATCCAGAATTTCAGAATCAAATTAGAAACCTGAAGATCATTCAGATTAAAGATGAAGACATCGAGTCGGATGTATTCGCGAAAGCATCAGGACCAGCCTATGATGGCGATTGTATCAAAGGAATCGAAAAACTAACGCAATACCTACAACAGTTTCAACCCGCATTTTATGCATTGGAGGCGAATTATCTTTTGGCTACCTGTTATTTTGAAAAAAATGATTTTGATAAAGCACTTAACTCATATGATTTTATAATAAATCAGCCTTACAATGATTATTCTGAAGAGGCACTGAAAGTAGCTGCTACGATTAACTTTAATAAGAAAAATTATCAGCAGGCGATGGATCGTTATCGCAGCTTAGAGAGTGTCGCTTTGATAAAACTAAATGTATTGGAAGCTCAAATCGGACTCATGCGATGCAATTACTTTTTAGGAAATAAACAGGAAGCAAAAAGCTATGCGGATAAAGTACTAACAAACCCAAGTACTCCGGATGAAATAAGAAATACAGCGCACTTATGGAGAGGTCGAATAAGAATGGAAGAGAATGATGATAATGGTGCTACATCAGATTTTAAGGAAGTGATTAAAAAAGGAGGATCCAATGCAGCGGAAGCGAAGTACCATATAGCATTCATGCATTACAGAGCTGGAAATTATGCCAAAGCTGAAACAGAAATTGGAGAGCATATAGATAAGTACAGCGGATTTACAGAATGGAAACTGAAAGCCATATTACTATTGGTAGATGTGTATATCGCGAAGAAAGATTATTTCCAAGCACGTGCGTTGTTGAATGGAATTTTGGAGCAAGTCGAAGAGCAATGGGCACTGGATGAGGCAAATGCCAAGTTGCAACAACTTGATGCCATTGAACAGGAAGGAGCTCGCTCAGGTGGCAGCGCGCCAGTAGAAATTAATCTTGTACCTAACAACAATTAAGACCATGCACAAGAATTTAATACTAGCACTTATTGGTATCGTCAGTTCTTTCTCCTTGATAGCTCAAAGAGATAGTACCATTAACATGGAATCTCAATTTGAAGGGGAATTGCGTTTGTTTTTGCGAGACGCGAATAAGCTATCTACAACTCCGCTAATTAAGGAGCAAGTGGTAGAGATGACAGAAATTCGTTATTCGACGTTGCCCACGCGGAAAACCTTTACCATTGAACCTAAACCCATTTTGGCCGCTAAAATCAATGTGGAAGAAAAACTACCTCGATTGTACCGAGGATATATTCGCGCGGGTGTAGGAACGTATGGCACTTTTCCAGTGGATCTCTATTACACTGACGGTAGATCTAAAAAGGGAACCTTCGGCGTTCACTATCATTTCTTGAGAAGTGCAGGCTTGACTCAAAATGATCAGGACTCTATTCCCGATAGCTTTAGTGACAATCGCCTAGAATTATGGGGAAAGAAGTTTTTCAAGAAAACATCGTTAGATGCAGCCTTTGATTGGGAGAGAAATGTTACTCATTGGTTTTCTTTTGACAATGAAACCTACAGAGGCAATGATGTAATATTGGACAGTCTTAGACAAAGGGTAAATACATTCACCGGTAAAATTGGATTCGGTACGTTTCAACGAGATTCATCGGAGTACAATTATCGAAGCGATTTGGTAGTTCGAGGGACATCGGATTTATATACGGGAAGAGAAACCAACGTTGACTGGTCTGCAACGGTTTCAAAGTTGATGAATTCAGAATTGATTAATGGCGAACTGGGGGTGAATTACAACAACTTCCAATTCAACGGGCCCAACCTGGGAAAGTTCGGGGTGCCCTTGCAAGATGAAGGGGAGGTTCGCAATAGACAGTCTGATAATGCGGTCATTCGATTTATACCCACAGTGAATACTGTAAAAGGAAATCTTCGGGCAAAAGTTGGCTTAGGGATTTTCTTAGAGGCCAGAAGCGACAATCCATTTCATGCCTATCCCATGGTAGAGGCCAGTTATAATTTGTTGGATGGATTGCTTGTGCCATATGCAGGATTGCGTGGAAGTACAGAGCCTACAACTTATTTATCTCTTTATAGAGAGAATCCGTTCATTACTACTTTCCCCGATCTCAAGAATAGAAATAATAAATTGGAAGCTTACGGAGGTGTAGGAGGTGCAATTTCTAAATCGGTAAGTTTTAGTGCAGGAGTGAATTATTTTGACTGGGTGAATTTTGCTTATTTCGTTGCGGATAGTTTATTCACCAGCGATAGTTCTCAAGCGGTTTTGCGTTCGGTGGGTAACAAGTTTACTGTAGTTTATGATGATCTTCAAGCATGGAATGTGCATGGAGAGCTCGCAATCAATAAGGGCGGTCAATGGAATGTGAATCTGCGCGGGGATTATTTTCGATATACGGTAGGCGATGAAGCGAGACCATGGCATCAGCCTGGTTTGAAGTTTACAGCCTCCGGGCAGTATAATCTCAAGGAGAAGTTAATGATCGGATTGGATGTCTTCTACATCGGGGCACGTTGGGCAAAAAGCTTTGCTCCCATTGAAGGACAGGAAATGCAAGCTGATGGCTCTTATCACCTGAGACTCAATGGATTTACTGACGTAAATTTAAAGGTGAATTACCGTTATAATAAACGCATTTCTGCGTGGGTTCAGTTTAATAACGCACTGGGATTGAGGTATCAGAGATGGGGTACCTATGAGGTTCAACGATTCTTAGGAACCATGGGCTTCAGTTATGCGTTTTAGTGTTGATGAATTGTTAAAAGTAAGACGCATTTTATAGTTCTGAAGTATCAATAATTACAGGCTTTTCATTAAATTTGTGAGCCTGAAAAACGGCCCTTTTGTTGGCCGTTTTTTATTGCCTATACAAGATGTCTTTTTTAACCAAAATATAGTATTACTAGGTCCATTATGAGTGAAGAGATCAAAACGCCCGTCGCGGCGAATTACACGGCAGATAATATTCAAAGCTTGGAGGGGATGGAGCACGTACGCATGCGTCCTGCCATGTACATCGGAGATATTGGTACACGAGGTTTACATCATCTGGTTTATGAGGTAGTCGATAATTCGATCGACGAGGCGTTAGCTGGATATTGTGATACCATCCACGTGACCATCAATGAAGGCAATTCAATTACCGTAGAAGACAACGGACGCGGAATTCCCGTGGACATGCACAAAAAAGAAGGTGTGTCTGCTTTACAAGTCGTGATGACCAAAATCGGTGCGGGTGGTAAATTTGACAAGGGCTCCTACAAGGTTTCTGGTGGTCTGCACGGGGTTGGGGTGTCGTGTGTAAATGCTCTTTCTACTTTGCTTAAAGCAGAAGTGCACAGAGAAGGTAAATTGTACATTCAGGAGTATAGCATAGGAAAGCCGCTCTACCCTGTAAAAGAAGTAGGAACTACCGATAAACGCGGAACCACTGTAACATTTCAACCGGATGCTTCCATTTTTGATGTCACAGAATACAACAAAGAAACCCTCGCTTCTCGCCTTCGAGAATTGTCTTTCTTGAATAAAGGAATTCGCCTTACTCTTACTGATAAGAGATTGATAGGCGAAGATGGTCAGCCTTGGAGTGAGGAGTATTATTCCAAGGAAGGTTTGGCAGAGTTCATCAAATACTTGGATGAAAACCGCCAAGCAATGATTGGAAAGGTGATCTACATGGAAAGAACCGACGGAGAAATTCCAGTAGAAGTAGCTATGACCTACAATGATAGTTTCAATGAGAATATATTCTCGTATGTAAACAATATCAATACGCATGAAGGCGGAACCCACTTGCAAGGATTTAGAAGAGGTTTGACCACTACACTGAAAAATTATGCTGAGAAGAGTGGAATGCTTGAGAAATTGAAGATTGAAATTTCTGGGGATGATTTTCGTGAAGGTTTGACGGCCGTAGTTTCTGTTAAAGTGGCGGAGCCGCAATTTGAAGGACAGACGAAAACAAAACTAGGAAACAAGGAAGCGGTGGCTCCGGTGAGCCAAGTGGTGAGCGAGATGTTGGAAGCTTACTTGGAAGAGAATCCATCGGATGCGAAGGCTATTGTCAATAAAGTGATTATTGCTGCCCAAGCGCGTATCGCCGCTAGAAAGGCTAGAGAAATGGTACAGCGCAAAGGAATTGGAACGGGTGGTGGTTTGCCAGGTAAGTTGGCCGACTGCTCTGAAAAAGATCCGATGAAGAGTGAGTTGTTCCTTGTAGAGGGAGATTCTGCGGGAGGTACTGCTAAGCAGGGCCGAGATAGAAACTTCCAAGCAATATTACCTCTTAGAGGAAAAATATTGAATGTTGAAAAGGCCATGCAGCACAAAATTCTTGAGAATGAAGAAATCAAGAATATATATACCGCATTGGGAGTGTACATCGGCACTGAAGAGGATAGCAAGGCGCTGAACATCGCAAAATTGCGCTATCATAAAATTGTGATTATGTGTGATGCGGACGTTGACGGTTCACACATCGAAACGCTCATCTTGACTTTCTTTTTCCGTCACATGAAGGAGTTAATAGAGTTGGGGTATATATACATCGCAACTCCTCCGTTGTACTTAGTGAAGAAAGGCCAGAAAGCAGAATATGCATGGAATGAGACGCAGCGTGATGGTCTCATTCAAGAACTCAAAGGCGCTGGAAACGAAAGCAGTGTTACTGTTCAACGTTACAAGGGTCTTGGAGAAATGAATGCGGAGCAATTGTGGGATACTACTTTGAATCCAGACAAGCGCACTTTAAGAAGAGTGACTATCGAAAACGCAGCGGAATGTGATCACATATTCTCGATGCTGATGGGAGATGATGTTCCTCCACGTCGCGCCTTCATCGAAGCTAATGCGAAGTATGCGAAAATTGACGTTTGATGTTTAAGGTATAAAAAAGAAAAACCCCTCACCAACGGTGAGGGGTTTTTTATTTGTGACTCTTTGATTATTTTCTAATCATAAGTTTCTTGCTCACAACGTTGTTATCAGTAACGAGTGAAACATTATACATTCCCTCAGCAAGCGGATTCAAATCCAATCTGTAGTTATTGAACCCTGGCTGAACATTGCGAATGTTATCGGTCATCACCAACTTACCGTTAATATCATAAACATTAACAACAACCGAAGGGGCCTGCTTTACAGAGAACTCTAGTTGTGCAAAATCTCCGGCTGGGTTTGGATACATTACGAAAGAATTTTCCGAAGCATTGGCTTCATCAACTCCAACAGTACCTTGTACTTGGAAGTTGTCAATGTACAAGTTATTGGTGTATTCGCTTGTTTTGAATACAAACTTGAACATTACATTTTCTTCGTAAAGTGTATTGGGTAATGAGTAAGTCTCAGTTTTCCATTCGTCTACTGAAGCGGGAACGAAATAGTCAGTCACGTTTCCAGCAGATACCAAATTAATTCCAGCAATAGTACCGCGAAGCTGCCATGTTTGACCACAATTTCTACTTGAATATACTTCAAGGTTGTCAGTCATATCTGCCAAGTTCACCGCCTGCGTTGCAAAAGCATATCTGAAGCTGAAAGTAGCTCCAGTACCAGTATACATGCTTAAGTCCACACCGGGCATGATAAGCTCATCAATGTCATTTGCACCTTCATCAATGATAGATTCATCCACGTCATAGGCATTAATAAAAACACAACCTAGGTCATTGTAACCAGTAGTATTGCTCCATTGGAAGCGAGAAGTATTGTCGTCAAGATTTCTTACGGTGAATTTCTCATTGAATAACTGCTCGTCGCTAAAATTCTCGGTCAAAACACCTCCGAGATATCCAGGGTCACCATTTACATAAATGGCCTGTTCAGTGGTAGTTGTTTGGCCAAATTCGTTGGTCGCAGTGTAGGTGATACTCTTCCATCCTGGGGTAGAGAAGGTTACATCTGGGAATTGGCTGGTAGAAGTGCCGCCTTCCCATGACCATAGGTGAGAAGTAGCAGTACCGTTGTGATTATTAGGGATAAGCGTAACTGATTCCCCAACACATGTTACAACTCTTTCTGGGTAGAAGTCTGCTTGAGGGGCACAACCTGCAACGTCATTATTGAGAAGACCAGTGAAGATCAAGTTTTGCTCAGACCATAAATTATTTCTGCCTGCAAGTGCAAGATCAAGAGCAATTCTCATGCGCTCAGCTTGACCAATAGTGAACATATTAGAGCAATATGAATACTCCATGTAGTTCTGGATGTTCTCAATAGCTCCAAATGTTCCAAGCACTTGTACATTGTCTACTTCGAAAGTACCGTCTGTGTCTTCTGCTTCCCATGCATAGATACGGATAGTGATGGTCGAATTGTGCTCGTTCACATAATTCGGACCGGTGAATGAAGCACGGCAACCAATGAGATCGGTTGCAGTAGATATGTCATTTACAAATGTCCAAACGTCCGAACCTTCCAAAGCAAGTTCAGCATTTACAGGCTGGATGGTGGCAGTGGTGTTAGAAGAGAAACCATTTGCACTGGTACGAATGGCGAATTTACGTGGACCAGACTCACTTCTTTTCACGTTAAATGCCAAACCAGTGATGGTCATAGACTGACGAAGAGCAGAAGTCACTTGGAACTCATAGTATTTTTCTGTATTTATCATACCAGATGTTGTCCAGTTTGAAAAAGCAAATTTTCCATCGACAAGAGAGTTTTCGGAAAGACCCACTGCTTTAGCTGGTCCAAATACAATTGTATTGTCATCAATTTCATTTAGTACGGTTGGGTCTTGCGAACCTGTATTCGTGGTTACCGCAGTAAAGTCGAAGCGAGCAGAATTCGGAATGGGCTGGCTATCGCAATCGTGCTCATTGGCGAATAAAGAAAAGCAATTGTCGTGACCTGCTGTAACGGGAGTGTCTTCTACACCGTCGTCGTCGCAGTTGAGAGTAGGATCGTTATTGTCTCCCCAAGTGTGCTGAAGGTTGATCCAGTGTCCTACCTCGTGAGTAAGTGCTCTTGATAGACCTGGGCTAGAAGTACCAATACTACCGATGTAGTTGTGACGGATGATGATACCATCGCGAAGTGCAACTAGTCCATTTGGAACACCTGAAGGATAATATGCGTATCCTGCTACTCCGCCTTCCATGTCACCCACTACCCATACATTGAGGTATCGGTCACGTGGCCAAGCATTGAGTTTACTTCCGTCGTCACCAACATAGGTTTCAATCGAAGCGATACGGTCTATACCATTGGTACAGTTTCCTTCGAAGTCTTTTTGAGCAAGACGGAATTCAATGCGCGAATCAGCCACCAAAGGCTTCCACATATCCAAAACATTGTCCGTGTCACCGTTCAGTTTTCTGAAGTCATCATTAAGGATGCGCATCTGATCGAAAATCTGCTCATCAGAAATGTTTTCAATACCATAATTATGTATGATATGGAAGACTACAGGAATGGTGATAATTGGATCATCTGAAAGATCTCGTCCTTCCGCTCTTCTAGCGGCGATGATTTCTTTGATTTGACGATCATAGTCGGCAGCACGCTGTCTGAATTCGGGATCAGCTTGCTCCAATTGTTTGTGCATATGATCTGCTCCACAGCGATGTACAGGCTGTTGAGCGTTTACCATAGTTGAGAGTGCAACCGCAGCGAGAAAAGTAAAGATTTTTTTCATAATCACAGGCTATGCAATTTTTAGGAGTTCAAATATAGACAAATCAATGCTCAACTGCATAATTTAAACAGTAAGCTTAAGAAGATTGAAACAATAGAATATCAAATTATTAATTCGCGCAAAAATCTGAGTAACAGATATTTAAAGCAAGTGACGAGCTTAAATATTGCTCGTAGAATGGAAATATTTCACAAAGTTTCAGGAATAGATATGGAAAAAAACCATCAGATCACGAATTCGCGATCTTTTGCGTCCAGCACTTTGGTTTTTTTCTTGAGGGTTCTCAGTACAAGAAACATGACGAATGATGCTGCTAAACCCACCTGCCAAAAGGGGTGAATCGCTTCTTTCCAATTAATAAAACCAATATGGAATAGATTCTTCATGAGGTCGATCAAGGCAAAAGAAAGAAAAATGGCGAAGAATCCATTGTATTCACGCTTGAGCACATTTCGCATACTAAAATGCCAACCAGCAGATTGCCAGTTAGATAAAGAAGGCCAAAATGCAGGTGTTTTCTCTGCCCAGTTTAAATAAATCTGCCCAAATTTTTTTCTTAGGAAAAATTCCTCGGCAAACATTATCCGCTCGTAGTAAATCCAGAATAGAAAGCAGCAAAGAATAGAGAACCACCAGTTTCCAACGTAGATAATAATTCCCAACCACATGAAGAAGTTGCCCAAATACAAAGGATGGCGCACGGTAGAGTAAATGCCTTTTGTGTTCAAGGTTTCAGCTACTTGGCCTTCTTTGGTATTTCTTCCACTGGTGCCCTTGGGCGTGTATCCGATGGTGATTCCTCGAATGATTTGACCTAATAAAGAGATGCCTAGACAGGCGACCGCCCATTGCAAGTCGAATAACTCCATGTGCTCATCTAATTCTAAAAAGATGACCAACGTTGCCATTACATATAAGGTAAGGGGAAGATAACTTCTCCAGCGGAATAACCAGTTTCCTGATTTGTCTAACTCTTCAATGAGTGCCATAAATGTTAAATGATGGGCAGCAAAGAAAAGACAAATCTACGAATAAGGGTGTTTTTTCCTTTGAATCTAAAACGGTGATTACAGGAGCTTCAAAGATGACATGCCTCCATCTACGTGTAATACTTGGCCTGAAATCCATGAGGATTGAGGGGTCAGTAAAAAAAGAACGGCAGAAGTCAAATCTTCTACACTGCCTACTTTATTTAGCGGATGCCTTTTGGCTGAAGCTTCTTTCTTTTCTGGGGAGGCAAGAAGTTTCTCAGCTAGCGGTGTATCTGTAAGGGAAGGTGCTATGCAGTTGACCCGAATGAAAGGAGCCCATTCCGCAGCAAGACTACGAGTTAATCCCTCCACAGCTCCTTTTGCCATTGAGATGGATGCGTGAAAGGGCATTCCTGTTTGAACGGCTACGGTGCTAAACAAGACCACAGAGGCTTCTTTTTCTTTCTTTAATAGCGGTAAAGTGGCTCTTAATACTTTCACAGCTCCTAGCGTATTCACTGTGAAGTCGCTGATTATCTCATCATTGCTGTATCGATGGAAGGGTTTTAACAAAATGGTACCAGGAGCATAAACGACACCGCTCAATGATTCGAAAATCGACAAATTAGGATCTTCTCCTTCCGCATTCCATGCTTCAAAGCTCAACATGTCATGAGAGGGCAAATCTCTAGGGTTACGGGCAATTACGTGCACCCGATGCCCTTCTTTTAGCAATCTTTCAACGACGCCTTTTCCGATTCCACTGCTACCTCCAGCTACTAAGTAGTTACCCATATCACATTCCAGTGTATTTAAGAAATTCAGCTCTAGTGGCTTCATCGCCAAATTTTCCGCCGTAGTAAGAAGTCACTGTTGAACTATTTACATCTTGAACTCCGCGGCTTGAAACACACAGATGAACTGCATCGATCAAAACGGCGATGTCTTCTGTTTGAAGAATGCTCTGCAGTTCATTAGCAATTTGCATGGTTAGTCTTTCTTGCACTTGTGGACGTTTAGCGAAATACTGAACGATTCTATTGAGCTTGGATAAACCGATTACTTGACCATTAGAAATGTATGCTATATGCGCCTTACCAATGATTGGTACAAAATGGTGTTCGCAATTGCTATAAAAAGTGATGTTTTTCTCCACAAGCATTTCATTGTATTGATACTTGTTTTCGAACAGCTTGACGGAGGGTTTATTTGCAGGATTCAATCCGCTAAAAATTTCTTTTACGTACATTTTCGCCACGCGATGAGGTGTTCCATTGAGGCTGTCGTCGGTTAGGTCGAGGCCAAGAATATTCATGATCTCCCTGAATTTCTCCTCAATAAGCTCCACTTTTTCCTCATCTGAAATAGAAAAAGCGTCTTCACGAAGCGGAGTCTCCACGGATGTCATTACGTGTTGGTCGCCCATTTCTTCTATCTGAATGAGCAAAGTATCAGCATGTACAGACATTATTCGGTGTTTTAAATGAATATGAATAGGTCTAACAAGAATTAAAATAGTTTGTTCGTAATGAAGATTACTTGTTTTTGATTTAATTTCGGTCCCTTAAATAGAAATCATGCGGATTAAAATTTTTCAATTAAAAACGGTCATCACTTTTGTCTTCATTCTTTCCTGTGTTATAGTGAATGCACAGCGCAACCGCCCGCGTTGCAATATTGAAGGGGCAGTAATGATGTACTCCCAATATGATACCGTTGTGCCAGATGAAACCTACAAAACCAGATCTTCCAGATATCTTTATGTAAAAGCCCCCGGTCATGTTCCGAAGTTTGAAATAATGGATGGGGAGTATTCCAATATATTAATGGAAGATATTACCATCAAACTAAATGAAGCGCCGAAACGGGTGGATAATTTAAACTTAGCGGTTTCTCAAGTTCGCATCGATATTGGTGATGGTGCAATGCTCTTGCGGTCCTTTAAAAAGTTAGGCGATATGCGTTCGAAGAAGGTGGATAAGTCTGATTACACTTCAGTAGAGCCACTCACCGTAGAGTCGGCGTCTAACCTAGAGTCTGGCTTGTATAGCTTTCTCTTAGAACAGCAGTACATCGATTCAGTAATTCCCTTCTTCTACGATCGAAGCAATATGCTTGATTTGACCGTAGAAATTTCAAAGGCCAAAATTCACAGCCTTGTTACAGGTTTGTACTTTTCGCTTTCCTTGGAAGGTGTTTTTAAAGTCACTGATTACTCCGGTAAGGAAATATTTACGCAGGCATTTAATAAAGAAGGAGAAATTCTGCCGGTTCGTTTCTATTTACAAAATAGTTATTACCTAAGCTCGTACGAGGTGTCGAATGGCAGCAAAGGTGCATTTCTGTGGAATCACACTCTAGAGCGAGCTTTTCTCGATATGTATTCAAGTAGTGAATTCTTGTCGTTTATTGAGAATAGAAAGAATGCTTTTCAAGAGAAAGATCGCCTTCCAATAGTTCGTGTAAGTAAGCCATTAAAGTCTGCTACAAATGCCTCTGATGCTTTGAAATCGATAGTCACCGTAGAAGGAGAAAAGGGACATGGAAGCGGATGTGTTATCAGTGATGATGGTTATATAGTAACTAACTATCACGTACTTGGAGGAAATCCAGATAGCTTGCATGTAGTTAGTCACGATGGAAAAAAGTTTAAAGTGAAGGTAGAGCGTGTTGATGAAATTTTTGATTTGGCACTTTTAAAAATAGAAGAAACAAGTTCCTTAAAAGGAGTTTCACTAACAGAGTCACCTTCTCCGAAATTGGGTGATTTCGCATATGTGATCGGTACTCCAGCCGATACATTCTTGGGCCAAACGGTCACTCGAGGAATTTTTAGTGCAATCCGTGATGTGGACGGAAAGAGAATATATCAAACAGATGCAGTAGTCAATCCAGGCAATAGCGGCGGTGGTTTGTTCAATGCAAACTTTAACTTGGTGGGAATTGTCGCTTCTAAAGGAATTGGAAATGTGGTAGAAGGCCTAGGTTTTGCTATTCCAACAAACTATGTGTTTCAAAGACTAAGAATTACATATTAAGCATGAAAACTATTTCAATTATATCAAAATTATTTCTCGTTGTTTTGGTCTTCTCTCTTTCGAGTTGCTCGATCTTTTTTCAGCAAATGAATATCACTGCTAAATGCAAAGATGAGAAAGCTGGAGTTGCAGTAAATGGCATATACACTGACGATGAGGGAAAGATTAAAATTCTTCGACGTTCACCACTTGCTATTACGGCGTATCGTTATGGTCATCGTTCGAGTAGTACGTATTACGCTCCGAAAAAATTCAACTTTGGAGTTCCACTTACTGCCGCTACTACAATTGGTTTCGGAGCAGCGTTGGGTGATGCATCATCGATGATTGCCGCAGCGGGAATATTTACCACATTGGACTTGGCAATGGGTATAAAACGCCAAGCAAGAAAATTTGAAATCCCGGCTCCGGTGAAGTTACCTGAAAATACGGATAAGTATTTTGCAGTCTACGCTAGCGACAAATTGCGTAACGTCAAGCCGAGCAAAATGTTTTTTTCTACGGTTCCAAAGAAAAAATTCATCTCGAAGTTTGACGATAACAGAAGTAAATATATCTCAGGAGAGGGTGAGAGTTCTGATGAATGGAACTTGGAAGAATGGTTTGATACGAAGTTGGAAGTGATGGGGTATCAAGAAGATCGTCCTTATGTGCTACCGCCTTATGAGAAAACGCTTCAAATAAATCTAAAGGTGGATGAAGTAGTAAATGTAAATAATGCGAGAGGCCACATTTTCTCTGAACTGGATATGACCTTCATTGCAGAAGATTTCTTCGGTAATGAGCTGTTGACCTATAAGAAGAAAGTACGTTCTCAAGTGTTTATGAGTTCATATTATGGGCTGGATTACGATGAGAGTATTTTTGATGCTATCCTAGCAGGTCTGATGGAGTTTGTCTCGTCATCGGAGTTTGCCTCATTAAAGCAAAGTGTATTGGCTCGATATGAAATAGCACACAAAGATGATAGTGAGGTTGTTTTGGCGAATGATAAAAATGCTAAGCGAAATGCGGTGAATGCTGCCGATGCTCAAGTAACCATTAAAAGAGATGGATATCACGGCAGTGGGTGTGTCATTTCAAGCGACGGTTATATTCTAACCAGTGGACGTGTTGTAAAAAGAGAGGAAAGTAATTCGGTTATCTTTAGTAATGGAAAAACGAAGAAAGCGGATATCATCAAGATCAACCCGCTGCTCAATATTGCTTTATTGAAAGTAGATACCGTGGGTGTGGGCTACTTGCCTATCGCTAAGAATAGAAGTTACAAAGTAGGTGATGATGTTATTGCTTACGGTACACCCGTTGATGAAGCATTGTCGCAAACAAGGACTAAAGGAATTGTTAGTGCTGAAAGAAGAGAGAATGGAGTAAATTTTATTCAGAGTGATGTCAAGATCAGTCAGGGTGGAAACGGAAGTCCTATTATCAATACAAATGGAGATCTAATAGGTGTAGTGAATGACAAATACCTCGCTGGCGGTTTGAACGGACTCACGTTTGCCGTTAGCAGCGAAGACATCGTGAGATTGCTAAATCTTAAATTTAAAGACTAAAGACACATGAAAGTTTCATTATATCCCAGTGTTTTTTGTATGGTGTGTTTCATTCTTGTTACGCACTCCATTGGATACGCTCAGAATGCTCCTGAGAAAAGAAAGAACAACGAAAAGTATGTGACCGCTGATGCGATCTTCTTTAACCTGCACGAAGGAGATATCACTGAAACGTACTACAAATCGGAGACTTTGCGTAAAAAAGATCGTTCCTCAAAGTCTACCAAAAACGACGAAGATATCATTCAACAAAGCGATGGCATTGCTTCTTATTTGCAAGAGTTGCTTTTTGAATTGGAGTATATCGATACTACGGGTCGTTTTTTTCCTGATTATAAAAATTCTCTTCATTTGACAATGGCTGTTGAAGAGCTGCACTTCAGGCACATCAAGCCTTCTCGCAAGAGTCCTATTTTAAGAACATATGTAGAGATGGTGGCCGATTTTAGCTTGAATTCGTACTATGGGAAAGAACTTTATAAGAATCAACTTGCGAAAGAAGTAGTCATAGAAACGAACAAGGAGACCACGTGGCGAGATCAAATGCGGTCTTTGATCAAGGAACTTCTTTACGAGTTTATGCTAGATAATAATGTTCAATCAAGAACAGAATCTTCAGAATACTTTGATAAGGAGAGCGGTCAAGACAATACTGTTATCAGATTGAGTACTTCAAACACCAAAGGACAAATGCAGGAGTGGAGGGAAGCAGTAGTCACAGTGCTCACTAAGGATGGACACGGCAGTGGATGCGTTATTTCCCAAGATGGATATATGGTGACCAACTACCACGTGGTGCAGCAAGAACCTACAGTGCGAGTGAAGCTTCACGATGGTCGCGTGTTTGATGGAACCGTTTTACGCAAAGCGCCAGAAAGTGATTTGGCATTGATTAAGTTGGAGGCAAAAGGACTTTCTTTTGTGACTCCGGGTATTACCAAGAGTGAATTAGGTCTTGAAGTATACACCATCGGTACGCCTGGAGATACCCTGTTGACACAAACCGTGAGCAAGGGAATTATCAGCAGTAGAAGATCCTTAGATGATTCGGAATATCTGCAGACGGATGCTTTGATCAATCCTGGAAATAGCGGTGGAGCCTTACTCAGTACCAACGGAGATTTGGTTGGAGTAGTTAGCGCCAAGTACCATGGTTATGGCATTGAAGGCATAGGATTCGCCGTTCCTTCAGAGAAAATCACAGAGTATTTGAATGTAGTTTTCGAGAAGCCTGCTCCATTGACACCTCCTCCGAGTAAAGCCGATCCTAAGCCAAAGAAAAAAGGGAAATAATAGAATTTTACCTATTATTGCCACAACCAAAACCAAAATCAATTATGTCAATTTGGAGGAAGAAGCCAATTGCTGCCTATCAGGCGGAGGCAACAAAGAGTGATTTAAAAAGAATACTTAGTAGATGGGGACTTACATCCCTTGGAATTGGAGCCATTATAGGCGGAGGTATTTTCACCCTTACTGGTATTGCCGCACACGATCATGCTGGGCCAGCCTTGGCTTTGGCTTTTGTGATTGCTGGTGTAGGCTGTTTGTTCGCCTCTCTGTGCTATGCGGAGTTCGCCTCAGTACTACCCGTTGAAGGTTCTGCTTATGCTTATGCCTATGGAACCATTGGCGAATTGTTTGCGTGGTTCATAGGTTGGAATTTGATCTTGGAATACATGATGGGAGCCACTACTGTCGCTGTCGCATGGAGCGGATATTTTAACAAGCTTCTTCATCTCTTTGGAATACACCTTCCAGATAATTTAGTGAATGATCCCGTCACGCATGGCGGAGCAGCATTTAACCTTCCTGCGTTCTTAATTACATGGGTTATTACTGCTATTCTCGTAAAGGGAATTAAAGAAGCCGCAAGTACCAATAACATCATCGTGGTATTGAAAGTAGCAGTTGTTCTGTTCGTCATCATCGCTGGAGCATTCTACGTTGATCCTGCAAATTGGCAACCCTTTATTCCTGCAGAAGTGATGGGTGAAGATGGACACCTGCATTTTGGAGTTGGAGGGGTGCTAACCGCTGCCACCATTGTGTTCTTTGCGTATATCGGTTTTGATGCGGTATCAACGCAAGCAGGTGAAGCCATCAATCCTAAGAAAGACGTGCCGTTTGCTATCATTGCTTCTTTAATAATATGTACTTTACTTTATGTAGCCGTTTCGTTGGTACTAACCGGTATGGTACGTTACGATGCACTTGACTTGAAAGCTCCTGTGGCTAGCGCATTTAGTGGTGCTGGTATCACTTGGGCCGTATACTTAATCACTATTGCAGCAACAGCAGGATTGATGTCCGTTATGCTCGTGATGATGCTCGGACAAACTAGAATCTTCTTGGGTATGGCAAAAGACGGTTTATTGCCAAAGAGCATATTTGGAAAACTTCACGCTACGTACAAAACTCCATATAGAAGTACCATTATTGTTGGAGGAATTATCTCCTTGGTAGCCGCGTTGACTCCTATCGACAGAGTATCTGAAATGTGTTCCATGGGTACACTCTTGGCTTTCTCTATGGTGTGTTTGGCGGTATTAATTCTAAGAATTAAAGAACCCAATTTAGAGCGCCCGTACAGAACGCCTTTCATCTATTTTGTGGCACCGGCTGGAGTTCTCTTCAATATCTTTTTGATGACCCAAGTTAGAGTGCACACTTGGTACACGTTCATTATTTGGGGTGTATTAGGGGTCATTGTTTATTTCGCCTACAGCAGATACCATTCTAATTTGCATCCAAAGTCAGAGAAGTAAAATGATTCGAGAGGAGGTGGTAGCGTTTCTTCATTGGTTGCAAGATTCCATCTGCAGCGGATTAGAGGAAGAGGATGGAACATCAAGATTTGTAGAAGATCAATGGAATCATTCCGGTGGCGGAGGAGGGCGGAGCCGCGTGATGACTCATGGAAATGTATTTGAGAAAGGCGGAGTAAATTTTAGTGCTGTAGAAGGACAGCTTCCCGACTTTATAAAAGGGCGTGTGAATCCCGAGGCCAAGAGCTTTTTCGCGACCGGCGTATCCTTGGTGATTCATCCCTTTAATCCAATGGTTCCGATTGTACACATGAACGTACGTTATTTTGAAACCGATAAAGGAGATTCTTGGTTTGGCGGAGGCATAGATCTAACTCCCATCTATATAGACGAGGAACAAGCGCGGTATTTTCATTCCGTATTGAAAGAAGTGTGCGATGGACATGACGCCTCTTGGTATGAGCAATTCAGAGACTGGGCCGATCGGTATTTTTACATTCCTCATCGTCAGGAGACCCGCGGTATCGGGGGGATTTTTTACGATTACCTACAGCCTGGAGAAAAGAGTGCTGAAGAATTGTTTCAATTCATGCAAGATGTTGGAAATGCGTTTTTGAAAGCCTATCGACCTATTGTGAATGCCAATAAAGGGTTGTCATTTACAGAAGAGAACAAAGAGTGGCAGATGTTGAGGAGAGGTCGTTATGTAGAGTTTAATCTCGTTTATGATCGTGGTACCAAGTTCGGGTTAGAGACAGGAGGTCGTACTGAGAGCATTCTCATGAGTTTGCCCGAGCGAGCAGGCTGGGTGTATAATTTTCAGCCCAAAGAAAACAGCCCCGAACAAAAAACCCAATCCCTATTAAGACAAGGGGTGAGGTGGGGGTGAGGATTTATCTAAGGGACCTATTCGGCATTTTTACATTGGTAAACTAGTTACCTATCATGAGGATTAGGGACTCATTTTGAGTGCCATTGGTTTTTATCTTTAAAACTGAGGGGATTCTAATACACAGGATGCATCGTTATTCTAAAATTTATCAGTTTAGAAAGAGGATAGATTTCGATTCAAAAACTCTGTTCAAAAATGTTCTTACATCGGTTTAAATTAATTGGGCACTTGTATTGTTTAGCCTGCTTTTGTCCGTAGATTTGTCCGTGTCCGTAAAAATGTCCGCAAAATGATAAATGTAAAATTTTACCTTGATAAGGCAGATAAAAGCAAAAGATACCCAATACACTTGGTTATTAGGCAGAGAGAAGTGCAGGTCAAGGTTGCAACAGGTGAGAAAATACTTAAAAAAGACTGGGATAGTAAACTTCAAATAGTCAAGGATTCTGATGGTAACTATAAGTCAATAAATAAGTTTTTATCTTTTTTGAGACAAGAAGTTGAGAAGTACTTTAATGCAGTGCCACACGCCAATTTTACAGATAAAAAGGTTAAAGAAAAGATTTTGTCTTTAGTAAATGGTAGAAAGCTAAATACAGAATTAAAAATCCTTTGTGAAGAGGCTGCAGAATACGAAGGAAAGATCAGAACAACATTTGTTGATTTATTCGCTGGCGCAGGTGGCTTCAGTGAAGGATTTTTACAAGCTGAATATGGTAATAGGTATTATGATTTTCTGTTAGGAAGTGATATTAATGAGAATTGTGAATTAACCCATTTAGCTCGATATAACTTTCAACTAGGTTTGGAAGCGGACTTTTTACGTCAAGACATAACGGAAATTGATTTTTTAGATAACCTGTTAGAACGACTTAAAGGTCAGCAAGTAGACGTTGTTTGTGGAGGTCCACCTTGTCAAAGTTTCAGCTTGGCAGGTCGCCGAAAAAAGTTTGATAAAAAGGATGACTTGTTTTCTCATTACTTGAACGTAATTCGGGTCCTCAGACCGAAGTATTTTGTTATGGAGAATGTGAAAGGGATCCTAACGAAGGAAGGGGGGAAAATCAAAGAAATGATTTTGCAAGAGATTAGGTCTATAATAGATCTAAAAGAGTTTCATAAGATCGTTTATTTTTTATCTAACCTACGTAAAGTTGAGAAGATAAAGACATTTATGCTTGATTGCTATATTCAGAGAATGCAGTTTGAATCAGCTAATGAGAAAGAATTAGAGAAATTTCGCGAAACATATATTCAGATGATCGAGAATAGGTTTCGTTTACTAACTCCAAAAATTGTTGATTATAAAACAAGCAAAACCAATATAAGTATAAGCACAATTCGTCATGGTTTTAATTTGTTAAAACGAAGTAAGGAGTTGTCTTATATCCGGAAAAAAGTCATTCAAGAAAAAGCCCATAGCGATCTAGATAATGATTTTTTTGCAGAAAAATTTGATTCGTTTTTATCTACAATTGAATCTGACTCAATTCTCGATCAGATTCGAGTTGCTTTTGAAAATTTGAAACCGTCAGAGGAATATCAAACCGAGATTAATGAAATTATTCAAGCACTAGAAATATATAACTTTTCATTTGACGAATGCATAGAAGGTCTTAGACCTTTTGTTAGAAATTTGAGTGTAGAAGCGGAGTTTGAGGATATTCTATCTCATATAAGACTTTATAGAATTGATCAACCTTTTGTTGCGCTAGCATCAGACTATGGAGTTCCGCAAAATCGAGAAAGAGTTTTATTTATTGGATGTCGGAAGGATCAGAAGTTAGTCAAGACAGTCCCTGCTACCGTTAGTGAAAAGGAAAAGGTTACAGTTTTTGAAGCCTTGTATGATTTAGATTTTATTGGAAATGATGAGGAAAAGTACAGTTATGAATTAGTAGACTCAAAATTAAGATATAATGGCACCACAGATAAAATGAAGTCACTAATTAGAAAGAGGAATGTTGATGGAAAACCTGATGAGAAAAAGGGATTGACTTATGCTGAGTGGTCTAAAAAAGGACGGTTGAATGGAAGATTTTCGAATGCTAAAAATCCATTTTATGTGCGCTCGTTTGATGAACTTGAGAATAGCTTAGCGCATGTAGTTGCGCCTTTGCACAATCATAAAACAAGCAAGCAAAGTGAGGACGTTATAAGAAGATTGGACATTATTCGTAGCGCAGGTAATTATGATTTAGCAAAGAAAGAATTGAAAAAAAATGGCCTTGACTCAGAGAAACGGAATTATAATGTCTTGAGACCAGATTCACAAAGTCCTACGGTAATGACAATACCTGATGACTATATACATTTTTCAAGTCCCAGAGCTTTGACTGTTCGTGAAATGGCACGTTTGCAGTCTTTTGATGATTCATTTGTTTTCCAAGGAAAGCGCTCAACAGGAGGCAGCAAACGTAAATTCGAAGTCCCGCAATTTACTTTAGTGGGTAATGCCGTACCTCCTTTAATGGCTCGTGCTGTGGCGTTGGAAATATTAAGGAGTATTAAGTAATATTAAGTAATATGAGATGAGGCAGTTATTCACTTTTGAAATCGAAAGAATAAAACTTCTGACAGAGAATTCCGTTGAAATTTGTTTCATTGAACCAACAGAAACGGGACTGGGTAAGTCAATTATGGATGCCACTGGGTCAGTAAGAACGTACTTAAAGTCGCATGGAATTCATGACTATGAGCTGCAAAAGCAAGGACCTGAAAGTAAAGTTCAACTAGACGCTTGTTTCATCGATTCAAATAGGTTTATTGACTCTACTGTTTCTTTATATCGACCCAATACAAAAAAAGGTGATCCACGAATTTGGTTCAAAGGTTTAGGAGGTTATTCTCGAGCAAACGATATACTTGGAATAATAACTTTCGAAAGAAAACTCTATGTTTTGAATATTACTCAACTTGATATAAAGAAGCTAATTGAAAGTGAGTTATTTAATCCATTAAGAGAGATTGTAAATGCAATAAATGTATCTTCTAATGAAGTTGCTGATGAGTTGTTGATTTTACTAAAAAGAATAACCGCTAATGGACCTATTCCAGCAATACTGGATGCAGATACAGCGATCGGAAGGACTCTTGAAACCCTTTTAGGGATAGAAATCAATTCATCTAAAAAGCCAGATTACAAAGGGATAGAATTGAAGTCATTTCGTGATAATCGCGGAAATCGTAAGAATCTATTTGCACAGGTCCCCGATTGGAATTTAAGCAAATTCAAGAGCTCTTCAGAGATATTAAATGCATTTGGATATAGTCGCGGGGATGATTTTAAATTGTATTGCACTGTTTCCTCTCTTGTTAGAAATTCGCAAGGATTGAAATTGAAAGTGGATTCAGAGATAGGTCAATTAATAGAAAATTCAGATAAATCGGATGTAGGAGATTTTATTGTTTGGGGATTAGAAACACTGCATAAGCGACTACTCGAAAAGCACAATGAAACGTTTTGGATTGCTGCTGACTCCATTAATATTGACGGAAAAGAACATTTTCTGTACAAGAGAGTTGATCATACTAAGAAACCAATTGTTTCTCAGTTCGATGTATTAATAGAGCAAGGTATAATAACACTGGATCATTTGATTAAAAGAAAGCCAACGGGCAGTGTGGTTGAAAAAGGCCCGATCTTCAAAATAAAACCGAATTCTTTAGATCTTTTATTTCCCCCAACTCGAGAGTATTCTTTGTTATAAAGCAAGTTGTCGTTAATAAAAAGAGGCTGGGTCAAACTTTTGTTTTGACAATGGTTTTCAGAATCCAACCTGTATTCTTATTTCTCTCTTAGCCACGGATACTATTGAATTCTAACTCTGGAATACAAAAGTCAGAATAGCCAATAGCAGCATTCAAACCTTCAATAAAGGCATCTTTTTCCTGTGGCGTTTGAAATCTGAATTCCTTCTTATAGATTGAAACTTCTTCCTGGGAAAGCTCCTCATTGCTGTAGACTTTTGCCACAATTTCCCTTCCAAAAAGCACCGTTACTTTAGTTTCCATTCGAAGTCAGTATTTGAATTTTATCGGATTGGACCAAATGATAAAAATTCTTATAGGCTTCACCTATGAGGACTGTCGGTTCCGTATTTCGAAAGAAATCACCAGGATGTTCTTTGAATCGAAAGAATACTCTATTCATGATTATTGCATTTAGCCTGACAATTAAGTGGCTGCAATATCTGAAATTTATATTAAAAGGGCACTATCGATGACTCAAAATTCAAAACATCGAACTAGAGATCCAGAAAACCTTAAATCCGGTTATCCACCATTTCCACTCCAGGGTATTTCGCTGGATTGAACTTGAATTCCCCCTCTGGTGTATCGGAGTTGGTTTTGAAGTTTTTCACTTTGTATGATATCTCTGCGTTCTCGCGGGTCTTCACCACGATTTTATTGGCTTCCATCTTGGTCTTATCCACGTACATTACGATGGTGTGGTAAGGTTTGTTTTTTGGATTATTCGGATACATGTGGATTTCATAACACGCCACGCCATCAACAGTAGCATTCGCGTTTTTCATCTCATGCTTGAAGTCTTTTTCCCAAATAGTAAACATCTCTGAAGGATCAAATGCACCGTCTTTTACATCGGCCAAATTATCAATGGTGCAAGTGTTGCTTTTCTTATCGTAGCTCCATACGGTTACTCCGTCTGAAATCACCACGTACTGGGGCAAATTCAAATGATATTTCTGACCCTTAATCTTGATATTGCCTTCTTGCTTTTGATTCACATTGGCTTTGGCATCTTTTAAGGTGGAGGTGAAGTCGGAGGTAATGGTTTTCCAAGTTTTGGCTTTAGCAGAAAGCTTATCCAAAATTTCCTTGGAGGTTTGTCCAAATGATTGGAAAGTAAAAGTAGTGGTTAGAATTAGAACAAGTGCAAGTACTTTTTTCATGGTATAAATCTTAATTACGGCGCCGAATTTCAAGAACTGTTCCAAAATGCATGGCACTCTTAAAATGGTGGGCAAATGTAGTTTAAAATTCTGAAGGACCGCCTTTTAGGTTTTTCAGAAAGTGATCCAAACTGATCTCATCGGAAACAAGAACCTTACGGGCCTTGCTTCCTTCGAAAGGACCGATAATACCCGCGGCTTCGAGTTGATCGATAAGCCTTCCTGCTCTGTTGTATCCTAGCTTGAGTTTTCTTTGCAGTAAAGAGGCAGAGCCCTGCTGGGTCATCACTACAATTTTTGCGGCTTCCTCGAACAACGAGTCGCGATCTTCTTCAGAGAAAGTGAGTGTTTCCCCTCCATTTTCGTCGGGCACCTCTGGCAATATTAAGGCACTCGGGTAGGCTTGTTGACTACCAATGTAATCCGTGATTTCTTCCACTTCAGGGGTGTCCACAAATCCACATTGAATTCGAATCAAATCGTTACCTGTACTGTATAGCATATCGCCGCGACCGATCAATTGATCGGCTCCTCCTGCATCTAGGATGGTCCGTGAATCTATTTTAGAGGTTACTCTAAAGGCAATTCGAGCTGGGAAGTTGGCTTTGATGGTTCCTGTAATGATGTTGACGGAAGGACGCTGGGTGGCAATGATAAGATGTATTCCAATGGCACGTGCAAGTTGTGCGAGACGAGCGATGGGCGTTTCTACTTCTCTGCCTGCGGTCATAATCAAATCTGCAAACTCATCCACCACCAGTACGATATAGGGCAAGTAGCGGTGTCCATTTTCTGGGTTGAGCTTGCGTTCTATAAACTTAGCGTTGTATTCTTTGATGTTTCGACACAATGCAGTTTTGAGCAATTCGTAGCGCTCATCCATCTCTATGCACAGGCTATTGAGTGTGCGCACTACTTTACTAGTATCGGTTATAATCGCCTCTTCTGAATCGGGGAGTTTGGCCAGAAAGTGACGTTCAATTTTATTGAAAAGCGTGAGTTCTACTTTCTTGGGATCTACCAAAACGAATTTTATTTGCGAAGGGTGCTTTTTATAAAGCAGAGATACGAGAATGGCGTTTAACCCTACAGATTTTCCCTGTCCTGTGGCTCCCGCCATGAGTAGGTGTGGCATCTTGCTCAAATCAGCGACAAAGGTTTCATTGGAAATCGTTTTTCCCAATACAACGGGCAGATCCATGTCTGCATTCTGAAACTTATCACTAGCGATCAGAGATCGCATGGAAACTACTTCTGGTTTGCTATTAGGTACTTCTATACCTATCGTTCCTTTTCCAGGAATTGGTGCTATAATACGTATCCCGAGGGCTGCCAAACTCAATGCAATGTCGTCTTCGAGGTTTTTTATTTTGGAAATTCGAACCCCAGGCGCAGGTACAATCTCATAGAGGGTAACCGTTGGACCGATCGTCGCTTTTATTTTATCAATATCAATCTTGTAATGATTGAGGGTTTCCACAATTTTGTTTTTATTGGCCTCTAATTCTTCTTGATTGATATTGACGGTACCCGAGCCATAGTTCTTTAAAAGGTCAATGGTGGGCGGCTTGTAGCGACTAAGATCAAGTTTTGGGTCATATGGACCAAACTCTTGTAGTTTATTTTCAAGATCTTCTTCGCTCAAAGTATCTGTTTCTGGCGCCTCTACTTCCATGCCGTCTAGTTCAAACAGGGGAGCTGATTCAACCATATTCATAGGGGCTTCCACTTCAGGTTGTTGTTCAGCAATGGGCTCACTTACTTCTTCTGGAGCTGTATTCGACTGAACGGGCATTTCGAATTTAATCTCTCGTATAGGAGCCACTACAGGGGGAGTAATAGAAATAGTGGGTGCTTCCGATTTAGGTTCTTTCGGTTCATCTACAACCACCAAAGGTGGTGCTTCTCGTGTAATCAAATACGGTTCTGCAATCTCCACATCATCGTCTTCATCGTTGTGGATGTCGATGGTTTGCGGAATGAAATCTTCGCGAAGTTTGTTGCCTTCCTTCTGATCTGCAGCGTGAGACGGCGGATGTATGGGCTCTTCTTCTTGCTGATTTTCTGCTTCTATGGAAGAAACGAATTCAGTTTTTTTTTCTTCCGTTTGGTTTGGTTCTTCCGTTTCTTCTTCTGGTACAACCGAGCTAGGATCTTCTGGTTGTTTCTTCAGCATATCCGCCAAGCGCGCTCCTGTGGCTTCTACTTTGTGTTGGTGATTGAATAGTAAATAAGCGGCAAGGACGATCAACAAAAGCATCAGTGTTCCTACCCATCCTAAGGTGTAGGTTGTCCATTCCGTAGCGAAGTGCCCATATCCTCCAACGAATCGGTCGTTGCAGGTGATTTGAATTTTTCTTTCAAAACCATCAACACGGTCGTGGAAGAAGAATCCAATCGCCAAGGGAAAATACAGCGCGCCAAGGATAGAAAGTCGAAGGCTTTTAAAGAAGGGGAGTATTTCTTTGGTAAATGTAATTTTCCAGCCCCAGAGGAATAGCATGAAACTCACGAAGAACGCTCCTACTCCAAGATATGTGAACATGAAGAAATGGGCGAGATGCGCTCCCATCTTACCCATCCAGTTTTTATAGGGCTCGTTGTCAGAAAAATTGGCTTCGGATGTGCCTTGAATCAAATGCTGATCATGTCCGCCAGTAAAAAGATAAGCGAGGCAGGCCAAGAATAAATAGGCTCCAAAACTCAGCACCACGATTCCTGTGATTTTAATCACTCGGGGATCTGTTATGAAGGCCTTCCATCCGCTCGAGGAAGATGAGTTATTTTTCTTACTGGCTGCCACTGTTGCGACTTCTACATTGATTTAAGGCCTGGAGGTTTGTTCCGCCGGCCTACATTTTCTGCGAAACAAAAGTAGGCAGGTCGATTTTCCCAACGGAAAAGGTGAACTTCTATTATTAACAGTCGCATGTGTGGTTATCTTACCTTCGCGCAATGAGTCATAAACAGTCCATAGAGTACTTAGCACATATTCTGAGGGATGCCGGTGATGCGGAAATTTCAAAGGGGATGGCGGCCTATATGAAGAATCACTTCGTTTTTTTTGGTGTGAAAAAGCCAGAAAGGGAGGCTCTAACCAAATCATGGATACAAGAAAGAAAAAAACTTCTTTATGCAGATTTGGAAGAAATTGTTTTACTCCTTTGGGATCAGCCTCAACGTGAAATGCAATACATCGCTATTGAGCTGATGAAAGCCTCTAAAATTTTTAGACAGGAAGATTCTCTAATCCTACTTGAGAAAGTAATTACCTCAAAATCGTGGTGGGACACGGTAGACCTCATTGCTTCTGGAATGGTGGGGGGATATTTTCTTCAATTTCCTGAAAGGAAAACGGAAGTGGCATTAGAATGGTGCAATGGAAAAGATCTATGGTTGCAACGCACGAGTATAATTTTTCAATTGACCTACCGATCAAGAACCGATGAGGATCTTTTGATGTCTACTATTTTAACACATTTAGAAAGCAGAGAGTTTTTCTTGAGAAAAGCCATGGGCTGGGCGCTACGTCAATATGCACGAACAAATCCAGATTTTGTGATTCAGTTTGTAAATGCACATTCTTTTTCTGGGCTGACCGTGAGAGAAGCTTTAAAGCACTTGAATAAATGATACCTTCATTGTCAAATAGAGTATACGAAGTGCTTCGATTGAACCCAGTGGTGAGCCTTGTCGTATTGTTCTTTGTAATCAGGTTGATTGGTATTACTCATCCACCGGTAGAGGCCAATCACCATTGGCGTCAAGTGACAGGTTTGATGGTGGCTCGCAATTATCATGAGAACAAGATCGAGTTATTGCGGCCGCAAATCGATGAGGTAGGAGTCGGCACCGAGGTGAGCTCAGGAATCATTGGAATGGAGTTTCCAGTATTAAACGCTCTGCACGCGGTAGTTGCGAATATTTTTGGATACGACCATTGGTACGGAAGATTGATTGTGCTCGTTCTATCTTCATTGGGTATATGGTGGTTTTCGCGAATTCTTGAGAAGTTCTTTTCTCGTAGCGTGGTAATCATGGCCTGTTTACTTTTGACTTGTTCGGTCTGGTTTTCTTTTTCTAGAAAGATGATGCCGGATGTGGTAGCTATATCACTGGCGTTTGGAGCGTTTTTATCTCTTTTGAATTTTTTTGAAAAACGGAGAACTACTGATCTTCTTTTTTATACACTATTGGCTTCTTTAGCGCTCTTGGTAAAGGTTTCTTCTGGAGTTATTCTCGCGCTTGTTCCTGTTTATTTGCTTTGGAAAAGGAAAGATCTGTCTCAGGTATTGTGGGTGTTTTTTTCGTCATTGGTACCGTTGATAGGATGTGTATTTTGGTATGGAGTACACAATGTACATTTATCGGAGGAAAGTGGAATGTGGTACAACACAGGCGAAGGCTTCCATCAAGGTTTTCAAAGTATACAAGACAATCTAGAGAACGTCCTGCACTTTTTTTATTTCGAAACGATGATGGGCTTTAGCGCGTCCATTCTTGGGTTGATATTTATGGTATGGCATGTTGTAAAAGGACCTCGTTTGTTTCGTACAGCGAGTATAGCAATATTGATTACCTTCATTTGTTACGCAGTTTATTCAGGCAGACATTTTGCCACGCAGCATTACTACATGATTCCTCTTTCACCATTGTACGCGACTGCCATAGCCGTAGGATTAGATCAGTGGAGGAAGTATCGTTGGGTAACTGGACTGCTGGTAGTTCTATGCTTGGAGAGCTTATTGAATCAACAACATGATTTTCGCTTGAAAAAGTCGGAACTATATAAGCTTGAACTCGAATCTTACATGAATAATCTTGCCACTCATTCAGACTTAGTAGTTATAAACGGAGAAGGAAATCCTCAAGAGCTATATTTTTCTCACCATAAAGGATGGACAACAACATCTGAAGAATTGAAAGACCAGGAATATCTTCAAAAATTAAAAGAATCAGGAGCGCGTTGGTTGATCATCAATAAACACCGAACAGATATTCGGTCTTCATTCGTTGTGTCATTTGAGAATGCGCATTACGTTATTTACTCAATGGTCTATTGACCGGCAGCTTTTTTCCAATTCAAGTCCGAATTCAAGAAACGATAAATAGAAGAAAGATAGCTGTATGGTGCTTCTTTCAATGATCTTTGGGACTCTGGAGTTCGACTATCATTAATTCAAAATTGGATTAAATGCCATGTAAAGAAATGCAATTTTGAAGCATAAAACAACTAATTAGTATTAATTTTTTTATATTTGATACAAAATTGTATTAAATGGACGAATTGGTTAAACTAGTCAATAGCTATGCAGCCTATCGCGAAAAGGAGGGTGATTTGACCGTGGAAGCCTTTTGTCGACGATATGTTGCGGACATGGAGGTGCAGCAGCATCCCATTCAGTTGAGTGATCAGGAGTTGTCGTTAGAAGCCCGTCTGGCTAGAGCGGTTGGACGCTTGTCTCGATTCGCAGAGATATACTCTAAAAAGGCTTTGAGTTCACTTCAAGTGAAGAACATTGATGATTTTGTTTACATCGGGACCATTGGGCATTTGGGATATCCAAAGAAGATTGAAGTAATACAAGCCCACATGACAGAAGTGACCACGGGCACAGCGATTATTGCCAGGTTGGTAGAGGCAGGTTGGGTGGAGGAGCATCCCGACGCCAACGACGCTCGTAGCAAGCGTATTCGTTTGACAGCGTCAGGAACAAAGCTGTTGCAGACGGCCTCTCCTGAAATGCGCAAAGTGGCGCGCACTACATTTGATGCATTGAGCGATTCAGAAGCTCGGACCTTCTTATACATTGCAGAAAAGCTAGAGCGCATCCACACAGAAATGTATTCCGACTGCAAGAATTTAGAGATAGAAGCAATTTATCAGAAGATGTATGGAAAGGGCATTCCTGAGAGTATTTCCGTAAGCTCGGATTGGGGTGACGGGGAGTAAGGAATTTTTTTAACATTGAATTTTGCATAAACAAAAAGAAATTGTACATTTGCCCCCCATTTACAAGAAGATATGGCAAAGAAAGGTAACAGAGTTCAGGTGATTATGGAGTGCACAGAGCACAAGACATCGGGTATGCCCGGTACTAGCCGCTACATCACTACAAAGAATAGAAAGAATACACCTGATCGTATGGAGTTGAAGAAATACAACCCCATTCTCAAGAAAATGACAGTTCACAAAGAAATCAAGTAATAATAAAGTACCATGGCAAAGAAGGTAGTTGCAACGCTTCAGACAGGTGGTGGTAAGAACCACACGAAGGTGATCAAAATGGTGAAGTCGCCGAAGTCAGGTGCGTACACATTTAAGGAAGAAATCGTACACAACGACAAAATCGCTGAGTGGTTTACCAAAGCGTAAGTCGTCATTAAGATAATTTCACCAAGGGCTTTCTCAAAATGAGAAAGCCCTTTTTTATATCCGTATCTTTGCGCCTTCTTACTTCACCATCATGAATTTTTTCAAAAAACTATTTTCCTCTGAGAAAAAAGAAAGTCTCGACCAAGGGCTTGAGAAAACCAGAACTGGATTTTTCTCCAAATTGGCAAAAGTCATCGCCGGCAAGAGCCGCGTGGATGAGGAGGTATTAGACCAACTCGAGGAATTGCTTATTAGCTCTGACGTGGGAGTAGAAACCACCATTAAAATCATACGCAAGATTGAGGATAGAGTGGCCAAAGACAAATACATGGGCACTGAAGAGTTGAATACCATTCTCAAAGAAGAAATTTCAAATCTCTTATCGTCTCATGCAGGCGAAAACTCGGAAGACGTTTTCATTCCTTCCACTGGACAGCCATATGTGATTATGGTAGTAGGGGTAAATGGTGTAGGGAAAACTACGACCATAGGAAAGTTGGCGCATCAACTTAAATCTCAAGGTAAAAAAGTAATGCTTGGTGCTGCGGATACCTTCAGAGCTGCGGCAGTGGATCAATTGAAGATTTGGAGTGAAAGGGCTCAGGTACCCATCGTTTCTCAGGGTATGGGGGCTGATCCCGCGTCGGTTGCATTTGATACATTGCAAAGTGCAGTAGCTCAGAAAATGGATGTAGTGCTGATTGATACCGCAGGCCGACTTCACAATAAAGTAGGATTGATGAATGAGCTTTCGAAAATTAAAAAGGTCATGCAAAAAGTTATTCCAGACGCCCCGCATGAAGTATTGCTTGTACTCGACGGCAGCACTGGTCAGAACGCTTTCGAACAAGCCAAACAATTTACAGCGGCCACTGATGTAAATGCATTGGCAATTACAAAAATTGATGGCACAGCAAAAGGAGGTGTGGTGATTGGAATCTCAGATCAATTCAGTATTCCAGTGAAGTATATTGGTGTAGGTGAGAAAATTGGAGACCTGCAAGTATTCAACCGATTTGAATTTGTGGACTCTTTATTTAAGCAATCAGAAGCATGAAAACAAAGACGCTGAAGAAGAATAAGGTCAACGTGGTCACCCTCGGTTGCGCCAAGAATATATTTGATAGTGAGGTTATGATGGCGCAGCTCAAAGCCAACGCCTTTGACGTAGAGCACGAGAGCGAGAAGAAAGACTCAGAGATTGTAATCATCAATACCTGCGGGTTCATTGATAACGCGAAAGAACAGTCCATCAATACGATTCTCGCTTGGGCGAAAGAGAAGAAGAAAGGGAATGTAGATCGCCTTATAGTAACGGGTTGTTTGAGTGAGCGATACAAGCCAGAACTAGAAGCCGACATTCCTGAAGTGGACGCGTTTTTTGGTACGCGCGATTTGCCTCGATTATTAAAAACCTTGAAAGCCGATTATAAGCATGAGTTGGTAGGAGAGCGATTACTGACTACGCCAGCCCACTATGCTTATTTCAAAATTTCTGAAGGATGTGATCGCCCTTGTTCATTCTGCGCCATTCCACTGATGCGCGGTAAGCACTTAAGCACTCCCATAGAATCGTTGGTAAGTCAGGCAGAAAATCTGGCCAAAAACGGTACGCGTGAATTGATTTTGATTGCTCAAGACTTGACCTATTATGGTCTTGATATTTATAAAGATAGAAAACTTGCTGAACTGCTTCAGCGATTATCAGATGTGAAAGGTATCGATTGGATTCGATTGCAATATGCTTTTCCAAGTGGATTCCCTATGGATGTGTTGGATGTTATGCGAGAAAGAGAAAACATCTGTAAATACCTCGATATGCCGCTTCAACATGCTTCAACCAGTATGTTGAAGGCGATGCGAAGAGGAATTACTAAAGAAAAAACTACAGAGCTAATTCATACGATTCGAGAGAAGGTACCAGGTATTGCTATGCGTACGACATTGATTTGCGGTTATCCTGGAGAAACAGAAGATGACTTTGAGGAAATGAAGGAGTGGGTAGGGGATATGCGATTCGACCGCTTGGGATGCTTTACTTATTCTCACGAGGAAAATACACACGCATTTAAGGCGGAGGATGACGTGCCTGCTGAGATCAAGCAAGCTCGGGCAAATGAAATCATGGAAGTACAGTCCGAAATTAGTTTGGAATTGAACGAGGCCAAAGTGGGTAAGAAGTATAGAGTGCTTGTAGATCGGGTGGAGGGAGATCGTTTCATTGGCAGAACAGAGTATGATTCACCAGAAGTAGATAACGAGGTAGTAATTGATCCACAAGGTGGCTATTTGCGCATTGGTGATTTTGTTGATGTCGAAATTGATAGCGCAGAACATTATGATTTGTTTGGAAAAGTAATATAACATGACACAATTTGGAATAGGTGCAAAAATCAGTCACCCTCAATTTGGAGAAGGTGTGATTTTCGGAATGGACGATTATAAGTACAAGATTTTTTTTAAAGAACATGGAGATAAAGAGCTAGGGAAGGCATTCGATGGCTACACGCTCCTAGAGCCAGCTCCTGGAGTGGTTTCAACGGTTGAGTTATCAGACGTGGTGGATGCGGTGAAGAATGTTTTTGATATGTACTATGATGTTTCTGAAATAGTAGAGCTCGGAGATAAATGGGAAGGAGGAACGTTGATCATCCAACCAGCGGATACTTCCTTGAAAGGAAAGGAAATTCCTGTAGATGTATTCTTTCATAAGATCGTCATGCTCCGAGATCGATTGCGTGTATTGGAACAAAAGATCAATGCACATGGGAAATTGACGGATGCAGAGAAAGTGGAAATGCAACAATACATCACGAAGATCTACGGGTCACTCACTACGTTTAATGTACTCTTCAAGAGCAAGAAGGATTGGTTTGTTGGAGAGAGCTCTAAATCTGATAATGACTAATGGCGTCGGTGTTACCTATAATGGAGACATTTTATACGGTGCAGGGAGAAGGCGCCTTTGCGGGTACCCCCGCATTTTTCATCCGTTTGGGTGGGTGCGATGTTGGTTGTGTTTGGTGCGATGTGAAAGAGAGTTGGGACGCAGATAGGCACCCGTTGATAGAAGTAGATACGGTGGCCTCGATGGTGGAAGAGAGTGGCGCAAGAGTGGTGGTGGTAACAGGAGGAGAACCGACCATGTATGATTTGTCAGAATTGACCCATGCGCTAAAGGAAAAAGGTGTTCGAACGCACATTGAAACATCTGGTACCAATGAACTAACAGGAGTTTGGGACTGGATCACATTTAGTCCGAAGAAATTTAAAGCTCCAGTGGACTCTATTTACAATCAAGCGCATGAGTTGAAGATTATAGTTTTTCACCCTTCTGATTTGGAATGGGGTAGTGGCCATGCGTCAAAGGTCAACGCAAATTGTAGTTTGTATTTTCAAGCGGAATGGGATAAACGCGAAACGAATTATCCCTTAATTATTGATTTCATTAGAAAAAATCCATCTTGGAAAATTTCTGTTCAAACCCACAAGTATTTGGGAGTGGACTAAATCACCAATCTTTGGCTTCTTTTTTCCTCACTACAGTAAATACTCTAGAGATATTGAAACCGAAATGAATATCTCCATTCATCCAATCTCCAACGGATTCTGTGACAAAACCTGGTTCTACCATGGAAGTACTGTTGGTGAGATGCAATTGGAAAACATGACCTCCAGTTTCTATATCTACTCCTAGAGAAAGAGAGTTTCTAAATTGATCTGCCAGTTGATTAGGAAGCACATAGAAATACTCAGCGTTGAGTGAAAGTCTTTGAGTGAGTTTATATCTTCCTAAACCTCCTAGGGCCATTACCGTGTTTGCTTCTGCCTTGGTGCGCACAAGGTTTCGATGCACTGCAGTGGGAGAAAGTTGAAGCGTTAATTTGTCGTTGAATTTTCTTGCAATTAAAAGTTGGTGAGTATAGAATAGACGTGAGCTAAAATAGTTTTCTCTTTCTGGGAATTGCCATTTGATGGTATTGCATACAATAGACGAGAACCAGGAGAGGGAAATAGGCATGTTTTTCTTGCCTGTACTTTGACGAAGAATTTTGTATTTGAAGAAAGCATCATATGCTTTATTAAAACTTGATCGTCCAGCTCCTATCATAAGGCGATCATTGACGCCATATTCTAAACCTAGACGAATCGTAGCGCCATCAAGACCAAATGCTTCATAGAAGCCCGTATTAATGAATCCAAAGCGGTGAGAAATTCTGAAATCGAGTACGCCAGATGCTACATTCTCAATGCTGTGTCCATTGATGACCCGAGTGGATTTGAATGCCGCAGAAGAGTAGTTTATCTCCTCCTCTTCTCCCAGCAAAGAAAGCAAGTCAACTTCTGAAGTGTCAGATTGTGCTGTAGTTGCTTGATTGAAAATAAAGAAAAGGAATGCTATAAGCATTCCTTTTCTTAGTGTTTTTGGTGTACAATTCATTGATTTATTTCTTGAGTTCTTCTAAGTTGGCCTTAAAAGTAATTTCAATTTTTGAGGCAATATTGTCTCTTACTGTATTTGGAATGGTGATGTTGTACTCTTCAGGAACAACGAAGAACTTAGACTCGCAAGTGACTTTGCCTTGAGCTACTTTAAAGATTCCATCAACGGTCACTTTTTTAGTTACTCCGTGCATCGTCAAGTCTCCTGTCACTTTGGAATTGTAAGTTCCATCTTTAGTAAAATTCACCGCTGCAAGATTGTCAATCTTTCCCTTAAAAGTCGTTTTCGGGAATTTATCCGACTCCATATAGTTTTCATTGAAGTGCTCTTGCATTAATGCTTTTTCAAATTCAAAAGATTTTACCAAACCTGAAATCTCAATTGCACCGGTAGGAACATCAAGCACCACATTGGCTTTATTGTTATCAGCTTTGATGTCTTCCATCTTAGTGTTGCTGTAAAAGCCAAGATAAGCCGCTCGGGAAAAGAGCTTCTGCGCATTGATTACGCTTGCGGTACAAATCAGCGCTGTAAGGGTGATGATTATTTTTTTCATAATGGTAAATTTAAAATCGCATGGCAATTACTGCACCAAACTACATTCTTTTAAAACGACATCTGTGAGAAAACCATCGCAGATTCCTTTGATTTTTATTTCTTGGCCAGGAGAAGCATTGGAATTTTTGTCTTTTGAAAATGTACAGCTTACGGTGCCCAACATATCGGCTGTCTCGAGATATACTACCTCGAGTCCTGCTGCGTCTGTGTCAATCAGGGTGATTTTTCCGGAAACCTCAACCACTTTATTCAAATAAGCGGTGTTGGCATTGGTTTCATTTTCTGAAAACTGTTGAAACAAGTCGGCTGCCTCTAACGCCGCTGCAGGCTTTTCATCCTCGGAAGTTCTTTTGGGCTTATTCCAGGCATAAAGACCGTAGCCAATTCCTACTACGAATAAGACGCCTACTACAAGAAGAATATTTTTTTTCATACCAAGTTAATTTTCGGGATAGCCTTTATCTATCCAATTTTGAAGATTATTAATGTCACAGTCGCTAAGTTTGGGTTGGTTCTTGGGCATGGGCGAGCAACCATCGTGACGAATGGAACACATCACTTGACCATTCATAATCTCATTTTTGAGATTGACATAGCCTTGAAGAATAATTCCCGCGCTACCCACGGCTTGCTCATGACAACCGGGAAGACAGCTGGTTCCAATTATTTCTTGAATGCGTCCGTTGTATACATTTCGTGTGGTGTCGCATACCGCCTGATTGGGGTATAATTCTTCTTCGTTATCGAAATAACAAGATTGAATGCTAGTCAACCCAAACAAGCTGAACACTAAGGAGTAAATAGTCCACTTCTTCATACCTCAAATTTAATTATTAGGAGATCCTGCATTTACCCATGACTGTATTTGTTGCTTTTGACAATCAGAAAGCGGATTGCTTTGAAAGGGCATCTGCGTTATTCCTCCAGTACCATTTATAGCATGCATTAACCTTCCATCTGCTGCAATTGTTTGAATCTGTTCGTAATTGATAAGGGTGAGTCCGGCATCGGGATTTGTACCGCTATGACAACCTTGGCAATAATTGGTTAGTGTAGGATGAATGGTTGTGTTAAACGTAAATGCAGAAGGATTGCAGCTATTTGAACAACTGTTATTCAAAGCTCCTTGATTGATCCATTGTGTGATTAGATTGATTTGTTGATCGGACAAGGGGTTTTCGCCAACGGGAGGCATTCTGTCCTCAGCATCATCGTCCGTAATGACCTCCCATAGGTCGCTTGTGTTTGGGTTTCCAGGGGTTACTTCTTGCATGATAGAGGCGTAATTGCTTAAGTTCACGTTGCTTTCTGGATCAGTGGCATCGTGACAGTCGGGTTGTGCACACGAAGAAGCTAGGATTGGTAAAATTTGTTGCTCGAAGTAAACCACATTCGGGTCACATGTATTTTCTCCTCCATTGTTTGGGTTAGAAGGCAGGAGAGTATCTTCCGAAGAATCGTGTTGGCAAGCTAAAACAGCTAGTGCCATAGTAAGAAAGATAAACAACCGCGTTGAGCGCAGAGAAAGCAGCATTGAACAGAGTTTTACTACGCTAATATACGAAAGTTGGGTGAGCAAGGCAATGTATTACTCATCCCAAGAAATCTTCACGAACTCAGATGTGGGATGCGATTGACAGGCAAGTATATATCCTTGTTTGATTTCTTTCTCTGTAAGTGCGTAATTCACGGTCATTTTCGCTGATCCTTCAAGTACTTTGGCTCTGCACGTAGTGCAGATACCTCCTTTGCAGGAAAAGGGAGCATCAACTCCCATACTTAAAGCTCCATTTAAAATGGAGTCTCCATCTGTTGGTAAATCGAAAGTTGTTTCAGTATCATCAATGATCGCGGTTATCTTGGCGATTCCATTAAATTCATTGCTCATATTAAGGATTGAAAATTGATTTTAATTCTTGTTCCATCTCCGAGGAATTCCATTGAATTTCTCCGATTTCTTTTTTTAAAATTTCGTTGCTGTTCACAAAGTAGGTTGCAGGAATGGTGTAGATGTTTTGATCTTTCAAAGACTCTACTCGTCTTACCATAATAGCTCCTTCTCCCATCCGGATTACACGGTGGAGTTTATTAGCGTCGTCGTCGGTGATTAAAACGAAGTTGTATTCTTCTTGATGATTTTTTGCAAAATCGATGAGTGCGGGAAGTTCTTTTACGCAAGGGCCACACCATGAGGCATAAAAATGAACGATCGACGGTCCTTTTGTAAGAGCTGACAAGCGCGCCACGTCGCCGTTGACATCAATTACCATCACTTCCTCCATTTTAATATTCTGCGCTCTGCCGTATTTCCACCAATAAATTGCACCTACTCCAAAAAGAATGGCTAACAAAATCAAACTATATTTTTTCATGAGTTACTCTCCGATGGTAGGATAGGATTGCTGAAATTCTGCCTCGGTTTTTAAAGTGTAGCCTTCAGGGATGGTGAATTCTGTATCACTTACGTTGCCTTTTGTCACAGAAACAGTGGTGTATTGCAATTGCATTCCTTCAACTTCAATAAGATATTCCATGAGCATACCCGGTATAGGGGAAGAAGGGTCCATTTCTTGAATTTGATCTGTGTACCACACCTCCATTTTCAATTCCTCTTGTCCTTCTTCTTTTTGTGAAACGATTGCTTTCTTACACAAATAACCAGAAATGCTTTTGGTTTCTTTTGTGAAAGAGACATTGGTGCCTTCGAAATTCATGAATCCATTTTGAGAATTTTCTTCTGGTCCTAGGATTTTCTTCATTGCAATTTTTTGCCCCATCATATCATTCATTACGATGTACTCCCGTGAAAGCGTATCATAGATAAAAGTATTGGATCCCATGAAGTTTTTGAGCTCTGTTTTTGCTTTTGCTCCTTTGAGCGTTATGCTAAGTTCTTGGGTGAGCATACTCTCCATTCCTTGCATTTCAGCGGGTACCTTCAGCGCCTTCACGCTTCCTTTGATGACTCCGCTGAAGCTTTGAGACTGACCTGCTAAAGAGGTTAGTACTAAAGCTATAAATAAAATGACTTTGTTGATTTTCATGAGTGTGGTATTATAGGGTTTAAAATTGCAATACTTCCGCCATTTTTTGTGCCACTTTTTCAGCGTTAGGAAGCATTGTTGATTCCAGAATCGTATTCAATGGAATGGCTGGAACATTCACAGATCCAATGGTCATTACTGGTGCATCCAAAAATTTGAAGCAGTTCTCTGAAATCCTTCCTGCGAGTGATTGAGCGAAACTGTTGATGACCGGCTCTTCCGTCACAACAAGACATCGATTGCACTTCTGAACGGCAGAATAAATGGCTTCTTCATCCAGAGGGACAATGGTTCTTAAGTCGATAATCTCAATTTGACCGGGGAATTGTTCGGCTGCTGCAAGCGCCCAGTATACGCCCATTCCATAAGTGATTACGGCAAGTTTTTCTTCTGATGAAATAGCGGAAAGAACAACGCGCGCCTTTCCAAAAGGCAACACATAGTCTTCTGAAGGTTCTATGGTTCGAGCTCCTTCTGTTCCTTTTACTTTACTCCAATAAAGTCCCTTGTGTTCAAGCATTACTACTGGGTTGGGATCGTAGAAAGCCGCTTTCAAAAGACCTTTTAAGTCAGCACCTGTGGAAGGGTAGGCTACTTTGATTCCGCGAATATTAGCAAGCACACTTTCGACACTGCTGCTGTGATATGGTCCTCCTGAGCCGTAAGCTCCTATAGGAACACGTATCACACTGCTCACTGGCCACTTTCCATTGCTGAGGTAGTAACTTCTTGCCGCCTCAGTAAACAACTGATTCAAGCCAGGCCATATATAATCAGCGAATTGAACTTCTACGATAGGTTTCAATCCCGCAGCACTCATCCCGACCGTACTGCCTATGATGAATGCCTCTTGTATAGGGGTATTGAATACACGATTGTCGCCAAACTTTTCTCCTAGTGTAGCTGCTTCTCTGAATACTCCGCCTAATCGTTTGCCTACATCTTGTCCATACAACAGAGCCTCAGGATGTTTAGCGAGTATTTCTTGCATTGCAAAAAGCGCACAATCCACCATTACTGTGGCTTGTTTGCCTTGAGGCTCGCGTTCGCCTTTCTCTTCGGTGATAGGGGTGGGAGCATAATCGTGCAATAGAAGATCAGAAGGCTGCGGATCTTCAGCATTAAGAGCCTTGGTATAATCCAATTCAATTTGTGCTTTGGAGGATCTTGTAATTTCCGCCAAAGATTCTGCTGCAAAACCAAGCCCCTCGAGCTGTTTGATGAATTTTGGTAGCGGATCTCTTTTTTGAGCGGCTTCAAGATCATCCCTATACCATTCCTTTCGGACCCCGCTTGTATGATGACCGAGCAGAGGTACTTTGGCATGTATGAGCCATGGCCTGCGACTTCTTCTTACATCCTCGAATACCTCGCGTACTCCATTGTAGCATTGTATGAAATCAGTTCCGTCTAATGACTTCACTTTTATTCCTGGAAAAGCCCTTGAAAAAGTGACTGCATCACCAAAGCGAATTTCTGAGGAATGCGCGCTAATATCCCACTCGTTGTCTTGAACAAAGAAAACGATCGGTAGCTGTTTGAGGGCAGCCATATGAAATGCTTCGCTTACCTCCCCCTCTGTCATAGCCGCATCACCGATTGAGCATACCACCAATGGTTTGTCTTCATTGGATGTATATTCTACCAACCCTTGTTTTTCTTTATAAGAAATTCCCATAGCAATACCAGTAGATGGAATGGCTTGCATCCCTGTAGCGCTGGATTGATGGGGTATTTTGGGCATGTTCTCTCTCTTCAATGAAGGGTGAGAATAATAGGTTCGACCTCCACTGAAAGGATCATCACGTTTGGCCATGAGCTGCAGCATGAGCTCATAAGGCGTAATTCCGATGCCCAATAAAATACTATCATCGCGATAATAAGCGCTAAGAAAATCTTGAGATTTGAGTTGAAGCCCTAAAGCTAGTTGGCAAGCCTCATGACCTCTGGAAGTTGCATGAACATATTTGGAGGTTATTTTGGCATTCTCCTCATAGATGTCGGAAAGGTTTCGCGCCGTGCTCATTAGCTCGAAAGCCTTAAGGAGCAGGTCGCTGCTGAGAGAGCCAGCCTTCCCTGTGTCTGTTTTTTCCAAGGTTGACATTTAATGAATTTCTATGGGCGAATATACGATGAATTGAGGCGTTCGAGGGCTTGTCGTACCTTTGCAATATGAATATTTCATTTTCGAAGTATCACGGTGCAGGCAATGACTTCATAGTCATCGATAACAGAACGGAAAGGTATGTTTTATCGCCTTCTCAGGTTCAGTTTTTATGCGATCGCCATTTTGGAATTGGATCGGATGGATTGATTCTTATCGAAAATCCATCGAAAGCGGAAGTCGCTTTCGATATGGTTTTTTATAATCCAGACGGTTCTCAATCATTGTGTGGAAACGGCAGCAGATGTGCGGTTTCTTTCGCGCATTCATTAGGTATCATTGGAAATAATGCGCATTTCTTGGCCTACGATGGTGTTCATACCTCGGGTATTTCTGAAGAAAGTATATACGTATCCATGAAAGAAGTCCAAGAGATAGTGGAGTATCAAAATGGAGATTACTTTATAAATACTGGAAGTCCACACCATATTTGTTATCAATGGCCGCAAGAGGATGAATTTCTAGAGAGATCGATGCTGATCAGGCATTCGGAAATCTACGAACCAAGTGGAACGAACGTAAACTTTGTGAGAGAAATTGATGCTCAAACCATAGAAATTCGAACCTTCGAACGTGGAGTAGAGGCAGAAACCCTTGCTTGTGGCACAGGAGTGACTGCTGCGGCTCTCTCTTTTGCTTATAGAAAACAGGAGTTAAATGAAGTGAACGTTCTCGCAAAAGGCGGGTCTCTGAAGGTCAGATTTGTTCGTAAAGGACCTAAATACTTTTCTGATATCATACTAAGCGGCCCTGCAAAATTCGTATTTTCGGGTCAGATTGAATTATAATATGCGCATCATCTTAGCCAACATATCGCTGCTCTTATCTTTTCTTGTGAGCTTCTCTGATAAAGCTACGGGTCAATTACCGGCATTATCACAAAATGCTCAATTCTCTATTATAACCTGCACTCCTGGGCCTGATTTGTATAGCATCTTTGGACATACTGCGATACGTTTTCAAGACGTTATCAATGAGAAACAAGTGGATTGGGTCTACAATTATGGAACATTTGAGTTTGCAGACGATTTTTATTGGAAATTCTCGAGAGGAAAATTAGACTACTTGCTGAGCAAAAGTCACTTTGGTGAATTTCAGTACGAATACATTATGACCGGCAGAGGGGTTTACGAACAAGTGCTTCAACTTTCTTATGAAGAAAAAACGGAGCTGTTTCGTCTGTTAGAAGAGAATTATTTGCCAGAGAACAGGACTTATCGTTATGATTTTTTTCTGGACAACTGTGCGACACGTGTGAGAGATATGGTAGTAAAGGCAAGTTCCTCCCCTGTGCAGTTTAATTATGTCTATGCGCAAGCCTACACCTTCCGTGAAGCCATTCAGAACTATTTGGACTATATGCCTTGGAGCGATTTCGGTATCGATTTGGCTTTGGGCTTACCTTGTGATCGGGTCATGCAACCCGGTCAAGCGATGTTCTTACCTGATAGTTTAATGAATGAGTTTGCGAGTGCATCGAAAGCGAATGGTCTTTTAGCAACTCCTACGGATGAACTTTTGCCCGCGGAATTCGAACTTTCCTCAGACGAATGGTTAACTCCTATCAATGTTTTTTTTGCGTTATTCCTTATTCAGCTTGGAGCGGCATTTTGGTATGCGAGAAGAGGTCGTTTGATAACACCAGTGGATAGATTTGTGTTGTTTCTAACGGGGGTGATTGGATGCATGGTTGTATTTCTGTGGTTTTTCACAGATCATACCGCAACCAAAGGCAACTTGAATATTCTTTGGGCGAATCCCTTGCAGCTGTTATTGGTCTTTCTGAACATGAATAAACGATGGGTTCATTTTTACTGGAAAATGCAAACTGCAATATTGGTGCTTGCTATTGGAGGCTGGTTTTTCTTGCCACAGCGCATGCATTTAGCTTCTCTTGCATTGGCTTGTGGAGTATTGCTCATTGCGATACGACAAGTTCGCCCAAGTTTGATTAGTAAGATAGCAACAACAAATGGTTAGACAGCATATTTGGGCATATCTCTTTTGTATAACTTCACTTTTTTCTTGTAGAAAAGAAGAAACACGTTGGGATACTCAAGTCGTCACACCCTTGGCTTCTGGAAGATTAGGTGTGGAAGATCTCATTCCAGATAGTCTTTTGCAAAGTGAACAGGGAGTTTGGCACTTGGTATTTGAAGAAAGCCTGACCGACATCAACGTTGACTCTTTGGTTACCATTCCGGATACACTGTTCGTTCAATCTTATAAATCTCCTTTCGGGGCGGGGAGCATTACCCTTCCTGCAGGAGCAACTATATTTAATATTTCCGAAGATATTGTACTAAATGTTCCTCAAGCGTCATTGCGCCAAATAAAGATTAAATCTGGAACCTTAGAATACAAGGTAAAGAGCTTTATCAATGGTTATATGACAAGTGTTTATACATTGCCTGGAGCAACTTTAAATGGGGCGCCTCTTCAACTAATTGCAAACACAACACCATCTACAGGTGACCTGCCTTCTGAAGTTTCAGGAATCATTGATTTAACGAGTTACGAAATAAATTTGACTGGAGCGAACGGTTTTCAAACTAACTCTATAGGATCGACTGCTGTTATTTCTGTTACTCAGGATGCTCCTGTTTCAGCAATCATCAGCGCTCAAGATAGTGTCGTCGTGGAGCTCAATTTTATTGAGGCAAAGGTGGCATACGCTAAGGGGTATTTTGGACAACATGCTATTTCTTTCAATGAAGAGTTGGATTTTTTTTCTGGATTGAATCTACCTGATGGATTGCTGAAGTTAAATCAGGCCACTCTTTCATTGGATGTCACAAATAAGATTGGAGTGGATGCAAGCATCGATATTGGTTATTTAGAAACCTTAGATGAAAACAGTATCAGTCTATCATCGTTATCGGAATCACCAATGTTATATCCCCTAAACATCAGTAGAGCCATGGATAATAATGGAGAAGTTATACCAAGTAATTATTCTGTTTTTATCAATAACACCAATAGCAATCTCCCTCAACTAATCGAACAGCTGCCAACGGCAGCAAAGTTTAATGCCCAGGTATTCATTAACCCACTGGGAAATATAAGTGGATCAAACGATTTTATTTATACCGATCGTGCGCTAGAGGCCAATATGAAATTAGATATACCTCTGAATATAGGTTTATCGGGCTTGACCGTTCGGGATACTTTTGAAATTAAATTGGAAGAGGAATTGCCTGTTTCAGGAAGTATAGATATTTATTTTGAAAATAGATTTCCGTTCAGTGGTGTTATCCAAATGGCTTTAATTGACTCTTTGGATCAAGATTATTTTCCAGTAGTATCGGATGGATTTTTAGCTCAAGGAATTACAGATGAGAATCAAGTGGTAGTCACCTCTACAAACACAAGGTTATCTGTTCCTGTTACCCCCATGTTATTGAATAGACTGCGTAAGGGTTACCGAATAGTTGTTCGGGCAGAATTTAATACGTCTAATTATCCTTCCACTTTTCCATTGTTAGACAGCTATTATATCGATTTTAAAATTGTGGGAAATGGAAATGTCGAAATAGAAGTGAATTAAATGAAGATTGTTTTTGTAAATATCATTTTTGTTTTTCTAATGCTTGATTCGGCATTTGCGCAAGTGCCTACGTGGTGGTTGCTCCGTGGAGATAGAATGTGGAAGGAAGCAGCATTGGTTGGAAATGTGTCTGGACAAGCGAATTGGGGTTCCAATGCGTTGAACAATGAATGGCTGAGTGATATGACCATCGGGGGACGAATCACTGATGAAGAAAAATTGCGAATGCGACAATCCATGATTTCGCAAAATCGGGTGGGAGGCATGTCTGGTTTAAATGGGGAACTCTATAATTTTAGTGATAGCATCTTTGGGGCAAAACATATTGGATTAATGGTTGGCGTGGAAGATAAACGCCATTTTCATATGAACTTTTCTAGGGACATGTTTGACCTGATCTATTTTGGTAATTATAATCGACAAGGGGATACCATGAGCCTTGGTCCTCTGAATGCAGAATATCAGTGGTATCAGAAAATTGGTTTTGGCTTTTTTGATAAAAGGACTTTTAGCAGCATAAAGCTTTCCATCGTGAATGGAAGAGATATGCAAGCGCTTGATTTAAGAAGAGTCTCTTTGTACACTCCATATGCCAATTCTGATGATGATATGTCCCTGCGTTATCAAGGAGATTTTTGGAGAGCTGATACTTCGCGTGCAGGAAATAGCAGTAAAGGTGTGGGAGTGTGTGTGGACGCAGATTTCAATATTCCGTTAAAGAATGACAGAGGATTTATTTCTGTTTCACTGCGTGATGTGGGTTGGGTCAAGTGGAATGAGCAGACCGAGTATTTTCGGTTTGATACCACTTTTACCTGGTCAGGAGTTTCCATTAATGATCTGGCAGGTATAGATTCATTGAATTTTGGTATTCCGAACTGGCAAGATACTTTGGGTATTCAATCCTCAAGTGGAGAAGGCCAATGGAGGGCATTGCCTTCTACTATCATGATTCGTACACTCAGGAAAAACAATGAGCGCTCGTCTATAGAAGCTACGGTATTGTTGCAACCCAATCTTTCTTCAATTCCATTTGTTTCATTGGGATGGAATCAGTTTGTAGCGTCGAATATGATGCTCAGTGAGCGCATAACGTATGGCGGGTACAGAGGATTTGGAGTAGGAGCAGAGCTACAATGGCTGATAGCAGAATCAACTTTTTTGAGAATAGGATCAAACCATTTATTTGGTTTTAGGAATAGAGCGACGGGTGCAGATGTATTTATAGGATTATCAGCACAATTAACAAGTAAGAAAAGAACAAGACCATGAGTGATACATTAAAGTCTCTTCCAAACATAAAATATACTGAAAGCGGCAATTTTTTTCTAATAGCTGGACCATGTGTAGTGGAAAGTGAAGAGTTGTTGTTTGAGGTAGCAGAAAAAGTGAAGGGCATAACAGATCGATTAGAAATCCCATATATTTTTAAGTCATCATATCGTAAGGCCAATCGTTCACGCGGAGACTCATTTAGTGGAATCGGTGACGAAAAGGCTCTTCAACTTTTAAGGAAAGTGGGAGATCATTTCAAGCTTCCTGTGACAACGGATTTTCACAGCGCGGAGGAGGCATTTATGGCTGCGGAGTACGTAGATATTTTACAAGTACCGGCCTTCTTATGTCGTCAAACGGATATCCTGAATGCGGCGGCAAAAACCGGACGGGTGGTCAACGTGAAGAAAGGACAATTCCTATCTCCAGACTCCATGGTGCATGCGGTGAATAAAGTAAAGGAGTCGGGAAATGATAGAATCTGGTTGACTGAGCGCGGAACTACGTTTGGATATCAAGATTTAGTAGTCGATTTTAGAGGTATTCCAATTATGAGGGGCTTTGCTCCAACTATCATGGATTGCACGCATAGTTTGCAGCAACCAAATCAAAGTAGCGGCGTTACCGGTGGTAAGCCGGAATTAATAGAAACTATTGCGAAAGCAGCTATAGCGTGCGGAGCGGATGGTTTATTTATTGAAACACATCCGAATCCTGCCGTTGCGAAAAGTGACGGTGCAAACATGTTGCGTTTGGATCTCTTAGAAGAATTGCTTGAGAAATTAGTTAAACTCCGAAAAGCACTTTAGATGAAATTATTGGCTTTGTTTTTTTCTGTATTCTATTCTTTCTTCGCGTTTAGTCAAGAAGCGGAGGTGGTAGTCTTGTCTTCAGCAGGAAATGAGGAAGCTAGAAAAGTACTCAGTATTCCCGATGGATATTATGTGTTGGGAGTGGCTCCAGCATTGGATGCATCTGGGTCTCATGTTGTTATTCAAAAGGTTTCATTGAGTCTAAACTGTGTTTGGACGAAGAAAATACTTCTTACACAAGCAAACTCTTTAGAGGATGCAGTACTGGATAGCGAAGGAAATATTTTCATTACTGGAATGGCGTATCAAGAGGGCGATTACAATGTATATGTCGCAAAGTTTGATACGGACGGTGATTTAATCAACATTGGACTCTACGGTTCACCCGACTTTTGGGAATCTTCTACTTGTCTTTTAATTCAAGAAAACACCTTGGTAGTTGGTGGCTGGACCTTTGAACATCCAATGGGTTTTAAGTCGGCAATGGTCTTAGAAGTGTCAACAAATCTCGAGTGGCAAAGTACCTTTATTTCAAACAATGAGTCCGTTTCTACTGAATTGATAGATGTTGCTAAGGATGAAACTGGAGGCATACTTTTTATTGGCAATCGTGGAGAAGTAATCAATAATAATTTGTGGTTTGCTGAATGGACGGAAGAAGGTTTGCAAACAAAGTGGATAGATGCTACATATAGCAATTGGTTTGCTGCAAGTTTGTTCTTTGATGGAGCATCTTGGCTGGTTGGCTGCAATCGCAATAATCCGAGTGGTGATTGGGATTGGCTTGCGCTGCGCTACGATTTGAATGGAGTTTATTTATGCGGTTATGATGCTTCAACCACGCATGATTATCACGTGGTACAAGTGCTGGGTGGAGAAAAAACGTTTATGATTGGTTATCAATTTGAGTATGGTCTAGGTGAAGGAGATATTATGCTTCAGCAAATCAACGAGGACTGTTCTTGGCTTGCTGCGATGAGCTATGGTGATCCGAAATCGGACATTGCTGCTGATGCGGTATATGATATTTTGAATAGAATTGTCATGGTAGGCGCGCGTGAGCGTGCGGATGGTACTACAGATATGGTTCTCATTCGGTGGAATTTACCTGAGCTTCTGGTGGATTATACATTCTCAACAGATATTCTTGCATGTCAATCGATTGTCGCAACGATGGATTTAGAGTCAGAAAATTTTGGGCCTTATATCGTGGAGAATACGCTTTATTCTGAGCACACCACATCATTTGTAGTACTGGATTTAATGGGTAGAAAGGTCTTGGATTGGAGTGAAGAAAGTACCTCTTTTGACCTAAGTACGCTACCAACGGGAATTTATCTTTTTCTAGATAAGAAGTCTGGAGTTTCCTACAAACTTTTCCGATAATGCAATTCAAAGCGAGGAGCATTCCAATTGAATTCATTGTTATTGGCGTTATAGCTTTTGTACTTGCGCTGATCACATTTCCCAACCATTATTTTTTTCGCACACACGCGTTGGATTTAGGAATGTTCAACCAAGCATTGTATGCATTGTCAACTGGTAATTCTCCTGTTTTCACGCAAGGGCTTGACGGAAAGTTAGTGCCTTATTTTGGGGATCACTTCTCGGTATTACTAATTCTTTTTGTGCCGTTTCAATGGATCTTTGGTTCATACGCTTTGCTAATAGTACAATGGATCACGGCGATTTTTTCATTTTATTTTTTGAGAAAATTGTGCTTGCATTTTGAATTCAAGGATCTGGTCAGATACGCTATCCTCTTATTGTATGGCTTTTCTTACGGGCTGATCGCGGCATTTGGTTATGATTTTCACATGAATGTGATTGCCGCACTATTACTAGTTCCTTTGTGGTATGCATTTATTGCGAGGAGAAACACACTGTTCTTTATTCTTTTATCGGCCATTTTATTTTCAAAGGAGAATACAAGTCTTTGGATGATCTTTGTTGCTTTAGTATTGTTTATAGAATATTTTAAAGACAGAGAACGACGCGTTATTGCATTATTGACTGCCCTGATTTCGCTCTCTTACTTTTTATGTGTTGTCCTATGGTGGATGCCAGCAATCAATGAAGGACAGATAGCAAAGACCATTTCAGATCATTATTCCATAGGAAGTCAAGTTACGTCTAGCGGTGACTTTCTTCTTCAAATGGTAAAGTCCCCAGACATTGTCTTTCATAAACTGACGAACACAGTGGTCGATGGACAACGGCATAGCAAATTTACTTCGTTGTTTTTCTTCTTGATGGGGGGAGGGATACTGCTGCTTTTCAAACCACATTTCTTACTGCTTGCCTTTCCTATTTTCTTTCAGAAATACATGAGCGATAATGTATTGATGTGGGATGTGAAATATCATTATAGTGCAGAGTTTGCTCCTATATTGGTCATGGGTACTATTTATTTTCTAGTACGCTTTAGACAAAGCAAGTGGTCGATTTATCTAGTTTCATTCATCACGGTTCTTTCCACGTACTATTCGGTTCGTGAAATTATAAGAAAGGACGTTCGTACGAATGTTTTCGCAAGTCAGCATTATAAATCAGAAATTGACCGTTCTGATTTCAAAGAGATTCAAGAATTAGTAGAGAATGATGCCAGCATCGCTTGCAGTTCGAACCTCGCGCCTCATTTGAGCAATCGTAAGAAAGTGTTTATTCTACCTCAATTTATCGATGCAGAATCGGTAGTAGTCAATATCAAAGTAGATTCTTTACTTACGACGGACAGCCTTTTTTTAAAGGAGTATCACCGCGTATTCCAAACGACAGAACTTTCTGTGTATAGAAAGAACTAAATTCCCATCACCTTTTTAATATCCGGTTTGAAGTAGCGCGCTGACTTCATCACTTTTCCGTCTTCACGATAGATAGGCTTACCGTTTTCATCGAGTTTGGACATGTTGCTTCGGTGAATCTCTTCAAATACCTCCACTATTTTGTGTTGCATTCCATGTGCATTGAGTGTTCCTGCTAGGATATATAACATATCTCCCAAAGCATCCGCAACCTCGATTAAATCACCGTTTTTGATTGCTTCCAAGTACTCTTCATTTTCTTCTTTCATCAAGTTGTAACGAAGGGTGAATTCCTTTTCAGATAGCTCAACTGTTGGCTCGTGGCGAACGGGTAGTCCAAAAGAAGTATGGAACTCAGCTACAGCTTCGATGGGACGGGAGAAAGGGTATGTTTTGTTTTCTGACATAATTATTATTTGAAAAAGTCTTCAAGTATATCTTCTAATTTGCTTCGCATGATCAATCGGTGAATGATTTTTCCTTCTTTATCCACAGCAATTAAGGTTGGGGTGCTGGGTACAGGGAAACGCTTACTAAAGTCTTTTCTCGAGTCATAGGCCAAAAAGACATTTGGCCAAGGATAAGAGTGTTGAGAACAGAAATTTCGCCAGGCTTGCTCTTCTTTATCCACGTTGATAGCATATACTGAAAATCCTTTAGATCGATATTTCTCGTAGAGCTTCTCCAGTTCAGGTTCAAACTCTCTGCAATGATTGCAGCTTGATCTCCAGAAAAGGATTGCGGTGAACTCGGATTGTTGGTATATTTTTTCAAGCGGTACTCTAGTTCCTTCCAGGTTTGGTAAAATTAAGGATTCGATTTTCTTTCCGGGTGCACAGTGCTCTAGTGCGGTAATAAGATTCTTAGTAGCATCGGCCAATTGATTATTCTCGGTGCAGTCGGAGGCATACCAAGTGAGCAGATATTCTAGTCCTTGTTCGTGTTTATAGTCAACCATTTTATCAAGAATGAATCGGAATAAAAACGCTTCCACTGTGTCGTTTTGCAACCCCATCTTCATTTTGCTGTCGATGTAATCAGCCGCAATGTTTTGATCATGATAGTAGTAGAAATCAAAGTTTAGTTGACGGACGAGGACCGAAGATCTGAGAAATCGGGAATCATTCCATTGATTGTTCTGGAAGCGCGCTTTGGCAATAGCCTCTATTGAATCGTCGAGGTTAGCGACGTTAGAGCCGATGTCTGCAGGGCAGTGGAGGAGAGGACAAATAAATTGAGCCGTAAATGTTTTAGGGTATGCGTGAGAAATTCTACTTGCAGTTTTCGAGAGAGCTAATTCCGATTCTATCACCAACGGATGCTTGTATTTTAATGAATCTCTCAATTTCCAGAAGTACTCTGCTTCTGTCATTATTTCTTGATATGCTATTGACTCTTCCGTTTGATCTATAGCGAGAACTGATCCGTTAAGCACTTGGTCGTTAAGCAGGATGTTCAGACTTCCTTTTTGAATTTCTTTATTAAATAAAAAATGGGCTTGTTTGTTTGGAGGTCCAGAAATTCTTAGACGGTATTGTCCAGATTTGATAAGAGGCTTGGAAAAGTTAAATGTTCCGTTGTTAGCAAAGGGCAAGGATTCGAAATTTTTCCAAGAGTCCTCCTCCCAAAACTCAAGAATGAGGGTCGTATTCGCTTCAGGGTTTTTACCAGAGTACGAGCCTGATAGCAATAGCTGAGCGTGGCTGCACGTGCTTGTTGCGAAGTAAACAAGGGATAGGAAAAGGGGTAGCCAGGGCTTCATTGATCTGTTAACGGTATAAAATTAGGCCAAAATCAATCTTCTTGGAGGTAGGATGGAAAATACTATATTTGCCACCTCAAAAATGGGGGTATAGCTCAGCTGGCTAGAGCGCTTGCATGGCATGCAAGAGGTCATCGGTTCGACTCCGATTATCTCCACTAGAAAAGGTCCTGATTATTTCTGGACCTTTTTTTATGTCATCTGGCTAGAGCGTCCCGATGGGATCGGGAAGGTCATCGGTTCGACTCCGATTATCTCCACTAAACTCAACTCCTGCGCATCGCGCGGGAGTTTTTTCTCTCATTTTTCCTTGTGAATTCTGTCCTTTTTACTAAAAAAAGAAAATTTCTTTACAATTGGTGCAACATATTTAGAAGCACTCTCGTTAAAGAGGATAAGTTCTCACATCTCATGGAGAATTTGGTTTTGGTTAAGGAATAGAAATTTCGCCCTCAACGGAGGGCGATTTCTTTTTAATACCATTCATTGATTGGTTTTTTCGAACGTTGGTGGATTCCCCAAGACCGCAATCGTGCAGTAAGATAGCTTCTTTGGGGGTGTGGTACTAGTTATGGCAATTCAATTAACTTCAGAGGACAGCAGGAATAGAGTGGTTGCTAGAAGCAGAAAACCCGCTGTTAATAGTTCGGTGATCCAATAAAGAGAATGATTTAGATACGGGAAACTCCTGTAAGTAGATGACTTGATTAGGGTTTGAAGGCGCAAAAATTCAAACCGAAGAAAAAGCGTTCTTTTAAAAAGCGATTGCTTCTCCAAATACGTTGCTCTTTTGCTACAATGCTTTCTGTAGCTCCTTTGAAAAGCATAGGAGGATAAAGCCTCACATAATGAACGCTATCATCCACCATTTTAAATCCTTCTTTCTCAAATAGGCTTTTCCAATGCGCATATGAACGAATATTTTCGTTGCCTAAAAGGATGGTTTTTCCTAGGCGCTCGTCATGATATTCGATGATGCGCTTGTTTCCACGTTGCTTGTAGAGCTTTAATGATTGAATCCAGTTGTTTCCGTTTTCTTCAACGGCAATTACTTTTCCATTCTGCTCCAAGCAGCTTTTTATAATTTTCAATGCTTCATCAATAGGCTCAGTGTGATGAAGTGTGTCTTGGACAATCACTGCTGCGTAATGTTCCTTTGGTGGAGTGCTGTCATAAAGATTTTCGTAGTCAAAAGTAAAACCAGAAATATCTCCGTATTTTTTCCAAAACTCCAACCGTTGAGGTATTTCGCTGAAATAGTATTCTAGAGTGCTACCGTGGACTTTGTAGCCGTTGAGTGCTAAGAATATTGCTGTTGTGCCATAGCCGCAGCCAATGTCCCAAATCGGACCATTCACATTTTTTACTTGCTGCTCTATGTATTCAAGCCTTTGAACATAATAGGCTTTTCTAAATTCGAAAGATTTCGAATCATTGAGAAAACGGTAGTATCCCTTAAGCGTTGGATGAGATTCCAATTCTTCCAATAGGTGCTTAAAAAACTGCTCTACCGTCATCAAAAAAATTTTTGCAAAAGAAAGCATGATTTTCTTTTATACAAGAAAAGGGCTGATTTATTGGGTAAATTGATTCTTAAAGTGTTGTTAATCAGTGATTTTTGTGGTTTTATAAGCATTTTGTATCTTTGCACCCCTTTTTTAAGGAACACAACACCTAAGAATGTATGATTAATATTACCCTACCGGATGGGTCCGTGCGACAAGTAGAACTAGGAACCAGTGCGATGCAGATAGCGATGTCTATCAGCGAAGGATTGGCCAGAAATGTTCTTGCAGCGGAAGTAAACGGAGAAGTTCGTGACGCTTCGCGCCCAATTGAGTCGAATGCCACCTTGAAATTACTCACGTGGAATGATGATTTGGGTAAGTCAACGATGTGGCACAGCAGTGCTCATTTGATGGCAGAGGCGCTAGAGTCACTCTATCCTGGTATTAAGCTGGCTATTGGTCCGCCTATCGAAAGCGGATTTTATTACGATGTAGATTTCAATGGTCATTCTTTTTCTCAAGATGACTTTGTGAAAGTGGAGAAAAAGATGTTAGAGTTGGCTCGCAACAAGAGTGAGTTTGTGCGAAAGGAAGTGAGCAAATCCGACGCGTTGAGTTATTTTACAGAGAAAGGAGATCCATACAAGGTAGAACTTATTCAGGATTTAGAGGACGGAAATATTACTTTTTACACCCAAGGAGAATTTACAGATTTATGCCGTGGCCCGCACATTCCAAATACTGGTTTTATTAAGGCAGCAAAGCTTTTGAATGTTGCAGGAGCTTATTGGAGAGGAGATGAGAAAAACAAAATGCTCACTCGGGTGTATGCAGTTACCTTCCCTAAGCAAAGTGAATTGGAAGAGTACTTAGTACAATTGGAAGAGGCGAAGAAGCGCGACCACAGAAAGCTAGGTAAAGAATTGGGATTGTTTCACTTTTCACAGAAAGTAGGATCAGGATTGCCCTTGTGGCTTCCGAAGGGAGCGGATTTGCGCGGAAGATTGCAGAGTTTTCTTCAGAATGCTCAGAGGAAAATGGGGTATTTGCAGGTCATTACTCCTCATATTGGGTCCAAAGAATTGTATGAAACCAGTGGTCACTGGGCAAAATACGGTGCGGATAGTTTTCAGCCTATATCTACTCCTCAAGAAGGCGAGATGTACATGTTGAAACCAATGAACTGCCCACATCACTGTGAAATATATAAGGCCGAGCCCAAGTCATATCGTGATTTGCCGTACCGATTAGCGGAATTCGGAACTGTTTATCGCTACGAGCAGACTGGCGAGCTCCATGGTCTAACCAGAGTACGTGGGTTTACTCAAGACGATGCACATATTTTTTGTACAGCAGATCAGGTGAAGCAGGAAGTAGGAAATGTGATTGATCTTGTGTTATACATCTTCAAGACGCTTGATTTCACTGACTTCCTGGCACAAGTAAGCTTGCGAGATCCTGGCAATCCGACCAAGTATATTGGAAGCGATGAAAACTGGGAAAAGGCCGAGCGAGCGATTCAAGAAGTAGCGCAGGAAAAAGGACTAAAAACTGTTGTTGAATATGGAGAAGCTGCATTTTACGGACCGAAGCTCGACTTTATGGTCAGAGATGCGATCGGAAGAAAGTGGCAATTAGGTACCGTTCAAATAGATTATAATTTGCCCGAACGCTTTGAGTTAGAGTACACAGGGTCTGATAATCAAAAACATAGGCCAGTTATGATCCACCGTGCGCCCTTTGGTTCAATGGAGCGCTTTGTGGCCATTTTAATTGAACACTGTGCGGGTCAATTTCCGATTTGGCTCACACCAGAGCAAGTGAGAGTGCTTCCAGTGAGTGAAAAATTCAATGATTATGCAAAGAAAGTATCAACCGAACTAAATAATTACGATATTCGCGCCCTCGTTGACGAGCGCAACGAAAAAGTAGGCAAAAAAATCCGCGATGCGGAGATGGAAAAAGTTCCTTACATGTTGATTGTTGGAGAAGAAGAGCAAGCGGCAAACAGCGTTTCCGCGAGAAAGAAAGGAGAGGGAGATGTTGGAGTGATGACCATTGAGAATTTTGCTGAGAGGTTGAATAAAGAAATAGCACAAATGCTGGCTTAGGTTGGCAAATGAATAGAAACCCTTTAAAAAGGAGGCAACATTATTAAGAAAGAAATAAGAGGTCGCAGGATACAAGAGCCTGAGCATCGCATCAACGAGCGCATCACCGCGAATGAGGTGAGATTGGTTGGAGAAAACATTGAGCAGGGCGTGTATACCAGAGCAGAAGCATTACGTCTGGCTCAAGAACAAGAAATAGACCTCGTAGAGATTTCACCCAACGCCGTTCCACCGGTTTGCCGAATCATCGACTACAAGAAATTCTTGTATGATCAGAAGAAGAAGCAGAAGGAAATGAAGGCAAAGCAAGTGAATGTTACCGTTAAAGAAATTCGATTCGGGCCCAATACCGACGATCATGACTTCGACTTTAAATTGAAGCATGCCATTAACTTCTTGAAAGAGGGAAGTAAAGTGAGGGCACATGTATTCTTTAAAGGTCGCTCCATTGTTTTTAAAGAAAGAGGTGAGATCCTTCTTTTGAAATTCGTTCAGGAACTCGCAGAATACGGAGTGCCAGAGCAGTTGCCGAAATTGGAAGGAAAGAAAATGTTTGTGGTGATAAACCCCAAGAAGAAGTAAGTAAATACGTTTAATTTTTATAACAATGCCAAAAGCGAAAACCAAATCCGGCGCTAAGAAGCGTTTCACAGTGACCGGTAGCGGTAAGATCAAGCGTAAGAGTGCGTACAAGAGACACATTTTGACCAAGAAGGCTACCAAGCGTAAGCGCCATCTTAGCAATGATTCTCTCGTTCACAAGTCAGACGTGAAATCTATCAAGGCACAGTTGCTCGCCTCCGCGTAATTGAAAGAGCACGGTAAGTTTAACCCGACCACTGGTGCACCAAGTTCAGGTGAGTTGACCTCGATCTGACACCACAGTCAAAAAACAAATTAAAATGCCAAGAGCAAAAAATTCAGTAGCCTCCAAGGCCCGGAGAAAGAAAATCTTAAAGTTGGCCAAAGGGTATTTCGGTTCTAGAAAGAACGTTTATACCGTAGCAAAAAACTCTGTTGAAAAAGCCCTCACCTATGCTTATGTAGGTCGTAAGTTGAAGAAGCGTGACTTTAGATCTCTTTGGATCGCGCGTATCAATGCAGGAGCGCGTCAACACGGGATGTCTTATTCAGAATTCATGGGTCGCATCCATAAGAATGGAATCGAACTCAATCGTAAGGTATTGGCAGATTTGGCTCTCAACAACCCAGATGCTTTCAAAGCAGTGGTTGAACGAGTGAAATAAGATATTCCTAACAATATTGTAAGGCCCTTCTGAAAAGAAGGGCCTTTTTTTTGTATTACTTTAGACCACCAATTCTTTAAGAATCTATGAGAGTACTTTTGTTGTTTTTGTTTTGTTCCGTTTTAGCCAATTTCAGTTTTTCTCAAAATGAACTTTCGGAATTTCCGAATGGCACCTATTGGGTGAATAGCCCCTATAAGCTGAGTCCAGAAACTTTTAGGGATAAATTCACTGTGGTAGTTTTTTGGCAAAGAGAAGATCCAATAGGTCATTTCATTGTTGCAAAACTTCAGCAATGGGCACGGAAATATCCAAAAATGCAGTTGATCTCCATCATTAAAGCGGATTTCGCTCATCCTATTCCATTGAGCGAACTCACAGCCTTTGTTCAGGAAAGAGATATCGATTTTCCATTGGGTATAGCTGGTACATTCCTTCCATTTTACCAAGAAGAAGAGAAAATAACGACAAAGATTTTCGTCTACGAAGGGTCTCTTGAACCCACTATTTCGTCCAACGATGGAAAAGGTTTGGAAGAACTCATGGCGATTATTGGAAAGAAAGTAACCAATTCGTCTGAGATGGCAGTTTATGGTGCTTGGCAAATGAGAACCGAGAATAATCCAAAGTACTACGCCAATCCTCTTCTAGAGCATCCTTCGGCTATGGCGAGTTCTTCGCAGTCTGGTCCGTATATGATTGCTGAAAATGCACATCACAGAATTGCTATTTACAATGGAACTGGAGATTTAATATCATATGTTGGAGGAGTTGATTCAGGAGATAAAGACAACAATTTTACAGGAGCACGATTGGGATATGTTTCAGGCTTGGACTATGATGAAGGTACGGATCAAATCTACTTCGTGGATTTACTAAGCCAGAAAATCAAAGTGGCAGATATTCGTTCAGAATTGGTATATACTTTTTTGGGAAGTGGAGAGCTTCAGAAAAAGGTTGTAGCCACAACGGATAGTATGAACGTGCCACTTTCATATGCAAGCGATTTGGCAGTGAGAAATGGTCAGTTATATGTTTTGATGTCGGCTCCAGCTCAATTATTGAAAATTGATTTAAAGAATAGAAAACTTTTGTCAAACGCAGTTATTGAAGATAAACTCAACGGCGACACTCCTGTGCGAATTTCAGAGGGACAAAATGGGATTCTTATAGTCACATTGTCAGGCAGTATTTATCAATTGCCTTATGAAGGCGATATCTACAAGCCAGAACTTATTTACTCTCCAGCATCTTGGACAGATGTAGTGTACGATGCGGTGCAGAGAAAAGATGAAATTTTTGTGTCGCTTCCATACAAGCACTGCATTGGTTCTATACGAAAAGGAAAGCTCACGTTAATTGCTGGAACACCAGTTGGGTCTATGGTTTCTCAAGGCGGTGACAGAGGCTATGTGAACTCTAAGGAAGGAAAGTCGGTGAAGTTTAATCTTCCAACAGGTTTGATATTACTAGCCAATAGACTTTTGGTGGCAGATCAAAACAATCACCTATTGCGTTGGGTTGATCCGAAATCTGGGGCTACTAGTGCATTCCTTCCCAATTACTCATTCGAGCAAACGGTAACAGCCGATGCTATAATCGTGGGGGAGCCTATTTATTTTGAGTCGGTGATTTTGGGAGAAGGTCCGAATACCATTCAGGTGGATTGGAATCTAGAAGGCTGGGAGTTGATAGAAGGTGCGCGAAATGAGTTGTACACCGATGAAGGTATCGGAGTAGAGCCGCTTTTGGTGGAAGCAAAAGGATGCAGTTTTAATATTGACACGGATTTACCCGAAGGAGATTTAATGATTGAAGTATATCTCTGTCTTCAGAAGGTAGAAAATCCAGATATGAAAGTGATCAAGAAGGCAGTCTTTCATATTTCCTACAGCACACTTCCCGGAGAAGATACTAAGCAGACTTTGGAATGTAATTTTTTACTATTGCCTTGATTACTTCCCTTTTAAAAGACGATCCAAAGAGCGCGCTGCTTCGGTGTAATCTGGTTTAATGTTTAAAGCCATTCTGTAGTCACTTTCTGCTTCTTGTCTTTTATTCATGCTTTCGTTGGAAAGACCTCTGTTATAATAGGCTTGATAATATTTAGGGAAAAGATCGATCGACTTAGAGAAGTAATATGCGGCGGAGTCATATTGCTGAAGGTACTCTAGATAGATGTACCCTTTATTAAAAGGTGCTGCTGCGAATTGCGGATCTATTTTTAGAATACTGTCATAGCAAGCAAATGCTTCTTTGTAATTAGTATTCTTTTTATATCCTGTTTCTTGTAGGAACATCGCAAGGTTGTACCACGGTTCAATAGAAGTAGGTCTTACTTCTATTGCACTGCGGTAGTATTCTTTGGCGAGTTCGTGCTTGCGGTTGTGAAAAAGAAGTCCCGCCTCAATGTACGCTTCGTAATAGGTGGGATCGACTTCAATAGCCGTTTGATAGGAGGAGCAAGCAAGTGTTGTGTCCCCTGTTTCCTTATAGAGTTTACCTTTAAGGTAATAGGCATAAGGTAACGTTTCATTTATTTTCAAAGCATCATTGATCAAAGAAAGAGCGAGGGGATAGTTTTTTAAGACAATATCCAGGTAGGCCTTTTTCAATAAGCAGTCGGTATTTTTTGGTTCAAGAAGAATGCATTGAGAATAGTCTTTGTATGCTTTTTTCTCATCAAGCATTTTGGAATGAATGTCACCTTTTTTCAGGAAAATTTCTCCTTGAGTGCTGTCGATAGCCATGGCTCTTTCAACGTCCCTTAGCGCGTCTACGAAGTTTGAAATTTGAGAGAAGTATTCTGCTCGTTCGAGATAATTTTTGAAGTTATTGGGATCTGCTTCGATTCGGGCGTTGATGGAAGACAACGTGCTATCGAACTTTACCTGAGGCGCTGCGGGTTCGTTGGCAGCTACTTGCGGATTATTTTCATTGCATGCCCCGATAAATAGGGCAGAGGTCAATACAAAGAAAAAGTATACGTATTTCATTGGGTCAAAAGTAAGCAGTAAGAGAATAAAAAAGCCCATGTTTCCTTGGAAACATGGGCTCAAAAAGTTTTGATTTATTACGCTTTAGCTTTCGCAGCGATGGCTTCTCTAACTTTCGTTTCGATTTCTTCTGCCAATTCGGGATTATCGTCCAGTAGTTGTTTTACTGCTTCGCGGCCTTGACCCAATTTGGTATCACCGTAGCTAAACCAACTTCCGCTTTTCTTTACAACATTAAGGTCCACGCCGAGGTCAATCATTTCACCGACCTTGCTGATTCCGTGACCGAAGATGATGTCAAATTCTGCTTGACGGAATGGAGGTGCTACTTTATTCTTGATGACTTTTACTTTGGCTCTATTTCCTACTGCTGTTTCGCCATCTTTGATCTGTTGGGTTCTTCTGATATCCAAACGCACAGAGGCGTAGAATTTTAGAGCATTACCACCAGTGGTAGTTTCAGGATTGCCGAACATCACACCAATTTTCTCACGAAGTTGGTTGATGAAAATGCAGCAACATCCTGTTTTGCTAATGGTTGCAGTTAACTTTCGCAGCGCCTTAGACATCAAACGTGCTTGAACACCGACGTTAGAGTCGCCCATTTCTCCTTCAATTTCAGAGCGAGGGGTAAGAGCGGCTACAGAGTCAATTACAATAAGGTCGATGGCTCCCGAGCGAATGAGGTTATCAGCGATTTCAAGACCTTGTTCACCGTGATCGGGCTGAGAGATAAGAAGGTTTTCAGTATCCACGCCGAGGGCTTCAGCATAGAATTTATCAAATGCGTGTTCAGCGTCGATAATCGCGCAAATACCGCCTTGTTTTTGGCATTCTGCAATGGCATGGATGGCCAGAGTTGTTTTACCAGAGGATTCAGGACCGTATATTTCAACAATCCTTCCTTTTGGATAACCACCAATTCCAAGGGCCATGTCCAGTCCGATTGAGCCAGAAGGGATTACTTCTACCTGCTCTTGGGCATTATCGCCCAGTTTCATCACCGCACCTTTGCCATAGGTTTTCTCCATCTTGTCCATTGCAAGTTGCAATGCCTTGAGCTTTTCTTTATTAATTTCTGCCATGGTTTTCTGAATTTTTGGCCAAGGTATGCCAAGCCAATTGTAACCTATTTACAAGGTTGAAAAGTTTGTATATTGTTGATTACTGTGACTTTTCTACTTTGTACAGATCCCTAATGACTAGATATGCACCAAGGTAGATTGCACAGAATATACTCGCGTATATCAGCGGCTTATTATTCGACTGATGGGTAATTTGACCTTCAGCCAAGCTCATAAAGCGAATTTGAATGCGATGAGAGATATACCAGCTTAAGCCAAACCACAGTGGGGTCAAGGCAAGGTAGATCATCGTAAAGCGTTTACTCAACATGTTTTTATTATTATTTCGGGAAAATCAACACGGGAACCTTCGTGGTGAAGGTGAGTTCCGCGGATTTACTCGGTAAAAAAAGACTCTCGAAGAAGGACTTATTTCTCTTTGTGAACATAACCAGCATGTCCGGCTTTTGTTTGCGAACATAACCGTTGATGCAATCCACTAGGGTAGCTGTTTTCTTGTTGTTGATCACATTTAAGGAGGCTCCCTTCTCCAAAGATTTTTTTGCTTTTTCTACTTCTTGCTTGTCCAATCCGAGCATTGAAATGTGAGCGATATCTAAAGCAGCTTTTATCTTATCTGAAAAGTTACTGGCTTTATTCCATTCCTTTTTAAGGTTTTCCAAATCGGACAGATAGGTTACCGACTTAATGGATTTGCTTTTGAAGGTAGAAGGCACTGCACATACAGGAACAAGAGAATTGTTGACCAAATATTCAGTATTCGTACCCAATAGTTTTCTTAAAATCCCAGCACCTCTTGTCGAAATGCAAATCATATCGCATTTGAGTCGCTTTCCTGCCTCGGAAATGGCAGAGGTTGATGTCACAGAATTTTCTACTACGAATTGGATGTCCAAGTTCTTTTTACTAAAAACCGATTTACTAAACTTTTTGAGCTCCTCAATAACGTGGGTTCTTTCTCCCTCCAAGTATTGTTTAAAGTGCTTATCACTCCATGTAGAGGGTTTCATCACTTGAATAGCATGATACACGATTAACTGCGTGTCTGGTGTTTGAGACTTTATCAACTCAGCGAATTTCATTGCAGAGCGCGAATTGGGAGAAAAATCAGTAGTGACTAGTATGCGCATAAGACTTAATTTGAGGTTAAATTTAGCTTAAAAGACTTGTTTCTTCTTTTAAAAAAAGATAAATACTATCTAGTGCCAAAAATGCTTGAGCCAATGCGTACCATTGTACTACCGTGTTCTACAGCAATGGGCCAATCAGCGCTCATTCCCATAGATACTTCCTTAAAGCTTTCTGTATTTGAAAAATACCGCTGCTTGAGATCTAGGAAAATATTCAATAAGGTGTTGAATTCACTTTCGAGCTGCTTTTGATTCTCTACGAAAGAGGCCATTCCCATTACCCCAGCAATCTTTAAGTGCGGAAATCCTTCCCAGGATATTTGGTCTAATACTTCTTGATAATTATGGGCTCTAAATCCAAACTTACTTTCTTCCGTAGCAATATGGAATTGGAGAAGACAGTTGATTATTCGATTATTTTTTTCCGCTTGTTTTTCTAGCTCAACCAATAGTTTTTCGCTGTCCACGGAGTGAATGTAATGAATGAAAGGAGCTACAAATTTCACTTTATTAGTTTGAAGGTGTCCGATGGCGTGCCACACGATGTCGGATGGCAAGTGAGGCACCTTTTCGAGCATTTCCTGAACGTAATTTTCTCCAAAATCTCTTTGACCGGCATCATATGCCAATTGAATATCAGCAACGCTTTTTGTTTTCGATACAGCGATGATTCTCACTCTGGGTGGAATCATTCTTCTAAGTTCAGCAAGATTGTTTTTTATAGCGGACATAAACCAATAGTTAGGATAACTCATAAACCACCAAACCGCTTCGAAGTTTAGGTTCTACCCAAGTACTTTTGGGTGGCATGGTTCCATTTTGATCTGCTATAGATTTTAGTTCTGAAAAGCTCACAGGAAAAAGTCCAAAGCCCACAGCGAATTTGTCTTTATCAACCGCTTGCTTTAGTCCTTCGAGTCCTTTTGGACCGTCAATGAAAGAGACTCTTTTATCCTTTCTTAAGTCGTGAATTCCCAGAATTGGGGATAAAATTTTATCACTTAAGACTTGAGCGTCGAGTTCTTGAGTATGCACTTTTATGGTCAAACAATACCATTCTTTTTCTAAATAGACGACAAACTCTCCTTTTTGAATCGGTTTGTACAAGGGCGGGCATTCATTGATGTAGAAGTCTTTTTCAAGTGCCTTGAGAAATGCTTCTTTGGACATGCCGTTTAAATCTTTAACAAGTCTATTGAATTCGTAGATACGGACGGTATTTTCATCGAGGATGTATGCAAGAAAATAATTCCAAGGAGCATCTGGCTGATGGTTGTTTTTATTTCTTTTTTCACACAAACTCGCACTGGAAGCACTGCGGTGATGACCATCAGCGATATAGAGCGCGTCCATACCGGCGTAGATCTTGGTCACTTTTTCGATGTCTTCTTTTTTTTGAATCAACCACAATTGATGTCGATCTCGGTTGGTGGTCGTAAAATCGTATTCTGGTTTTTCAGAGAGATAATCTGCAAATAGCTTTTCTAGTTCTATCGAACGTTGTGACATCAATAGAACGGGCTCCGCGTTGATGTCTGTAATATCAAGATATTTAGTGAAGGTCTCTTCTCTTTTGGAAAGAGTTTGTTCATGAATTTTGATCTTTCCTTCTTGATAGTCTTTTACCGATACAGAAGCAATGATACCTGTGAATGGGTGCCCGTTTTTAATCTGACGGTAGATATAGTAACCAGGAACTTCGTCTTTGACTAGAATGTCTTCTTTAAGGAATTCCGCGTATTTTTTTTTCACCATCAAAAACCGATCTTCCAGATTCGCCGTTTTATGCAGTTTATGGCTTCCCATATCTGGATGTATAATGTGCAAAAAACTGTAAGGGTTTTCGTACAATTTTGACCGAAGTTGTGGTTTAGTATAGCTTACATAACTTCTTGAAGCCACCAAGTGTACTTTGTCTGCGGCGGGTCTTACGGCAGCGAACGGTTTTACAACGGCCATGATAATTGCATGGGTTTAGTGTTCTTACAACTGATAAATGCGCTTCACATTTTCGGCGATTTCTAGTCCGATTCTTTCTTGTGCTTCAGAAGTAGAAGCTCCGATGTGAGGAGTGCTAAGCACTAGAGGATGCGCCAGAAGTGCAGCATTTGGTTTGGGTTCACCTACGAACACATCGAGACAAGCGCTTCTAACCAGTCCATTATTGAGTGCATCCAGGAGGTCAGTTTCATCAATTACGCCGCCACGAGCTGTGTTAATTAGCACAACATTTTTCTTGACTTTAGCTAATTCTTCTTTTCCAATTACTGCATTTCCGTTGGGTTGTTTTGGAACGTGCAATGAAATAAAGTCGGATTTTGCCAGTAATTCATCGAAAGTTACCAGTGGAATTTGCGCATTTATTTTTTGTCCTGCGATATCTATGGTGATGGTTTTGGGCGGAGCATCAGGTCGATCGTTGGCGATGACATTCATGCCACAGCCAAGAGCATAGGAGGCAAGAGCTTGTCCTATTCTTCCAAATCCTACGATACCCATAGTTTTTCCACGGAGTTCGAAACCTTTGGCGTATTTCTTTTTGAGGCTCTCAAATTCACTAGCACCATTAGAAGGCATGTTTGTTCCGGCGTCGTAAACGCCGCGAGCTGCTGCGAATACAAAGGACATGACCAACTCAGCTACTGCTTGAGAACTGCTGGCTGGAGTATTAAATACCTCTATGCCTTTGGATCTGGCGTATTCTGCATCAATATTGTCTATCCCTACTCCTCCTCGTCCGATGAATTTTAAATTTGGACAAGCATCGATCAGTTCTTTTCTAGCAGTAGTTGCACTTCGCACCAATAAGCCTTCGATTTTTTGATCATTAATAAAGTTGGACAGTTGATCTTGCGCTACTTTCTCTGTAATCACTTCAAAACCTAGCGTTTCCAAAGCCGTTTTTCCCCCGTTGTCAATGCCGTCGTTGGCGAGGATTTTTTTCATCTTATCCAAATTTAGTTTCAAATTCTTTCATAACATCCACCAACACCTGTACGCTTTCAATAGGTAAAGCATTGTACATACTAGCGCGATATCCACCGACAGATCGATGGCCAGCAAGACCGCTGATACCCGCAGCCTTCCACATTTTATCAAATTCGACAGACAATGCATCATTGACCAGTGTAAATGTTGCGTTCATCCAAGATCTGGATTCAGGGACGCTGTGACCTTTGAAAAGGCTATTTCTGTCTAATTCTCCGTAGAATAATTTTTGTTTGGCGTCATTTCTTTTCTCCATACCATCCAAGCCACCATTTTCTTTTATCCATCTCAAAGTAAGCATAGATGCGTACACAGCGAAGACTGGAGGTGTATTATACATTGAATCTTTTTCAATATGCGCTGCTAGGTCTAGGTAAACTGGAAGTTTTCTTCCGGACTTTCCCAGTATCTCTTTATCTACAATATATAGCACCGTTCCAGCAGGCCCCATGTTTTTTTGAGCGCCAGCATAGATCAAACTAAATTTTGAAGCATCGAATTTTTTCGAAAAAATATCAGAGCTCATATCACAAACCAAAGGCACATTGCTTTCAGGAAATTGCTGGTATTGTGTTCCGAAAATGGTATTGTTGGAAGTGATGTGCAAGTAATCAGCATCACTAGGAACATGGAAGGAAGGAATGTAACTGTGATTCTTATCTGAGGAATCACCAATTACTTCGATGTTGCCGACAAGTTTCGCTTCTTTAATTGCACCAGTGGCCCACACTCCGGTATTTACGTATGCGGCTTTGCCACCTTCTTTAAGTAAATTCATCGCCACCGTGTAGAAGCCCAATGTAGCACCGCCTTGTAAGAATAATACTTCATATCTCTCTGGCAGGTGCAGCAGTTCCTTTACCAAGTTTCGAGCTTCGTCCATCACCGCTTCGAAGTTTTTGGAGCGGTGTGAGATCTCGATAAGAGATAACCCCATATTATCGAAATCCAAAATGGCTTGAGATGCTTGCTCAATTACTTGTTTGGGCAGTATGGATGGGCCCGCGCTGAAGTTGTGAATTTTACTCATTTAGCGTTGTTTTTGCGCCACGAAGGTAATTCACTTATCTTATTGAAAAAGGACTTTCAATCGGTTTTTATTTCGCTCCAGGAGAAAATCTTCTTGGAATAAATGCGACCTGTCAATGTCGTAAATGCGGGGCTTGGCTTGTTCTAATAACTTGATTTTGTTGTCTTCTAGCTCCATAAAGTTCAATAGAGTTCTCAGTTGGTTAACTGTCAAGCATTCCAACAGTACTATTTTTTTGAGCTCTTCCACTCTTTGTGATTCAAAGCGGCAGGTATTCATTCTGGTTTTGAGTGCCTCAAACTCTTGCTCATTCAATGGGATTTCACACTGTAGTTGGCCTTGATAAATTTCTATAGGCGTTTGGGTGATTTCCGTGGTGCTATCTTCTGCAGTAATGAGAAAATCATATTTTGATTCAGCTATTTGAAATAGTAAAAGTTTATTCTTGATTTTACGAATCTCCCATTGATAAAAGTTGCCCGTTTTCAAGTCTAAGGTCTGTTCGAAAGCAGGGAAGTTTAAGGCTTGAAATGAAACCTTGAATTTTATCTTTCCTGTTTCGTTTTGTATCCAGGAAACATCTGTAACGGCTGTATTGGTTACATTTCTGTCACCACACTCTAGAAGAAAACTCAACGAGTCAGGAGCGCTCACTCGCAATTTTACTTGTGAAAAACCCGTGAGAGAAACGCCAAAGAGTATAAGTAGAAAAAGATGCCTCATTGATGGATTGAATTAGTCTTCTTTAGAATTAGAGTTGAACTTTTGGAACATGGCAGATTGTCGAATTCTTAATGGAAGCAAATCAATAAGTGAAATGTTCTCATAACGCAGTAAAGAAGGGAAAATATAAACAGCAGCAAGCATAGCTGAGATCCAGACTACAGCCCCAATAAGCAGTATGGACAGAGGAGGTAAGGAATGCATCACATTTTCAAGCAAGAAGGGGCAAAGCACTGTAAAGCTTAATGCACCGAGAATCCAGCCTGAGCGTGTGGCTGAATAGAGTCGAAATTGATTTAGTTGAATGAGTGAATTACACATAGCAACCGACATGATATAATGAATAGCTGTGGTAAAAACAATAGAAGCAGCAACAATGATCAGACCATATCTCACCGACGCAAGCACGCCAATAATCATTATGAATAGGTAGATGAGTTTGTAACCGACTCCTTTCCAAACTGCATTTTTTGCTCGAAGAAGAGCATCCGTAAGTCGACTTAATGACCGGAAGATGATCGCAAAGAAGAGCACCGCTAAGACGGGTGCTGCCGAAGAGTACTTCTGTCCGAGATAGATCGTGATGATGGGAAGAGCAAATACGCTAATAAAAACAGTTGATGGAATAATTACAATAGAAAGGACGTGTGAAGAAAGCAAAATCAAACGTTGAAGTCGCGCAGTTTCATCCTGCATTTTGGACATACCGCTAAATAAGACGTTATCTGAAAGTTTTGCCATGATGGTAATGGGCAAAGACATTACATAAGCACTTCTCTCGTACCATCCTGCTTTTTCCATTCCACTAGCTAGATTGTCAGCGGGCAACGTGCTAGACCATTTAGGAAGAAGCGTAACATCTACCTTGGTAGCCGCATAGTTTAATGCGTTGAATAAGGTACTTGACGCGCCATAAGAAATGAGGTCTTTGGTAAAAGACCATTTCCAAAACAAAGGGAAGGAGATTCTCTCAAACCACCAATAGCTCATCGTCATGAGTGCATTTTGTGCAAACAAAGCCCACACATATGCCCATACCCCGAAACCATAGTAGGCTAGTATTAGGCCAACAATAAGGTTTCCTCCGATAATTGAAATCATGCCGCAATAGAAAAATTCTCTAAATTTCATTTTCTTTAGAATGATATTTCTGGGTACGACACCAAGTGCTGATAGCGTGAAGCTCAAGGATGTAACACTGATTATTGGAGAGAGAAGGGGTGTGTTGTACCATGAGGCAATGGATGGAGCAGCTATTACGAAAGCAGAAGTGAAGAGAATACCCAAAATCAACGAAGTATAGAATGCACCGGTAAGGTGCTGGGGGTGAATTTCCTTCTTTTGAATAAGTGCGGGACCGATGCCCACTTGAGAAAAAATTTCTGCAAAACCCACTAGGCTTAATACAATCCCCATTATTGCAAAAGCTTCTGGAGCTACCATTCTAGCGAGAATCGCTGTATATACGGTTTGAATAATAACTTGAAAAACTACCGTTGCAGTATTCCAACTAAGTCCTGATATGAATTGCTGTTTACTGGACACCCGCCTGAGGTTTGATGCAAATATAGAAGCGGTCCGAACGGCAACTTCGTTTATTTTCGTGCTTCATTAACACTTGAAAGTTATGAAACGTCTTTTGTTTTGCGCCTTTTTGATTTTAATCTTTAGCATAACAGCTTGCAAATCTTCCAAGCCTGGGGGAGCTTCTGGCGCAAGAGTTTTTAAAAGACAGGTGCTTGTTGGGGTGAATATTCAATCCATTGAAGTTCTTAAGTTTCCATTGTACGGAAGAGATGGAGAGAAATGGGATCCAATGGCTCCGTTTGCTACAGAACCTGATCTATACATTCAAATGAGTCAGTTGGGGAATATGATCTTCAAAAGTGAAGTAAAGGAAGACGTCAAGGGATCCACAGGGATTGAATTTGTTTCTAACTTGCCTTTTGAGATTAGAGCTTATACCAATGAAGTGGTATTAGAGCTTTTTGATGAAGACGGGATAAGTACGGATGATAATGTAGGCTACATATCCTTTCGTCCGTATGACTATGAAAAGAAGAACACCATTGAACTTACCTCCTCGGATCAAAGCATGATCGTTCGCTTGGGAGTATCATGGATTTATGTGGATAAATAAAAGAGGGTTGTTGAATCTCGTCAAGCCTTTGGCCAGACGAGATTCAATCAACTACTTCTGTATTATCTTGCTACACCAACAGCTCGTTTTTCACGGATTACGGTTACACGAACTTGTCCAGGGTAGGTCATTTCTGTCTCAATTCTACCGGCGAGTGACACGGCAAGAGCGTCAGCTTGGTCGTCGCTTACTTTATCTGCTTCAACCATCACCCTCAATTCTCGGCCTGCTTGAATGGCAAATGACTTTGATACTCCGGGGTATTCCATAGCCATGTTTTCAAGGTCTCGTAATCTTTGGATGTAAGCTTCTACCACCTCTCTTCGTGCTCCAGGGCGGGCACCGCTGATGGCATCACACACCTGAATGATCGGAGCCATCATGGTTTTCATTTCAATTTCATCATGGTGAGCACCAATCGCGTTGCATACGTCTGGTTTTTCTCCATATTTTTCTGCTAGCTTCATTCCCAGAATTGCGTGAGGCAATTCACTTTCATCGTCTGGTACTTTTCCGATATCGTGAAGCAATCCAGCACGTTTAGCCGCTTTTGGGTTCAATCCGAGTTCACTTGCCATGGTAGCACAAAGGTTTGCCACCTCACGGGAGTGTTGTAGGAGGTTTTGGCCATACGAAGAGCGGTACTTCATGCGTCCAACCATTCGGATTAATTCCGAGTGAAGACCATGGATCCCTAGTTCTATACAGGTACGTTTTCCAACTTCTACGATTTCCTCTTCAATATTTTTGCGGACTTTAGCTACGACCTCTTCGATGCGTTGAGGGTGGATACGACCGTCGGTGACCAATTGATGGAGCGACAATCGAGCGATTTCTCTTCTCACAGGATCGAAGCAGGAAAGCACGATCGCTTCTGGTGTGTCGTCGACGATGATTTCAACTCCTGTTGCTGCTTCTAGTGCTCGAATATTACGACCCTCTCGACCGATAATACGACCTTTCATTTCATCGTTCTCGATGTTAAATACACTCACACTATTCTCTACCGCATGTTCTACGGCGGTGCGTTGAATGGTTTGGATAACAATCTTCTTCGCCTCTTGATTGGCCTTTACTTTTGCCTCATCTACGATGTTTTGAATTTGTGATGCTGCAGAAATACGGGCATCCTCTTTCAATTGTTCCATCAGTTGTGCCTTGGCTTGATCAGGCGACATTTTTGCGATATCTTCGAGCAATGACACCGCTTTTTCTTTGGCTTTATCCAAATCCAGCTGTTTTTTCTGGTTGAACTCTACCATTTTTTGAAGATTTTCCTTTTGGCCTTCCAAATCCTTTTCCTTTCTCTTGTATTGTTCTATTTGTTGAGAAAGTTCTCGTTCCTTGTTTTTAAAACGATCTTCCGCTTGCTGGAGTTTTTTATTTCTCTCCTGCACATCGCGGTCATGTTGAGATTTTAGTTCGAGAAACTTCTCCTTGGCTTGAAGAATTTTTTTCTCTTTAATAGTTTCACCTTCTTTGGCTGCCTCTGCGAGGATGTTCTCCTTTTTCTTATTGAAGACGCTATTGAGTAGAAACCATGCGGCCCCACCTCCAACAACGACTCCTACAAGCGCAACTACGGCCATGTACATTCCGTCCATGTTATAAATATTATTTAGTAAATAAAAGCTAGCGGTATGCACTCATACCGATACAGAAGATCAAATAGAAATTGGATCGGGCTTATTGCAGATAGGAGTCGATTAGATTTTCCAAGTGGTAGAGCTCATCCGAAAAGTCTTGATGCACGGGCACTTCAACTCTTTCTACAATTTTTTCTACCACTGTTTCAGTACCTGCACTAGCTACTTGGAGGGCAGCCATTGCTAATAGGTCCTGTTTATCTTTTACCGCATAATTGCGTTGGAAAACACTAAGACTGTCTTCAATTTTTTTCTCTGCCTTACGAATAACATCCTCTTGCTCGGGTGCGACCGTCAAAGGATACGTTCTTCCGGCAATGGTCACTTTAACTGATATTTCGTTCATTTCCGGGTTCATTTATTGAGTAAGGCGAGGCACTCATCAATTTCTTTCACCAGTTCGTTGATCCTCTGTTTGGTAGCCTGTTTGAAATCTTCTTGAACGGGCTGAGACGAACGGGTCAATTCGAGTTCACGATTTTTTTCTCCTAGAACCTCTAATTGTTGCAGCAGCTCCTTGTTGATGCGATAGAGTGAGGCCGTTTCGTCTTGCATTTTAGTAAGACGTGCATCTAACTCCAGCTTTGCCTCGCCCAATTGACGGACTTTGGCTTCAATACGGGATATTATTTCTGCTTGATCTAGTGGGTTCATGAATACTCCAATCATCGAATCGTGTCAAAGGTATAACTTTCATTGGATTTTTCATCATCGCACTTATTCAATTTTGATGTTGATATTTCATAATCAGCAGGTTTAGTTGAGTTGGGTACGATGCTTGATTTTTGCTTTTTCCAGAGAATAATAAGAATAGGGAATGGTGAAGACGAGATTTGTTTTGATTTTATTGGTGGCGCTTTTCGCAGTGCCCTTCTTCTTTTTTGGCCAGCAGAATGTTCCTCAGGGTTATTTTGGTTCTCCTCTTGATATTCCCCTTCAGCTTTCGGGAAATTTTGGAGAACTTCGGACCAATCACTTCCATGCGGGTATTGATATAAAAACACAACAACGAGAAGGTCTCAAGGTCTTTGCCGCCGCTGAGGGGTATGTAAGTCGAATTAAGGTGTCTCCTGTTGGTTATGGTTATGCCCTTTATATTGATCATCCGAATGGGTATACCACTGTTTATGGACATTTAAAGTCGTATAGTCCAAAGATTGATGCCTACGTTAAAACGCAACAATACAAACTTGAATCATTTAGTGTAGATCTCTTTCCTGAACCAACAGCACTTCCACTATTCAAGGGAGAGTTGATAGGATTGTCAGGAAACTCCGGGGGAAGCGGTGGACCGCATCTTCATTTTGAAATTAGAGAAACAAAAACAGAGAAGGTTTTGAATCCGATGCTTTTCGGCTTTGATATCAAAGACAAAATTCCGCCCTCGGTAATGGGTATTTGGATCGTACCAATGAATGAAAGTGCTTTTGTGAATGGAGGTAGACTGCCGCTTTCTTTTGAAACCAAAGGTTTTTCTGGGAAAATCGGATTAAAAAGCCCGACGTTGCCAGTGGTTCATGGTGATGTTGCTTTCGCAATACACACTAGCGACATGCTGGACGGCAATAGCAATCGATGTGGAATCTATCGTATAGAACTTTGGGTGGACGGCATTCAAGTGTACGGTCAACGAATGGATCGTTTGGATTTTACAACCAATCGAGCAATGAACGCACATACCATCTATGAGCGATTCAAGAAAGATCGAAGTCAAATTCATGGTAGCTATCGATTACCGGGGAATCCCTTGGATATCTATGACAATCTTGTCAATGATGGAATTGTATCATTCAATGATGGTAAGATTCATCAATTGGACTATGTGGTGATTGACATTATGGGAAATAGAACCTCCGTCAGTTTTAATGTTCAGTCACTTTCATCACCACCAATCAAAGCAGCGACCAATAAAAGTTTCCTTGCGAAGTGGAATTGGGAAGAAAACAATGAATACAAGGACGATCGTGTTCATTTGAAAATACCGGCATATACCTTATATGAAGATTTAGATTTAACCATTGAAGGAGCTAACCTACTTCCAAAGAGTGTATGTCCTGCTTTGAAGGTGGCTAGTCCTTATGAGCCAGTACACAATAAGTTTACATTGGGTTTAAAAGCTAATATTCCTGCACACTTGGAGTCGAAGGTTACACTAGTGCGGTGGGATCCTGATAAATCAAAAACCGTGTATGAAGGAGGAAAATTTGAGAATGGTTGGGTTTATGGCGAACCTTCTTACTTAGGGTACTTTGGCGTAATGATCGATACGGTAAAACCATCCATAACGAATGTTGACTTTAAGCCAGCCATGAACGGAAGATCGATGTTTACGTTGAAAATATCGGATGGCCTTTCAGGAGTGGATCAAATTATTCCAAAAATCGACGGCAAATGGGCATTGATGGAATATGATGCAAAAACCAACCGATTGATGTATTATTTTGACGAACGCTATATCCAAAAAGGAAAGCATCAATTTGAGCTTACCGTTATAGACGCATGCGGAAATAGCAACTTTTTTAGAGGAAACTTTGATTGGTAATTAGAGTAATTCTTCCTTTTTCATATTCAACCATTCTAAAGCAGAATTACAAAAAACATCTTCGATGATTTCTTTTGTAAGCCCCATTTCCTCTATGAACTTACCTATTTCTAAATCCCCTAAAGGAAAAGGATAGTCTGTTCCGAGGCTGACTTTTCGAGATCCTTGATGTTTGAGGATATAATTCAGTAAATCGGGATCGTGGGTAGCACTGTCGACCCAGAATTTTCCTATATAATTTCTAGGATTGATATCATTGTCGATTGCCACTAGATCTGGACGACAGTTGAAACCGTGTTCTATGCGTCCAATGGTTGGAATAAACGATCCTCCTGCATGAGCAAAATTGAATCTTACTTTTGGGAAGCGCTCCATTATACCACCAAAAATCAAAGAACAAATGGCACGAGTGGTTTCCGCTGGCATGCCAACCAACCAAGGAAGCCAGTATTTTTTCATTTGATCTTCTCCCATCATTTCCCAAGGGTGCACCAAAACACACATGTCGAGTTCTTCCAGCGCGCTCCATAAAGGATAAAATTCGGGCTCACTTAGATTTTTAGAGTTGATATTACTTCCTATCTGAATTCCTTTCATGCCGATAGCCTTGCAGCGGTGAAGCTCTTGCACTGCCAACTCTATATCCTGCATCGGAAGGGTAGCAAGACCAATATAATTTTTAGGATACTTGGTAATTAATTCTCCAATATCATCATTGAGAAACTTAGAAACTTCTAAGCCATCTGCGGGCTTGGCCCAATAAGCAAATAGCACAGGTATCGTGCAAACCACTTGAACTTGGGTGTCAAATTTCAAGTAGTCATTGATGCGCAATTCAGCATCCCAACAATTGGATTCAATTTCTCGAAAAAACTTTTCCCCTTGCATCATTCGGGCGAAGCCTTCACGGTGATGGTCTAAATGAATGAAATTTCCATATCCAAATTTCTTTGTCCAATCGGGCAAATTTTTTGGAATAATATGGGTATGCATGTCAATTTTAAGCACGGCGCAGAAATTACAGGGCGAAGCTAGTGTATCTTTTTTACTTTTTTCAAGTCAATCATATTTATGGGATTGATTTCCCAATCCATAATTTTTGGAGAGACAAAGTGTGTCACTTGATCATAGTATAAAGGTATTACAGGGACCTCAGAGGCTACAAGTTCATTGATGGCCGCAAAGCATTCAAGTCGGGAGGAATCGGGTAATCCGCTATTCGATTTTGCATAAAGAGCCTCGATGTTTTCATTGAAAAAATGGGTATAATTGGGACCGTCAGGGGAAAAATTCTTTTTGAGAAAAAGGCCTGTGAAGTTTTCTGCGTCAGGATAATCGGCAAGCCAACTTTTTCTAAAAACAGGCAATGTGCCTTTTGCGGAAGCTTCCCTTAGAGTCGGGCCTTGAAGAATATTGATGGATATTTTTATTCCGTTTAACGCTAGTTGATGTTGCATGTATTCGAGAAGATCGGCATAATCTGCGGTCGCAGCTAAGGGTATTTCAGGCAGACCTTGTCCTTTTGGAAATCCAGCCTCAGTTAATAAATCCTGTGCTTTTTGTGGGTTGTACTCGTTATGTAACTGAGGTGAATGCAATAACGCAGGAGGAATGAAACCTTGATTGGCGGCGACTACGGTATTGTTTTTTAAGTAACGCACCATTTCCTCCTTATTAATGCTTAGTTCTATTGCTTTTCGTATTCGCACATCTTGTAGCGCCTTCATTGTTGATGCGGAAGTGTTTTCTCCAAGATAAAATCCGAGGTAATCCGTTTTTATAAATGGAGTTTTATAAAAATTGATTTTGCTTTCAAACTGCGCATTCAATTCCCCTTTGGGCGTGAGGAGTTCGTCTTTGTATGCTGGGTGAATGCCTGATATAAAATCATAGTTCCCTAGCAGAAAATTTTGATATTCTACAGCAACATCTTTTATAAAGTCTATTTTTATTCCATCTAGATACGGCAGGGTTATGCCACTAGAGTCTGTTTGCCAATAAGAAATATGCTTGTGAAAAACCAAAGAGGTGCCTTCATACCAGAATGCAAATTTGAAAGGACCTGTACCAATTGGATTTGATCTGAAATCTGGTCCAAAGTGTTCCACCACTTCTTTTGGAACCACATTACAGTATTGCATGGTGAGTATAGAGAGGAAGGGATGAAAGGGTTCTTTTAGTTGAATTATTAAGGTAGTGTCATTTGGAGCTTGAAATCCATTTTCCAAAGGATCATTGATCTTGTCAAATATCCATGCTCCCGGTGACGCTAAAGCAGGATCGACGATTCTTCTAAAAGAGTATACGAAGTCTTGCGCAGTTACATAACGTTCTTCAGGGTTGCTAAATAAAGGTGAAGGGTGAAATCTGACATTGTTTCTTAGATTGAAGGTATACGCTCGCCCATCTTCCGAAACTTTCCACGACTTGGCAATGCAGGGAATTAAGTTGAGGTCTTTGTCAAACTCGACCAGTCCATCAAATAGTTGATTGGTTGCCCACATGATTTCCAAGTCTCTCGCAAATGCGGGATCAAGTGTTGTAATACTGTTGTTTTCATTATAGAAGAAAACGTTGGATTCATCGGGAAGATTCGATTGGCAACCCAGAAGCAGGGCAATAAGAGCGAAGGGTAAAACAAACTTCATAATACCTTCAAAGGTAATGCACTTGAATTATCGTATATTCTGTGCATCTTGCGGAATATTTCACAGATATATGAAGAATATGAAATCGGTATTTTTAGTTTTGGTCGCATTGATCATGTGGGGTGCTTCGTGCAAGGATGTAGCAAGTGGGGAGAAGGAAAAGATAAAATTGAATAAATCAGTTAATGATCTGACGATTGGCTTTTACAATGTCGAGAATATTTATGATACATCAGATGATCCAAACACCTTAGACAATGATTTTACGCCTTCGGGAAAGTATGAGTGGACACCTGACCGGTACAAAACGAAATTGGATCGAGTATCAGAGGTATTGTCACTAATGGATAATGACCTTCCAGATATCGTAGGTTTATGTGAGATTGAGAACAAGGGAGTTTTGGAAGACTTGATTGCTACTTCTCTTTTGCGACCTGGTCAATATGGGATTGTTCATTACGATAGTCCAGATGAGCGAGGTATCGATGTGGCTTTAATCTATAAGCGATCCGTTTTGGAGCTGGAGCATTCAGAAAAGATCAAAGTTGTTCTTCCCGTGAATGAAGATCCGAATACACGAGATATTCTATATGTAAGAGCGAAGGCTGGCGGACAAGCCCTTCATTTTTTTGTGAATCATTGGCCGAGTAGACGCGCAGGTCAACAGGAATCGGAGCCTTCCAGGATAAAAGCTGCGGAAATTGTAAAGACGAGAATGGATGCGATTCTTTCTTCAGATCCTTCTGCACGGATATTAATGATGGGGGATTTCAATGATTATCCTACAGATAAAAGTATTCGTGAAGTTATTGGAGCTTCTGGAAATAGAGCCGGTCTTTTCTATAATACAGTAGATTCATTGAACGCAATTGGCCAAGGCAGCTATTGGTATAAAGGCGCTTGGAATGCTTTGGATCAAATTATTATCTCCAATTCACTTGTTAGCGGGAATGAAGGTTGGGTTTTAGATAATAGTCGTCCGGTTCGATTTATAAATGATGAGCGATTGTTATTCAGAGATAGAGAAGGAGTAGCTCGTCCAAATCGCACCTATGTTGGGGATGATTACAAAGGAGGCTACAGTGATCATTTGGCCGTAGTGAGTTATTTTAAGAGAAAGGAATGAAAATAAAAAAGCCTGTTCGCAAGAACAGGCTTTTTACTTTCATCGAAATTCGATTAGTTTGAAGCTGGTGTAGAAGGAGCAGCTTTCTTAGCAGCAGCTTTCTTCTTAGGAGCAGCCTTCTTAACTGCCTTCTTAGGAGCAGCCTTTTTAGCTACTTTCTTAGCAGCCTTCTTAGGAGCAGCCTTCTTAGCTACTTTCTTGGCAGCTTTCTTAGGAGCAGCCTTTTTAGCAACTTTCTTAGCAGCAGCCTTCTTAGGAGCAGCCTTCTTAGCTACTTTTTTAGCGGCTTTCTTTGGAGCAGCTTTTTTAGCAGCAGCCTTCTTCTTAGGTGCAGCCTTCTTAGCAGCTTTCTTTGCAGCCTTTGGAGCCGCAGCTGATTTTGACTTTGTTTTCATTTTAGTAACGGTTGATTTGTTTCCTAATTTGTTATTTTAATTTTTGAAGTGGCTATTACGCAACTTCAAACTTTTTGTTCGCTTTTAAAAAAACAATGCGTGCATTTTCACTCTTCCGTCACTTCGCATTTCTAAGGTGGGCGATGGTAGTTTGATGAAGCTTAAAATTCGTGCTGTCACCTTCATCCACTTTCTCGGCCATCTTATCTTATTCAAATCTGCATCAAATGATAAATAGAATTCACGCGTGCGTTGAAAATTATTAACACTATTCACATTGAAATTTGCACCTGTCATTCCATTCGCTCCATAACCGAATGCAACATTTATCCAACTCGGGAAATCCGCGTCAGAAGCCAGAAAGCGAGAGATGTTACATGAGGCCCAATATGTTTGTCCATTGTAGTCCTTCAAAACGCGTTGTTGAAAATTACGACCTAGTTGATCGGAATTCAACATTGCAAAACTTGAATTTGAATATGAAAATTTCAAAGTGATGAATTGATCTTGAAGAAATTTTTGTTGTAAAATGAAAAGTGTTGAACCAGAAAAATTCGCCAATTGATCGCCCCAAGAAAATCCCCATTGCGCAGAATGACCATCTAATAATTCTATTCCTGTGAGATAAATAAATCCGATGCTTCCGCCGATCCATAAACTTGCATTCTCGGAGTAGCCGCTCCACTTCATCGCTTCATATCCCATTTGTCCGATGTAGTAGGATGACATGATATGACCTACTTTATCCATTTGAAGCCATTCTCTGTTGTCATTTATCGTTTGAAAACGAGATCGAGGATAATTTTTATACCACAATGCATTCAGGCCGATAATGGAACCACTTGCCATAGTACCTCCAAGGCTAGTGATGAAAATTTTTCGCGTGCGCAGTGTGTCAGGTTTTGTTCGTTGGGCCGGGACACCGATTGAAATGGCAATTAAGCAGGCCAATAGAAAGAATCTTATCCTGTGCTCGATCGTCATGATTATATTTGGTTCGCTACTATAATTAATAACACTAATGTACGGTATCTTATCTGGCCGCAGAGAAGGCAGAGCGAGAAAAGTTTACTCTTATACTGCCTTGGCAGGCGCTGTTTGCGCTATTTGCCTTCCGATCTTACTAGAGTTTATTGCTCCAGAAATTCGGCACTTGCCTTTTCTCAGCGCTACAGTTTTTTTCGTGTCCGCTTTTTTCGCATGGCAAGGATATAGGAAAGTATGGACTGATGTGATCTACTTCAAGAGAATAGTTCCATACTTATATATATATACCTTTCATCTTATTGTGCTGAGCTGGTACAATGATTTTCATCTACTTTATTTTGTTGTCCTGCTTTTTGGAATTCAATTGTGTTCATTTTCTTTCCGTGAAGACAAACCCGCATGGCGTTATTTAATTATCGCCTGTGCAATTTCCATGATTACGATTGCTTTATCGGGATCATTATTAATAGGTCAGAAAGTCCAATATTCTATTCTTGTGATATTCTGCCTTATAACAGAGTATGTCCTTTCTGGCAATAAAGCGGCGATTATTTCTCATATGAGGATACATAGAGATGTGCTTGTTGCGCTTTCTCAAAAAACGGAAAATGCACTATTCGTTACTTCTCTTAATGGTAAAATAATAGATATGAATTTGGTTTCGCACGATATGTTTGGCTACTCTGCGGATGAATTGATCAACCAGGATTTTGAAATTCTCAGAAAAACCCCTTTAACTAAAGTAGAAATTGAATTCGGTCTGGAAGCCATTCGAAAGGATTCTTTTTGGACTTCGCAGACGATACTAAAAACAAAATCTGGTGAAGAAATGCACGCCTACATTTCTATCGGAAAAATAGAACAGTCAGATTTGCAATTTTTGGTTTATCGTGTTCGAGATATTACAGCACAAATAAAATCGCAGGAGGAACTGATTCGAGCAAAGGAAACGGCTGAAGCGGCTGTAATTGCCAAGTCCAGATTCGTTGCTACCATGAGTCACGAAATCAGAACTCCGCTGAACGGGGTAATTGGTATGGCCAATCTCCTGCAACAAACCAATCTCTCGGAAAGACAGCAAGATTATGCGGATACCATACAAAAAAGTGGTCAAAGCTTAATGGTTTTGATCAACGATATTTTGGACTACTCCAAATTGGAAAGTGGCAAGCTGATTTTGGAGGAGCAAAGAGCCGACATTCGGGAAATAATATTTGAAGTGTGCAGTCTCCTGCGGCCTCACGCTGAAAAGAAAGGCCTGAAGCTAACATTGGAAGTAGATCAACAGGTACCAGACTTCTTTTCTCTTGATATCGCACGCCTTAAGCAGATGCTTCTCAACCTTATTGGAAATGCTGTCAAGTTTACGGATAAAGGATTCGTCAAAGTGGTATGTCGATCTCAAAATCTTTACGAGCAATGGTATCAACTGAACATTGATATAATAGACTCGGGTATAGGCATTCCCGCGGATAAAATAAATTCTCTTTTCGAGTTGTTTTCCCAAGTGGATTCTTCGACTTCGCGTAAATACGGTGGCACGGGATTGGGGCTCACCATTTCCAGACAGATCGCAGAGCTCATGAATGGCTCTATTCTCGTGTCATCAAAACCTCAATCAGGATCCACCTTCACCATTCAAATTCGAGCTAAAGAAAATACTTTCACTCCTACTTCGGAGATAGAGGTTCAAGAGAAATTACAAATGGATGGATTGTCTGATAAGAAGTTCTTAATCGTAGAAGACAATTCGGTAAATCAAAAGGTATTATCTTATATGTTGGATCTTATAGGAATAGAGGCTGATATCGTTTCCAATGGAAAGCTCGCGGTAGAGGCAATCCTAAATGGTAATTATGATCTTGTATTTATGGATGTTCAAATGCCAGAAATGGATGGAATTGAAGCAACAAGGGTTATAAAAGGAAAGATTGAAAACACTCCTTACATTATAGCCATTACGGCAAACCATAGCCCTGAGGATCGGAATAAATGCCTGGATGCAGGGATGGACGATTTCATCAGCAAACCTTTCGTTGCGACACAAATACGGACAGCTTTAAATAATTGGAAACAAGAGAGTTAATCGCTCTTGTATTTTTTGGTATCTTCGCATTCCGTTCGGATAGAGTTAGAGGGACTTTTATGAATACCAAGTTTCGGTTTCTAATCAGTATCTATATTCTAGGCATTCTGACATGTGTATTGTTGTCAGGGGCCATCGCCTTTCTTACACACAAAGATGCGAATGAATATACCGCAGGCGTGAGCGTATCAACACGTCAAAAAGCACAAGCTTTTGAACTCGGACAGAATCTAACACTGCTCTATAATAAGTCGCAACATACCATATTATCTTCGGAGGAGAAGGAGTCCATTCGAAATATGATTTTTAAATGGGAGCTAGCGCAAAAGGCTCTCGTTAATGGCAATGAAGCCTACGGAACGGCCAATCAAAAGTCCCCAGAATTTGTATCCAAACTTCAGGTCACTTCTTTACCCTTCGTGAATGTGACAGAACGAGTGAAACAAATGCTTGATAAGAACGGAGCATGGAATATGGAGGATTTGAATTTTGTTGTAAGCAATATTGAGTCCTACACGGAAGGCATGAATGATGTGACTGGACAACTGAATAAAGAAAGCGATGAGGTCTTGCTATGGCGCTTTTTTCAGTTTTTGATTTTGGCAACAATTACATTGATTTTTGCGATTGTCGGCTTTTTCTTGTTCTTAAGACCGATTCTTAGGAAAGGTGAGGAAGCAGAGGAGATAAAGCGAACAGTAGCAGATGAATTGGATCGGTATAAAACTTCCCGAACTGAGTTTCTTACCAATTTCGGACATGAGGTGCGCGCACCGCTGGACGGGCTTATTGGAATGATGGAGCTATTAGCCCAAACTCAATTGAATGAAGAACAAGGGAAATATGTTCGAAGCATGAAAGGCAGCTCTGGCCATTTGCAAAATATAGTCAATGAGATCATTGATCATACTAAATTAGATCAGGGGGAAATCGAAATAAATAAAGCAAAGTTTGATTTACACGACACGCTTGAGCAAGTTGCCGACATGATGAAACCGGGTGCCGTCGATAAGCGTTTGGAGTTAATAACGGATATAGATCCCACCTGTCCAGAAGAATTTCTTCAAGATGAAAGAAGAATCCGACAAGTGCTTGTCCATCTTTTAGGCAACGCTTTGAAGTACACGCAACAAGGTGAAGTAGTGCTCAAAGCTGAAGTTTTAAATCAAGAAGGGGAATTTGTTCAGATGAAATTCTCAGTGATTGATACCGGTATCGGTATGGATGAAATGTCCAGCAGAAGGGCATTTGAATCCTTTCAGTCGGAGCACTCAGCAAGTGGTTTGAGTCTTTCTATCGCTAAACGACTCGTTACTAAAATGGGAGGAAGAATCTGGATAGAAAGCACGCCAGGTTCGGGTACAACCGTAAGTTTTACAGTGGTAGGAGAAATGGCTGGAGGTCTGGATTTGTCGAAAGTAAGCCTGCTGAACGGGAAAAAAGTACTGGTGGTGGATGGAAACAGAACGACGCTGAAGGTGCTTGTGAAACAGCTTTCAGTATGGGGAGTGCAGGCAATTCCATTTAATAGTCCTGAATTGGTGACGGACATGATCGATAACTTGACCAAGTTTGATTTTGCAATTATAGATCATCAAATACCACCTGTAGACGGAATGACACTTTTGGATCGCATTCGACTCAAGTATGATTCTCAGGAATTACCCGTTATTGTTATTTCAAACAATTCTCTGAGTCTAGTGGAGGGACAGACATTCGATCAATACCTAACAAAGCCGGTGCGACAGTCTGCTCTGCTAGAAGCTATATTGAAAGTGCTCAAAATGGAGAAAACGGCGCCTCATCGTGGTAATCACGAAGGAACTTTCTCCAAGAATAACTTGAAAATTCTTATAGCACACGACAATGATTTGACCCGCGCCATTACAGAACGAAACCTTCAGATTTTGGGTCATAAGTGTGTGAGTGTGAACAACGGTATCGATGTCATAGAACAAGGCGGAAAAGGACAATTCGATCTTCTTCTCGTGGACACGGAACTGCATGGAGTGAATGGCGTTGAGGCGGTTCAGAAACTTCGAAAAATCACCCAAGAAGATCAGTTGCCTTTGATTTTTGGATTAAGTGACTCAGGGGAAAGCGAGAAAAAGCGCTTGCTGAAATTGGGTATGGATGAAGTGATCGATCGCAAGGCCGAAGTCGACGTGATTCAAAAGAAAATTGAAGAGTGGTTCGCTTCTTCTAATTAATGCTATCGAATGTTGTTTTCGTTGAGCCAACGATGATAGGCTTTCGCGAATTGAAGGTGCTTAGCATAAGTTTCGGAAAAGTCATGTAGTCCCGTTGCCCCTGGCTGAGCGCACATGAACACATATAAATGTTTTTCAGCATCCAACACGGCCTCTATATACACTGGTTCTGTGAAGAAAATTGGTCCAGGCGGAAGTCCGACATTTTTATAGGTATTGTAAGGAGAATCAAAAGTCAAGTCTGCGTGATATAGACGCTCAGCACCTTTCAGTTGTTTGGCAAAAGAAACCGTAGGATCTGCCTCGAGCTTCATTCCTTTTTTCAATCGATTTAAGTATAGACCAGCAATTTTAGGAGCCTCTTCTTTTTTGACCGTTTCCCCTTTAACAATGCTTGCCAACGTTATCGCTTCAAATTTGGTAAGATTGATTTCTTTCAGCTGTTCAATGCGATCTCCATTCCAAAAATCCGTATGTATTTGTTCCATGCGTTCCATGAATTCTCTGGGCGAAACGGTCCAGTAGAAGTCATATACATTGGGAAGAATGAGTCCAGAAAGATTCTCTATTCCTATTTTGAATTTGCTTAAGCGCTCGGGATTTTTAAATTCTTCTATAAAGTCAGAAGAGTCTGCTAGAAGCTGTTTTCCAAGTGATCCCGCCAATTGATAAATTGTTCGTACTCCGTCAACCTTGATCATTATGGGTGTTTGATTGCCGCTGCGAAATGTATTGATCAATCCATTGATAGGAGTGTTTTTGTTTATAAGATACTTACCTTTTTTCGCTGTTTCAAAAGACTTTAATGAAGACAATGCATTCCATTGAAGTACATTTTTTTCACTAATTACCGAGTCTTTCTTCAATTTTTCGAGTAATTCTTGCTGGGGAATATCTGTTTCAAGGGTAATCCACTTTTTATTGCTCAAGAAGAAACTGTCTGTCTTTGCTTTCCATATGTACAGAATAGTAAGCACCACAATGATGAGCAAGGAAGAAAATAGAATAAGAAAGCGTTTTCTCATGTTAATTCAAGATGAAATTGATACACTTTTTTTTCTTTGAAATAAGAAACGCCTTGTGTTTTGAAGTTATTCTTTTCAAAAAGCCGGACGCTGCTGTGATTGTCAATATGAACGATACAGTGAAGTGATTTAAACTTCAGTGTATCCGTTGCGAAATGTATGAATAGTTCAAGAGCTTCACTGGCAAAGCCTTTGTTTCGATGCTGTTTTTCAGCAATAAGAATTCCGATGCCAGAGGATTTCTTTTGATGGTTGAAGTCAAACACATCAAGTGCTCCAATGGGTTGGTCCTCTAAGTCACAAATCATCCACCTCATTTGATTTTGACGAAAGACGTTGTGGCTGGTACGAATAAACTCAGCTATTTCACTTCTTGAGAAAGGCCCGGGAGTTTCTGTTACTGACCAAAGCTCAGGATTATTCTCCCAATGCAGCACAACATCGATATCTCGCATAGCTACTGGGCGCAAGTATATTCTTTCGCCTTTTATCATTAGTATTGGTTTAATGATAGCATAACAAGCGTGCAAGCCTCAATGCATTCAATACCTTCATTCAAAAATAAGTTGTTGGCTTCTTTATCGAATGTTCCTGGGTTAAAGATGATACGTTTGGGTTTGAGTTGAATAATATAAGCTATCCAATCTTTCAGCCTCTCTGGTCCGACATATAAGGTGATGGTATGCACATCCATTAATGCAGGACGGCCTAGTATAATTTCTTTTTCCAGAATAAAACCCTTGCGGATTCCTATAGGAAAAACTTCTACACCTTTATTGAGAAGTGCAACAGTTGCCTTATAGCTATACCTCTCTGGATCTGGGCTTGCACCAATTACTACAGTTGATTTTTGAATATCAGAAATCATGAGGCAAATATCGGTGAATCACTTACCTTTGGGCATTATTCCATATAGAAATATGAGGTTTTTTATTTTTTTAATCGCTATAATTATTGGTGCCAGTTCCTGCACGATCAATAAAGACATTATGTTTAAAACGGACTCTGAGTACGTTTTTGATACCCCAAAACGAGATACTACGGGTGGTCAGTTTCGTTTGGCTCCCAATGACATTATTTCCTTTGATATTTTTACCAATGAGGGTAGTGTAATTATTGAAGCTTCTACTGCGCGCGAACGTGTTCAGCTTGGAGGTAGAAGCTTATTGGATCAGTATACAGTTAGGCCTGATGGGCAAGTAGAATTGCCTTTAGTAGGACTCGTTTATGCTTCTGGAAAGTCTATTGTTGAGTTTCAAGCTGAATTAGAACAGCTGTATGCGAAAGTGCTGGTCAATCCATATTGTGTGGTTAGAGTAATAAATAGAAGAGTATTGGTGTTCACTGGAAATGGAAGCTCTGGTATGGTGGTTGGACTTGAAAACAACAACGTACGACTTATAGAAGCCCTCGCCCTTGCTGGTGGTTTACAGGCAAGAGCTCATGCAGGGCGAATAAAGCTTATGAGAAAGGTGGATGGTGAGGATCAGGTATACCGAATCGATTTATCAAGAATTGAGGGTCTTCAACAGGCCAATATGATAGTAGAAAACGGCGATATCATCTACGTTGAACCCACCCCAAGTTTGGCGAGGGAATTCCTTGCAGACGTTGCTCCAGTTGTACAGTTTGCATCCACGCTGGTGCTTTTAGTAGCAGTACTTTCCAGATTCTAATATGAGAATTGAGAAAACGGCTTTTGAAGGACTTTTGATCCTGCATCCAACCATTATCGCAGACGATAGAGGATATTTTTTCGAGTCCTTCAGCGAGGGCAAGTTCCGTGTAGAAACAGGAAAGAATATGTCTTTTGTCCAAGATAATGAAAGCATGTCCAATAAAGGTGTGCTAAGAGGATTACACTTTCAAGTTCCTCCAAAGAGCCAAGCAAAACTTATTCGTGTGACCAAGGGAGCGGTGTTGGATGTGGTGGTTGACTTAAGAGTCACTCAACCTACGTTCGGTCAACACTTCAAAATGATCCTTGATGATAAGGAGAAGAAACAATTGTTCATTCCCGAAGGATTTGCCCATGGTTTTTGTGTCTTGGAGGATGAGACCATTTTTTCCTATAAATGCACGAATTATTATAGTAAGGATCATGATCGTTCTTTGCTCTGGTGTGATCCAACCTTGAATATTGATTGGGAAATAAATCATCCAATTGTTTCAGAAAAAGATATGAATGGCCAGAAGTTTGAGCATTTTCAAGATGTGTTTTTCTAAACAATATCATTCATGAAAAATCTCTTTCAGAAAATTGGTGTTCCTGCAATTGCCGGAATACTCGGTGCTGTGCTGGTGCTTCTCGTTTATTCATTTTTCATTCCTGGCACTCCAAGCAAGCAGGAGAATGAAGAGTATCTGAGGCATATCAACGAGAAGTACCGAATTTTTTCTTTACCACTTCCAGAAGAGGCGAATTTTGCTGGGGAGAGAATTCCGCTGGAAACAGCGGACATAGCCGAGAAAATGGATCGTGAGTTATTGGTAAACTCCTATTGGCACAGCAATACGTTGTTGGCAATTAAGCGATCTCAGCGCTGGTTTCCTGTTATCGAACCCATTCTAAAAGAACAAGGCGTACCGGACGATTTTAAGTTCCTTTCTTTGATTGAAAGTAATTTTAGCAACGCCGTTTCTCCTGCAGGAGCAGTAGGTTTTTGGCAATTTCTCCCTGAAACTGCCAAAGAATTTGGTCTAGAAGTCAATGATGAAGTGGATGAAAGATACCACGTGGAAAAGAGTACCAGAGCCGCTTGTAAGTACATCAAGGATGCATACGCCAAGTTTGGTTCATGGTCGCTCGTGGCTGCTTCATACAATATGGGAATTGGTGGCGTCGAAAAACAAATAGGTCGACAACAGCAAAAAGATTATCACGCTTTATTGCTCAATGAAGAAACTTCAAGATATGTGTTTCGTATCGCAGCGATGAAGGAAATTCTGAATAATGCCGATAAGTATGGATTTGTAATACGTCCTTCTGACTTGTACAAACCTCTTCAATATTCAACAATAACGATTAATTCGGAAATCGAGGATTTTGCAACTTTTGCTGCGGAACACGATATCACTTATAAGGAATTGAAATTGTTTAATCCGTGGTTGCGTCAGGCCTATTTGAAAAATAAATCTGGAAGGATTTATGAAATTAAGATTCCTTCTTGATTTCTTCGAATGCGATGCCTGATACCCGGAAGGTTATTTCTCCATTGACTACTTCCTTTAGTACCATCGATTGAGCAACAGAACTTTCAAACACACTGTCCATCGATCGCACCATTCCGATGGGTACGTTTTCTCGAATTGCATTCTCTAATATTTCTTGGCTGTCTTTCATCACAAATGCCTTTTCTAGGTAGTGTGAAAGGCTTGAACGATGGAGCACTCGAGAGGAATTGGTTTGAAATTGTGGTAGACTTTTTACCTCAGGGATGTCCAAGAAAGTGCAGAGCTTTTCAAATTGACCATCGCTACCAATGGCTAAAACGAGCCACTTATTGTCTTTCGTACAAAAAGTCTCTCCATAGGGCGCAATGTTCGGGTGCAGGCTGCCTTCTCTTTGTGGAATCATACCCGACATAAGATAGTTGGAGGCCTGATTGACCAATGAGCTAATGCCTGACTTTTCCAAGGAGGCTGTAACAACAGTGCCTTCTCCTGTTTTTTCTCTTTGATATAATGCGCAAAGAATGGCTTCTTTGAGTTGATGTGCAGCAAGCACATCCATCATAGCTACGGGCATTTTCAATGGCGGAGTTTCTTGCATGCCATTCATAAACATAAAGCCAGTTTCAGCTTGAAGAACTACATCGTAGGCTACTCTTCTAGGGTTGGACTTAAATCCAGTAATAGATGCTTGAATGAGTTTAGGAAACTCTTCCCTTAGTATTTGGGGCGTCAGTCCGAATTTTTCGGCATCACCGAATTTGAAATTGGTGATCAGGATATCGGATGTAGCCAGCAGTTCTTTTATGTAAGAAATGTTTTCTCCAATATCGAGAAACTCTATTTGTTTTGCATAATTGACACTCGACCAGTAAGCACTTACAGCAGTTTTTTCCTGCGGAAGCTTCCAAGACCTGGTAACATCACCATGGGTCTTCGGGTTCTCAATTTTGATGACCGATGCTCCGAGTTCTGCGAAAAAAGTGGCTACGGAAGGCCCCGCCAGCACAGAGGATAAGTCTAATACTCGAAGGTCTTTGAAGAGTTGATTCATGCTCAAAAATAGCACAACTATTCACTGAGTGCTTTTTTGAAAGTCTCCAAACAACGATTCCGAGCAAAGGTGTGTTCTACGATGGGCTTAGGGTAAGCGGGTGTTCCATATTCTGGTACCCATTTCTTAATGTAGTGCTTCTGTGGATCGAATTTTTCCATTTGACTGGTAGGATTAAATACTCGGAAGTAGGGAGCTGCGTCACAGCCGCTGCCTGCTGCCCATTGCCAGCCACCAATGTTGGAGGCCAACTCAAAGTCCAACAGTTTTTTAGCAAAATAACTTTCTCCTAGCCTCCAATCCATCAAAAGGTGTTTGGTGAGAAAGCTTGCTACAACCATGCGCACGCGATTGTGCATAAACCCAGTTTCATTGAGTTCGCGCATTCCCGCATCGACGATAGGATAGCCTGTTTTTCCCTCACACCATTTTCGAAAAAGGGCTTCATCGTTAATCCAAGGGATGCGATCGTACGCAGGTTTGAATGCATTTTTCGCGCTATGGGGAAAGTGATATATGATCATTTGGTAGAAGTCGCGCCAAATCAATTCATTCAACCATTTTTCACTTGTTTCTAAAGCGATTTTGCATAATTGTCGAATGCTGACTGTACCAAATCGCAAATGAACACTCAGCCTTGTAGTGCCTTTGACAGAAGGAATGTCCCTTGTATTCTCATAGTTTTTGATAAGAGAATAATCGAGATTGATTTTGGGAATTTCAAACTCCCCTTCACTGAATCCCATTTCTTGTAATGAAATAAATGGAGCAGGAGTCGTCTTCAAAAAATGATCGAAGAAATCCCCATTAGGGTATGGAGCATAGTGTGAAGGAGTAAGGAGACTTTTCCATTTTCTGCTGTATGGAGTAAAAACGGTATATGGTTTTCCATCGTCTTTTATCACTTCACCTTTCTCAAAAATCACATGATCTTTTGCTCCTTTCATTTCAATTCCGTTTTGAGAAAGCAGCTTCTGAATGGATTCATCTCTTTCTTGCGCATAGGGTTCGTAATCCCTATTGAGCCATACTTCACTGATACTATAAGTCCGAACAAGTTCATTGAATGCTTCAGTAGGAGTGGAGTAGAATACTCTTAAAGTACTTCCTAGTTCTTCTAGTCGGCTTTTCATCGCTTGAAGTGTTTCATGAAGAAAGGCTACGCGACTATCTTTTTGATTATCTAGTTTATTGAGAATGTTCTTATCAAAAATAAAAATAGGAAGTACTGGACTTCCCGACTTTAAAGCCTTAAACAATCCTGCATTATCATCCAATCGCAGATCTCTTCTGAACCAGAAGATGGTAATTTTTTGTGCATTCATTTTTTCTCAAATAACTGTTGCAAGGCTGAATCGATGGTTTGGTATTGAAACTTAAAGCCTGCTTCTTGTATTTTTTTTGAACTGATGTTTTGACTATTCAATAGCATTGAACTCATTTCACCGAATAGCAGTTTTAGTGCGAATTCGGGAATAGCGGGCAAGAAAAAAGGACGATTTAAAGCGTGGGCCAGTGCTTTTGAATAAGCAGCATTGGTGACAGGTGCTGGTGCAACAGCATTATATACACCCTGTATGTTTGGTTGATCTAACGCAAAGAGATACATATTAGCCAAATCATGTAAGTGAATCCAACTCATCCATTGCTTTCCACTTCCGGTTGCACTTCCTAATCCCAGATTAAAGAAGGGAACCATCTTGGCCACTGCTCCGTCTTTTTTATCCATCACAACCCCAACGCGAAGTATGACAGATCGAATTGGCATAGATTTCAAAGGTTGTAAAACTCGTTCCCATTGTTCAGATAAGTCGGCGAGAAATCCTTGTCCAGCGGAAGCGGTCTCATCTTGAAGATGAAAAGAAGAGGAATAATACCCACTCGCTCCCGTGCTGATGAAAATTTTAGGCGCATGGGTTGCTTTCAAACATCCATCGACAAGGAGTTTTGTTGAATGCATGCGGCTATCTACAATTTTCTTTTTGTTTTGCTCCGTCCACCGATTCGCGACATTAAAACCCGCTAAGTTGATTATCGCATCCACATTTTCAAGAATGCTGCTGTTAAACATTCCTTGTTCAGGATTCCAATATATATGGGTCAATCCTTTTTGAGTAGAGGGATAATTTTTTCGAGTCGTAAGGTTATATACTTCGTCGCCTCGTTCCAGTAATTTTCGGATAATTTCCGAGCCTACTAAGCCAGTACCGCCGCTAATTAAAACTTTCATGCTCAATAAACCAATTCCACGACGCTCGGTTCACTGTGTGAAATTATTTACATCTTTGTTGAATGAGGTTGCACCGCTTACTACTGGTTTTTTTCTTGCAGAACGCTTTGTTGGGTTTTTCCCAAGTTCCTTGTGAGTTCGGAACGGCCGCTGGGTATGAATGCAAGAACATCGATTTTTGGTCCCATGTTCCGCCTGCAGTTTTTGGCGGAGGCACCACCAATGAGGTGTGGGGCTGGACGGATCCTCTGGATGGAAAAGAGTACGTATTGCTTGGAACTTCCTCTGGCGTGGCGTTTTTCGATATTGAATTACCCGATCAACCGCTTTATCTCGGGAAGTTACCTACACAAACCAGCAACTCGCTTTGGAGAACATTGAGGGTGTTCAATAACCATTTATTTGTGGGAAGTGAAGCCAACAATCACGGTTTGCAAGTTTTTGACCTAACGCAATTGAGAAACGTATTTAATCCACCTGCCACTTTTTCGAATACTGCATTTTATTCAGGATTTGGAAGGTGCCACACCCTGACGATTCATGAACCAACGGGGGTGCTTTACGCTTGCGGAACAAATACCTTTTCAGGAGGATTGCATGCAGTGGACATCAGCAATCCGTTGTCTCCCCAGATTCTTGGAGGATTTAGTGAAGACGGATATACCCATGAGGCTCAAGTGATCACCTACAATGGTCCAGATGAAGACTATCAAAACGAAATAATTGTTTTTTGTTACAATGGCAATGCCCCTGCTAATCTTACCATTGTCAAAGCCACTGATCCCACCGACATCAGTACCATATCCATAACTCCCTATCCCAATAGTGCATATTGTCATCAAGGTTGGTTAACCGCAGACAAAAAGTACTTATTGATGAATGACGAACTAGACGAGTATAACGGATTTAGTTCACAGACGCGGACACTCATTTGGAACGTGGAAGATTTGGATGATCCCGTTTATGTGGGTGATTTTTTGCATGAAACAGAGAGTATCGATCATAACTTATATGTGGTAGATCATTTGTGTTATCAAAGTAACTACACCGCTGGATTAAGGGTTTTGGATGTTCAAAACATTGCAGATTTGGATTTAGAAGAAGTAGCTTTTTTCGATCATTTCCCTGACAACAATGCGGCCACCTTTGATGGCACTTGGATGCACTATCCCTATTTTGAAAGCGGAGTAATTCCTGTGTCGGATATCGATCAAGGGCTGTTTCTTGTTGAGCTGAATTTATTGCACGTGGATCCTATCATGCAGATGGTAGCACAAGGTGAGAACGCCTATTTTCAAGTAGTAGTGAGCGACGGTTTTTCCTCCGAGGTCAATTTATCGCTTGCTGGAATCAATGGGGATGAATTTGATTTTACCTTGAACAACGCTGAAGCTCCGTACACCTCATTGCTTACCATTTCAACCGCTTCATTCCCAGAAGGTACTTATAATTTCGAAGTGATTGGTGCGGCAGGGACACAGGAGTATCGTCGAAGCATTCAGATGGTTGTAACAGTACCCACAAATTATTGCGCAGACATTGATGAGAATGGAGTGGTGGGTGCAGGTGATTGGCTATTACTAAACAACGATTGGGATTGTGCTCAAGGCTGCATTGGAGATATCAACCAAGACGGACAGACGAACACCTTGGATCTCCTGATTTTACTAGAGGATTATGGTTCAAGTTGTGCTCCTTGATCTCGTTGCTGCTGTTCATACATAAACGCATACAAGCCTTTTTTTGAAAGCAAGGTGGAATGATCTCCTTCCTCTACAAGTCTGCCTTTTTCCATTACGATAATGTGATCCGCATTTTTGATGCTACTGATTCGATGTGAAATAATGATCCCCGTTTTGCCTTTCATTTCACGTTCCAAACTCTGAAGAATGTGCTCTTCTGTTTCGGTATCTACGGCACTAAGACAGTCATCAAATATGAAAATTTCGGGGTTTTTTATGAATGCGCGAGCGATAGAAACCCTTTGTTTTTGACCTCCGGATAAGTTGATTCCACGCTCTCCCAGTAGGGTTTTATATTGTTGTGGGAATTTGACAATATTTTCATGCACTGCTGCATCTGCGGCAGCGGCGTGAATTCGCTGTTCTTCAGGTTCGTCTACACCAAATGCAATATTGTTTTCAATGGTGTCTGAAAAAAGAAAAACCTCTTGAGGCACGTATCCTGTTTTTCTACGAAGCTCCTCTAAGTTCACTTGTCGAATGTCTTTTTCATCGAGGAGTATTTGACCAGAAGTGACATCGAATGTTCGCAAAAGCAATTGAGCGATAGTACTTTTTCCACTGCCTGTTTTTCCAACGATGGCAAGTTTTTTTCCGGGTTCAAGGGTAAAGGAAATGTTATGTAAAGCCTCAATGCCAGTGTCGGGATAGGTAAACGAAACATTTTTAAAAACAATTTTCCCTTTCAAGGAAAGAGGCTCATGATTCGGATTGTCGATCGCAGAATTTGTATTTAAAAATTCGTTGATTCGCTGTTGCGAGGCTTCCGCTTTTTGAACCAAACTAGTGACCCAACCAACACTCGCAAATGGCCATGTGAGTTGATTTACATAGAATACGAATTGGACAATCACTCCATAGGACAATTCGCCTGCAATTACTTTATTTGCGCCGACATAGATGGTCAGAATCGTACTCAGACCAACGAGCAATGCTATTACTGGCATGAACAACGCATCCGCTTTTACCAATGAAAGTTGCTTGGTTTTATAATCATCACTTTCTGCTTGAAATGCTTGATCAAAATACTTTTCTCTTCGAAAAGCTTTCAGAACCCGAATACCGCTGATGGACTCTTGCACGATGGAAGAGAGTTTGGATTGTTGCTCCTGAACTTGCTCTGTCCTTTTATTGATCATGGTGCTAACGTAGAAGATCAATAGCATCATAAATGGCAAGGGGCTTAACGTATACAATGTCAACTCTGCATCGATTCTCCACATCACGAGGATACACATCACCACTAGAATAATTAGGTTAATGGTGTACATCACCGCTGGGCCTAGATACATTCTCACGCGGCTCACATCCTCGCTAATGCGATTCATCAAGTCACCTGTTCTATTTCTTTTATAAAATCCAGCATCAAGTTTTTGATAGTGATCATAGATTTCGTTTTTCAAATCATACTCAATGTACCTAGACATCACGATGATGGTTTGTCTTTGATAAAAAAGAAAAATACCTTTTAGGATATAAAAGAGAAAGTAGGCCAGGGCTAATAGCAATCCAATACGAATGAGTTGATGGGAAAGATTAGAGGCATTCACAACCACATCGTTCGGTGCCGTTTGGAAAATCGATAGCAGGAAATAGAAACTTTGTGGAGCTTTAAGCGTCACTTCACCTCCCGTGTTTTTGATCTCTTGAGATGCTTTGATTCCTTCGGCTAGAAAATCGATTCCATCACCAACAATAACTGGGGCGTAAACATTAAAAATATTAGCTAAAAGAATAAAGAAGAATCCCATGAACAATCGTCCTCGGTACTTCCAAAAGTATTTATTAAGATAACGGAGGTGTTTCATGTTCTTGTGGCGAAGGTATGCTCCCGGCTGCTTTTTTTGTTTAGAGCAAAGGCTTTTTTTACGAGATTTTCAAATGTTAATCATTTGTTATAGTTGTTTGCGGCTTAATATGGAATACTGAAATTCGAATATCTAAAAACTTTAACAAAATGAAAAAACTTTCGATATTACTCTTGGCCCTCCTTATTTTTTCAAATTGTAATAAACAAGATCTTTCGAATGAAGAGAGTTTAGACTTTCAGGGAGAGTTTTATCCCCTTGATGGTCGTTTGTGCTTTCGAGATGTTCAAGCTCTACAAACATTCTACACTGAGATAGTAGAAATGTGTGAACAAAGAGATACCTCGCGTTTTCCTGATCCGGAGGACTTTTTAAATTATTTTTCTTGTGCAACGGGCATTAAATCTGCCTTAAGCAGATTAAGGGTTGAATCTAACGGCAACTTGATTGAAAGGGAAGAGGAGGATTCAGATAACTGGCTTTTGGATGAGTACAGATTGGCATTATTGAATGAGTTTTATGAGATAACAATTGGGGATAATGTATATGTTTATTTGAGTGAGAATCAGGTTTACAAGGTGCCTTATGATGATAGTGAATCTCTTGAGGTACTTCGTCAGTCCGTCAAGGGCGATGATATGACTACTCCCTCAGGACTTGGCTCTGGTGTTGAATTAATATCCGCAATCAAATTATTAAGCAACGGAGCAACTCGTGGCGGAGGCATGGATGCTGGTACGATGCAGATGCACCTATTACCTTGATAGATTGTGATCCATTATCAAGAGGGAGATTGTTGTTGCTAAAACAAACATTGCAATTAAACAGTATAGAAGGAAGTCCACTAACCCATCCGGCAACGTGGACAGTAGAGTGGGGAGACGGAACATATGACAATTATCAAGTTATGTCGGAGTATAACGCCATTCACACCTATCCTAATATTGGAACTTATACTTCGAAAGTATCATACAGCTTTATCAACTGTTTTGGTATGGAGGAGTATGTGGAAAATGAACCAGGCTTGACAAAGCAAATAGAGATAGGAGGTGAAGGATTATGCTCTTCCGCTAATAGACATAAAATAAAATCTTATACGGAGGGTATCAGAAAAATAAAGGCGGAATTATGGAGGAAAAAAGATATCTTCGGAAATCATCAAGTAGCAAAGACCACGTCATACCGCTGGGAATCAACGTTATTCGATTCTGAAATGAAGTGGAGAAAGTAAATATCTTATGTAAAAGCAGAAGTCAATTATGAATTTGTGGACCCTGACGATTGCACCATTACTGAAAGTGGTTTAGAAACAGATTGGGGTACTTTATCGTTCTCCCAAAGAGCAGGTAAAACGAATCCAAATAATGATGCTAGTGCCATAATAGACGGTAGTGTTCATTCGTATCATGAGATTGAAGCAAATCAGAATAATCTTAGCCTCCAATTGGTTTTGAACATATGCGATTAATAAAACTTATATTTTTGCTACAATTCCTTTTAGGCCTCAATAATTCAATATTCGGGCAAACAATTTCAAAGAGACTTGTTGCAGAATTTACTCCTCAGCAGTGGAGCGTTTTTCCTAGTTATAGAGCACGCTTTGAAGAAGATAAATTTGAGTTGATGTCTTGGCAGGCTTGGTCACCGTCTCTAGGAGTCAACCTTTTTTGGGATAAGTCGAAATGGAGTTTTGGAATTGGAATCAACTTATTTTATTCTTCAGACTACATATATGTAAACTACCTTGACAAGAAGAATCACTTTCCTGCTCTAGAAAGAGATATGGATGGTTTTTATTCCATGAGCCAATTCATTTCCGGATTACATTTTTGTCTTTCGAAAAAAATAAGAAGATTAAATTATGGATTAAAAATAGGCCTACAAAACACAATGTTTAGACGGCTTTCCTATACAGATGAAGTCTCAAAAATTTATTTAAGCTATATAGTAGAGAATGGAGAGCTGCAAGGAACACGCAGAGCAAGTTTAGAAAGATCTTTTAATAATGACTCTCCATTCTGTGGCTTTATAGAATGGAACATTTTCTTTCAAATGAATAAGGTATGGGGAGTAGGTTTTAGCTGTTCTTATAGATATTTTGTGCATTCTTTGAATAAACCTTTAATGACCCTGACAGCATACATGGATGAGGATTTTTTAGAACAACCTCGCGCAGATATTCCAAAAATTTTTGAAATGCAATTCGCGCATCAAAGATTACATTCTGGGGTTTTTCTAACCTATTCTTTTTTTAATAAAAAAAGGGTAAATGAACAGTTAAAGGAGGTTGAATGAAAATTCTTTTTTTAATACAGCACTATTCAAGATTTATTGCTGTAGTCCTTTTCTTATTTGCGTATCGACCTTCGTATGCTCAAGTGGATACATCGCATGTTTTTTGGATTGATTTTACCCCGCATTCATTCGTCAACGCAGGGATGATAAGCATGGAGGTGAATCCATTGTATATGGACGCCAATTATCAAATGATGCCGTCACCTTCACTCGATTTGACCTATGTTAGGGACTATAACAAATGGCGTTTTGGTGTAGGAGGAAATTTAATGTTGCTCCGAAGTAAACTCTTTCTCAATTGGAAGCCATCGGGTAGGGTGAATGAATTAATAGATGGAATTTATTCTATTAATCAACACAGAAACGGTTTGCATCTTTTGGTAGCTTATACAACAGCTCGTGCTGAATTTAGCTTGAAACTCGCAGTTTCCGGAACTTTTGAGGAAGTTAGAGACTCTACTTTTAAAGCATACACGTCTTCTCAAGAAATGTTGGGCAGTGGAATCTTTAGGAGGACATCAGTAGATACAGATTTCAAATGGTTCACTCACCAAGCTCGTCAAAGCATAATAAAAATAGAGGGAGCGTATCTTGTAACTACTAGACTTGGTTTAGGAATGAATAGTATGTTTTGGCTTAATGGGGCGACCAATTTTTCATTAAACATGAAAACGGATGTGTTTTTGAATTCTACTGCTGTTGATTCTTTTGATGCTGCAAACATTAGAATTAGACAACCCAAGTTCCAGTTAGGATTTTTTCTGAGGTATAAATTTTAAAACTTAAAATTCCAAGTAACACTGGGTAGTATTGGAAATAGGCTCACTTGATAGGCCTTTATCTCTAGGTTACCGTTTTGAATTTGTCCGTCGTTTCCGAAATAAATGAAATACGGATTCATTCTATTGTAAAGATTATATACACTGAAATTCCAGTTGTTTTCAAAATTGCGTTTTTTCAATATCTCTTTTCCGTTTTCGTCTTTGATGGCCTTGTATTTTGGTTTAGGATAGTAGGTTCCACTGATATCTGCTCTGTGATATGGTGCCATTCTGAAACTATTTCGAGCTCCGTATACATCAACTACGCGATTTTCATAAATATATCGTTCTTGCGGAAGGGTTATAGCATTGCCTGTTCCATACACGAAAACAAATCCAAACTCCCACCGGTCGCTGAGCTTATAGCTCATCACAAAGCTCACGTCATGGGTACGGTCCCATCGAGAGGGAAACCACTCTCCCAAATTCAAGTTGTCAAATCTTCGCTCGGTACGAGATAGAGTGTATCCTATCCAGCCGTTCCATTTTCCAAGTCTTTTCTTAATAAAAAACTCCGCACCGTAACTTCTACCAATTCCAAAAATGAGCAGGTTATCAATATTGTCGTTTACAGTATTTTCCGGTTGTGCTCCCTCTCTGTATTCACTCTGATTGTCCATCGTTTTGTAGTAGAGTTCAACGCTCGTTTCAAACATGTCTTTGTTGAAGTTGCGGAAGTAACCAATGCTAAACTGCTGTCCAATTTGTGGGCGCAATCTTTCAGTACTCGGCAACCATACATCTGTTGGCAACGAGGTTGGACTTAAGCTGGTCAAATGAATGAATTGATAATTGCGCATGTATCCACCCTTAATGCTGGAATACTTATCTAGAGTAAACCGAACGTTTATTCGGGGTTCAAATCCGCCGTAGTCACCTACCAATTCATTGGTATCATAAATTGTTTGGGCTGCAGGAGCGGTTTGTCCAAAACCACTGTTATTGGCAGGAGTGAATCGCGTAAAAGGACCTACGTGCGCGAAGTATGAATACCGCAATCCAGCATTGATGCGAAGTTTCTCAGTGATGTCAAATTCATCCAAAACATAACCACTCACTTCATGGGAAAACAAACGGGTCTTTTCTCCTGTATTAAATTCGGTATCCCCACTTCGGGCATATACACTATTAGGGGTGAAAATATGATAGGTATAGTCCAGGCCCCATTTAATGTTATGTCGGTAATTGGGATAATAATTCCATTGAATTTTTGCTCCCCAATCTTGTATGCCACTGTTCAATGAAAACTCAAACTCTTCCTGTTCGCCTTGAAAAGAAAATTTATAATCAGTGAAAGTAAGAATGGTATTCATGAATAGTTTCTCATTGACAATTCGATTCCATCGAATGGTTCCTGTGGCGTTACCCCATGGGATGCGTGTGCTAAATCCGGAACTTTCGCTATTGAATCCAAATACATCTCTCCCGAAATAACCACTAATGAATACCTGGTCTCTTCGGGAAAGTTTATAATTCATCTTGGCATTCAAGTCATAAAAGAAATATCCAGATCCATTGAAGTTGCTTTCCTCTGAAATGAATGGCTTGAGAAGCACATCGATATAGGTTCTTCTTCCGCTTATAATAAATGAGGATGTGTCTTTTTTTATGGGGCCCTCAATGGTAAAACGCGAAGAAATAAGTCCAATTCCTCCTTCTCCATGAAACTCTTTACTATTACCTTCTTTCAAAGTTACATCCAAGACCGAAGCCAAACGACCTCCATAATTAGCGGGCACTCCGCCTTTGGTCAGCTCTAAATTCTTTACAGCATCTGCATTAAAGACTGAGAAAAAGCCGAAAAGGTGAGAGGCGTTGTATACCGTCGCATTATCCAGAAGTATCAAATTTTGATCAATGCCTCCGCCTCGTACATAAAATCCTGCATTTCCTTCGCCCGCGCTTTGTACGCCGGGTAAAAGGGTAATGGTTTTCAAAATATCAATTTCTCCAAATAGAACAGGTAGCTTTTTTACTTGGTCTATATCTAAGGCAATTTTTCCTATCTCGGTGCTTTGGACATTTTTTGATTTATCCGCAGTAATTTCTATGACCTCTGTTGTCTTGAATTCTGTAGAAAGTGAAATGTCAAGCTGTTGATCTTTGTTTAAATCAATGGTTTTGGTTTGGGCAATAAATCCAGTGAAACTAAACTCTACTTGATACACCCCGGCGGGCAAGGTGATAGAATAGAATCCATAAGGATTTGCAACTACTGCGCGGTCGATGGGTGTTGCTTTTATAACTGCACCAGGTAATGTTTCTCCATTTTCCTCGTCGCGTATTGTGCCAGAAAGGGTGGTGTTTTGAGCCACAACGGAATCCGCTAAGGTTAAGGTGCACAATAAAAGGAACAAACGAAGAACTATATTCATAACAGGAAAGCAAAGGTACGGACAGCCGCGTATCCCGTGGAAAAAACCGTTGGTCATTTTAGTTGTTCAATCGTTCGTAAGGTTCTTTTCCTCCCTTAACTTCGCACGCTTTTATTTTGTTGGTGAATTCTATTTTTCGCATATCTCTGATTTTTATCATGCAAGGTCTCTTGCATGGAATCGCTATTGGTCAGAATGGAGATAAGTCGCTGGAGGCATTCAAGACGGAAGTCGCTCCAAAGTTGGATGGTTTGTTGAACGATCCCTGTTGGGTATCGGCGCCGAAAACTTCTGGATTTACTATTCTGCGTCCAACCCCTGGCAAACCGTTGCCTCACGAAACAGAAGTTCAAATTGTATATACGGATGACGCGATGTACATCGGCTTTATGAACTATGATACTGCTCCAGATAGCATTCTACAACAGTTGTCTGGACGTGATGGTGATGGAAATACGGATTACGTAGGTATCACTTTTTCATGTTATAGAGATGGAATAAATGGATTCACTTTTAGCATGACTCCCACGGGTGAGCAATGGGACGCTCGACTCACCAACAGCAATGATGAGGATGTCAGTTGGAATGCAGTTTGGGACGGTAGGTGTAAAATAGTAGATAATGGTTGGATTGCGGAGTTTAAAATTCCTTTTGCAGCCATTCGCTTTCCCGATGCTCCCGAACAAATTTGGGATATTAATTTCTTTCGAGAAGTAAGAAGAAGTAGGGAGTTCGCTTTTTGGAGTCCAGTTCAGCCGGGCAATGCAGGTCAGTTGGTTCAAATGGGCAAACTCACTGGAATCAAAGATATCAAGCCTCCTACACGCGTTTTCCTTACTCCCTATGCCTCCTTCTATCATAATATTGCGGAGCAATCGCAAGGCAAGGCCAAGCAAGAAAGCAGTTGGAATGTAGGTGCAGATTTGAAATTGGGATTGAACGACGCTTTCACGCTGGACGCTACGCTCATTCCTGATTTTGGACAAGTAATTAGCGATCAGCAGATCTTAAACCTCACACCATTTGAGGTACAGTTTCAAGACAATCGACAGTTTTTTATTGAGGGAACGGAATTGTTTTCAAAGGCAGGGATATTTTATACAAGAAGAATAGGGTACTTGCCAGATGGCTATGTCCCGAACATTCAACTGGCAGAGGGAGAGCGAATTACATCGCTGCCATTTCAGCAACAGTTATTAAATGCATCCAAGGTTTCAGGAAGAAATGCGAAAGGTCTAGGTATAGGGGTTTTTAATGCAGTAACCGCAAGATCGGAAGCGGTTGTGACCAATGAAGAGGGAGTAAGTCGAAATGTTGAAATTTACCCATTGACCAATTACAACGTAACGGTATTTGACCAGAATCTAAAAAATAACAGTTCGGTTTCACTCATAAATACGAATGTCCTTCGCAATGGTAATACCTACGATGCCAATGTTACAGGCACCCAATTCGATTTTCGGGACAAAAAGAATTCTTTTAGCATCAACGGTTCTGGAGCCTACAATATCAAGTTTGGTGGAATCTTTGAAGGAAATACGAGCACTAATGATGGGTTTACACAAAACGTAAGTTTTAATAAGATTAGCGGTAATTTTATTTTCTCCCTTGGTCAATCGATGGAGTCGGATACATACGACCCCACCGATTTAGGATTTCTACAAGCGAATAATTCCCGCAACCAGTATCTATGGATGCAGTATCGAACCTTCGAGCCCTTCTGGAAATTGAACAGTGTTAGTTCTAGTTTCTTAGTTGATTATAATCGGTTGTACGCCCCCAATGAATTTACTAATTTGTTTCTGGAGAGCGAATCCTTTATCAACACGAAGAAATTTACAACGTACTATATAAATTTATTCTCTAGTCCTGTTCGTGGACAAGATTTTTTTGAGCCTCGAACGGATGGAATGTTCTTTAAGACTTTCCGGAACACGGGTATCGCTGGTTGGATTAGCACGGATTATAGAAAGCCCCTCGCAATAGATGCTGGAGGCGGGTACACGGCCTTTGAAAATGAAGGGCGATACGAGTACAACTGGAGATTCGCACCCCGGATGAGATTTAGCGACAAGCTTTTTGTGGTGTATGTCTACCGTCAAACGCATCATGTGAATGATCTTGGATATGCCATCCGTGGGCAGAGTGGGGAGCCTGTTTTTGGAAGACGAAATGTCGTTACTCATACCAATACGCTGACCATCAACTATAGTTTTAACCCGTTGATGACGATATTATGCAGGGTACGGCACTATTGGGGCTTTTCGAAGTATAAAGAGTTTTTCGGACTTGAACAATCTGGTGAGCTAAGTGCGAGCGATTTTCAGGGGTTTGTCAATGAATCGGGCGAGTCCATTGGGCACAGTGTTGCCGACCGCAGTTTTAATTCATTTACCATTGATTTTATCTACAGATGGATTTTCATCCCCGGCAGCGAAGTCAGCATCGTTTGGAAGAACGATATTACTAAAGCGGATTTTGGAGTGCCCATCCCTCGGAATTTATGGGACGATTTGGACTACAATTTAGGCTTGCCACAAAACAATAATTTCAGTATTCGTTGTCTTTATTTCCTTGATTATCATAGTCTAAAAAGAAAAAAATCAAGGGGCGGTGCAACCTCCTAATACCCACTTAAGTCTTTGAAGTGTATGGAGGAAGTTAAGAGCCTAATAGACGGGTGCATGAAGGGAGAACGCCGTTCTCAGGATTTGCTTTACCGGAAATATGCCTCTTTGCTTTTCGGAGTTTGCCTTCGTTATGCGAAAAACAAAATGGAAGCAGAAGACGTACTCCAGGAGGTGTTTGTGAAAATATACAACAATATCAGCAGCTATCATCACGACGGAAGTTTTGAAGGATGGCTCCGAAGAATAGCGGTGAATACGAGTATTACGCATTATCGTAAAAACTTGAAACATGCATTCCAAGAAGATATTGATAATGTAGTTTTTCAGCAAAATGACCCAGCTCAGTTCAATGAGTTAGAATATACGCAGGAAGAGATGATGTCGTGTATTGCGAAACTCCCAACGGGCTACAGAACAGTATTCAACCTTTACGTAGTGGAAGGTTTTATGCACAAAGAGATAGCGGATATGCTGAATATAGACGTGAACACCTCAAAGTCACAACTATCAAGAGCTAAAGCATACTTGCAAAAAGAATTAGAAGACATAAGCAAAATAAAAACGACAGCATGATGAGTGAGGAAAAATTCTATCAAAACATACGCGAACAAATGTTCAGTTACGCCCCAGAAGTGCCTGAGAGAGTGTACACTGGCATGCGTCGCAAGTATGCAGTAGGAAAGTTTTTTCAATGGAACTTATCTACATTCAACGCTTGGTATTTGTCTGCATTAGTGTTGATTTCAGGGGCTACTGTTTTTGGATGGGGCGCTCAGGAAGTTACGGCGGACAGAGGGTTGAACAATGGATTTGAATTAATGGAATTTTCAACTTCCACGGCAAGTGTATATGCACCAGCGCTGCAAGCACCTGCATGTAAAGAACAAAAAGTTTGTTCCAATGAAGGGACGTGTACAACCAACATAAAGAAGACGTGCACAGCAAAGGATACCCCAACACCTGCAATTATGGAGAATGTCATTACGACTCCTTTATCTGAAGAATCTATTCAGGTAACAAATGTAGAGGCAGAAGAAGCGGTGCCACAACCTATAGAAGAGGTACAAGCACCAATTGAAACTCCAATTCAAAAGAAGAAAGCAAAAGACAGGAAGCTTGCCGTTCCTGTTCTAAAAGACAATAAATAAACCCACCTATATTAGCCCGGACAAAACATTCACGGGATGACTACTACAGGTGTGAAACCAAAAATGATAAGCAACATAATTGCGGTTATGTTGCTTTTTCTTTTTGTATCCCCTTTGTTCGCAAGTCATGTATGGAAACTAAGTGGAGATACGCTTATCCTCGATGGAGAAGTGATAGAAATAGAAAAAAGAGAAGAAAAAACGAATATCGATTCGCTCCAGGAGGTCTTAAACAACGATCAGAAAGAACCTAATAAACAGTGGAGGTATTATGCTGGCGCAGAGTGGAGCATCGGCGCACATCTTTCTGAATTAACATACAATAATTCTGGATTCACCGAGCTTGCTGATTTTTTAGGCGATAAGTATCCGGCAGCTATGGCGATGGGAGGGAGCTTGAAGGCGGGGATTGATATCTCTGATTATGTATCTGTTTATGGAAGATTTTTCTACGGAAATTATCTTATAAAGGGAGCCATATTCGATGAATCCTCTCTGAGTCCTGACGAACTTCGCTCTGCTTTTGAAACGAGTGATGGCAGGCTCTTTGAACGATATGTGGTCTTTATTGATCCAGGTTTTGAAGAGAGGATAGAAGAACGTTCAGTAAATGAATACCGAATAGGTATTCGGTCGTGGAGCCTAGGGCTGAATGCCCGGTTCTATCTAACTGGAAGAGATAAACCACAAACTCCCTTTGTCGATTTAGGACTGATCCATAGAGATCTCAAAATGGAAGAAGATGAAACTGTTTTTGGATTGAATTCATCTGGGGAATGGACTAAAACGGTCATTTCAAAGGATCAGGGTAAACAGAAAAGCTGGATGGCGCAAATGGCAGTAGGTTATTTGCTAGAGATGAAAAGAGGACATCTTCTTGAAGCCTCCCTGTTCTATGAAGGCCTACCACGAGAGGTGTATAATAGCACAACCTCAGAGCGGAATTCATCGGTAATCGGATTGAGGCTGGGATATTCTTTTAGTTTTTTTCAATAGCATACAACCTTTACAGTTGAATTTGTTGTCTTGTTAGTGAATTGGTGATATTTCTATTCTAATTAATGAGTTATTTCATTCGTTTTCTTATATTTACCACACCAAACCTCAACATCGTGAAGACAAGTTGGACCTTTTTATTGATAGTACTGGCTACGACGGTAGGTCGTGCTCAGCTTATCAATCCAGGATTCGAGTCGTACTCTTCACTTCCTTCCAATACAGGTCAATTCAGCAGAGCTTTAGGTTGGTACAACGCGGGAAGTACTGTTGCCTCCCCAGATTATTATCATTATTCAGCGTCGGCAGCTGCGGATCTGCCGCAAACCCCGATGGCTTATTTGGATACCTACGAGGGGAACGGCTTGATGGGTTTTTGTGCTACAGGTAGACCTGGTGACGGCTTTAGAGAGTATATAAGCACCCAGTTCGACGCTCCTTTGGAAGTGGGTAAAGAGTATATTGTATCTTGGCGAATGACCAATGGAGCAAAAACGGATGTTGCAACTTCAGGACTCGGGACTTCAAAAATGGGTATTCACTTTTCTACCCTGGCTCCTGCTCAGAGCGGAACTTCTCCCTTGAATGGAATTCCTCAATTTCGTATTGACACATTGTGGTACTCTCCAAGTTGGAAATTAGTATCTTTTCAATTCGTAGCGGATCAACCATACAGCCACCTAACATTGGGGGTGTTTTTTAATGACGCAGAAATTCAAATCATCGACAAGGTGCCCGGCAATTCGCAATATGCATACTACTTTGTGGACGATTTTTTCCTAAAGCAAGTGCCGACGGGCTTTGATCCAATTGATGCAGTACCCCCACGAGATGATCGGCCTAACCCTCGCCCTGAAATTGTTGAAACTCCCCTAGAACCATTCTTTATTCCGAATAGTTTCACCCCTAATGACGATGGCCAAAATGATGTTTTCATTCCAGTTGCTGGAACTGTAAAGCAATGGGAGATCTGTATATACAGCCATTGGGGAGACAAGGTGTTCTCTTCTAACGATACTTCCATTGGTTGGGATGGTTTTTATGAAGGCAGAATTGCACCCGCAGGATGTTATGTCTGGGAAGTCTCCTACGTTGTGGTAACCGACGAGTTTGGAGAGGGAAGAAAGTCCAGAAGAGGCTTACTTCATTTGATTCGCTAATTTTTTTACCCGAAGCTTTTCTTTTGAATGCATACCTTCGCTCACGATGAAGGTAGAAGAATATTCACTCCAGAAATACGCTCCATTAAGTGTCCTAATCAAGGACTATCTTAGTGAAAAAATGGAATTGGCTCCATTTATACTTGGGTATCAGAACATGGAAACCCTTGGTCTTGCCATTCAGCAACGATCGAACTTTTCACTCGCTCAACGTGAACTTTTGGTGCATCAACTGTTGCGTCAAAATGACTTCAAGGGAAATGAAAAAGTGATCAAGAATATTCTTGAGTTAAAAGATACAAATGCTTTCACGGTGACTACTGGTCACCAGCTGTGTTTAGCTACGGGCCCGCTGTTCAGCATTTATAAAATAGCATCAACCATTGCTTCTGCGCGTCTCTTTAATCGTTATTTTCCAGAGAAGAAGTTTATTCCAATCTTTTGGATGGCCTCTGAAGACCATGATGTAGACGAAATAAATCATCTTTTTTTTACTGGAAATAAGATTAAATGGGCTACCGAACAAAATGGTGCAGTAGGAAGATTTTCTTGTGAAGGGATTCAAGATGTTTTAATGGAAGTTGAAGGTGGCGAGAACGCTTTTTTTAAGTTGTGTACTGAATGTTACGCATCAAGCAATTCACTCGCAGAGGCGCATCGAAAGTTGGTCTATGAAATTTTTGGCACAGAAGAACTGGTAGTTCTTGATGGCGATGAGCCTGAGTGGAAGAAGGCCTTTTCCTCTATCATGGAAGAAGAGATAAAGAACCAACCTTCGGAATCGTTGGTAAAAAAGACATCCGCTGAACTGGAAGAAATAGGTTATAAACCTCAGGTTTTTCCGAGAAAAATTAATCTATTTGAATTGGGACCTAACATGCGAGAACGCATCAAGACTCCTGAGGAAGGAGGTAGGAATTCAGAGGAATATGTATCGCTTTTGAAATCATCTCCAGCATCTTTTTCGCCCAATGTTATTCTAAGACCAGTTTATCAAGAGTTCATTCTGCCAAATGTCGCGTATATCGGTGGGCCTGGAGAATTGTCTTATTGGATGCAACTCAAAGGAGTTTTTGACCACTATCATGTTCCATTTCCTGCCATCCTACTTCGTGATAGCGCAATCATTCTTCAATCTTCTTCTTTGAAAAAAATGGATAAACTCAGCTTGAATAGCCTTCAGCTTTTTCAACCCAAAAACGCTATTGTGGATGGTTGGATGCAGGAGCTTGGAGTTCAAGATTTAGCGATAATCAAAGAAAAATTGGGGATCCTTTTTGATGAAATGATAGAAAAGGCAACTGCTGTGGATGCAACTTTGAAACAAGCCGCGGCTGCCGAATGTAGCAAAGCGCTGTCTGGAATCGAGCATTTAGAAAAGAAAATGCTAAAGTCTCAGAAGCAAAAAGAGGATGTGCGCATTCAGCAGCTGGATAAACTGTATAATGATCTTTTTCCCAATGGAGAATGGCAAGAAAGGGTTGAGAACATCGGTCGTTTTTGGAAGGAATTAGGACAAGAAGGAATTCAAGAAATAATCGAGAGCTTCAATCCATTGGAAAAAAGCTTGAAGATTATTTCATTGGCGAGTAATCCAGAAAAGACTGCAGAATAATTGCTGCACTTACCTTGTCTAAATTTCCTTTTTCTCGACGATCCGATTTTTTCATTCCGCCCATAACAAGCGCTTGAGAAGCCATTTTACTCGTAAACATTTCGTCTACTTCGTGAAGGGGTACATTTGGAAATTCTTTTTTCAGCCGTTCGCAAAATTGATATTGCATACGAGTCGTGTCAGAAGCTTGTCCGTCGGCATGCTTGGCGATACCTACCACAAACGCTACGATTTTTTCTTTCTGCACTAAATTTTTTAAGGAGTCAAATAATCGGGAAGTTTCTACCGTGATTAATGGACTGGCGATGATACGCGCCGCGTCAGTAATGGCGAGACCTGTTCGCTTTTGTCCATAGTCGATTCCAAGTATTTTTGACATGCTACAAAGGTACACACACACAGAGGATGTACAATTGATGAAAAATGAGCTCAGCATCGCTGTATTTTTGTCAAGAATAAATTTTATGGAAACAAGAGAATTAATTGAAAGTGCTTGGGAAGACAGAAGTCTTCTTCAAGATCAAACCTATAGAACTGCTATTGATAAAGTCATTGCAGATTTGGATGAGGGAATACTTCGTGTGGCCGAACCATTAGAAAATGGAGAATGGAGGGTAAATGAATGGGTGAAGAAAGCCGTTGTGCTTTACTTTCCAATACGTCAAATGCAAGTAATTGAAGTAGGCCCTTTCGTATTCCATGATAAAATGGCCTTAAAAACGAATTATGCGGAACTTGGAGTGAGAGTCGTTCCACATGCCATTGCTCGATATGGTGCCTTTTTAGCGAAGGGAGTTATCATGATGCCTTCTTATGTGAATATCGGTGCCTACGTTGACTCCGGTACAATGGTCGATACTTGGGCCACGGTAGGCAGTTGTGCTCAAATAGGAAAGGATGTTCACCTTAGCGGTGGAGTAGGTATCGGTGGCGTGTTGGAGCCTTTGCAAGCTGCTCCGGTTATCATCGAAGACGGTTGCTTTATCGGTTCAAGGTCTATCGTTGTTGAAGGAGTACACGTGAGGAAACAAGCTGTTTTGGGAGCAAACGTCGTTCTTACAAAAAGCACCAAGATCATTGATGTGTCGGGTAGTTCTCCAGTAACATACATGGGAGAAGTTCCCGAGCGATCTGTCGTAATTCCGGGAAGTTATACCAAGAAATTCCCAGCAGGGGAGTATCAGGTCAATTGTGCTTTGATCATTGGAAAAAGAAAAGAATCAACGGATTTGAAGACTTCGCTAAATGATGCGTTAAGAGATTTTGAAGTAGCTGTATAATGAAGAAAGTATTGATCATCCAAACAGCATTTATCGGCGACGTCATTCTAGCTACGGGGATGGTGGAGACCATTTGTGCGGGTGTTTCGGATGTTCAAGTTTCAATGGTCGTAAGAAAGGGAAACGAGGGGTTGTTTACGAATCATCCGCTGGTACATGAAGTATTTGTTTGGGATAAAAAGAAAGGCAAATACAAATCTCTTTTTTCATTGATTCAGCAGATCCGAAAGAAACATTTTGATGTCGTCATAAACGCACAACGCTTTGCGTCCTCTGGTCTACTAACGGTGTTGTCGGGCGCTGCACAAACCATAGGATTTAAGAAGAATCCCTGGTCTTTTTTGTTTTCTAAAAAAATTGATCATATCATAGATGTCCATGCTGGAATGCATGAGACGGATAGGAATCATGAATTGGTTAAAGCAATTTTCCCTACAGAAAAAAGAAAACCTAAATTGTACGTGCCAGAGATTCCCTGGACCGAGACAAATTATATCACTATAAGTCCTGCGAGTGTTTGGGAAACAAAAAAACTTCCCGTTGAAAAATGGATAGAACTTATTCTTCTTCATAAAAATGAGAAGTTCTTTTTAATGGGTGGACCCGCTGATGTGGACTTGTGCAAAGAGATTGCGTCGAGGGCGAATATCGGTGAAGACAAAGTCTTAGCTGGGAAGTTTTCATTGTTGCAAAGTGCGGCAATAATGAAGGGTGCTCGAATGAATTATGTGAATGATAGTGGTCCTTTGCACTTATGCACTGCTACAGACGCTCCCGTTACTGCCGTTTTTTGCAGCACAATTCCTGAATTCGGATTTGGCCCACTTTCTACGCGGCAAGTTGTGATAGAAGCCAATCCACGTCCCGCTTGCAAACCTTGTGGTTTACACGGGAAGAAGGCTTGTCCGCTAGGGCATTTCAATTGTGGATATAAAATAACTATTGAACAACTGAGCGCAGTGCTTCCCTCATGACTTCCTTTAGAACAGAAATAAAGTTTGAAGAATGGCGACTCAATGGCAATCACCAGAATGTGTTTTTGACATTTGGAAGTTGTTTCGCTGACTTAATACGCGCCTCCTTGGCCCGCCATTTTTTCGAAGCTCCTCATCCCAGCCATGGTGTTATTTATCATCCTACAGCCCTTGCTCAAGCAGCAAGAGAAGTGCTCAATAATCGCAGTTACCGCTCAGACGATTTGTTATTTCATGAGGGCCTATTCAAAAGCCTAAATCATCACGGTGCCTTTTCAGCTCGATCAGCGCAAGAGGCCTTGGATCGTATAAATCACAGAATAGAGGATTGCCACAACAAGCTGAGTGATCAGGCCATCATCATTGTCACATTTGGAAGTGCAATGGCTTATGTACACAAAGCCACCAATAAAGTAGTAGCCAACTGTCATCGATTACCGCAGCAAGACTTTAGTCGTTCGTTAACAGACCTGGATACCATGATTTCTGATTGGGAAGAACTCGTTGCGTGCTTTAAGGAGAAGTTTCCAAAACTGCAATGGATCTTCACTGTCAGCCCAGTGAGGCATTTGAAGGAAGGCTTTATAGAGAATCAACGCTCTAAAGCTCGCTTGATCATGTTGTGTGAAGCATTGAGCAATTACAGCAATTGCCATTATTTCCCTTCCTATGAAATTATGATGGATGACCTTAGAGACTATCGATTCTACGGAGAGGATTTCATCCATCCCACTTCATTTGCGGTAGAATACATACGCTCTATTTTTTACAAGAATACAATGAGTGAAAGCACACTCAATGACATTAAACAGATGGAGCCATTCATCAAAACAATAGAACATCGAGGCCTGCACGAGAACACGGAGCAAACGGAAAAAAGAAAAGCCGCAGCTCTAGAAGAGGTGCGGCTTATATTGAATCGTTAGAATCTTAATTATTCGCAGCTTCCAATACAGTCAGCCACGAACTTGTTATTTTCTTTATGCAATCTGAAGCTTGCCTTTGAATTAGGAACGGTTAACTCGATCATTCCCGTTTGTCCAAGCAAATCACCTCCTGTTCTTTTGAGTATAAACGCAATGCCAGTAAGCTGTCTGTTTTGATTGAAACGAGGCGTATAATTGAATTCAATTCCCTGCTCTAAACATTGTGTGCGGATCGCAGATAAATCTTCTCTGCTGGTAGCAGCGGATATATTTACCTGGATGTTTTCAGCAGTAATGGTGTTTTGCGCTGAAAGCGTGCCTGAAATAGTAACCAAGGCAAGGGCAAGTAAAAAAGCTAATTTTTTCATTTGATTTCGATTTCGTTAACAAGACTACGAAAGTAATTGAAAAGTTGCCTGTTAAAGAATATTATATTTGCCGCATGTCAACTTCAGGTAAATCAAGGGTTCAGGAAGAAATAAAGCGCGATTTGTTCAGCGGGGATGATAAGGTGGTGATGGCAGCGATTCATAGAGCAAAAGAAGAAGGGACTTCGGCTTTGGTTGAGCCACTCATTGCGGTATATGCTAGTTCTAACAATGCAGTTATTCTTGGGGAAATTGGTGATATGCTTTCTTCGCTGAAAGTATCTAACACCGAGGAGTCTTTTATTATGGCGCTCGAGAATCCAGACTACAAAGCCATAAGAAAAGATCTTCTTGGCTTTATATGGAATTCAGGCATCCAGCCTGTAAATGCAGTCGCTTTGCTCTCAGAAATAGCCGTTGAGGGTTCTTTTGAAGAAGCGTTGGAATGCCTGACCATCGTTGAAAGCCTGGAAGAGGGTGTTCCGGAAGAACAGATTCTAGAAGCGGGGTCTTTGCTTCGCTCGTTCATTGGCAATCATAGAGAGGATCCCAAAGTACACCTCTTGGCTGATCTGCTTGTGGCCATTGAAAATAGATCTGAATTGGACTAAAGTTATTTCTTCTTTTTAAAGATATACCCGCCCTTTGTGGCACCCCACACTTGCTGGTCGTTTTTATCCCAGCCCTGATCCCAACTGATCATTTGGTCGTTATAAATATTGACTCTGCTAGTAGTATAGGAGGCTCCATTTCTGTCACTTGGACACGCTCTGTCTTTCGTACTTCCTCCAAAACTCTGTGTGGCTTTATCATAGGTGAGATATACTTCACACCCGTCTTTGATTTGTAAAGAGTCAGGAGTGAGCTGCTTAAAGATGGGGTCTTGAGCATTTTTATTGGTGAGGCGCTCTGGTCCTTGTACAGTGAATATGCGACTGATGATTTCTCCTTGCTCAGTCAATTCTACTCGATATACTCTTTGGCGATATGGCTTTTCTACACTGGTGGCAACGGCTTGTTCGACATACAAGTAAAATGTACGGGAAGTGGAAGCGGATTCCCAAATTGGAACCATTCTGAGTCGAATATCAAAAAAATCACTATCGTTTTTACTTTGTTCTTCACTACTAAAGTCTCCACTCATACACGCTTTGAGATAGCGAAATTCTTTCACGGATGCTTTTTCTGTGTTGCGATGTAGGCGACAAGACAGAAATATTACAAAACAAAATGAAATAAAAAAGTACTTATGCATAGAGCAAGCAAGGTATGGATTATCCATATAATCACAAAAGGATAGCGCTAGAAACGAAGATGCCTAGTGTCGCAGTGCAGGTAGCAAAACGAGACTAGGCATCTTCAGTATAACTTCTTAAAGAATATTTCGCAGTTTCTTATCGAATAACTTGAATAGTTCCAGTTCTTTCGATGGCTTCATTTTTATATCCCTTGATGGTCAGTTTAAACAAGTACAGACCATTGCCAACAAAGGTATCTGCTGCCTGATCGTTGTCTCCCAACCAAACTTTTTCCGAGTCAGTTGTTTCAAAAACGACATCACCCCATCTATTGAAAATTTGAAGTTTGAAAATCGCGTCTCCATTGGCTTCTACTTTGAAGACATCATTGATGCCGTCTCCATTCGGGGTGAATGAATTGGGCATATAAACAATTGGACTTGGCAGTATATCGGAATTCGTGCTGCTCATACATCCGATTTCATTGTATACTTTCAATTCCACATTGTATGTATCCAATCCATCAAACTGATGCTCGAATGTTGCACCTCCTGCTACTATTTCTCCATCAATTAACCAGATCGCTGAGAAAATCTCATCTTCGGGCGTGCTATATGAAGTGAAGAGGTACAAATCATCATCGATTTCTTCTTGCGTGAAGATGGCTTCAACAGATTGCACATCCACAAAGATGGAGGCTGTAGCTTCTCTACCACACACGTCGGTTGCAGTGATCTCAATGGTTTGTGATTCTGCAAATCCAGGGAAGTTCACAAACGAAGTGTCAAGCCCTGTGTGGCTCCACTGTAAATCCAAGTCTCCTTCTCCACCGCTGGCATTCGCAAAAAGAGGAACCAAAGCTCCACGACAAACACTGGTGTCAGGAGAAGTGATGATGGTTATTGGTAAATCCAAAATTTGAAGAACCTTCACATCGGTGGCAACGGTTCCACACAAATCGGTTACAGCAAGTTGAACAGGCAACGTTTCGAATGTTTGAAGTTCAATGGTATTATCGTCGCTGTATAGGGTGTCAGCAATGATCCATGCAAATGTGAATGCACCGCTTCCGCCGGATAAGGTTGGAACAACGAGTGTAGTATCCAAACATGAAACAACTACATCTGGACCGAGGTCCAAATTAATCCCAGGATTTACTATATCGATTTCAACTGATTTGGTAGTGGAAGCGCTGCAAGCGTCACTGATAGTCAAGTTAACAACGGTGTCACCTGCATAATTATCTGTAAGCGTGGCTGTGGTTCCGAGTGTTGTTCCGTTGGATGTCCATAGATAGGCATATCCACCACTTCCTTGAATGTTGGTTGGAGTAAGAGAGATCATCGTAGTACAATCTCCTGTTGCCGTCTCTGGAAGATCAAATGTTACCTCAGGTGCTTCGATGGTGTAAGGAATATTTGTTATTTGCGATTGACCACAACCATCAAATACGGTAAGGGTAACAACACCAGGTTCGTTAGCAGTAAAGTTGAAGGTATTGGACCACTGCGCCCAATCAAATACTCCATTCAGCTGCCATTGGTAATTGTAAGTCGGTTGTCCACCGCTAACATCAGCTACGATTACTTCGTTCGTATTACACTGCACTGCAACAGTTGCAGGCACATCAATAATCAAATCTGGTACATTCAGAGTGACGGTAACCATGTCGGTCGCCGTAAATCCGCAACCATCTGTAACTTCTACGTTGATTTCACCTTCGCCATTCCATGAACCATAGAAGAGAGAGTTATTCCAACCCCAAAGGTTGTTACCATTCTCATCAAACCAAGAGTAAGTGTAAATTCCATCTCCTCCCTGCGCTTGGGCGAGAACATCCACGGTACCATTGCATTCCAATAAAATATCACCATTGGTAATAGAGACTTCCAAAGGAGGATACGTCAACACCTGAATATTAAATACGGCATCGTCGGACGGCATTCCGCAGGTGTCGCTCACCGTTAAGAAATAATCAGTGGTCACTGTAGGATGAACGAATATGGTGTCTGCATTCGAACCTGTGCTCCAATCGTAGACATAGTTTCCATAACCTCCAGTTATTTCGGGGATCAAAGCAATGGTGTCTCCAGCGCATATCACTGTGGTGAAATCTGCTACTTGCAGTGGCTCAGGAAAGTCATTGATGAAAAACTCAAAGTTAGATACCAAGCCAGAGCCATTGCAGGCACCGAGATTCAAAATGGCTAAGCTCACTGTTTCTACGCCTTCAATCGACCCGTCTACAAAGGCGTCAATATCTAAAACGATTTCTGAAACTCCGATGGGGAATAGGATTGTATCAGGCATGTTGGTATAGTCCGCTCCCATGGTGGCAGTGCCTCCCCATTCTACAATCACCATGTCTTCAACATCCAAACTAGAAATAGGAGGGCGAGTAAATGTTAACACCGCTTCTCCACAATCCTCGTAGAGCGTCTCGGCATTTGGACCTCCAACGTTCAAGGCAAGATTTACATCTACCACTGCATTGGAACTAAAACTTCCTTCTTCAAGAATAACGAAGCTTCCAAGAGCTGTATCTGATCCATCCGCAATGGCTAATTTGATGTGATAAGTTTCACCGCAAACCACTTCTGCAATTGCTTCCAACACAATGGTCATTCCATCATAATTGGTAACGCTGATGTCTGGCACAGTGTAATATTCGCTATTCAGGGTGCTGTTTACCGATGAAATTGTAATAGGAAGAAAAGGATCACTTTCTGGAATACCAGCAATGTTCATCGCACCGCCGGGGAAACCGGGAGGAGCATCATAGGGTCCAGTAATTTCAGGACCACTTAAAAAGAAAGCGAAAATGTCGTTGTACTGTGTATTTTCAAAAGCATTGTATTCTTCTGATCCAAAAACATATTTAAACCGCAGGGTATCTCCCGTTGGAACAAAGTCGAATTCAAGAATGGCTACATCCTGCACGCTTCCAACAGAAAAGCTCTGTCCAATAAGGGGAGGAACGCTATTCGCGATGGAAAGCAAATCCGGCTCCCCAGAAGTGGTAGGACACTCTGTTGGATTCATCCAATAACTAGGTTCCGCAATAGGAATATTCTGAACGGCATCAGAGGCCAATATGATTCCGCTTTCTATACCGAAACCAGAATCCATTCCACCTTGCAAATAACCCACTTGCATTAAACAACCAGTAAAACTGATATTGGTGGCTTGTACGCCGCTACCCAAGAGAACATCTTGAACGTATTCTTCTATGGATAGGGAATCTATCACCAATTGGGCTTGCACACGACCTGTAAATAACAATGCAGTCATCAACAGTATATTAGTTACTCTTCTCATCGGAAATTTTAGTTAACGCTTCTTAGACTACAAATCTAAGTAAGAAGGTTGCATACAAAACAGGATTTAACGTGTGAGAGAGTAATTTTGTACCATGAGTGGAAGAGCAGATGCCATTAAACGTGATCCATTGGGCGCAGCCATTGCGGATTTTTATCAATCTGGGAGGGATGTGCCCATTGAAGTGCGCATCAATGGAAAGCAAGACGCACCGATGTTGCCTTCTCTTTTTTTTAGGACGTATGCAAAAATGAAGGGATACGAACGCCTTGCGTTACGGATGTGTAGGGGAAGTGTTCTAGATATTGGAGCGGCGGCAGGCTGTCATTCAGTTATTCTTCAGAAACGAAATCTCGATGTTACGGCGCTGGAAATATCTCCTTTGGCTTGTGCGGTTCTCGCATCGAGGGGTGTGCGTAGAATATTGAATGAGAACATTTTTGATGTGAAGGGTATCGAGTTCAATACTATTTTAATGCTGATGAATGGCCTTGGAATGGCGGGATCGGAAGAAGGTACTGCTAAACTGCTGCGTCACTTGAAGCGAATGCTCGCTCACAAAGGAATGATCTTAGGGGATTCAACAGATATCCTATACAATACCATGGATGTCAACAAGGCCTTTGACGAAAAAGAAAACTATTATGGTCAGGTAGAGTTTCGTCTAAAATACAACGGGGTCGAGGCGGATCCATTTCAATGGATTTACCTCGACCCCGCTTTATTAGCTGAACTTTGTGATAAAGTGGGTCTTCAGTGCCAAATATTACACCGAGATGAGAACTTTCATTATCTGGCGAAGATTACCAAGTAATTAGCGAAAATCCTTCAAATCGTCCATCAAGCGCTTTCTTGCGTGAAAGATTCTGCTCTTCACTGTACCCATCGGTATGGACATAGCGGAAGCAATCTCGTCATAATGATAGCCATCCAAAAACATTTGGAAGGGAGTCTTGAACTCATACGTCAAACCAGCAATCGCTTTATTGATGTCTTTTTCGTTTACTCGGGTATTTACCAAATCCTCGCTCACCTTACCGTAGTTTATGTAAAACTGATTGGTAGTTTGATCGGTAATGGTGTTTTGAAGCTTCTTTCTTTTATAGTTATTGATAAAGATATTTCTCATGATTGTAAACAACCAGCCTTTGAAGTTGGTGCCTTCTTGGAAATGATCTTTATATCGAAGTGCTTTCAACATGGTGTCTTGTAGCAAATCCTCAGCATCCTCTACATTTCGGGTAAAGTTGTATGCAAAGCCCTTGAGATACTTGGCGTTGCTTGTCAACATCTGATTAAACTCAATGGTACTCATTTCGGTGTTTGTTTAAATATTCAGGACAAAGATTAAACAGAAATCGGCCCGCGCCAAATTTTTGTTTAACTATTTTGTAAAAAAAATTAAACAAAGTTCCGCCACCCTACGCTCATACGGGTTTCGGTAAATGTAAGGAATATGATATTGAAAATCAAAATTATTTATAACCCCTTCACCAATTCTTCTGAATTTGGGAAGATGGTTACCACGGATGGATCAGGCGACTTGACTCCATGTAAGTTATTGCCTGTCAGGTAGAAATGACAATCTGTGTCGGCAAATTGAGCAACAATTTTCTTTAAATAATCGGGGATTAAAACTGTTGAAGGATTTGTCGTAAAAATTGAAACAAAATTCACCGATCCCAAACGTTGATACACTTGCATCAGGTCGTCGAATGGTACACTTTGCCCTAAAAATATGCTGCGATACCCTCTCAATTTGAGAATGTAATGCATCATAATCAGGGAGATTTCATGGATCTCTAGTTCTGGCAAATACAAGACATAAGGAGTCACAGCTTCTTTGGGTGTCAAGGGCAAACGATCAATCTGAGAAAATATCTTCTGACGAACCATGCCGGATATGAAATGCTCCTGGGCAGGACAAATGACATTGGCTTGCCACAGGATCCCGATTTGCTTCATAAATGGAATGACAACTTCTTTAAAAGTACGCTCCAATCCGCTTTCTTCAATGTACTTCTCTATTACGTCGTTAAAAAGCTCTTCGTCATAATTCAACATCGAGATCTTTAACATATGTAAGAAATGCTGCTCTGGTTGCTGAGCCGCTGCATGCTTACTGATGGTTTCACGCATCTGATCCTCAGACATGGAGGCTATTTGAGAAATCTTATATCCCAAATTATTCAATAAGCTTACATTGAGAAGAAACTTTAAGTCTTTGTCGGTGTACTTACGAATGTTTGTGTCAGAGCGATCGGGTGCCAAGAGTCCATAGCGTTGCTCCCATATACGTATGGTGTGCGCCTTGATCCCAGAAAAATTCTCGAGATCTTTAATAGTAAACTCTTGCATTTTCATCTTTATCCTCCTGTATGCTGTTCAAACATAGGATATTGATAAAAGTTCATTTGACTTTTTTCATAATTGTTTTTTATTGTAAAATGTGAATTTGTTGATTCTCAAAATGATTAATAATTCCCAGAAAACATGGCCTTTGGTATATTTGCCGGCCTTAACACACAACCTATGATCAACGTGGCCATTGTGGGATTCGGATATTGGGGTCCCAATCTCGTACGAAATTTTTCTGCCATAAAAGATGTCCGCGTGAAAAAAGTAGTGGATCTCCGAAGCGAACGCCTTCAAGCGGTCCAATCCAACTACCCTTCTGTTGAAGTGTCCAATGATGTAGATTCTTTGTGGAATGATGCAACCATCGATGCAGTCATCATTGCTACTCCTGTATTTACGCATTATCCTCTCGGTAAAAAGGCGTTGGAAGCGGGAAAGCATGTGTTGCTTGAAAAACCAATGACGGATACCGTGGAGCACGCCAATGAACTCATTGAGTTGGCTTTGAAGAAAAACAAGGTCCTTATGGTGGATCATACTTTTCTATACACTCCAGCAGTTCGAAAAATGAAGCAGTTAATTGATTCAGGGGATATCGGTGCTGTAAGGTATTTCGATTCTACAAGAATTAATTTGGGACTCATCCAACAAGATGTGAATGTGCTCTGGGATCTAGCACCGCATGATATTTCGATTCTCGACTATCTTGTAAATGAAATGCCGGCAAGTGTGAATGCACGAGGAGTTTCGCACATCCACAATGGTATAGAGAACATCGCTTACCTCACCGTAAATTATACTTCCAATTTCTTGGCTCATTTTAATTGCTCCTGGTCTTCTCCTGTCAAAATAAGAATGATGCTGGTAGGTGGGGATAAGAAAATGATTGTCTTCAATGATATGGAGCCCACTGAGAAAATTAGATTGTATGACACCGCACACAGCGTGAGCTCAGAGGAAGATAAAAGACGTGTCTTGGTGGATTATCGAGTCGGGGATGTTTATATTCCAAAGCTCGACAGCAAGGAGGCATTGGGCGGAATGGCGTCGGACTTCGTTTCGGCGATCCTAAATGGAACAACTCCCATCGCATCATGGAAGAGTGGCTTGAATACTATAAAAATATTGGAGGCCGCTCAACAATCTATCAAGCAAGGTGGAAAAGAGATTAATATCGCATAATGGATGGAAACAGTTACAATCAATAACGATAAACAATCCCTTAATAATGTCAAAATAGGGAAGGACGTAAAGATCTTTAACTTCGTAAATGCGTACGGTTGTTCTATCGATGACGGATCAAAGGTGGGCGCATTCGTAGAGATTCAAAAGGGCGTCTCGATTGGCAAGAACTGCAAAATCAGCAGCCATTCATTCATCTGCGAAGGCGTGGTCATAGAAGATAACGTATTTGTTGGACACAATGTGACTTTTATCAATGACCGATTTCCTCGAGCAACAAACGCAGATGGTAGCATGCAAACGGAAGCGGATTGGAGTGTAGAAAAAACAATCGTGAAAACAGGAGCGTCCATTGGAAGCTCTGTCACTGTTTTGTGCGGCGTGACCATTGGAGAACATGCCATTATCGGCGCGGGATCTGTTGTCACCAAGAATGTTGAACCCTACACCATTGTAGCTGGAAATCCAGCAAAGTTTTTAAAGAAAGTAAACGATAGATAAAATATGAATACCTCGACACAGCAGTTGGTAAAGATTCCATGTCTTGATCTGAAAGGTCAGCATGCATTGATTAAGAAGGAGGTTTTTGAGCTGTTTGAACAGGTTTATGATCAAACTGCATTTAGCGGTGGACCTTTTGTGGAGAGTTTTGAAAAGCAATTTAGCGAATACACGAAGGTGTCCTACACTGTGGGTGTAAGCAATGGAACTACCGCTTTGCATCTCGCCATGTTGGCATTGGGCATTGGTCCAGGGGATGAGGTGATTCTTCCAGCAAATACCTTTATCGCAACAGTATGGGGAGTTTCTCACGTAGGAGCTACGCCTGTTTTTGTGGATTGTGATGCTCACACTTGGGAAATTGATGCGGCTGCAATTGAGGCGAAAATCACTCCGAAAACCAAGGCTATTGCAGGAGTTCATCTCTATGGACAGCCCTTTGACATTGATGCAGTGATGAGTATTTGTAAAAAATACAATATCTATTTATTGGAAGATGCTGCACAAGCTCAGGGAGCACGCTACAAAGGCACCACAGTAGGCGGGTTTGGTGAAATGGCTTGCTTTAGTTTTTACCCTGGAAAAAATCTGGGTGCTTGTGGCGAAGCGGGCGGAATTACGACCAATAACGAACAGTACGCTGCGCATCTTCGCAGCCTTCGCAATCATGGAAGTGTGGTTAGATACTATCACGATGAAATTGGATACAACTACAGAATGGGGGGATTGGAAGGCGCGTCTTTGCAAGTAAAAATGCGTTATTTAGAACAATGGAATAATAGAAGACGCAGCATTGCAAAAGAGTATCTTTCAAAGATCACCAACCCCAATGTGAAAATGCAACATCAACCGAGTTGGGCTGATTCAGTATTCCATTTATTCGTAATTACAGTGGAGAATAGAGATGCATTTATAAAGCACCTCAATGCTTTGGAAATCTATCCAGCTTTGCATTATCCCGTTCCTTGTCATCTTCAAAAAGCGTATTCGTACCTCGGCCATAAAGTGGGGGATTTTCCAAATTCGGAATATCTCGCAGCGCATTGTGTATCACTACCAATGTATGCTGAACTGACAGATGAAATGGTGCAAAGGGTGATTGATGCAGTTAATGCATATCAAATATGAAAGCAGAGATTTTTTCTCTTGATAAATCAAACGAACACGAATTAATCGCCTTTCTTAATAGGGTTTCTGCGGTGAACCATTCGGTATTGGGATATCATTATCCGCAATATTTGAAGATTCTTGAAAAAATTGAAGTGGGTAAGCTTCATCTCATTGCTGTAAAAAATGAATCCAATCAGTGGATGGCTTTTTTACCGGGCATGATTAAAACAACCTCCATTGGAACGGCCTATTCGTCGCTTCCTTTTTTTGGACCGAACGCAGGAATAATAGCCGATCCAGTGGATTTAGCAGAGGATGAACTCATTCAGATGACTTTCGATTTTTTGAAGAGCTCATTGAGCGAGCTAGATATTGTATCTACCTCAATTTATTCTCCGTTGGATGATTTGAAGGCACAAGCATCGTATGAGAAAGCGCTTCGTCCCGATGAAATAGTTGAAAAATTTACCTCTTTCATTCGGTTGGATCATCTACAGCTAAGCACTTCATTGCTCTATGATTTGAGAAAAGCGGAGAAAAGTGGAGTAGAGATTCGCGTTGGAAATTTTAAGGGAGCCTCGGAACAAATTTTTTCTATCTACGCAAAAAACTGTGAAGACTACGGAATCCCATTAAAACCAAAGGAGTGCATTCAGGAATTAGTGCACCAGAGCCAATCAGATTCATTCACTGAAACATATACTGCATGGGTTGATGGCAAAATGATCGGTGCATTGGTCATGGTTTTTTCACCGAGCACTGCAAGTTATTATTTGCCTTGTTCTCTTCATGAATATCGATCCTTTCAGCCTACAACACTGTTAATTAAATATGCCATGGATCTATCCAAAGAACGTGGAATGCGAATTTGGAATTGGGAATCGAGCCCTTCGAAAGATTCAGGGGTATTTAAATTCAAAATGAAGTGGGGATCGGAAGATGGTACCTACAAAATTTTTATAAATACATACAAGCCTCACGAATTTTTTGGAGAGTTGGGACAAAGTTCTATTTCTTCAGAATTTCCGTTTTTCTTTGTGTTTCCATTTAATCGCCTTTAACCTACCAAGTAAATGCCTGAAAACACAAGCATAAGTGTTATTATACCGGTGTATTTCGAGGGAGTAATTGTACACACCGCGTTTGAACGTGTTCACAAAGCTTTGAAAGATCACTACCCAAACTATGAGGTGATTTTTGTTGACGACGGCAGCGGTGACAATACCTTTGAGGAACTTCAAAAATTGGCTTCTAAAGAGAGTCGCGTTAAAGTAATTCGTTTTTCTACCAATGCGGGTTCGCACATGGCCATTCGAGCGGGAATGGATTATGCTTCAGGAGATATGGTTGGATTCCTCGCCTGCGACATGCAAGAACCACCGGAGCTTTTACTTGACATGGCTAAGCTTATCGGAAAACCCAATGAAATCGTTTGGGCCGTGCGCAATTCCAGAAAGGATAGCCCGCTTTCTGTCCTCTTCTCGAATACTTTTTATTTTTTAGCAAGAAGAATTGTTTCTAAAAATATACCCCCAAAGGGCGCAAGCATGTTTTTAGTTTCTCGAAAAGTGGTTGAAGCGATTCGACGATACCATGAGCGAAATCTGACGTTGGAGGGGTTGATGGCCACTATCGGCTACAAAAGCGCTCATATCCTGTATAATCGGGAAGAAAGAATTGCGGGTAAATCAAAATGGACGATTCAAAAGAAGTTGAAGCTCTTTGTCGACTTTTTTGTTGCGTATTCGTATGCCCCGATTCGCTTTATCAGTGTCACCGGAATTGTTTTGTCGCTGCTAGGCTTCGCATGGACCATTTACATCGTTTTAAGGCATTTCATCGTCGGTGATTTGAGCGATGGATGGCCAGCGCTGATATCGGTGCTCTTGGTTGGATTTGGGATTACTAATATTTCATTAGGCATCATGGCGGAGTATCTTTGGAGAACCTTGGACGAAACAAGAAAGCGTCCGAATTATATCGTTGAACAAGAATTAAATTTTTCTAACAAAAAATGAAAGCAGTAGTTACCGGTGGTGCCGGTTTTATAGGTTCTCACCTCGTCGATGAACTATTGAATCGAGGACATCAGGTGCTTGCTATAGATAATTTAGTCAATGGGAAAATAGAAAACTTACTGCAGGCGCAAACGTTTTCTTCTTTTCAATTCGAGGAGGCGGATATATTGGAGCCTTCCAAAATGAATGATCTATTCAAGGATGCGGACGTGGTCTTTCATTTGGCTTGTCTTGGTGTAAGACATAGTATTCACAGCCCTTATGAAAATCACCTGGTCAACGCTGAGGGTTCATTAAATGTCTTGGAAGCAGCTCGTGCAAACAAAGTAAAGAAGTTTTTTTACATATCTACTTCGGAAATTTATGGAGATATAAAGGTGTTTCCAATCAGCGAGGCGGGAGTTCCATTGCCAAAAACAGTATATGGAAGTTCTAAGTTGGCTGGAGAAAACTATGCGTATTCCTATCACAAGTGTTATGACTTGGACGTTACTATCACAAGAATCTTCAATAACTACGGTCCGCGAGCACACTATGAAGGCGATGCTGGAGAAGTCATTCCAAGAAGTATCGTACAAATGTTATACGGCAAAGCTCCTATTATCTTCGGTGATGGCAGTGTCACGAGAGACTTCTTTTTTGTAAAAGACACCGCCCGCGCATTGTGTGATTTATGGGATAGAAAGGGACTTAATGGTGAAATCATCAATATAGGAACGGGAGAAGAAATCACCATGAAGCAATTGATGATCGCTTTGATTCAAGGCATGGGCTTGGAGAATAAAATGGAGATAGAATACCTTGAAGATCGTCCCGCCGATGTGCCACGTTTATGGGTGGACGCTACAAAATTCAATCAGTTGATTGCTTTCAAACCTTCTGTTACCTTCGAACAAGGATTGATGGAAACCATTGCATATTATCGCGATCTTGCTGAGACAAAGAATTTGATGGATGAAATTCAAATAAAGAATTGGGAGAAATGAACACATTGATAGGGATGAAGATTCCAGTGGCTAAACCTTATTTAGGAAAAGAAGAAGCGCAATTGGCTTATGATACGATTCTAACCAATTGGGTTACACAAGGACCCAGAGTGCAAGAGTTCGAAGAGAAATTCGCTGAATATGTCGGTTCCAAATATGCCGTTGCTGTGAGCAATTGTACTACTGGCCTACATCTAGCAATGATCGTCGCGGGGATTCAAGAAGGGGATGAAGTGATTTGTCCTTCAATGAGCTATATCGCTACTGCGAATTGTATCATGTATGTTGGTGCTACGCCTGTTTTTGCGGAGGTGAACCCAAAAACATACAATTTGGATGTGGAAGATGCAGCAAAGAAGATTACCGCTAGAACCAAAGCCATATTGATAGTTCATCAGATTGGAATGCCTGCTGATATTGATGCATTTCGCAAACTTTGCGATGAACATAATTTGATTTTAATTGAAGATGCCGCATGCGCAGCAGGTAGCGCATACATAGGAAAAAAAATTGGTTCGCATTCAGATTTAGTATGTTTTAGCTTTCATCCTAGAAAGGTAATTACTACCGGGGATGGTGGGATGGTTACTACTTCTCGCGAAGATTATTATCAACGCATCAAACTCCTCCGCCAGCATGGAATGAGTATCAATGATCGTGTAAGGCATTTAAGTGATAAGGTAATGATAGAAGATCACCTTGAAGTTGGGTTCAATTATAGAATGACCGATATTCAAGCAGCAGTGGGAATAAAGCAATTGGAAAGACTGGATGATATCATTGCGGAAAGAAGGAAAATAGCATTTCGCTATTTGAATGAACTAAAAGATATTTCTGGAATTCGCTTGCCGCATGAGCCAGAAGGATTCTTCACAAATTTTCAAAGTTTTAGTATTTACCTATTGCCAGAAAACAAACTGGATCGCAATGAGGTGATGCAGCAACTCCTCGATAGAGGAATTTCTACTCGTCGAGGTGTAATGACCTCCCATCGCGAAACAGCATACAAAGATGCCTGTAAGGATCTGTCTTTGCCAGTATCTGAAGATGCAAGTGACAGAAGCATCGTTATTCCTTTGTACGTTCCTATGTCAGATCAAGAAGTGGAGTATGTAATTCATCACCTGAAAGAAGTGTTGAAAGGATGAAGTCAAGAATCAAATCACTTTTAGAGTCCAATCGCTCTTTCTCTTTTTGGATTCTGGTCATCTTAGGTATTAAGCTGCTTCTCTTCGCTTATTTTGCTCTTCAGTTTTCCAACTTTTGGGAAAAAGAAATGCTGGGCAATCATCTTGTTGTAAAAACAGGTGACTCCTACGGATACTATGCGCCAGCCGAGAATGCAGTAACAGAAGGAGATTACAATTCTACTTGTAGAATGCCCGGGGCATTGCCCATTTATTGGACACTTCGGCTGTGCTTGAATGCTTCTCATGCAGAAGTTGGTGTGATAGTAATTCAATTTCTAATTTCATGCATTTCGGTATTTGTACTAGGATTATTTGCAGAAAGTGTTTTCAAGAAGAAATGGATTTTTCCTATTACCATATTGATTTACGCATTAAGTTCTTTTGTTAGTATTTGGGACCATTATCTTCTATCAGATAGTTTGTCTACTTCCTTCAGTATTTTTTGTGTTTATTTTCTCAAGAAATATTTCGATATAACGTCGCGTATTTCTCTCCTCATCTCGTCGTTGTTTTTAATCTGGGCCATTTTCTTTAGGCAAATATTCTTGGTTTTTTTTCCTATAGTAGCAATCATCATTCTTGTGTTGAACTGGAAATCTCCCAAGCGTTGGATTGTAGATGGCTTATTGTATATTTTACCATTTCTTCTAGCGGTATTCTTCTGGTCCGAGTATACGAAGTCAATTTCTGGTAAAAGAATTTTACTCACTTCTCCCATTTCTGAATGCTTCAGTACTTACAGTCCCGCCTATATGAGCATAACCTCTCTTTTGATTGATATGGGATACGGTGAACCATTCTGGACGGAAGGTTCCATTACACAATGGATCATTAGGAGTAAAGAAGAAGCTCCAATGCCTTTGGTACCACAAAGGCACTTTAACAGTCAGATGAACGAGGATTCCTTGGCGCGACTTCGTTCAAATTATAGAAATTTTTTGAAAGCGGAAGGGAGCATTCGGGACAGTTTGCAAACGGTCATTCTGGAATCGACCCATCGATTTGCAAACGTGTATCGCCAAGAAAATGCGGGGAGTTATTATTTTTTGAATAAACTAAGACATTTAAAAATATTCGTATTCCCTTTGCGTCTGGATAACTTGCCTGGTCCTGCATTCTCTGAAATGAATTTCTTTCAGAAAGGGGTGAAGGTATTTTATCTCTTACTGTATACCTTGGTGGGAAGCATTGGGTTCATCCTATTGTTATTTTCTTGGGGGAGCTTCAACGGAACACAAAGATTGTTTATGCTTTTTCCTGCAGTATTGGTGTTTTCATTGGCCGTAATTCTCGGTTTTGTAGAACAACGGTATTTTGTTCCAGTGTATCCGTTCCTTGTGGTGTTAATCGCCTATTATATACAGCGCTTTTTTAAATAGAAGTGGTTAACTTTGTAGGAGTTAACTAGAAGAAAATGCAAGCTGTTCTTTTTGAGGATAAAAATTGGAAGCACTTCCTGCCGTTGGTCTACACACGTCCAGTTGGTGCTCTGCGGATTGGAATTTATACCATCGCCGAAAAATGGCAGCGCGCCTTAAACATCAGTGTTGCGCACCGAAGCCGCCAAGAAATGCGCAACCTATTCGATTTTCCTTCGGATATAGAACAAATACAAATCAACGCCAGAGTATTGCCTACACCTGACCTTGTGGTAGCTATAGAGCAATTAAAGAGCGGACAGGCATTGGTCAATGAGGATCTTCTCATCGCTTCAAAAGTGGAGGGAGAAAATGAAGATGAGTTTAACGAGTCGATTGCATTCACTGGAGATTTATTGGTATTGGAAAATATTCCCGATCTCTTCCTACACAATGGTAGAGCCATGCTTCTAGATTTACCGTATTGGAAGCAAGAAACTTCTCGATCACAATGCTCCGAATCCAATAGAGTTATTGGCGATAATTCGCATTTATTGCTTGCCGCAGGAGCAAAAGCAGAAGGATGCATTTTCAATACGACTGCAGGTCCAATTATCATCGATGAAGAGGCCGAAGTGATGGAGGGTTCAATCATTCGAGGGCCATTTTATCTTGGGAAACACGCCACCGTAAAGATGGGAGCAAAAATCTATGGAGCAACTACGGTTGGACCTCATTGCAAGGTGGCAGGGGAAATTAGCAACAGCGTCATTTTTGGATATAGTAATAAAGCCCACGACGGATTCTTGGGGAATTCTGTTCTAGGGGAATGGTGCAATCTGGGAGCCGATACCAATAATTCTAATTTGAAGAACAACTATTCTTCTATTAAAATTTGGAACTACGCTCGCATGGACTATGTAGATACTGGTCTTACGTTTTGTGGATTGATCATGGGCGATCATGCCAAGAGTGCAATTGGTACGCGATTCAATACTGGAACGGTAGTAGGTCCTTTCGCTAATATCATCCAGGGCGATTTTCCTCCAAAGTACATCCCCGCATTTTCATGGGGTGAGGAAAACTATGATTTTGAGAAGGCCATGCAAACCGCGCAAAAGGTTTTTGCTCGCAGAAATATGAGCCTGACTAAAGAGTATCAAGACCTATATGCCAACATTCTCAAAGAGTGATGGGACATTCTGTCGGTTTTTCCTTAATGGCACAACCATTGGCATTTCTGATCTACTAATAAGATAAATATGATTTTAGAAGAGGATATGTTTGATTTGATGGGCGACGAACCTAATGATCACGAATTTATTCCATTGATAAGTGCTGAGGATGAGGATCAGATGGACAAGGAGCATACTCCTGAAACTCTGCCAATTCTTCCGCTTCGTAATACGGTGCTTTTCCCAGGAGTGGTTATTCCAATTACAGTAGGTAGAGATAAGAGCATCCGATTGGTTGCCGAAGCAACGAAAGGAAACAAAATCATTGGTGTCGTTTCTCAAGTCAATCCAGATATTGAAGAGCCCACGTTCGAAGACCTCAATAAGATCGGAACTCAAGCTACGATCATGAAAACCTTGAAAATGCCCGATGGTAGCACCACGGTTATTTTACAAGGAAAGAAACGTTTCGAAATCAATGGCCTTGTAAACACAGATCCTTATTTCCAAGCACAGGTCTTGGAGTTTCCAGAATTGAACAGAGACGAACAAAGCAAGGAACAACAGGCACTTTTTGAAACACTCAAAGAACACGCTCAACGTATTATTCAACTTTCTCCAGAAATACCTACGGAGGCTACCATTGCCTTAAAGAACATCAATGGACTTAGCTTCTTGACGAACTTTATCTCTTCCAACATGCGTGCATCGGTGCAAGAGAAACAAGTGCTTTTGGAAATAGCAAATTTGGAAGAAAGAGCGAAAAAGGTATTGGAACATCTCAGTAAAGAAATGCAAATGCTGGAGATGAAAAATGAAATTCAGAAAAAAGTTCACTCCGATATTTCTAAGCAGCAGAGAGAGTATTTTCTTCAACAACAAATGAAGCAAATACAAGATGAGCTAGGAGCTAATCCGGTGAAAGAAGAGATAGAAGAGAAGAGATTAAAGGCAAAATCCAAAGTATGGTCTGAAACAGTTGCGAAATCTTTCAACAAAGAAATTTCGAAGTTAGAAAGAATGAATCCTCAAGGTGCAGAGTATAGTGTGCAATCCAATTACATCGATACGCTGTTGGACTTGCCTTGGGGAAATTATTCAGAGGATAATTTTGATCTCAAACATGCCCGTGAAATTTTGGATAGAGATCACTTTGGAATGGAGAAGGTCAAAGAACGCATCATTGAACATCTAGCGGTGCTCAAAATAAAAGGCGACATGAAGGCACCCATTCTCTGTTTGTATGGACCTCCTGGCGTAGGAAAAACGTCTCTGGGTAAATCCATTGCCGAAGCTTTGGGAAGGAAATATGTGAGAATGTCGTTGGGGGGGCTACACGATGAAGCTGAGATCAGAGGACATCGAAAAACGTATATTGGTGCTATGCCAGGGCGCATTCTACAAAGCTTAAAAAAAGCGGAAACGTCGAATCCTCTGTTTGTATTAGATGAAATAGATAAGCTAGGTCAAGGAGTGCATGGAGACCCCAGCAGCGCGCTCCTGGAAGTATTGGATCCAGAACAAAATCACGCGTTCTACGATAACTATGTGGAGTTGGACTATGATCTTTCTCGTGTGATGTTTATTGCTACTAGCAATTCTCTGGGTACTATTCAACCGGCGCTCAGAGATCGATTAGAAATCATTGAAGTGAATGGTTATACGGTAGAAGAAAAATTAGAAATTGCCAAGCGACACCTGATCCCAAAACAACTTCGTGAAAATGGGTTGACTGAAAAACAAATCAAGTTCACAGATGCGATCATCACCCGTTTGATTGAAGAGTACACCAACGAAAGTGGCGTGCGTTCTTTGGAAAAGCGAATTGGAAAAATGGTGCGCAACAGAGCAAAACAAATTGCTTTGGAGGAGAAGTACAGCGTAACCTTGCAAGATGCTGAGTTAATCTCCGTTCTCGGGCCCAGTTACGAAAAAGATAAATACACCGACAACGATGCAGTAGGTGTGGTAACTGGTTTAGCGTGGACTCCCACCGGCGGTGATATCCTATTTATTGAAACAAGTCTAACAAAAGGATCAGGCAAGTTGACGCTAACGGGAAATCTTGGTGACGTCATGAAAGAATCGGCTATGATTGCATTGGAATACCTCAAAGCACATAGTGAACTCATCGGTTTGGATGTAGAAGATTTCGAGAAGAAGAATGTGCACATTCACGTGCCACAAGGTGCCGTGCCGAAGGATGGGCCTAGTGCGGGTATCACATTGCTTACAGCGTTAGCCTCTGCATTCAGTGGAAGAAAAGTGAAAAAGTACTTGGCCATGACGGGTGAAATCACTTTGAGAGGAAAAGTATTGCCCGTGGGCGGAATTAAAGAGAAAATTCTCGCTGCAAAAAGAGCAGGTATCAAAGAGATAATTCTATCGGAGAAAAACAGAAAAGACATCTCCGAAATCAACGAGCGATACCTTAAAGGATTAAAATTCACTTACGTCACAGAAATGCACGAAGTGATTACAGGGGCATTGCTGAAGAGATAGGGGATTTTTCCATAGCGGAGGCATCCATGGATGTTAAGCTTCGTCTTTAAGATGAACCTTAATTAACCAAAGCCATGGTAAGAACCCTTGTTACCTGTGCTCTCACTATATTGCTTCTCTGTAATGTTCACGCCCAATTATTCACGGACATTACTTCAGATATAGGTGGGCTACCTTCCGCTCCAACGCGCTTTTATGGAGGAGGAATCAGTTTCTTTGATGTCAATGAAGATGGTTTAGATGATTTAACCATACCTGTCACGAACGATACACTAATTCTAAGATTGAGTTCTGGAACAGGGATTCAAGAAGTTCCTTTGTTTTTTGTCTCTGGAGAAATGAAAATGCCTCTGTGGGGAGATTATGACAATGATGGAGATAATGATATTTATGTCCCTGTCTATCTCGGTCAGTCACGCCTTTACAGGAATGAAGGCAATTGGAACTTTACGGATGTCACCTTCTCCTCAGGGGTGAATATTATCAATAACTGGAAGTGCTTTGGCGCAAATTGGCTAGATTATAACAATGATGGTTGGCTGGATCTATTTCAAACAGTCTATACAGAAAATCTAGAACCTCCTAGAAATACGCTATTACAAGGTTCGGCATCAGGAATGTTTACCGATGTTTCCATGACTACAGGAGTGCGAATCGGTAGCGCTTGGTCCCTTTCCGCTTGCGTGGTTGATTTTGATCACGATGGGGATCAAGATATTCATGTGGCCAATGATAAGCCTACTTTCGATGCCTTTCTAATTAACGCAGGTCCTTGGTTCGGAAACATCGCGGAAAGCATGGGATTTAATATTATTTGTAACTCCATGTCTTCCTCTGTGACTGATTATGATCACGATGGAGAATACGATATTTTCGTCAGCAACACAATCAACCTGCCTAATCTAATTTACAAGAAAAACGCCAACAATAGATATGATCCTTGGATTTTTCCTGAGGTCGACATAAATCGACTTTCATGGGGCGGATTATGGATTGATGCCGACAATGATTCATGGGACGAACTACATATCGCACACGAACCTTTCGAAGGCGATGAGCAGGCCTTTTTTTATAACATTAATGGAGATCTTCAAAGAGGAAATTTCACAGAAGATGGTGAAACATTCTACACCTATGCCATGGCAAAAGGGGATTTCAATGGAGATGGATTTTATGATATGGCGAATGCTCCCTATGATGATTTACCCAACAAGCTATACCTTAACCAAGGTGGAGCCAATAATTTTCTGCGCCTTCGCTTTGAAGGACAGACATCCAATAGGAATGGTATTGGTGCAAGAATCCATTATTGGATTAACGGTCATGAGGTGTTGAGGTATACTCGTTCCAGTGACGCATATATGACGCAAGATTCACAATGGATGATTCTCGGACTCGGTGAAGCGACTTCCGTGGACTCCTTACAAATTGCTTGGCTGGGAGGACAAGTCGACAAGTATTATAATATCCAAGCAAACCAACATCTGGTGATTCAAGAAGGAAATCCATTAGAATTATTCGTGCTCACAGATGAAATGACAGATCAATACAACACACTCCACATTTGCCAAGGAGATTCTACGATATTGATGTCTTCTAACAGTCAACCGGTTCTTTGGTCCAATGGTGTCTATTCTACTTTTATCTCAGTAGCGGATGCAGGAACTTATTCCTATGCGTTTTTCGATCCTTTAAATGAACTTCATCACAGCGACGAGGTAATAGTGGATTGGATAGAACAACCAGAATTTGCTGGACTCACTAATGATCCTTCTTGTTGGAATACCTCCGACGGAATGATAGAACTTGAAATCCCAGAGCAATGGCAACTGCAATGGAATGGAGCAATGGTTTCAGATAGTCTTGTGTTAAATGAATTGCCCGCAGGGGAATATTATTTCTCACTCATTCACGAACATGGATGTGCTCAGCAATGGTCCGTATCATTGATTTCCCCAGATTCACTCAGTTGGAACATGACAGTGGTGGACGCGACATGCGCCGACTCCAATAATGGTCAAGTAACTATTTCGGATTTATCTGGTGGAACGGGAGCGCTGCAATGCTGGCTGGATTCGTTATTTCTGGAAACGAATGTTGCGTCCAATGTAGCACCTGGTACTCATTTTCTAATGATGATGGATGAGAACGACTGTTGGCTTCAGACGTCGTTAGAAATTCTAGCTCCAGATGAGCTTCAAGTGGATATGGATTTTTCTTTGGATAGTGCCTCATTAGATATAGAAATAACAGGAGGAACATGGCCTTACTGGTTCACTTTAAATGATAGTTTATTGTTTTCTTACGAGTCGGTTCAAACCTCGAACTTATGGAATCAGTGGTCTCTTATCGATGCAAATGGCTGTGCTTTGGCGGATAGTTTCTTTATTGCTCCCGCAGTGATAATTAATTCTATGGAGATCGAACAAGAACAGGCTCAACTTCTATTGAATTCAACGGGGGAAGGAATTTATCAAGGAAATGATTCGGTCGTTATAGAATTGTTTGATAATGCGGGGAAGTTGGTATCGACCAAAATAATTAACCCAGGTTCCTTTAGGCTTGACTATACGGCAAAAGGAATGTATTTTCTGAGGTGGAGAAAGAATAAACAGATTTTTTCCAAAAAGTTTTATCTCGATTAAGGCAGATATCTGTTTCATACCTCCGTGTATATTTGTGCCATGATTTACCCCATCGTGGCCTATGGCGATCCTGTGCTCAAGAAAAAGGCCGAAGAAATTACACAAGACTATCCCGGATTAAAGGAGCTCATCGACGATATGTTTGAAACCATGTACAACGCGCATGGTGTTGGCCTGGCGGCTCCTCAAATTGGAAAATCCATTCGTCTTTTCGTAGTGGATGCCACTCCCTTTGCTGAAGGAGAAGATGGAGACCCCGGATGCGAAGACTTCAAACGTGTATTTATCAATCCAATCATCTATGAAGAGGAGGGAGAAGAGTGGGGTTTCGAAGAAGGCTGTCTGTCCATCCCGAATGTGAGAGAAGAGGTCTTCCGAAAGCCCATTGTTCGAATAGAATATTACGACGAAAACTGGGATCTCTATGAAGAGGAATTGGACGGATTTGCCGCAAGGGTCATTCAACACGAGTATGATCATATTGAGGGTACACTTTTCGTTGAACACCTCACAGCATTCAGAAAAACACTTTTGAAAGGCAAACTAAACGATATTGCATCGGGAAATGTAGATGTCAATTACAGAATGAAGTTTAAGATATGAAAAGAGTTTTCGCAATTATTACAGCAGTGATGGTCCTCGTTGCTTGTGGTGGAGGTGAGTCACAAGATCCAATGGCTTTTGCAAAAGCTCAAAAGAAACAGGAGCTGATCAATAAAATAAGAACACTGGAAAATGAAGTGAACTCCAATGCATCCGAGTTAGATCGGGCTAAAGCATCGGAGCTCGTGGGCCTTTATCAAGATTTTTACAATCAAAATGCTGACGACACCACTGCCGCTGCCTTTCTCTTCAATGGTGCAAGCATGGCCACGGCGATAGGAAAACATCAACAAGCTATTCGTATGCTTGAAGCGTATCACGATGTTTATAAAACAGCTCCAAAAAGACCCGATGCATTGTATCTTATCGGTTTTGTGTACGACAACGGTTTGAAAAATTCTGAAAAGGCTAAACAATATTATCAGAGAACCATCGATTTATACCCCGGAACTTTTTGGGCGGAACAAGCGACATCAGCCATGGCATTATCTGGCATGAGTGAAGAAGAGCTTCTAAAGTTTCTCGAAGAAAAAAATAAATCCAACTAATTGACTGCCTCTCGTCATTCGCGCTACTATTTGCTCTTCCTACTTCTTGGAATGGTGAGCAGTACCCTTCATGCTCAAGAAACTTCGGTTTTTAATACGCAACAGTTACAACCTTCTGCACGCATAGGTGCGATGGGAGGTAATTTCTTTGCCGTGAAGGATGGCGATGTCAGCATGGCATATATCAATCCTTCGTCTATCGATAGCTCCATGCACGGAAAACTCAGTCTGTCTTATTTGGATTTTTTCTCCAAAACGAACTTCGGATACGCTGCATACGGACGAAACATCAACTCCAAACTTTCAACTGCGGCTACGGTCCAATTTGTGAGCCACGGTACCATGGAGGCCTATGATGCACTCGGAAATCAAACGGGAACATTTTCTGCTGGAGACTATTTCTTAAACCTAGGAGCGGGATATAAGATGGATAGCCTATGGACCATTGGGGCCAATGCACGCATCCTATACAGCAATATCGCAGAATTGAACTCCATGGCCATTGCCACAGATTTCGCTGCAACATTTCATCAACCGCGGAGGAACCTTACCATTACTGGTATCATCCGCAACGTAGGTATCCAACTCAATAGCTTTAATGGAACTCGAGAGAAAATCCCTTTCGAATTTCAAGTGGGTATTACCAAAAAACCCAAGTATGCGCCGTTTCGTTTTTCAGTCGTAGCGGATAATTTACAAACGTGGGATTTACGCTACAACAGTGACTTAAATCAACCTGAAATTGATCCTGTTACAGGAGAAGTACTGGAAAGTACACGTTGGGAATTTGGAGATATCTTCATGCGTCACATCATCTTTGGTACCGAATTTCTTTTGGGAGAAAATATTGTTATCCGCGGTGCATACAATTATCGAAGACGACAAGAATTGAAAGTTGAGGACAAACCGGGAATGGCTGGGTTTTCCTTCGGTCTTGGTTTCGGTATAAAAAAGTTTAGATTCAACTACAGCAGAGCCATCTATCACCTCGCCGGTCCCGCCAATCATTTTACCGTCGATGTCAATATTCACGACGTAATTCGACCAACGAAGTAGGAGTGTATCAAAAGATATTTTATCTTCGTTTTTATGAAGTACTTGGCTGCTTTCCTTTTACCTGTTACGTTGGTGATTGCGTTTAACGCGCATGGATTTTGGACCTTCTTTCCTCTGGTCTTTGCATTTGGTATAATACCCATCGCGGAATTTGCTTTAGGCACTGATTCCTACAATTTATCAAATACCGAGAAAGAATGGGCCGCGAAGAATCCGTTATATGATGCCATAATATACGGGACAGTTATTTTTCATCTCGGTGCAATGTTGTACTACCTGAAAATGATGTCGAACACAGCGGATATGACAACGGTCGATATCATTGGTAGAACCATTTCCATTGGATTGATGTGCGGCGTTTATGGAATCAACGTGGCACACGAATTAGGTCATCGCACCAATAAATTGGACCAATGGATCAGTAGAGTTTTGCTCACTACTTCGCTCTACTTACATTTCTATATTGAGCACAACCGTGGCCACCATCGCAACGTGGGTACTCCTGAAGACGCTGCTACCGCTCGAAAGGGAGAGAGTGTCTATGCGTTTTGGCGCAGAACGATTCCCGGTAGTTGGATCAATGCATGGAGAATCGTGGAGAAAGAACGCAAAAGAAAGAAGCTGAAAGTCTATGCCATAGCCAATGAAATGCTAGTTTATCAGATCATTCAAGTGTTTGTAGTTGCATCGGTTTTTCTAATCTTTGGTTGGAAGGCCGCTATCGGCTTTATCGCGTCAGCATTATTGGGCATCATTCTTTTGGAAACCGTCAACTACATCGAGCATTATGGACTAACTCGAAAGAAAATCAATGATTTCAGGTTCGAGGACGTAACACCTGTTCATTCTTGGAATTCAGATTATATTTTGGGCAGATTGGTTTTGTTTGAACTCACTCGTCACAGCGACCATCATACTACGCCTTCCAAAGAATATCAACTCCTTGATAGTCCAGACGGAGCCTCCGCATTGCCCGCTGGATATCCAGCCATGATGCTGCTCTGTCTTTTGCCCGCGGTATGGTTCAAAGTCATGGACAAACGAATTCCCACATAAATTGTAAGGAGGACTTTTGTATTATTGCCTCATGAAAACAAGTAGATTTACATTTATTCTGCTTACCATTCTTTTTTTCTCATGTGATCGCGTGAGAGAAAAAGGTGCGTCCAATCTCGACGAGAACGGAAAGTATTCTCAAGAGAAAGCACTAGCAAATTATAGTGACACTTTAGCATTCGGTAGCAGTTTTATTTTCATCAATCCGTACTTCGCTGGAAGCGAGTCCCTAGGCGATATCAATGTCATCGAAAAGGAAGTGGTGGGTTACAGAGAGACGTTCAAATCCAGTTTACCGACGGACCGTTTTAATGTTGTTATAGGAAAACAACCTGTAGTGAAATTTCCCAATGGACAAACTTTCGACTTAAGAGCTTCAGGAAAAAGAGTGGCGGTAGGGATAAAGGAAATGGGCGTGATTCAAGGATTTGATTCTTGGAGAAATTCCAATGAAATCCTCGCCTTCGCGCAAGGAAGCGTGATGTCTGCAGAGGTGAAGTTGAAACCAGACACCATACAATATCAAGCAAAAAAAGACTTTAATTTAAAAGAGAAATGAAAAGAAGTTTAACATTTATTTTTATTGGCGGACTAACCATTCTTTCGTGTCAGAACGCCCAGTCGGACGAAAAAAAGACAGAAGTTTACGATACTAGTGTTACAGTAAATGAAAATGTAATGCAGACCAAAGGAGAAATATTGGTCGCTTATTACCCCAAAGACGAAGAGTTAAATTCGAAGTTTAGCAATGCCAATGAAACCTTTGAGGATTTTGAAAAATGGTATAGTGAGGTCGCAATCAAAGTGGCAACAGCAAGAGGTTTGGAAATTTCAAAGTCAAGTGAAGACAACATCATGGTAGAAGTTTCGCCTAAAGAAAGATTTACCCTTTATCGCCCCGCGTTGCCCACACCCTACGGATTATATATCATCAAATCAGGCTCAACACCAATCACAGTGCAAGGCTTAGCTCCTGAGCAGACATTGAATTTCAAATTAGATTCTTTAAATAACATAACTAGAAAATGAAATTCCGTCCGGGCGTATTAACGGGAGATGCCGTTACTGAAGTATTGAATGATGCAAAGGAAAAAGGCTATGCCCTCCCAGCTGTAAACGTGATTGGCACAAATACTGTCAATGCGGTGTTGGAAACAGCAAAGGAAGTAAACTCTCCTGTTATTATTCAGTTCAGCAATGGAGGAGGAGCTTTCTATGCAGGCAAAGGATTAAAGAACGATGATCAGTCTGCTTCCATCCTCGGCTCAGTAAGTGGTGCCCAGCATATACACATGGTAGCGGAGGCATACAAAGTACCTGTCATCATTCATACCGATCATTGTGCAAAGAATTTGCTTCCGTGGATGGATGGTATGTTGGCGCATGGAGAAACATTTTTCGAAAGACATGGAAAGTCATTGTTCAGCTCGCACATGTTAGACCTCAGCGAAGAACCTTTGCATGAAAATATTGAAATTTGTGTAGCCTATTTGGAGCGCATGAACAAGATGGGAATCACCCTTGAAATTGAATTAGGGGTTACGGGTGGTGAAGAAGATGGTGTAGACAATTCTGGAGTGGACAGCAGCAAACTCTATACACAACCTGAGGACGTTGCCTACAGCTATGAGCACCTGATGAAAGTGTCTCCGCGTTTTACTGTAGCCGCTGCATTCGGAAACGTTCACGGTGTTTATAAACCAGGCAACGTAAAACTGGAACCCATCATTCTAAAGAACTCTCAAGAATACGTCCAAAAGAAATTCAATACAGGTTCAAAACCCATTCACTTTGTTTTTCACGGAGGAAGCGGAAGTTCTCAAGAAGAAATTCGCGAAGCCATCTCTTATGGCGCGGTGAAAATGAATATAGACACAGACATGCAGTACGCTTTTTTAAGCGGCGTGCGCGATTATGTTCAAAGCAAGTCTGGATATTTACAGTCACAAATCGGAAATCCGGAAGGCGACGACAAGCCGAACAAAAAGTTCTACGATCCTCGTGTTTGGTTGAGAGAAGGGGAGAAGACGTTCGTGCAAAGACTCAAGCAAGCATTCGAAGACCTAAACGCCGTGGGGAGAAACGCGGGGTAGATTTAGAGTCTAGAATTTAGAATTTAGAGTTTAGATTTTAGAATTTCGAATTAGTCCTTTGCGAATCCGTCCTTTGCGAATCCGTCCTTTGCGAATCCGTCCTTTGCGAATCCGTCCTTTGCGAATCCGTCCTTTGC
>JAIXWX010000016.1 GCA_027491075.1 Flavobacteriales bacterium
AACGACTAGTGACTAACGACTAGTGACTAACGACTAGTGACTAACGACTAGTGACTAACGACTAGTGACTAACGACTAGTGACTAACGACTAGTATCTAGTATCTAGTAACTAGTAACTAGTATCTAGTATCTAGTAACTAGTAACTATTCGGTATTCGTTTCAAGCTTCAAAAAATCTCGAAAATTTTCTTTATCGATAATCCTGTACGTTGCACTGTACGAATTCATAAATGAGGAAGGAGGGCGTTTGTGTTTATCCCTCGATCTCCATTTAAACTCGAAAGCGCTCAACTCCCCTGTGCGCTCCTCCACATAGTCAATCTCCTGGCCCTGAACGGTGCGCCAGAAATAACAATTTGCTGATTGCCTTTCATATGCCAAGGCTTTCATCCGCTCGCTAATCAAGTAATTCTCCCATAGCGCTCCCTTATCATCACGAAGACTCAAAGGGTTGAGGTTATTGATAATCGCGTTTCTGATGCCATTATCATAAAAATAAATTTTGCGATTCTGCTTGATTTCATTTCGAAGATTCCTACTAAAGCTGGGCACCCGAAACAATACAAATGTCTTCTCCAATAAATCAATATAACGCGAAACGGTCGACTTGTCTACACCCAACAACTGTCCCAATTCATTGTATGAAACTTCGCTCCCCAACTGAAGGGCTATGGCACGCAACAGCCGATTCAACAAATCTGGCTTTTTAATACCCGCAAATGAAAGCACGTCTTTGTATAAATAACTGGAGGTTAAATTCCTTAATGCTTCGTGAGCATTGTGTCGATTGTTGATTACGTCAGGGTACATGCCATACACGATTCGTTCCTCCAGTTGCGCCGTAGCTTCAATATACCCTACATGATCTTCAAACTCAATGTAGCTAATGGGATACAACAAATGCTCGAACTTTCTCCCTGTCATTGGTTCCTGAGTAATGTCGTTTATTTCTAATGCTGAAGAGCCGCTTATGATCAATTGAACTCCTTTGATTTGATCCATGATCATCTTTCCCAAAAGACCAATATTTTCGATCCGTTGAGCCTCGTCAATAAAAACCCACTGACGGGTGCCTATTATAGCTTCCAGTCTTGACTTTCCAGCATTTCGAAGCAACTCCCTTACGTCGGGATCATCACCATTTAAAAACACGCATTCTTTTCCTTGCAAGCTTTGTTGGATTAACGTTGTTTTACCCACTTGCCTTGGACCAAGAACAATGATCGCCTTGCCCTTGTGGTATTGTTTTTCAATTATATCTTGGAGCTTCCTTCTAATCATAATCCCCAAATATACTATATTTTCGGAGAACACAACCGCCAAAAAATATATATTTTTGGGGGAATAGGCGAGTCGATCCGCTTTCTTCTATATCTAAAACATCAATCCAATCTCACCTCATGATACAACGATAGGCTGGTACTCTTCACCCCAAGCTGCCTTTGAACCTTTTTCAAATTATTAATAAAATCGGCATCGAGCATTTTGCTCTGGGTGTAAATGATATCGTAGTTATTGGACCCGTCGGAAACCATGATGTTGGTCTTGAATCCATGCTTGGATAAAACTTGTTTGATCGTATCTATGGGTTTATCCGTATAAATCCGAATATTGGGCGATGTAAAGTATGTATCGTCGAGCCGCAATACATCGCTTAATAGAACACTGATACTTCCCACCCGATTGTCTTTTGCCAAATCGAAAAGAACTGCCCGAACATGCTCCTGAGACTTGCCAAAGAAGGCCAAGCGAATAACATGGTTGTCTGAAAATGAATATGCGCTTTTATAAGTGGTAGAAACATGCTTTACGAAGTTGTTCCATGATTCATTCGTTTGGGTAGTTAAATAGTCTCTATTCAAAGCATACTCCGAATTGCTCAAACGGTAAGGAAGTTCACCTAGCCCCGCTTGTAGCATCACGGCCGGCTTTTCAATGAAATATAATTCTGGCGTCCCTAGATAGGCTCCAGGAAAAATATATAGCACTGCCTTTTTGCCTCTAGCATAAAAACACAGGGTGTCGCTTGCCTCATTCACTACAAATGACCCTTTGGAGTTCTCATCGAGTTGCTGCTTTCCAAAGTATTCTCTTTTTCCCTTTACCCAGAAAACGGCACTGTCGATAGTGGTCATTTTCTGGTTTATCAACCTTTCGTAGGTGTACATAGGTCCTCCCCCTGAAAAGGTCTCTACGGTGTGCGTTTGGGTTTCATTGACCCAATAAAAAATAACGTTCACCCGTCTCGCTCTTTCGTTCGACTGCTGGGCAAGGCCAGCGCCGCTCCAAACAAAGAAAAGCGTCACAAACAAAAAAACATGCTTCATTGAAAGGGGATTAAATGAAAAGTCCCGAATTATCGGGACTTTCGCTTATTTCTTTTTAGAACTGTCGTCGTCATTCTCATCGTCCTCATCATCGGTGATTCCTGATCCATCATCATCGTTCTCATCATCTTCATCATCGGTGATTTGGAGGTCATTGTCAAAACCGCCTGGCAGAGCAGAAGGGCCGTCGCCTGAAATATCATCCGTCAAAACGGACTCATATTCCTGACCGCGCAATTGTACTCCTTCCGTGGAGCCTCCCACCAACTCTTCATCTTTTGTACATGAAGTGGCAAGAGTCACAAGTGCAACGAACAAAAATAGATATTTCACAACTTTAGTCATCTCTACTAACTTATTCACAAACAAATATAAAGATAGTTAGCTATTATACAAGACTTTTACGAAAAAAGTTCATGAAAATTGTCAGGAATTATTATCTCGACAATTGTTCCTTTAATTTCCCCGGACTCACTGTCAATCTGCTGTGGTCCAATGAGTTCTATCCTCTCCCCCGTCATCTTTCGTATCAGTTCTAACCGATTTTGAGTAATCTGCATTCCCTTGGAAATGTGTTGATCGGTCCCCAATTTCGATTTCAGAGAGTTCTCCACCCCAATTCCATTGTCTTCAATGACCATGTGAAGCGTCTTTCCGACCGGGACGATCCGCACACTGATTTTTCCAGGCTCCGCTTTTGGCAATAACCCATGCCAAATGCTATTCTCCAAAAAAGGCTGCAACAGCATTGCGGGCACTTTCACCGCATCTTGAGGAATACTTGGGTCAACATATACTTCATATTCGAACTTGTCTTTGAAACGCATGTGCTCGAGTTTCAAATACAGCTCTAGTCTTTCTATTTCTTCTCTCAGCGTGGTAAGCGTCTCTTGGGAACTGTCTAGGTTTTTGCGAATTAACTTCGCAAAATCACTGAGGTATTTGTTGGCGGCAAGTCGATCCTGACGATTGATGTAATACTGAATGCTATTGAGTGCATTGAAAATAAAATGACGGTTCATGCTTGAATTGAGCGATTGCTGCTCGAGCGTCAACATCCTCGATTTCCACTCTAGCTTCTCCCTTTCAAACTTGGCTCTGGTAACCCTCCTTCGTACGTACCAAATTAAAAAAATCAAGCTCGCCACGGCTACCACTTCCAATACTATAAACCACCACCGCCACCAAAAAGGAGGCTCTACAGAAAAAGCAAAAACAACCGGTTCGCTGATAGCCCCTTCTTTACTAACAGCGCGCACTTTAAACACAAAGTGTTCGTACGGCAAATTACTGTAGGTAATAAAGTTTGAATTGGTAAGAGCTTGCCAATCTTGATCAAAACCCTCCAACATAAATTGATACTTTACATCTTCCGGATAGGTCATGCTGATACCGGTAAATTGAAAAGTAAAGTGGTTGTTTTTATAATCCACTTCGGGTTCAATAGGCAATCCCGTTTGTGGATCGATGACCGTACGAAACTTGCTCCAATCGGGGGTCAAAAAGTTAATCTGCACGGATGTCAACGCCACCTTCGGAGCAATGCGTCGAGTGTGCTCTCCCAAATATCCAGACTGCACTAGCATCACTCCTTCTGCGGTGCCAAACCACAGGCGATCTTTAGAGTCAACATATACCGCATTCAAATTGGTTTCCAAACTTCTCAGCCCGTCCTCCAAACCATACCTTCTCACCAACAATTGCTCAGAAGGATGGGTGACTTGAGAGGAAAAACTATACAAGCCATTGTTGGTTCCGAACCATATTTCATTAAAATAATACTTGAGAAAATTAATACTCGAAGATCCATTTGTAGCGTTGAGATCCACCGTATTGAAACGCTCGGACTCTAGCACAGCCAATCCATTTTGTGTGCCCACCCACACTCTGTTCTGAGGATCAACTTCTATACAATATGCAATGCGATCGGGCAAGCCTTGTGCTTCATTGAACAATGTAAACCGCTGACGATCGAACTTATACACTCCGCCACGTGTAGCCAACCAAATGTTTCCTGATTTGTCTTCTTGAATATCTCGTATTCGTGTTTCGGGATTACCTGGTATCGCCTTGAAGTTCTTAATTTTTCCATTTTCCATCACGCACAAACCTTTGGCTGTACCTATCCACAACAAACCCTTGGAGTCTTCTAACAACGATAAAATCATGGGATCGGATAAACTATCCTCTACTCCATAACTCTTAAACTTTTTCTTGGTATAACTAAACAAACCAAAAGAACTTCCGAACCATAAAGCTCCATTCTTGTCCGTGAGGCTCGTCCAAATTCTATTGTTTCCAGTGAGTTCCTCCACGTTATAGCTTCTAACCGTGTCGGGTAAAATCTCGCATACACCTGCGTCGAAAGTGCTCAACCAAATGTGACCATTGGTGTCTTCTGTGATAGACATGACCGCATCGCTACTGAGGCCTTCAGAGGTAGTGTACGATAAAAACGCGCGACCAGTAAACTTGAGCAATCCGCTGCCGTTGCTGCCCAGCCAAACATTGCCTTCATAATCAACGCATACATCACGAATATCCGGCGTTTTGAGTCCCTTATTTTGATCAATAAAAGTAACAGATCCTCCTTCGTAGATATAAAAACCAAAGCGCGAACCAATGAATAAACTCCCTTGAGAACTTTTGGTTAGCGTTGTCAGCGTTACGTCTTTTAGACCTTGACTCTCTCCATGTATGCGCTCGCCTTCCGCGGGCAGGTAAGAAAGTAATCCCGAGCCTTTCGTAGCCAACCACAATCGCCCATCATCATCTATTTCTGCGTCAAAAATATTCACCGAGCGATCATTCGGTTCAAAATAAAGGCTGACATTTCCTTTCTCAAAAAGAAATACTTTTTCTTTAGAGATGATAAAAAAAGAGTCCTCGTCTTTCTTGATAAAAGCCTTGATGTGTGCCGTAAATGGTTCTACCAGAATTGCTGGATACAGAATCTGATCGTTCTCCAGAAAAGCAATTCCGTTTTCCGTTCCGATGTATACTTTCCCCGAAGGATCTTGGTAAAGGGCATTCACTGCTGCCTCTTTGAAGTTTTCAAGCACCAGGCTCTTCACTGCGAGAGGCGTAACGATGCTCACGCTTCCTGATGATCCTGCGAGAACTCTTCCGTCTTGAAGTTCAAGAATGGAGTTGATCTGATTGTTTAAGAGGCCTTCTCTTCTGCTGTAAGAAACAAAACTTCTTCCGTCAAATCGCGATATTCCGCCAAGTGTTCCCACCCAAATAAAGCCGCGTTGATCTTGAAATATGCTGCGCACTTGCGATTGAGGAAGACCTTCCTTCAAAGAATACTGAACGAAAGAATACTGTTGAGACCATGCAAAAGCGGGCAGTACGAAAAACAAGAAAAACGAAAACAGCCTATTCATCAACCTATGTTTTCGATTTTATCTAGAAACTCTTGCAATTTTCTTCGCGCTACGGGCACTTGAGAACCGTCTGACAATACTGCTATCAATCCTTCATTTCTGAGAAACTCTTTTAAATGATGCGCAATGTTTATAATATGTGATTTATGAACTCTAAAAAACATGTTCGAATCCAAACGGACTTCAAAAGCTTTGATACTGCGGCTGCTCATGTACTTCTTTCCACCTACACAATAAATCATCGTGTAATTCTCCATGGCCTCCAATCGAATGATTTCTGTGTTTTTGACAATGGCAAGTCCGTCTTTGGTGGGGACTACCGTTTTTTCTACGGAATTATGCAAGACGATTTCTTGCAACACTTTATTCAAACGTTCTTCCGTAATGGCAGCTCCTTTGACACCCAAACTTGCTTGCGAAATCGCTTTGGTTACGGCTTTTTGAAGCTCTTCAATATCTATGGGCTTTTCTAAATAATCGATGGCATTTTCCTTTATTGCGCGCAAAGCATGTTCTCTAAATGCCGTGGTGAAAATGACTTGAAATTTCCTGTCCGTCATGGATTGTAAAAAAGCAAATCCATCCTCTCCGGGCATCATGATATCGAGAAACACCAACCCGGGATTGTATTCATCTACGAGTTCTCTTGCTGCCTTTGCACTTCCTGCCACTCCCACTATTTCCAAGTCTTGACAATATTCCTCTACCAACATGCGCAGGTTTTCCCGAGCAAATTCTTCATCATCAATAATAAGCGCTGTGAGCTTTTTAGACATATGGCCAATAAGGTTTGGCCGAAGATAATTCACCGTACCGCGAAGCGCATCACTTTTCCTTTATTTATTCTTAAAAAATATATTCCGGAGGCGCAGTCTTCCACGTTCAGAGTCATACTGCTAGACCTAGAAATCAATGATTTTTGTAGAACACGCCCTGTCATATCTATCACTTCAAGCTGATCAAATGGTTGGAGATTATCTATTACTAGGAAAGTGCTACTTGGATTAGGATATACGAATAATTCTGGCGAGTCAGAACGCTCTGCAGCCTGTGAAACACAATTTGAAGGAATGGTGTTAATGTGTGTTTCGAAAAACGTATTCGTAGCTTGTACAAAAGAACTAGCAAAGTTTTGTCTATTCTGGGGAGTATCACGAATGCCTTCAAAATTGCATTCCATCTGTACTCCATTGGCTGAGCTTTGCAAATTGTAACTGCTGTGTCGAGCAAGATTATACCCTCCAGAAAAATAATTGCTATTCACTCCTGGAAAAGGAATAGATGCGCTCGGAACTGTTGGATATCCCTCGTTTTCTAATAATGTACCGTAGGACAAATCTCCTCTCAACAACGATGAATGATTCATGCCCAACATGTTTGTTTCAACTAAGTTTTGAATGCTGCTATAATTGATATACGTCTGTGTATTCAGTATTGCATCACTCAGAGCCAACTCGTCATCGTATAAAAGATAGCCAAGTTCAATTCGATTTATAGGATTGCCATGTCCATGTAGATCTACATACCACCTCTTACCATCAAACAACGCGCTCGTTTCTTGAAGCGCATCCTCAATGAACCCATGAAACTCTTGCCAAGCGAGAACTGCAGCCGGATTGTTGCACGCCGCGTCTTCCTGATTTCTATTGGCATCCAGCTTTCTTCGATCTAAGTGACAAATGATGATATAAGGCTTGCAGCCTGTTATGCTTGAATACCTGTCTTCTATCGCCAAAGCCAACTCTACTGTATTTGCGTCCGTCGCATAAACAGGATCGTTGCAGGTTCTATCTGGAATAGAAGACGGTTCTAGGTTACCACCGTGTGGTACAGATATAACAATTGGTAAATTTCCTTTTCGGTATTCAATATAGTTGTTCGTTCCAAAGATAATTTCTTGGGCAAACAAGTTGGAGGTGCCAAAAAAAATCAACAAGAACATTTTCCAATGCATGGCTAGCTCAGCTTTTCGGTGAGGATTCGCATTTCCATCATGGGGGAAATTTTCTCGTAGAGAATTCGATACACCGCATCCGCGATAGGAATGTCGGCTTTGAATTTATTATTGATCTCATGAATTCCCCGTGCAGCATAATATCCTTCTGCAACCATGTTCATCTCAATAGTCGCCCATTTTACACTGTAGCCCTTTCCCACCATCGTTCCGAAGGTTCTGTTTCTCGAGTATGGCGAATATGCCGTTACCAGTAGATCGCCGAGATAGGCACTGCTTTTTACATCGCGGTGTACTTCGTGCACTGAATCTAAAAAACGTTCAATCTCGCGTGCAGCACTCGAAATCAATACCGCTTGAAAATTGTCTCCATATCCAAGTCCGTGGCAAATTCCTGCGGCCACTGCGTAGACGTTTTTCAAAACAGCAGCCAACTCTGCCCCAAAAACATCCTCGGTAGTGATGGTCCGGATAAAACGGCAGGCCAACATTTTGCTCATTGCTTCTGCCCGATCTAGATTCTGGCAGCCGATGGTCAAATAAGAAAGTTTCTCCAGCGCCACCTCTTCCGCGTGACATGGGCCGCAGATAATTCCTATGTTATCATACGACACGCCGAGGTGTTTATGAAAATATCGTGCGGGTATGGCATCAAATTCATTGACGATTCCTTTGATGGCAGAAAAAATAACTTTTTTATCCAGGCCCGTTGGCTTGAAATGATCAAAGGTTTCATGCACAAAAGCAGAGGGAATGGCAACCACTAAATAGTCGCAGGCATCTACTACCGCTTGCAGATCGTTGGTTACTACCAATCGATCGGTATTAAACTCGATACTTTGAATATAATGAGGATTGTGACCGTACTGCTGAATGTGCTGGATCGCTTCTGTATTGCGCATCCACCAATGTACTTTTGCGTTGTTATTACTCAGCAACTTCACCAGCGCTGTGGCCCAGCTACCGCCTCCCAATACACCAACACTAGGATTCATATACATGCATTTATGCGGCGAAGATAAGAGGAAGCCGCCATTCCTCGCAGACCTGTCTCCAACCTTAATGCCTCCGAATATTATTCAGACCTCGAAAAAATCGAAATAGCAGCCAGTCAACTTTTTGCATTTCTAGATTTGACTCGCTGAAACTACTTTCTATGAAAAATTGCAGGTACTTCCTTCTTTCATCGCTTTTGTTTTTGTCTGGATGTTTCAAAGTAGAAGAAACGACAGAGGAAAACTATAATTCCTATGTTCCTGATGGATATGCTTTGGATTGGGAAGGTGTTCGGGAATGGTTCTTTTTTCCAGAAGGAAGCTGGTGGGTTTTGAAAAATGTGGAAACCAATGAACGCGATTCCTCCTATTGTTTCAGTCTCTATCAAGACCTAGAGTTGGATATGTTTGAGGGTGTGGTCTACAACAACGTCATATATCATGCAGACCTAAACTACGCTCGTCGAGTATTTGCCATTAAAGAAGACTATGAGCGATTCCCCATTTTCCCCCAAGTAGAAACTCGAGCGGTGTATGAAACGGTGATCGATTTCAACGAGTATGACTATTCCATACTTTTCGTTGCTCCCCTCATCAAAGGCATGACGCGCGAGTTGCCTTCTGGCAAATCCACTGTGCTTGCTATTGACGAGCCCTATACAACAGCGAGCGGACAAACCTTCAATACAGTATTTATAGAATATCAAGGAAATCAATCACCACAAAATACGATACGTATTCATTTTTCAAAAAATATTGGCATTGTTTCCAAACACAATCTCAGCACCAATGAGCATTGGGAACTTACAAACTTCTTTGTTCCCAAATAGGTCATAAACCTAGGCAACAAAGGCTTTTTAAAACTTAAACTTTTAACTCTTATGAAAAACTATCGTCACGGGCCAATGGTCCTATTACTGCTTTTCAGCAGCATCTTATCTATGGCTCAATCAGAGCTCGAAAATCACGAAAAGTACTGGCTGTACCGCCATCAGCTGCGCGAGCGCTATATGAAGGTAGGAACCAACCCAGGAGAAAGTCTTCCTGCAAGTGTTATTCTTCCAAACAACCTGTATGGCCAAGACTCCGAATACAAAGCGATGCATTGGAGAGATGGTACTATTTCGCTAGGCCATTACTTTATCGTTCTTGCGACAGAATATCGCCTGCTTTTAGAACATGGTCAAGAAACGACGACAACGGAAAATGAACTTTATTATGCATTAAAAGCGGCCATTCGATTGGATCAATATTGCGAACACTTTACGACAGGTGGTGTCTATGGGACCGATCCCGGTTTTATTAATGGATTGATGATGCGCGATGATGTTCCCGCCAACTTCTACCAGCATTGGTCAGATTACCAAAATGAATATCCATACACTCCTAGCGATGACTATCCTGCTATAAAAGTTCGATCTGATTTCTCCATATTTGAAAGTACAGGAGAAAATGCAACTGCTCTACCCTTCAATGACAAAAACGTCCAAAGCATTGACCAAGTTGTATCCATGTTGCTTGGACTTCGATTTGTGTTGCAACTCGTAGACAATATAGATGTTCAGCCTACAACAGCCGAAGAGCCTTTGAACATTCATCAAACTGCGCGGGACATTATTTGGAGACTGGTCGCTCGAATGAATGATACAGGTACCGCTGGTTCTCCTCACGAGTGGGTCATAAAAGAAGAAAATGGAGAGCTCGTCCCAAGAGGAAACAATGCTGCTATGGCTTCATATCCTTTGATAGAACTGCTGAGATTTACTCACGGTGACCAAGTGGCTAATTTTATAGAATCCCCCGGGAAGATTATTCTTCAAATATCCAAAAAAGACTATTGCGAAAGTCCAGCAGATACGTGGGTAAATGCAGAGACCCTTGGAGGTGCATTAGGAATGACCGCTGGAAATATCATTGGACCATTTATAGGAGCTCCTTTTGCCGGGTATGACATAGCGCTGTACAACTTCATAAATTGTAACGGCACAATGAATGACCTTCCAATAGAAGGACCAATGCCCATTCGCTTAGACATTGACGATATACAAGAATTGTGGCACGACTTGAACGACAGCTATTCTTTAGTCACCGTCGGTCAAACAGAGCCTCTTGTAATTTTTAATACTGATTTCGATTTTGAACTACAAAACATATTGAACACTTGGGTTTCTTATCAGGTTCCTCAGTTTCTATTTCACATAGATCCTCAAGACTACCCTAAAGCCTTTGATCAAGTGAATATTCATTTGTTGTATGAACTAGCAACCCTCGGTGGACTGTGGGACTCCAACTATCTCACCTTTAACTCGCAGATAAGCAATATGCCAGCCAATGGACTGATGAATGCGGTGCTTCATGATAATCGAGCATTGCCAATAAATTACAACCTCTCCCAATTGACTAACATGCTTGACTGTGCTCCAGCGGAGGGTATATGGGCCGACCAATTCTCCTTAAATGCTGGTTGTTCTTTGATGTCTTCACCAAACATGCTTTTCCTTCCAGATGATGCCCAGTTCGGTCCGCAAAACAATGGTATCGTTGATGCAGAGTACCGCGGCGAATATCCCGGTATTGACTACATGGTGCTTTACAACTTGTATCGACTTGTACACGAAGTGCCAGAAGAGATTGGTTATGAATATCGACCCGCTTGCCAATGCAGAAATGTCCTTCCCGTCGAGCCTATTGAGAGCGCGGTTGTAGAAGTAAACCCTCAATTTGAAGACTATTTCGAGCGACAACTGCCCATCGAAACATTCATTAATTCGTCCTTTCAACTCACTGGGCCAGACGCCGTTTTGCAAGTGAATAACGATTTAATTATTTGCTCAAGAGACGGAAGCCCTTTAGAAGTGCTGTTGGATAATCAAGCAAAGATGAATATTGCACCGGGCAGAACAGTCTCCATTCGTAACAACTGTACTCTTCGTTTGAACGCTGCGCAACTCAACGTTCTAGCAGGAAATAACAATGGAAAAATGACCTCGTTCATTGTTGAAGAAGGAGGACAACTTATCATAGAATCAGATGGTCAATTGGTACTTGACCAATCAATTCATATTGAAAATCTCGGCGGGTTCATTCGCTTTGAAAACACGGATATTTTCAATAACAACTACTCAAATCGCCTAAACTACCACACTTCAAAACAAGCAGACATGCACTGGATTTCTGTTTCGTGCGATCTTCCAATCGAAATGACTACAAGCGCCATTGAACAGAGTACCTTATTGTTTCAAAACAGCAATCTAGCACTCCATCTCCGAGGAATTCTAGACCAACAAACAGGCATGTACGTGTACGACTCAGACATTCGAACAGAAGGGGGGACTCTGAATTTCAGTAATAGTTCATTTGCAATTGTACAGAACTCTCAACTAGAATTGAGCAACACCGAGTGGACGTTCGGTTTATCATCCGACCTTCAAACCAATTTAGCACTTATCAAAGTAAATGACGGAAGTATATTGACCTTCAAAGGAAATACCGCCAATGGTATTTCCAATTGGGTTTTCGATCAGTCCAGTTTTGAGCTCAACAGCAACGAAAGCAAGATTGTATTAGATGGTGGCGGATTGTTCGTCGCAGAAAACTCCACCTTCCAAAATCTCTTTCCTTCAGGAGAAACAGGTGTTTTCCATATTCAAGGCAGTTTGCCAACCGACATCGTTCTTGAGCATAACGCACAGTTCATTCTTCAAGGCGATAATCCTTCAGAGGTTCTATTAGAGCTATCGCCCAACCACGCGCTTCGGTTTTTAGGTTTTAAAGCTCTTGTAGAACTGCGCTCTGGTGTTGCTATAGTACCACAGTTGGCATCCATAAGAACCAATTCCAGTACCAACTTCAAGAATGTTCTTTTTCAAAACCCTGTTATCAATGACGCTCAAGTTTGGTGTTTCAATGGTCCGTTAAATGTCACAAATACCACTTTCGAAAACGTTGGACTCCGAGCTCAGCATTCGAAAACCAATATTCAATCATCCAATTTCTCAGGACCTTTCAGTAGAATGTTTCAAAACTTCGGGTCTTTTGGCTGTTCCCAGACCAACTTCACCAACTCAGAGCTGCATCTCCACATGTTGAATACGAGTGCTACCGTTTCTAAATGTATATTCAACAATAATCTCCCAAACGTCTATCAAGCCATTGGAGACAATAGCCAAGTAGAGCTTTACCTATCGGAAAATCAATTTACCGGATATCTAGAGGCTATTTCGAAGAATTTCGGCAAGTTGAGTATGCGCTGTAATTACGTCTCCAATAACTCCATTGGGGTGTTAGCTCACAAATGTCTTGTCAATCTAAGTTCTAGCTCAAATGCCGGGTTCAATCAATTTGAAAACAATGAAACCCACCTTTATTGCAATCAAATAAACGATCTCCTCCTGAGAAGAGGATTTAACCAGTTTGGAAGTTTTGCCACTTCATGCATTGAGGGTACCATTCTCAAGGCGTGTGATCTAAATTGCAATCAAGCAACTATTCAAGCTTCTAATAATCAATGGTGGGCTTCTCCTTCCAATGGTATGCATCTAGAAACAACAGGGTTCTTGAGTTCATGCAACGCTCAAACATGTCCTGTTACGTTTAACGATCCAAGCTCCAGCTTCGCTGTAGTCTGTCCTAGTTCCAAACCTGTGTTAAAGCCACGAAGTTCTTCCGCGTCTAGTGAATTAGAAAATGTTGGTGGATCAAGGACCAACACAGACTTGGTTCATCTTCCGGGGTTTGGAGAAATGCCGCTTGACTCCGCATTATCTATAGCAGCCATGCATACAGAGATTTATGATTCGCTGGCCAATGATGCAGAAGCAATAGATCTCTTTCATCACATCCTTTCTTCTGGTGTTGATCTGACATCTCTTGAAAACAGAAAAAGAATGGAGTGGGGAGTCGACTACATGAAAACCGCTTTGGAAAACATGTTTGCACAAAATGAAATAAGTCCTGCGGACAACAGACAGTCCTTCAGCTCTGAAGTAGAAAAATATGTGGATGTTCTGAACTTCCTAACGACAACACAGGTAGCGGATTCCTTGGTTTCTACCCAATTCTATTTGGAGTTGAATAAAGGGCATTTGTATAGATTGATTGAGAAACCAGAAATGGCATTAAGCATTTATAACAACCTGTTAGATTGTCCTCTAGACAGTACCGAAATGAATTCCTTACAACATTGGATTTCTCAAATAGAAGTAGAACTTGCCATTGTTGAGTCTTACTTCGAAGGGGAGAGCGTCACGCCAGAAGATCTCGACTCACCAACATCCAACGAATCGCCATCTATCGCTGAAGAACAATATCGGTTCGGTGTTTACATTCACTCTCCTAACGCAGTCTCGTTCATCGACTGTGCGCTTATGGAATTTATGCGTGGCAGAGAGTACTCTGGATTAATTTATCCCAATCCTGCCAATACAGAATTAAACATTCAAGTGCAACTCACAGAAAATGAAACACCCTTGGTTATTGTTTACGACATGTTTGGAAAAACAGTCTATCAGCAAAACTCGATACAGAAGCTGGACGTTTCCAATTGGCCATCCGGTGTGTATGCTTTACATTTTTCTAGTGAAAAGCAAGAGCTGAAGCAGTTGTTTGTAATTGAGCATTAACAGAACCCCCCGTCTCGCCTGTAGGCGAGACGGGGGGTTTCTTTATCCAAGGTTATTTAATCTTGTAATACGTGCTTTCTTCATTGGTAAAGAAAAAGCTGTGTTGCATGTTTTGCTCCACAAACTTTCTCAAATCGGCACTGGTTTCAAAGGTTTCACGGATATAAGGAGTGACTTCGACCAATTTAATTTTGAAGTCTCCTTCCTTCTCCAGTTTGTACAACAAGTAATTGGAATATTCACCGTCTTCTTTCAAATTCATAAACGTGCTTCCGCCAATTTCCGTAAAATGCGCATGATAAATGGTTGGTTCTCCTTCGCTGTTGGGCTGTATTACGTCCATAGTATTTGGGCCTGTGCGCTTCACCTCCACTTTATCGCCCTCGCTGTCCATGCGCTCCCAAGTACCGATAAAACTATCAGGAATTTTCGCCGTGGCCTCACTAAGAGGAATGGTCGAGGAATAAGGACATCCAGAAAACAAAATGGCCAAGGCAATCAATGCGGCCATCGGATAACGAGTGATGAGTTTCATTTTTATAGGATTTTACCAAAGGTAACGGAGAATTTTTTCTGTTATGAGAAACCTTTTTCTATTTTTAGAACTTATTCGGCAACTTTATCTTAAAGCTATTGGTCTTGCTAGTGAAATCATCATGTTGAATAGGATTCTCGGCTTTTTACTCGGGCTTTGGCTCTTATCCTCTTCGCCGTCTTTTGGCCAAGAGATGTGGCCTTTTGTCCAAAACAAAGGCCAGTGGCCCAGCCATGTAACTGCGGCGGCGGATATTCCAGGTGGCAAACTGTGGCTACAACAAGACGGCTGGACCTTTCAGCTTTTTCATGAGTCGTTTTTCAGAGCGATTCACCCCTCCTCTGCAAAGGATACTTCTTCCTTGATTAAAGGCCATAACTTTAAAGTTAAACTTATCGGCGCTTCCACTCCGACCTGTTTTGGTTCAGATTCTTCTAGCTTTATCAAGAACTATTATTTGAGCAACACCTCTGCCGAGGGTGTTCGATCCTTCAAGCACTGGAACTTCGATAATATCTATGACGGTATAGATGCTCGATTTTATACCACTAAACAATCCATCAAATACGATTTCATCGTCGCTCCGCATACTTCGCCGAATACCATCGCCATGGAATATCAAGGAGTGGACGATATACGCATCGTCAATCGTCAGCTGCGCATTCAGCTTTCAGTGGGCAATCTAGCAGAGCTGAAGCCTTTTGCATACCAAATCATCAACGGAAAAATTCATGAGGTGGAATGCAAATTTGTTCTCAAAGAAAAAGTTGTATCCTTTGATCTGGGGCTTTTCGATGAAAACTATGCCCTGATTATTGATCCTGAAATAGCTTTCTCCACTTTTGTAGGAAGCACTGCTGACAATTTTGGATTTACTGCCTGCAACGATAGTCAAGAACGACTCATAGGAAGCGGTGCCGTTTTTAACCCTGGATTTCCTACCACGGTTGGGGCATTTGACGAGACGTTTAATAGCAGTGGAACAAATGTGATGGACGTTCACATAACAAAGTTTGCGGCCGATGGATCGAGCATTCTTTACGCCACCTATTTAGGAGGTTCGTTGCAAGAAACACCACACAGTATCATTACGGATTCAGAAGACAACATCATTTTAATGGGGGTGACTGGAAGCAGTGACTTTCCCGTCACAGCAGGTGTATTTCAGTCCAGTTTCATGGGAGGTCCTTTTTTGGTGATGACACCGTACTTTACGTCATCGCATCCTGAGGGATGTGACCTCTTCATTACAAAACTCAATAGTCAAGGACAAATGTTTCGGTCCACCTTTGTGGGCGGGGCGGAAAATGACGGTTTGAATATTGTCGATCAGCTTTTTTACAATTACGGAGACTGCTTTCGAGGTGAAGTAAATATCGACGATCAAGATAACATCTACGTAGCCTCAGTAACTCAGGGAGGATTCCCAATACCCAACGCCGGAACGCAAAGCACCTATGGCGGCGGTGCTTCTGATGGAATTCTCTTTAAAATGGAGCCAGACTTAAGTACCATGCTTGTTGGAACTTATATTGGAGGATTTGATGGCGATACGTGCTTGGGAGTTGAGTTTGACAACGATGGCAACGTTTTGCTAGCAGGAGGAACAAAGAGTGCAAACTTCCCTTACTGCACGAATGGCGCGGATACCGAATTCGATTTCGAAACCGATGGGTACATTGTAAGAATGAGCCCCGTGGATTTGAGTGTCATTAACGGCACATTCATAGGCACTATGCAGTTTGATCAGGTCTATTTTGTTCAAACGGATATTGCAGGAAACGTTTATTCTCTTGGTCTTACAGAAGGAGTAATGCCCATTAGCCCAGGGTTGTATGGACAGCCCAACAGCGGACTGTTTCTACGCAAGTTTAGCCCCGACCTGTCCACCGTGACGTGGACCACTACTATTGGTACTGGAAGTGGAAGCCCTGATATTTCTCCCACTGCTTTTTTAGTTAGCGATTGCGACCAAATATTTTTTAGCGGCTGGGGGGGCGGTACAAACAACCTCTGCGGGTTGGTGTATTCGTGCAGCCAACCCCAAATGAGCACTACAACCGGGCTTCCCGTTTCCACAGATGCTTTTCAGCCAAATACCGACGGCAGCGATTTTTACCTATGTGTGCTTGGAAGTGACGCTAGTGAATTAATTTATGGCTCCTTCTTGGGAGGTAATATCTCACAGGAGCACGTAGATGGCGGTACTTCGCGATTTGCAAAAAACGGCACAGTATATCAAGCAGCTTGTGCAGGATGTGGCGGCAACAGCGACTTTCCTACCACTTCAAATGCTTGGAGCAACACCAACCCCGCACCATCATGTAATCTCGCTGTGTTTCGATTTAATTTGGGTACCATTCAAGCGGAAGTTGAAATAGATGGACCTACCACCATTTGTGAAGACACCCCTGTAGACTTTCAAAACCTGTCTATTGGAGGAAATAACTTCGAATGGACATTTGGTGATGGCAACACCTCCAATGATTTTAACGCCCAACATCTCTACACTGAACCAGGTACATATACCGTCAATCTTATTGTTAACGAAACTACCGAATGTTTGATCGGTGACACTGCTGTGGTAACACTCACCGTTCTACCCGGGGTGAATCCTATAATTGACGAACTACCTGTCTTTTGCCCAGAAACTTCCTTTCAGCTGAGTGGTTCTGGATCTGATAATGCTTTTTGGATTGCTAACCCATATTTGTCTAACCCCGACGAACTTGATCCTTTGGCGGTAGCCATGCCTGGAACTACATTTTTCTTAGTAGATAGCAATCAATGTGAGATTGACACAGCAAGTGTTACAGTTCAAACCTATGACATCAATTTTACCATTAGTCCGTTTCAGATAATTTGCACCGGCGAAACAGCGAGTCTCACAGCGTCAGGAGGGGTCGTCTATCTCTGGAGTCCTGGGGAAACTCTTTCATCGACTTCTGGACCGTCTGTTGTTGCAGAACCATTGTCGACCACCACCTACAGCATGATAGGAACAACCGCCGATGGCTGTCAAGATACACTTACAACTACGGTGCAAGTTGATTTAATAGACATTGGAGGTCAGATCTACGATACAATCCGTCTTTGTCTAGGGTCTAGCGTTGAACTCAATTCTACACTCGTGTCGAATTACACATGGAATCCTTCCACCGGATTATCCAACCCCAATATTCAAAATCCAATTGCTTCACCGACGGAGACTACCACCTATACAGTTTTCTTACAAAACACGTGTGCCTCTGGAACAGACCAAGTGACTGTGAGCGTAGTGTATCCTTTAGGCTCTGCATCAGGCGGAGGCTATGTATGTCGTGGAAATGGAATAGCCGTTTTAGCATCCGGAGGGGTGGTATACGACTGGCAGCCATCAGCCACGGTAATCGATGAATCCGCAGACTCCACACTGGTATTCCCTCAAACCTCTACGACATACACCGTAGAAATTTTGGATGAAAACGGCTGTACGACGTTCCAAGATGTATTTGTTGGAGTCTATCCCGATCCTCCCGTTGAAGCGGGTCCCGACCAATCCTTTGAAGCACCTGGACAGGCACAATTAATGGGAAATCCTTTTGAGCAGCATTTTTTCTGGACGCCCAACACCGCGCTCAGTTGCGATACCTGCACCCACCCTTTCGTGTCTCCTACGGTACCAACCTACTACACCCTGCATGTCATAGACAATAATGGCTGTACCTCAAAGGATTCTGCTCTTGTAAGGCCTTTCTACCCCTTATACGTACCGAATACCGTTACACCAAACAACGATGGATTGAATGACGTGTTTTTGGCTGTTGGGCCTCCTGTGGACGGTTTTCTTCTAAAGATCTTCAATCGGTGGGGAGACAAAATATTCGAGACAACCGATCAGACAGAGCCTTGGATCCCTGGAATTAACAACCACTATGTGCAAGACGGGGTATATACATGGATCATTGAATTTGAAAGCATTGAGCGCAGAAAACAGCTCGTTGGTCATGTAACTGTATTGAGGTAGCAGCAAGACCATCTCTTACATACATTTGACAAAAAATCTTTATGGCCTATACCCACCTTCTCTTAGAGCAAAAGGAAAACATCCTTTATATCACCATTAATCGCCCTGATCAGCTCAATGCACTGAATAAACAAACCATTGAAGAGTTAAACAAAGCCTTGGCTTTGGCAGACGTCAACCCAGACATCAGAGTCATTATATTGACTGGAAGCGGTTCTAAAGCATTCGTCGCTGGAGCGGACATTAAAGAGTTTGCATCTTTTGGAGTAGATGAAGGCCGAATGCTTTCCAGAAGTGGGCATAAACTTCTATTCGATTTTGTTGAAAACATGAGCAAGCCCGTCATTGCCGCTGTCAATGGCTTTGCATTGGGTGGCGGACTTGAATTAGCGATGAGTTGCCATATTCGCGTAGCTTCCGACAATGCTAAAATGGGGCTGCCTGAAGTTTCGCTAGGTGTAATTCCAGGGTATGGTGGTACACAACGATTGACCCAGCTAGTTGGGAAAGGTAAGGCTATGGAGTTGATAGCCACTGCAGCGATGATCAACGCCGCCGAAGCCCTTCAATGGGGTCTAGTAAATCATGTAGTGACACAAGAAGAACTTCTTGCCAAGTGTGAAGAAATCGCCAAGAATGTTGCTAAGAACTCCCCTACAGCCATTGCATCTGCGTATCGCTCTATTCTTGCTGGGTTCAAAAAAGGAGTCAATGGTTATGAAGCCGAAATAAAAGAGTTCGGTCAATGCTTTGGCACTGAAGATTTCAAAGAAGGGACATCTGCATTCATGGAAAAGAGGAAACCTTCTTTTTCAGGTAGATAATCCTTTCGTATCACCGAAGCATTGTTGATTTTTATTCCTCAATTTCAATTTTGATCAAAGGGATATTCTTTCCTTTGTAGCTCATCTTTTGTTTTCTATGAAGATTATTGTGCCTATGGCTGGAATGGGTAAGCGTTTACGCCCCCATACCCTTACCACTCCCAAACCTCTCTTGCCTATTGCAGGTAAACCTATCGTGCAGCGATTGGTGGAGGATATCGTATCCATCAGCGATCAAAAAGTAGAGGAAATAGCTTACGTCGTCGGGCGATTTGGAGAGGCCGCAGAAAAGCACCTCATAACTGTTGCTGAATCTCTGGGAGCTAAAGGCACTATTCATTACCAAGATGAAGCCCTTGGAACCGCACATGCCATCCTTTGCGCTGCATCTGCATTGAATGGACCTGTCACGGTTGCATTTGCAGACACTTTATTTAAAGCCGACTTTAAACTAGATACTACGAAAGACGGCGTGCTATGGGTTCAAAAAATTGATGACCCCCGCCAGTTTGGTGTAGTCATAGTCAACGAAGAAAATACCATTACTGAGTTTAAAGAAAAGCCACAAGAGTTCGTTTCCGACTTGGCAATGATTGGAATCTACTATTTCAAAGACGGCAACGCCTTGAAAAATGAACTACAGTTCCTGATTGACAACAATATTACCAATGGTGGGGAATACCAATTACCCGACGCGCTTCGCAACATGGTTAAGAAAGGCGCGCGCTTCGCTCCAGGTAAAGTAAGCGACTGGATGGACTGTGGCAATAAAGAGGCAATGATTGATACCAATACCAAAGTACTTGGATACATAAGTAACACTCTTGTTATACCCAGCTCAGCCTCATTGATTAACGCAACGATTGTTCCTCCTTGTTTTATAGGAGAAAATACCGTTATACAAAATGCCGTCATTGGACCTTATGTGAGTTTAGGCAACAATGCTCGCGTTGAAAATGCCGTTGTTTCCCACTCCATCCTTCAAAATGAATCTAAAGTGACCAATGCAGTAGTCACCAATTCCATGATTGGAATTGGCTCTCAGGTTTCTTCTGCGGCACAAGTATTGAGTATTAGCGACTATTCCAATATTAAATAACCCTTTGAAAAAACTCCTTTTCATACTTATAGTGCCGCTTGTGATAGTGGGGTGTAAAACCTCAAAAAAATCTTCGCAAGGTAAAGAGTCTGATGCCAGCGGAGTCTTGATTGAACCAGATCAAGTAAGGCCAAGTGTTGATACCCGCTTCGAGCAAAAGTTCTTCGAAGCACAGCTCTATAAATCAAAAGGAGAAATACAAAAAGCGTATGAAGCATTTTCTGAATGCTTGCAAGTACAACCGAATGAACCCTCGGTAAATTATGAAATGGCAAGAATCGAAAGATCGGTTCTACTTAATGCTTCTTCAGCAGCGCAGAAGATAGAGAAAAGCGTCAAAGCCAACCCTAAAAACCCTTGGTACCATCGACTTCAAGGTGAAATTTATATGGATCAAGGAAAGTACGAATTGGCAGCTAAATCTTTTAATGCCACTTTTAATCTAAATCCTGACGATCAAGCAGCCCTTTACGACAAAGCAACTGCCCTGCTCTCCGCTGGCAAAATCAACGAAGCCATTGCCGCTTATGACCAACTCGAAAAAATAGTTGGTCCTTTTGAAGAGCTAAGCTTTCAAAAACACGAGCTGTACATGGAGCAAGGAAATCTTGAAAAGGCAGCTCGTGAACTTGAGAAACTCGCAGAAGCATTCCCTTCAGAAGCTAGATATTGGGGACTTGTGGCACAGTTTTACTATCAAAATAATCAAAAAGAAAAAGCTAAACTGGCACTGGACAAAATGGTGTTGGCCGATCCAGACAACGGCCAGGTTCACTATCAATTAAGCGAATACTACGCGGCAACTGGAGATGAGGTCAAATCGTATGATGAATTAAAAAAAGCCTTTCAAACTACCGACCTTTCGATTGATCAAAAAGTAATGGTGTTAATGAAGTATTACGACTTGACAATGTTTAACCCTAACTTCCTCGGTCAAGCTTTCGAATTACTGGATCTTACCGTAAAGTTTCACCCAAAAGAAGCAAAGGCCTACTCCATCCTTGGGGATTTTTTATTCAGAGAAAGAAAAGAACAACAAGCCTTGGACGCATTTAAAAGCGCCGCTGAGCTTGATGCGTCCAAAAGTCAAATTTGGGAACAGATCATCTCTTTAGAATTAGCGCTTTCCAAGCACGATCTACTTGTTAAAGACGGGGAAAAAGCGATTGAGTTATTTCCCAACATGCCAGCTTTCTACCTTTATACTGGATACGGATACGAAAGAAAAGGTCAAACTCAAAACGCTATTGATCGATGGAGCATGGGCAAAGAGTTGGTGATTGATAACCCTCGCCTTCTCGCCCAATTCTATTCTTCTCTTGGTTCTGCTTACAACAAGCAAAAAAACTTCGCAAAAAGCGACGAGTCTTTTAATAAATCACTTTCCTTGTTTCCAGAGGACGCGTTTACATTAAACAACTACGCCTACTACCTCTCCCTTCGCAAAATAAAGCTCGAGAAGGCTGCTCAAATGAGTAAGAAAAGCATTGATCTGGAACCTGAAAACCCATCTTTTCACGATACCTATGCATGGATTCTGTTCCATCAAGGAAACTATCAAGAAGCCTTAACATGGATAGAAAAAGCAGTGAGCGCTAGTGCTAAACCTTCAGGCGAAGTTCTCGAACATTATGGAGATATTCTATTCCGCTTGGGCCGTACCAATGACGCTCTCGAGGCGTGGAAAGAAGCCCTGAAAGCAGGCGGTGGATCCGAACAATTGTCTTCTAAAATTAATAAGCAAAGCATAGATTAAATTGAATAAATCAATCTCATATAGTACCATACGCTTATTCTTTGCTTGTTTCCTGCTAGTTTTCTTTTCCGCTTGTAAAAAACAAAAAGATCTAACCCAACAAGAACCATTAAAAGAACGATCAGCCACTTACCTTCTAAAGCGTTACGAGCGAAATAAACTCGACTATGGTTGGGTAGGAATGAAGTTAGATGTGGAGCTCAGATCACTTGGCGAATCACAAGGCTTCAAAGCCAATATTCGCATGAGAAAAGACAGTTGTGTTTGGATATCTATCTCTCCTGCTCTTGGAATTGAGGTCTTCCGTGTCCTAATTACCCCCGATTCCCTAAAGTATATCTCCAAAATCCCAGATAACAAATACTATTACACAGGACGATTCGAGGATATCAACGAGGTTGCCAAGGTGGGACTAGATTTCGATATGCTCCAAGACCTGCTAATTGGAAATGCTATTGGGTTAGAGAAAGACGAGGGCAAATTCAGATCGAATATTGACGGTCAGCTGTATCAATTGACTTCTCGATACAAAAGAAAAGTGAGAAGAATGGTCGGGGTCGATGATCGAAAACTTGACCCAAACGACACCATCATTGTCAACCCAAATGATCCAAAATACCAGCGTTCCGTGCGAAAGGCGGACGAAGATGATATCATCGTTAGTCGTTATTGGCTGGATCCTAATTCATTTAAACTTATTAAGTCGGTATTCAACGACCTTATCAATCAGCGCACACTTGAAATTAACTATAGTGGTTTCAAAACTGAGGAAGAAATTCTCTATCCTTCTAATTGCATCATCGATATTCGCAATGTAGGACAGCAGCAACAAATCGAATTTGAAATAACTAGAATTGCGCTCAATAAAGCCTACGATATACCGTTCGAAATTCCCGACGATTTCGAGCGAAAAGAGAAAATAAATGAAGAAAAAGAGCGTCAATAGAAATTTAGCCCTGCTGGTTATTGCTTGCGCAGCAATGTTTTTCTTCGTTTTCTCCGTCTCTACAACTATCGCTCAATCAAAAAAAGAGGATCTTCAACGCCAACGGGACGAGATCAATGAAAAAATTGCACTCACCAAAAAACTCATCAAAGAGTCTGAATCAAATCAAAAAGTAACCAGTAGTCAGCTCGCTATTCTCAATGAACAACTAACATACAGAGAGCAGTTGCTCAAAAATATCAATAGAGACATTTTCACCATCGATGGAGAAATCGGCCAAAAAGAAAACAACGTCCATAAACTAAATGGAGAGCTCGATCGATTGAAAAGTGAATACGCGAGAATGATTGTACAAGCCTACAAAAATCGTTCTTCGTACGATAAAATGATGTTCATTTTTGCATCAGACAACTTCAACCAAGCATATAGAAGATGGAAGCTCACCCAGCATTATGCGGAGGTTAGAAAAAAGCATGTGGCTCAAATAGAGAATACCAAAGTAAAAATCTCAGAGAATATTTCGCTTCTTCAACTCAGCAAAGAACAAAAAGAACAGCTTGCTTTTGCTAAAGAAAAAGAGAAAGAAGAAATTTCTTCTGATAAAATAGAAAAGCAAAAAAAATTAACTTCTCTTCAAAAAGAAGAAAAAAAGTTGAGAGAACAGCAAAAGAAACAAGAGGCAGACAGAAAAAAACTTTCTGCCAAAATCGAAGAAATAATTCAAAAGGAAATAGCCGAAGCACGGCGTAAAGAAAGAGAAAGAGAAGAGGCTGAAGCAAAGAAAAGAGAAGCCGCCGGTAATACTGGTGTCAAGCCTCCTTCAGAAACCACTAAAAAAACAACTCCCTCTGCCGCGCCAGAAGTTCTAGCTTTAAATGCAGACTTTGAAAAAAATAAAGGCAATCTTCCTTGGCCCGTACCATCAGGAATAATTACCCAGCGATTTGGAAAACATCCACACGCAAGTTTGGCAGGAATTGAAGTAAACTCTAATGGAGTGGATTTCACTTCGGATAAAGACGCTGCTGTATTAGCTGTTTTCGAAGGAAAAGTAACAAGTATTTTCACTATTCCTGGCGCCGGACAAAACGTAATTGTGACCCACGGTACTTACAAAACAGTATACTCTGGACTTAACAACGTCAACGTTTCCATAGGAGATAAGGTGGCCATCAAACAAAAGATTGGTACTGTGCTCTTCGATGGAGAAGAATTTACACTTCACTTCGAGATTTGGAAAGTCAATTCAGAAGCTGGCGCTGCTCAAAACCCAGAGCTATGGCTTAAGCGCCGATAAGCCTCGATTGCCTTGCAACCCACCTGAGTGAATAGCCAAGATCCTTGACCGCTGGCTAAAATGTCCCTCTTCAATAAGGCCTTCTAAAGCCATCATCATCTTTCCTGTGTAAACAAAATCCAATGGGATTTCCGAGTGCGCTATAAATTGAATCAGTTCCGGATCGTACTTCGCATATCCGCCCCGATGATGGTTATCATAGACCAACACGTTTTCCATTTGCTCTTTGGCCGCGTCTCTATCCATGAAAAAATATTCTAGTTTTCGGGTTATTTCTTCCTTCATTCCGCCACCTTTTAAGGCGCTTATCACGTGTAGCCTTTGTCCTTCCGAAAGGGTGAGCGCAATTCCCGCAGCCATTGTTCCCGTTCCAGCGGCACAAAAAATATCCGTGTAACGCTTATCTTCTGCGTCCAATATTTCCATGCACCCGTTGACACCTAAGTAATTTGCTCCACCCTCAGGGATAACATATACTTCACCAAATCGCTCTATCAACCACATTTTGAACTCTTCGGTTTCTTTTTCCGCATAAAACAACCTGGATACATAGTGCACTTCTGCGCCTTGTGCGCGAATGTCTCGGATCATATCGCTCTCTTGGACAGAATGATCGCCCCGAACAATGGCGATCATCTGCAATCCTGCCTCTTTCACAGCATATGCGGCTGCATGAAGATGATTACTCCACGCTCCGCCAAAAGTGACCACTCTTTTAAGACCCTTAGAATGCGCGTTTTCAATGTTGTATTTGAGCTTAAAAAGCTTGTTGCCGCTCACCACAGGATGGATTTTGTCCAACCGTTTCACCATCACTTCGATATCTCCCGGCCAGCGTGAATACTCCATGGTGGCAAATGTCAACAATATCTTGAATAAACTTTTTTTTTAGTGGGTTGTTTATTAAAAGGTTTTTCAAATTTGTGGCGTGGTGATGAAAGAAGAAAAAACCTCTAACGAAAACAGCTACGATCCCCAAGCAGACTATTATTATAGTCCTGAGGGTTATATTGTATTCACGGAGAAATATCATTTGAAACGAGGATACTGCTGTCAAAGCGGCTGTAAACACTGTCCTTATGGTTTCGATAAAAAATCGGGGCGCTTTCTTAAGAAATAATTCTATTGCTTCCCAAGATTTGAACCCATGTTATTAATGGTGTACATCTCTTTTTAATATTACTTTGTCTCATGATTACATCCGCTGCTTCACTTACTGCTGAAGATCTCCGCGCTTCGATTTTGGAAGGAATTCCTTCTTTCCTACCAGAGTTTCCTTCTTTTGACCCAACGGTGAATCGCGCACCGAAAAGAAAAGAAATTCTCACAGAAGAGGAAAAGATACTCGCCTTAAAAAATGCGCTTCGTTATTTTCCGGAACATCTGCATGAAGCACTGGCCGCCGAGTTCGCGTCTGAATTGAAGCAATACGGCCGTATCTACATGCACCGTTTTCGACCGAATCAAGAAATAAAGGCAAGACCCATATCATGGTATCCTGCAAGATCACAACAAGCCGCTGCGATCATGTTGATGATTCAAAATAACTTGGATCATGCGGTGGCACAGCACCCTTATGAACTCATTACGTATGGTGGAAATGGCGCAGTTTTTCAAAACTGGGCACAGTATCGCCTTACAATGAAATATTTAGCCGAAATGACCGATGAGCAAACACTTGTGATGTATAGCGGTCATCCACTAGGTCTCTTCCCCTCTCACAAAGATGCCCCGCGCGTAGTGGTAACGAACGGAATGATGATTCCGAACTATTCCAAACCAGATGACTGGGAAAAATTCAATGCTTTGGGCGTTACGCAATATGGACAAATGACTGCTGGCTCTTACATGTACATCGGGCCGCAAGGCATCGTGCATGGTACCACCATCACCGTAATGAACGCCGCTCGCATGGTGCGCGCCAAAAGAGGCGATCTGTCCGTACAAAATTTACCTGCAAAAGGACTCCTTTTCGTAACTGCTGGTTTAGGAGGAATGAGCGGTGCTCAACCTAAAGCAGCAAACATCGCCGGTTGTGTTTCCATTACCGCTGAAGTAAACCCAAAGGCGGCTTATAAAAGACATGATCAGGGCTGGGTGGATGTGATTACGGAAGATTTAGAATTTCTTGCCAAGGAAGTTAAAGCAGCTTTGGCTGAGGAAAAGACCATTAGTTTCGCTTACGTAGGAAACATTGTAGATGTTTGGGAAAAGCTATACAAGGAGAATATTCAAGTAGACTTAGGAAGTGACCAAACTTCCCTTCACAATCCCTGGGCTGGAGGCTATTATCCAGCAGGGCTTTCCTACGAAGAAAGCAACCACATGATGGCAAATGATCCAAATCTATTTACAGAGAAAGTAAAGGGATCATTAAGAAGACATGCTGATGCAATCAATCAACACGCAGCCAGAGGAATGTACTTTTTTGACTATGGAAACGCATTCCTTCTCGAGTCTTCTCGAGCAGGTGCTGATGTTATGGCTGCTGATCACATCAACTTCAAGTATCCAAGTTATATCCAAGACATTCTTGGTCCGATGTGCTTTGACTATGGATTCGGGCCGTTTAGGTGGGTGTGTACTTCTGGCAAGCCAGAAGATCTTGCCGCCACCGATAAAATTGCGGAAGAGGTTTTGGAGAATCTGAAAAAAGAAGCACCGTTGGAAATTAAACAACAAATGGCCGACAACATTCAGTGGATTAAAGAAGCGAACAACAATAAACTGGTGGTGGGCTCACAAGCCCGAATTCTTTATGCGGATGCTCTCGGGAGAATGATGATTGCGAAAGCTTTCAACGACGCGATCAATGCCAGCAAGATTGGCCCTGTTGTTCTTGGAAGAGACCATCACGATGTTTCTGGAACAGACTCGCCTTATCGCGAGACATCCAATATCTATGATGGTTCAAGATTTACTGCAGACATGGCAGTGCATAATTTCGTGGGCGACGCATTCCGTGGAGCCACATGGGTAAGCCTGCATAACGGCGGCGGTGTTGGATGGGGAGAAGTAATCAATGGTGGATTCGGAATGCTCCTGGACGGATCTCAAAGCGCAGAACAAAAACTTCTGAGCATGTTGCATTGGGATGTGAACAATGGAATCGCTAGAAGAGCGTGGGCCAGAAATAAGGAAGCGCTGTTTGCAATAAAAAGAGCCATGCAGGCTGAGCCAAAACTACAAGTTACGGTTCCTCATATCGTGGATGATCATGTTTTGCAGTCAGCACTGAAAAATAATCTTCTCTAAATAACAAGCGAGTCAGCTCAACCATTTGTTACGACAATTCATGTCGTATAATTTCCCATTGGAAACGTTTTAATAAGTCAAACGTTTCTTACAAGAATTGTGTTCAGTACTTTTGATGCCTCAATAAGGCATCCTCTCTGTATAATCAATGGAGTCTATTTTATATGAAACAAACAGCATAATGTTACAAATGACTGAGCACAATAAATTAATGAAACATTTTTCACAACCAACACTCCTGTTGTGCTTTTTTACAACCCGATTCCGTTGATTTCACTGGATTTTTATTAGGAAACATTTTTTACTCAAAAACGTTTCCACATAAAAAACCTGATTATATTTGCCGCGAAATGGAAGAAAAAGAGAAGAAAATAGTTGAGGGGGCGATGAAAACCTTCATGCAATTTGGAATCAAAAGCGTGAATATGGATGACATGGCTCGTCACCTGGGTGTTTCAAAAAAGACCATCTATCTTTTTGTTTCGGATAAAGACGAACTCGTTCAAAAGGCCATTGACCTGCACTGTGAAATTGAAGACGCGCAAATAGAAGAAATCTGTTCACGAGGTCTCGGCGCCATTGATGAGAGTTTAGAAATTTTCAAAACCATCATTGAGTTGCTTCAAAATCTGCATCCTTCAGTAGCGTACGACTTAGAAAAATACCACCCAGAAGTTTCCAAAAGACTTATGCTAAACAGAAACGATGTCGTTTATGGCTGTATGCTCAAAAACATTCTGAAAGGTCAAAAAGAAGGAGTTTACAGAAAAGACTTCGACGCAGAAATTATAACTAGAATGTATCTATCCCATGTCAATGCGATGATCGATCCCCGTCTATTTACCCCTGGTCAATGGAAGCTTTCTCAAGTATACAAAGAAGGATTCATCTACCACATTCGAGGCATTGCCAATCAAAAGGGTTTAGAAGAATTAAAAGAGAAAATCAAACACATTAAATAATATCAACTAACACACATGTACACACTATTCAAACCATCAGCACTCGCAGAAAAACTGAAGTTTCTGCTGCTGACGCTCCATGTAGCTGGGCTCTGGCTTGTCGTTCCTATTACGAGTAGGGCTCAAGAATCTTCTCCTTTGTCGCTCGCCGAGGCGCAAGCATTTGCGGTAAAAAATGCTCTGCAAGTAAAAAACGCGAGCTATGATGCCGAAGTAGCCAAACTTACTTCTGATGAACTTCTAGGCATTGGACTGCCGCAGGTTTCCGCCAGTCTGCAATATCAAAACTTTATAACCCTTATCACACAAGTTGCAGATGGCGCTTTATTCGGCGCTCCCGGTCAAGAGGTACGTTTTCAATTCGGATTGCCACACAACATGACTGCAAGTTTAACCGCTAGTCAAATCCTGTTCAATGGATCTTGGCTCGTTGGTCTTCAGGCGAGCAGGGCTTATGCAGATCTTCAAAAGAAAAACATGTCCAAGTCTGAAATTGAGGTAAAAGCGGCAACCGCACAAGCATATCACCTTGCTCTCTCGCTGCAAGAACAACTCAAATTCACAGAGCAAACGAGAATGGTCCTCAATCAAATGGTCGACGAAACATCTGCTTTATACTCAGCTGGCTTCGTTGAAGAACAAGACGTTGAACAACTACAACTTTCTCTCAACGAAATCTCCAACGTTATTTCGACCTTAAAAGCCAACGTTAGACTATCTGAAATACTCCTGAAGTTTACCATCGGAATGCCTCTGCAGCAAGATATTACTTTAACCGACACAGTAGAGTCCTTAATGAATCCAGGCGATGTAATGTCTGTCTCGTTTACTCCTGATAAAAATATTGATGTAATGCTTACTACAAATGCATTGCGCATGCAGGAACTCAATCTGAAGAATAAAAAAGCCGCGTTTCTACCGAATGCTGCTCTGTTCTACAATCTTCAATCACAGGCTTTCCGTCAGGAATTTGATTTCTTTGACACCTCTAAACAATGGTTTGCACCGCAGCTTTGGGGGTTCACCCTCAACATGCCTATTCTATCAGGGGGAACAAACATGAAGTCTGTCCAAAAAGCAAAAGTGGAAGTACAAAGAATGAAAGATACTGTTGAAAACGTAAAAAGCGCTTCCCTATTGGGATACGAACAAGCAAAGACAGAATATGAAACAGCACTTCAGTCGGTAAATCTCTCCCAGCAGTCTTTAACTCTGGCACAAAAAATACTCGATAAAACAAATATTAAATTCAAAGAGGGAATTGCCTCTAGCATGAATGTGAGTCAGTCTACATCCCAAGTACTGAAGGCGCAAACAGATTTAGCAAACGCTAAAAGAAGCCTTCTCGATGCCACTGTTAAACTAAAAAAATCGCTCAACATTCTCTAATCAAAGATAACTACTCATTATGAAAAAGATATTCCTCCTTTTCACCGTTGGCGCAATACTCGCAGCATGCGGTGGTGATCAAGATCCAAAAGCAAAACTCGCTGCTCTTAAAACACAGCAAGAAGAAATCAATAAACAAATCGAAGCGCTAGAAAAAGAGCTCGCCCTCTCTGACACGACTTCTTCTAAAAAAATCAAAGACGTAATTGTGACATCGCTTACAACTTCTCCATTTGTGCAATATATAGATGTGCAAGGAGTGGTTGACGCTGACGAAAGCGTTGATATTAGACCCACTATGATGGGAAGCGTGACAAAAATCTATGTCAACGAAGGAGATATAGTAAAGTCCGGACAACTTCTTGCCGAGCTAGAACACGATGTCTATATCAAGCAAATTAAATCACTCGAGCCACAGCTTTCCGCAGCTAATGACATGTACAACAGACTAAAAAAACTTTGGGAACAAAAGATTGGTACCGAAGTGCAGCTTATACAAGCAAAAGCTCAGAAAGAATCTATAGAGAAACAGATTGAAACGTTACAAGAGCAAGTTGAACTTAGTAAGATAAAATCTCCTATTTCGGGAACAGTTGATTATGTAGGACTAAAGCTTGGCCAATTCGCTACCGCCGCTGCTATGGAGCCCGCATTTCGCATTGTAAATATGGGCAAATTAAAAGTTAAAGCCAATATCGCTGAAGCTTATGTAAGCAAAGTGAAGACTGGAAATGAAGTTACTCTATTCATTCCAGATCTCAATAAATCCTTGCCCTCTAGGGTGTCCTTTGTGGCGAAGGTAATTGACCCTCTTACCAGAAGCTTTATCACCGAAGCTGCTTTGAGTGGCGAAAACAACCTCTATCACCCGAATCAATTGGCAATCATGAAAATCATTGCCTACAAAAATGAAAATGCCATTAGCATTCCTATCAATCTCGTACAAAACTCAGGCACAGAACAATTCGTCTTCATTGCTACCAATGAAAACGGCAACAAGATTGCGAAAAAACGCACCGTCAAAGTGGGTGCGGTATATGAAGGAAACGCTGAAATCGTCGAGGGTCTCGCGGCAGGAGAAATGATCGTTACAACCGGCGCATCAGACCTCGCAGATGGGTTGCTTATTAATTTCTAATCCCGCCAGCCATGCTAGAAAAATTTAAAGAGTTCAAAGCCACGAGCTGGGCGATAGATAACAAAACAACAATCTATCTGTTGACGATTTTTATCACGCTCGCTGGTATTGTGTCGTATAGAAACTTACCGAAAGAGCAGTTTCCTGACATTGTCATCCCAACCATTTACGTTTCAACAGGATTGCCTTCCACGTCACCAAAAGACATGGAAAATTTGGTAACGAAGCCTATCGAAAAGCAAATCAAATCCATCGCTGGTGTTAAAAAAATGACCAGCCAATCCCTAGAAAATTATAGCGTCGTCATGGTAGAGTTCAATACGGATGTTGACGTTGCTATCGCAAAACAAAAAGTAAAGGACGCCGTCGAAAAAGCTGAAAAAGACCTTCCCACAGATCCCAACATGGTACAGTCTGTAATGGAAGTGGAGTTCTCCGAAATGCCCATACTTTTTGTCAATATTTCTGGTGACTATGATCTTTCTAAGCTTAAAAAATATGCCGACGATTTAAAAGACCGTATCGAAGGACTGCGCGAAATCACTCGTGTAGATATTGTTGGTGCGCTCGAAAGAGAAATTCAAATCGATGTAGACATGTATAAAGCGCAAGCCGCACGAATTACCATGTCTGACATTGAAAACGCCGTGCGCTACGAAAACATGACCATCAATGGTGGTAATGTCACCATGGATGATATGCAAAGGTCTATTACTGTTTCAGGCGAATACGAAAACATTCTTCAAATCCAAAACCTTGTTATAAACTCCATGACTGGAGCACAAGTTTACCTGAAAGACATAGCCCAAGTCCGCGATGGATACGCTGAACAAGCCAGTTATGGTCGTCTTGATAAAAAGAATGTAATCACGCTCAACATCATTAAACGAGGTGGAGAAAACCTGATCGAGGCGTCAGACAAAATCTATGACATCATCGATGAAATGAAGGCTAATGAATTTCCTGAAAATCTAAACATCGAGATCACAGGAGATCAATCAGATGGCACGCGCGTTACTCTTCACGACCTAATCAATACCATCATTATCGGTTTCATTCTTGTTACTTTGATTCTGATGTTCTTCATGGGAGTTACTAATGCAATCTTCGTTGGTCTTTCTGTTCCACTCTCCATGTTCATCGCTTTCATGATTCTACCAGGAATTGACTTCTCATTGAACATGATCGTATTGTTCGCATTCCTCTTGGGGTTGGGAATTGTTGTAGATGACGCCATTGTCGTCATTGAAAATACACACCGAATTTTCGACAATGGAAAGGTGCCTATCAAGGTTGCTGCTAAAAAAGCTGCTGGTGAAATTTTCTTACCTGTTCTATCGGGAACGGCTACAACCCTAGCGCCTTTCGTGCCTCTGGCGTTTTGGGAAGGGGTAATTGGAAAATTTATGTTCTACTTGCCAATCACGTTGATCATAACTCTCACGGCCTCCTTGGTAGTTGCGTATATTATCAACCCCGTATTTGCCGTGGATTTCATGAAGCCCCACAACCATGCACCAGATCCTACTAAACGCAAAAAATCATTCCGAGTAACAACCATTATTCTACTTGCTTTTGCTGCGCTATTCTATATTTCCGGTAGTTTCGGATTGGGCAACTTCACTGTTACTATGTGGCTCCTGTTTCTACTCTATCGTTTTATACTTGAGAAAGCTATTGGCGCATTTCAAAACAAACTTTGGCCTCGCGTACAAAACTTCTATGCTAAGTTCTTAGAGTGGGCTTTAAAACGACCCAAAACAGTACTCGTTTCTACCCTTGGATTATTGGTCTTAAGTATTTTTCTAACTGCTGTTCGCAGCCCAAAAGTGGTCTTCTTTCCACAAGCGGACCCTAACTTCGTCTATGTCTATGCAACGCTGCCCGTAGGCACCAAACCTGAAGCTTCCGACTCGGTAGCTCAAATTATTGAAAACCGCGTATACTCTGTTATTGGTGATAACAACCCTCTGGTAAAATCAGTAATAACAAACGTCGCCGTGGGTGCAAACGAAGCACAAGACGACCGTGCGACGTATCCTAACAAAGCAAAAGTCGGTGTCGCATTCGTCAAATTTGCTGAAAGAAACGGGCAAAGCACTGCAGTCTATTTGGAAAAAATACGAGAGGCTGTAAAAGGAATACCCGGTGTTGAAATCGCGGTCGATCAAGAGCAAAGCGGTCCACCCGTGGCCAAACCCATTAACATCGAAATCAGCGGGGAGAATTTTGATGATCTCATCAACACCTCCATCGATTTGAAACGTTATTTGGAAAGTAAAAACGTATCGGGAGTGGAGGAACTTAAATCAGACCTTCAACTCAATAAGCCAGAAGTCACTATTGATGTAAACACCGAACGCGCCAATAGAGAAGGAATCAGCACAGCTCAAATAGGCATGGCGCTTAGAACCGCTGTCTTCGGTGCTGAGGTTTCCAGATTCAGAGATGATCAGGATGACTACCCCATCATGCTTCGCTTCAATGAAGAACAACGCAACAATATTGAAGAATTAAGAAACTTGATCATTACCTATCGCGACATGAACATGGGCGGCGCGGTAAGACAAATTCCGCTTTCTTCCATTGCTGATGTGAAGTACACAACGACCTATGCTTCCATCAAAAGAAAAAATCAAAAGCGTGTGATTACACTCGCATCGAATGTGATGTCGGACTCAAACCCCAACGAGGTCGTTGCCGCCATACAACAAGAAATAAATTCCTATACCAATATCCCCGATGGGGTGATTGTAAAAATGACTGGAGAACAAGAAGAACAAGCTGAAACAGCAGCTTTCCTTGGGTTTGCTGGTTTACTCGCAATAGGCTTAATTGTGTTGATCCTCATCATGCAGTTCAATTCTATTGGCAGAACAGTTATCATCCTTTCCGAAATTGTGTTCAGTATTATCGGTGTATTGTTAGGTCTCGCCCTCTTTGGAATGGAGATCTCTATTGTAATGACCGGTGTCGGTATCGTTGCCCTTGCTGGTATCGTCGTGCGGAATGGTATTCTGCTAGTTGAATTCACAGACATTCTGCGAGGCGAGGGCAAAAACCTGCACGATGCAATAGTGGAGGCAGGCAGAGTAAGAATGACACCCGTACTGCTCACAGCCACTGCGACTATTTTAGGTATGATTCCGCTTGCAGTTGGATTTAATATTGACTTCGTAACGATGTTTACGGAACTCGATCCTAAAATTTATTTCGGTGGAGACAACGTCGCCTTCTGGGGACCGTTGTCCTGGACCATCGTATTTGGATTGAGTTTCGCAACATTCATTACACTCATCATTGTTCCAGTAATGTATGAGCTTTCAGAAAAAACAAAACAGCGACTCTTCAAAAAGAAGTTAGACGCACCACAAGGATAAATCAGCAGAAACGTTTGCTGATGTTCATTAAAGCACCATCACTCTGATGGTGGTTTGGTTAAGGTTTAGGCAGCTATCCCGCCGTACGGCGGGATAGTTGTTTTATAACCATGCGCTTACCATTTTGTACGATAGACTTCACCCGCGATATGGAAACACCAAGCTCAATACTAATCTCTCTATAGGATTTGTCTTCTAAATAAAATAACTCCAAACCCCTTCGTTGTGCGGGCCGTATCGTAGTTAAGCATTGCATAACCAGCTCTACCTTCTCTTCCTCTCCATCATTCATCTCTTCAAAAAATGTCAAACTACAATGGGACTCTCCTCTATAACGTAAGCGATATTGCTTTAAACTCTCATGACGAACAACCTTTATAAGCCAGCCTTTTGGACAATGAACACGTCCTGCTCTAAAGTGAATAACAAAGCGTTCAAAACAATCCGATACAACATCTTGACTTTGGCTTTTGTCTTGTAAAATTCGATTTGAAATGTGTAGAAGTTGTTCTCTCGTTTCTCTCCACACTAATACTATTGCTTGATCCATAAAGAATTCTTTTGAATCAAGTTCCGACTTCTATTCGTTTTCCCTCAAACGCTCATAATAATCTTCAAGGTAACTTTTCGTTTCTACCACCACCACCCCTCCCGTCGTATCGCCATATTTTGCGGGAAGTCCTCCTGTATAAACCACTATAGAGCTGATCCCCGGGCCTGGAACATTCGGAACATTTTCCCTGATTTTTACCCCGTCTATGAAGTATAATACTGAACCATTTCTACTTCCCCTGAAGTAAAGCTCCTCTCCTCGAGATCCTGTTTTGATGTCAGAAGTCAATGCCGCAACAATGGCTTTCAAATTCCCTCCGTGAAACACAGACATTTGTCTCAATTCCTTTGATTTAATAGATACCATCGTTCCCCCGTTCTTGTCTATCAAGTCTCGATGGCCCACAACCACAAGAGGTTTGACCATTGCGCCTGACATTTCTGTCATTCGAACATCTTCAACAAAGGTGTATTGATCAGCGATTACGTGAAGGTCGTTCACTCTTACATCCGAAAAACCATTATAAATAACTACTATCCAATAGATCCCCGGCTGCAGCGGTTTAAAGACATACGCCCCTGTGGAGTCCGTTCTTAGACGCTTAATATCCGCTCCCGCGGAACACTGTACTTCTGCTCCAGGTAAAGGTTGATCGCTCGAGTCTAAAACGCGCCCTCTTATTTCTCCATATCCCTGACTAAACAGGCTTCCATAAACCACAAGTGCCAAAACGAATAACATATGTTTTCTCATAGCATTTTTTACTTTAAGAGTCAAGGCGCACCTTTTTTCCATAATTCATATCTATTTTTTTTTCGTCGAACAGAATGAACTAATTTCGCGCCCTCATTCAATCATAATTGATCGAGGCTCTCTATGAGTGATGCCATCAAGCACGAGTGCGGTATTGCACTCCTCCGACTGAAGAAACCGCTTCAGTTTTACTCCGAGAAATACGGAACTCCCTTCTACGGCCTGAATAAAATGTACTTGATGATGGAAAAAGAGCACAACCGTGGCCAAGACGGCGCGGGGCTCGCCAACATTAAACTCGATCCGCAGCCCGGAAAAAAGTACATCAGCCGTATCAGATCCAATGACAATCAGCCCATCCGCGACGTTTTCGCAAAAGTCATGGGGCGTTTTGCTGATTTGGAAAAAGACAACCCTCAAGCCCTCAAAAACACGCAATTCCTAAAAGACAACTTCGCCTTTACTGGAGAACTCTTCTTAGGTCATTTGAGATACGGCACTTTCGGCGGAAACAGCATCGAAAACTGCCATCCATTCCTGCGCCAAAACAACTGGATGACGCGAAATTTAGTTGTAGCAGGAAACTTCAACCTTACCAATGTAGACGAACTTTTTGGTCTTCTTGTAGAACTAGGACAACATCCCAAAGAAAAAACCGACACCGTCACGGTGATGGAAAAAATCGGTCATTTTCTTGACGAGGAAAATCAAGTTCTTTTCGATCAATACAAAGCACTCGGTTATAACAACCAACAAATTACAGAACTAATCGGTCAGCACCTCGATGTGCAACGTGTTCTTTCCAGAGCGTCACGTGAGTTTGATGGTGGCTACACCATGTGTGGACTTATCGGTCACGGAGACGCCTTCGTGCTGCGTGATCCCAACGGTATTCGCCCTGCTTATTGGTACGAGGATGATGAGGTGTGTGTGGTAGCGTCAGAAAGACCCCCCATTCAAACCGCATTCAATGTTCCTGTTGAAAGCATTCGGGAAATCGAGCCTGGTCATGCCTATATCATCAAAAAAGACGGCAGATCATCTATCAAAAAGATTCGCGAGCCGCAAGAAAAACTCTCCTGCACTTTTGAACGAATTTACTTCTCCAGAGGAAACGATAAAGATGTTTATGCAGAAAGACAAAACCTAGGCAGAAACATCGTTCCTGAAATTCTCAAGAAGGTAAACTTCGATTTGGACAACACTGTTTTTTCTTTCATTCCCAACACAGCAGAAACGGCCTTCTATGGCATGATCAAGGCGCTTGAAGATCATTTGAACGATAAAAAAATCGAACAAATCGCTCAGCTAGGCTCGTCTTGGACTAAAGAAAAAATCGAATCCATTATACGCCACAGAGCAAGAATTGAGAAAATCGCCATTAAGGATGTCAAGCTAAGAACTTTCATCACTCAGGACAGTGCCAGAGATGAAATGGTAGCTCATGTATATGACGTCACTCACGGGACAATTAAAAAAGGTGAGGATACCCTAGTGGTCATCGATGACTCCATCGTGCGAGGAACTACACTCAAGAAGTCAATCATTAAAATGCTCGATCGATTGGGTCCAAAAAAAATAATCATCGCCTCTTCAGCTCCTCAAATTCGATATCCGGACTGTTATGGAATTGATATGGCTAAGCTGGGTGACTTTATCGCTTTTCAAGCTGCAGTCAAGCTCCTTGAAGAGCGCGGATTGACTAGTGTATTGGATGTGGTATATAAAAAATGTAAGGATCAAGAAGAGGCTCCAAAAGAACATGTTAAAAATTACGTAAAGGAAGTATACGAGCCATTTACGCCTGAAGAAATTTCCTCTAAAATCGCGGAGCTTGTTACTCCTTCTGATATTTCAGCAAATGTGGAAGTGGTCTTCCAGTCTATTGAAGGCTTACACCAGGCCTGCCCTGATCATAAAGGCGACTGGTACTTTAGTGGAAATTATCCAACATCAGGAGGAAACAAAGTAGTCAATAAGGCCTTCATCAATTATATCGAAGGAAAGAACGAAAGAGCTTATTAATTTTTTTCTTAGAAAATAAAAAAGCCTCTCGCCAAAGGCGAGAGGCTTTTTACTTTTATTCATCTCGTGTTACTTCTGTATCACAATTGTTTCGTTCTGCATCATTGAGTTACCAATCATTTCCAAGTGATAGGTTCCCGCAGTAAGAGTACTTAAATCAATCTGTTCTACAGCTCCAGTATTCATTACGCGAACGTCGTTGAACACCAACTTCCCTGTTTGGTCAAATACACGAACTGTCATTTTCTCTGAAGTCCCTTTGTTCACCAATTGGAAGCGACCGTTGGATGGGTTTGGATAAACCTCTAACATATCCATCGCTGCCACTTCATTAACACTTACATCGGAGCAATCAAATGTCAAGACAGGAGAGGTAATCAAGCAACCATCCAAATTCACGGAATTCACAGTGATCAATACTTGCTCATTGTTCGGGAACGGTCCTACTTGAATAGTTCCCAAGAAATTCACTACGTATTGCTCTTGGTTTTCACTGTTAGAAACAATGTATGGAGCTCCATTACCCAAAGCAGAAATTGTCATCGTTACATAATACTCTGGAGCTTGACCTTGTGGGCAATGAGGAACAAAGCTTACTGTTGGCCAAACGCAATCATAGATACATGAACCATCGTCCTCTGTAGCGATTGGGTTATAGTTCAGAGCATCCGCATCAGTACAGCCTTCAATCACAGAGTAGTCGCAAGATCCGTCATCGATTGTCGCAGTTGGATCGTAATTGTTTGCCGCATCGTCTGTACAACCAGCACAAGTGATGTACTCACATGTCCCGTTGTCTATCAGAGCCAAAGGATTGTAATTACAAGCCTCAGAATCTGTGCAACCAAACTGATTATTATAAATACAGCTTCCGTCATTGATAGTAGCAAGCGGGTTGTAGTTCAAAGCAGCCGGGTCAGTACAACCTAAAACTGCCGCTTCACAACCATTGTTTGGAGGTAGGTTTCCACTGCACACTCCAAAAGGATCTTGTGCTGGAGCACCGTCAATATCTCCACAGTCAAAGCCCCAAGTAGAGCAATTAAAGTCTACCGGCTGACCCAACCAATCAAAGCCTCCAAGATCCGCAAAATCATCACCTAGCCAACTGGTAACTCCAATGCTGTGCTCTGTTCCAGCACAGTCACAGATAGTGATTTCATTATCACATGTACCGGTCGTAAAGATCTCAACTTCGCTGAATGAACCATCACTCAGTGTATAGAAGAAGCTGTATGTAGTCTCACCTTCTAAATTAAATAAATCCAATGTTGAACCACTCAATACTGGTTCTACACCGTCATTAACTATAACTTCCTGATAATCGACTCCGTCTAGAGATACAAATACAGAGGCTACTTCACAATCTCCTGTGTAATTGAACGACAATTCTACGGAAGGGAACAATGATATTCCATCCGCACCCATCGTGCAATAACCTGCGCCAACAGTCAATCCCAAACCACTGCAAGTTTGAACAACTTGGTCTATACAAAAATCTTGAATATACTGTATTCCAAAGTTCCCTCCACCTTCAACCAAAAGCTCTCCTTCAGTTGTTGTAACAGTAAAGAAACCTGGCGTTGGATCAGCACACTCCACTCCAGACAAACCGTCCTCGAAAGAATCGGTTATGTTAAAACTGTAACAACCTGGTGCCAAGCACAAATTCTCTGTCACCAACTCGTTTTCCAAAATAGGGGTTACAGAAGGGTCTAATTCATAAAGAAGATTGCCTTGATCATCTGCAATAGCAATATAGCTTTCGCCTGGCCAACAGTCAAATTGAATCACCATGGCCACGTCTTGACACGTCGGAGGTGTATCAATACATCCATTGCCTGGAGGCAGATTACCGTCACATACTCCAAAAGGATCTTCTAAATTTCCTGTTCCAGCATCGTCGCAATCAAAGCCCCAAGTAGAACAATTGAAGTTTACAGGAAGTGCTGGATCATTGTTCCAGTTGTACGAACCGTCATCTAAAAATCCATCTCCCAACCAACTAGTAGCTTCAATGGGAAGAACTGTTCCTGCACAGTCACAGATCGTCTCCCCTGTAGTGCACGAAGGAGTAGTGAATGTTATAGTAGGAGATAGAGAACCATCACTTAACTCATAATACATGCTATATTCTGTGTCCGGGTCCAAAAGAAAACCGATGGGCACTCCTGAAACAATTCCATCAGCAGAAATGTCAACTGAAAACGCAGGTTCTCCATTTATGGAAAGCCAAGCATTTTGAACAATACAGTCGCCAGTAAAATCAAACGTAAAATCAGCAATTGCTACTGGCAACCCCTGATTAACGGTACATAAAGGCTCCGAAACAGAAAAACCGTCAGCAGAGCAAACGCCTGTAGTACCTCCAACACAAAACTCAAAAGTAGCGCCTGCCCCATAGCTCGGGTCGCCATCTACTAAAATCTCTCCAGTGGCCAAGGCTACACTGAAGTCTCCTATAACGGTGCAAGTTGTTCCCACCGGATTCAACCCATCACCATAACTGTCATTGATCGTAAAGTCATAACACCCTTCAGGTAGACACATCGTAGTTGTATAGGTTCCTTCTGTAAACTCGCCAGCAGGAAATGTCTCCAAAAACACTTCGTGAACTACCATGCCCATCGCATCAGTAAGTACCCAATTTACCTCTGAGCCATAACAGTCTGTAATAACTGTTACCTCTGTTTCTTGGCAAGCTGTTACTGCACAATCTTCGGTCACCGTTACAGTAGAAGTATTTGTAACGTCACCATTGTCGAGAACTCCTGTAATGGCATAGGAAGAACCGGTTAAAGCACCGGTCAAAGTAAACGCTTCTCCTATTACGGCTCCAGCTGCAAGAGGCACGTTGAAAACAGGGCCGCCATCAACTGAAACTTGAATTCCTGTTACCGCACAATCTCCTGAGCCAGATACCACCACTTGTAGTGTTGGACCAGTAGCGTCGCATGGACCCTGCGTAGCTCCGATATAAAGCGGATCACACACTTCCACAACCGCTGCGGTTCTTGTAACCGTCAGTGTACCACAAATGGTGTTGGTTCCACAACCCGGCTGCGTGTTCGTTTGAATTCGCACCACCCCGGTGAATGTAGCGGTCCAGTCCAAATTAGACGGGCCGACTCCACAGGTTCCACCATTGTCGTTGAACGCTATCAAAGCGCCCGTTGCGTTATTGCGCAACGTAATAATGCTGTTCCATGTGGTGCCGCAGGTGTTAAAATTATACGTGTCTCCAGAAACTACAGAACACGTCATGTAGTCTCCTCCATAAATGCAATCTTCCACAAAAGCGCCTGCGGGACCAGGGCTGGTAGGGGTTACATCAATGTAGAATGTCCCATTGTTGGAACACTGACCAATACTCTCTTGGAAAGAGAGCAAAAAAATGAAGGCCAAGAGTGACCCCCATAGGTAGGTAGATTTGAATTTCATAATAAAGGTTTTAGCTGGACAAAAGTAATCGTAAACACTTACATCTTCAATTTTTATCTGCCCTATTATCAACACCGCACTTATTATAGGGTTATTCATTTTGGTTGCATTACTTTTGACCGCAAAGTGTCGACGTTAGAAAAAATACAAGCTCCCATCAAAACGGAAATGGTCGAATTTGAAAGCTATTTCAAGTCGGCTATGAAGAGCTCCAATGGGCTGCTCGACAAAATCACTCACTACATTATCAAAAGAAAAGGAAAGCAAATGCGACCTATGTTCGTTTTTCTTTCCAGCCAACTCTGTGGTGGTGGTGCGCAGTCTACATTCAACGCAGCCTCTCTGATCGAATTACTCCATACCGCAACCCTCGTGCACGACGACGTGGTGGATGATGCCAACACGCGAAGAGGCTTTTTCTCAATTAATGCTCTTTGGAAAAACAAAATCGCGGTTCTTGTAGGGGATTATTTCCTCTCAAGAGGTCTGCTAATTAGCGTGGAAAACGGAGAGTTCGAGTTGCTCAGAATAGTGAGCAATGCCGTCAAAGAAATGTCGGAAGGAGAGCTTTTACAACAGGAAAAATCAAGACTGCTAAACATTACAGAAGAGGTTTACTACCAAATCATTCATCAAAAAACCGCATCGCTTATTTCAGCATGCTGCGAAGCTGGTGCTGCAGCAGCAAAGGCCTCCAACGAAGATCAGCAAAAAATGAAGGAGTTCGGCGCGCTCGTCGGGCTAGCTTTCCAAATCAAAGACGATCTGTTTGACTACGGCTTCGGAAAAGACATTGGAAAGCCCATTGGAATTGATATACAAGAAAAGAAAATGACGCTTCCGCTCATTTTTACAATCAACAACTCTGATAAACCAACGGCATCTAAGCTGAAAAATATCGTTAAGAACCAAAACCAAAACACCGAAAAGGTGAAAGAGTTGGTACAAATTGTCTTTGAAAGCGGTGGAATACAGTATGCAACGAAAAAAATGGAAGAATTTCGCGACAAAGCACTCGCTATTCTTGCTACTTTCCCCGACTCAGAAGCAAAAAATTCCCTAGAATTGCTCGTGCATTACACGATTGACAGAGACAAATGATGATGCAAAAAAAACGGCTTTATTTCTTACTCCTATTCGCACTAGCGTGCAGCCCTAAAGCAAACACCTCTGAAACAGGTATGCCGCTCCCGGTGAATGTGATCGAGAAAATCGAACAGCGATATCCCTCAAAAGAAGATAATAACGGAGCCCCAAAAAAAGCCGTCTATATTGATACTACCTCTAAAGAAATAATATCAGAGAAGTATTTCTATGAGTCTGGAAAGGTTTACATTGAACAAAACTTTAAAAGCGGTCTAAAAAACGGCACTGCTATCGCCTATCGTGACACTACAGGAACGCCGTGGTCTTTACACACCTACGTGAATGATACGCTGAACGGCCCTTACAAAACATGGCACCCCAATGGCGGACTCATGATGGAAGGACAATACGAAATGGGAAAAAAAGCAGGAAGCTGGAGATTCTTTGACCCTTCTGGCGGAGTCACAAAAATCATCAACTTCTCAGACTCAATACCCGACTAACAGTCTCTTGTTCGCACTTCATCGTGCAGTCAATAAAAGATCTCAGTTCTTCTCTCGTTTCTTTGTATACCATGGGCGCGAAGAGTTTAATTTATTCGTTTAGTTGTGTTATCCTTTCGTTGTGGACCACTTTAAGTTTCGGTCAACAAAAACCTATTTCCGCCAAAGAATACATCGATCTGTGGAAGAATGAGGCCATCCACCAAATGATCGAACACCGAATTCCTGCTAGCATTACACTCGCGCAAGGGCTACTTGAATCTGGCAATGGAAATTCCCGCTTGGCTAAAGAAGGCAACAATCATTTCGGCATTAAATGCCACAACGACTGGGCAGGAGAGCGAATATTCGAGGACGATGAAACCAACAACGAATGCTTCCGAAAATATAAATCTGCCAAAGAATCATTCGAAGACCACTCCATTTTCCTAAAAAGAAAAAGGTACGAGACGCTCTTCTCTCTAAACCCAGACGACTATAAAGGCTGGGCGCACGGACTCAAGGAGTGCGGATACGCCACCAACCCAAAGTACCCACAACTCCTAATCAATCTAATTGAGCAATATGCCCTGCATGAATTGGATCGGGAGGCAATGAAGAATATCAAAAACGGTACAACGCCAAATATCTCCCCACATAATTCAAAACAAGATAATAACTCAACAAACATCACTCTTGCCAACAATCGGGAGATTGGAATAAGCGGCAATAGAATCAAATTCATAAGAGCCAAACATGGAGACACTCCCGCTTCTATCGCAAAAGACCTAGACATAGGCGCCTGGCAAATAAAAAAATACAATGACATAGGAGATAGTCATGTCTTTCAAGGAGGAGAGCTTGTGTACATCCAACCCAAAAGAAACAAGGGAAGACAAGCTTTTTATACAGTGAAAAAAGGCGACACACTAAGGGCTATTTCACAAGAGCAGGGTATAAAACTCTCCAAGCTCTACAAGAGAAATGGACTAAACGAAAGTTCAATTCTTAGCATTGGACAAAAAATCAAATTGAAATAAAAAACCCCCTCGCTATCGGCGAGGGGGTTTCTCTGTTGCCCGAGCTGGATTCGAACCAACACAAACTGAACCAAAATCAGTTGTCCTGCCATTAGACGATCGGGCAATCAATTGTCTAAAGCGGGTGCAAAATAAATGCATTCTTTTCATCTATGCAAAACTTTTCTATATCCTACCTTCGCTCCTCATTAAATTCTCTGCTACAATCGTGGAAAAAATTGCCAACTATATTGACGGCCAACTCCTAGAGCCTACAGCTGGCCTGTACTTCGAAAATATTTCTCCCATAACAGGAAAGGCATTCTCGCTGATTCCCGATTCGGATGAAAAAGATGTGGAATTAGCATACAAGGCAGCGGAAAAGGCCTTTCACTCATGGTCAAACACTCCTGCAACCACCCGATCCAAGATCATGGTGAAGATTGCTGACCTTATAGCAGAAAACCTAAATGCGCTCGCAAAAGCAGAGAGCCTAGACAACGGAAAGCCTCTAGCCTTGTCTACTTCCGTGGACATTCCTCGCGCTGAATCGAATATCCGCTTCTTCGCAACCTCCATCCTGCATTGGTCTAGCGAAGCCCATATCATGGAAAACAACGCCATCAATTATACCAATAGAAAACCAATCGGTGTAGTGGGCTGTATCTCCCCGTGGAATCTTCCTCTCTACCTTTTTACTTGGAAAATAGCCCCCGCAATGGCCGCAGGAAATACCGTTGTAGCGAAGCCGTCTGAAATTACACCTTATACAGCGTTTCTTTTTTCAAAAATCTGCATAGAAGCAGGACTGCCTGCTGGCGTCCTCAATATTGTGCACGGATTCGGTAACAAAGCAGGAAATGCAATTGTATCTCATAAAAAAATCAAAGCCATTTCATTTACTGGCGGCACATCAACAGGCGCACACATTGCATCGATTGCCGCACCTATGTTCAAAAAGCTTTCTTTGGAACTCGGTGGTAAAAACCCCAACATCATCTTTGCTGACGCAGACTTTGATAAAATGCTCGCCACAACTCTGAGGTCATCCTTCAGCAATCAAGGTCAAATATGCCTCTGTGGTTCTCGAATTTTAGTCGAGGAGAGCATTTACGAGAAATTCAAAAGCGCTTTTGTAGAGAAAGTCTCGAAAATGACCGTCGGCGACCCCATGTACCCTGATACAAAAACAGGCGCCGTAGTGTCTGAGGCGCACATGAATAAAATACTTTCTTATATAGAGTTAGCGAAAAAGGAAGGTGGAAAAATTATCTGCGGAGGGGAAAGAAAAGTGCTTTCTGGTGAGCTAGAGGGCGGCTTTTACATACAACCAACAATTATCGAAGGATTGCCTCAAGCATGCAGAACAAATCAAGAGGAAATTTTCGGACCCGTTGTCACCATCTCTTCTTTCAAAACAGAAGAAGAAGCAATAACAATGGCCAATGATACTCAATATGGACTTGCCGCTACGGTTTGGACGTCCAATCTGAGCAAGGCACATCGATGCGCCGCTGCGTTAGATACTGGAATCGTTTGGATAAATACATGGTTGCTAAGAGACTTAAGAACTCCCTTTGGAGGAACGAAAAATTCAGGGGTAGGAAGAGAAGGGGGATTTGAAGCATTGCGATTCTTTACGGAAGCTCAGAATGTCTGTATCGAACTCTAAGTAGTTCAAGACTTATAGCCGTTTGTGAAAAACCAACCAAATGTTTTATTAAATCGGTCTTCAGCACTTCTGAACATCGCCGAGATGGAAAATAGGGTCTTCATATTGTCTCTTTCTTACTGCGGGGAACTTAAATTCCCCACCGCTTGTTGCTTTTTCAAAAAAAATTTAACGTCATTTATAGCATCTCTAACGGCATTATTCCAATTATTGTTTCATTATACAACGCATGAGGTCTAGAAAAAAAACCATCGTACTCGATAACATCGTCTTTCGTGATAAGCAAGAATCGCTCGATTTTATTGACTCTTGCGAAAGAGAAAAAAAACCAATCCACGGTATTGAAATTGTTTTCTTCGAACAACAACTGCCCTCGACAGATATGTATAAAACCATTTGGTTCAACCAACAAAACGGGGTGTATGAAAAAGCGCGCGTTTTTGTTTCTGAGAAAATGGCGGGCAAATGGAACTACGCTGAGTTCAAGTAGTTCGCGTTATTCAAGCGGTAATGTTTAAAACTAAAAATATTGGATTTCAAAGATGTTTGAAACATTAACAATTTAGAGGCGTACAATTCGTTGTGCCAAAGCGGCTTTAGATGGAGTATTTTTTGTTATCATCGCGTCGCGTTTTATCAACCAGCAAGGAAATCAGGAAATCATGAAGAGGAAAATTATTTTTTTACTGTTGCTCTCAGTAGGAACTGCAGCGCAAGCCACCCTTCAGAAAGACACACTCGTGTCTGGTCAAAACGTGAAAATCGCCGCCGATGATCCGGCCCTTCAACAGATTGACAAGGTCCTGGTTGCCTCCTATCTCAACCACTTTTGTTTCTCTAACGACCCTCAATTCTTGAATGCTTACGGCTATTCTACGGATCAAGTACCAACTTTTTCCCCAGAGGTGACTGCAGAAAGACTAAAGTCTCTGGACAAAGAAACTCCTTTCAATCTCGTCTACAATCCTACTGTTCAAGGATTCATTGACCTCTATGCCATCCGCCGAAGGGATATCACTACCAAGGTGCTGGGAATGGCTCAACTTTACTTCCCGCTTTTCGAAGAAGCATTGGCGAAGTATGACATTCCGCTTGAAATGAAATATTTGGCCATCGTCGAATCAGCTTTGAATCCTACTGCAATCAGCCCAGCTGGCGCTGGAGGACTCTGGCAATTCATGGTGGGCACTGGAAAAATGTATGGACTAGAAGTATCAAGCTACCAAGACGATCGATTCGACCCTATCAAGTCTACTGAAGCGGCGTGTAAATATCTAAAATTCTTGTACAATACTTTCGGAGATTGGCAACTCGCCCTCGCTGCTTATAACAGCGGCCCGGGAAATGTAAACAAAGCAATTCGTAGATCTGGAGGTAAAAAAGACTTCTGGGAAATCAAAAATTTCCTGCCTAAAGAAACACAAGGGTACGTTCCTGCCTTTATCGCAGTAAACTATGTGATGAACTACGCCGCTGAACACAACATTTATCCTAAAGAGCCCTTGGCTTCCTTCTTTGAAGTGGATACCGTTGTCGTTAAAAACAGAGTGGATTTCGAGGCACTAGCACATGTAGTTGGCCTACCGGTTGACCAAATCGCTTACCTCAATGCAACCTACAAACTAAAAGAAATCCCGGGAAATGGAAGAAAGCACTATCTAACACTACCCGTAGATAAAATCGGCCTCTTTATCGCTAATGAAGAGCTGGTATACTCTCAAAGTAAGGAACAAATAGCCGAGCCAATTATGCTCGCTGACAACAATATCAGTAAGACTTCCTTGCCTGACAATGCAGCTAAAAAAACCATTTGGGAGGATGACTGGAAAAATCACAAAGTAAGAAGAGGTGAATCGCTCGGTGGGATTGCCGACAAATACAATGTTTCTCTAGCACAAATTAAAAAGTGGAATAAAATCAAAGGTTCGAAAATCGTTCCAGGACAGAACCTAAAGATTCAAACCAAGGTAAAGAAGACCATCATCGTTGAAAACGATGAGTCCGAAAACAGCGCCAAAGCAAATACCGCCCCCACTCCGCAGCAAGAGGAAGAGCGCACTGAAGTCGCCGCTGAAAACACCAATACTCCTGAGCCCGTTAAAACAGCGCCAAAAAAAGAAACTGCGCCGAAGTACAAATACTACACAGTGCAACCTGGAGATACGCTTTGGAAAATCGCCAACAAACACAATGGTGTTTCCATAGAACAAATCAAAAAACTCAATAGCGGCCTACGCGAAAACAAATTAGCAGTAGGACAAAAGATCAAAATCAAGCAACTTTAATCAGCGAATGAAAATAGAAACTGGAAAAACTGTACACGTTCACTATACGCTCCACGTGGAAAGCCCAACAGGCGAAATTGTAGAAGAAACATATGGAGCAGAACCAATGATCTTCAAATACGGAGAAGACCAAATGCTTCCCAAGTTTGAAGCAGCACTGCTGGGTTTAAGTGCGGGAGATAAATTCAAAATAGAAATCCCTTGCGCTGACGCATACGGACAAGAAGAAGAAGACTTCTTCATGGAATTCCCTAAAAGCGAATTCATTGATGAAACAGGGGAATTCGATGAAGATCTCTTTGCAGAAGGTGAGGTTGTGCCCATGCAAACTCCTGACGGACATACTGTTCAAGGTGTGATCGCCGAAATAAAGTTGAACTCAATCGTGATCGACTTCAATCACCCTCTCGCTGGTGAAGATCTTTTCTTTGAGGGCGAAATTGTAGAAGTAAGTTAACCCCCTTCAATTGTTGATAAAGCATTTTTAAAGCCTCTTCAAGTTTGACGAGGCTTTTCTTCATTTGCATACACAGACTCTCATCGTGAAGTACAGACTTTTCAAAACAGAAGGCAGCACCATTTCTTCATTTTCTACCGTTGTAGGAATCACCCTTGTATTGACCATGGTGGGACTTTTGCTCATTTTTCTTCTTGTCGCCAACTCCGTTACTCGACACTTCCGCGAACAACTCACGGTACAGCTTTTTATAAAAGAAGGTGTCCCCGAAGATCAAATTCTATTTTTCAAAAAAGAAATTGAATCAAAAGATTACTCCGGAGAAGTTAATTACGTCTCCGCTGAGCAGGCTGCTCAAATCATGCAAGAGCAAATAGGAGAAGAGTTTGTCGACTTCTTGGGCTACAATCCCTTACTCGCTTCCATCGATATAAAAATAGACCCGGAATACGCCGCACTCGATAGCCTGGAATCCAAAATCGCAGACATTTCAACAAACTCTATTGTAGACAGCGTGGAATATCAAAAAGACCTGCTCCAAAAAGTAAATGAAAACATTGGGAAGTGGGGACTTGGGCTGCTGGTAATAGGAGTGCTGTTCCTCATTATCGCGGTTGTATTAATTGTCAACACTATTGAACTGGCCATTTTCTCTCAACGATTCATTATCAAATCGATGCAGCTTGTTGGAGCCACTCATTGGTTCATACAAAAACCGTTTTTGAAAAAAGGACTTTATTTTGGGCTCTTGGGAAGCATTTTCGCTCTAGCAATCCTTTCAGGAACGCTCTTGTATTTGCGCGAACCCTTGGCCGATGTCATTGACATCCTTTCAGCAGACAACCGATTCCTGTATCTACTCTTCGCCGTGCCTCTTACGGGACTTTTCGTTTCGTGGCTTGCAACAGCATACGCTGTCAGGAGGTTCGTAAAGTTGCAACAGAGCGATCTCTACTAATCCGTTAATCCAATAATTCTTGCCGTTCACGCCAGATTTAGGACAGTTCTCCTATTCCTAGACAATAAATAATATCCAGAATGAGATATTAGCCCTGATTTGGCATTCCAAGTTTAATTTATTGTTTCCGCAGAACTTCTTTCACCAAGTGTATGAGAAGTTTTATTAAGTTTGGCGGCCTATAAAAAACCCAATCCAAATTTTTAATTGTAACAACCTTAAAAAATCGAAAGTGTTATGAGCAAACAGCAACAGAAGTCTGGCAGTGATTTAAGCTCGATCTTCCCGTACATCGCAATTCCTATTGCGTTGATCGTCGGTATTCTCCTTTACATGTTTGTACTTGGAAATCCCGCCAACTTTGAAGGTGGCGACCCTGTAAAAGGACACCCCTTAAATGCCCTAGGTACTGTCCACAAAGGAGGTTTCATTGTACCAATCCTCATCACCGTTAACTTGGTGGTTATCATTTTCGCTTTCGAGCGCTTTATTAGCCTTGCAAAAGCAAGAGGTAAAGGAAGTGTTGATGGATTTATCCGCAACGTTCGCGGAATGCTTAACAATGGTAGAATCGATGACGCTATTGCAGCATGCGATAAGCAAAAAGGTTCTGTAGCAAACGTTCTTCGTGCAGGTCTTACCAAATACAAGACACTCGAAACGGTTTCTGGTATGGATAAAGAGGCTAAGGTAACGGCTATCAAACAAGAGCTTGAAGAAGCTACTTCACTTGAGCTTCCTATGCTTTCTAAAAACCTTGTTATCTTATCAACGTGTGCTTCACTTGGGGTACTCGTGGGACTGCTTGGTACCGTTCGTGGTATGATCTCGTCTTTCGAGGCTATGGCGACCGCTGGAGCCCCAGATGCAACTGCTCTTTCTTTGGGTATCTCTGAAGCCTTGATCAATACCTTCCTTGGTATCTTGGCTTCGGCTATCGCGATCATCCTTTTCAACTTCTTCAGCACTCGTATCGATAGCTTGACTTACGGTATCGATGAGGCTGGATTCTCAGTTGCTCAAACGTTCGCTTCAAAGCACTAATTCACATAGAGAAACCAATAAATAACTAGTGAATTATGCCTAAAGTAAAAATGCCAAAAGGTGCCCCCAGCCTCGACATGACGCCGATGGTGGACTTGGGCTTCCTGTTGGTTACTTTCTTCATCCTTACGGCGAAGTTTAGGCCTAATGAACCTGTAATTGTAGATACGCCTAAATCAACCTCAGAGCTGGCACTTCCAGAAAAGGTGATTCTCGTGACCATCGACAAAGACGGTCGCGTGTTCTTCGACCTGACTGGTAAGGAAATTAAAAAGGCCATGCTCATGGGCATGCTCGAAAGATATCCCAACATCAAGCTTTCTCAAGAAACAGTAGATCGCTTCGCAGTATTGGGAACATTTGGCCAGCCTCTTGAACGCCTCGACCAATATGTGAAAGGAGATGAGAAAATTCGCGCAGCTCTCGATAAAAGAGAAGATGCAGGAATTCCGCTCGACTCTCTCAATAATCAATTGGGCGACTGGATTCAAGAAGGTTATGAAGCGTTTATGGTAGATGCACAAAATAAAGGCTTTACAATTGCTCAACTCCGAGACAAAGAAGGATTGAGATATGCAATTAAAGCCGATGGTGCTACCGACTACGATAAGGTGGAAAAAGTAATCGACGTATTTAGAGATAAAAACATTTTCCAATTCAACATGGTCACCAGCATGGAGTCCGGTGATGAAGTGGAAACTGCAGCTGAGTAACCCACAACCCCAAAAAACGATTTGAAATGGCAGAAATAATTCAGAACGAAGGCGGTGGTGGTAAACACCAAAAGAAAAGAGCCAAAAAAGGACACGTGCACATGGACATGACACCCATGGTTGACCTTGCGTTCCTCCTTTTGACGTTCTTCATCTTGGCAACATCACTCAGTAAGCCGAAAACAATGGAAATCATCTACCCTAAAGAAGTAAAGGAAGATGATGTTAAAACCAAAGTTGCTGACGAACTCGCTACAACGCTCCTCATTGGTGAAGAAGATGAACACATCTTCTATTACAGTGGAAAGTTTAAGCCTGATTCAACCGTGCTTGTTCAAACCAATTTTTCTAAAGATGGTCTTCGCAAAGTTCTTTTGGATAAAAATCAAAGAATCAACGATCAAGTAACCATCCTCAAAGAGAAGTTATTGAATAAGGAAATCAACGATAGTACCTACGCTAGAGCGTATGGTAAAGTAGTAAATGATTCATTGGCTCCTTTCGTTATTGTAAAAACAATAGAAAAGTCCAAGTTTAGAAATGTCGTAAATGCGATCGATGAACTCAATATCACGAATGTGAAAAAAAGAGCAATCATCGATATGGGCGAAAGTGAAAACATCGCCATGCGTCAAAGAATCGTTGAACTCGGATTAAAAAAATAATTGAAGATTGAACGTCGGATGCCCTCACGGGTACCGCCGTTTATTAACTCACTAAAATCACGCCTATGACATCCCTGATAGTCATAATTATCATTGCAGCGGTTATCACAGCCATCGGTTTTGAAGGCGGTTGGAATAACCTCATCAGTGGTACGCGTAACAATCTTGTTTTTGAAAATAAAAACAAAGAATATGGCGCTTACCAAATTCGCAAAGGATATGCGCGTGTGTTGGCTCTTTCTCTATTAATCACTGTCGGTATCGCTACCTCCGTTGCTGTTGCTCCTTTAATTCTTGCTAAGAGCAAAGAAATGGCAGACGACGCACCGGTTGAAGTGAACGTAGAAATGATCGCGCCACCACCCACCGATCCCAACGAACCCCCTCCTCCTCCGCCACCACCACCGCCACCACCGCCACCGCCCACCATCAAGCAGATTCAGTTTACAACCATCGAGGTAACTGAAGAAGAGGTTTTGGATCCCCCTCCCGCTCAAGAAGAGTTGGAGAACCAAAATCTGGGTGAGCAAGACGTGGAAGGTGAAGATGGACTTATGGCTCCATCTGAACCATCTGGACCTGCTGTGATTGAAGAACCGAAAGAGGAAGAAATTGTCGCTTTCGTTCAACAAGAACCAGAATATCCAGGCGGTATTCAGAAGCTTTACGAGGAAATTTACAACAGCATTACGTACCCTGAAATGGAGAAAGAAAACAACGTTCAAGGTACTGTTTATATCAGCTTTGTTGTAGAAAAATCAGGAAACATTACGGACATCAAAGTAGAAAGAGGTGTTCAAAATGGTCCTAACCTAGGTAAAGAAGCAGAAAAAGCAGTTAGAAAGTTAAAGCCTTTCAAGCCTGCACAAATGAATGGTAAGTCTGTGCGATACAGATACAGAATGCCAATCAAGTTTACTTTAAAATAAAAAGCTTCTACAGAAAAGATAAAAAGCCCTCCTTCATAAAGGGGGGCTTTTTTTTGACTTGTAATTATTCGCAATTTCTTTCTATCAATGGGGTAGGGTAAATGTATTTTCCACCCTCTTCCGGCCGTTAGCGATGAAAATAAACCACTATGGCACTAATTATTTCCATCATCGCAGCACTCTTCGCTTTTGTTCTTGCAATTGACCTCTCTTGGTCCAATCTTCTCAGCACCCACAGAAACAACATTGTATTCGAAGGGCGATTCAAAGAATACGGCGCTTATAAACTGAGAAGAGAAAATCACAAATCGATTCTGATGGCAATGTTCCTCACCTTCGGATTTGTAACGATCTCTTCTATCCTACTCATTCCTGATGAAATAAAGAAGCAAATTCCTTTTTTACAAGACATCTCTATTCCGATGACATTGCCTCCGCTGGAAAACATCATTGAGTCCAACAAACAGGAGGCATCCAACACTAAAAAAAGTGACAATACTTCCTCATCAAACAGTGAGTCTTCGCAAAAAGGAAACGCTACCCCGATTGTCTCAGAAACTGCTGCTGCTGCTGCTATCCAACCCACAGGAGGCACTCCAACGGGTGAAGAAGAACTGCATACTCCTTCGGACCCGACCGTCGGAGAAAAAGGCAAGGGAAACGGCGTCGATTCTTCTCAAAAAGCACTCATCATTCATGATTTTACAGAGTTCGCTCCACAATTTCCTGGCGGAGAAAATGCGTTTCAGGAATACATTAGATCACATATAGAATACCCAGAGTGGGAAAAAAGCCAAGGACGAGGAGGGCGCTTGTACATGACCTTCGTAGTGCTCCCCGATGGCAGCATCGATTATATAAGCACTGTTCGTGGCTTCCAGGGAAGCCAGCCTTTCGAAAAAGAAGCAAAACGGGCTCTAAAAAACATGCCCAAGTGGACCCCTGGAAAAATGGGCGCAAAACCAGTGGCGGTGCGATTGAACATTCCATTGGATTTTCAAGTCCGTTAACACGCTTTTTCGCAGTTCAATCAACTTCTATGACTAATTTCGCGGTCCCATGACAAAGGTATCACTCGTTCTCGGACTCATTCTCGTTCCCTTGTTACTATTAATGGGTTTCTTGGCACTGTTTACAGACGTTCTTCACGAACATGTAAACGGCCCGAATAAGCTCGTTCTAGGCATCATCGTGATACTTTATGCCATTTGGCGATCGGTTAGGTTATACAAACTTTTTCAATTTCATAAAGAACAAAAAAGACATGATTAGAATCGCCCTGCTATGTTTCGTACTTCTGCTCGCAGCAGGATGCGGAAACTATGACCTCAACAAAGATGGCATTTCCACAGGAAAACTAAAAGTGGGCGTGGACAACAGTTACTCGTTGATGATGGATTCCCAAATCTTTGTTTTCAAAGAGCTTTATAAACACGCCGACGTCATTCCCTCTTATGCGCCAGAAGGCGATGTCATACAAGCATTACTAGACGATTCCATTCAGGCTGCAGTGATTTGTCGCCCTCTCAATGAAAAGGAAATGGATTACTTCAAAAGCAAACAACGTTTTCCTGAATCAACAAAAATCGCTATTGATGCTGTTGCATTTATCGTGCATCCAGACAACAAAGACACAGTATTCACCATGCAACAATTGACAGATGTTTTTGCAGGAAAGAGCACAACATGGAAATCCGCCACCGGCACAGGCGCGGAGGCTCCCATCAATATTGTTTTTGATAATGCAAAAAGTTGCAACGAGCGAACCATTCGCGAAAAGCTTCTCAATAATGCACCCCTACCTGCCAATTGCTACGCCGTGTCGAACAATGAGGAAGTAATTAAATATGTGTCTGAAAACAAAAACGCTCTTGGAGTGATTAGTGTTAGTTGGATCAGTGACAAAGACGACCCCACAGCACAATCATTTCTCGATAAAATAAAAGTTGTAGGATTGATTGACAGCACCAATGAAATGCGCCCTACACTTCCCAGAAGACCTTTTCAATCCTATGTTTTTGATGAGACTTATCCTTTGCGCCGCGAGGTATATTTCATTCGCACAGGACTAAAGGGAACCCTTGGCACAGGCTTTGCCTCGTTCCTCGCCGGAGAAAAGGGTCAACTCATCATTCACAAAATGGGAATGGTTGCCGCCAACGCTCCGACCAGAACCGTAAAAATCACAGATTAATTTTGACTTTTAGATCCCGTTATAAAATGAAACAATTTTTTGCTTTTCTTGGTGTATTCATCACCACCCTTTCGTTCGCACAAACCAAAGAAGCGGCCGTGGTAAAAACCATGAACGAACGCTATGAGTTAGCGGCCGCCGAATTCAAGAAATTAATTGCCGCTAACCCAGCGGATGGAGACTTGTACTTCTATGCCGGTGACAATTATCTCTATTGGGGAATTATAGATTCTTCCGAAATGATGTTTCGTCAAGGGATTGAAAAATCTCCAGCAAACCCATTAAACTATGTCGGGTTGGGAAGAATCGGCTGGATCAAAGGCAACGAAGCGCTCAATACTGCGCAATATGCTAAAGCCATTGAAATTATGTCTACAAAGTCAAACAAAGTAGACAAGAAAATTCAGCAAATCGGATATCTAAAAATGGCTGAAACATATGTTCAGGCCGAAAAAAAGAACTTCGAAAAAGCGCTGGAGTATATCAATAAAGCGATCACTTTTAACGAAGCAGACGCTGAAGCGTATGTTCAACTTGGTGACTACTACCTCACTTCCGAAATGGAAAAAAATGGAAAGTCAGGTATGTTAAACCTGAGTCTCGCACAAACACAATATGCTAAAGCTTCTCAACTAAATGCGTCGTACCCTCGTGCCTTGTTGGCTCAAGGAAAGGTACTGGTTCCCGCTAGAAACTGGGACGCCGCATTGGAATACTTTAATAAAGCCATTGCTGCCGATCCAAACTACGCTCCTGCTTATCGTGAAAAAGCAGAATTGCTTTACAAAGCCGGAAGGAATAATCTTGCTGTAGAAAGCTACGCGAAATATCTCGAGTTAAACAACAACTGTCGCGTGCAGCAGCGTTATGCAAGTTTCGTTTTTGAAACAAAGGATTACAAAAAAGCAGTAACAGAACTTGAAAAAGCGACTCCTTGTAATGCCGAAAACCCATTTATGTATCGCCTTCTCGGATATTCTTATTTCGAAACCGGTGACTTTGCAAAAGGACTTCAAAACATCAACAAGTTCTTTGATATGGCACAGGCTAAAAATTATCCAAAACTGATCGGAAGCGACTATGCATACAAAGGAAAACTCCTTGCTAAAAACGGGCAAGACTCACTTGGAGTGCTCACCATTATAAAAGCGATTGAGCTTGACTCTAGCTATACAGAGGGTTATAGCGATGCTGCTGGAATTTATTTCAAAGCAAAAAAGTACAGTGATGCCGCCAACTTATACGACAAAAAAATCAAGGCTCTTGGCAGTGCTGCCACTCCGCTGGATTACTACTATTTAGGACAAGCTTTGTATTTCAGTAAAGAATACCAAAAGTCAGATGCTGCGTTTGCTGTAGCGGTTTCTAAATATCCTGACAGTAATTTCTGGAGAGGGCGTTGCAACTTTAAGCTGGATAATCAAGAAGCACCTACTGGATTGGCCAACGAGTTTTTCCACAACTTCGTGAAATACGGATTTACCGACACGAAGACAACGGAGACCAACAAAAAATTTTTGGTTGAGTCATTGTCGTATTTAGGTTTCTACTATGCTACCCAAAAGAACTTCGATTGCTCCAAATCAGCTTGGGCAAAAGTGTTAGAGCTAGATGCCACCAACGAGAAAGCCAAGATTGCATTGACCGATGCGGAGATCAGCGCGGCAGTAGGCACGTGTGACATCGTTGCTGGGCCTGCTCCCAAGGAGTAATAAATAAGATTAATTAATAAAAGGCTGCCTAGATCTAACTAAGGCAGCCTTTCTTTTTTTACTGCGGACGCTTTTTTCGGTTCTTTCGCTTTACAGCGATAATCTCCTCGACCTCTTCCATGCTCACGTGGACAGCAATGTCCAATAAGTTCTGCGGTGGCACATCCAGAAAGATAGCGATCTTCATGAGGGTTAGCAGCGTGATGTTCTTTCCTTGCTCAATACGGTAGGTATTTGACTTGTCCAGTCCTATATCCTCTCCTAGAGCATCCAGAGTATAGCCCTTGGCTTTTCTGTATCTACGAATGTTCTCCCCGACAGCTTTGAGAAAGCGTTTATCAGGTGTCGCGATGTCTCCCATTACACAAAAAAAGTGTGACAAAGACACTTGTTGTTGTGTTTTCTAACAACAATTTTTAACCTCGTGGTGTGACTAACGGGAAATCCAAACCTGAATCATCTACTGTCCTCAAAAAACAGGGATGAGACTTCCTAGAAAATGATGCTTCTATCAATTGATAAAGAATCATACTCTCAATCCGCCAACTTCTTTTCCCACTTGCTTACTGCAACGGTGGCTACGGCATTGCCGACTACGTTGGTGGCGCTCCTGCCCATGTCTAGTAAGTGGTCGACTCCCAACAACAACAACAGCCCTGCTTCAGGAATATTAAAGGTAGACAGGGTCCCAGCAATGACCACCAAGGAGGCACGAGGAACGCCCGCAATTCCTTTGCTGGTGACCATCAAGGTGAGCAACATGAGCATCTGTTCGCTAATACTCATGTCAATGCCATAACTCTGCGCTATAAAGAGACTCGCGAAGGTCATGTACATCATGCTTCCGTCTAAGTTAAAGCTATATCCTAAGGGTAAGGTGAAACTTACAATCTGATTCCTACACCCAAAGCGCTCCAGCTCTTCCATGAGCTTGGGATAGGCGGCCTCACTAGAAGCCGTGGAAAACGCCAGCAACAATGATTCTTTTATGCGAGAAAAAAGGGTCTTGACTCTGTTTCTTATCAATAAAAATGCAACTCCAAATAGTATCAACCACAATAACAACAACCCGAAGTAAAACTCTCCAATAAATACAGCATACGTTCCAAGTACTCCCAGTCCTTTCTTCGCTACGACGCTGGTCATGGCCGCAAATACCGCAACGGGAGCAACATACATCACCATAGAAGTGATTTTAAGCATCACGTGACCAACGGCATCCATAGCTTTGATAATGGTTTCTCCTGGCTTGCCTATTGCTGCTGTAGCCATTCCAAACAACAAGGAAAACACCACAATTTGAAGAATTTCATTGTGGGCCATCGCTTCTACTACGCTACTAGGAATAATATGCGTGATAAATCCTTTCAGCGTTACACTGTTTTTATCAATGCCTGAATCCAACAGTGCGGAAGGCACTTCTGTGTGCATGATTTTTCCCGGCTCAAATAAATTCACCAAAACACAGCCCAATAAAAGCGAAACAAAAGAGGCGGATATAAACCAAAGCATGGTCTTCCCTCCTATTCTGCCCACGTCTTTTAAGTCGCCGAGTTTGGCCACGCCCACCACCAATGTCGAAAACACCAAGGGGGCAATGATCATCTTGATAAGCCGAAGAAAAATGTCTGTTAAAATACTGAGATAATCCAATACTTGCTTGAGCGTACTGTCCATGACTTCGTCTCTGGATGCCGCTTTCGCCAGTTTCTGATGAAGCGCTTGCTTTGATTTATCTTGAGAGATAACTTGTGCTATGCTTTCCCATTTCTCTTTCGCGCTTTTGAGAGAGTCCGCTTGAATCTCTTGTATCGACGCTGACAATCCCTTTTGCTCTCCCGCTAGCGCTTGCTCTTGCTGAATCCTCAACAGTGACTCCTCATAACTTAATGCTGGCGTAGGAGGGTACCAAGCGTGCAGTATGGTGCCTAGAACAACTCCAAACACCAGGGCTACGAAAATCCAAAAGGTGAGCTTATTTGACTTTGACATATCTTACACTTTGTGCGGCAAGATAAGCCTGCTTGAGGATTTATTCCTTCTCCAACTTATTGAAATAGTTGTTTACTTTCTCCTTGTAATAAGGCTTCAACTGCGGGGGCACGGTACGCAAGAGTTCTGTTTCGCGTTGCTTTCGTTTGATGTACTCTTCATACTTCGCTGGATTTCCAATCGGAAAGTCTTTGGCCTCGTTGGATTTTCTTTGATTGTCTTGTTCTCTCACACGCTCTGCTTCTTCGGCCTTTAATAAACGAATCATGATGTCCTGCTGACGACGCAAGGTGTTCTCGTCGATTTTATTGTTGACAATGTCCTTCTGGAGCTGTTCCATGTCCTTAGCAATTTGCTTGAGCTCATTTCCAGTGCCACTGCCGTCTTTATTTAAGTCTGACGCCTTCTCCTCCATCATTTTGCGAATCGCTGCTTGTTGGGCCGCCATTTGAGCCAATTGCTTGCTCATTTGACCTTGTCCTCCTTTGTTTTCGCCTTTATTCTGCCCTTGCTTCTTCATTTCTTCCAATTGTTTGGAAAGTGCCTGCTGCATCTTTTTGATGTCTCCAGCGCTAGGTTTGGGCTTCTTTCCACCCCCACCTGGCTTTTCACAATTTCCTGTGCCCGGCTTGCTGTTGGCTTGTTGCTGTTGCATCTGCTTCAGTGCTTCATCGAGCATGAGGGCGAGGTTGTTAAAGCTCGTCATCACGTACTGTTGCGCGGTGGTGATTTCACCTGTTCTTCGATCTCCCACGTTATCCAAAGCCTTTCCCATATTCTCGTTGACCTGGTTGATCTCTCTGTTCACCGCAGCACTGATTTGTGGTACTCTTTTGCTTAGGGCGAATAAAGAATCTTCTACCATTTTAGCATCGTCTTTCAGTTTTCTTTGATCTTGTCCGAGCTTGACGTAGTTGGGATCTTTCATATCAATCTTCTTGAATTCTGACATGAGTTTTTCTTGATCGAAGCTCAATGTGACGATGTTCTCCAACAATGCACGCAGGGCTTCCATATCTTCCTCTTGCTTTTCCTGAGCGGCGCCGTCCATCTGCATTTGCATCTGTTGGGCCATTTGCTTCATCTTGTTGGCGGCGCTTTTCTGAGATTTACTGGCGCTATTCTTTTTATTCTTCTGCAACTCATCAGAACTCTCTTTTTGATCCTGTTGAATTTCATTCTCCTGCTGCTCGGTATCCGGCATAGGGTTAGGTTCTTCTAAATCTTCATTCAGCTTTTTCAAATCATCCAAGTCTTTCTTAACCTCTTCGAATTCTTTGTTCAATTCGTCTTGCTTCTGTTTGATTTCTTCGCTCTTGGTGTCTTTGCTTTCTGACTCTTTGCTCAACTCTTCTTGCTTCTTGGAAAGCTCGTCCAACTTCTCAATGGTCTTTTCCATTTTTTGTTCAAACTCCAATTGCTTGAACTGTTCTAGTGCTCGATCCAACTCCTTCTCTAAGTCTTCGGCACTCATATCCATTTTATCTAGTTCTTTCTGAATTTGATCCTTGTTTAATTCTTCCATCAACTTCTGCAGTTCTTCCATCATTTTCTCCATTTCTGGATTCATGATCTCTTCCATCAACTTCTCCAATTGCTGCTGTTTTTCAAGGATGTCTTCATTCTGTTGGTTGAACTGATTTTCTTGGTTGTTCTTTTGCTGATTCTCTTTTTGAATTTGCTCAATTTGATTGCGCAACTCTTCTTGTCTTTTTAGAATGTCCTCCAGCTTTTTCTTGTCTTGCCAAGTCATTTCTTTCTTCTCCAACATTTGTCGTTGAAGTTCTTCCAATTCCTTTTCTAGCTTCTTGGCATCTTTCAGGCTTTCTTCCAATTTGCTTTTGATGTCCTCGTTCTTTTGGTCTACCAATTCTTCTAATTCGTCAAGCGAGGGCAAGGCGTATTCTTTGACTGCGCTGCGTGTTGACTTACTGCCGTTGACTCCGTCGTTGTCCCAAATTTCAAAGTAGTAACTGAGTTTATCCCCCGGTTGTATGCCTACCGACTCAAGATCCCATGTGTAGAAAAAATTGTCTGCTACTTGCTGTTGTGAAACGGGAATTTCAGTGGTTTTCCATTCTCCTTCGCTACCATCGCTATTCTTTTTAGAAAAATTAAACGTCAGTTGTCTAAAGCCATAATCATCTTTCACCTCTCCTGTGAAGTAGAGCTGTTTGAGCCCCACACTATCCTTTTCTTCTTCAAAGCCAATAGACGGATATAAGTCCGGAATGACCTGAATTCTGTAGAGAATGCTGTCGCTGCTACTCACTCGTTCATTTGACGCGTGTACCATATATGTAACAGGCTCTCTGATAGTTTTTGCAAATCGAAATACCTCGTCGCTGCCATCAAGAACATAGACACTATCCGCATACCGAACGCTCAGTCGGTTTGTGTTTCTTGTGAAGAATTCCCATTGCACTGCTGTTCCTTGAGGAATCGTTAAGTCTCCTGTGTTCTTAACTGTTTCATTGATACGACCTGTGTACGAGGGGTATTTCAATCCTACGCTAAAGTCAATTAATGAAGGCATCGCGAGCACTTCAATGGCTGCTCCCTCAAAACTGAATTCAGAGGCGTACAAATCAAACTCCGTGTTCTGGCTGAGCCCTCTTATCGTGTATTTGAAGTTGAGGTTGTCCTCTTTCTCCATCAAATACTGCTGACCGTCCATTACCACGTACACCTTATCTGGAATCTCTGTGCCCGGCACAACTGCCACTTGAATAATGAAGTCTGTGTTCTCTGCTACTGTAAATTGATCATTCTTTAGCTCTAGGTTGAAAGGTGCGTCTTCCGCAATATTCTCAGAGTAGCGAAGAAGTCTGTCAGTAGGTTTCGTAATGAGGGAGGGAGCGGCAAAAAGAAGAATTACAAAGATCGCCACAGGAGGAATAGCGTACTTGAGATATTTCTTGTTTTCTTTTAAATCTATCGCGCTTGTGAACGGTACTGATTTCAGACCGTCAATTCTTTGTTGTATACCCGCTTGAAGCAACGAGTTGTCTTGCTCTTTTTCCGCGAGTTCCTTTAGTTGTAGCGTGTTTAGAAGCTTGTCTTGAACGTCACTGAAATGCGCTCCAATGATTTCTGCCGCTTTTTGATGAGAGATGGTTTTTCCCAAGCGATACATTTTGAAAAGCGGAATCGCGATGAAACCAATCAATACAAAAATGGAAGAGGCAATAAAAGAAAAGAAAAGAAAAGTCCTCATGCTCGTGGAGAATTTTCCGACATACTCCAAGAGGTTTACTACTAAAAAACTTCCCACGACCAGTGCAACGCAGTATAACGCGCCACGGATCATTTGATTTTTATAATACTTCCTGATAAACTCGTCGAGCTTCTCGATAAGCTCGTTGTATCCACTTACTCTCATTTTATTCTCCTCCTTCAAAGATACAGAAACAGAGTATGGTTTCGCCATACTCATTTAAACTTCATTTTAATTTAAGAAAAAACTACACTTCTTGGTTCATCATTTTCTGGGAAAATGCAAGCAACTCTTGCTCTTCAAACTTTCTTCCCATCAGCTGTATTCCAAAAGGCAACCCGGATTGTTTTCTTCCCAGAGGAAGTGAAATCGCTGGAACACCCGCCAGATTTGCTTGTACCGTAAAAATATCTTCAAGATACATGGCAATTGGATCCTTCGTATTCTCTCCTAAAGCGAATGCTTCATTGGTTGAAGTAGGTGTAAGGATAAAATCATATTCCTCTAGCACCTTCATGGTTTTATCATGTATGACACGGCGCACTTGCTGTGCTTTGCCGTAATACGCATCGTAATATCCAGAACTCAATACAAACGTACCAAGCATGATCCTTCTCTTCACTTCTTTTCCAAAACCTTCGGTCCTGCTCTTTTTATACGTGTTGTCTATGCCCGCAGCGTCTTTGCTTCTATATCCATAGTGAATGCCGTCGAATCGAGCCAGATTAGAGCTAGCCTCTGCGGTAGTAAGCACATAATATGTCGGAACCAAATGATCCAGATGGGGAAAATCTACCGGATCAACGGAATGACCTTCCGCTTTCAATTGATCAATAAGCTGATAGATTCTTTGCTTTACTTCTGGATTAAGACCTGGACTTTCGAGGCAATCTTTAATGTATGCGATTTTCTTTTTCCCTTTAGTCTCCAATAGCTTGGAGTATTCGGGTACAGCATTATGGGACGCCGTGCTGTCAAACTCATCGCCCCCTGCCATCACTTCGAGCAACAATGCCGAGTCATAGACACTTCTTGTCATGGGCCCTATTTGATCAAAGCTCGACGCGTATGCAATTAGGCCGTATCTAGAAATGCGACCGTATGTTGGTTTTAATCCTACAATTCCCGTGAGCGATGCTGGCTGACGAATGCTTCCGCCCGTATCGCTTCCTAGTGCAGCAAGACAAAGGTCCCCTGCTACGGCTGCTGCTGAGCCTCCGCTGCTTCCTCCAGGTACTTTTGATTCGTCCAAAGGATTTTTTACTGCACCAAATGCGCTATTCTCGTTGGAGCTACCCATTGCAAACTCATCGCAATTGAGTCTTCCCAGGAGAATTGCGTCTTCTGCAAGGAGTCTATCTACAACCGTGCTGTTATAAATGGATTTGAAGCCTTCTAGAATTTTTGAGGATGCCGAAACAGCGTGATCTTTAAAACAAATGTTGTCTTTAAGGCCGATGATCATTCCTGCGAGTTTGCCTGCCTCGCCTTTGTTGAATCGATTTTGAATTTCCTCTGCCCTCTTTATGGCCTCTTCCTCCCAAACTTCAAGAAATGCGTTGAGCTGCGGCTTGGCGTTGATATTTGAAACGTAATAGCGAACAAGCTGCGGCAGGTTCAATACCCCGCTGCGAAGATCATTTTGAACTTCGATGATAGAATCGTACTTCCTCACAATTGAAAAAGATCTTATTTGTTTTCGATCTTATCAGATGGGGTGCTTTCTCCTTTGCTGGCATCTTTAAATTCCTTCATGCCACGACCGAGACCGCGCATCAATTCTGGAATTTTTTTACCTCCAAAAAGAAGAAGAATGATCCCGAGAATTAATAGAATTTCGGTTACGCCTAATTTACCCATGGTGTGTTTTATTTACTCTACGAGCTGCAAAGATACACAAGGCACTCGAGGTTTTAACCTCGAGTGTTCCTTTAACAATAAATTACTTTAGGTTCAAGTCTGTTTGACCAATTAGGCTGTTGGACTCGTATACGTATATTTTGTAAGAACCTTTTTTCAGCTCATTCTGTGCGGTGTAGTACACACAAACGTCGGTGTCTTGGTTTTGGTAATCGACATCTCTTGCTGCAGAAATGTTCTCTGCTTTTCCATCAATCGTAACAGAGCCCGATTCCTTGCCCTTCAGCACATTGCCGTCTGGGCCAATGATTCTCAAGTACAGCTTCTTATTGCCTGCCTTAACGATAGCGTTTTTGCGCACCGTAAAGCATGATTTAATCATTTTCGTTTTGTTTGCGCGATCGGTTTCCACCTCTTTTCCTGAACTTCTGACGTTGATTCCACTGTTTACAAATTCGCCTGTAGAAAGTATAGAGCCTTTATTGACCATTTCTTTGGTTACACTGAGATCTGACTCCAGTTCTTTGCTTCGGTTTTCCGCTGAGTTGGCGCGCATGGATTCAGCTTCTTTCTCCGCGAATAATCGATCATTCGCTTGTTGAAGGGAGTCTATTTGCTTGATATATCCTTTCATGATATTTCTCAACGTTTCCGCCTCTGCTTTCAACTTTGAAATATCATAGTCCTTGTTCTTTGCTTTTCTTATCAGGTTGGCAATGTCTTCTTGCTGTTCTGCGATTTTGGCCGCCATTTCAGCGTTGTCCGTTTGAAGGGTATCATAGCCCATTTTCATTTGCTCTAGCTCCACAGCCAACACGTCTCTTTCATCCATGATGGTGTTTTTCTCACGGTCGATGTAAACAATTTTTTCGTTGGCATTTTTGATTTGAAAACCCAAGTAGATGCAGAGCGCTGCGAGAACGGCGATTATGCCGATGTAAACTTTGTTACTCATAGTTACGGTATTTATTTTCCTTGCATGGACGAAATTATTCACCTCGTCAGTACGCGTAACGTTGTTTTTGGGTTTTTATTAAGAATGGATTGTGTTTTTTGTGAATTTTCTTCCTTGTGTACGAAAAACATAAAAACCTATATATTTGCACCCGCTTAGCGGTCCTGTGGCCGAGCGGCTAGGCAGAGGTCTGCAAAACCTCGTACAGCGGTTCGAATCCGCTCGGGACCTCCAAACAAAAAACCCCCTCACTTACAGGCGAGGGGGTTTTTTATTGCACATAAAATTCGATACGGTATTCAATGCTTCGTTTTTTCCTTTACAGAAAAAATGGAAAAGCAATCGACACGAGCGAAAGGCGCAGCGGGAGAAGACCAGGCAAGTATGCTTCTGCAAAAGAAAGGGTATAGAATCATCGAGCGCAACTGGACCGCAGGAAAGCTCGAAATTGATATTGTGGCAGAAACAAAAACCCATCTTGTTTTTGTAGAAGTAAAAAAAAGACATAGCAAACAATACAAAGAACCTTGGGAGGCGGTGAATAAGAAAAAGCAACTCAACATTATGCGCGCTGCCAACTATTACATTAAAAAATACAAGGGCTCACTAGAGCCACGTTTCGATATTGTCTCCATTGTCGAGGTAAGTCCAACCGACTTTGAGATTGAACACATTGAGAATGCGTTTTGGCCCATGGCTTATTAGGTGTACCTTTGCGCCATATTTGTAAAAATCAATATCATGGCCTCATCGAGTAAACCGGATCCGAAGTCAAAAAGCCAGAAGGCCAAGCGCGAACCTAAATTTAAAGAAGGTTCAAAACTGACAAAGCCCTTCCAGCCTAAAAAATCATACATATCCAAAACAGAGCAGAGCGGACTCATTCGCCTAAATCGTTTTCTATCCAACGCGGGAATCGCGTCGCGTAGAGATGCCGATAAGCTCATTGAGCTTGGGCTTGTAAGTGTCAACGGAAAAGTAGTGACCGAATTGGGAACCAAGGTAGACCCCAAGGTGGACGTTGTAAAGTATGACGACCGTAATCTTCGTCCTGAGCCTATGCGTTATGTGTTGCTCAATAAACCTAAGGATTACATTACCACGATGGAAGATCCGCAAGAAAGAAGAACCGTGATGATGCTTGTTGAGGGTGCCTGCAAGGAAAGGATTTATCCCGTTGGACGACTGGACAGGCAAACCATGGGTTTGTTGTTGTTTACCAATGACGGAGAACTTGCCAAACGCTTGACGCATCCCAAGCACGGATATCCTAAGCTTTATCACGTTGAAACCGCCGAGAAAGTGAATCCGGCAGACTTACAGAAGCTCCGAGATGGAATCAAGCTCGAAGATGGAATGGTGCGCGTTGACGAGGTTGAGTACGTTGGCACAGGAAAAGATCAGCATCAGGTAGGTGTGCGCATACACAGTGGAAAGAATCGTATTGTCAGAAGAATGTTTGAGCACCTGGGTTACAAAATCCGCAAGCTAGATCGAGTCATGTTTGCAGGACTAACCAAGCGCGATTTGCCGCGTGGTCGATACAGACATCTTACAGAGCAAGAGGTGAATTTCTTAAGAATGATTCGATAAGCATAATGGAGCCCATTTTACGCAGTGCCAATCAACTTTCTGAAGACTGGATGTTTCCTGTCTTTGTTTTGTTGTTATTGGGATTCGCGTACATACGATCTACTTATAACATTGGATTAAAAAACACTTGGCGCTCTTCGTTCAATGTTCTCTGGCTCCGTCAAACCATGCGGGAAGAGTCCAATGTCCCGAAAGAATACATAATTCTTCAGATTAACTTTTTCATTCTTATTGGGCTTTCTCTTTATTGTCTCGCGAAATTCTTCCAGTGGAACATTCTATCGCTCCACGGATTTTTGCTTTTTCTATTTTTTACGGCAATTGTGGCGCTTATTTATGGCATCAAAACGCTAGGTATTTTTATCATCCGGTTTTTAGTAGATGGCGATTTTTCTTTGTCCGAATACCTTTACAATTTGTTTTTATTGCATCGACTACTGGCTCTTTTTCTGTTTTTGCCTGTTGTTTTGTTGTGCTATAGCCCTCTTGAGAACACTCCTTCTATATTGATTATCATAGGTTTATTCCTTTCTGTATTCTATTTATATAGGCTTAGCAGAGGGTTAATAAATGCTTTGCGTTCAGATGTAGGAGCGTTTTATATCTTTTTCTACATTTGCACCCTCGAAATTCTGCCTTTGCTTCTAACAGCTAAGTTTATATTAATTCAGCGCATTGGATAAAGTCAGAGCCGGAAAGAAACGACATAATTGGTAACCGCTTTTATGCCAGAAAAAGTCAAGACAGTATTAATCACGCAGCAGGACCCCGGCGCAGAAAAGAACCCGTACACTGACCTTGCGAAAAAATTTAAGCTCAAGATCGATTACCGCCCATTCATACATGTGGCCGGTATAGAATCCTTAGAGTTTCGTCAGCAACGTGTAGACATTCTGGAACACAGTGCCGTGATATTCACGAGTAGGAATGCCGTGGATCATTACTTCCGTCTTGCAAAAGAGATGCGTTTAGCAATTCCGGAAACGATGAAGTATTTTTGTATGTCCGAGGCAATTGCTTATTACTTGCAGAAATACATTCAGTTTAGAAAGCGCAAAATCTTCTTTGGCCACAGCACTTTTAACGAGCTGATGGAGCCTATCAAGAAACACAAAACCGAGCGTTTTCTACTACCCTGTTCCGATATTTTAAAGCCCAGCATTCCAGAATCTTTAGATAAAGAAAAAATTCAGTACAACAAGGCGATCATGTATCGCACCGTTTGCAGTGACTTGAGTGATTTGGCAGATGTGAAATATGACATGCTGGTCTTCTTCTCACCCTCTGATATTGAGTCTTTATTCAAAAATTTTCCAGATTTCAAGCAGAATAACACACGGATTGCGGTTTTTGGAACCACAACAGCCAAAGCCGTTGAAGATGCCAAATTGCGCATTGATGTAATGGCTCCAACACCGAAAGCTCCCTCAATGAGCATGGCGATTGAGCAATACATACAAGACAATAAATAATTAGCATATTCTTCGCATATAAGGCCGTTATTCAACGGCCTTTTTTTTTGCTTTCCCCTGTCTTTCTTTGCGCCGAATGAGTGATACCAATGAACTGTTACACCTAGTGGCACTTTCTTTTGTTCCTGGGATTGGGCCAGCTAAGGCTAAAAACCTGCTCGCTTTTTTCGGGAGTGCCGAGGCCATTTTCAATGAAAAGAAAAAAGCCTTGTTGCGCGTGCCTGAGATTGGTCCTGTATCAGCTACCGCAATTTCTTCCGGTGATTATCTTTCCTTAGCGGATGAGGAGTTGCGCTTTAGCTATCAGAAGGGCCTCAAGGTGTTGCCAATATATTCAGAGGCTTATCCTTCCCGTTTGCGACAGTGCTCGGATGGTCCCATCGTGTTGTTCTATCGGGGTGAAACCGATCTTAATATTCGGCCTGCAGTGGCCATGGTCGGTACGCGCAGCGCAACCTCCTATGGCAAGAAATGCGTTGATCTTTTGATAGATGGCTTAGCGCCTCTCGATCCATTAATAGTAAGTGGTTTGGCCTATGGGATTGATATTTACTCGCATAAAAAATCTCTAGAAAACAAATTGAGCACTATTGCTTGCTTGGCACATGGATTAGATCGAGTTTATCCTCCTACCCATGCAGAAATCGCTCGGCGCATGTGTGAAGAAGGAGGGGGGCTTTTAACGGAGTTTCCTCAGGGAACTCGCCCGGATCGGGAATTGTTTCCTTCCAGGAATAGAATTATCGCTGGCATGACCGACTGCACAGTTGTTGTTGAAACCGACCGAAAGGGGGGGAGCATCATCACCGCTCATCTTGCTTCAGATTATGGGCGCGAGGTGTGTGCTTTTCCTGGAAGGATTGACGATCGGCACAGCTGGGGGTGCAATGAGCTTATAAAAAAGAATGTTGCTGCGCTGATTGAATCGGCGGATGACTTAATTCAGTTAATGCAATGGACGCCCCGATCGAGAGACAAAAAGCAACCCTCGCTTTTTGAGCACCTTGATGAGACAGAGTTAAAACTATATCGCCATTTGCGCTCCCAGCATCGGCTTAGTCTTGATGCTATTTCACATTGGTTAGGGCTCAATTTGAGCCTTTCCAACGCCTTGTTGCTAGAAATGGAATTCAAGGGCGCGGTAAGGTCTTTGCCCGGAAAATTGTATGAGGCGTGTGGGATATAAAACTCTGTGAACAACTCCTGTGTGAATAATGTGCTCTGAAATGAAATAATAGAGGTAAAATTCTCATTAACTTGCAATCGAATTTTGATTTTCGCTCGTATTCGGAACAGTAAAAAACATACGCAATGTCATCACATCAAAGAACCATCACTTTTCCATCCCAGGTAGATAACATTACCATCGTAGAACGCTTGATTGATGAGCTCTTTGCGGAGTACAAAGTGAAAGAAGATTATTACGGGGAGTTGTTGATTGCGATGACTGAAGCCGTCAATAATGCCATTGTTCATGGCAACAAGTTGGATGCGTCCAAGCAAGTATCCGTGACCTTTAGTGTCAGTGATCGCCACATGGTATTTAAGGTAGAAGATGAGGGTCCTGGTTTCGATTATGATAGTCTTCCTGATCCGACCGCTCCGGAGAACATAGAAAAGCCTCATGGCCGAGGAGTCTTTTTAATGCGGCATTTAGCCGATGAATGCCTATTCGAAGACGAGGGGCGCGTTTGTATATTGAAGTTTGCTGTTTTAGAGCCTGTTGTGGCATAATTCTAAAAGACATATTCTTCGAGAAATCCCGGACTGGCAGAAGCCAATCCGGGATTTTTGTTTTTAACAGCGTCCTCTTGACTGATTCTTTGTGGCCAAGAATCCACTTGTGCTATTAAGGCTGATCTTTGGGGTCATGAAGCCTACGATACGCTTTTATAACGAAGATATACGCTTTGTTTTGCCTCAGAAGGCCAATTACAGGTCTTGGATAGCCGCTGTTGCCCACCAATTTGGTAAAAAAGTGGGGGAGTTAACCTTTATCTTCTGTTCAGACGAGCACTTACTATCCATCAACAAACAATTCTTGGCCCACGACTATTTTACAGATATCATCACCTTTGATTACAGCACGGAAGATACCATTGCGGGAGACATTTATATTTCCATAGACCGTGTTCAAGATAACGCTTCAAAATTTCTTGTTGATAAGAATTTGGAACTTCAACGCGTTGTTATTCATGGAGTTTTGCATCTTTGTGGCCTCAAAGATAAGAGTGAAAATGATCAAAAAAAGATGAGAACGGCAGAAGAAAATGCTCTTCATTTTTTCAAATAAAAATTCAAAAAATAATGTTTCACGTGGAACACTTTCAAAATGTATAAAAAGTACGATATTATAATTGTCGGTGCAGGTCATGCTGGAAATGAGGCTGCAATTGCCGCATCCAAACTTGGAAAACAGACTCTTTTGATCACAATGGACATGACCAAAATCGGACAAATGTCTTGTAATCCAGCAATGGGTGGTATAGCTAAAGGACAGATAGTGAGGGAAATAGATGCGCTTGGCGGTATGTCCGGCATTGTTTCAGACAAGAGTGCAATTCAATTCAGAATGTTAAATCGATCCAAAGGTCCAGCGATGTGGTCACCGAGAACACAGAATGACCGCATGCTTTTCGCTGAGGAATGGCGGCTCGCTCTAGAATCCATGCCCCTTGTAGATTTTTGGCAAGACATGGTCAAAGAAATTATCGTTTCCAACAATCGAGTTACCGGTGTAATCACTGGAATGGGAATACAGTTCAACGCAGACGCCGTGGTGCTTACCAATGGAACATTTCTCAATGGAGTCATACACATTGGTGAAAAACAGTTTGGCGGTGGTAGAATAGGGGAGAAACGCGCCGAGGGACTTACCGAACAGCTTACCTCCCTTGGGTTTCGCAGCGGACGGCTCAAGACGGGGACACCGCCAAGAATAGACGGTCGAAGCCTGAACTACGGCAAAATGGAAGAGCAAAAAGGTGATGAGATTCCCGTGAAATTCTCCTACTCACCCAATACGCATCCGCTTAAAAAGCAACGCAGCTGTTGGATTACCTATACGAACGAACAGGTACATGAAGTCCTTCAAACAGGCTTTGAAAAAAGTCCCATGTTTACAGGCCGCATCCAAGGAGCTGGTCCGCGTTATTGTCCGTCCATAGAAGACAAAATCAATCGTTTCGCTGACAAGGACCGGCATCAAATCTTTGTAGAACCAGAGGGATGGAATACCGTCGAGATCTATGTCAACGGATTCAGCACAAGCCTTCCAGACGACGTTCAATACAAAGCTCTACAACTCATCCCTGGCTTTGAACAAGCTAAAATGTTTAGACCAGGATATGCCATAGAATACGACTACTTTCCGCCAGATCAACTTAAACACACTCTTGAGTCCAAAGACGTTGAAAACCTCTTTTTTGCCGGTCAGATAAACGGCACCACTGGATACGAAGAAGCAGCTTGTCAAGGATTAATCGCCGGAATCAACGCCGCACTCAAAGTCGCTAACAGAGATCCTTTTGTCCTTCGAAGGGATCAAGCTTATATCGGGGTGCTCATAGACGATTTAATAACCAAGGGGACAGACGAGCCCTACCGGATGTTTACCAGTCGAGCAGAATACCGCACGCTATTGCGCCAAGACAACGCCGACGAACGCCTCACACCACTGGCATTTGACCTCGGGCTTCAGGACAAAGCCGCGATTACCCGTGTAGAGCGAAAATTAGGCGGTAAAAACGAATTTATATCCTACTTAACGTCTCTCACTATTGAGCCCGATCAAATAAACGATTTATTGGCCTCTAAAGCATCCTCGCCGATCAATCAAAAGGTCAAAGCGTCTCAACTACTGTCCCGACCGCAGGTAGAGCTTTCCGATTTTCTTCAAGCGCCTCTTGGAATCGATACGAAGCTTCAAGAGTACGGAGAACTAGCCATGGAAGTAGGAGAGCAGGCTGAAATTCAAATAAAGTACGAAGGTTACCTCATCAAGGAAAAGGAATTGGCGGACAAAATGAGTCGCCTCGACCATGTGCCTCTACCGATTCATTTTGATTATTCCAAACTCACCAGTTTGAGCATGGAAGCCAGATTGAAACTCGAAAAAATACGTCCTGAGACTTTGGGCCAAGCGAGCCGTATTAGCGGAGTCAATCCAAGCGATATCAGTATCCTCCTTGTGCATCTTGGTCGTTAGACGTAACCTTTCCACGTGAAACGAGTAAAAAGCGGACCCTATAAAGTCCGCTTTGAATATTACCAACATACTAACCGTCTTGATTCTCTCGACTATAAGCTCCTTAGGCTTGAGTCAAGTAACAATACAAGCGGAAGATCCATCCGGTTGTGCGCCTTTTGGGGTTATAATAAACGTCACACAGCCGACATCTGGAATTTCTACTTACTCTTGGACCATTACCACTCCCAGTGGCTCCATCCTTACCGCTTCCAGCCCACAGTATATTTCGATTTTTAACACCCCCGGAACATACGATGTTAGCTTAACCATCAACGGTTCACAAACAGTAACTCACACTGATTTCATTACTGTTTACGCTCGTCCAATCGCGTCATTCTCTGTAGATGATCCATCTGGCTGTTATCCACACTGCGTTCAATTCTCAAATACATCAGTAGCAGGATCAGCCCCTATAACCAGCACCTCCTGGGATTTCGGAAACGGCAATACTTCAAACGAAATCTCACCTTCGTATTGCTTTCCCGCAGCAGGTAATTTCAGCCCCATTCTTAGCGTTGCCGATGCCAATGGGTGCTTCTCGAATTATTCTGCCCCTACTCCGATTCAAGTACACTCCAACTTCCCTAATGCCTCTATTACCACATCCACGCCGGTAGTTTGCGGTGCGCCTGGTACCCATCAGTTCCTGAATGGTTCCACGGGAAACTCAGCACTTTCTTATACTTGGAGCTTTGGAGATGGTCAAACATCCACTTCGTCCTCATCATCAATCAATCACACCTACGATGCAGAAGGTGTTTATCAAGCTTGTATCGTTGCCACCGATTCGGAACAATGTTCGAACGAGGATTGTATATCAGTTTCTGTCCTAAACAATCCTGTAGCCACTTTCACCACAACCGACAATGAACTATGCACTGGTCAACCGCTTGGATTCAATCCTAGTGCCGCTCCACAGGCAACCAGCGTTCAATGGGATTTCAACGGCGACGGAGTAATAGATAACACCTCATACTCTCCGTCCTTCACCTATACTTCACCTGGAATATATGAGACTGTACTCATCGCTCAATTTGGCGGCGGTTGTAGTTCAACATTCACTGGTAGCCCCATACTCGTTCATCCAGGAATACTTCTCAGCATTTCCGCAGAACAAACTGCTGGCTGCTCCTTGCCTTTTGAAACAAATATTACCGCTACCGTTGTTGGCGAAGGTCCTTTCACCTACGACTGGTTAATCAACGGCGCCGTAGCGGGAAACACACCGGTGATTCATCCTACATTCAATTCCCTCGGGACTTACGGCGTCACTCTCATTGTTACTAATTCCAATGGCTGTGCGGCCGGAGCAGCGCAAGGAGGAATGATTCAGATATCTGAAACCGCATTATCCTTCTCCGTGCCCGAACAAATTTGCCACGGGGACAGCCTTGTGCCCACTGATATCAGTCTTTCCGACGGTCAAGAAATCAGCACATTCTCTTGGGACTTTGACGGAGATGGAATAGAAGACAGCGATTCAGCTCATCCTTTTCATCTATATGACCAAGCGGGAACATACACGGTAACACTCACCGTTGAAACAAGCAACGGTTGTGTCATCACCACACAAGCTCCCCACCCGGTTATTGCACAAGCGCCATTGTTGCCCTCCTTCACGTCCAGCACCTCTATCAGCTGCGCTGGCGAGGCCGTGGAATTCTGCATTCCGTCCATTAATGGCAACACCTATTCTTGGAACTTTCATGATCAAAGCGGATGGATTACCATGTCGGATACAGAAACATGTATTGAACACATGTATGAGGACACAGGCTATTTCGATGTTTCTCTTTCTATCGTGAATGGTGTTTGTTCTTTGATTGATACTCTTGAAAACTACATCTACATTGAGCCTCCTGTTGCATTGTTTGAGTACTCCGTTGATTGCCAAGATTTGGTAACCGTCACCGTAAGTGATCAGAGTATTGGTGCTGAAGGATTGTCATGGGATTTTGGCGACGGCAGCCCAGCAGTCACCAATGTAACTGAATACACACACGTTTACAGTCAAATGGGGGAGTACTCCATTGTGCTAACAGCGACCAGTAGCACCATGAGTTGTCCTGATACAAAAACGCACACCCTTTTTCTTCGTCCACCTCTGTCCACTGTTACGTTCTCCGATACGCTAGGTTGTGGACCACTCACCTTTCAACTTTCAGAAAATCAATATAACGCTCACTGGGACGTGCAAGTCAGTAATGGGGACCAACTCCACATTGATTGGAGTGACACTCAAGACATGTGGCATGTTCAATACAGCCATGCAGATACCACAGAAGACTACTACACTGCTGTCGGACCCTTTCCTTCACTTGTTCTAACAGAAGAAGGATGCTATAATTTCACTATTCAAGCTGTCAACGAGTTTGGATGTCCCAGCAGTGCATATTATGAAAACGCTGTATGTGTGTTATCCGATGCCGACTTCGCCGATTTTCAAATTATACCCATAGAAACCTGCGACTCCGTGGCCATTCAATTCATCGCTAATGATGCAAACATCGTATCGACTGCTTGGACGTTCAACGATGGACAAAGTGCAACAGGTTCTGACATTCTTCATGTTTACACCCCTCCCTATGATTATGCGACAGGAATAACGGCAACCTTATCCGCAGAAGATATTCATGGCTGTACAAGCGTTATAACAAGAGCAATACCCATTGACTTGCCTGCCATACCCGCATTTTCTGTTACTGGCACGCCAAATTGTGAAAACACACCTATTTCATTTGAGTCCACGTCTCAGGGGTCTATATCCCAAACCGAATGGATATTCGGTGATGGAAATCAACTGATAGGCGGAACTTCTGTAACACATTCCTATGCCGAGTCTGGATATTACGATGTATGTCTGCAAGTGACGAGTGCATCCAACGGCTGTGTTCGAGAAGTGTGTTCCGATAATATTGTTCATATCAACAATCCAGCAGTTGAATTCACGTACACCACGAGCATCAATAATTGTTTGCTTGGAGTACAATTCGATAATACCACCATTACCGATGTCGCTTCCCTTGAGTGGGATTTTGGAGATCTACAAACAGGGAGTGGAACCTCAACCTTTCACACCTATCCACTAGGCATCTATGATGTGGTATTGACTATTACTAACACACTTGGATGCACCGACAGTTTGGTTGTTGCGGATATATTTAATTATTCCAACATCATTGGCCCTTATGGTGTGAGTTTAGACGAAACACCCTGCGCACCATTTCATGTTGAGTTCAGTGCCTTTAACAGCGCTGATACCAGCTTCTCTTATTTCTGGGACTTCAACGATGGAAATGGAGATCCTACGGGCAGCACAGAGGTGGCGCATGATTATCTATTGCCCGGAACGTATTGTCCTCAACTCATTATGACTGATGAAAATGGCTGCCAAGTGCTTGTTCCATGTGAAAATCCCATTGTTGTAGAGGAATTCTCTATGTCATATCAGCAACCTTCCTCGATATGCGAAGGTGATTCGATTTTATTTGAAGTATTCAACGCATCTAGTTACAGTTGGAACACCTTGAACGGGATAAGCTCAACAACCAGCGAAGGAGTCTTCTACCTTCATCCTGAACAAAGTTTTTCTTATTTACTCACTGGGACATTGGATGATTGCACCCGCACCGACACCATACACGTTGACGTCAACGCATTGCCCGAAGTGAGTCTTTTAGTTCCTGAGGCTGTTTGCTATTCCTCACCGGTGTTTTCTTTGGATGGGGGATCGCCGATCGGATCCTCTGGGTTCTATACCGTCAATGGCTTTCCGTCTTTAAACTTTGATCCTTCCATGTCGGCTGGCGAGTTTCATTCTGTCCATTATCAATTTACAGACAGTTTGGGTTGTTCTACCACAGCCGCCGATTCTATTTTCATTCATACACTTCCTGATGTTCAATTAAGTGAGTTTGGCCTTGTTTGTGAAAATTCTGGTATCATGAATCTTACTGGAGGAATTCCTGTTGGCGGAAGCTACTACGTGAACTCTACTTCAGCCATTGCATTCGATCCAAGCATTGGACATGGCGCTTATGAAGTGCTTTACAGTTATACAGATGATAATGGTTGTGAGAATTCCGATCAAGAAACGTTGGTTGTTAGAGCCGTTCCTCTCATAGACTTTCTCTTTGAAACCATTTGCTTGAATGAGCCATTTAACCCGATTCATACTACAAGTGCGGCTGACGGGGAAATTATTTCTGCTCAGTGGCAGTTCTCCAATAATATTCAATCTGAAGCCATTTATCCAGAAAATATTTTCTTCCCAGAGGCTGGAACCAAAGATGTTTCCGTCACCTTCTACACTGCACATGGTTGTTTTTCGTCTGCAGACACCACATTGCAAGTGCTCGTAATTCCTCATGCCGATTTCATTTTAGAAGATGGTTGCCAAGACACCGATCTTTCCTTTTCAAGTCAGTCGGAGATCAGCGAAGGAAACATAGTAGCCTGGGAGTGGACGTTTGAAAGCAACACCTTCGATGACGACCAGCAGATCACGTATTCCTATTCCAATTGGGGTATTTTGCCTGCCCAGCTTGTGGTGTACAGCAACACAGGATGCAGCGATACTCTATTGCAAATGGTAAGTGTTTATCAGGCACCCGAAGTTTCCATTGTAGCTTCGGATGTATGTTTAAACGCCGTTGCAGAAGTGTATTCCAATGTTGAGCTCGAGGTTGGACAAGTTCAGGAATACGCGTGGGATTTCGGCGATGGAACCTCAGAGCCAAACACTGTCAATGCAGAAAATCTCTATTCCGCGCCAGGTGAATATACCGTTTCCCTCACAACGGTTTCCAACTTGGGGTGTGTGGGCCAGGCCGACACTGTTATCACTGTATTTCCTTTACCAGTAGCGGATTTTGCCATCGTTGATGATTACTTGTGTGCTGGTGAGCTTGTTGAGTTCATCGATCTCAGTAGCGTGAGTTCTCCTTCATCTGTGACAGAATATCAGTGGTATTTGGATGAAACTCTTGTAAGTTCATCACAAAATCCATCCTTCATTTATACACATCCTGGTCACTATCATGTAAAGCAGCGAGTTTATTCGAGTGAAGGTTGTATCGATGACACGACTTTCCATTTTTCGTTACAAATCAAACCCAGGCCTATTGCTGGATTTCATTTGGAAAATGAGGCCATGAACATGATACAATCCACTGTTGAAGTAGATTCAGACGCAAGTTCAGACGTTCATCAATGGGTGTACGATATGGGCGATGGGCAGCTCATTGCTGGCGAAGACATACAACACGAATACAGCGCTCATGGTCAATACACGATTACCCAGTACGTAGAGAATCCATTCGGCTGTCGCGATACAGCGCACTCGAACGTCCATGTTGCGCCTGTGCTTCTCATATACACTCCCAATGCGTTTACACCAGATGGAAATGGAAACAACGATGTTTTCCGACCCATTATAACTGGCACGGAAGTGCTCGAATACACATTGAAGGTTTTTGATCGTTGGGGTCGATTGGTATTCGAAACAGCAGATGTAGAAGGAAGTTGGAATGGTCAATGGATGAATAGTGGGGACATTCTTAAAGATGGGGTATATAATTGGGTTATGACCATCAGAAGTGTTGATCAACCCGTGTTGGACACAAGGACCGGAACGGTGACTCTTTTAAAGTAGATCTGCTATAATTTTCAGCAGCGCCAACTTTCTTTTTTCTAGAGAAAAGTTACGCATTAAATGATCCTTCATTTTTAACGCGTGCGATGCAGAGGCCATTTGATGAGCTCTACCCACTGCTTCCGAAAGTTCTCTTGCTGATTTATTCTTGAGAATTTCACCAAAACCTCCCGCTATTTCTGGCATAGCTGCGACGGGCGAAACTACAGGAACACAACCGCACATCATTGCTTCGCACAGCGCATTTGGAAAGCCTTCAGAAAGTGAGGCTTGAACCACTACCGATGAAGTGCGAAGGAGTTCGGCCAATTTCGTTTGTGGGAGCGCTGCATAACACTTTACGTTTTGCGGTACATCCTTCAGAACGTCTCCTACAATAATCCATTCGAAGTCTTTTGATATCTCCGCTGCTTCTAGAAAAACATCTACCCCTTTTAATATTTTTCTTCTATCCTCTGCACAGCCGGCAGCGATAGTAATTACTCTTTTATCGTACTCGTCTCTATCATTGGCATGAAATACATCATTGCTGTCGTAACCATTGAAAACTGTAGTACTCGGTGTTTTTAGGTTCTTCACATACGCCCTAATGCCCCGCTGCTCCGGCTTCGATGTACCATAAATCACTGTGTCCTGTATCAATGAGTCATGCACAGGAATCAGTCTATCGGTAAGTCTATAGGACCACGCTACGGCGTGTTTCATCCATTGGTTTGCAAAGGCTCCATATCCTATTTGTGGAATGGCAACCGCGTCATATCCGCCAATCAGTACGGCAGATTTTGCTCTTGAACATCTCGCGATTAATGTGGGAAAAAGCGAGTGATAACCACCGAACTGCACAATAAAAATTCGGGATTGCCATCGATAAATCAATAGCAATAAAGCCTGACGCAAGAGATAAAATGGGAGAAGAGGTTTCCATTTTATATCAAATGGCAATTCGATTACTTCATAATCATTAGAAAAAATAGCTTCGTCCTTCACCACAAAAGAAGAGCGATTGGGATAGATATAAACAAGCTTTGGTTTCTTTTGAAAGGGGTGGGGCGCCATGGATTGCAAAACTACGACTTACCTTCGCACACACCATGAAATTGAGCAAGCCCGTTATTCAATCGTTTCTCTTCACTGTTGTGGGGGCGTTGCCGTTTTTAAGTGCCTTGGTGCTATTGCCTTTCTACAGCAACTACTTAAGCACTGAAAATTTCGGTCTTCTCAGCGTGTATATTTCTCTTTCGTTATTGTTTCAAATCCTTACTTCATTCGGTGTGGAGCAGTATGTCCCCGTTCTGATCAATGAGCGTTCAGGCCCTCCTTCGATAACGATTCAAAAGGTGTTTGGCCTACAGTTGGTGTTTGGTCTTTCAGTGGTGGCCATCGCGTTGCTTATTGGCGATTGGGTGCTATCATTTTTTTATGATCAAAACACCTTATCCTTCTTTCCTTTTGGTTTAATGAGTGTGGCTACTGGTTTTCTCAATGGCTATTTTCGAAGTGAGACTACGTATCTGACCTTTAATCATGAAATAAAGCGTTATTACTTCGCCAATTTTTTCAACTTTCTAGTGACCCTGGTTCTTTCGATCGCGTTTATTCATTTATGGGGAAATGATTTGATGGGTCCCATGCTTGGGCGGCTTTTGTCTGGTGTTCTAATTTTCATTTTAGCGCTTGTATATCAATCCGCGTCACGCTTCCCTCAGATTGATTTTGGCGCTCTTTTCTCCATTGGAAAAATTACAAGTTTGATGTTCGGCTATACCCTTTTGATGTGGGTGCTTAGTTACATTGATCGTTTTATTCTCACGGCAAAGATTTCTATGGATTCCGTTGCAGTATATGACTTTGCCACGAAGTGTTTACTTCCCGTAGAGTTTGTTATGATAGGGCTTAACAATTTTATTCTCCCGAGAATTTATTCCAGTTGGTCTGGCAATTTGGAACATCCACCTATGGAGCGCGCTAAAACGTTGTTGCATGGGCTTACTGTGGCTGCTGTATTTTCAATCAGCTTTACCCTTGTTGGTATTCCACTCATTGCTCCTATTGTTGTGAAAAATAGCGCGCTTTATGAAAGTTTTCCTTTGATGGGTATTTTGGGAATTGCTTATCTAACCCGAGCGATGTTTAGCTTATACTTAGGAATACTAATGTTGCGAAAGGAGGTATCTGCAGTGGTCCGTGCATTATTGTTTAGTGCGTTGATTCACTTTGTTTCCCTGCTCATATTTGTGCCCACTTGGGGAGTAGAGGCGGCGTTGTGGTTGGGAATACTTTCAAAGGTGATAATGGTTCTTTTTTTACAGCGCGAGGTACGAAAAAGAGTACAGATGCAATTCAATGCACAAAAGCTCATTACCTACCCTCTACTTATGTCTTTGGTATTTGCCGCGACTTATTTCCTTTCGCCAAGGATGTCTTACATATACTTGAGTCTAGGCACGCTAATTCCTGCTTTTTTCTTTACTTATCTCTTCTTCAGAAAAGACTTAAAGCGGGCCTATGGCTTGATCGTGGCATCCTCACAGGACGTTGATCCTGGAGCCTAATTCGTCGCGGTAGTTTCCTCCGACGGGGATTTCTTTATGCAGATCTTGGACCACCACATTTCCGCCAACGATGGCCTCTATTTTTTCCATGTTAACGATAAAAGAGCGGTGAACTCGTTGGAATATTCCCGCTGGCATCTTCTTCTCCACGTCCTTCATTGTAGCGTGAATGGTGTATTTGTGGTCTTTAGTAACTACTTGCACGTAATCCTTAAGAGCTTCTACAAAATAGATGTCAGAGGTATTGAGTTTAATGAGTCGCGAGTGGTGTTTAACAAACAAGAACTGTGCGTCCGTTTTGAAAGCAGACAATGATTTTAGCAGGTCATTTTCTACTTTAAGTTCTTGTTCTTTCTTGTGTTTATGCAACGCCATTTCGATGGTCGTATGCAGGTCAATTTCTTTGAAGGGCTTGAGAATGTAACCGTGTGGTTCGGTGACTTTCGCTTTATTCAATGTTGCTTCATCCGCGTAGGCGGTGAGGAATATGACGGGGATGTCAATGATTTTTTTTATTTCGTTCGCGGCCTCAATTCCAGTCATGTTTCCTTTAAGCATGATATCCATGAGCGCAATTTCTGGCTTGTGTTCTTTAGCCATTTCAATGGCTTTCTCTCCGTTGTCAGCTTGCGCTATGACGTTGTATCCTAGTTTTGTAAGACTTCTTTCGATGTCCTTTCTAACTATGCTTTCATCTTCAACGATAAGGATATTGGTAGCCATTATGGGTGCTTACTTTTTTTCAAAATTAATTAAAAACGTGGTACCATTGTCTGATTCTACTTGAATGGTTCCATCGAGCTGTTCGGTGAGAGAATAAACGAGTTGAATACCAAGGGAGTCATTCTTCTCAAATTTAAAGTTTTTAGGTAAGCCTACACCATCGTCGGCGATTCTCAGACTGATCTTTCCTTGATCCTCTTTCAGAGCGATGCTCAACTTGCCATTATCCCGGTCTTTGTATGCATATTTCAGTGCATTGCTTACCAATTCATTTACAATGAGTCCACACGGAATCGCTTGATCGATGCTCATTTCTACGAAATCTATGTCTGGTAAAAACTCTACTTGACAATTGCTCAGTCGATAGCTTTGAATCAAATTGTAGCTCAGTGTTCTTATGTACTCCGAGAAGTTGATGCTTGAGAAGTCCGTTGTTCTGTAGAGTGTTTCGTGAATGAACGACATGGATTTAATCCTGTTCTGGCTTTCTTGAAGAATTTCCAAAGTTCCTTGATCTGTTACATAAGAGCTTTGTAAATTCAGGATGCTGCTGATCACTTGAAGGTTGTTCTTCACCCGGTGGTGCACCTCTTGGAGTAGTACTTCTTTTTCCTTTAGTGAGTCTCTTATTTTTCTATCTATTTCTTTTCGTTCGGTATTATCATATACCAAGCAAGACACCTCTTCTTGACTGTCTCCGATGTATACTGGGTTTAGGAAAACTTGAAGCCAAATAATGGATTTCTCTTTATTTCTAAGTGGAATTTCAAATTGCTGAGGGCGCCCATCGAAAGCTTCTTGAAAGTAATCTAATTGTCCTTGATGGTAATCTTCATCGAGATGTTTTCTAAGTATTTCGAGGATATCGGTACCTAAAGAAAGCTCTTCGTTTAATTCGGATGCCGCCCATGATGCCACATTCTGATTCATTGTGGTGATGGCATTGCAGCGATCCATGGTCCACATCATCATGTTTTCCGTGCTGTTGAAGATGGATTCCAGTTTCGCTTTTTGCTCCATGGCCTTTCTTTCATTAGCTCGGTATTCCGTGATATCACGTGATACGCCCATCGATCCTATGATTCGGCCCTTATCGTTGCGAATTAAAGAAGCACTGAGATAGCTTGTGAATGCAGTGCCATCTTTTTTTTGGTTGACAATTTCTCCTGAAAATGTGCTGTTACTGCGCAGGGTATCTTTTACGAGTCGGCATTCATCTTGAGAGACATACAGCATGCGTAATGGCTGACCCAATACTTCATGGATTTCATATCCAAACAGCTGTTGAGATGCATTGTTAAATTCGGTAATATAACCGTCTTCATCCACTGCAATAATCATGTCCAGTGAGCTTTCAATGATATTTCTATTGTAGTTCTTTTGCTCTTCGAGTTGCTGCTGTGTAAGCTTGTGCTCCTCAATTTCCCGCTTGAGAACAGTGTTGATTTCCTCAATAATTCTCACACGCATTTGCTCTTGCACGAGCTGCATGCGTTCACTGATATTGTTTAAACTGATTTGAACAGACGGTCTGTTTTCATAGATGGTCAATGTTGACAGAATGCCCACGTCAATTTCTTTTCCAGACTCATCTTTGATACGTATTTCTTTATAATCCAACTCTTCCCCTTCGCGAACCGCGGAAAGATCTTTTCTTATTTCATTTTTATAGTATCCTGGGATATAATCCAAGAAAGGCTGATCGTATAAATCGTCCTCATCTTGTACGCCCAGAAGATGCACAGCTACAGAATTGACATATTTAATTTTTTCATCCGTAAGAATAATGATAGCATTGGGTGAGTTTTCAAGAAGATTTTTGAATCGCACCACTGTTTGTTCGAGTGTAAATTCTGCCTTTTTTCTAGCAGTTATATCGTGCACAACCAGCACGGTTACGGCCTCTCCCTGATAAGAAATATTGCTTCCTGTTACTTCTAGAAACAAGAATTTCCCCGAGCGATCTAGCGCCCGTATTTCCGACTTATTCGCAGAAGAAATTTGAATACCCGCTTGTACTCTTGAAAGTTCCGGTTCAGGAAGGAATTCGTTTATTTTCTTTCCTGAAATATCTTGTCTAGAAAAAAAACCAAAGAGCAAAGCAAACTGATCATTGACATCGATAATTGTTTTATCCTTTCTGATGAATACAACCCCTTCGCTGGTTGCGTTGGCGAGCGTTTTGAACCTTTGTTCGCTTTCTTGAATGGCCTTTTCCGCTGCCTTTTGGGCGGTGATATCAATAATGGTCCCGCTGATAATCTTATTCCCTTCCGCATCCACTTCAAGGAATGTGTTTTCCAAGCATGTAATAACTACTCCATCTTTTCTTTTTAACTTAACCTCATAGTTTACAAGTACTGATTGTTCGCTAATATCTCTTAAGAAACTTTGTCTGTCATTGGTTTCAGGATAGAAGTTTTCTGCAGAGAGAGAGAAAATTTCTTCCTGTGAATTCCAGCCGAGCATTCTGATGAATGCTTCATTACAGGAAATGAGGCTTCCTTCAAAACTAGTTTTATAAACACCTGCTACATTCTTTTCGAATAGAAGTTTGTATTGCTCAATTACGTTTCGCTCTTTTTTGGAAGTCAGACGAATAAGCCAATGTATGGTGTTTTCTACCTTGAGTTCTGTAATCGTGATGCCGTATTCTGGGATACAATCAAAACCACTGTAGTATGAATAATTGGTAAGATCGTCTATGATTTGATCCAGTTTACTCTTTTCCATTTGGTGGTTTGCGAGCGCCAACAATGATTTTCCCCTTACTACATCCGGGTGAGCTATTCCCAATTCTTTTGTAAAGGCTTTGTTGACTTCGATGATGGCAAAGGAATTCCTCTCCACCAAACACAGGATGTCTGTAGGGTGGTCTAATATTTTATCTATCAGCGTAATGCTGTTGATCACAGAGGTACTAATCTTCTTCTTTATTTTTTGGCAGTTTTATTTTTTGCCCATTAATTTTCACTGCCTCGCCCGCTTCATACTCTATCTCGAGGTCTAAGGTTCCATTTTCTCTATAATATTCCCATCTGCCACTCAGCTCTCCCCCTTCAAATCCACCACGCATTTTAAAAATTCCATTTCTATACCAATACTTGTGTTTTCCTACAGGTATTCCAGATTGAAATTCACCTTCAAAAGCTTTTTGGCCATTGTCATATTTCCATATCCATTCCCCGTTCAATTCCCCGTCTAGGTATTCTCCTTCTTCGGTGTGGTCATTGACTGACAATCTCCATTTTCCTGTTTTCAGTCCGTCCACATAGTCTCCTTCATTGATCGGATTTCCGATAGAATCATATTCAACACTGTGTCCATCCTCTTTTCCTTTGCGGTAGTTTTCTTCCCGGTGCGTGGCTCCAGAAATGTAAAACCACTTCCACGCACCCGAAGGTAAGTCTTCTTTATAGGTTCCTTTTTGTTCTAATTTTCCATTTTGAAAATAAAACGCCCAAGGTCCATCTCTCTTTCCGTCTTTGTATGCCCCCTCCGCTCGCAACGCTCCGTTGGTATAATAAAGCTTCCACGGTCCTTGGCGGCGACCAATAGAATCGATCATTCCTTCACCTGTCCTTATTTCATTTTCAAAAATGTATGCATTGATCTGTTTTCCTTCCTGATTGTACTCTCTAAATGTACCATTTTTTTTATTGTTTACATAACTTCCTTCCATTCGTAAGTTTCCATTTTCATAGAATTCTTGACGAATGTCAATGATGGCCGCTTCATTATTTTGATCAGTTATTAAAATTCCATTTTCATACTTCTCGATTCTATCTAAATCTCCTCTCTTCGTATAAAACTTAAAAATTCCATTTCTAAGTCCATTGGTCCAATTGCCCTCTTCTTTTACATTGCCCAAAGGATAGAGATCTTTCCAAGTTCCAGTGCGTTTACCCTCGCTATTGTAGCGATTTATAATTTCTTCAGCATAAATAAAACCATTGCGATAAGTGGAGATGGTAATGATTCTACCGTCCTTAGCATATTCAAAACCACGTCCTTCTTCCTTGTTATTGATAAATGGTATTTCTTTTTTTAATTCCCCTGATTCGAAATATTGTTTCGTTTTTCCATCCTTGATATTGTTCTTGAACATCGTTTCTTCGAGCATCACACCAGATTTATCGAAGTATTGTTCCGGACCGTTTTTCAGGTTTAATTTATATGTAATTATTCGTTCCAGTGTGGTATCAGTACGGTAGAATTTCCAAGTAGAATCTAGCAGAAAATCTACCCTGTTTCCTTCAGACTTTAATCCACCATCGTCGTAATATGTGATCCAATAATCGTTTGGTTTACCCTCTTGCAGCGTACCTTCGCTGGAAACAATTCCGTTGGGATAATAATATTTTGTGTACTGTCCATGAGCACTGCAAAGAGAAAACAAAAAGACGATAACTATTAAAAATCTTGGACTCATTTTTTCACGTGTAACACTTATCAAAAAGAATAAATAATATATCTTTTTAAATAAAAGTAGTTTTAAATAGTAAGAGGTGTTAATTCTATGTAAAAGTTTTCTTTTAAAAAGTTGCAAAATTAATCTGTACACAAATGGATTTATGTTGTCAACATGTTTTGAGCATGTGAATTAAATGTAAATGAGGGGCTTAATTTACGTATTAACAAGCTGTGGTCCTGTCTTTATTTGTATAACTTTTTTCTTTTTTGAATTGTTAGTTTGTTGAAGGTGTCGTTTGCAAAAGAGTAAATAGTATTTAAGAACTTTGAATGATACGACGTATAAATTTTTATGGGCGATAAAGCATGGATTTTCCAACTTTTTTTCTGAGATACTTTTACACAGAATTCAACATACAAAATAGGACTATTGTGAATAAGAGGTCTAACGGACTGATTTTGATACCTTCAATTTATTTCTGGTTCGTTTATTAAGGGTATAAAGGGTTGGTTTTTCACGTGGAAGAGTATTTTACTTTTGCCATTCAAACACATAGGTTTATGAAAATACATTTGGGCTCTGATCATGCTGGCTTTTTGCTAAAAGAGCAGGTGAAGACACATTTACAACAACAAGGCCATGAAGTAGTAGATCATGGTACTTTTTCTGAAAGTAGTACAGATTATCCAGAATATGCACATTCTACGGCTAAAGGTGTCCTGGAGGACAAGACATTGGGCGTATTGATATGTGGAAGTGCTAATGGTGTATGTATGACCGCCAACAAGCACGCTGGAGTTCGTGCGGCTTTATGTTGGTTAAAAGAGGTGGCACTATTAGCAAGACAGCATAACAATGCTAATATTATATGTTTACCAGCGCGCTTTATTGAAGTGTCAGACGCATTGGAAATGGTCGATGTATTTCTTGAAACAGAGTTTGAAGGGGGCAGACATGAGCGAAGAGTAGGGTTGATAGAGTTATAAAAGCTATTGGATTTAAGGGATTTAATGATAAAGGTAAATTATTGGTATGAAATATATTTTCGGTGTTTTATTGATGTTCGTTTTTCACGGGGAACGTGGGTTTGCACAGGTTTCTGAAAGGACCATTCAGGATCGTTTTGCAATGGGGATTACTCCTGAAGAATTGAAGGAGCATTTGTATATACTAGCATCTGATGCCTTTAAGGGAAGAGATACAGGTTCACCCGAGTTGAAAAAGGCTGCGGAGTATTTGGCTGATTATTATAAAGGACTTGGTGTTAAGCCCGCTGTTAATGGTGTTTCTTATTTTCAAGAATATCGTTTAAAGCGATCAGTAATCAAGAGTTCTACTATTCAGGCTGGAAAGAAGCAAGTGTATTCTTTTAAAAAGGATTACTACTCTTTTGGTGGTTTTGAGTCTGTGAATTGGAACAATGCTCCTATTGTTTTTGCTGGATATGGAATAGAATCAGAGAAGTACAATGATTATAAAAATATTGATGTAAAGGGTGCGATCGTGTTATGCATTGATGGGGAACCGACTGATCGTTCGGGAAACTCTATTTTCACGGGGAACAGTTCAACGAGTGATTGGAGCGATGATTTTCGATTGAAGCGAGATATTGCTCAGAAAAAGGGAGCATTGGGAATTGTATTGGTTGACAAAACGTTTGACTATGTGATTGAACGAATCACCTATTTTTTGGATCAGCCACGGATGAGTTTGGATTATCCAGGAGAAAAGGAAGAACAGGTGTTGCCTTATTTTTTTATTTCCCCAAAAATGGCGGATGCTTTACTAAGGGGCTCGAAAGTTAGATCAATAGCAGATTTTGAGAAAAAGGTGGCCGAGGGAGGAGCGGCAGTTCGTAGTAAATTGAAGAGAAAGCTGAGTGCAACGTATGAAATGGTTACGGAGAAGTTTACAGCAGACAATGTGTTGTGCTATATTGAGGGTAGCGATCCACTGTTAAAAAATGAAGTGGTAGTGATTAGCGCTCACTATGATCACGTGGGAGAAATGGGTGGAAAAATTTACAATGGTGCAGACGATGACGGCAGTGGAACGGTAAGCGCCATGGAAATTGCTGAAGCATTTGTTGAAGCGAAACAATCAGGAAACGGCCCACGCCGGAGTGTTTTAGTATTGCATGTAAGCGGCGAAGAAAAGGGGCTTTTGGGCAGTGAGTGGTACTCGGAGTTTCCTATTTATCCGCTCCAAAATACCGTTTGCAATTTGAATATTGACATGATTGGTAGAGTGGACGATCAACACAAAGACAATCCAAATTATATTTATTTGATAGGGTCAGATAAGTTAAGTACAGATCTTCACAAAATCTCGGAAGAAACTAATAAACGCTTTACCCAGTTGGCGCTCGATTATACATACAACGATCCGAATGATCCGAATAGATTTTACTATCGATCGGATCATTATAATTTTGCGAAGCATAATATTCCTGTCATCTTTTACTTCAGCGGAGTGCATGAGGACTATCATCAACCTGGAGATGATCCCGAGAAGATTATGTATGATAAAATGGCCATCATTGCTCGTTTGATATTTTATACAGCGTGGGAAGTTTCTAATAGAGACGAACGTTTGAAAGTAGATGTAGTCAATGATTTTAAGAACTAGTTCGAACATTCGTTCGATCAATAATGTTTGCGGAGTATGACAAAGAAGACGGCGGTATTATTGGTAAACTTGGGTAGCCCAGACAGTCCAGCACCCAAGGATGTGTATCGTTATTTGACAGAGTTTTTGAACGATCCACGCGTGATAGATATCAATGCAATAGGCAGAGCGATATTGGTGAATGGCATTATTGTTCCATTTCGACATCGAAAAAGCGCTAAAGTTTATAAGGAGCTATGGACGGAAAATGGATCGCCCTTGATTCATTATGGAAGAGAGGTTCAGAAGATGCTTCAGGATAGATTTAACAAGGAGGAGACTCGTGTTTATTTGGGCATGCGCTATCAGAATCCCTCTATCGCCTCGGCATTAGCAGCCATCGAAGAATGGGAACCCTCAGAAATTATTTTAATTCCGTTGTTCCCTCAGTATGCTTCTGCAACAACGGGATCTGTAGTAGAAAAGGTAATGGATATTGTGGGTAAATGGTGGGTTATTCCATCGATGCGTATCGTTTCGCAATTTTATGATCACCCATTGTTCATTAAGGGTTTTGTAGAAAGAGGACAGGCATACGATTGGAAGGACTATGACCATGTGTTGTTTAGCTACCATGGCTTGCCAGAGCGTCAACTGGATAAAATTTACAAAGACAGAAAATGCAGAAACCACAGTTGCGAGCATGAGATCAATGAAGAAAATAAGCTCTGCTATAAAGCAACGTGTTATGCTACTACACGTTCGATTGTTTCTGGTTTAGGTATTCCCGAAGATCGCTACACGGTATGTTTTCAAAGTAGATTGGGAAGAGGCTGGATAGAGCCATTTAGCGATAAGATCATTGAGGAGTTGGGCAAGAAAGGGGCTAAGAAATTACTGATATTTTCTCCTGCATTTATTGCTGACTGTTTAGAAACAACTATTGAAATAGGAGAAGAATACCAAGAGCTATTTGAAGAGCACGGTGGAGAGAAAGTGCAGTTGGTAGCAAGTCTCAATGATAGTAAGACCTGGATAGATTGTTTGGAAGATCTGGTAAAAAACCTGCAGTAATTTTATTTAAACCAAGAAGAATAGAAAATGTAATTGTTGGCGATGCGTTGAATTTCTCCTTCGAATAATTCACGTGAAACCTCTTTTACTTTTTTGGCTGGTACGCCCGCATAAATAGATCCAGAAGCCACATGCGTTCCTTCTAGCACCACAGCACCAGCGGCGATAATCGAGTTTGATTCGATGACACAATTGTCCATCACAATAGCGCCCATGCCGATGAGAACATTGTCATGAATAGTGCATCCATGTACGATGGCGCGATGACCGATAGACACATTGTTGCCAATAATTGTCGGGCATTTTTGATACGTACAATGAATTACAGCTCCGTCTTGTATATTCACTTTGTTTCCCATTTTAATGTAATGAACATCCGCTCGCACAACTGCATTGAACCAAAAGGAGCATTGACTTCCTGATTCGACTTGACCTACGATGGTTGCATTTTCTGCGATGAAGTTGTCGTCGCCGAGTTGTGGCATGACGCCGTTGACGGGAAGAATCAGGGGCATATTTTAATATTAAGCCACAAATGTACGCGATGATTAAAACCCACAATACACGAACCCCATTTCAAAGCCGCCTCTGCTGCCGCTGAATTGTTTGAGCGGGCTGGTTACGATGTCGTAAGAAATTCGGAAAATGTTGTTGCGGTGTTTCATTCCTAGATGAAGAATTACACTGTCCTTCACTCGTACAGAAGCACCACTGAGCAGGGCGTATCCCTTAGGATTCAAGGTATATGCAACCAATGCCCCAGCATTGATTTCTCGGGCGCGAGCTTGTTGCATAAATAGAACATTGGGAGTAACGGTCCACTTTTCATCAATGTGAATGTCGCAATTAAAAATCCCATTGACGCGCATCGGGAGTCTGCTTTTTTCTCCAGTAAATGATTCGTTTGGGCGCGTAACATGGAATAATGAAAACCCAATCGAGGGCTCCCACTTCTTATTTGGATGCGTGAATTTATAGTACACTCCAACATTAGCATCGAACCTCACAATACTCAGATCTGCGAGAGACTCCCCATTGGGAAGTGTTGGATCAAATCCCGCTAAACCGTTGTATTGATTTTCGAATAACAAGTCTCGTTGCGAGAATTTTTTCTGAAAAATTCCCATTTGTAATCCCGCAGATAAAAAGTGGTCTTTACTGGAAGGATCAGTAATTTGATAGGCTCCTGAGAGCATCATTTGAAATGCATCGAAATTGGAAGCGCCGGCGATATGATTCATCAACACAATTCCAGCACCATAGCGATTGAATGGCATGTCGTAACCCGCTCCAACCGCTGCATAGGGCTTTCCATTTAGCTTTTGCCATTGTGAGCGATATGTTCCAGAAAATCGGTAGGGAATGTTTTCCGCTGCGTTGTACATCCCTGTTTGGGCAGGATTGTAATATAGCGGTAACATATCGTATTGTGAGAGGTGAAAATCTTGTGCGCGCAGCAGGGATGACCACAAAGAAAGAACGGCCGCAAGTACAAAGATGTAAACGATGGTATGGATATTTTTTCTCATGGTCTGAATTATTTAATAAGTGTCACATTGCCGCTGAGTTTGAGTTTTTTACCCTCAAGAGTGACGGCGGTTGCAGTGAATACATAGACACCTCCTGGTTGATCGACGCCTTTGTAAGTACCATCCCATCCGATTTCTGGATTGATGGTGGCGAATATTTCATTGCCCCAATTATTGTATATTCTAAAGTCAATTTCTTTGAAAGGCCCGCCAAGGACGAAAAGCACGTCGTTGTTTCCATCATCGTTGGGCGAGAATCCCGTGGGTACCGCGAAAGGTTCGATTTCTTTTTCTCTTGCCTGAATCACAGAAGAAATAGTATCGGTACATCCGCTGGAAGCGGTGACAACAAGCGTTACTGAAAATTGTCCAGCATCTGGGAAGAGAATAAAAGGATTTTGGGAAGAAGATGTAGCACCGTTTTCAGTGGACCATTCCCAAAGTACGGCGTTGATTGACTCATCAGTAAATTGAACTGCGAGCTCTTCATTGGATAGTGAAGAGAATCCCGCAACAGGAGATGGTTGTATGAATACCACTAAGGAATCAGATGATGCAGGACACAGACCATTCCCCGTGGAAGTGAGCACAAATGTTATTTGACCGTTCACCACATCATTTAACGTGGGGGTGTAAACGGTGTTGAGAGTATCATTTGATGGAGTGAAAATGCCGCTTCCGTCCGCAGTCCAAACACCTTGTTCTGAAGGAGAATCGATGATTCCTGAAAGTGGAATTTCTTTTTGCGAAGCGCAGATATTGAAATCTGAACCCAGCGTAGTGATGGCAGGAGTGGTCAATGAAATAGTAAGTGTATCGGTCGTGTTTGGGCATATTCCTGTGGCGGAAGAGGAAAGCACCAAATTCACTTCACCATTTAGAATGTCTGCTGCTGACAGAGTATAAACAGGAAAAACCGAATGATCATTCGAAGGACTGAAGCTTCCAGATCCAAGCGTAGTCCAAAAACCAGATGTGGATGCACCAGAAATAGAACCACCAAGGTTGAACTGAGGACTAGTAGTACAAACAGCCACGTCATTTCCCGCAAACACCGCAGACGGTGCTGTTATGCTAACCGAAAGAGTATCTGAGCCTTGTATACAATTGCCGTGATCTGTAGTAGAGTGAACTAATTCTAGTTCTCCAAGAAGAATGTCTTGAGGAGTTATAGTGTAAGTCGTATTGAGGGCAGCATCATTTTCGAAGTTACCCGTTCCATTGGTGGTCCATAGTCCTTGAGAAGCTCCGCCCGAAATGCTTGCAGAAATATCAATCACTGTTTGAGTTCCACAAACGATGAGATCATTGGAAACTACGACTTGTGCGGCATCTGTGAAGGTGATAGAGAGTGTATCTGAAACAACAGGACAATCTCCTTCTGGACTAGCAGTAAAAACCAATTGCACGCTTCCAGAAGTGACGTCTGACGAGCTGAATTGATAGATTGCGTTGAGCGTATTGTTATCGGGAACAAAAGAACCACTTCCAAGAGTAGACCATGTACCAGAAGAAGCGCCATTGGAAACGGAAGCAAATAGTTCGGCGGATTCTTCTGAAGAACAAATGACTTGGTCTGTGCCAGCATTGATGATTATTCCAGAACTCATGGTCAAGGTAACTATGTCTGAAATGGGTAAACAGAGGCCGTTTCCAGTAGTAGTGGCAGTAAGTATTACCTCACCGAATATTTGTTCGGTAGGAGAAGGAGTGTAAAACACTGTTGGGCTATTGTTAGTTGGAGAGAAGGTTCCGTCGCCACCAGACCAACTTATTCCAGAAGATATAGCATAGGATGCAGAGAGTTCGAATACTGGATTTTGTGAACAAATGAATGCATCGAGTCCAGCATCTATCGTTGGTGCTTGAGTAAATGAAAGAGCTAAAGTATCAGCAGCAACATTGCACGCTTGCGTTGCAGTAGCAACGAGCATAACACTTCCATTTTGTATGTCTTGAGCACTTGCTGTATAACTGGTATTTGCGAGATTGTTTGGACTAAAGAGCCCAGTCCCCGATGTATTCCAAATGATGTCCGAAGATCCACCGCTGATCGCAGCAGAGATCAATGCTGTGGGGTTGTTTTCGCAGATGCTCACATCTGAACCAACATTAACACTGACTGCTTCACTGATAGTGAGAACGAGTTGATCAGATATCACTCCGCACAAATCATTGTTGGTAGTAGAGAGGGTGAGGATTACATTGCCCGTTGCGATATCTAGAGCGGATGGAATGTAATTAGTAATGAGAGCTGATGAGGAAGGCATGAAGGTTCCAGATCCGCTGGAAGTCCATATTCCTGTTGCAGGACTGCCCGTTACTGATCCGTTCAGCTCTACGGTGTTGATATTAGAGCAAATGCTCACATCATTTCCTGCTTCAACAATTCTAGCTGGAACCACGGTGACCGTCATGTCGTCACTCTCTTGGTTGCAACTGTTGGTGGTAGTGAAAGTAAGGACAACACTACCGTTTTGAAGATCTTGCTCGCTCGGTGTGTAGATGGCGTTTGGTTCAATATTATTGGGAGAGAAGAGGCCGGTTCCGGAAGATGTCCATACGCCTTGTGTAGCACCACCAGTGAGTTCCCCAGAAAGAGTTACTTCGTTATCCAATGAACAAATAAGTTGATCGGGTCCAGCGACAGCACCGCCAGCAGGGAATATGTTTAGTGTGATGACATCAGATATTGGCCCGCAGAGGTTATTGTTCGTTGTTGTTAATGTGAGTTCAATGGTTTGTGCTGCAATATCTGCCGAACTAGGAGTGTACATTGCATTGAGCGAGGAAGCATTTGGTGAGAAGCTGCCACTACCACTTGTGGTCCAAACTCCAGTAGGAGGAGTGCCGATAATGGTTCCTTCTAGTTGAACTTGATTTACATCTGTGCAAATAGTGACATCCGTTCCAGCGAGGACTTCCCGCACTCTAAGAATAGTGACCACCATGTCATCCGAGGCATCATTGCAACTATTTATAGCCGAGAAAGAGAGTGTAACACCTCCGTTGATAATGTCTTGTTCGCTGGGCTCGTAGGTAGCGTTAGGGGCGTTGCTCGTTGGTGCGAAAGTACCCGTACCACTGGAGGTCCAAGCGCCTTGTGTTGCGCCTCCTGAAAGCGCACCATTTAATTGAATCAAGTTTTGATTGGAACAAATCGCCTGATCAGGCCCTGCGGATACTCCTCCAATTTGGAAAATATTTAGAGTCATCACATCAGACACAGGAGCACATGAACCGTTGTTGGTGGTGGTAAGAGTGAAAGAAATATTTTGTGAAGCAATGTCTTGAACTGAGGGAGTGTAGGTAGCGTTGAGCGCGGTGTTGGAGGGTGAGAAAGAACCTGTTCCGTTGGTAGTCCAAATGCCAGTAGGCGCACCACCAAGAATTTGACCCTCTAGAATAATGGATCCTTGATCCGCACAAATGGTTTGATCATTTCCGGCATTTACCACACGAACAGGGGTGATCGCGACGCTTAGCTCATCCTCTGCTGCATTACAGCTATTGGCAGTTAGAGTAAGCGTTACATCTCCATTAGCAATATCGAAACTGCTGGGTATATATGTCGCATTCAGCACTGTATTTGAGGGTGAGAAAGAACCCGTTCCAGAGGTAGTCCATACACCAGAAGACGCGCCCCCACTCACGGAACCATTTAAGACAATATTGGCATTGTTGCCACAAACCGTTTGATTACTTCCTGCGTTCGCAATTCCAGCAGGAAGGATGAATATTGTCATTTGATCAAGGACGGCGATGCACGGTGATTGATTGGTAGTGGTAAGAGTAAGTGTTACGCTGCCCACGAGTGAATCAGCGCTGCTACATTGATAGATCGCATTTAGTGAGGTATTGTTAGGAATGAATATCCCAGAACCCGACGAAGTCCAAACTCCAGTATTTGTGATTCCAGAAACGCTTCCACTGAGTTGCACATTGAGGTTGTTTACACAAATGGTTTGATCCAACCCAGCGCTTACAATAGGAGAGGCCTCGATTGAAAGCACAACATCATCCGATTCGGGTAGGCAGTTTCCATTTCCAGTAGTAGTTAAGACAAGCGTAACCTCACCCGCGGATATTTCATTTGCACTAGGTACATAAGTAGCAGAAAGCGAGTTAGCCGAGGGTACGAAGTCGCCTTCTCCGCCAGACCAGACACCTCCAGAGGATACAGCAATAGTTCCAGAAATCAATAAGTTTGGATTGTTGGCACAAGAAGTAGCAGAGAGCCCTGCGTTTGCAACAGGTGCTGGCGTAAAGTTTATTCGTATTATATCGGTCACAGCAATGCAAGAGCCGTTGCCAGTGCTGGTTAAAGTGAGATCTACAAAACCATTAGCGATTTCATTAGCATTAGCGACGTATGTGGCGGTCAATGAGTTGTTGCCAGGGTTAAAGCTACCTAGTCCGCCAGACCATTGGCCCGCAGCCGCGAAATTGACGAAACCACTTAAATTAACGGTTGGGTTGTTTCCACATACCGTTTGATCTGTACCGGCATTTACAATGGGAGCTGGCGCAAAGGAGATGAGTACATCATCTGAAACGGCGATACAGTTTCCGTTTCCAGTGCTCGTAAGCGTGAGTATTACCTGGCCGTTTGCAATTTCTTGCGCTGTTGGAGTATATACTGCGTTTAGTGAAGTGTTGGACGGAGTAAAAGTTCCAGAGCCACCGCTCCAAATTGCACCCGTAGCATTGAATACCTGGGCATTCAGGGCCACCGAAGCGTTGTTAGCACATGCAGATATATTAAGCCCCGCGTTGACTAAAGGCGCTGGAGAAATAACGACATTGACTACATCACTTACTGGAATACAACTTCCGTTTCCTGTGGTTGTTAATGTGAGAGACACGCTTCCCAGTGCAATTTCTTGAAGTGTTGGTGTATACGCGGCATTTAAGGCGTTTGCGTTGGGAGAGAATACACCGCTACCTCCGCTCCAAGTTCCCCCGCTCGCAATGGAGACATTTCCAATTAGGTTTACGGTTGCGTTGTTTGCGCAGCTTAATATATCTGATCCCGCGTTTGCAGTAGGAGAAGGAGTGAAGCTAATGGTTATTTGATCTGTAACAGCGGTGCAGTTTCCGTTTCCTGTTGTGGTTAAAATAAGAGTAACACTTCCTGCAGCGATTTCAGCAGCCGAAGGTGTGTAAGCGGCATTCATCGCATTTGCGGAAGGGCTGAACAAGCCTAGTCCTCCGCTCCATGTGGCGCCGGTCGCAATGGTAAATGATCCATTTAGTTGAGCAATGGGATTGTTAGAGCAGAGTGTTTGATCTATTCCAGCATTTACCGTAGGAGGGCTTGTATAAAAAATGGTTATATCATCAGAAACCGAGTTACAGTTGCCGTTTCCAGTTGAGGTGAGTGTAAGTGTTATACTGCCGTTAGCAATTTCAGCAGCCGAAGGAGTATATGTTGCGTTCAGCGTACTTGGAGAGGGAGAAAATGTACCTGTACCCCCCGTCCATACTCCGCCGGCGGCATTGGTAATGCTGCCGTTTAATACGGCTGCAGGATTGTTTCCGCAACGTGTAATGTTGGCACCAGCATTTACAATTGGAGCTGGAGTGAATGTGATAAGGATGTTATCAGAAGCGGGATTACAAATTCCATTTCCCGTTGAAGTAAATGTCAAAACGATACTACCCGATGCGAGCTCCGTAGGCGAAGGAATATATACAGGATTGAGTATATTGTTACCAGGAACGTAAGTACCCGTTCCTCCTGTCCACACGCCACCCGTGGCCACCGTAACGGATCCATTGAGCGAGACGTTTGAATTGTTTCTACAAACAGAAATATCGGCACCCGCATTAGCAGTTGGCGCAGGGGTAATGGTAAGTGTCATTTGATCACTGACAGGAGTGCACGCACCAGTGGAAGTAAGTGTAAGCGTCACTGTGCTCACTGCCGCATCCGCTGCGGAAGGTGTATAAACTGCGTTAAGAGCGATATTGTTGGGAGTAAAACTACCTGTACCACTAGAGGTCCAAATACCGGTTGTAGATCCTCCCGCAACCGTACCTTGTAGTTGGGCCGTGGTATTGGCACAAATGGTTTGATTTACGCCAGCATCAGCCACAATGGGTGCGACGAACTCTGAGAAGTATCCATATTTACAGCCTGTGGTAGCTCCTCCGTTTACAACACCTAATGCAAACACATCAACAGAGTTGGTGATGCGAAATGTACTGTCTACAGGAACCTGTGTCGTATTGTATTGAATTCGCGCAGCACGCCATTCGCCACCTGTTCCAGGAACATTCACAAAGCTCGAAGGATTTATCGTGGCGGTACCCGGTCCGGTCACCGTAAACCCATTTACTGCAGTTGCTCTGCACAATATGGTGAGAAAGAAAGCTTGAGAATTTCCCCGAACGAAATTCAATTGTTGAGAGCCAGCGCAATTGAGAGGAGGAAGTTGTGCCATTCCCATTTCACAACCAAACCCCGTGATGTGCATCGCGTAGGTGGGTTTTGTGCAGTGAATATAGACGGAGTTGTCGGGACCAGTGGTGAGATAGTCCATATCGATTCGATAATATTCTCCAGCAAAGAGAGTCGCTACAGGAGTAGATGCTCCGTTAAGAAAAACCTGAGTGTTATTTTGTGTAGCCATCAACACAACGCTTTCGTCGCCATTGTTATTGAGGCTGCCCTTCACAGCAATGTAGTCTTCACCTACAATATCAACGGGAACAATTTGATCACCTAGAATATCGTAGCAACCCCCGCTGGGGTTGCGGTTCGAGTCGTCTTTTAAAGATACTGTGATGGGTTTAGATGATAAGACAATAGCTCCAGAAGGGTGTGTTGCAGGATTGGTATAATTGGTACCAGTCCAACCGCAGCTGTAGGTCTGACCTCTATTGAGAGTAATTGAAAACTGTTGCAGTGCGGGAAATCCGTCTACCTGTGTAGGAGAGTAAATGGTGACAACAGTATTGTTGTCAGTAGCGCATATATCAAAGGAAGCGAAGGCGGGATGAGGTGCACTGAAGAGGAAGTTTTGGAAAGGGTTGTGCTTGTGCAGAGGAATATAGAACTCCGTGCCGAGCCCATTCGGACCTTTCAGCGCCCATATATCCGTATTGTTGTTGTTTGCACATTCATAGTAACATGTAATAGTGGAGGTCGATGATATTCGAAGACCTGTATTTAAGACAGCATTAGTTGGTCTTGTTTCTAAGGCAGTCTTTAGAGATGTAAGGTTGACGCGAGTGGATTTATTTGCTGCTACAGACACAACGATAGGCGCACCTCCGTTGAATGATGGATTGGCAGGTTGTTCTATAGTTACTGTGGCAGGTTGTCCAGTGGAAGATAGAAAGAGAAACAAAGGTTCTCCTCCTGGCGAGTTATGTAAATCTGTTATGTCTGGGGGAGCGAACCAAAACTCTGTACCACTTTGAGCAATAGCATCATTAGGTATTACCAAAGATATTGAAACAATTGCAATAAATATTTGGCGGAGTATAGAAGTGTTGTGCATGCGAACTAGATTGGCCTGGGCCGTATACGCAAATTGTCGCTGCTAGTTTCACAATAAGGAATTTTTTCGGAAAGGCGCTCCGAACGTATCAATCCGTGAGGGTGATTTTCAAACCAAGATTACTGAGTAGATTTTTTCTTGATTTACACCAGCATGAATCAGTGCGTTTTTCCAGTCGGCGTGACGCTGTAAAGACTTCTTTTGTGATGTGCCATGAATCCAGATGAAATTCTTCTTTGACAACACCTCTAAATTTTCTTCACCAAACTTTCCTTCGGAATACAGCGCCATGAATGTTTTGGCATCAATCAACTCGACGTCTTTATGTGCGTCTGGATTAATGTCGTCAATGATGGTGTATTGCGCAGAACGCCAATTCCAAGGGAGATTTTGATACGAGTTGTTTAGATCTAAAAGACTATAAAGTTTGATGGCTGTAGTGTAATAAGTGGTCTTATTTTTTATTGCCTTTTCATTGGCAATGGCTACCCCGAGCGATGTTTTTCCCTTTTCGAACTCACCGAAAATGAGCAAGTGCTTTCCCGTAGCTTCCTCATTCATGTAGTTGTTTATGGCTTCTATATCTTGTTTCGAAAACGAAGTGTCTAGTTGACTTAATCTTCTTTGGAATGGAAAATTGCCGTGTTGTTGATAGACCCGAATTCGATACCAACGAACACTAAAGAATAAGAGCACCAAGGTCAAGACTATCATAGCAGTAATAAAAAATAATCTTGAATCCATGACAAGTCCATAAGCCATAGCGCCATAAATGAAGAACAATACATCAACAGAAGTGTCTTCAATTACGTTGCGATAGTCAGGCCTGAACGCACTTTTTTTGGATTTAGATTGTGAAAACTGCCACAGTATATTGAATAGTTCGAACCCAAACCACACACCTGCTGAGAGGAAGCAACCCAATAGTAAGGCGTCGTTGATAGTGGGAAAGAAACGCTGAATAGACAGGTGTAGGAACAACGCGGGAATGAACCCCAAGCCAAAGTGCCCGAACTGATTGGCGAGCCACGCGTAAGTCAAGGAAATGCCGCGATAGCTATCCTTTCCGAGAAGGTCGAGCCTCAATTGAGACAGCATTAGTTTTCTAATTGCGCCGTATGCCATAGACTTTTTATTCTTTAAATAATAAATAGAATGTGCTGCCCTCTCCCACTTTGCTTTCTACCTGGATCTTTCCGCCCATAGCCTCCATTTGGTTTTTGGTGAGGAAAAGCCCAATTCCACGGGCGTCTTCATTGCCATGAAATGTTTTGTATAGTCCGAATAGCTGAGATTCATAGCGTACTAAATCGATGCCGTAGCCGTTGTCTTTGATTGATAAAACCATGTATGAATTCTCTCTGTAGGCTGTTATTTCGATGATGGCTTCCTTGTCTTTGTCGCAGTATTTTATCGCATTGCTCAGTATATTAATTAGAATGCTGTCCAGAAATGCAGGGATGGCACTAATGGTGTAATATTCTGGTATTTCTATTTTGATGGATACATTTTTTTGTATGATAAGGGCGTGGAGACTACCTAGCGTTTGTTCTATTTCATGTGCAAGCTTTAGATTTTCTCTTGGCCCAGAAGCGTTATCATGAATGTGGATAATGTCATTGAGGTTTTGAATTGTTTCTTCGAGTTTATCGGTACTCGTTTTGAGCATTTGAAAAAACAGTTCTTTTTCTTCTTCAGAGTCTGCCCCTTCCATAAACTCTACAATGGAGGTGAGGTTAGCTGAGTGGGAGCGTATGTTGTGACTAAGGATTTGAGAGAAAGATTGGAGTTGTTCGTTTTGAAATTTAGTTAGCTCGTAAGTATGCGTCAATGCGTTTTCTGCGATTTTTCGTCTGGTGATGTCGCGAGAAATAATAATCATAGCATTGATCGATGGGTTGCTGAGTTGATTGTTGCCTTGCGCCTCTATATAGAAGTAGTTTCCAGAACGGTTGAGTAGACGAAACTCAGCAGTCGGTCCAGGACCAGGTTTGGAAAGCGCCGCAGCAAATTGTTGTTTGATGAGATTATGATCATCAGGGTGAGTAACCTCGAAAATGTTCTTATCTTTTAATTCATTTTCTTGATAGTCCATGGTTTGACGCACGGATGAGCTTTGATACAGAATTTTTCCGTTTTGATCAAGCAGAGTAATTATATCAGAAATATTGTGTAAAAGAGAGAGCAGTGGTTTCACAGCGTCTTCCTTTCCTGTGCCCTGAATGAGGGCTTCGATTAATGTGGAATTAGCAGTCATTCGATAGTATTATTCTCGAAAGGGCGAAGATATATATTTTCGCTAGGTTTGGTAGATTTGTTTGGAACCTGTACTTTAGTCCTGTTTACACTCTATGGACCAAAATCACAAGCAGTCTTTATTATGGTTAGACCTTTTAAGAGGATTAGCGGCTTTGGTCGTCATGGCGGGACATTTGCGATCTGTCATGTTTGTGGATTTTGAATCTCTCCTTTCACCAGGTCTGCCAGAGAAGGCTTTCTATTTTGTTACTGGATTTGGCCATCAAGCGGTGATTATCTTCTTTGTGCTTTCTGGGTTCTTTATCATTAGAAGTGTTCATCAATCTTTGATGCAGGAAAAATGGACTTGGAGGGTGTATTTTATAAATCGACTGACCCGCCTTTGGACGGTGTTGATACCAGGTTTGGTTCTTGGTTTTTTCTGGGATAAAATTGGCCTTGCTCTGGATCCTACTTATGAAGTTTATACGGGCATTGTAGATCACTTGGTCTATTTTGATCCTAATGGAAAACTCAATCTTTTTACCCTTCTAGGCAACCTTGTTTTTGTTCAAACGATTTTCGTGGAAACTTTTGGTACCAACGGTGCATTATGGAGCTTAAGCAATGAGTTTTGGTACTATATTGCTTTTCCGCTCATTTATGTGGGTTTTCGAACTCGAAAAGCGCTTTGGGGGGTTGTATTGGGAATTTCAATTATTGTCTGTTTTGATTATTTCGCTTTGGATAACGCGACCCATCCTGCACTTTACTTCGGTGTATGGTTATTGGGTGGTATAGCCTTTTGGTTGAGCAGCCGCTTGTCAGCGGTTCAACATCGCGGCCTTTATGCCTTGTTGGTGGCTTTGCTTTTGTTATTGGTGCTTGCGGGAATTAGAGGAAAGTCGTTGCCCGTGTTGTTTAATGATTACTCGCTTGGATTGGTGACAATGTTACTTGTTGCACTTCTTTCAAGTCTTGAAATGCGTTTGTCTTTGGTCAAGATCACAGCTTCTTTTTTGTCTTCTATTTCGTATACCTTGTATGTGGTGCATTTGCCTCTTGCCGTATTTTGCTCTGCTTTCTTTTTTGAACAAAGAGCAACATTCACCAACGGTAGTGTAGGAATTTATATGCTTGTGTTTGCTATTATTCTCTTTTATGCATGGGTTGTATATTTCCTTTTTGAAAGAAACACTGACCGTATAAAGCGGTTACTTTTGCGTCATTAAAACCTTAACACCTCTGTCTGCGAGTGAAAGTGCGATTGTCTGTTGTTACCGTAAACCTCAATAATGCTGATGGCTTGAGAAAAACCATGGACAGTGTTTTGTCTCAAACGATTTTCTCGGAGATCGAATACATAGTTATAGATGGTGCCTCAACCGATGGCAGCGTGGAAGAGATTCGAGAGCGCTCAAAAGACCTGAACTTTTGGTGCAGTGAGAAGGACAGTGGCGTATATAACGCAATGAATAAGGGCATTACTAAGTGCACAGGGGATTATATTCTTTTTTTGAATAGCGGAGATCATTTTCTTGAAGAAAATACTGTGGAGAAGGCTCTGGAAGGGGCAAATGAAGACATAATTTATGGCTTTATTGAATCTCCAAGAGGTGTCCAAACCTCTCCTGAAAGGCTTACCACATCTGCCCTTTTGAAAATATCATTGCATCATCAGGCTACTTTTATCAAAAGAGAACTCTTTGAAAGGTTCGGAACCTATGCAGAAGACAATAGATTTGAATCAGACTGGGAGTTTTTCTTGAAGTGTATTTTGGTAGAAAAAGTAAATGTCAGACAGTACCCTCACCCCGTTTCTTTCTTTGAAATGGGGGGCTTGAGCAGCAATGAACGTTTGGAAGAGGCGAAAATGCTTGAAAAAATAAAGGTTGTTCAGCGCGTTCTTCCAGATATTGCAGAGCTTTATCAAGATTATTTGTCAGCACGAAGATCGCTCAAGGAGCTGCAAAGAAGGAACTTAGGTTTTTTATTCAGAATGGCTTGGAGGATTGAAAACTCGATGCCGGTGAATATTATAAAGAAATGGAAGAAAAAGTGACCAACTCATTGGATTCAATATATGCGTATGCCTATTGGAGGCATTGTATTTCTCTAGGTGATGGAAATTTTACCCCAGGAGTTCGCTTTGAGAACAACTGGGAAAAGCTTCATTTCCCTTCCTCTTTGAAGGGCATGAGTTTTTTAGACGTGGGCGCCAATGATGGCATGTATTGCTTTTTAGCAGAAAGTCGTGGGGCGAGCAGAGTGGTTGCCGTTGATATTTATCACAACGAGAGGCATCAGTGGGAGATGACCAACGGCTGGCCTGTATACGGCATTCAGGCAGTGAAAGATTATAGAAAGTCCAAAGTGGAGATTGAATCTAAATCCATCTTGGACCTGAATTATACCGAACGTTCATTCGACTATGTTTTTTGTGGGAATGTGATAATGTGGGTGAATGATCCGTATTCCGCTCATTTCAAGTTAGCAGCTATTGCGGGGAAAACACTGCACATCAGAGAAGACATGTTTGTGAATGAAGGCCCTGCACAACTTCGTTTCTCGAAGCTGTGGAAACCCGGCGGTGAGAAGCCCATGTTTGCGGCGAATAAGACTTATTACCGTGAGGTGTTAGGAGCCGCGGGATTTAAGGACATCGAATTTTACGAAATAGATGAGCAGCAAGAATGGAGGGAGTTTATTCGGAAGTGTCCCCGAATTATAGCGCCAGCCGGTACAAGTACCTTTGTACTTCCACAGAACTCAGAACCCTCAGGAGTTTTGCGTGAATCTCGCAATGGTCGTATTTCCGCACAAGTTGGTGATAAAGCATATGTGGTAGGAATAGGTTGGCTGAGAATAGGAGATTTAAAAATTATCACAGAAGATAGCGCGGATCCAAGTGTGTTTCAGCGCTGGAAGATGCGTCTTGAAAATCGGAGAAACAGAGAAAACAGACAATCAAATTTTTCAATAATAGCTCATAGATAATCGAATAAAGATGAAGATTCCTTTTGTTGATTTGCATGCACAGTATCATTCGTTAAAGACAGAAATGGACGCGGCGATATTCAAGGTAATTGAAGAAGGAGCCTTTATTTCTGGTGGATATGCGCATCGTTTTGAGGAGGAGTTTAAGGCTTATTTGGGCCTTGCACATTGTGTTGCGTGTGCCAATGGAACAGATAGCTTAGAGATACTGTTGAAAGCAATGGGAGTGGGCATTGGCGATGAGGTTATCGTTCCGGCAATGAGCTGGATTAGTACTTCAGAGGCCGTGTCTGCCGTGGGAGCGAAGCCTCTGTTTGTCGATGTAGACGATCAATTACTGGTAGATATTGAAAAAATTGAGTCTGCGATTACTGCACATACAAAGGTTATTATTCCTGTGCATCTCTATGGAAATCCTGTGAATATGCCTCGCGTGATGGAGATAGCAAATAGACATGGACTTCGCGTGATAGAAGATTGCGCTCAATCTCATGGTGCACGAGTAGACGGCAAACTTGCCGGTACCTTTGGAGACGCAGCAAGCTTTAGTTTTTACCCGGGAAAGAATTTAGGCGCATATGGCGATGCTGGTGCCATGGCCACGAATGATGCAGCTTTAGCTGACGTTGCTAGAATGATTGCCAACCATGGTCAGAAGGGCAAGCACAATCATTTAATAGAAGGCCGCAACTCTAGAATGGACGGAATTCAAGCAGCGGTGTTATCTGTAAAAATTCCACATTTAGATGCATGGACCGATGCGAGAATTAAGAACGCTGCCATATATGATCGCTATCTTGGACCAGAGATTTCCAAACCGAATATTCATTCGGGGAAAAAGCATGTGTTTCATTTATATGTTATTCGGAGTAAAAAACGAGATGCATTGAGCGCATTTTTAAAAGAGCATGGCGTGGAGAATGCGATACACTATCCGGTTCCGCTTCCGCTCATGCCTTGTTACACTTCACATCCCGAACAAGCGAAAAGTGAATTTCCGGTGGCGGCTGACGCAGCAGGAGAAATATTGTCTTTACCGATGTACGCCGAGCTGACGGAAGAACAGATATCTTATGTTTCTTCGTTGGTGAGAAAGTTTGAACTTGGAATTTAGTAAGAAGAAAGCCTTTCGTATTACCTTACTTCACGCTTGGACTTACTGTAAACCCAGCTTTTCTCAATAATGAAATAACTCCGTACTCACCCCCTAGATGGCCAGCACCAACAGCATAGAAGCATGCGCTCTTCGCAGAGTTAGCTTTAATTTTTTCTATCCATTCAGTGTTTCGCTCAAACAACATGATGTCTAAGTAATTGGACATCTCACCATCTTCTTCCATCATGGAATACATGCCAGGAACGTCTTTAGTTCGGTACAAACCGAGCATTTGTTCGGTTTGTGTTTTAAAGGAGTTAGGAGTAAGCAGATATTCTTTGAGCATTTTTGTTTGTTCTTCAAAGGGAATTTTATCGAATATGCTCATTTGACGAGCCACGGTTTCTAGACCGTGAATTCCCATTTTATTCGTAGTTGCATGAGTTACCAGCACTCCTTCTGGAGAAGAAGGAGCGCAACCCAATACTCCTGGATAGAGAAAAGAAGCGGTGAGCATGGGTTTCATTCCAACAAAAGGCTCAAGTGGATAACCAGACATTTTTTGCATGGCGTCGTTCATCTGTTTGAACTCTTCTTCTGTCACATACTTTTTAACGCTTTCTCCATTTCCCTTCATCATTGCTTGTTGCATTTCGGTGATCATATTAGGATCATCAAAATCCAACTCGAGATATAGATTACTGCAAGTGTTTAGTTTCTTGTAAACAAGTGAATCTAACTTCAAGTCATTTTCACAGAGCAGGTGAAAGGTTCCATATAAATAGGAACTGCTTTTTAGACCATTTCCAGAAATCTCCCATAGCAAGGACTTCTCGGTTGGAATTTGAGAGTAAGCAGTAACACTATAGAAAAAGGATAATACGAGATATAGAAGAGTGCGCTTCAGCATGAAAATAGAGTTTTAACAAATATGTAAAATATGTAGGAAGATTACTACAAAAGGGAGAAATAAATTATTTACACTGAATGGTTTTATTCAGTCGGGTAATATCGAAACCCTTATCGGCGGCACGTTTGACAATTTCCGTGTATTGGGTTTCATCCATTTGTGGAGTTCTAGAGAGAATCCATAGATAATTTCTATTGGGATGTCCGACTACCGCGTAGGAGTAGTTGCTATCAAGGTCAATAATCCAATAATCACCCTTAAAAGGCCAAAAAAACTGCACGCTTAGTTTTGCGTTGTTTGATCCCTCTTGAATGAATGCTTTTCCTTTAATATAGCTTTCTGCACCCGTTATACTGTCTTTGTTGCATCTGTTTTCAACGATGAGAAATCCCTCTTCACTTTTGGTGTAATTCGCGGTAGTGCAATGACAACCCTCTTGAAACTTTTGTGGAAAAGAGGCGATTTCGTACCACAAGCCCGCATATTTGTCTATATCAACAGACGCAACGGTTTCTAGCGCAGGATGTGAAGATCCACATCCAAAAAGAAGGAATGATAGAACACTAAGCGTGACAAGGAATTTGTGCATTATATTTTTTTTATTGCTGCTATACCGGGAAGTTCGATTCCTTCGAGGCTTTCGAGCATAGCGCCACCGCCGGTGCTGACATAACTTACTTGATCTGCCAAACCAAACTGATTCACCGCCGCTACGCTATCTCCTCCTCCAACGAGTGTAAACGCATTATTGGATTTTGTTGCCTCTGCAAGGGCTTCAGCAATCGCAATGGTGCCCTTTGCAAAAGTTTCCATTTCAAATACACCCATGGGGCCGTTCCACAAGATTGTCTTACTGCGAAGAATGACTTCTTTAAAGCTTTCAATAGAAGCTGGGCCAATATCTAAACCCATCCAGCCATCTGGAATAGAGCCGATGCTTGTAATTTTCGTATTTGCATTTGCAGCAAACTGGTCGGCAATAACAGCATCTGTTGGAAGCAATAAGTTTACGTTTTTATTGCGCGCCATCGTGATTAGATCGAGTGCAATCTCTAACTTGTCGTTTTCTACCAAGCTGCTACCGACTTTGCCTTTTTGAGCTTTGATAAAAGTAAATGCCATGCCTCCTGCGATCAACAAATTATCAACGCGATCCATGAGGTTTTCGATGATGGCGATTTTACTGCTCACTTTACTTCCACCGATTATCGCTGTAACAGGAGTTTGATTGCTATTCAAAACGCGATCGATGTTTTTGACCTCGTCTTCCATCAGATAACCGAATAAACGATCGGTTGGGAAAAATTTGGCAATGACCGCGGTAGATGCGTGGGCGCGATGTGCTGTTCCAAACGCATCATTGATATAAACATCGCCATTTTCAGCGATTTGACCAGCAAAGAATTCGTCGCCGCCTTCCTCTTCCTTATAAAAGCGAAGGTTTTCGAGCAAAGCTACATCGCCATCTTGCATTTGATTGACAATGGCTGCGGCCTTTTCTCCTATGCAATCATCAGCGAAATGAATGGTTTTATTCAATACTGCAGACACCGCAGGGACGATGTTTCGCAAACTATATTTTTCCTCGTATCCACCTTTAGGCCTGCCAAGGTGTGACATCAAAATGGCCTTGCCCCCATCATTCGTTACTTTGAGAATGGTCTTAGCGGCGGCACGGATGCGTGTATCGTCGGTTACCTGAAGATTATCGTTGAGAGGCACGTTAAAATCTACGCGAATGAGGACTCGCTTGCCTTTTAGGTTTACTTGATCAATCTGATACATGGTTTAAACAAGTAGTTTTCTTAATGATGTTCTTTCTTCGATAATGGAATATAAGCGATCAATAGGCACGCGTTCTTGTTGCATGCTATCGCGCTCACGAATAGTTACTGTATTGTCTTGAAGGGTATCGTAGTCAATGGTGATACAGAAAGGCGTTCCTATCGCGTCTTGTCTTCTGTATCTTCTTCCGACTGCGTCTTTATCGTCATACTGAAGGTTGAAGTCCAGCTTTAAAGCGTCAACAATTTGCTGCGCTTTTTCTGGCAGGCCATCTTTTTTCACCAAAGGGAGAATCGCGACCTTCACCGGCGCGAGCGCTGGAGGTATTCTCAACACGATTCTTTCAGAACCGTCTTCTAGTTTTTCTTCTTCGTATGCGGCACTGAGCGTTGCAAGAAACATTCTATCTAAACCAATGGAGGTCTCGATGACATACGGCACAAAGCTCTCATTGCTTTCTGGATCGAAATAACGTAGCTTTTTACCACTGAATTTTTCGTGTGCTCCAAGATCGAAATCGGTTCTAGAATGAATTCCTTCTAATTCTTTAAAGCCCATTGGGAAATTAAACTCGATGTCGCAAGCGGCATTGGCGTAGTGTGCTAGCTTCAAGTGATCATGGAACTTATAGTTTTGCTCTCCCATTCCAAGGGCTTTGTGCCATTTGATTCTCGTTTCTTTCCAGTAGTTATACCACTCGAGTTCTGTTCCTGGTTTAACGAAGAACTGCATTTCCATTTGTTCAAATTCTCTCATGCGGAAGATGAACTGTCTAGCGATGATCTCATTGCGAAAAGCTTTTCCAATTTGGGCGATGCCAAAAGGCAGTTTCATGCGACCACTTTTCTGTACGTTGAGAAAATTGACAAAAATTCCTTGAGCGGTTTCTGGACGCAAGTAGATAATGCCCGCGTCGCCGCTGACAGCGCCCATTTCTGTTTTGAACATGAGATTGAACTGGCGCACTTCCGTCCAATTACGGCTGCCTGTTTCTGGGTCTGCTATTTCGCATTCTTCAATGAGAGCCTTGAGGGCATCTAAATCGTTGTTTTCGAGGGCTGTTTTCATTTTGCCCTCTACAGCATTGATTTTTTCTTGATTTCTAAGAACGTTTGGATTGGTGCTTCTAAACTGTTCTTCATTGAAAGTGTCGCCAAATTTGTTTTTGGCCTTTTCTATTTCCTTGTCAATTTTCTGCTCGATTTTTTTGATAAAGTCTTCGAGCAATACGTCTGCACGATATCTTTTTTTACTGTCTTTATTATCAATAAGAGGGTCGTTGAACGCGTCGACGTGGCCAGAAGCCTTCCAAGTAGTGGGGTGCATGAAGATGGCCGCATCGATGCCAACAATGTTTTGATGCATGCGCGTCATGGCGGTCCACCAATAGTTTTTAATGTTATTCTTTAATTCCACGCCGTACTGCCCGTAGTCATAAGTGGCAGAAAGACCATCGTAAATTTCGGAAGAGGGAAATACAAAGCCATACTCTTTAGCGTGAGCAATGACCTTTTTAAGTTTGTCGTCGTTGTTTTGCATACCGGTGGCAAAGATAACGCTACAAGGGGTATCCTCACCAACGGATCATTAAGGCTGTGGTGAAGTAGGTTTGGGAAAGCGAAGTCCCTGAGGTTTGACGCGCTTCTATTCGCCACAGTGCGTTCTCGCTGATTTGAACGTCAAGATTCGCGGAGTACCCGCTGGCTTCAAATCCATTTCCGAGGCGGTCGCTAATTATTACTCCATTACGGTCGTTGTAGTGTTCAAATCGAACTGCAGCCCTTAAGCGTTTGGACAGTTGGTTTTGAATGATAAAAACAGGACTCCACCAATGATGATAAGGTCCGTTGGTTAGGCCTTCGTTTGCATTTTGTTGCTGTAACCCATTGTCTATTCCCAACACGAATGTCCATTCGGTTTTAATTTTTCCCTGAAGATAGAAGTTATGAAAGTACCTCATTTTTCTTAGTCTGTCGGGGGTGTCTGTGCCTAGAAAAGAACTGCTATTAATAATCCAACCGTCTTTCGGCTTCCATTGAATTTGGTGGCCAAAAGATGGGGTAGAATAACCATCGGGACGCTGAATTCTTTGCCATCCATTGAGATACATTCCGCTGAACAACCAACGATTGGAAGGAGTGATGTAAGTGATTTTAGCACCCGATTCGAAATAAGGAGAATTGTCTGCCAATATGCTTCGAGTGAGATTCATGCAATCCATCCCAATAGCACTTTCGAAACCAATGTGAGAGGGCATGACTCCCATATCGATCCAGAGGTTGTGTTTTTGAGAAATTTTTACTCCTGCGTTGGCTTCAAAAATATTCCTTAGCACACCGGGCTCTTGTGCCAAATTAGCATTGGCATAAGTACCCGTCATAAACGCCAAATTTGCTCTTGTTTTTTCACTCGAGTGACTTGCTTTGAGAAAAGCGAGGTTTATGTTTACCTCATTATTTCGGTTGTGTGAATAAATCCAAGGGTCTCGTTGATGATCGGAGGGGGTTTCAATGTCGTAGAGGAAATAGGTTTCAATATACCCAGACAGCGCGAGTTTTGGTAGGGTGTCAGGTTTTTGTCCCGTTGCTGGAGAGAAATAAGACAGTGCTGTCCATAGTATACAGCGCCGAAGAGTAATGAGATTTTTGAGTAGCATTTCCAGAACGAAAGTACAAAAAGTCAATAGTATTCTATTGACGATACCAATATCTGCCCACTATTCTAGAGACAACGGCACCGTATTGAGTGAATTATTTCGAGTCCAAAGTGAGTTTTGTATTAATTTCACGGAGATGAATTTTTACAACGCCTTCAGAAAGACGTGCTGGATCGCGGTGTTTTTTGCCGCTTTGCACGCATCTGCATTCGCTCAAACATCCTACTATGTTTCCCAATTTGGAGACAATGGAAACACCGGACTCATGGGTTCGCCTTTTAGGGATGTACAAGTTGCTTTGAATGCTTGTGTGCCGGGAGATACCGTTATCATTTACGGTGGCGCATACTATGAGTTTTTAACGGTACCAGAAGATCACATTACTATTAAGAAAGAATGGCCTCTGGACGAAGTCTGGATCAACGCTCCGTTTAATACGGATGGCACAGGCATGGCCTTATTACTAATTGAAGGAAAGAGTAATATCCATATAGACGGATTGACCTTTTCTTTTCATGCCGCAAACTATGCTAAAGGCGTATATGTAAGAGGAAACAGTGATAACATAATCATTGAAAATTGCAACTTTAACAATATTCACTTTTCTCCAAATTCGAGCGCACCCGTCAACGAAAATACCAACGCGCAACCACTTATCGTTGAAGGAACTTCAGAAGATCCAATAGAAAACCTAATCATTCGAAATTGTACAATTGAAGATTGCAGGCTTGGATATAGTGAAGCCCTGGCGTTGAATGGAAACGTGGACTCTTTTGTAATTGAAGGAAATCGTTTGGATCAGCTTTCTAATATTGGCATAGTGGCTATAGGGCATGAGGGAACATGTTCGAATCCACTTTTAGATCAAGCTAGAAATGGTGTTATCCGAGGAAACTGGGTTTCTTCATGTTTGTCGCAATACGCCACGAGCGGAGGTATTTATGTGGATGGCGGAAAGGACATTTTCATTGAGCAAAACTACTGTAACCACAACGGTTACGGAATAGAAATAGGGTGTGAGCACCCGGGTAAATCCGCGTCGAATGTGGTTGTAAAAAACAATATTCTTCAAGACAATCAGGTAACTGGATTGGCGGTTGGAGGATATGATTTTCCCAATATGTCGGGAACGGTGAGTCAGGTTTTAGTTAGAAATAATACTTTTTATAAGAATGACTATATCAATGATTTCACAGGGGAGTTTTTGATTACGCATTGCAATAACCTGGATATGCATAACAATATTTTTTTCTTAAACAACCAAGGCATTCTTGGTTATTCAGAAAACGATGGAGGAAACAACCAAGTCCGATACAATGTGGTTTGGAATCCTTTAGGAAGCATGGAGCTCACGTGGTTTGGTGAAACAGCGGAATCTTTTTCAGAGTTGAGCACCGTTTTGGGGTGGAGCGAACCAGGAGTATGGGGAAATCCACTTTTCGTGAGCGCACAGCAGGAGAATTTTAGGATACAACCCAACAGCGCTGCAAGGGATTATTCTCTTCCTGAGACTGGTGTAGAAGATGGAGAATTAGATTACTATGGAGAAAACCGCTTAAACGGAATACTAGACAGCGGTGCTGCGGAAGAAACCACCATTATTAATGTAGAAGAGAACGAACCGAATGAATATTCGGTTTTTCCAAACCCTGCAGTAGATAAGATTTATGTAAAGGGAATTACGAGTCGAAGCAGTGTTATTGTTTACAATTTGTCTGGTGAAATAGTAAAAGAAAAAGTTCTGTTTAAAGATGAACCTTTAGGCATTCAAGACTTGTCCAGAGGAATTTATTTTTTGAGAATTGGAGAGGAGTGCCACCTATTCTCGAAGTTTTAGTTTGTGAGGAAAGAAACCTCCTCGGCACTATTCAGTTATGTTTCCCGTCATGTTCATGGGTGCTTCCGGTAAAGGCGAGTGCCCATATGATCCCAATGGCAATACCCTTTAATTGATCCACGCAAATACCCATGGAGAGTTGGCTCACGATTTCTTGGATCTCGCTACCGAGGAGGTTCACGATGAACTTCTGAGCTGGGTGTTATTTACAAAGGCCGTTTCTTTGTCTGTAATGGTTGAGAAAGTGTGTTTGGTGAATTTAATAGCTATCCCAACCCAGTAAAACGGTCGCGCATATGCTGGAAAGTGGGCGGTAGAGAGGTAGGGCCCATAAATCACTTGTTTTGTCGATATTTTGGTATGAGTAACGGATTTTTTAGCATATTTGTTAGATAAGAAGTGTATTTAATACACTTTTTTGCTCCGTTTTACGGAAACAACCATTCTATAACCAACCAAAAACAAATTCAATATGAGAGTATCTTCTCTCTTTGCCCATCTTGTCTTAACGCTTTGCGTTTTTTCCTTGACACTGATTTCATATGCTCAACCAGGAGCTTTAGGAACAAACAATATTGTTGGTGCTGGATTTAATTGCACCAATTTAACTGACCTAGGGACATTTCGACAAGCACGACTTCTTGCAGGAACGAACTCAACCGGAACGTTTGAGTTTCCTGCAACATGCAGCTACCCAGGAGATATTTGGCGTCCGTATGTCGGAGGTTCGCCACAATCTGTTTTTAATGCGATTCTCGCTCCAAATCCAGGTGGTAATTTCGGGGCTTTGTATAATTCAGGAAATGGCGGGGCCTCTGGTAATGTTGCGGCAGTGACAAGCGGTCGTTATTACACTTTCAATATTCGTGAGTTAGCGGCTCCAAACAACCTGCACTTTTCAATTCTAGAAACCAACTTCAATCCTGTCGTCCTAAGCTCGGTTACGAGCGCTTGGGGAAATTACGGTACTCGCGTGGTGACTGTTACTGCGGCGGCGGCGCCCTCCTCCGGTGAAAACGTTTATGTGCGCTATACGACTGACAGCTATGTTACTTCTACTATTATTCCAGTAAGTTTCGTGGGAGCAACGGGGACCGCGACCATTCCTACATTGGCACAAAACGCTAGCGTGAGTTTCTATGTCTATTCGTCCAATAAGTCTGTTTCTGCAATCAATACTGACGTTACGAATCATGGACAATTTGCTCATGACTTGAACACATTGAATTTAGGCGCTGGCGGCTCTTACGCTATACCGAACAACCCAGTAATCGTTACATCTTCAGGGGGAAGTGCTGCAGCAGTGGCGACCGGTTATGCTACACTTACCGCAGCGTTCACAACAATCAATGGCGCCGCCATTCACTTAGGGGCTATTACCATTGCAATCAATGGAAATACCAACGAAGGAACTGGAACAGCAGCGCTCAACCAAGTGGCAGGTGTAACCTCTATTGGCATCCAACCAACAGGGGGCGTTGCTCGAACTATAACAGGCGCGACAACAGCGGGTAGCCCTTTAATAAATTTCACTGGTGCCGATAATGTTACCATCAATGGTCTAAATACGGGAGGAAATTCTTTGACCATATCGAACACCACTGTTTCTAATTCTTCTGGGACGGCAACGATTCGTTTTGGCTCAGACGCCACCAGCAATACGATAACCAATTGTAACCTTCAGGGGTCGATGACGATGGCTGCGGGCACGAATGGAGGAATCGTTTTCTTTAGTACTGGAACCACTACGGGTAACGATAACAACATTATTTCTAATTGTAACATTGGGCCTGCGGGAAGCAATTTACCCTCCTTGGGAATAGTAGGTAACGGTTCACAAACAACCACCGCAATCGGAAATAGTGGCATTCAAATCACCAACAATAACTTCATTGATATTTTTAATGGTAGCGTTTCTTCTAGTGCGATCTACACGAGCGCGGGTTGCAACACCTGGACCATTGACGGTAATAGAATTTTTCAAACAGCATCCAGAGCATTCACGGCTACGAGCACTTACTCGCCGATATCCATATTGAATTCATCAGCGACCTTTGGTGCCCAGGGCTTTACCATTTCAAATAATATCATTGGGTATGCCAGTGCAACTCAAACAGGCACCATGACTTTCACGGGTGCTTTTGCATCGAGATTTTTTGGTATTCGAATGAATGGAATAACTGGCGGAACGCTGAATACCATTTCTGGAAATACGATCGCTGGAATTTCCTTTACTGGTTCTACTGCGAACGGAACACTTAATAACTCTCCATTTTATGCGATCTATGCGGAAAACGGGGTTATCAATATCACCAACAATACCATTGGTAGTTTGTCTGCTACTGGTAGCATTGTTTATTCTTTTAGTACAACAACGGCAACTGATGCGCACGGTATATTGAACTATTCTCTTGATGTCACGACTATTTCCAACAATAATATTGGAGGGATAAATGTCACAAACACCTCTACTGGGACAACGATATTTTACGGGATAAGAGCGCAGACGTTGGGTACCTTTGCTTTTACATGCGAGAACAACGTAATTGGTGGAACTGTAGATAATTCAATAGCTCTTTCATCTTCTTCTGCTAGCTCAAGAGTCTTCGGTATAACCAACGATGTCTCGCCAGCGCAAATCAACACCAACACCGTTAGGAACCTGACATCCAACGCACCCAATACTGGGACAGGCACAACTGCAGGAGTGATTGGTATAAGAAACGTTCCTGCTACGGTGATTACTGTTTCTGGAAATACTGTTCATAGTTTATCGAACACTACGGCTACTGCGGCTACATCGGTTGTTGGAATTTCTATTTCTGCAACTACTGGAACCATTAGCAGAAACCTTGTTCATTCATTGAGCATTTCAAGCAGCAGCGCTTCAAGTGAAATGACGGGTATTGCTATTCAGTCAGGAACTAACGCTGTATCGAATAACATGGTTCGACTGGGTATAAATGCAGCGGGAAGTTCATTGACCACAGGTTATACTATAAGTGGAATTAATGATGCGCTTGGAACCAATAATTATTATCACAACTCCGTCTTTATTGGTGGAACAGGCGTGGGAACGGGTGTTGCAAACACTTTCGCTTTTAATAGCACAGTGACAACAAACACAAGAGAATTTTTAAATAACATCTTTGTTAATGAGAGATCAAATGCGACCACAGGAGGGAAGCACTATGCTGTTCGTGTTGGCGGAAGTGGGGTGAATCCAGGAGGACTCACTTCCAACTTTAACTTATTTAGAGCAACTGGAACGGGTTCATTTATCGGTTTGTTTAACGCAGCGGATAGAGCCACCTTGGGCGACTGGCAAGCGGCAACGGGACAAGACCAGAACTCTATTGTTGGAAATCCTCAGTTCCTCGTGCCCAATGGCAACGCCGCAGCAGTTGACTTGCACATTAGCACCGTAGCGGCCACCCCAATAGAAGCGGCAGGAACAAACGTTGCTTCAGTTACGGTAGACTTCGATAACCAAACGCGTTCTTCACTGTCTCCTGTAGATATTGGAGCGGATGCAGGAAACTTCATTGCAGCGGACGTAAGTGCGCCAACCATTGCTTACACCGCTCTTCCAACTAATAACTGCGGCTTTGCTGATGTTGCTCTTTCTGGTGTAACCATTACAGACGCGACAGGATTACCTGTTAGTCCATCTTTGGGTACTAGCGTAGATCGACCGCGCATTTATTTCAGAAAAAATACGGGTTCATGGGTTAGTGCACCTGGAACGCTTACATCTGGAACCGCAACCAACTCTGTCTGGAGTTTCACCATATCTAGTGCGGCGATGGGTGGCTTAGTCACTAACGATGTGGTATCATATTACGTGATCGCTCAAGACGCTGCTTCCACCCCGAACGTAGGATCAAATCCGAGCAACGGATTGGTGGCAACCAACGTGAATACAGTAACGACACATCCAACAACACCCAATAGCTACACTGTGCGAGAAATATTAAATGGTATATACACGGTTGGAGCTTCAGGAAGCTATCCAACATTGACAGCAGCAGTGAACGCTTGGAATACTCAGTGTATTGGAGGGCCTGTGGTATTTAGTTTAACAGACGCAACTTACAGCTCTGGTGAAACTTTCCCTATTGTCATTAACGCTAATGCACAAGCAACAGCTGTAAACAATTTAACCATTAAACCCGCCGCAGGGGTGAGCGCGACAATAACGGGCTCTGCTGCAACGAATTTAATTCGACTTAACGGGGCGAACTTCATAACAATCGACGGGTCCAATACCGTCTCAGGAACGACAAAAGACCTCACCATCAGTAATACAAATCTTGGTGGAACGGCAGTCACGTTCATCAACGACGCAAGCAACAACGCCATTCGCAATACTATTCTCCGGAGCGTCAACAATAACAATAACACTGGTACCATTTTGATTGGAGCGCATGTCGCTACAGGTAATGATAACATAACCATTGACAATTGCGACCTTGCCCCAGGAGCCACGACGCCTTGGAATGCGATTTGGTCTTCTACAGGTAGCACGACTGTAAGGAATGGGAACATCACGGTTAATAACTGTAATATATTCGATTACTTCAGTGACTTTGGAACACAGGCAGGCATAAACCTAGGCACAGGAAACAATGCTTGGACCATTACGAATAATAGAATCTATCAAACAACCCCTAGAACATTTTCAATAACAGCATCCCAAACCAGCGGTATTTTAATCAACGATACTGGTGCTGGTGGTGATGGGTTTGTAATTAGCAACAACACAATTGGATTTGCAAACTCGAGCGGTACAGGAATTTGGTCACAAAGCTCTGGACCGAACAGGTTCGTTGCTATCGATGTGAATACCACAGAAACTACACCCGCTTTATCCACCATGAACGGGAATGTTATAGGGGGTATATCTATGTCTTCTACAACAGGGGGTACAGGATTGAGCTCGCTTTTCTCGGGTATTTTGGTTCGTACAGGAAGATGGGATATAGGCAACACCAATGGAAATATCATTGGAAGCATCAACGGAACGAATCCTATTTCTGTAACATCAACATCCTCCACCACTTCCGATGTTTACGGCATTTATAGCTTAGCAAATCTGCAGACCAACATCTCCAATAACCAGATTGGCAACATGTCTGTTACCTTCAACTCAGGAGCGCTTGCCTTCTTTGGCATACGAGCTAATTTAGTTTCTTCTGTAACGGCAACAATTTCAAATAACACGATCGGCTCAGCTACTTCACCGAACACCAATTCCTCAACCGCAACAGCGGCTAGAAGTGTGGGTATTCAAGTAGATGCTGCTGCTAGCCAAATTACTGGCAATACTATTTCGAACCTTATTGGTAATACCACAAACACCTTATCCTCTGTTGGATCAACAGGAATTGTAGGGGTCTCGGTAGGTGCGACTTCGGCGAGCTCTCATTTAATTTCACAGAACACTATATTCAGTCTTGAAAACGCGAATTCGGCTACAGCAAGCAGTTGGATAATGGGTATTCAATTAAGCGGCTCTACTTCGCTTGGAAATTTAATAGAGCGAAATAGTGTTCATTCATTTGATGCTGCACAAAACTCATGTCAGTTCATCGGAATTGAATGTACCACTGGTAATGTTACTGTTCAGAATAACATGGTTCGTTTGGGAATCGATGCTGGAGGAAATAGTATTACCACCTCTAACCCCATCTTCGGAATTAGAAAGAACGGTACTGGAAATCAAAACTTCTATTTCAACAGCGTATTCATTGGTGGAACAGGGGTTGGAACGATTGCTAATAACTCCGCTGCATTCAGACGTAACAACACAGGAACAGATATTATTCGCAATAACATCTTTGTCAATAATCGTTCGAATGCAACCACAGGAGGGGTGCATTATGCTGTAAGCTTGAATGGCGTTAGCACGCTTACCCTAAACAACAACGTTTATCAATACAATGGCACAGGGGGTGCGTTTGCTTTGAATAACGCGACTGCAGTTTCGGTATATGCTCCGAACTGGGTAGCCGGTGACGCATCGAGTTTGGTTGGAAATCCGAACTTCATTGATCCTACTGGAAGCGCTTCTTCAGTGAATCTTCGCATCAATGCATTAGGCGGTTCTGCAGCTGAATCTGCAGGTGTAGAAATCGCGGGAATAACTTCTGACATTGACGCGACAAATGCAAGACCTGCAGGAGGCTATCCATTGGGAGGTCAAGCCAACGGAGGTGGAACAGCGCCCGACGCTGGTGCAGACGAAGGAGATTTCGCGCCAGGAGGTGATACCACGCCTCCTATTATTACGTACACCGCTGTGGGCAACACTTGTGCTACAGGAGACAGAACAATTTCCTCAGTGAATATTACAGATGTTATAGGCTTGCCTTCTTCCCCATCTTTAGCGACAAGTACCTTGAGACCAAGGGTATATTATCGCAAGAACGCAGGAGCATGGTTTAGTAACGCAGGAACATTGACATCGGGAACGGCGACCTCTAGCGTTTGGAGTTTCACCATCATAGCGGCCGACATGGGTGGGCTTACAAGCAGCGATGTTGTACAGTACTACATTATAGCACAGGATGACGCATCTACGCCTAATGTCGTGTCGAATCCATCTTTAGGGCTTGTAGCAACGGATGTGAATACAGTTTCTACACACCCAACCACTCCGAACTCCTTTACAATAACGCCAACGCTGAACGGTGCTTATAACGTAGGGGTAGGACAACCGTTTACTACGGTGACAGCCGCAGTAAACGCCTACAATACATCTTGCTTAACAGGTCCCGTTACATTCACTCTTACAGACGCTACTTATCCTTCGGAAACGTATCCAATAACGATTAATGCTAATGTGGACGCAAGCGTGACGAACACGCTCACGATTAAACCGACACAAAGCGCAACCACATTTAGTGGAACAAGCTCTTCTGCCTTGATCGTGTTAAACGGAGCGGATTACGTGATCATTGACGGATCTACTGGAACAATTGCCAATAGTGTTTGCCCAGAAGTTTATGCGTCGAGGAACTTGACATTTACCAATAGCTCAGCGTCAACTTCTAGTGCGGTTCTTTGGATGCAGACCACAGCAGCTAATGATGCCGCAACCAATAACATTATTCGGAATTGTAATGTCGTTGGAAATTCTGTTACAACGACGCTCGTTGGAATCGGTAGCGGAAGCACGACTATTTCAACTTCTAGTGCCGGTAATGGAAACAACAACAATAGAATTGAAAACAATAATATCTCTCGCGTTCAGATTGGTATTCAATCCCGCGGGACAAGCGTTTCGAACAAAACGACAGGTACGGTAATTAATAACAACCAACTTAATGGTGTGAGTCCCAATAACATTTTGTTGGCGGGCATCCACGTGGGTTTTGAAGATATCATTAACATTGAGCGCAATACGATAGCAAACATCGGAAACCCTTCTATAGGAACAACGGACGGTTTTGGTATTGCTTGTGGCTCACTATCTATTTCTAACACCTCATTTGGTGGTAACGAAGTGACAAATGCTAATGTCTCGCATAATAACATTACGAACATCCGCAGCACCGCCTCTTACACGTCTGTCGGAGTATATATAGCCCCCGCGACTAACAGCGGAACAAACAACATTGTGAACAACATGATTAGCAATGTAGTCGCAAGTGGGTCAGCTGGTGATTTTGGAGCAGGAATATTTGTTGGAGGTGGCGCTGGAACGCATAATATTCATTACAACTCCGTATACGTGAATAACACAACGGTTAATAGTGGATCGGGAATAAACTTTGGTGTTGCCATTGGAGGGTCAAACCCAACTGTAAGTCTTAGAAATAACAGCGTGAGTGTAACTACAGGCTCTCAGACCACGGGAGCACCAACTCGTGCTATTGGACTTGCTTATTCAACGTACACTAACCTTTCTTCTAACAACAACTCATTCTTTGCAAGCGGAGGGAATACTACCGCATCTGGTCTAGGAATAGTAGGTTCTTTAGTGAATGGAACAGGTACCAATCAGGCAACACTTGCTGCGTGGCAAACCACCACCTCTCAAGATGCAAACTCATTAAATGTACAGCTCGTCCCTGTTTCGGGCACAGACTTGCACGTGATAGTTGGAAGTAATATCGCATTTGATGGTGCGGGCGCACCAGTTGCTACTACAGTAGATTTTGATTGTGCAGCGAGAAATGCCACCACACCAGACATCGGGGCGGATGAATTTGATGTTCCTCAAAACGATGCAGGTGTTACCGCTGTTTCTCCTTCTAATCCTTGTGCTGGCTCTAATACGTTAGGTGTTACAGTTTCCAACTTTGGTGGATCACCAATTACTAGCGTGGACTTAGTTTATTCTGTGAACGGAGGAGGGTCAACAACTCAGAGCTTCTCTTCTTTGAATATCGCTCCGGGCTCCTCAACCGTTCTATCCTTATCAGGTGTAGTTTTCACTAACTCCTTGTCCAATCAATCCATAACGATTAGCACATCTAATCCAAACGGTGTTCCTGATGTGATAAATGGAAATGACACCTTCACAAACAATGCTGTTTTGATTGCACTGAGCGGCACCTATACAGTGGGCAGTACAGGGAATTTTGCCACCATTACGAGTGCCGTAAACAGAGCCAATACATCTGGCTTGTGCGGCCCAGTTGTGTTCAGCCTTATTGACGCTGCTTATACAGCCGAAACACTCCCTATCACCATCAACTCCCTCAGCGGTTCTAACACAACCAATACGCTTACCATTAAACCTAGCGGTGTTACAGCCATTTCAGGTACAAGCGCCTCTGCTATTTTCGTGCTCAATGGAGCGGACAACATCATCATGGATGGTAGCTCAAGTACCACTGTCAATTCAGTTTGTCCGCTTGTCCAAGCTTCTCGCGATCTTACCATTACAAACAATTCAACGTCGTCGTCTAGCGCGGTCATCTGGTTACAGTCTTTAGGAGCAGGATCGGGTGCAACGAATAACATCATCCGCAATACCAACCTTGTGGGGGGGTCTTCTACTGGAACACTGGCGTGTATTGGCCAAGGTTCAAGTACGATTGCAACTGGAAGCAATGGAGCAGATAATGACAATAACCGTTTTGAAAACAACAGTTTTTCTAGAGCCCAATACGGAGTTTTCTCTCAGGGGTTGAGCGCTCTCAATTTTAACACAGGAACCACAATTGAGCTGAACAGCACCCTATCCACACCTTCGAATAATATCAGTAGGGCGGGTGTTTATGTTGGTTTTGAAGACGGCGCCATCATTCGCAAAAACACGATTAGCAACATCAGTGGGAATACTACAGATGCATACGGAATTAGTGCAGGTTTGACTACCGTTTCTGTCAGCAATCCTACCGGTAATCAAAGCATCAACCTATTGATTGAGGCAAATACGATTACCACAGTTCGAAGCAACTCATCTTCTGCAATGGGCGTAGCGATTTGCACGGTAACTGCCGCGGGCCCAAATAGAATACATAACAACATGATCAGCGATGTTTTGAATACAGCAGTCAGCGCTGATTATGGAAGCGGGATCCTCGTTGGAGGAGGGTCGGGAGGCTCGACCCAAGTTTATAATAACACTGTTTCGATGTCGGGAACTGCAACTGGAACAGATGTGAGAAATTACGCATTATCTATTCAAGGAACGAACCCTGTTGTCGATGTTCGGAATAACATATTCGTAAATACTGTAGTCTCTAATGCAACACTCTCTCCTGGCGTTCCCAACGGGACTTCTTGTATTGGACTTGCATACAACTCGCCGTATACGAACTTGACTTCTAATAACAACGCATTCTTTGTAAATGCCGGCGGGAACATTGGTTCGTTCGGAGGACTTACTAATGCGAACCCATTGGCATCTCTAAGTGCTTGGCAGACCACTATTGGAGTCGATGGCAGTTCAATCTCAGGAACCAATCCTGTTTTTGTATCAGCTACTGACTTGCACTTGGACGCTAGTAACACAACGAATTATGTATTCAACGCAATAGCAGCGAACCTTGCTTCCATAACCATTGATATTGACTGCGAAGCACGAGTAAATCCATATGACATAGGTGCCGACGAAATCACGGTGCCCAATTGCTCAGCGGCCATTGGAGGAACAGCTGTGGCTACAAATCCACTTATATGCGGAGCCTCAGGAAGCACTACCATTACCGCTTCAGGATTCAGTCCTTTGTTTGTGGGTATTTCGTACTCATGGGAAACTTCCAACGATGGAGTGAGTGGATGGACAGCTACGGGACAAACAAATCCGGCATCATTTAATACCGGTACTATAACAGCAACTCGTTTTTATCGATTAGCGGTGACTTGTAGTTTTGGTCCAGTTACAAACTATTCAAATGTTGTAACGGTTACCGTAGCACCAGTGCCAACGGCCACAGCATCATCAAACTCACCTGTTTGTGAAGGAGCGAACTTGAATTTATCTGGTGGCTCGGACATTGGTGTGACATATGCGTGGACAGGTCCAAACTCCTTTAGTTCGACCGCGCAGAATCCTACAATTACTGGTGTAGCCATTAACGCTGCAGGAACCTATAGTCTGATAGCAACTAGCGCCGCTGGTTGTCCTTCTGTAGCCTCTGTCATTGAAGTCATTGTAAACGGACTACCACCGACTCCAACGATTTCTCCAGTTACTGCGACCATTTGTAATGGAGGAAGTATCTCTTTGTCTGCGTCAACCGCAGGAGCTAATGGAAACGTCATTCAGGGAAGCGGTGCACTTACCACCACGGGCAACACAAACTTAAGTACACTAGGCCCTAACCCTCTTCAGAACTATTATGGAGGATCGAAGCAGCAAATGATATTTACGAGTGCGGAGTTGAGCACGCTCGGCTTTGTGGCAGGGACTCAAATAAACTCCATTGGAGTTCACATGAATTCTGCTAACACTACCTATGCTTTACAAAATCTTGTAGTAAAAGTTGGTCACACTTCGGCATCCGACCTTTCAGTCAGTTGGATCGGAGGGTTGACTACGGTTAGGCCGGCAGCTAGTTATACGTTGAATACAGGAGTTAACACCCTTACCTTCTCGACTCCATTTACTTGGAATGGATCCAGCAACTTGGTAATTGAGATAAACTACTCCAACAACAATACTGGGACTACTACCACCTTCAATACAGCGACCTTCGACAACACAGGTACTACTGTTACAACTCGTTTCTATAGAGTAGATAGCCAAACAGCAGCGACGGTTGACGCCTTTGTTGGAGCGCCAACATTTACTTATACCTCAAGAAACAGAATCACATTCAATACAACAACGGCATATACCTATGCATGGACTCCAACCACAGGCTTAACGCCTGTTTCGGGAATTGGAGCTACTGTTACCGCTGCCCCAACGAGCACTACCGTTTACTCGGTCACAGCGACCAATTCAGTGGGTTGTAATAATACGAGTTCTCGAACTGTTACGGTCAATCAAAGACCTACTGCTTCCATTGCAGGAACAACGACTATTTGCGCTGGAGCAACAGCGACTTTGACTTTAACAGTGACCGGAACAGGAACCGTGACCGGACAATTAAGTGATGGAACCACATTTAGCGGCACTGCACCAAGCATTTCGGTGAATGTTACACCGTCCAGCACGACGACGTATACGATTACTAGTTTAAGCGATGCAAATTGCTCTTCGAATGCCGGAGATTTGAGCGGTAGCGCAACCGTCACCGTAAACCCACTTGTGACACCATCGGTTACCATTGCGGAGGCGCCGAGCAATTCCATTTGTGCTGGAGACAATGTAACTTTCACAGCAACACCTACAAACGGTGGAACATCTCCAAGCTATGCATGGACGGTGAATGGAGTTTCGGCAGGAACGAATAGCGCCACTTTCTCTTCAACAACGTTGACGAATGGTGCGGTTGTCCAAGTCACCATGACAAGTGATGCGGTGTGTCCATCCCCAACTTCCATCGGCTCGAATACGATCACCATGGTAGTTCAAACTCCAGTCACGTATTATCAAGATGCAGACGGAGACGGCTTCGGTAATCAAAGTGTTTCTTTGAGCGCATGCGCGCAGCCCGTGGGCTATATTGAAGCACCCGTGGGAGATTTAAATGGAGATGGATTGCCCGACTGGGACTGTGCCGATAACAACGACGATGTTAATCCATCGGTAGAAGAGTATTGCAGCGGCATCGACGACGATTGTGATGGTGCTATCGATGAGTTCTTACCCGTTCTGACGTACTGGCAAGATCTCGATAACGATGGATTCGGTAACTCTGCGGTATTTATTGCAACATGTGAGCAGCCGTTTGGATATGTACTTGGCGTTCCTGGCCAAAGCGATTGCAATGACAGCAACGCGAGCATCAATCCGGGCGTAATGGAGATTTGTCTTGATTTAGTAGACAACGATTGCGACGGCAGTATTGATGAAGGATGTGTGTTCAACGATCAGCGTGTATCCGCGCAGTTTTTACCAGTTGGAGATCGCTACGATTGTCAAACGACCAGTGGTACCCTTGCGGGAGCAACAGCTTCTCCTCAAGCAACAGCGCCAGTGGTTACAGGGGAAGACGTATGGTATTATTTCACCGCAACTTCCGAAGGTGTGAGCATTCGTTGTATTACAACGAGTGCCAACGTGACTCTTGAACTACAAAGCGATGGAGGAACTCCATTGAGCATCGAAAACGTGAATACAGGAACTTCACAGATCAATGCTATCGGTAATGAGATATTGAACTATGTCGGACTAACACTCGGACAGACCTACTTCTTGTGTGTGCGAAATGTGAATAGCGCACAAGGTTCTGGCTCATTCCAGTTGTGCAGCGAGAAATTAAGTGCATCAGAATGTGATGTGTTGACATCTGTTTCAAGTCCATTGGATTTGTGCGATAACTTTAAAGCGAAGTTCACAGGTGCTAATCAGTACATATATACTTTCAATGGCACTGCAGTGGTGAATGGACCAACCAATGGTAGCACAATTTTACCCGCTGCGAACATTCCAGGAGTTCTGCCTGGTCAAACCTATACAGTGAGCATTTCTGCACGATATGATTTGACCAATGGATTAGGCCAAGCAGAAGTATTTACAGTCGGGCCACTGAGTACTTGTAATTTGCATACCGGTCAGGCGCTAATGACATTGCGCAATGACTTTGCTTGCCCCAACAACGTTACTTCAACGCAATGGGTCAGAGCAGTACCGACCGCTTGCGGACCCGTGATTGGATATCAGTGGGAATTTACTAGAACACTGCCGAGCCCTGCAGCAGCGATAACCGTGAATAGAATGGTCAATAGTCCGTTATTCCCTATCTCTACCATTCCTGGTGTACAACCTGGTTTTGCTTACACGGTAAGAATACGGCCGATCTATACAGGGAATGTATTCGGGACATTCGGTGCTTCAACCTGCATGCAATTGCAAGGGGCAGCGGCCACGAACAATGAACGAACCGCCGCAGCCATTCTTCCAGTAGGCTTGCGCAATGCTTGCACATTAGTAAGTGGAACGCTCACAGGAGCTACAAATTCACCAGAGGCTAATTCGACCACGATAACTGGAGAAGACGTATGGTACTCTTTTGTTGCTCCAGCAGAAGGGGTGAGCATTCGCTGTATTACAGTAACCAGTAACATCGTTTTAGAATTGCAAACCGCTGCGGGATCAACCATCAATACTGAGAACCTCAATACAGGAGTGACCATGATCAATCCACTAGGCAACGAGGTGTTGAACTATGTGGGCTTGACCATTGGGCAAACTTATTTCTTGGCTGTGCGAAACTTTAATAGTGGACAAGGAACGGGCGTTTTCCAATTGTGTGCAGAGCGTTTAGCGGCATCTCAGTGCGATATTTTTACCACGCCCACCAATCGTCTTGGTTTATGTGGAAACTTCAAGGCTCGATTTACTGGTGCGAATCAATACATCTACACGTTTGATGGAACCAATGTGGTAAACGGTCCAACAACAGGAAGTACGTTTTTGCCATTAGCAGGAAGCGGATTGATGCCCAACTCACAATACACTGTTTCTATTGACGCCATATACAACATACAAAATGGACTTGGCGTGACAGAAGTGTTCACAGTGCCTGGTGTCACCGGTTGCATATTGTACACTGCACAACACGAAGCAATGGCGCTTCGCCTACAGGACGCCTGTCCAAATGCGCGGAATCTTTCAACGTGGGTGCGAGCGATGCCAACTGCTTGTGGACCCGTGATCGGATACGATTGGGAGTTTACAAGAACACTACCTACTGCTTCAGCACCAATTGCTGTTCAACGCATGGTGAATAGTCCATTCTTCCGAGTGGGAGATATTCCTGGTGTTCAATTGGGAGCTACTTATAACGTAAGAATGAGACCGATTTATACAGGCAATGTTTACGGTGTATACGGCGGCGTTAGTTGCTTGGTAGTTTCTTCTACAGGTATGGGTCTTGCTTCGGAGGAAATCAACCCAGAATCCTTGCTGCGAATAGAAACAGAAGAAGTACTTGAGACAGGTACATTAATAAATGTGTTCCCTAATCCAAGCAACGGAAACTACGTGCAAGTTGCATTGACAGGAATGCCTGAAGGAGACCTTACTTTGCGCATTTTGGATGAAATCGGAAGAGAAGTATATATTAATCGCTACGTAATAGAGTCCGGTCAATTGTATGCATTTATCGAAATGACCAGTCGTTTAAGCGCAGGAGTGTATATGATAGAATTTAGAGCTTCCGATGGAAGCACACAAACACGTCGTTTGGCGATTCAGAACTAGTTCTCTCTTAATAATTTTTTTCTTGAAAAACCTCTTCACATTGAAGAGGTTTTTCATTTTTAAGCAAATGGTTAGAGTATAATTTGTTTCTCTTCACTTTTTTCTTTTGAGGAATCAGATATATCCTATTTTGCGCGGGATTACGAACCTATGACCAAAGCCTTATTGTTTTTCGCGTTATTACTAACGCTAAATGTGATCGCGCAGGATGGCGAGGGTGCGAAGAAGCGCTCTCGTGAAGCGTATCTTTATTGGGGCTATCATCGCAACTTTTATGCGCCTTCAGACATTCGTTTTAAGAGCGATCGGTATGATTTTACGCTGCATGATGTAAAGGCGAATGATATGCCTGCCGAGTGGAGGCAATATTTTAATCTCAATTCTTTTTCCGTTCCTCAGTTTAATTTTCGAGCCGGGATGGAATGGAAAAACAATTGGTTTTTTTCATTGGGATATGATCATCACAAGTACAGACTCACACGCGTTCAGCAAGTAAGAATTTCTGGAAATATTGGTGCAGAAGCATCGGATTATTATGCGCCACTTTCTCAAGAAGTGGATCTTTACACAGGCTCATTCAATAAAGATACATTGCTGTATAATGGAGCATTTATGGATTATCATCATAGCAATGGAATGAATTTTATTCGCGCTGCTTTGGAGAAAAGAGGAACATTTGTGGACTTTCCTAAACTTAAGTCACGGGTTGATTGGTATGGAGGGGTTAGTGCGGGTGCCGTTTTGTGTTGGACAGATTTTACATTTCTGAGACAACGTTATTTAAACAATCTCCGATTTACTGGAGTTGGTATGAGTGCAGTATATGGCGTGCGCTGGGTGTTCAACGATCGCTTGTTTGTGCAATACGGATTTCAAAACGGAATAAATTTTTTGTTCGACATTCGTTTGGAGCATAAAGAAATTTCTGGAAATGCGCCGAGTGATTTAAACGCGAAAGCTCGACAGAATATACGGTTTTTTGAGAGAGGAATGCAAATAGGATATGTATTTCGCATCGGCAACTCAGCAGGTTGGAGGTAACAAATCCTTAATCAATAGATAATGGGAGAAGCGCGCAAATCAAACACCTTTTTGAGTGATAGATTCTACCTTTGTTTGAAATTACGACTTCATGCGCTACATTATCGTATTTGGAGCTTTGCTCTTATCTTTATTGGGCACATCTCAAGTGACCATCTCGCAACAAGACTTTGAAACGGTTCCTGCCACTCCAACGTTGAACTTTAGCAACGCTGGTGCTGGAGCTAATACTACAGGAAATAACCCAGCGGGAGGCTCACCCTCAAATTCACCACTTTTTGCGGGTGGTTCGAGAGGATGGGGTGTTACTCCTGGGTCGAATGTTTCAACAACAAGTACCTTAACATTTGCTAACCAAAGTCTAACTGGATTTACGAATTGTTTTGCGACCTTTAAGTTGGCCGGTATGTCGGTGAACTCTGGAAATGGTATTGACTCTGGTGATTTGATGACTGTTTTTATGAGTGTAGACGGCGGTACGACCTGGTCTTCTGAACTAACAATCAATGGCGCTACCGGAAATAGTACATGGGCATTTTCCGCTACTGGTGCTGCGAACATCAACTATGATGGAAACAATACCCCAACATCGCTATCCTCTTCAAGCGGAATTGCTGGCTTGAGTACAGTTAGTATAAATATTCCAAACGGTAGTTCTCAAATCAGATTGAGGATTTCTTTGAATTGCGATAATAGCAACGAGCGTTGGATCATCGACAACGTTCAAATTCGGGGCACCGCATCGGGGAGCAGTGCAGTCATCAGCGACTTGTCTCCACAAACTCCCGCACAAGTGGTCTTCGCAAACACAACGAACAATGTCCTTCATCAGTTTTCAGTACTAGCGAACGCGAATATTACGGTTTCTGGGTTGACCTTTACAACCACCGGTACATACGATGCCTCTGATATCGTCAATTTTAAACTTAGATATTCTACCGATGCCACATTGGATGCGGGAGATGCAACGCTGAGTACATTGTCGAGCCCAGGCACCGCTGGATTGAAAACGTTTCCTTCTTTTACCAATCAAGCGATTGCAAACACTGCCACGGGATATTTTTTCATCACCATGGACATTTCCGCTAACGCGGAAACTGGAGGAAATACAGTTGCTTTAGTTGGTTTAACAACCGCCGATTTATCCATTCTTTCTGGAACGAAAACCGGAAGTACAACGGCAAGTGGAACGCAAACGATTTTGCCGACCCCAGTGAAAGAAATTGTTTTTACTGAAGTCGACGCGGATGGAGATGAAGTGGAATTTCTCACCTTGACAAAACTCACCTTGAATGGTTGGAAAGTAACCGACAACGGAATTCTAGCCGATGGAACACTTCAAACAGGAGAAAACATGTATACTTTTCCTGCATCGGGATTTACAGATGTCCCTGCGGGAACATCCATTCGTCTGCTAAGTATTACAGGGACAAATGACCTCGATTTTTCAGATGGGGTAATCAGTATTTTTAGTTCAGGTTTGGGGGGATTGAATGCAAGCGGCGAACAAGTCATTGTATTTACTGGAACAAACACTTATAGAAGTGGAATCAACTGGGGAAATAGCGGATGGAATTCAGGAGCCATTGATAATAGTACCAGCCGAGCTCCCTTTAGCGCCACGGATTTCGCACCTAACACGACATTGGATGAAATCTATTTTGATCCATCCTCGACTCTAACAGGCGACGTGGATGCAATAATTTCGTCAACGGGCCCCGGTATCCGGAATTTTTCGAATTGGGCTGGAACCAACACGGGAAATTCAAATGACTGCACATTAAAGGACATACTTTTCACCCAAAGCGACTACGTTTCTGGTACTATTTCAGCGTCTGGAATTTCTGGATCTAACGCGACGCTGAATCTTAGCGCTTTGGTTTTTTCAGGTACGAACGCTGACACACGATATGCAGTAGTGATCAACCCCTCAGCGGCTCCGGGTTCACCTGTAGACCGATATACCTGTTATTCTGGAATCAGTTCAAATGTTGCTACCGCTCCATTGGTGGTGAGTTCTGTTACAGGTCAGCCCGTTGGTAGCATTGGCAATTCTTCATGTGGAACTCCTTCTGTAGGCGCTGGGCGCATGGTGTATTTTGATTATGCTCTTCCTTCTTCTCTTATCCTTTCTGGATTATTGTCAGGTACAAATTACGAAGTACGGGTGTATGCTGTAAATGGAAATGGAATCACGGCGAATGTAGGGGTTCCCAACAGTGCTGGATCTTTCAGCACTACGGGCTGTGTTGCTCCATCTGTTGCCACGAGCAACATAACATTTTCTTCTCCGGGCACCACATCTCTTCAACTCAACTGGACTTCAGGAAACGGAAGTGCGAGATTGATTTTAGCTCGCGAATCCGCGTCCCCATCAGCGACTCCAACGAATGGCGTTACTTATACTTCCAATACTGATTTTTCGCTTGCACCAACACTTGGTGATAGCAAAGTTGTCTATAACGGAAACGCAGCGTCTGCAGTAATCACTGGATTGACGCCGGGAACGAATTATTTCTTCACCATCATAGAATACAATTGCAGCAGTGGGCAAGAGCTGTATTTCGGCAATTCATCTAATAGTCGATTTACGACTCCAAGCAATGTGATTTTATCCAAAGGATGCACGGATAATTCAACTCAAGAGCTAGCCTGGACTTTTGGATCTGGAGCTTACGATGAAGTGGTCATTTTTGCGCGAGCAGTGGGTGTTCCCGTTGGACCAGGGTCAAACAATGCATCATCCTACACAGCGAATTCAAACTTTTCTCTCGCTACAGATCTTGGAACGCAAGGGCGTTGTGTGTACAAAGGCACAGGAACAACCGCAACAGTGACCGGGCTTACAACTGGTGTGAATTATACGTTTGCGGCATTTACCTATCGCAATGCAACTGGAACGGTTTGGTCTTCGGGCACTACGACGTCTCAAGTTATTGCACTACCGAATGTTCAGTCGGTTGCTGCAATTCCAGACAACAACCAAATAAATGTTTCATGGCAGAATCCTAGTTTACTTTGTTTTGATGAAATAATGGTAGTGGCCAATCAGGGAGCGGTGGTCTTTAATCCAAGCGGAGATGGCACCGCATATACTGCAAACAGTGTTTATTCTTCCGCAAATCAAGTAATGTATAAAGGAACGAGTGTTGGATGTTCTGTATCTGGCTTAACGAATGGAACAAACTATTGCTTTAGAATTTTTGTAAGAAGAGGAACGCAGTGGTCAAGTGGAATTGAGGTTTGTGCGATTCCAGCAATAGTAACCAATTTTGAGCCCGGAGACTTAGCTATAGTAGCCATCAATACCCAAGTCCTTGGATCGGGAAGTACGGACGAGGTGTGCTTTGTCGCATTTAAGGATATCACCCCTGGCACAACATTTTTCATGACTGATAATGGATACGAAAGGGCCAACGCAAATCAATGGGGAGATACGGAAGGACTGGTGCGATTGACAAGAAGCACGAGCGCATCCACTATTCCAGCAGGAACTGTTATCTGCATCAATGGACCATATACTACCGATCCGCGTTATGATGTAGTGGTTTGCGGTGTAATAGATAACTCAAATTGGATCGTTGATCCTAATGTGATTGGCGCGGGTGTTTCCACCTTTGACTTGAACTCTACAGACCAAGTTTGGATTACACAAGGTGGAGCTTGGAATAATCCAAGTGGAGCGCAAAATGCGACATACTCTGGCACTCCTCTTTATGGGTGGTCTGGCATAGATTGGAAAACCAACATCGGAAACACCTCACCAACGTGGACCACTTCTGGCTCGCGATTGATTCCCGGCACAGAATGTTTTACAACAAGCTTGAATGCGGTAGTGAACAACGATAAATCAAAATACACTGGACCTATTACGACTACTACAAGATTGGGATGGATTGCTCGTATTAATAATCCTGGCAATTGGTCGGGATACGCATCAAATTCGGGATACGATGGTGCACCAGCGGCTTATGACTATGTCAACCAATGCATAGTATTCAATATTAGCACTGCAACCGAAGTAGCAGGAAGGTGGACTGGAGAAAAGAATGACGATTGGTTTGATTGCGCCAACTGGGAAACGCGAGTTGTGCCGGATCAGACGACAAGTGTTATCATTCAGAATGTGGCTGGCCCAAACAATAACGCAAACATTGACTACAATGCAACCAATGCCTATTTGTATGGTGGTGTTGCGTCTTGCAATGATCTAACTATTTCTCAAAAAGAATTAAGACTTACAGGAAGCGCTTTGGACGTACTAGAGGTGTTTGGAAACATTAACATAGGCTTAGCTGGAACACTTGATATGAGTGACGGCTCGGCGGCGCTGGATGGAGAAGTGCGACTGAGAGGAAACTGGACGAATGCATTAGAAGCAAACTTCAAACAAGGAGACGGAACGGTTCGATGCATTGGAAGTCAGCTACAAATTATCAATACCGCTGATGCAAATGAAGTATTCAATGTTCTAAGCATTGAAAATGTAAATCACGTTGCCCTATCAAAGCCGGTTCAAGTGCTTTCCGAATTGAGAATGGTTGCTGGAAATATTCAAAATGGAGCTAACACCCTCACTCTTGGTTCAGGCACTTCAACACCTGGAGTACTATCCCACACCTTAGGAAGAATTATAGGCAGCTTTAATCGTCGCCTGAATGCCAATGGAGTCAATTATCTATTTCCTATTGGAACGAATACACAAAGTCGCTTTACGACATATAACTTCTCAAATGTTACTCCTGGAAGTTTAACGGTGTCCTTCAACGGCATCGATCCGGGAAGCTTGGGCTTGCCTCTTTTAGAAAACAACGTATCTATTGACGCGAATTTCACAGAAGGTTATTGGAACGCTATTCCAGCAAATGGATTAGCTTCAACAAACTATGCGTTAACCATAGACGCAGTAGGTTTTACAAGTCAATCGCTTACGAACGCCACTCGTTTAGTTAGAAGGAATTCCACGGGTTCTTGGGTGCTTGACGGCTTACATCAAAATCTTTCTGGCACATTGATAAGAAGACAAGGCATGACTTCTTTTGGAGAATACGGAGCAGCGAGCGGAAGAGAATGTATAACTAGTCTAAACGGGCCGAGCATTCCATCTCAAATAGTTTGCACTTCTCAAGAATTATCTCCTGTAACAGTAACTCCTGCAAATGGCACTGGACCCTTTACTTATCAATGGTACAACAATCCTATCAACAGCAATACAGGAGGATATAGCCAAGGAAGTCTATTGGGTGGACAAACCAATACGCTCGCACCTCCTGTGGACGCAGAAAGCAGCATTTATTATTATTTAGAAATAACACAACCGGGATCGCTATGTCCGATGATTGCTTCTACACCCGCATTGGTAAGCGTGATAGAAGTGATAGCATCAACCGTAACCATCACTGCATCTGTACCGAACGTTTGTTCGGGAGGCTCAGTTACGTTTTCTTCTTTTGTGTCGAATGCTGGAGCAAACCCATTGTATCAGTGGTTTAGAAATGACTCTCCTATACCTAGCGAAACAGGTGCTGCGTACAACACTAGCGGATTGATGAATGGAGATGAAATTCAGTTAAGAGTAACTTCAGTTTCATTTTGTACCAATGGAACACAGGTGTTCAGTAACTCCATCATTTCCAGTGTGACTACCCCGCAGATGTATTATGTAGATATTGACGGTGATGGATACCCGGCCAATACGGGTGGTGTATTAACCTGTGTAGCACCTAGTGGCTACGTAGCATTGCCGCCCGGTGACATCAACAACGATGGCCAACCTGATTTTGATTGCGCAGATAATAACGACGATATAAACCCCGTAGTGGAAGAGTATTGCAATGGTCTAGACGACGATTGCGATGGCTCAATTGATGAAGGATTAGGAGCGGTCATTTATTATGCGGATGCAGACGGCGATGGATTTGGTAATTCAATGAGCAGCCTTTCTTCTTGTGATATCCCAGTGGGTTATGTGATCAATGCTTTGGACTGTGATGACAACAATCCACTGAATAATCCCCTTGGCTTGGAAGTGTGTGATGGATTCGACAACGACTGTGATGGTACAATAGATGAAGGTTGCGGCCCCATCAATGATCAACGGGCCAATGCGCTTTTGCTACCAATGCAGAATTACGGAGTGTGCAGCACCATAAACGGAACATTACTCGGTGCGACTGTTTCACCGCAAGCTTTGAGCACGGTTATTACAGGTCAAGATGTTTGGTATTATTTCACTGCGACGAGTCCTGGTGTTTCAATTACCTGTTCGACCGCTCTGAACAACATCTTATTGGAATTCCAATCTTCTTCAGGAACTTTGATTAATGTGGAGAATGTTAATAGTGCAATTGGAGAAGAACGACTGAATATTCAGGGGCTTTTATTAGGTGAAACCTATTATTTGTGTGTGAGAAATTTTAATAGTGCTCAGGGAGTGGGAGGACCGTTTAGTCTCTGTGGCCAACGTTTAATGGCCAGCGAATTGACCAACGAGACCGCACCAATAAATCCTTGTGCTACCATTAAAGCCTCCTTTACCAATGCTAACCAATACATATTTAACGTCAATGGAAATGCACTGAACGGCTTGTTTGCAAGCACGGTTGGTGGTTCCGTAAACACGCTTCTTTCGTTGAATGGTGTGCCGGGCATCACCTACGGCACTACTTATACAAATGTTACAGTAGATGCAATGTATGCTCTAACCGATGGCTTAGGAAATGCAGAGAGCATAACCATTACAGGAGTCGTTGCGAAGTCTTTCAGCACAAGTGTACAACCCTCTTTACAACTTCGTGTTCAGGATTCTTGCCCGAATCAGGTTACGGCATCAACATGGGTAAGGGCTGATCCACAACTCTGCGGAGGAGTTATTAATTATGAATGGGAGTTCACACAAGTGCTTCCTACTCTAGCCTCCGCTGTAACTGCTTTGAGAAATGCCAATGATCGATTGTGGAGAGTGAGCTGGATTCCGGGCGGTGCGCAAGCTGGTGCTACTTACAATGTTCGCGTGCGCCCCATCTTTACAGGAAACATACCCGGCTCATGGAGCACCGCAGCGAGCTGTTTGAAAATTGCTGGTGGATCGGGAATGGTGGTCCAAGAGGGAAATGAAGATTTCTTACATTCCGCCGATATCACTATAGAGAGTAGTACATTAAAAATTTACCCGAATCCAATTACGAACGGTATTTTGAATTACTACATCGAGGGTGCAGGCGACGGGCTTAAAGAAGTTAAGCTTTACGATGGGATGGGTAAGCTGGTCTGGGTGGATAAAGCAATTGCTGAGGAAGGGCAAATGATTGGGACATTAATTCTTCCATCAGGTCTAGCCCCTGGTCTCTATACTCTTTCTATTGGCCAAGTGGAACACGGTGTTGTTAGTAGTTCATTACTACTGCTGAAACAATAAAGGGGTGAGTCAAATGTTAAGTTATTGCTGAAGAGTAAGTTTTTGTCGATTAAATAGTTTGTTTTGTCGATAAATTGTTATCTTTGCGGCCCCCTAACTTAAGTAACATGCGATTTTATCCCGTTTTAACCGCGCTCTTGGCGGTTATGTTTAGTTTTTCATTGTCTGCCCAAACAACGATTGGTCAGCAAGATTTTGAAACGAGTCCTGCGGCTCCTATTCTCACTTTTTCCAATACTCTTGGCTCCAATTCCTCAGGGTCGAGCCCTGGATCTGCAAATCCGTCTAACTCAGCTTTGTTTACAAGCGGAAGCCGCGGTTGGCAAGCGATCAACCAATCGTCAGTGGTCACATTTGCAAATCAAAGTATCATTGGATTTACCAATACTTTTTTGACCTTCCGTCTTGCGGGTATGTCCGTGAACAATTCCAATGGAATAGACAATGGTGACCTCGTAACGGTTGCTGTTTCAACGGACGGGGGTACAACGTATTCCAATGAAATGACTATTACTTCGACCGGTAGCAATATTCGTTGGCCGTTTAGCGCAACGGGAGTGGCAACAGCAACTTTTGATGGAAACAATGTTCCTACCGCATTTACTTCTGCTGGCGGAAGTTCGGGGATCTCAACAGTTACGTTGAATTTTCCAAATGGGCTTTCTCAAGTGAGGGTGCGTATAACCTTGACGAATAATGACAGCAACGAAAGATGGGTCATGGATGATGTTAGAATTAGAGGAACCCAAGTGCCAAATGCGGCCGTTCTCTCTGATCTAGCACCGCAAGTCCCTGCTCAGTTCGTTTTTGCTAATTCTACAAATAATGACCTTTTTCAATTTTCATTATTGGCGGGTAACACCATTTCCGTGACAGGCTTGACCTGCACCACCGCAGGCAATTACGACGCGACAGATGTATTAAATCTTAAGGTGGTCTACTCCACAGATGTGACTTTAGATCTTTCGGATGTGGTGTTAAGTACCTTGACAAACCCAGGCGCTGCTGGTCTTAAAACTTTTCCGAGTTTTACAGCGCAAACTATCGCGAACGGGGTGACAGGATACTTCTTTATTACCGCAGATTTTGCTTCAGGAGCAGAAAGTGCTGGAAATGCAATAAACATTAATGCATTAACCACCACTAATTTCACAATTGCCTCCGGTACCAAAGGAGGAAGCACGACGAGCGCTGGAACACAAACGATTCTGCCAGATCCTTTAAAGGAAGTGGTGTTTACAGAAGCAGACGCTGATGGAAATGAATTTGAGTTCATGACGCTAACGCGCTTGGATTTATCCAACTGGAGAGCTACGGATAATGGAATTTTTGCCAATGGATCTTTTAGAACGGGAGAGGACATATACTCATTTCCAACAACCGGGCTAAGCGCTGTTCCTGCGGGTACATTTATTAGAGTGCATAATGCAGCGGGTACGAATGACTTGGATTTTTCTGATGGAATAGTCAGCTTATATGGCTCTCCTATTTCACCAAGTGGATCTGGAGAACAAGTTATTTTGTATGTTGGCACAAACACCTTTAAGGGTGGAATCAACTGGGGTAACAGTGGTTGGGTAGCAGACGCGACAAATGGAAATGACAGTCGAGCACCATTCACCGGAACGGACTTCGCGCCAAGTACAACGCTCGATGACATCGAGTTTGTGCCCGCGAGTGTGCTTGTTGGAACACCCGACCAAATTATAAGTACAGCGGGTTTAGGGGTTAGAAATTTTGGCAACTGGATAGGAAATGACAATGGCACGGAGAACACCGTCTTGATAAAGAATATACAGCTAAATCAGAATGATTATTCCTCTGGTAGTGTTGCAGTGAGTGGGATTACGACAACTCAAGCAAGTTTGAATTTAAGTTCCATCAATTTTGGCGCGACCACCGCGGACACGCGTTATATGGTAGTCATCAATGGAGGGAGTGCACCAAGCTCTCCTACGGATCGTTATACATGCTATAGTTCCGTTTCAGGAAATTTTTCAACGGCACCCAATGTAGTAGCGTCCGTTACTGGACAAGGAATAGGTGCAAATGGAACAAGCTCATGTGGTACACCCACTGTTGGAGCGGGCAAGGTCGTATATTTTGGTTACACTCTTCCTTCTGCACTTTTGCTTAGCAATTTGGCGTCTGGTGTGACTTACGAAGTAAGAGTGTTTGCTGTCAACGGAAATGGCGTGACCGCCAACGTTGGAGTGCCCAATCCATCGGGCTCATTTACTACATTGAATTGCCCGAATCCTTCAACGGCTTCTTCTAATCTTTCGTTCAGCAATATCACTACTACAGGCTTGACGTTGAGCTGGACTGCGGGCAACGGAACTTCTAGAATAGTATTAATTCGTCAAAACGCGGAGCCAACTGCTGCGCCAGTAGATGGAGTTTCTTATACAGCGAATAGTAGTTTTAATGCCGCGCCAGTTCTAGGGGATGCAAGAATCTTATTTGTCGGAACAGGTAATTCGGTGAACGTTACAGATCTTACTCCGGGGGGCTGGTATTTCTTTGAGATTTTTGAATTCTCATGTTCTGGCGGTTTTGAAAACTATGCCTCGGCTTCAGCCGTTTCCAACTCACCCGTGCCTCCGAGCAACGTAGCACTAACTGCGGGATGCCCCACCAATACCACTCAATCGTTGAGCTGGTCGTATGGAGCAGGAGCGTATGATGAAGTGGCTATTTTTGTCAGAGAAGGAGCTGCCCCCGCTCCACCCGGCATGAGCGCTATCATGTATGGAGCAAATGCAAATTATGCCGCCGCTCCAGCTTATGGAAATACAGGAAGATGTGTTTATAAAGGAGCTGGAACTTCAGTAACAATTACTGGACTGACCCCTGGTGTGAACTATTTCATTTCTGCCTTTACTCACGAGAACTATGTCCTTACCATTTGGTCAACTGGAACTACAATTAATATTACTCCTGCTATGCCAAATGTTACCGGTGCGAATGCATTTGCAGACAACGGTGCTGTAAACTTGAACTGGTCGAATCCAACTGCGGCTTGTTTTGATGAGGTACTAGTGGTAGCGAATACTGGAACGGTCACTCTATCTCCTACGGGCAATGGTTCGGCTTATGTGGCCAATACTGTTTATACCTCCTCCAATCAAACGGTTTATAAGGGCACGGCAACAGCAGTCACCGTTACAAACTTAACGAATGGCACTAGCTATTGCTTTAAAATATTTACAAGAAAAGGTACAGAGTGGTCGACTGGTATAGAGGTCTGCGCAACACCGAGCGCAGCTACTGCTTTCGAAGAAGGAGATATTGCAGTGGTTGCTATCAACACACAGGCACTGGCCTCTGGAAATGCAGACGAGGTGTGCTTTACCACGTTCAAAGCAATTACCGCGGGAACGTCATTTTTCTTAAATGATAATGGATTTGAAAGAGCTGGCTCAAACACTTGGGGAGACACAGAAAGCGTAATTCGAATCACAAGAAACACAGGAGCATCCACTGTAGCAGTGGGTACTTCTATTTGTATTATCGGACCTCTTGCATCAGCACCATTTTTTGAAGTATACGTATGTGGTGTTTTGGATAATGCGAATTGGCAAATTGATCCCAATGTGATTGGAACAGGTGCTACGGCATTCGATCTTGACGCCACGGATCAACTTTGGATTACGCAAGGAGGAGCATGGACAAACCCTGCCGGATCCAATGATGTGACGTACAACGGTAAAGTGCTCTATGGTTGGACGGGCATTGACTGGAAAACGAATATTGGCTCTAGCTCACCAGTATGGACTACCGCGGGATCGAGATTAATTCCAGGCACAGAGTGCTTTACAGTGAACACCACGACACTGACTAATTCAAACAAAGTAAAATATACAGGAGCTGTTACCTCAACAACTCGTTTAGGTTGGATAGCTCGAATCAATAATCCAACAAATTGGACGGCATATGCAAGTAATACCGCGTTTGATGCAGCACCAGCAGCTTACAATTATGCCAACGCGTGTGTGATTTTCCCTGTTAGTGCATCTAGTGTAACAGCAGGAAGATGGACTGGAGAAAAAAACACAGATTGGTTTGACTGTGCAAACTGGGAAGACAGAATGGTACCTGATGCAACGACCAATGTAATTGTAGCAACAGTTGCAGGGCTAAATAGCAATGCGAATATAAACTTTGATGCGTCGGCGGCCTACCTATATGGAGGCATAGCAAACTGTAATGATTTGACTGTTACAAATAAGCAAGTTCAGCTTACAGGAAACGCCTCAGATAAACTAATGGTATCAGGTAACCTGACATTGAACGGAGGAGTGTTGCTTATGAGTGACGGCACGGCAGCCGCAGACGGGGAACTGCAATTGAAGGGTAATTGGAGCAACAATCTCGAGTCTAACTTTGTGCAGGGTGATGGGGTTGTTCGATTAGTAGGCAACACGGTACAAACTATTCAAACAGCGGATGCAACGGAAATTTTTAATATTCTCAGCGTTGAGAATTCGGCGGGTGCGATTTTCGCTAAGCCTCTGCAAGTGACTACCGAGCTTAGAATGCTTGGCGGAAATATTCAGAACGGTTCTCAGCTTTTGACCCTTGGGAACCTTACAGGAACACAAGGCACATTAACGTATAGCTCTGGTAGAATAATTGGTTCATTCAATAGAAGAATGAACGCTACCGGAACAGAGTATCTGTTTCCTATTGGTACAGCAACAAACAATCGATTTGCTAGATTTAACTTCAGTAACATATCTGCAGGAAATTTGACCCTGTCGTTTATTGAGTCAAGTCCCGCACTTACAGGCCTTCCTCTTTTGGATGCGAATACGTCAGTGGAGGATATCTTCACGGAAGGTTATTGGTCCACAAGCATTGCAGGGGGACTTGCATCTATTTCCTATACATTATCATTAGACGCTGTAGGTTTTTCAAGCCACGCACTGAACTCCTCTTCTCGTTTGGTGCGAAGAAGTACCGCAGGATCTTGGGCGGTTAACGGATCACATTTGGCCTTAAGCGGAAATTTGGTTCGCAGACAAGGGATGTCTCAGTTTGGAGAGTTCGGTGTAGCAACAGGTAGAGATTGTGTCACTTCCTTAAGCGGCCCCAGTATTCCTTCTCAGTCTGTTTGTACCTCCCAACAGCTTTTACCTGTTTCTGTAACACCTGCCAATGGAACAGGACCGTTTTCGTATCAGTGGTTTAATAATCCAGTAAACAGCAATGCTAATGGGTTTAGCCTGGGTTCACAGATTGGTGGCCAAACCAACACGTTGACTCCACCGGTTGATGCTGAATCGAGTATTTACTATTATGTTCAAGTAAGTCAAACAGGATCTGTTTGTCCTGTGATTACCTCTAGCACTGCACTTATTAGTGTCGCTGAAGTGATTGCGCCTACAGTGAGTATTTCTGCGTCTTCACCGAGCGTTTGTTCGGGTGGTGTATATTTATTTAGCTCATCCTTTGCTAATGCAGGTGTGACTCCCCTTTACCAATGGTTTAGAAATGGAAGTCCGATATCAGGAGCAACGAGTTTTTCGTACTCTTCATCCTCATTGAGCAATGGCGACATCATCACCCTGAGAATTACATCTACAGCCTTTTGTACTAATGGTCAGCAAGTATTTAGTGGCCCTGTTTCCGTTGTAATAGTTACTCCCCAGATGTTTTATCCTGATGCAGACGAAGACGGATATCCTTCATCCGTAGGCGGTATCCTTACTTGTAATCCACCCGCGGGTTACACAACGGTTGTTTCTGGTGATATCAATAGTGATGGTCTACCAGATTTTGATACCAATGACAGCAATGAAGACATAAATCCAGAAGTAGAAGAGTATTGCAATGGTCTTGATGACGACTCAGATGGACAGGTTGATGAAGGATTTTCTCCTCAAACCTTCTATGCAGACCTAGATGAAGATGGATTTGGAAATCCAAACTCTACTGTATTGAGCTGTGAAGAGCCTGAAGGATACGTTTCTAATGCTTCGGATTGTAACGATAACGATGTCAACATCCGCCCAGGTGCAACGGAAGTTTGCGATGGTGTGGACAATGATTGTGATGGTATCATTGATGAAGGCTGCGGAGTGACGAATGACCAGAGATCTAATGCTACACTACTTCCTCTTTCCGCTTATGGAAATTGCAATTTCATCAACGGCACGTTGGTGGGCGCATCACCATCAGCGGAGGCCCAGACCACAGTTATCGGTGGTCAGGATGTGTGGTATTATTTTACTGCAACTTCTCCAGGAATAAGCGTCACTTGTAATACTACTGTTACCAACGTGTGTATTGAATTACAGGATAATCTTGGAGCCCTCATAAATGTTGAAAATGTCAATTCGGGAGTGGGCAGCGAGCGCTTGAACTACAATGGCCTGGTCAATGGGCAGACGTATTTCGTATGTATTCGAAACGCTAACTCCACACAAGGAGCGAATGGTGTTTTTCAATTGTGTGCTCAGCGCCTATTAGCGAGCAGCCTTGAGTCCAATGCGAATGCGGTTAATCCGTGTGCCACTATCAAGGCAACTTGGACGAATGCAAACCAATATATTTTTAATGTTAACAGCAGCAGCTATGCTGGCTTGTTTGCTGCACAAGCGGGGGGTTCGAATAATACGATACTATCGCTATCCGGTATACCAGGAATTACCTATAGTAACTCCTATACCGTTTCCGTTGATGCTTTGTATGCTTTAACAGACGGAATGGGAAATGGTGAGAACATCATCATTTCAGGAGTGGTGAGTGGAGTGTTCACAACGACACAGCAACCCTCATTGCAACTTCGTGTTCAGGATTCTTGCCCGAATCAGGTTACGGCATCAACATGGGTAAGGGCTGATCCTCAACTCTGTGGAGGAGTTATTAATTATGAATGGGAGTTTACGCGAATTCTTCCTACTCCAGCCCCTGCTGTAACTGCCTTGAGAAATGCCAATGATCGATTGTGGAGAGTGAGTTGGATTCCAGGAGGAGCTCAACCGGGAGCAACATATAACGTCCGTGTGCGTCCTATTTTTACAGGGGATGTTCCTGGCACATGGAGCACTGTAGCTAGTTGTTTAAGAATCGCAGGAGGTTCAGGAATGGCAATGGCAGAGCCACAATTTGAAACGTCTGAGGCTGTTGGTTTCCAAAAAGATGCTGAGCTGAGAGTATATCCTAACCCAATTTCCAGCGGAATGAACCTGACCATTTTTGCAGAAGGATTTGAGAATGGATGGGCGCAGTTGGAGTTGTTAGACGCTTATGGCAAGCTTCTCTTAACAGAAAAGTTATACATCGATGATGAAGGTTTGACGTTTGAGTTACCCCTATCGGCTTCATTTGCCAGTGGGTTATATGTGGTACGCTGTTCGCAGTTCACCACTAAAGGACAAACGATTCAAACCAAAACCGTTTCTATACTACACTAGTAATTGGGCCCTTCTATAAACGAAGGGCCCGATTTATTTATCTTCGTGGGCGAATCTAAGTCTATGAAAGAGCACATCCTTCGTCATTTTACAGAAGCACAACAAGTACTTCATGATTTTTTTTCTGAAGAAAAGAACATAGAACGAATACTCCAAGCAGGAGAGTTGATGGTGAATTCTTTAAAGCAAGAAGGGAAAATCATTTCTTGTGGAAACGGTGGCAGCATGTGCGATGCGATGCATTTTGCAGAAGAATTGACCGGGCGTTATAGAAACGATCGACCGTCAATTGCAGCTATTAGCATGAGCGATCCATCTCATCTTTCATGCGTGGGAAACGACTACGGCTACCAATATGTTTTTTCCAGGTACCTTCAAGGAGTGGGAAGAAAAGGCGATGTTCTTCTGGCCATCAGTACCAGCGGAAATAGCGGAAATGTATTGGAAGCTGCTAAAGCAGCAAAGGAGAAAGGAATCCATGTGGTGGGTCTTACAGGAAAAGATGGAGGACAATTAGCACCATGGTGTGATGTAGAGATCAGAGCTCCTTGGAATGGTTATGCAGATCGCATTCAAGAAATTCATATAAAAGTGATTCATTCCCTAATCGATTATATAGAGCGTTCAATCTAATTCAAATTTAAGGTCACTACCAGAATATTCTAGGAATACAAACCGAATAATTATTCGGTTTTTTTTATTCCTAATTGCGGCATCTTCGCTGCGATTAATGAATTAATAAGAATGCTTGTAAAAACTTTTGGGAGTGCTGTTTTTGGTGTGCACGCTGCTACTATAACTATAGAGGTGAATGCCGATAGGGGAGCGCAAATGGCCATTGTGGGTTTGCCGGACACTGCGGTGAAAGAGGCGCAGCAACGCATTAAAGCGGCATTGGTGAATGCTGGTTATGAAACACCGGTGCGCAGCTTGACCATCAATATGGCACCCGCTGACATTCGGAAAGAAGGAGCAGCGTATGACCTGCCTTTGGCAATAGGACTCTTGGCGGCAACAGAACAAATTCCTCAGGACCTGTTAGGGGATTTTATTATTATGGGAGAGTTGTCATTGGATGGTGGATTGCGCCCCATCAAAGGCGCACTTCCAATTGCTTTACAAGCGAGGAATGAAAAATTTCGAGGGATGATAGTTCCTCTTGAAAATGCGAAGGAAGCGGCTATTGTCAGCGAAGTCGAAGTATATGGTGCTTCGACCTTAAATGAAGTTGTTTCATTTTTTCAGCAAACAGCTTCATTGGAAAGAGTAGTGATCAATTCTAAAGAAGAGTTCATTCGCGGAATGGACAATTATAGCGTCGATTTTGCAGATGTAAAAGGACAAGAAAATATAAAACGGGCATTTGAAATTGCAGCGGCAGGAGGGCACAACGTGATTCTCATTGGACCGCCCGGCGCGGGAAAAACCATGCTCGCAAAGAGATTACCCACCATACTTCCTCCCCTAACCCTTAATGAAGCGCTGGAGACAACTAAGATTCACAGTGTTGCAGGAAAGACGAAGAGAGAAGAATCTTTGATCAGTATTCGGCCCTTCCGTGCGCCGCATCACACCATAAGTGACGTGGCGCTGGTCGGGGGAGGAAGTTTTCCGCAGCCAGGTGAGATTTCCCTTGCGCACAACGGAGTCTTGTTTTTGGATGAATTACCGGAGTTCAAACGAACGGTTCTTGAAGTAATGCGCCAGCCGCTGGAAGATCGTGTGATTACCATTTCACGAAGTAAATTTTCTGTAGAGTACCCAGCAAGCTTCATGTTAGTGGCGTCAATGAACCCTTGTCCTTGCGGATATTACAATCATCCTGAAAAGGAATGTCTCTGCGGAAGTGTAAACGTTCAGAAGTACCTCAATAAGATTAGCGGACCTTTATTAGACCGCATTGATATACATATTGAGGTAACACCTGTTGGATTCAGTGAATTATCGTCGCAGCGTTTATCGGAGAGCAGTGAATGCATAAGGAAGAGAGTCATCACTGCACGCCAAATACAATCCGAGAGATACAAGAAGAAAAGGGACATGCATTGCAATGCACAGATGGACAGTAAAATGCTGAAACAGTTTTGTCAAGTGGATGAAACGGGAAACAAACTACTGCAAACTGCGATGAGTCGACTAAAACTTTCAGCGCGCGCTTATGATAGAATACTGAAAGTGGCCAGAACGATCGCAGATCTTTCTGAAAGCCCCGAAATTCGAACGGAACATTTGGCAGAAGCAATCAATTATCGAAGCTTGGACAGAGAGAATTGGGCGGGGTAATCACTACATTTGTGTAAAGCTCAAGTCAAATGAGAGTGGCTATCGCATTTCTTTTCTACGTATTTGCATTTTCAGGGTTGGGTCAAAATGCGAATAAGAACTGGTATTTCGGTACAGGCGCGGCCTTGACTTTCAGCAATGGAGAGGTATTGATGGAGCAGGGTAATCAGTCAATGATATGCCTCGACAATGGTGCTTCTGTTTCTGATCCTTATTCTGGAGAACTTCTTTTTTATTCCAATGGATATCAAGTTTGGAACGTCAATCATGAAGTAATGCCAAATGGTTCTGGACTACTCGGACACAATTCTGGAGGGAACTGTGCACATGCGGTACAAAATCCTGGAAATAGTAATGAGTTTTATCTTTTCACAAGCGACGCATGGGCTGGATCAAATGGCATAAGGTATTCGATCATCAATATGGCTCTGGACGAAGGGAATGGTGATATTGGATCGGTTAAGAATGAGATGTTATTGGACCAAGCGACAGAAAAAATTTCTTCGGTTCGACACGCCAATGGAAATGACGTTTGGTTAATTGTGCATGACTGGGGATCATCATTGTTTTTTTCTTATTTGATTTCAGAAAACGGCATTAGTGAGACACCGGTAGTTTCTGACGTTGGATCGATTCATTATGGTGGCGCAGGACTAAATTATAATGCTGCAGGACAAATAGTAGCCAATGATCAGAATAATAAAATTGCATGTGCTATCTACCAGATGGGGACAGTTGAAATTTTTGATTTCAATAATGTTACGGGAGCATTGAGTGATCCAAAAATTATTTCCGATGACAACGCATGGGGACTGGCATTCTCGCCGAGTGGAGAATTTCTCTTTGTTTCTCATTGGGGTGGATCTAAAAGGAATACGATTCATCAATATAAAGTTTCCTATGATGATGAAGGAGCAATAGAGGAGAGCCTTGTAGCCATAGCAGGGCTAACTGGGCCGAACGCCAGTTATATAGGAGGTTATTTGCAAAAAGGCCCGAATAACAAAATATACATCGCTAAATTTCAAAGTAATTTCTTAGCAGAAATTCAGAACCCCAATGCGCTCGGTCTCGAGTGCAATATCGTTGATAATGCAATTAATCTCGGACAAGGGGTAAGTCAAGCAGGTCTTCCAAGCATTACTGTTGCTAAGGCAGGAATTGTTTCTACTCAGGAGGTTTTAAAGGATGAATGGATAAAGCCCTTGAAAATCTATCCCAACCCTGCGAATGAAATATTTAATATCGATTTGAATACAACACATAAAAACACCTTAGTCCAAGTGTTCAAGTCGAATGGTGAATTGCTGTTAAAAGATTATTTCAGTGAGCAGAAAATCGATATTGATGTTTCTAACTACCAAAACGGATGTTATTACTTACAAATTATTACTTGCGATCAAGTTGTATATAATTCAATTCTCGTAAAGCAGTAAATTGATAAGTCCATTCTAGAATTTTTTTCTGATAGAATTTATAGCAATCAATTATCGAAGCTTGGACAGAGAGAATTGGGCGGGGTAAGAAGGCCGAATCAGCTTAGCGAAAAACTAACTAATTAACTCAAATTGTCGATAAAACGAATCAATTTGTCGACAAATCGATATATTTGTTCTGCGAATTAAATCTAACCTAAGCTTTAAAGTATGTTTCTCTTGATTACCACGCTTAGGTCGCTGACCTCACGCTTGCTTTGCTGCGCGCTGTTCACGACCATGGTGTTCCAACTCGGAGCCCAAAAAATCTCTGGTGATTCTCGTCCCAATCCTTTTCTTACAAAAGACCGGGCAGGATTCACAGCCAACCCAACCATTGATCCTGAAGTAGAAAAACTTCTCCATTATTACAATGAGAAGATTTACTTCGTAGAAAACAAAGGCCAATGGAACAATCAAATTGACTTCAACGCGAAGTTCAAATTGGGCACAGCCTCTGCCATGGAAGACGGAATGCTCTTGAGCACATTTCTAGCCGAAGACATCAAGGCGCAATCGGATCAAATCTTGAGAGCGGAAATTGCAATGAGTGAAGGCAGAGTATTGGAGGAAACTCCAGTAAGCATTCGAACACATTCTTGGAAAATGAAGTTTGCAAATGCAAGCGATAAAATGCAATTAAGCGCAAAAAAGCAACATAACGAAAGCTATAATTATTTTATCGGAAATGTCAACGCAACGGACGTTCGTTCCTTTCAGGAAGTGTGGTACACAAATGTGTATAACAAGGTCGATGTGCGCTACTATCCGGCAGCGGATGGATCATTGGAGTACGATATCGTTTGCAAACCAGGCTTCGACAAGTCATCGATAGAAATCGTTTTAGAAGGTCTGTCGGGACTTGTATTGAATGAGAATGGAAGCCTTGTTTTGACAACGAGCGTCGGAAAAATGAATCTTCCCGCGCCTGTCGTTTATCAAATGATCAATGATCAAAAAGTAATTATTGAGTCATCTTATAAATTAACGGGAAGCAATTCTTTCGGCTTTGTTTTGGGAACATTTGATCCAAAGGCTCCTTTAATTATTGATCCTATCGCATTGCGTTGGGCTACTTGGGTAAATAGTAATTCTTCTGTTTTCGGTTCAGGTACCAGCGGCGACAATCACGGTCATGGTATATGGGTGGATCCTGCTGATGGTGCCATCTATGTTTTGGCTCGTGTGGACGGTCAAACAAATCTCATTACACCAGGTGCTTTGGAAGTGACTCCAAACGGTGCCTTGGATATTATTTTAGGAAAATATTACGAGCCAGAAACGGTTGGCGGTGCTGGTGTTCGCGTATGGCAAACATACCTAGGTGGATCCAGCGATGACAATCCGTATGCTCTTGAAATGGGCGGCGATGGTAATTTGTATATCGTAGGTCAAACTTCAAGTAGTGATTTTCCGTTGATTGCAGGAACTGCTTTCGGCTCAACCGGTGGCATCGACCATCGTTCGGAGTCGCAAAACAATGTTTTTGTTGTCAAAGTAAATCAAGCTGGAAACGCACTAAAGGCGGCTGTGTTAGGAGGAAACCAAACCGATAACGCCTATGATCTGCGCGTTTCTGAGAGCGGTGATATATATGTTGGAGGAATGACGTTGTCGACCAACCTTGCTACGAAATATCCGTCTTCAGGAGCTGTCAACAGAGCAAACGGAAATCAAAACGAAGACTTTTTTATTTTTAAACTCAGCGGTAGCTTAAACAGCATTGCTTGGATGAAGAATTATGGCGGTACCGGTGATGACCGAGCAAACATTCTGTTGCTCAATTCCGCATCAGGCGACGTGTTTGTGGGCGGTACAACAGCATCCACCAACTTCCCAACATTGAATCCTAGACAGAATAGCCGCGGAGGCGATGGAGCTGGGGTGCTTGAGAAAATTAGAATGTCAACTGGTAATATTGTATGGTCTTCCTACTTCTCCGCCTCGAGTGGTAGAGAAGCCTCTATCCTTTGTATGGAATTCAACCAACAAAAGAACGTTCTTTATTTCGGTGGTTTGACGACGGGACTTCCTGCTTCCAATTTATTGAACGGATATGATTTATCCTATAATACTGACGGAGACTTTTTCATCGCAAAGATGGACACTGCACAAACTTTACTGGCATCTACTTACGTAGGAGGAAACAATGAAGAACGCAACATGATGGGCTTGAACGTGGATGATTCTGATCACGTGTATGTGTTTGGATATTCTAATTCTACAAACTTCCCAGTAACAGCAGATGCGCTTCAGACCTTATTGAACAACTCGGCGACTAATGGCTCGGATCCAAATAGCGATAAGGTGTTTTTCAAAATGGATGGGTCTTTAAGCCAAGCTCCCGTGTTTTCTACCTATTATGGTGGATCTGGAAATGATTATGATCCTGTTGGTCAAAGAGGAATTAAATTTTCTAATTGTAGAGTTTATACTATTGTAACTTCTAGATCGAATAATCTTCCATTAACAGAAGGTGCACTAACTCTTACCAAGGAAAGCTCAACATCGATCTACGAGCCCGGATTGGTGGTTTGGAGCAATCCTCCTGATATGCAGGATAATGAGATTTTTGGAAATCAAGTCGTGTGTGCGGGTGTACAACCCGAGGGTTTATTCGGTAGCATGCCTTCGTATGTTCTTCCAAATATCAGTCGAAACAATGTGATAACTAGCTATCCAGTTATTGCTCCAGATGAGATGACCTTTACATGGCAGAAAAGTGCCGATGGTGTTTCTTGGGAGAATATTCCAGGCGGTAATGGACAGAACCTTGCGGGTGAAACCATTGGTATTATCAACGAAACAACCTATTTCAGAAGATTGATCTCTGGAGTGGCCTGTGTAATTCCCGAGGCTCCGAATCAAATTGTGACAGTGGCTACCATAGGTGCCAATGGATCTATTCAGAACATTTCTTGTAACAATGCAGCAGACGGGCAAATTACACTTGACCCGATCGGAGATGCGCCTTTCCAGATTTCATGGGAAAACGGATCGAATGCCTTGACTCTAGACAACCTTGATGCAGGAACATATACCGTGACAGTCACCGATGCTAACGGATGTGATGATGTGAGTTCGTTTACGTTAATGAATCCGGCGCCGCTACAAGTTCAGATCAATACGGTTAGCACGGTGTGTTCTGCCTCCAATGGTGTGGCGAATGCAATAGTAAATGGTGGAACTGCGCCTTATACCTATAACTGGAATAATGGAGAAACAGCTTCTTTTGCATCAGGCTTGGACGCGGGCTTTGTATCTGTAGAAGTTACAGATAACAACGGCTGTGTAGAACCGGAGAGTTCAGTTATTGAGTCTGTTTCAGATTTGGATATTGTGATTGTAGATGCCTCCAATCCATCTTGTCAGCTTGGATCGAATGGTTCAATATCCGCAGCATTTGTTGGAGGTACTGCCCCTTATGCTTTTGCAATTAATGGCGGTGCTTCTCAAGTGTCTCCAATTTTCACTGGTTTATCTGGTGGAGAATATCAAGTGACAGTGACCGACGCGAACGGTTGTGTTGCGGGAATATCTATGACACTCACTAGCGCTGGTCCTTTGGGAATTAATATCGAAAACGTCACTAACGTTTTGTGTTCTAATAATGAAACTGGAAGCGCTGAGGTATCAGTCGACGGCGGCTCTGCACCCTATAACTATAATTGGTCTACAGGAACATCAAACAGTCCTGTATTGAACGGATTATCTGCAGGATCTTATTCCGTGAGCGTTTCCGATATCAATGGTTGTGTTTCTGACGTACTATCTTTTGAAGTGGAAGTGTTGGATACAGAGGCTCCTTTAGTGGTCATTGCACCTGAGAACGCAACAATTCTTTGTACAGAAGAACTTCCAGCAATACCAGAAGTGTCTTTCACAGACAATGGCAGCGAAGAGGTTTCTATTGAGTATGCAGAGTCTACCACTGTGGATGCATGCAACACGACCATCGTGCGCACATGGACCGCTATGGATGCGTGCGAGAACGTTTCAACGGTTTCTCAATCCATATCTGTAATCGACAATGTTGCTCCAGTGATTCATCCGTTTACTCCATATATTTATGTGGAGTGCAATGAATTAGATTTGATCACCATTACTGCTTCTGATAACTGCAGCGATGTGGTGATTACGTACACGGATCAAATGAACTCTGGTGGTTGTCTAGGCACCCTTGAAAGAACCTACCGAGCGACAGACGTTTGTGGAAATGTTACTACTGCTGTTCAGTATATCGGAATAGAGGATAATACTGGCCCTGTGATCAATCATCCTGCGGATCAAACCGTAGAGTGTAACGAGGCACCTACAAGCATACCTTCTATCGAAATTTATGACGCGTGTGGTCTTGAAATAGAGATTCTCGAATCAAGCCAAGAGATCATTCCATTGGAGGGATGTGGATATCAAATTGTTTGGCATTGGATGGCAAAGGACTATTGTGAAAATGTATCTGAGGCAACAACAATTATAACCGTGCTAGATACTCAGAGCCCAGTGATCTCTGGTGGTTATGAGAACGAGGCTTTTGCTTGCGATGCATCGTACACTATTCCTTCAACGCCGTCAGCGACGGATCTCTGTGATACTGATTTGACATTGATCAGCACGGTGGACACTCTAGCAGGAGGTTGTCCAAATGCGTTTGCAATTGTTTATACTTGGACATTTGTTGACGATTGTGGAAATAGTGCTAGCACAGAGGTGACTCATACTTTCTTCGACAATGAAGGACCAAACTTTGACGAAGTAGGTGAGAGCATCACCATAGAATGCAACGATGAAATACCTGCGCCATTTGCGGTTGTTTCTGATAACTGTGGTACTGCTACTTGGATTTCTTCAGAAGAGATCATCGAAGGCGAGTGCATCAACGAATACAGTGTGGTTCGTACGTATGTTGCTACCGATGAGTGTGGAAACACGAGCACTTCAGTTCAGACCATAGACGTGATGGATACTACCGCTCCAATGATTACAGCATCTATAGAAATAGACCGCCCATGCGATGATTTTGCAGGTATTTATATTGAATATACAGACAACTGTTCAGGAGAACTTAACGTATCTTATACAGAAGAAACGGTAAGTGGAAGCTGTCAAGGTCGAGTGATTCGCATGTACACGGTTACAGATGCTTGTGGAAATATAGCCACTTTCGAACAGATCATTACGTTGATAGACGAAGTGAATCCATCTTTGGTAGATGCTACTGCTGATCAGACTCTCGAGTGTGGCCAAGAATGGACAGTTCCTACAGCGATCTTCTCCGACAACTGTGACGAAAATCTACAAATCATTACAGCAGTGAATGATGACCAAGGAGAATGCACAAGAGTCATCACTTGGACGTTCACCGCGACGGATAATTGTCAGAACTCGGTATCTCATACGGTGACTTATACGATTGTAGACACCACCTCTCCAGAGTTATCAGAAGTTCCTGCAGATATAATCATTGAGTGCTCGGATGAAATACCAAGCGCTATTCTTCCAATGGCTTTCGATGCATGTGATGATATGGTAGATGTAGAAATGACGGAAACCACCGAGCCCGGTGAGTGTGATGGAGAATACACCATTATTCGTTTGTTCCGCGCGTTTGACAACTGTGGCAACGAAGCGATGGCCATTCAGAGCATTTCAGTTCAAGATACTACAGCCCCAACATTCGAAGGTGTTTCTAGTATCACCGTACAATGCGACGAAGAGGTGCCTGTAATAGCGCCGGAAACAGCGGACAATTGCAGCGATGTATCATTGACCTTTGAAGACATCTATGAAAATGATGAAAACGATTGTGGAGCATTTAAGACCTATTTGGCGAGTCAGTGGGGAAGTGCAAATAATCCAGGCGGTCAGTATTTGACGGCTCAATTCAACACGGTCTTCCCTCAGGGATTGACCATTGGTTGTGGCGAAAATCAAATGACCTTCACCAATGCACAAGCATTGATCAACTATCTTCCTGTTGCAGGAAACCCTGCTTTGATTACGGGAACGGTTACAAACCCTTCGTCGTCTCCAAATGGGTTGGCAAATCAGTTGATCGCCGCTACACTGAATGTGGCTTTTGATCAAGCGGATGAGAACTTTAGTGGTTCAGAAATTGCCTCTGGAAATTTGATTTATACAACAGGGCTTTTTGCTGGAATGACCGTGAGCGAACTGATTAATCTGGGGAATGCTCATATCGGAGGTTGTTCTAATGAACACAATTTGGTTCAGGTTAGAAATGCCCTACGCGTGTTCAACAGAGCGTATGCGAACAATCAGAGTCAAGGCGCCGCCTCTTTTATTTGTGAACAAGGTCAAGAGACTGCGTGTAACGAAAGTTTTGTTAGAAATTGGATTGCTACAGATGCCTGCGGTAATACCTCTAACTTCGAACAGACCATCTATACAGTAGATACAGAGGCTCCAGTTGTTACAGGACAAATTGAAATCAATCGTTCATGTGATAATTATGATGGAGTATACATCGATTTCACAGACAACTGCAGCAGTGTTAGTGTTGATTTTGAAGATGAAATGGTATCCGGTGGGTGTCAGGGTCGTGTGATTAGAACATACACCGTCATTGACGCATGTGGTAATACCTCCACTTTCGAACAGTTCATTACATTGACTGACGAGGTAGATCCATTCTTAGTGGAAGCAACTGCTGATCAACAATTCGAGTGTGGTGCTGAGTGGATTGCTCCAACCGCATCATTCGATGA
>JAIXWX010000028.1 GCA_027491075.1 Flavobacteriales bacterium
CAATCAGCCTTCCAATTTCTCAGTATCTCATTCTTTCATTCTTTTTTCCCTTTTGGGACCGCAAAAAAAATCCCCACCAAAAGTGAGGATGATTTCTTTATTTCTCTCGAAGCGGAGAGTGAGGGACTTTCTGGTACGGTTTTTTGGTTCATTCGAATCGTGAATGTGCTGATTGTCAAGCTGATTTGATTCTGGGATTTTTGGGATTTGGATATGGTTCGTCCGGATTTCGTCCGGGGTGGAATGTCCTCTAAGCTTCTGATTCAATTGATTACATTCGTGTAAAATTAAAAGTCATGTCTAAAACAAGTCTCGAACATCGCCTGAATGAGGACACTGCCAGTTGGAAATATGCCTCAAATGAATTGGATAAGTATATTTTCATAATTAATGCGGGTATCATCTACGTGATTCTGCAACTCCTGCAGCTTCATTCTTCTGGTGAATTATTTTTGAGTGACAATTTGAAAATCTTTATTTCCTGCATTGGATTTGCTTCCTTGATAACGATCGCTGTGTTTCTTTATACCTTCAAGCTTGCGGTGGCTGTCAATCGAGATTCTATAATCTCCATAGATTGGGCGCTTGAACTCGAAGAAATCAAAGCTTCTGAAACTGACCTTGAAAAAATCCAACGTTGTAAGGAGAAAGCGGATCACTTTGAAGCGATATCTGACAGAATAAGTCAGCAATTAGCAAAGATGAATAGGCTTGTGTATTGGTTGACCATCGCGCTTTTAATTCTTACGGGCATTGCCATCTTATTGTTGGTATAAATTATTTTTTCGGTCTACTTCCTGTGCCTTCTGATCTTTCGCCCGCTCCTGGATCGGGAGTGCTCGGTGTTGTGTTAGGTAAAGTGCTTGGTGAAACTGATGGTGGTGATGGATTGTCTTTGGGGTCTGGTATTGTATTCATAGGTCCTATTTTTTCTTTGACTTATACTCAGCTCTTTCTTCCATAAGCAGGTTAATCAATTCCTCTTGGCGGCGCGATTTTTCTAGATCATGCTGTATCCAAGTCTTGACTTGTGCAACGAGTTGGTGAAACTCTTCTTTTAACTCTTCTTGGTCACGCTTTGCATTCAGTAAGACTTCTTTTACTTCTAATGGTGATAGCTCTAGTTCGATGGATTCAGTAAGTTTTCGTTCTGTGTTTTCAATGATGCTATCTATACTTTCTCCTTTCTCAAGACGACTCATTAAATCCATCATGTTGGCACCAAAGTATTCTCCCGTTTGCTTAAGCATTTCTTGTGTCATTGTTCCAATACGTAACCTTTGAGATAGATTGGAATCTGTGACATTCAAGGCAGCCGCTAAATCTGCCTGATTTAATCTCCTTTGTTTTAAAAGGGCTCTAATGATAACACCTAGGGGTGTTTGTACTTTTTCTTTACTCACAGTGCAAATTAATGTAGTCATAATACATTAATATTTAAGTGATTATACATTGTTATTCATTTTTACTTAAATTATACTTGCATTTTTAAGCGATACTTCATTTATTTGCTTAAAAATTAATTCGTTTTTAGTACGGGTTAAATAAAAATGATGCCATGACAAAAAAAGACCTCGCAAAGCTTCGAAGCAGATTGCCCCAGAATTACAGAACTCTTATTCAAGAATGCCTGAAAGCCAAAAAAAGCTACAGTGTTGGATTCATCAGTATGGTATTGATGGGAAAAACAACCATCAATACCGACATCATTGAGGCTGCGATTTATGTAGCTGAGCAGCATGAAGCTAAAATTCAAGAACTCTCTCAAGCAGCAAGAGGAGAGCAAAAGCTAGACAAACTAAAGTTTAACCTTCAAAACTGATAAGCCATGAAAGCCGTAGCCTTTGTTTATGAAAACCAATCCGTCGACTTTGTATCCACAGGGGAAGACAATGTGATGGTAAATGCCACACAGATGGCAAAAATTTTTGGAAAAAGAATAGACCGTTTTCTAAGATCTGAACACGCAAATGAATTCATTTCTGAACTTGAGCTTACCCCATTTGGGGGAAGGTCTACCCCTTTAACTAGGGATGAAATTATAAAAACAGTCAACGGAGTGAACACATGGATGCACCGGATTTTAGCATTAAAGTTCGCTGCATGGTTGGATGTGAAGTTTGAACTATGGGTGTTTTCCACTATTGATCAAGTTATTCTTGGCCATTACAAAGAAGTAAAGCAAGCGACTATAGAAAAGCTTGTGGCACAAAGGCAACTTGAGGATAAAAAGCTTTCGCTTTTACAGAAGTATCCTGAGTTCAATGAATTCTTGGACTTGCACAGCAAGGTGAGTATGGCTGAAAAGAAGAAGTCACAAGCACTTAAAGCTTCTGTGGAGCAGTTGAAACTAGGCTTATTCGAAAATCAACTATAAAGCTAAAATCATGAAAGCATCTATCTCGGACTTGTTAAAACCGCAGAATTGCGGTTTATCATGGAGTGAAATAGCCGGCAAACCATCTATTTCTGTAAAGGACCTACCTCCATTTGGAGGAAGCTATACAAAAAGCGGGAATTCCCGTTTTTTAATGCAATCTAGGCTTACACCATTTGGTGGAAGGTCTGAAAAAAACGCTGATTCGAGTTTTTCAATGGCGAATGCTTTTTTCCTAATGGAGATAGATAGCGCGAAGAATCAGGGAGGTGCACAATGAGAACGGCATTGATGTATATCGCGGATCCAGCACCAATCAGTTGTGCAGTGGATGCAAAAGCTTTCTTGCAGAAAATTATCAAGGTCCGTTATCACCTCATTCGGAGCAATACGGGTAATACCGACCCAAGTATGGTTCACGAATTTCACCACCTTAAAAGCTGGATGGAATTCTATAATCCGACCAACGCGCAATGCGTGAACTACATCAAGAAGTTTCCCACGCGAATCAAGACTATCATTCCTGGGAAAGGTTCAGCCTGTCATGAGGCGTTTATCGCAGACTTACAATCAATCCTAAACTTACCATGAGCCTTAGCGAATCACCCTTTTTCAGCCACCTAGTGTCTCCAAGCGCGAGGCATAGAAACTGCGCTAGACAAACGCTAGATCGTTTTTCTACCGAGGATTTAGAAAAGTATGCTCTTGCGCTGCAAGATGTCATCAACAAGGCCGCAATTGAAACTAGCATCGGGAAGCAACTTCTTTTTCAGGAAATGATGCTGGAGGAAGCGAAGAGTATCATTCAGAATCGTAAACCCATCAATCATGAAAAATAGAATCGTCACCGGTCTTCAGACCTTCATCAGCACTGCCGTGATTGGCTGTGTTGCCATCAAAGTAACATTTCTAGTAATCGTACAAAATATAGCCTCATGAAAACACACGTATTAGTGCTAGGATCAACAAGCACGGAAAAGGAAAGAATTCGGATTCGCCAAGTTCAACATAAACTTGAAGAGAGCGGAGCAAAGACGGTCTGCTGCCTCGATCTGTGTAATGAAGGGCAAGATGAACCAAATGCTCATCAATATGAACGGCTACTTAATGCTGTGGCTTATGGTGGAGTTCGTTCTGTAGTATACACATCAGAGAACCCATTTATTCATAACAGAATGAAAGAAGTCTGTAAAGAATCAGGAGTTCAGTGCATCGCCAGTAGAGATATCGTATTCACAGGTTCTAATCCCTTTCCATTTACTTTTTTGGAGAAGGTTGAACAGCGAATCAGCTCGTTTTTTCAAAATGGTGCCAAATCCATTAAACAAGCTTTTTAGAATACATCATAAAACCAATTTAATATGCCAAGCAAAATCAAGTTATCGCAGGCTACAGCATTGATAGATGTCGCCAAGCATACTACCACACACGATTTCATTATTGAAATATGTACAAGTCGCAAAAAATCTCACGCCCCACGGATTGGATTTCGGGTTCGGATAAAGGGCCTGAATGGAGAGATTGTACTCGCTGGGGAGCATCTGGAGCATAAAAGAAGTGCTAGATTACTTGTGGCTAGCTTTCTGAAAAGTGGACTTCAGGCCAAAGTGAAGGACTTGACTGAGTAACCTATGTCAGAAGCATTTCGCGAGGTTTTTTTAGTGACTTCGATTGGGTATAAGAAGGAGTGGAATTTTCTTTTCGCTCACACCAATACTAAAGTCCCTACGGACCTGATCAAAGAATATGCAGTTATGAATGTTGGTGAACTGATTTCATTTTCCGTTCACCGAATACAAAACTGGGAAAAAGAAATGCTGATGAACGGTTACCGGGTGCCGCCAATGAAAATCGTTACTATCAGCGACCTACCATTTAAGAGAACAGCTTAACCATCGACAATTATGGAACTTGAAAAAGCCGTTGCTATCATGGCCGATGTAGCAACATGGATGGGGTATCACCTCCAACAAAACAAAAACACCGCAAGAATACAAGTAAAGCATTACTTGCTTACAGAGCTTGTGAACGCTCGAGAGAAGGTAATGGCTCGAAACATTCGCCTTTCAAAAAGAGGCCAAAACTCATTGATGATTCCTGTGCCGAAAGAAGAGCATATTTCAGCGTATCATCTTGCAAGCACATTTCAAGAGTTGCCTTTAGATCGCACACTACATCTCCTTGGAATCAATGGCGTGAATGTCATTATTGACAGGCCGAATAAAGCTGAGATTATTGAGGATCCGAATCAGCTCAGAATTGATGAACCACCAGCGCTAATTGTTATCCGTAAGAGTCTATGATCAATAATGAAGATATCCAGAGTGTACGCGATCGGATTGACATTGTTGAAGTTGCTCAGAAGCTAGTACCAGGACTAAAACAAGCGGGCGCAAGCTGGAAGGGGAAAAGCCCTTTTATAGAGGAAAAAAGCCCAAGCTTCTTTGTGGTACCAGCGAAAGGAATTTTCAAATGTTTCAGCACCGGGAAAGGCGGCGATGCATTCACCTTGATTCAAGAGGTGGAGCGCTGCGAATGGCTCGATGCTGTGAAGTGGGCAGCCGATTTTTACAAGATTGAACTGCGTGAGGTTTCATCGATAAATGCTGAGGAAGCAAAAGAGAAAGCTACCAAAGCACAGCAAGCGGAAAAGCTGATGAAATCTTGCCTCAATCGCTGGAGAGAATCGGCAGAAAATTCGAGCGATTTTAAAGCTTGGGTTGCAGAGCGAAAATTCACACAAGACGACATCGCACAATGGGGCATCGCGCATGCACCGAGTGAATGGAGATACCTATCTCCCAAGATTATTGATAGCGGCTACTTTGCCATTGCTCAGGAAATTGGACTTGTGAAGTCCAAAGAAGAAAAGGTGTACGACACTTATCGCAATCGAATCATTTTTCCCATTCATGGAAAGAAGGGAGCTCTGATTGGATTCGCGGGAAGAATCCTTGGAGACAATAAGGAGGAAGCGAAGTACATCAATCCGAGTGAGAGCTTTGTGTATGACAAGAGCGGAGTGCTTTACGGTTGGCACTTCGCGGAAAGATCAATTCGCCAGTCTAAGACTGTCCATATTGTGGAGGGTTATGTGGATGTGATTGCTATGCACCGTGTGATGCTCACCAATACGGTGGCATCATGCGGGACGGCAATCACAAGCCAACAGGCCGTGCACATTGCTCGCAATGCGCAGCGCGTTGTAATACTGATGGACGGAGACAAAGCGGGTATTAAAGCAGCGAGAAGAGCGATCGAAGTATTTCTTCCAACAGGCATTGAGGTGAAAGTATGTACACTACCTGATGGAAAAGATCCTGATGATTTGATTAGATCGGTATCTCCTGAAGTAGGTGAAGACGGATTTCTGAAGCTTTCAGAAGATGAAGCAAAAAGTATTGGACAAATTGTGTCAAAAGAGATTGAGGAGCATACCAAAGATGCACTCAACTATCTCATTGATCTGCGCGTGGGTGAATTGATGTCACCGAAGGAAAAGGCAGAGTTTAATAAGGAAATTGGAGCGCTGATAGGATTGATTCCAGATGAAGCGACTCGTGAGGAATATACCAAAGCTTGCGCATCATCCATGGGTATTACTGCCCGGGCACTTTCGAAGATCGTGGACAAAAAGGTTCACGATCTGATCCAAGAATCGATGCCCAAAAAGCAAGAGCGAAGAAAGGAAGAAACGGAGTGGGAACTAGAAGAAGGTGAGTGGTTTCCGGATTGGGCTATTCCGCATGTGAAGCTCATTAAGAAGCAGATGTTTGCCCAGAAAGAGACTTCTGATAAAGGTTGGCCCATAGGAATCTATTTTCCACCGATTAAAGGAACGGCACCTGTATTCATGGGACTGAATCGCTGTACCAATTTTGTGATTCATCCACTCTTTCAAATTCGCGATGAAAGAAACGGACGTTGGCTGGTGAATCTTAAGAATGAAGAAGAAGATAGCTATGTGGAGATTCCTGATGCAGCGCTGGTGGAGCAGAATACATTTTTGAAAGTATTGGTGCCACGCAGATGCCATCCCTATCCAGAGTTTGGAAAATTCCACTATCAATACCTCATTGCGATGCTCATGAAAGAAAGTGAGCGATGCTATGAACTCAACACACTCGGACATCAGCCAGAAGATTTTTTCGCATTCTCCAACGCTGTGGCGGTGCATGTGGATGGAAAGATAGAAGTGCAGCAATACGATGAACTTGGTGTGGTGAAAATCAAAAGCACCAACTACATGTCACCGGGTGTGAGTAAGGCACGAATAGAATCACGCGATGACAATAACATGTATGAGAATGATCTTTATCTCAAGTATGTAGAGTCACCGGTGACATTCTCTGAATGGGCGCGAATCTTCAATACGGTGTATGATGATCATGGAATGTATGGGATCTCATTTGTATTCCTGAGCATCTACAAGGACATGATCTACAAGATTGGGGCTAAGTGTCCACTACTCTATCTCTATGGTCCGAAAGGCTCTGGAAAGAGCGCCATGGGTGAATCAATCATGTTTCTCTTTTTCTCTGGGAAAAATGCGGAAGGTCGATTGATACAAGCGGTGAATATGTCGCAAGGAATGGTGACAGACTTTGCACTGGCATCCGCGCTGCAAAGATTCAGAAGTGTGCCCAGGTTATTCAATGAGTACGATCCAAGCATGACCGACATCAAGTATCGCGGATGGTTCAAAGCTGCATTCGACGGTGAAGGACGTGAGCGCGGTATGGGTGATAGTGGTGGACGCAGAAAGACCGAAGTGATGAAGGTGCAAGGCACGGTGATGATTGCAGGGCAGTACATGGATAGTGGCGATGACGGAGCGGTGATGACCAGAAGTATCAACCTACAGTTCTCAGAGGAAAAAAATAAGAACCGTACTCAGGAGCAAAAGGATCTGTATGTGAAGCTGAATGAATTGGAGAGCAAAGGACTTGCTGGCTGCATTACCGAACTTATTGCCATCAGACCTTACATCTGGAGTAAGCTCAAAGAGCGCTACTACGAGGTGAAGAAGCAAATGAGCATCGACACAAAGAAGATGAAGGGCGGCAGCATGGAAGAGCGACTGCTGAACAACTATGCGCTGTGCTACACCTTCAGCGAGCTCGTGAATGATAAGATTCCATTGCCTTATAAAATGCTTGATTTTTATCAGAATTGCATCAAGCGCATGGTGGAGCTCAGCTCACTGATCAGCGATGGCTCTGTGATGAATCGCTTCTGGGATGTGGTGGAATTCTGCATCGATACCAAGCAAATCAAAACTGGTGTGGACTTCGATACGGTGGTGCGAGAGTATGTGACGCTGCGCACATCAGAAGGTGTTCATGAAAAGAGATGGCCCACTAGAAAGCGTATCGCTTTCATTCGCCTCGGACAGCTTTACGCAGGATATTCAAAGGAGATGCGGGCGCGCGGCGGGAAAGGCTATGATGAGAGCACGATTGAGACTTATCTGAAGGATTTGCCCTACTACATCGGTTCGTGTCCAAGGCACTACTTCGCTGAGGGCAAAGAGACCAGCGCTTATGTGCTCGATGTGGAGATGATGGAGAGCTTGGGCATTCGCGTGTTTTCGATTGTGACTGAAAAACCAAGAGAGGCAGAAGCGATTCCATCACCTTATGAGGCTGAGAAACCAAACGACGATTTACCATTTTAAACCCTTATACCTATGCATGTAGACGAAATCAGAAAAGAGATTTTTCCAATGCAGGAGTTTTACAGCACCTCATTGAATCTCACTCAGCCAATATTCCCGAAGGACCTTGAGAAGATTAGTATTAATGGTGGCGGATATTTGTTAAAGCCTAGTGAGAAGAAACCAATTGAGTTATTGGAATTAGATGATGATCAGCACTTTTCTTTTCTATGCGCTGAGCTATGGCACTGTGATATAAACTTTCGAAACAAGTCCATTACAGCACAATTATCATATAGCCCAGAATTAACCAATGGTCAATGGGCAGACATGGTTAGAATTGATGCTATGCATAAAGGATTTAGTGACCTAACTCCTGTATTTCTGATAGATTTTCTATACGTATTTCATTCACAAATTCAACGAAAATTGATTTTAGCTTTTACTGATATAGAATTCTCTATGAGCAAAGCATTAAACAGGGATTGTTTGTATACAGAGGCTTACGAAAATCAATATGAATCCAGCGATTTTCCTCAACGCAGCGGAGACGATTTACCATTTTAAACTAGAAAGACGATGTCAGGAAATACAAGCAAATTGATAGCATTCAACTACTTCGGAGGGAAGTTTACCTATGTGGAGCAATTGGAGAAGCTATTCCCAAAGCATAGACATTTTATTGATGTGTTTTGCGGATCAATGGCAGTGACGCTAAACAAAAAGCCAAGTGAAATTGATACTGCAAATGATATCAATGGAGATGTGATCAACTTCTTTAAGGTGCTGAGAGAAAGTCCTGATGAATTGATTACTCTGCTCGAACTTACACCTATAGCAAGAGAAGAATACAATCGGGCATTCTATCAAAAAGACAATGATTCGCTAAGCGAATTGGAGCGAGCTCGAGCGTTTTATGTAAGAGTAAGACAATCATTCTATGGCCTTGGTGCACAGCGTCAGAATAAAGGTTGGCATGCGGTTAAAACCAGTAGCAGAGCTCGAAGACCAGAAACGGTAAGCAAGTGGAAAAACGCCATTGAAAAACTAGATCCCGTATTCGAAAGGCTTTTAAACATTCAAATTGAATCTCGAGATTTTCGCACCATCATTCCAGTGATGGACTTTGAAGAAGCATTCTTCTATTGTGATCCACCCTATCCAACAGATTGCAGAGGCTCAAAAAATGATTATGCTTTTGATTTTACCAATCAAGATCATGAAGAGCTTGCAGAAATGCTGAATGGAGTGAAAGGAAAGGTGATGCTTAGCAGTTACGTTTCGCCACTTACAGAAAAGCTTTACAAGGGATGGTATCAAGTACGATTTGAAAAGAAGCTTAATAACATCCGCACTAAGCCAGTGCAAGAATGTGTATGGCTCAACTATGATCCATCCATGGCCACAGGACAATTATCATTAATCTAATACCCTTATGAAATTAAAAGTATCATTCGACTATGATGGCACCTTGACTCGTGATGAGGTGAAGCAGTATGCCATCGAACTATTACAGCGAGGAATCAGCATCGACATTCACAGCAGAAGATCACAGAACGATCACTTTCCAACGGAGCATGATGACATTCTCCACTTTGGCGGGAGCTTGATGAAGTATTCCAGAAATCAGGCAATGGTGGAAGTGCACCTGTGCGGAATGGATAAGGTGCGCAAGATTGTGGAAAGCGGATTAATCTGGCACCTTGATGATGAGAAGTGGGAGGTGGATATGATTAATCACAAAAGAGGGCTTCACGGTCCTTACGCACTGCACTACAAAGTGGGTACTGACTTTCGAAGTGAGTGCGATCGACTTTTAAAAGTTTACAGCTACTTAGAACTTTAAAAAAATGAAAACCTATCCAATACTATTCAGCACCGAAATGGTGCAAGCGATTCTCGACGGGAGAAAGACGCAGACCAGGAGAGTTATCAAGCCGCAGCCAGCAGAAACAAGGGCAAAAGATAAAAATGTAGTTCAGGCTGCTCCCTACTGTACGGGATTTCCTGAAGGTGGAATGGCTTACTACTGGAAACACAACGGAGCATGGAACAGTTCGGAAAGTTTCAAATGTCCATACGGTAATGTAGGTGACGTGCTTTGGGTGAGGGAGGAACATTTAATCACTTTTTCTGAGGACAGAAAATGGATTACAGTGGAGTTTAAAGATGGAACCACAGTCAAATACTACTACAAGGACCTTAGCTTGAATCTACTCAAAAGACTGTATAAAAGGAAAACCATTGGTAAATGGCAGCGAGCTCGATTTCTTCCAAAAGAACTTGCAAGATTGTTTTTACAAAACGTGCATACCAGAGCGGAGCGATTGAATGATATTGACGAAGAAGATTCGGAGTTGGAAGGTGTAAAGAAGTTTTTCCATAGTCTTTTTCAAGAGCAGAGATACCGTGACTATTTAGACGCGGAAAGTCAGTGGCGCAGTGCAAAATCTTCATTTGAATCACTATGGATTTCCATCAACGGAGCTGAATCGTGGGAGGCAAATCCCTGGGTGTGGGTGATTGAATTTGAGCAGACTGTTAAACCTGAAAACTGGCCTTTATGAGGATGAAAGGAAAAAACTTAGAGTTTCTGTGTCTAATAAAAAGAGACGGATCTGGAACAGAAGTGATACCTAATGATTCTATTAAATCTCTGGAAAGAAACGAATTTAGTTTGATAAGGTTAAGCCTTGTCCATGACACATGGATCGCCAGTGAATTCAATTGTTATGTCGTTAAAATCAAAAACTAATGTCAGTAACTACAGCCGACGTATCACGCCTTGACATTACCAAGGGCAGCAAGTGGAAGAGCGTTACCGGTGAAGTGGCGGTGGTGATCAATCGCTATCACGACATTGATTCGCAGGTGGTATCTTCCTTTGTGCTTTATCTATGGAATAAAGGCAGCTTCATTACAATCGAAGCAGATAGATTCTGCGCACTAATCAAGTCAAATACTTATACACGAATTCAAGTAAATCACTATGAAATTTCATTTTGACGCAATGCTACGTCTTTACTTAGAGCAAAAGCCCAACAAGACTAAACCAACTTTCAAGGGGTTAAAGTTCAGGTTAGAACCATCAGAAGTTTTAGATAAAGATATGTACCTGCAGGAAGATGGATTGTTGACTAAGCACGGCACTAGAGCATTAACGCATGTGCTCGTTCAAGGCTTGATCGGAAATATCCACCAATCGCATCAACGCGGTATAACGGATTCAGCGGAGCATCTCCGGTTTATCATCTCAGAGCTTGAACGCGGCTTTGTTGCACAGGTAGATTATTCAATTGGGAGGATGAGTGATGAACCTAAAGTGTAAACTCTGCGGGGAAAAAACTCCCAATAAATTCAACATAAAGCTAAAGGCTGTTCCAGTATGCGAAGGCTGCGCATGCCTGATCTTTATTCAACAAGCTCAATACTTTCATTACAACAGAAACAAAGTTATACCATGAAATTTTTGATAGTGGATCTCTTCTGCGGTGCGGGTGGTACCAGTACAGGATTCAGCAATTCAAGGGATGAATACGGTAATCCCATTGCTAAAGTCATCGCGTGTGTGAATCACGATCCAAAAGCGATTGAATCGCATTGGAAGAATCATCCTGAAGTATTACACTTTGAAGAAGATATTCGCACACTTGACTTAACGGCGCTCAAAATAGAGGTTGAAAAGCAGCGCAAACTACACCCTGATGCATTTCTGATTCTTTGGGCTTCTCTCGAATGTACCAATTTCAGTAAAGCAAAAGGAGGTCAGCCCAGAGATGCAGATTCCAGAACTCTTGCAGATCATCTTCACAGATATGTTGAGGCCATCAATCCTGATTTTATTCAGATAGAGAATGTAGTAGAATTCATGGCGTGGGGACCTTTGGATGAAAAGGGAAAGCCTGTGTCGAAAAGAAACGGTTGTGAGTGGTTGAGATGGAGAAAAGAAATGTGCAATCATGGGTATGTCGATCAATGGAAAGAATTGAATTCTGCTGACTATGGCGCTTACACATCTCGCAATAGACTGTTTGGTGTTTTCGCAAAACCTGGTTTACCAATTACATGGCCAGAACCTACTCATGCAAAAAATCCTGCGAGTCAATCTATGTTCGCAAGTCTTAAAAAATGGAAAGCTGTCAAGGAAGTATTGGATATTCATGATGAAGGAACTTCTATTTTTAATCGAAAGAAACCTTTGGTTGATAATACACTTGAGCGCATCTATGCTGGGTTGATCAAATATGTGGCAGGGATGAATCAAAAGGAGTTTATCACAAAGTATTACTCAGGAAATCCAATGGGAAAAAACATCTCCATTGATGGACCTGCGGGAACTATTAAAACAGTGGATGGACAAGCTCTGGTGAATGTCAACTTCCTGATGTATTACAACAGCACTGATGCGAAGACAGGCGAAAAGAGAGGAATAAGTGATGTGGAATCTCCTTCGAGGACATTGACTGTGCAAAGGACTCCAAATTTGGTTTTGTTAAGTTCTTTCCACGGATCAGGTCATAACTTGAAAAGTGTGGATGGACCTTGCGGTACCGTTACTGGTGCGGACGTGCTCGCGAAGATTGATGTGAAATGGATTGATAGGCAGTATTCAGGAGCTCACAACATTTCATCTATGGATTCGCCGATTGGGACTATTCTACCAAATCCAAAGGCCTCAGTCGTTTCTACGCAACCATTCTTGACCAGTACAAACTTTGGCGGGAGCCAGTCTCAAATTGATGAACCTCTGGGAGTAATCACAGCCAACAGAAAATTTCATTATCTGATTAATCCGGGTTGGATAAAAGGCAATTGTACAGGCGTGGACCATCCTTGTCCAGTCATCATAGCTAGGCAAGATAAGACGCCGTTGTATGTTATAGCTATTGATCGTGAAGAGAGTGTCTGCATTCCGGTCTTTGATGATGACAGTGAAATAATGGTCAGAATTAAAGAGTTCATGGTTATGTATTCCATTAGCGATATAAAGATGCGTATGCTTAAAGTCAGTGAGCTTTTGGAGATACAGGGATTTCCCAAGGGATATGTATTGGTAGGCAATCAAAACGATCAGAAGAAGTTCATTGGAAACTCTGTGGTGCCCGATGTAGTTACAGCATGGATAGAGTCAATGCATCATCGATTAATTAACTATAAAGCAGCATAACTGAATAAGCGTATAAATCAAATGGTAATGAAAAAAAAAGGGCAACTAACTATTTCTTTTTACAACGACAATAAGCCCCAGATTAAACTAGTATATGCGGCCTTAAGCATACACGAAAAGATAAACTACAAGGCAAATTCTTGTGGTTTTCAAAGAATAGTCTATTTATCACATTACAATTACTACTGCAGTCCTATTAGACATAATGAATCGGATAGTTTAACAAATAGATGGGTATGGCATTACAAAGCAAATTCTGGTGCTGAGAATAGAAGCAATAACAATAAGAAAACACTATTCTCTTGAAGAATGAAGGTTTACTTGAAAAACCTGCTATATGTAGCCTTATTTCACTCTTCAAACTGAAGATCCACCAGCTCCCAAGTTTCTCCTTGAACATGTTTTACTTGACATGTAAAGTTCTGCCGAAGCTTTGCGCCGAATCCATTCGTTGCATCTACGTAACATTGTGTTCTATAGTTAATGGAATCAATCTTCTCAACTGAACATGTTCCAAAACTGGCATCCGAAGGGTTCTTCAACCGCTTTTCAACGAAATATCGAATCATCACACTAGCGTTAGTTTTAGTGTTGTGATTTTTTGGACCACAGGCTATAAAAAAAGCTGTTAAAGCAGTTAAAAAAAATGTGCTTGAAATTTTGTTTTTCATGAGATGAACCTTTATTGATTATTGTTTACTTTTTCCTGTAAGGAGTGAAGGTGCATGTTAAGGACCAAGTTTACCTTGTCGGAATATTCTTTTCTCAAACGATCTGAATCATCTTCATTGGAATAGAATTCAATCTTGTTCCAAGTGTCAAAATCATATTGAATTTCTTGAGCTAGACTTTGTATTGAAAACAGCACAAGGTTTAAATCAAACCTTTCACCTTGACTGGAATGAATAGCCATTGCTAATGCTCTCATTTCTGCGTGTAAAGAATGACACTTTAGCTTTATATCCTGTTCACGCAACATAAATTCGTGTTGTAATGATTTATAATTGTTTTTCTCAATACCATCCGTGAATTTCACCAGAATACCATATGTTTTTATCAGTGAAAAGCATTCTTCTCTTGTAGTCCGAACTAAAAGATAGTTTTCCGCAGTCGCCAAAAGCTTCAACCTAAAATCTTGATTTTCCTTTTTTGACTGGTCAAGTTTTGATTTCTTATATAACCAATGGTTAGAATAAAGACCTAATGCAAATGCAAGAAATGTTGCAGCAAACTGTGGTATAATTTCTTTTAGAATACTGTTTTCTTCAAACCTTACAACAATGTCAAGTAGAATCATAGACTTTCATTTAATTCGGCTAAAATAAAGCATAAAGCATAATGTTATTCTTGGATTCCTATTTTTTCAAAAACGTGTAAACTACACAAATACAATGTGTTGCGCTGAAAAATGCGGCTTTCAGCTTCCGAAAATGAAAAAAAATTCTCACTTTTCGATTTTTGGCGAAAAAGTGTTTTTTTCTGCTCGCACACGGTTTTGACACTTAATATATATGTAAATCAATAAAATAAGTATGCGAGCAGAACCGAGCAGAACCGTGCCGAACCGAGCATAAAAAGGGGGGTAAAATCAATGTTTTTCCCAACGGCGAAGAAAATTGATTTTTTTTTTTCAAAAACGGGCTTCCGGCTGTCCTTTAAATTTGGACTTTCAACGGTGAATTTCGGGTCATGATTCACACAGTCGTTCAAGGTCACGATGTTCAGATTGATTTGAGCCTGAAAAACGCGGCAGGGTCGCCCTTAAAGCCGTCTGATACTAGCGGAATACTTTTGTTGCTGTATTACAAGGTCAGCGGGCAGGTATTGGCCAAATTCAGCCGTAACACTCTACAAGGTTACCTTTCTATTGAGGTCATTAATGATACCGAAGGGAAGATACGCGCCACAGTGCCGGCTAGTGTCATGAGATCGGCTCAACTTGGAGATGTACTCTATGAGATCAAGGTGAAGACTCCAGCCGCTGGAGAAGAGAATAACGATATTGAACAAGGCAAGAGCGATCAATATGCCTTTACCATCACTAACTCAAGATTGAAAAATGTCACAACCTATTGAGATAGAAGTTCAACTTGAGCAACTTGGCATTGAAGCCAATATTCCGGTATTCATTCCAACGGTTGCCATCATGGTTTATGATACAGCTGCTGGCTGGACCGAGAAAAATCCTTTGCTTTTGAAAGGGCAGATTGGTTATGAGACGAACACGAGCACTCTTCAAGGATCTGTTAGGGTTTTTAAGTGCAAAGTTTTCGATGGGGTTCAAAGATGGAATCAACTACCTTACTCCGCCTTTGGTACTGCAGCCGGTGATGGTGGATCGGTACAATGGAATGATGTTCAGGGTAAGCCTTTGACATTTCCTCCCAGTGCACACACACATGATTGGACCAGTATAACGGATAAGCCCACTAAATTCAACCCCGAAAACCACGAACACGAGCTGACCGATGTTATTGGTTTAATTGATGAGTTAGTAAACAAGGCTGATCGTGATCAGACAGAAACTGCTCTGCAGCAGTTACAAGAGAAGAAAGCGGATTTGATCAACGGTTTAATTCCGACCAGTCAGATACCTGCATTGGCTATATCAGAATTTTTAGGCGATGTATCGAGTCAATCTGCAATGCTTGCTCTAGGAGCTCAGCGAACGGACACGTGTTTCCGGACGGATTTACAGCAGTGGTTTTATGCTATCAGTGACAACACTGCTCACCCAAGTGGCTGGCGACCTATAACCACTCCTGTGAGTGGAGTAATTAGTATCAATGGACAGACGGGTGTAGTCATTCTCTCGAAGGCAGACCTTGGATTAGGCAATGTGCCCAATACTGATGCTACACAAAGAAGTAATCACCAGGGAACGCAACTATCCAATACCATAAGCAATTTCCTAGAATCGGTCAGGGCAACAAATTTGTTTGGTATTTCAGATTTTACCAATCAACAGATAGTTGGGAACGATACCATCCTTGCAGCCTTTGCTAAGCTCCAAGGTCAACTGAACAACAATAAATACATCATCAATGCCCAAGGGGCAGATGGTACCGCAGTAACAGGTACCTCCAGTGCAGTTACTTATGCATTAAACATTCCTGCTAATACAATTATAAGTGGAGATGTATTGCGTCTACGTTTAAGGGTAGGCAAAACAGGAACAGCAGGAACATGTACCATTAGAGTGCACGTCAATTCTACTCCTGATCTTTCAGGATCGCCGGTACTTCTTGGGCAAGCTCAAGGTACAGCAACACAATTGTATCTGCCTTTTAGAAGAGATTACGCTGTTAAGGCAGCAGGAACACAGGCCTTTGCACCTTCTACTAACTCATTTAATGATGATGGAGCTGCTACAGGAAGTATTTCCAATGTATCAATAGACTGGACTCAACTACGATTTTTAGTTGTAAGCATTCAACTCTCAGTTGGTACAGATAGCGCAATAGGACAGTACGTGAGCTTTGAACGTTTGAGAACCTGATGAATATTGTTTATATCCATAACACAATTAAGTTTTTGTTAACGTCGTTCACTGCCAACTTTCTAAAAAGCAACACCCTATTGTATGACTAAACTCATTTTATTTTTGGAGCCTGCGGCTGCTAAATTCTTTCGTTACCATCATGATGGCGTTTCTATGCTCAGAGATCCATTCCGGCAGTTAGTTCTTAAACTTTGCGAACCACATCCAAGCGGATTGGTTAAAGATGTTGCGGGACTAGAACGGATTGAGACAAACCTTGCATCAGAGAACAAAAGGTATGGTATTGATCATCGCTCATGTGCGATTTATATCAATGAGAAAAACATGAAACTTCTTAATGATGCTTTGATTAGCACCCTTGAGCATGAAATTAATACGGTAGTGGAACTGTATATTCTTTGCGGAAAACAGATCAAGGAGGCCTTTGATTACATCATAGATAAATATGATCTGGATACTACGACAGATTACAGCTATGATCGAATGAAAAAAATGAATTATCGCTACAGAGAGAAGCAATTGAAATGCTAATTTTTTTTTGCGGCACTTTGTCCCGCGTGTTTTTGAACAATTAAGTATTTTTTTTGCGTCGAAACGTCCCAATCTTGAAAAGCCATGGCATTAGATAAGAATAGAAATAAATCCTTCGGAGGAATTTGTCAAGACTTCATAGAAATTTTACCTATGAGGGATGTTGATCCCATTGTTCATTTTGCATCCAAAGTAGAAGGAAACGTCACTTCTGAGGAGGATTTTGAAAAATTCTATTTTATAGAAAAGACTGGAAATTATCAAGAGAATCCAGTCATAGTAAATGGAGCAGAAATGTTTGAATCGCAGATAACCATGCTTATTAATGGTGACACTCATGATCAGCTTCGCGAGTTAAATCGTATCCGAAAAAAGAAATGGGTTATTCGATTTTCTGATCAGAATCACAATACCAAAATACTTGGCGGATATGATGGTGCCTACGCAAGTATGCGCATTGTGAAAAGAGACAATAAGACGATTCGTCCTGAAAGGAATGATATAGAAGTGCAATGGAGATGCGTACATAGATCTCCTGTGATTCAAGATCTGTAGTCCTTTGCTTTAGGGCTTGTCTTGAGAACTTTTGCTCAAAATAGTAGAGTTGAGCAAAAGAAATCTCAAATATTTTATTCGTAACGTATCCAGCGGCATTTGGATGATGGAACCTCGCGTAGCTGCGGGTTATCTTCCATTAGTACATGCTATTGGAACTGGTAACGCGAATTTCAAAATGTTTGACGATGAAGAGGATTCTTCTTCTAAAGAAGTTGAAGACGAGCATACCATAAAATATGCTATCGTAGGATCAAGCGGAGTTGGAATGTTTAGCGCGGCAAGACTGGAGGCGGAAGGTATTGGTCAATCAACACCTCTTGTTGCTATTATTCCTTATAAGGAGCCTGTTCAGAAATACGGAGACTGGTGCTCGTATGGTACTGAGTGGTTGGCTTCTGTTATTACCGAAGCGGCAAATAATCCTCAGGTATCAGCCATTGTACTTGATATTGATTCAGGTGGTGGAGCTGCGGACGCAGTTAACGCTCCCTCTGGCGCCATCCTCGAAGCAAGAAAGAAAAAACCAGTCATTGGTTATGCCGGTAACGGAATGGTCGCAAGTGCGGCCTATTGGATTATGAGTCATACGCAAGAAATCTTTGCAACTTATGCTTCTGATGAAATTGGATCTATTGGCACATACGTGACAATGATCAATTATGAGAAGTTTCTTCAAGAATGGTATAAGTCCGATGTACACACTGTTTATGCTTCAAGAAGCTCTGAAAAGAACAAAGGTTATAGAGATGTTACTGCCCAAGAATCAAGCAGTGAGTGGCTTCTAACCAAGGAGCTCGATCCATTCAATGATGTGTTTATTACCACCGTGAAGAAAAACCGACCTAACATCAATAACGATGTATTCAAGGGTCGTTTATATATGGCTGAAGAAGCTGTAGAACTTGGTCTTATTGACGGAATGAAATCTCTTGAGGAGACCATCGACTATGCATACGCACTTTCACAAGAATACGAATCAAAAGAAACCACTACCATGTTCGGTAACAAATTCAAAAATGTAGCCAAGCTGATTGAAACCGCTGCGGCAGATCGTACACCTGAGATGCTTTCGGCAGCAGAAGCTGAAATCTCAGCGTCTGGACTTCGATTGATATCCGCAGAAGAAGTTGATCAGCTGCAAGTAGCAAATACGGATCTTAATTCAAGAGTAGAAACCTTGAATGGCCAGATTGAGCAATTAAACAACGCTAATGCGGAAATTGCCGCTTCCCTTGGTCTTGGTGTTTCTGAGCAAGGCTTAACCAATGCAGCAGGAGAAGAGACCACTTTGCTTGCGGAGATAAACGCTCTTGTTGGAGAAGTAAAAACGCTGCGTGCTAAGTCAAGCGGCTTAGATATTTCCGATTCAGGTTCATCTCAGGAAGGTCCAGGAAACGAAGAAAACGAGGCGGTTGCAGCTATGAATCGTCAAATCGATGAGAAGTTAAATCAAATCATGTAACACTTAAAATAATGTCAGCGATTAACATTACCGCCTTGCTTGCACAGTACGGCGAATTCTACAAGAAAGGCTCTCAGTCAACGAGAGACCTTTACAGAAAGCTCTACAAGGATGCCGAGTTTGATTCATTGTTCACCATGCTTCCTACTGAAGACACGGTGATTCGCAATGTTCAAGTTACGAGCAATCCTGTGTTGCAAGCCTTCCAGAAGCAGTTTACTCCTGCGGGCGGAATGGGTTTCTTGCCACAACCTATTGATTTGTTCCAGATCAAAGCGGATGACGATGTGTATCCAGATGAGATTGAGAAATCTTACCTTGGATTTCTGGCCAACAGCAACCTAGACCGCGAACAGTGGCCTTTAGTTCGTTACTGGATTGAAGAAGTTCTTTTCAAGCAGTTCATCGAAGACATCGACAATGAAGCATTCAAGGCGGTGTTTGTTGCTCCAACTGCAGGAACAGCAGGAACACCAGCACAGTCAATGAACGGTTTCAAAAAAGTAATTCAAAACCTAGTTGCTGGTGGTCACACCACTCCAATTGCAACTGGAGCTTTGAACGCTACACCCGCCACTTTTGTGGGACAAATTGAAGCGTTTGTTGAAGGAATTCCAGCTCACATCAGAAGTCGTTTTTCGATGACTATTGCCATGAGCGATGTTCTTGCCAACCGATTCCGTAAAGGAATGCGTGAGAAGTACAATATGAACTATCCTCAGACAGAGCTCAATAAGCTTATTGATTTCCCAAACATCACTGTGAAAGGGTTCAACGCTATGGCTGGATCTAACAAGATCTTCACATCAGCGTCTCCTCTCATTTTGGGAATGAAGCGTCCAACTGAGCTTGTCCAAATCGGTAAGAAAGACTTACGCTTGATTCAAGCGTCTACCGATCACTGGAGAGGTTACGGTGTTGCGGATCCTCGTTACTTCTACACGAACGACTTGGAAAACACATAATAGAAATAGGGTTGATGGGCGCGCTGAATGAGTAATCTGAAGGCGCGCTCAAAGGCTGAAATAATACGAATCATGACTAAGGCACAGTTGATCGAGAAAATACAGGAACTAAATGTTCCGGGCATTGTCGTCTCTGAGGAGAACACAAATGCACAATTGGAAAACATCTTACAGATGATTTCCGCGAAAGAGGAAGTTACAAGCTTAAAAAGTGAGCTTGAATCAGCAACATCCACGATTGAAGAGCTGAGCACATCCTTAGCAAAAGCTGAGGCTGCACCAGTCATTCAGACTTCGAATCCTGTAGTAGAGTACCAGGATAAGCAGTATGAAATCATGCACGGTGTTACAATAACCACCGAAGGTGAATCCATCACCTTGAGCAAAGAAGATCTTGCTGAGAAGACTAATATTGATCATGTGGGTCGCTTGATTGAACTTCAGTCAGGCGCTCTTAAAGAAATCGGAGGTTAATCATGGACTTGAATATCTCAACGAGAAGCAGAAAGAAACCTGGTCTTACCGAGGTTCTCTACGCCATGCGCGAAGACTTGAATGTTATCGCAGAGCCGGCGCCAAACCCATCAAACCAAGCGGCCAAAGTGACTGTTGCTGGGAATCACACTTTTCAGGTGGGTCAAGGTTGGCGCAAAATGTTTGTAAATCTGGACAAGTCCAACGTAGGTTTTGAAGGCAGCGGAGATCGTTATTCCAAGACTGGAAAAATGATGATCAAGTGCTTCATTCCTGGGGATAAAAAAGAAGTAGCAGCGATGATCAAAGATGATCCTGAAATGCTTCTATTGGTTCGCCAGAATCCTTGTCAGACTGGTTCGCTTTGGCAAATTGGAACCAAGTGTGATTTTGCAACCATTGATGGAGCGAGCACGAAGTGGACCTCTGGTACCATTGACGGCAATACTGTAATGGGATGGGAATTTGATGTGTTCTGTTATCAAGACACCCTCTACTATTATGAAGGTGAAGTAACACTGCCAACAGCTTAATCACTATCATTCATGGCGAAAACAGAAGAAACAACTCCTGCAGCACCTAAAAAGGCTAATGGAATAGTAAATTCAGATTGGATCAAGGGCTGGAAACAAGTGCAACCAATGTCACCTCGTTTCCAGTATCGCGGAGATAACTACGAATTCGAAAAGCTTACAGAGCAAGACTTGAATCGTATTCTCTCCTACCATAAAAACCCTTGGTTCATTAAGCTTAAAGAGGAGTCGAAGTAACTCCATACGGCATCATTACAAAGGCAAACCTAAAGTTTGCCTTTGTTTTTACTCAACCCTATGAACGTAAATGCTCATCTAGTCAATCAATGGATTAATTCCGATCAAGATTACAATAAAGGTCTTGATATTCTTGAGTTAGCACAGTCGCAAGGAATTCAGACCAAGCTCAGAATTGTCAAATCGGCCAAAAACAGTGTTACGCAGAAGATTCTTAAATCAGAGATAGTTAGATTAAAAGATTGGTGCACGAACAAGGCTGATGAGAAACCAAAGAAGCATTTTGGCTCAATCTCAGAATCCAAACTACCCGAAGATTTACGAGAGCTGCAAAGACAGACCGTTTCTCATTTAAAAGAAATGGATCAAATCAAGGGGCAGTTACGGTCCATTTATTACGACTCTGTAGGCGGTGCAAGAAGAATGCCTGACAAGACAGTAGGATCAAAGCTAGTAAAGCGTCTGCATGAACTTTTTCTGTTGAATGGGGAGTACTTTGCTCGGTTAGATTATTATCACGAACACGGCAAGTATTTGCCCGGTACTGAGCCAGAATTGCATACCATTCCTAGACTTGTTTTCTTACTGAAAAATCAAATTCGTATGTATGAGTACTTGAATAAGGTTAGAAGAAAAATAGCCAAGGGCCAAGTCGGATTCCAAATCACCACTTACAATGAATATCTGCTTATGGAGGCAGAAATAAAAAAAATAGTAGATCATGAGTAAAACATCCGCGAGGAAAAATCAACCTACCACCAAAATTGGAGTAATTATCAAAGCGGTACACGAGGATAACATTCAAAGCTTATCTGGTGATGAGATTCTTTTAATGGAGAGGCTATCAGCTGCCGATGATTTCATTCGGCTGTATGGCGTTGGAAAAAAATCACGTCAGATGTTGATGGAAAAGTTCAACGTTACACAGCACATGGCTGATGTAATCATGCGCGACGCGCAAATGTTTTACGGATCCACTTCAATCTATGAAAAAAGCTACTGGAAATCCTTTGCAGTCGAGCAGCTCGTAAAAGTGATAAATGCAACACAGAAAAGTTTTCTAGATGAGAATGGATCCTTAAAAAAAAATATAACAGGAAGGGAACTGAAAGCATTAGCAGAGCTATTGAAAGAGCTACGAAATACCATCGGATACGACAAAGAGGAGACAAATGTGGACTTGGGAGATGATGCCGATGTTCTTATTCTAACTACAGACATTCAAGTGCTCGGTCTTAAACCCACTGGTTTATCGAGAGAACAGATTTTGGAAAGATTTCACCGATCTGCAACACAAGTGAATGATGGACAATAGAGTTGAAAAGCATCAATACCTCAATCCTGTGCAAATGCGCAGTTATTTGGCTTATGCCAATCATGAAGTGCTTATTGCAGGTCGCGGTATGGGAAAAAGTGAAGGTATAATCGCGCCGAGGCTTATTCGTTGGGCCAAGGAGATGCCAAGAGCCACTATCATTAATGAAGCGGCTACATATCAGCAACATTTCAATCGAACGCTTCCTGGTATTTTTCAGGGACTCGAAAAGTTTGGTTGGAAAAGAGATCGAGACTTCTTTGTTGGTCATTATGCTCCTGATAGATTCAAAATAGACAAGCCTTATTTCAGACCCATCCGACCCGAATACATGATTCACTTCAAGACTGGAGCTTGCATGGTTCTGGTCAGTCATGATAGACCAGGATCGGCCAATGGACTGTCTGCCGCTGCAGTCGTTGGAGATGAAGCTAAGTATTTGAACTACCAAAAGCACAAGGAAGAAGTGATGCCCGCTATACGCGGCAATGCGCACATATTTGGACATGCTTCTTGCTTTGGTGGGTTGCTTCTTACCAGTGACATGCCGGTGAGTAATGAAGGGCAGTGGCTGCTGGATTATGGAGATGAAAATGCTAATCCGGATCTGATTAATGCGATCATTGAATTACAACTAGATCAGAATAAATTCATCCTTGAGTTAAACAAGCCTAACATCACAGAACAGAGAAAGTCATGGCTCAACAGAGAAATCAAAGATTTGCAGAAGGCACTAGATCACATGCGTCTGGGTAATCCAGAAAAAGATATACCTCCTTCCTTTTTCTTTCACGAGGCTCCATCAACGGAGAACATAGAGATCTTGCGTCCAGAATATTTCAAGCGGATGCAAAAAGATTTGAGTGTTCATGAGTATAACACAGCTATTCTCAATAAAAGATTCAAACAGATACCGAATGGATTTTATCCATTGCTGAGTGAATCTAGGCATGGATATACCATGTTCAATAATGGATACTTAGACTCTCTTGGTCATGATGTAGCGAAGCACCAGGATATCGATTGTAGGCAAGACCTCGATGTAGATCCGAATAGTCCGCTTGATATCTCCTTAGACTATGGAGGTAACTTTAATTGCATGGTAGTAGGTCAATGGCATGGCAATGAGTACAGGTTACTGCATGGGTTTCATGTTGGATCACCCAAGAAGCTTTCAGATCTATTGACCCTGTTTAAGAGATACTATCGCTATCATCGAGAGAAGCACATCCGATATTACTTTGATCACACAGCCAAGCAATCCAATTCAGTCACCGACTTTAGGCCTTATGAAGAAGTAATGCATATCTTACGGCAACATGATGAGTACGGTAGCTGGTCTGTTGCTGATATGTATATAGGAATCACACCATCTTATCAGTCCAGATACGAGCTTTGGAATAAAGTCTTGCACCCGTCTAATGCTGATCGAACATTCAAGTACCATTTGATACATTGTGAAGATTGGTCAACGAGTTGCATGCTTGCTCCTGTTAAACGAACAAACAAGTCATTCGAGAAGGACAAGACTTCTGAACGAGATCCAAAGCTTAAAACCAAGCAAGAGAGAGCAACGCATTACAGTGATGCATGTGATACGCTTCTGTTTGCTGTGATGCACAATTATTTTCTAATCAATTCCTAGAACGAAGCTAGATGCTTCATTTCATATATCCTGATTTTAGCTCAGACCCAGCCTGTGGTCGAACACGGCGTGGCGGGTTTTGCGAGCGAGTAAGAAAAGAAAAATAACTCGTTGGTTTATAACTTAGTATATTCTAAAAGATTGAAAAAAAACGCATTCGATGTGTTGACCTAACTTTTTTCATTTCGCTGTCTAGGAAAATTCTTGTCCTTTCGATATAAAAGGGTCTTTTCAATTTTTGTCCTGTGACTTTGAAAAATGCTCTCAAGATCATACATGGCTGCAGCAAAGAATCACGGGATCGATTTGATGTCGAGTTTCTTTCATGCGATGTGAAGCGTAAAAAATATGGCGATTTAAAAGTTTTAACCCGCTGTAGACTCGCATCATCCAGCCATGACGCTATGAAGCACGGAACTATTAATGTACTTCATAACGGTAGTCTAACGGAGCAGACAATTCACATTCATTTAATTATGAAAGTAAATGGCCAGTTTATCATCGGTTGAGCATCCAGACTCATTTTTTGTAGAAACAAGATTCAGTGATGGGAAAACTGTTTTGACTTTTACAAAAAGTGCAGATATCGTAAGCACTGGGCGCCGAGAAGAGGAGAAAGCTTCCGCAACAGAATGGGTGGCTTCTGGCGCTACCGATAACCACTTGAATGCGATGAAAACGTTGGCAGAATCATCTACGGTGATTTTGCCTGGACTACGTTTTAATGCTTCCATGCGATACGGTGGAGGCATTGAATATGGCAAAGAACAGATTATCGACGGTGAGAAGCGATTTGTACCGATGATAATTGATGAGGTCGAGAACTTCTTAGAACAGAATAAGATATTTGAACAGGTGTTTATTGCCTTATTAGATATTGAAACGTTCGGTTTTTGCGTCTTTCAACACGCCTTGTCCCTTGACAGGAAAAAAATTGTTCAAACCAATAGCAAATTCACACGTGCTTCTTGGGTTCGGATGGGTAAGCGTTCGAATGGGAATGTGGACTTCATTCATGTGAATGCTGATTTTGGAACAACGGAGTATAGAAAGGAGAACGTAAAAAAAATAAAGGCAGCTCCAGAGTTTATTGGTCAAGATTGGATTACAAAAACTCAAAAAGAAGGCAGTTTCAAATCTTTTTGCACTATCCACCAAAATCCTGATTTAGGGCGTCTATACTATCCTCTTACAGATTGGTATTCTGCGGTTCTTTCTGGCTGGTATGATGTAGCCAAGTTGATTGCAGAAAGCAAAAAGTTCTTATTTCAGAATCAATTTGCTATTAAATACCACATCAAAATCCATCCAGAATATTGGAAGCAGGTATTTGGCGCTGATCAATGGGCAAAGTTCACTCAACAAGAGAAAGCTTCTAAAAAGCAAGAGGAGCTTCAGAAGATAACTGATTACCTACAAGGTACCGAATCCTATGGAAGTACATTCTTCTCAGAGCGCTGTAGTGATTTTAGCGGTCAAAAGTTTGAAGATTCCGTTACAATTGAACCAATCACACACGATTTCTCCAAAAGCGGAGAATTCATGAAAGAGAGCAACGAGGCAACCGATCACATGCTTAGTGCTATGAGTATTCATCCAGACATAATTGGTAATGCTCCTGGTTCATCGCTAGGCTCTGGAAGTGGAAGTGGCAATCGAGTTGCATTCAATCAAAGAGTAGCACTCTCATTGTTTCACCAGCAGCTGGTACTTGATGCGCTTCGTGTGGTAAGCAGTTACAACGGTTGGGGAGTGAAGTTCCGTATGCGTAATTCACTTATCACGACACTAGATACTGGAGCAAGTGCCACAAAACCGAATGCAAACATTCCAACAGCATCATGAGCGCAATTTTCAGAAACATAGATGAGGTGAACGTGGCAATACCAGTTCCGCTAAGCCTAAGCTTCAAAACCTTGGAGCCTTCAGTAAAAGTGATTCAAGAGAATTTTTTGCGTCCCTATATTGGAAAAGATCAGTTAACAACGATTTTAGGTTGGTTATCTGGAACGGATTCACTAACTGGATCACAGCAAGAGCTCGTTAACCTTTGCAGGTACGCAGCGGCCCAAATGTTGATCCGAGAGAATGCGGATGTGATGAATTTATCCATCACGCAAGGCGGGTTTACCGTCAATAAAACTGAAACGAAGGATGTGGCCAGCGCCAACAGGATTGTTCTACTAAAAGAGCAATTGAACATCAACTTCCAACGAGGAATGAATTCCGTGTTGGAGTTCTTAGAGACCAACGCGAATACCTTCACGGCTTACGCCACCAGTGATGAGCGGAGAGATCGCAAAAAGTACTTTTTGAATAATCCAGAAGACTTCAACAAAGGTCTTTTGGGTATTAAGATAAACTGGCCCTTGTTTATTGCCATGCAAGATGTGATGGCCACAATGGAAGCCAAGTACATTCTTCCTGCTCTTGGCGCTTCCTTGTTTCAGGACATGAAAGCTAAGCTTAGTAACTCTCAGCCTTTGGGTGTGTATGCTCCTCTGCTACCTCTTATTCAAAGAAGTGTTTCAGGTTTTGTATTTGCTCAATGCGTGACATCCTTAAACATCAAGGTGGGTGATACAGGTGTGTACATGAGTAGCATACGAAACGCCAATGAGCCACAACAAACGACACCAGCAGGCAATACAAATTCATTAGAATATATACACAGGTCATACGCGGAGGAGAGATTGAAGGAGTTGAGTGAGCACCTGTTATCGAATGCATCGACCTATCCTTTATTTCAGAGTTCTACTGCATACACCAACAGGGATACTAGCAGAATTGAGTCGAATAGAAAAGGAGTTTTTTATGGAACCAACTAACGAAACTGATACTGTGGATCACCTCAATTTAAAAAATGAAATCATTACAATTCTCACGTTGTTCTGCATTCAGATAGGCAGCTACCTAGTGAATGTCGCAACTGATGAGAAGATCATCAAGCTTTTGACTTTTCTGAGCTTGATCATTACGATTGTCTACACTGCGCTTCGCATTTATGCTTGGTTTGCAGACCGAAAGAAAAGTGTAAGAAGAAGAAAAAAAACCAATCTCGATGAGTGATAAACCCAAGAAGAAGAAGTTTTCTGAAACAGGTTTTGGAAAATTTGTAATGGAGAACGTTAAGCCGCTTGCAGGTAATGTACTGGAAGTTGTAGGCGACTTAACCGGTCGAGATAGCATTGAAAAGCTTGGACAGTTTTTGTCCAATAAAGCCAGTGAGGACACAGAGGCAGCTGGACAGTATGAAGCTCTTCGTTATCAATTGGAGGAAAAACGCATGGAGTTTCAATTGGAGTATTATGAACTTCAACTGGAAGAGCAGCGAATAGAGCTTGATGCTTTCAAAGCGGAAGTAGCGGACAGAAACAGCGCACGATCTCGAGAGGTGGAATACATGAAAGCTTCTGGCGGAAAACGCGATCCGTTGATGGCTGTGGTAGTAATTGTATCACTGCTGATGTACATAGGCTCATTTGTATTTCTGGCTTTTGGTCCACCCATCATTACTGAAAAAAGAGATCTCTTTAACATGGCTGTTGGTCAAGTAATGACCTTCGCGGGCATGGCGTTTAGTTATTACCTAGGCACTACCAGAAGCAGCAGACAAAAAGATGATGCAATCAAACAAGTGTTGAATAAGTGAGTACTCCAAGGAAGCGCATAAAGGTTTCGAATAACTTTTTTCTGGATGAGTTCATTCATCCAGAAATCTATGCTGCTCGTGGAGCAAGATCGATTGAACTTATTGATCCGCGCATGATCCTTTTGGCACAGTTTATTCGGACTGGAATTGGAAAATCCATAACTATCAACAATTGGTTTTCTGGCGGTAAAAGGGTTAACTCAGGACTTCGCACGTTTACTGGAACGGTAGGCGCTACATGGAGTCAGCATCGGTATGGAAATGCTATTGATATTCAAGTGGCAGGTATCACTCCTGAAGAAGTTCACGAATTCCTTTTTAAACATGAGAAAACGCTAATTGAAAAGGGATGGCTTACAACCCTTGAGCATTTGGATGACACGCCTACATGGAGTCATTTGGACAATCGATATACAGGAAGATCTGAATTTTGGATTGTCAGAAAATGATTATCAAGATTGACATATCAGGCAAGTCGGTGGAGCTTGCTCCATTTCCCACTTCTTGGTCAGAAGTGAATAGTAAAACATGGCAAACATTACTCATGCTTCGAAGCGCTTGTTCTCTTGTGACACTACCAGAGGAGGAATGGCCCAATCCGTTAGAGGAGAAAAAGAAACTTATCGCGAGTAACTACTTGCTAGCGAGAAAAGCACTGATCAAGTTATATCCTCAGTATTCTTATGCCTTCTATCCTGAAGTGGTGAATGCGATTTTGGAGGAGTCAATGTGGCTTGCAGATCTTCCTGGTCATCACAAGTCGTTTCGATCTAGAATTGGTTGGTGGTTTGGACCAAAAGAGAAGCTGTATGACTGGACTTGGTATCGATTTGGCTTAGCGGAAGAGAACTTTAAATTGTACATAGAAGCTTTGCAGGATGAAGATCGCCAAGCAGCCAGAAGACAGATGAATAGGCTATTTGCCTGTCTGTATGGAGTCTTTGGTATATGGAACAATAAAATAGCTGACTGGTATATTCAATTGGCATTTTTTGTTCGACGAAGTAAAAAACACGAGGCTATTGAGAACTACCGAGGCTTAAGAGAATGGCTGCAGCAAACTTATAAACCTGCATTTTCAGGTGGCAGCTCCGACAGCAATGAAGACTTAATGCGATCTCTAACTATTGCCATGGCTGGGCCTAAGTTTGGAAATGTGCCGCAGGTTTTAAAAGCGAACTTGCATGATGTATTAATCTATCAATGTCAGATCATAGAAGAGTCACAACGGTGACATAGGTCAATTAATAAGTTAAGGTTTAGTAGCAAGGGGGCTTCGGCTCCCTTTTTTTTGTCCTTTATCCGCCCATTTGTTGCAGCCATTTTTGAAGCATGGCAGAAGAAAAAGCTAGGATAACCATCTGGGTAAATGGCAAGGAAGTGGAGAATTCTCTGAAAGGAATTTCTGCAGAAATGCGTAAAACCCGCAGTGAGCTTCGGAATCTAACCATTGGCACCAAAGAGTACAATGAAACGGCTCAACGGCTTCAATCTTTAGACAAGATTTACACGCAGCAGACCCAGGCAGTTAGAGGACTTTCCAGAGAAAGCACATTCTTGTCTAAGGCCGGTGGAGAAGTTAAGGCTTCATTTATGGATTTGATTTCTCCCGCGACATTAGTGGCTGGAGGAATTGCTGCAGTAGGAGCTGGATTGATGAGTGGGGTCAATGTGATCAGAGAGACAGACTCAGCTCTTCGAGATCTACAAGCGATTACAGGAGTGACCGAGCAGTCACTAGATTTTTTTCGTGAATCCGCAGTGAATATGAGCGCTGCATTTGGTGAAACACCGGCCGCTATTTTAGAAGCTTTTAAACTTGCAGGTAGTGCTAAGCCAGAGCTCTTAGAGAGTGGTGAGGCGATGACGGAGTTTACAAAGCAAGCGCTGACATTAGCGAAAGCATCGAGGATGGATGTTGCCGATGCGATTAGTTCGCTGACTACGATCATGAACGCAAACGGTGCGAGTGCCGAGGATGCAAGTAGATATATAAATGTGCTTGCCGCTGGAGCTCAGAAGGGAGCAAAAGAAGTGGATTTCTTGGCAGAGGCTTTTCAGAATTTAGGAGCGATCGGTAAAACTTCTGGGTTATCAATTGAAGAGCAAACGGCACTTTTAGAAACTCTTGGGGAGAAAGGTTTTAATTCAGCCAGTGTTGCTGGGACCAACTTAAAAGGCGTGATTCTCACGTTGCTTGAAGATACTAGAAACTTAACTGAGGGAAAGCTAGATCTTAACAAGGTGTTCCAGAATTATAATGCCATCGCAGGAGATGCGGCAGAGCTGACTAACATTTTCGGGCGAGAGAACGTTGCTGCTGCGCAGGCTGTACTTATGTCCAGCGAACGTGTCAATCAATTGACAGCTGAGGTAACTGGCACCAATAGCGCCAACGAACAGGCAGCTATTCAGATGCAATTATTGGATGAAAGACTTGCACGTGTTGGCACTTCTTGGGATCGAATGTGGGCATCATGGGCAGGGGGAGAAAGCATTATCGGTTGGTTCATTGACAGTATCTCTGCGTCTTTTGACGCCATGTCGTCTTTGAGTACTATGATAAGCCACTTCACAGGTAGAGGTTCAAGCTCAAAGCCTGCGGGTAATGATTGGAAGGCTGAAGCTAAAGCAAGAAACTCTGCAGATGCCCAGAACATTCTCAATCAACAAAACGGCGAAAAGGCTTTGAAGGAGCATATTGATTTGCGAAAGCAAGCCCTTGCAGAAGTGAACAAAGAGTCTCAAGAATATCAGTGGATACAGCAAGAGATTATTGATAAGAACAATGTGCTGTACGCTAAAGAACAAGAGCGCATCAAGCAGGAACAATCGCAAAAAGAACATAAGGAAAAGGAGCTTGAACTTGCTAAGAATCTGCAAAAAGCAGAGGAAGCTAGAGTTAAGGCGGCTCAGAACAAAGTAAAGGCGGATCAGGCTCAATCTGTGTCTGCGAATGCTTCAGAAGGTATTACATCGATGGGCGCATCGGGCATCGACCCAGAGCTCATGAGGACGCAACAGCTTGAGGACGCTAAGGCGCAAATTGTAATGAATAGTGAAGCATCTATTCAACAGTTCAAAGAAGCAATGCAAGAAGCCTCCTTTGAATCTGAAATCCAGAAAGCGATGGAGAAAGAAGAGGCTCTTAAATCCATGCGCCTTTCTATTCTTGGAACTCTTGGTAATACAGCTAACGCATTTTTGCAGCGATCTGCTGACAGACGATCTGAAAAAGAAAGAAAATCGTTGGAGCAACAGAAAGAGCGTGGTCTTCTCTCTGAAGAGCAATATCAGAAAAAAATGGAAGGCATTGAAAGAGAAGCGTTCAAAAGGAAGAAAAGAGTTGACATTGCATCAGCATTTATCAATGGGGCTGTTGCCGCTACTAAAGCAGCAGCATTTCTTGGTGGTCCAATAAATCCAGCTTATTGGCCAACGATGGCCGCCATAGCCGTTGAAACTGGTGCGCAGGTTGCATTTATCGCCACTCAAAAATTCAGAGAAGGAGGTATGGTTTATGGTCCAAGCCATGAACGCGGAGGTGTTAAGGCTGAGATGGAAGGCGGAGAGTTTGTGATCCGTAAAGACAGCGTTAATCCTATGACGTTACCAGTGCTCGAGGCAATCAATAAAGGCAAGATTAAATACATGAATCTTCCTGCTGCAGTGAATAACACTAGAGCGGATAATGGAGGAAGTGTAAGATCAAATGTGGCTGCAAGTTCTGGTGATTACGCGACTAGATCAGAACTGATAGCTGCCTTGTCTGCAATTGATGATTGGAACAAGCAGTTTAAGGTAGTAATGCCACTTCGAGATCTCCAAGAAGCAGAAGACCGAAAGAAAAGAGTAGAAACCTTATCTAGAGTAGCATGACGCACATTGAATTCAAGAATTTTTTTGAGGATTTAGCTAAGAAACATAAACGTATTCAGCATTCAGAGGAGAATAAGAGATTCTGCATGTGGTTTGAAATCGACACGATCAACTCTTGGTCAGGTGTTGCTGATGTGTTCTTGGTGTTAAATGAGGGTACTGGATTCTTTAAAAAAATGGATCTAGAATACCAAGATTCACGCAGATGCGGATTTGAGGTTCATGTGGCCATGGGAGACGATACGGCAAATTTAGAAAACATGACCAAGGCTATATCAGATGCGGAGTCTATCGGTAAGGACATTATTGCTTATATGATAGCGATAAGCCAAGATTTTTCAAGCGGGGTCTGCCCAAGATTCATGCAGCAGTTCAAAGCAGATACAGTAATGTATGAGAGCTTCGAGTCTAAGCTGCCCGGTTTTATGACCTGCCTCTTTAGTTTTGAAATTTCAGATGAAGAGTTTTTAATTCATAATCCAGATCAATGGCTATAACCATATTAACTGACCCGGGTTCTCAAAGCCCTTTGCATGCATGTAAGGAGGGAATTTTTCTCAAGGTAAGAGGCACGGAATATATGCTTCAGACCCCGACAAAATCTTCGGTGAGTTTTACTTTCACTCAAGATCCTATCGCAGGACAAAGTTTAGTGCTTTCAATTTTAGGGGGCTCATATCCGATTCCATTCATTGCTTTGAACACTCCTCGTCCTTCAGGAAGTTGTTACGTACGATCTGTAGGTCAGTCGCTTCGTGATTGGATTATCAACAACCTATTTCTGGCCATGAATGAAATTGCGGTTTTGAATGATTTTGATTTCGCAGTATCGGGGCCGTCTAGTGTTGTAACTATTACAAGCAACGATTTCAAAAACTACTTTTTAGCGGCTACGGGAACAGGATTTGTAACCACCAACGGATCTATTGGTGGATCTGCTGGAAACCTAAGAGAAGACTACAATATTCGCATACGAGCGCATATGAATGATACCCAGCAGGGTGTTGTCTTTTCTGTGAAAAGCCAATGGCATTACTTCAAGCCCGTGATTGAAAATGGAAACGCTGAGCTTACCGTGGATATGGGGGAAATTCTTTCAGAGCTTTTTTCTCAGGAAGACATTCCTGCGGAGAATAATCAGTTGTGGACTGTGCTATCCCTGTCCGCAAGAAAAGTGTATTTAAAGGTAAGTGAGCATTATGGTGATGAGCCAGAGAATAATCCTAACGTTGTAACCAATACTTTTCGCGTAGTTAAAGGTGGCCGAGATCCGATTGAAAGAACAGAGCCGCTGGGCAGCATTGCAAAACCTCAATTCCTCACCAACAGGAGTCAAGTATATACTGATGCCCGATTGTATGACTGGCTCTATTTTCACGAACCTCTTGTGGCCGCTGGAAATAAGCTTTTTCTTAGAACCAGGACGCAGTATGTTGGAGGATCTATTGTTGAAAGATTAACACAGCAGATAATACCTTCAGAGCAAGGAAGGATTGTTCGTGTGCCTTGTGGATTTAATCAACTAGAGTTAAATACTTTTTCTGGAACTCCTATTGCTTATTCATGCGATATTGTAGTCACTAACACATCAAATGTGGTCACTGAAGCTTTCATTTCTCCTATATGGTTTAAACTATTGGAGGAAAGTGATTATCGATCTGGTTTGCAATACTTCAATACTTTTGGCTTCCTTGAAAGCATTGTTCTAGATGGATCCGCAAATGCGGTGATGGAATGGAGCAGAAGAATAGAACGTATTGAACAAAGCTCGGTAGTGACAAAGAATACACATCGAGAGATTGGTTACGAAACGCAAAAAGAACTGGTATTAAATGTTACCACAGGTCCCGTAAATAAAAATACGTGGGGATCGCTTGGAGATCTTTTTCTAAGCAAGAAGCTATTTTTCGTGGAGTTTATTGCTACTAATTGTACTCGATTCGCTTGTCAACTGGACAAAGGAAAAACCTCGCTTGGAGTGTATAATCCGGACGGAGATGCATTTACTCAGGTGCCCCTTACTTTGAAGTTTACGGCGGAGCAAACCCACAGTAATCCTGTTAACATTCTAGATTTAAACTAATGCTTAGAATTTCTGTAATAAAAGACGGACAAGAGTTTCCATTGTTTATGGGATCTACCACGGAAACTTCTATTGACGAGAATGATGCGTTGTTTGATTTGGAATCCGCAGTTCGTTCTGGATATTCGATGAACTTAAGCATCCCTATTGAAGGGAATGAAATCGCACTACAGCAAGCCCATAGAGTATCAGTACGAGAGGAAATGGATTTGTACCATGTTAGAGTATACGAGCGTAATATTCCTAGCTATGAGGCTACATTAGGCATAGAAAAGAGTAGCGTGAGCACATCGGAAGGGATGTTGGATTGTAATATAATTTTTAGCACCTTCGGGTCAAGAACGGCGGATGTTCTGTTGAAAGATGCGCTAAAGGATGTGGTGTATAGCTTAGGTGAAACGCCAAGCGAGATTATTGATTCGATTAATGCAAATTTGAGCTCTACATGGCCCGCTGCTGTTGTTCAATTTCCTCCTATGAGAATATTGGCGGAAGATGCAAACGGAATTGAGACTAAGATTATAGCGAATCAATATGACGTTGTAAACAACTCTATTGTATTCTGCGGCAACAATACTACCAACTTCACCAAACCTTGGATACCTCAGTTTTATTATGTTGAAATTATACAGCAGCTTTTCCAACGATATGGTTACAAGGTAAAAGGTAGTGCTTTGGAAGATGCTTTTTTCGCAAAGCAACTTTGTGTTAACTATCGTCCAATGCACACGGCTCGCTTGAGCAACGAAAATATTTTTGTTACTACAAGTCCTCAAACTATTAACGGATCTTCCTTTATTCAATGGCATTCGATGACATTTAGTTCGAGTGTTATGTCTGATCCACCGATGCCTTCTGATGTGTTCTACCTACCTCCTGCAGCTGGGCCGTGGTATCAACTCTTGAGATTAAGATTACGTATTAAAGCTGTAAGTGGCGCAAATGTTAAGATGCGGGTTTATGATCGCTTAACGAGTCTTAACTTACTGCCTATTCCTTATTTCGAATATGATCCTATTCCTGGTGATGAATTGAACATTATGTTAGCTCCAGCCAACCGGTCCAATTTCTTGGTTGATTACACGGATAAAATTAGAATTGATGTTATCGGGGGAAGTGTTGAGCTTGATAGTGGATGTGAGATTATTCAAAACATCACTCAATCGAATAACTACGGGTTTGATACGCTGCTTTTTTTTAAACCTGAGTTAAAGCTTGGCGATTACTTGCCTCCAGATGTTTCTGTAGGTGAGTTTCTGAATGCGATCAAATCAGCTTTTCATTTGAAAATTGATATTGACGAGACTAACAAACAGGTGAGCATATCAACAGCAAAGGACTATCTCTCCACTAATGACATTGTTCAGGCTGAACAAGTGATTGATAGCTACACAAAAGAAAGGATCCAGAATTACCGTTATCAAGTAAGATGGGGTAATGATTTCGAGCCTATTCCAAAGAATAAACTGATTGGTACTATCTCCACCTTTCAGACGCCTCCTTTTATCGCTCCTCCTGGTTCATTTGTTTATGTTTCTAATGAAAACGCATACTACCTTAAAGATGATACGACTTGGGAGTACTACTCCATTAAAAATGAGTACAAGGAAATTGGTAGTACTGGAGATGTTAGGCAGATTAATATTCCAATAAAGCTAGCGGAGGTTCGGGCCGACGCCACAGGTGAAACTAATGGTTACCTTGTTACCTTTGAAAATCCATATTTGAACCACATATCCTTGCAAGATATGTTGACTGCTTCAAATGGAATGTCCGAGGAATCATGGGATCTAACTATTATGACTTATTATGGGTTCCAGCCGAATCGAAACGGAACACAGCCTTTTGTTAGCACGGTAGCCTTTCTTTATGATGGATCATTTATCAATGATCTATATCTTGTGTTTGATGAAAGGAATGAGAGTGCATTTAAAGTCTACCAAGAACCTTTTCTCAAACTGCTCTCCAGATACGTCACATTTAAGATTCGTCTAGCGATGAGCTATCGTAAATTTGTTGAACGGCACCGTGGCAAGAAGATCTCATGGAAGAATAATCATTTTCTTGAGGTGAACAGCAATGGAGTTCTTGGAAAGGACGAAGGAGTTACAGAAATTGAAATTTTAAGACTATGAGTGTAATATCGGAAGCATTGGATATTTGTTTAGAAACGCGTTTCACCGTACGTCCATGGGTTATAAAACTCAAGCAAGTAGAACACAGCTTGAAACGAATCACAGGCTTACTCGTAGTGTGGGCAGTGGTTTTTACGCTGCTCATTTGGATGTTTGTACATTTAACATTAGCACTTGTATTTCTTGGTGTAGTAATGATTACAATTTGGTCGTTACTTGTGGCCGCAAGCCGTGGAATCAGGAAATACAATAGGCAGTTGGATGACGTGGTGAGGTTCGTGTCAGATTATTCGCAGATAGAACTGTCTAAAGAAGATATAGAAGCGTCTTTGATTAGTCTGTATTTGAATAAAAAAGCAATTCACGCAATATCAAAAATCGATGAGTGAGATTTTGGATAATGTAAGACTAGGTTCTCTTTTGTTGCGCCATGGAAACATTATGAGCGCATCTTTGAAGGCTGAGAGCTCTTCAAGATTTCAGAGTCGATCTGGAAAGCTTTCCTCGTCTTTTCAACCGAAAGTGGTAATGCAAGGAGGAGATGTGACTGGTATAAGCTTCAATACTTTTCGCTATGCCTATATTCTTAATCATGGAGTGAAAAGCCAAAGCGTTAAAGGCAAGCTCAGGAGCTACCAAACCAGAGGGTTTACTGGCGATCAGTTCATTGAAAGAGTTAGAGATAAATTTCAGGGCAAGATTGCTCAAGATATCAGCGAAATGTACGGAAAGCAAGTGGTAGAGAATTTCCGTTTTTAAATGTCCTTTGCTTTCATCGGAATGATTTGAAAGTTTGAATCCTAATTTCAAATCAAAATCATTTATCATGAAAAACATTTTTGTATTACTACTCGGTGTCTTTGCGGTGAGCGCAATTGCTTGCACCAAGGAAAAGGTGAACGATCCACCATCATACTCTATTCTGAGCCCACAGGAGAAGGCTGATCAGATTCTATTGAGAATTGATTCTGCTTCTCGAGCTTTTGGCGACGGTATTGAACAGAATGCGATTTTGACCGAAGAGCAATTCCTTGAGATCTGCGCGGTTGAAGACATGTTCTTGGATATCTGGACAGATTCTGATTTGCGCTATGTCCTACCAGTTGGTACCGCCAATATTCTTCCCTACGAAGTGAAGCTTCGCTATTTGCAGGAATCTATTCCAGACAACCTTCGAATAACAGCTAACGAAGGCAGCACGGTTGAAACTTTTCTAGTTAGAAGTAACGGTCCAGCGAGATTTGATGCGACACCAGATATAGTTGCTCAAGTATTAGCCGCATCGGGGACCACTGTTGGTAGATTTTCATCCTTAAATCTGTGGCGTCCTACTGTTCCATTTGATACCGGTACAGTTACCGCCTTCGATATCACTAGGGCCATGGCAGGAGTTAATCAATCGGGGTCGTTTGATTTTGCTGCAGAGTATATACCTGAATCAGTAGTCTGGTTGTATGCGTTTAGTGGTGGAAATTGGACTATTGAAGCAGATATCATAGTGTATAACGGCGCTATGATTGCTGACACGATACATTACGGCATGGATAGTCCATTCGGAGAATTGATTTGGAATCCAACATTAGATTCTCCTGCACAAGATGATGTTATTCAAGGACCATTACCGGGTGGAATTCTCAGTATATCCGCCAATGGTCTGACACCACCCTTTTCGGTGTAGTAATTAGGATTAAATAAATTTTGTAGTCCCGAGGGTTTGCCTTCGGGACTATTTTTTAAAGAGAAAGAAAGAGGAGAAAGCATGAAGGCACCATTTAGTTATTATGGCGGCAAGGCCAATCTTGCATCTAAGATTGTGGAAATGATACCACAACATGTCACATACGTTGAGCCATTCTGTGGCGGAGCTGCGGTTCTATGGGCAAAGGAGCCTAGCGGTGTGGAAATAGTTAATGATACGAATAAAGAGCTGGTTAATTTTTACATTCAATGTAAAACAAACCCTGAGAAGCTGGATAAGTTGATCAAGGGATCCATTCATTCTAGAGATCTACATCGAGATGCGTGGGTGGTCTATAATCATCCACATTTATTCACAGAAGTCAGGAGAGCATGGGCCGTTTGGGTTTTGGCTGTTATGGGATTCAGCAGCCAATTGAGCGTGAGCTTTGGCACGAGCGTCTCCAATGACACACAACAGAAGAAGATCATGAATAAGCGAGAGTCCTTTGGTGCAAGCTATGCCCAGAGACTGGCCAAGGTAACCGCTGAGAGTCGAGATGCTATTGAAGTCATAAGGCAGTATGATTCTCCCGACTCGTTCCATTACTGTGATCCGCCCTACTTTAATAGTGACTGTGCCCATTATAAAGGCTACTCGATTCAAGAGTTCAAAAGGCTGCTGGATACTTTATCTAGCATTAAGGGAAAATTTCTTCTGAGTAGCTATCCAAGTGATCTGCTACAAGAGTATGTGTCAAAATACGGTTGGAAGCATGAGCAGATTCCTGGGAGGGTATCTGTGGCCCGCAAGAAGGAAGTTAAGAAAGCCAAGGTGGAATGTTTGACTTGGAATTATTGATGTTGTAATGAATAAATCGCTTTTGGATAATGAACTATGTAAAGAATAGCTTATTCAATAATCCTAGAAAGCAATTCCTTTTTATAAAAAATCCTTCGGTGTTTTAACTATCCAGAAGGTAAGTTTGTATAAGTTTGTATTGCGAACTTCAATGTGGGAATAAAAAAAGCCCCTTGTAAAAGGGGCTTTCTTTGGTACAGAAGATTATTCTTCTGTTTGGTTATCATCCACTAAAAAGCGAAAAAATTTTCCTTTTTTAGGGTAAACTCTTTTTCCGTTTACAACACGGAATCGAGCATAGATAACCTTTTTACCAAGTGGAATATTTTCCATTGATAGAAAAATTAGAACCCGAAGTCTTATTACCGGTGCTTCGGGACAACCTCTGGTGGATTTGTCCCACCTTTTATCCCGATAGGGCAAACTATCGGGATATTTTTTTAATGAGTTACTGTTTTCAATGACAAGAGCTCAGAACTTAGTTGGTTCCTACACTTTTGATTTTGACAAAGTTATAACCCTTAAATGGATGGCCTCACCAGATAGTATAAACATTGATCGCGCAGTGTTAACAATAAAACGTCTTTTCAACAAATGCGGACTTTTAATAAAAAATGATTTACCATTCCTCCTTCATATTCATAATGTTCACATTGGCAACGGGCTTTGCTTTGCGGATGTAGATGGATGTGGTGTCCAGAGATGAATGTCGAAATTGATCTTTTAATTCGATCGGGGAATCAACATTTTTGGCGAGTGCGAGAGCTCCCGAGTCTTTGAGTGAATACATTTGGTAGCTGTCATCCAGCATAAGCGCCTTTCTGATCTTGTTCCACTTTTTGGCCAGCAACCTAGAGTTGCAGCTTTTTAGTCCGGGTTTTAAGTTTAAAGATGAAAACAGGTAGTGATCACTTCGGCTATTGCCTACATGCTTCACCAGATCATGTAGCACGTGAGTCGGCAAAGAAATGGGTGCGGATTCGTGATCTTTGGCCTGATGAGCTTCGATGTAGATTAAGCTTAAATCAAATCTTACATTCTCCACTTTGAGGCGGCACAGCTCTGCAGGTCGAATACCACAATAGAAAATGAGTTTCATTGGCAGTACCAATTCTGGGAGATAATTATTTGCCCATGATTTGATGTCTCTGAGTATAGGAGTGGGAATGACCTTTCTCTTTTTCTCCTTGGGCTTTTTCTTGCTTATGCCGCCAAAGGGATTTTCAGAAACATATTGTTGCTCTTTCAGCTTATTGAACACTGTTCTCATCAGCGTGAGATAGTTATTGTAGGAACGAGCGGTCAGTTTTCTGCTGATATTCATGTCAGCCAAAAATTCCAATGCCTGTTTTTTGGAAAAAAGGGAACAGTCCTTATCAATATAGCTTTTCTTTTCGCACCAATCGGTGAAAATAGATACAGTGCTTTTGTAGGTGCGGATGGAATCTTCTCTCTCGGGCAGAAAATTCCCGAGATAGAACCTCAACGCTTTACGCATGGTTTGACCTTCGCTTTGTTCATTAGCGGGTGACCAGCCAGAATAAAGCTGTTCATTGAGGGATTTAGAAAGGGCTAGAGCATATCGCTCTCGCTCGATTTCATTGGTGATGTGATTGACTCTGATTCGCTTTCGAATCCACTGGTCCTTACACATGTAGTAATACTCTACGCGGGCATCCTTGCCGGGGTAGTACTGTGCTGGCTTGAAAGATAAATGTGTCATGATGATTTTTTTTATCATCAGCTTAACCTGGTGAACGAACAAGGGGTGCCGTCCTATTTTCGTCCACCTTCAAACACAGAATCTCTTAAACCGTTGCTCCGTGTGACTTTCACGCGGATTTGGCGGAGAGTGAGGGATTCGAACCCCCGGACCTGTTACAGTCAACAGTTTTCAAGACTGCCGCAATCGACCACTCTGCCAACTCTCCGCGGCAAAAGTAGTCTTTTTTTTTATTTAACAA